>CAWBMS010000020.1:0-12412 GCA_963790045.1 Ignavibacteriota bacterium | reverse complement strand
CCTATAGTCCCCCTTATTCCAGTAAAATATGCAGAAACATAAAACGCGTAAGGGGGACAAAATTAATGCTACATAAATTCGCAATCATTAAATAAAGACTATGAATTAAAAATATTTTTTATTCCAGCTACAAATAGTATTTGCATAATATTATTTGCTCAGGGGCAAGAAATGGAAGAACTATCGCCTCATCTTTTATCAGATGGAAATATAAAAGCAATCAATCTCCTAGAATCAGCCGCAGAAATGTACAAGTTAAAAGTTAAATCAGCAGCAGTTATTATCTTCAGTTTGATTGAGCGGCTGTGTAACACTGCTCAAGGATGGAAAAAACGAAATACAACGATACAGGAACAAATCCATTTACTGTGTCTATGACATTAGAAACCTAAGCCGGGTTTTTTTATCGACAGAGATGTTCATTTCGGCTGCGGATACGAATTTTTCTTTGCACCCAAGGTCTCGACTGATCAAATAGCTGGCGATCAAGTCAATAGCACATTTTTTTATGGATCCGTTAAGACTAAGATGCCGCTCGAATCCGTTTCCAATCTTAGTTTATTTGCTGATTTTGACATTGGTTAAGTTACAGCCACTTAGGTTTTGGAGGAATATAATTTAAACAGAACTGGATCAACTACGGGATATCGGTAATGCTAATTACAATATTTTTTGGTAGATAATTGGTCTATTATGGCTGACGTTGGATATCTTTTTGGAAAAGTAAACAATGTAAACGGTGGTGAACAAACCCCGCAAGGTTACTCATTAGATGTATCCAGTTTTTAAATAGATTTACTGTTAATTATCATATTCCATTGTGATAGTAAAAAATAAATTTGAAATCGAAAATTGATAACTTCAATGTGTTTTTTTCTTTCTTGAATAACAAGCACAACACGAATCCCCAATCTAATCTATGAACCATTCTACCGACCTTCCAATTCACAGTCCGGAATTCCGCAAACAGCGAGTCATCAACTGGATGTCGCTCGGAGTTCTGTACCACGTTTCTATATGACGCGTTACAATTACACCGCGGTTGCCCCCGCTCTGGCAGATCTGCTTCGATGGAAAAATACATACTTGGTGTATTTGAAACTATAATGCCGCTCGTGTACGGTCTATCCGTTGTTTTAAGTGGTCCTTTCGCTGATCGCATCGGCGGGAAAAAAGCATTTCTCTTCGGAGCTATAGGAGTTGCAATAATGAACTTCCTGTTCGGACTTGCTGGTCTTGCCGTTTTATCTCCCGCGGTCTGGGAAGGAATTGGCATGGCGCGGCATGTTGTCATTCCTGCATCTCTTAAATTCGGATTATCAGGCGGAAATGATTCTTACGCTAATGGCAATCGTTTGGGGATTGAATGGATTCTTCCAATCGTTTGGCGCACTTTCGATTGTGAAAGTGAACGCACAGTGGTTCCATGTTCGCGAGCGAGGTACTTCGCTGGAATTTTCGGCGTATGATTCGCTTGGGATTGCTATTAGCATTCCAGGGAGTACCGCTCATTTTACTCTTTCTTCCTTGGCAGTACGCATTTTGGATTCCGGGCGCATTCGTGTTAGTGCTATTTGTCATTAACTATTATTTCATGCACAATTCACCTCAAGATGCGGGATTAGGTAATTTTGAAACAGGCGACGACGAGGAAGACAATGACGGCAAACCATCATCTATCAAATATGTTCTAAGCAGGGTTTTCGCATCACGCGTTATGTGGATGATTGCACTCGGCTCAATGATGATCGGGTTCGTGCGCCGGAGCGTTGTGGATGCATGGTGGCCAAAATATTTTGTTGATTTCTATGGAGCGGACAAAGCACACTTCGCGACTTATCTTCCATACATAATTGCGACGTGGGGAATTGCGATTGCCGGAATCGCAGGCGGCTTTGTTTTTGGTATTGCATCCGACCGTACTTTCGGTGGACGACGCGGACCGGTGATTACATTCGGATTCATCGGAATGGCAATTGTTCTCGCTCTCTTCGGCATATCAGATATTCTTAATTTCGGTCCTGTGATGGCAGCATGCTGCCTTGTACTTCTTTCTTTCTGTGTGAACGGAGCGCATGGAATGATCGGCGGTGCAGCCTCTATGGATTTTGGCGGAAAGAAAGCGGCGGCAACAGCCGCTGGATTATTCGATGGGATGCAATATCTCGCCGGTGCGTTTGTTGGAATGGGTGTCGGATACATTACTACCAATTGGGGCTGGGGAGCGTGGCATTGGGCACCAATTCCATTTGCACTTGTTGGCGCTTATGTTATGTCTCGCCTCTGGAATGTGATGCCGAAAGGAAAATCAGCACATTAAAACTTTATCGAGGAACCTTGTCAAGGCTGTAAAACCTTGACAAGGTTATCCTGTTCTACTTCTGTAAACTCCATAACTTCTTCGTTACACGCTCAAGCTCGGGAGCAATGAGCGCTGGATCCATCGTTTTTTCCGGCATGTTCTCAAATGCACAATACGGAATTTTGTGCCCCTTCACTTCGATAAAATTTGGATCCTTTGCAGTTAATTGCTCCCAATCATTTGTCTTGTAATAGAACTCCATCTTCTCATCTGGCAAAGAATGATAGAGAATGGAATCTTCCTGACCGGGCCGTGCTCGTCTGCGGTTCTTGCGGACAGATTCTTCATACGGCACTTTTATATATATCAGCGAAGCTTTGCTGAGCATTTCAGCCGAAAGAAACGTCAACGCATGATGAATAGCATTCTCGCCGCCTCGTGCAAATTCCACGAGCGTTGTCATCTTATCGTGATATGCCGGATCTTTCAGTAGTTTCTTCTTGTAATCCAGTGTCATACGATCTATATACAAATCCCAGATATATTGATCCTTGAACCAATACTTTTCATCGCTCCAGATACGCGGTTTGCCGAATCGTGACATCAAATCATCTAACTCAAAAGTCTCCCACACATAAACGAAATCATCAAGTTCTTCAAAATTAGCAATGTGGAATTTTTCCAGCCGTACAATGGGGTCGCACTTTTTCAAGAAATCTATAACCTCAGATTTACCTGCAGCCGGCCGTCCGGTGATAATAAGAATTGGAAAATGGTTGACCATTAATGATACCTTTCATAATCGTCATTTCACTTCATGAATTCTTTGTTCAATTTCTGACGATATTTCCTTCGTCGCATGCACCTTGTTTTCAATGGCAGAAAATACAGTTTGGTTTAATATCGTCGTCTTACCTAATTTAATACCGAAATATTTATCTGCCTCACCCATCATATAGTCACTGGCAACGCCGGTGTAAGTTTTTGAATCTTCCAATGGTTGGCCATTCACAAGAATTTTCAGGAATTCGATTCCGCCGTTTTCCTTTTTCTGCCACTCGCAGCGAATCCCTGATGTTTGTACATTGCCATGGTCTTTGATAA
Source organism: Ignavibacteriota bacterium (assembly GCA_963790045.1). Taxonomy (GTDB): domain Bacteria; phylum Bacteroidota; class Ignavibacteria; order UBA10030; family UBA10030; genus DATKMP01. The sequence goes on along the minus strand of CAWBMS010000020.1, from coordinate 9,006 downwards.
TTGTCTCAATCATAGAGCGAAGTTGACTTCCAGTCACCGGGAATGTTGTAAGCAAATTGCGGAAAGGAAGAATCTCGAAAATATCTTTCTTGGTAATCGGTCCAGCCGCCATGTCTTTTCTGATGCCAGTAGAATTCATGAAAGATACATCCGCTTGCACCGCTTCACGCTGCGCATCGGCGATGAAGTTGCCGATGCCGCTTTCGCCATGACCTCGATTCCAATCAGTTTTTAGTGTACCAATAACTTTTGAATAATCCTGATCTATTATCGTTTGGAAAGAATCAATAAAAGCAGAAAGCTCTGTCTTTGACCTCGCAGAATTGTACCAAAGTTGAATTAATTTTCCATCGTATGAAACGATATGATGCCTTTCGACATTCAGATCAAGGACACCAAGATTTTCTAAATTTGATCCAGTCTGCACAATCAATACACCATTAACTATTTTCGGATGTTTAAGCCGCGTATGTGAATGCCCGCCGACAATTAAATCCAAGCCTTTCACATTCATCGCCAGAATTGAATCAGCATCTACACCTTCGTGAGTGAGCGCAATTAGCAAATCTGTCTGAGGATTTAGTAATGCGATAAGCCGTTTCACTGTTTCAACCGAAGGAAGAATTCTTATACTCGCACTACTATTTTGATTCACAAGATTGTAAAAGTCATCGGACATTATGCCGATAATTCCAATCTTCAATCCGTTTTTTTCGATTATGATGTATTCCTTATTGTTGACAGGAAATTGATTTAACGTATCAAGGATATTTGCAGATACTGTTGGGAACTTAGCAATGTTTGTCAACTTGCAAAGATTGCTTACTGAAATATCAAAATCATGATTACCAGGCGTCCATACTTCATATCCGATGCGGTTCATCATTTCAAACAACGCTCCGCCATCGGCGCCGTCGTACTTATATTCTGTTATCGGATTTCCAGTCATAACATCGCCTGCATCAAGCAACAGAGTTGTAGATTTAGCGTGGCGCAAACTGTCGATTACGAATGAGAGTTCATTAAATCCACCAACAAGCAGTTTGGGATTTTCTCTCACCCAAAATGCTTCATGCGGAATAAAACTCGCGTGAATATCGTTTGTATGTAAAATGGTGATTGTCCTCGGCTGGCAAAATAATGCCGTAATTACCGCCAATGTAATGACAACTTGAAACGTAGTCCGCTTCAAAAACAGTTTATATGTTTTCATAAATTATCCTATTAAATGAAAAAATCGTTGTAAGCAAGATACAGATAAAAATCATCTTTCGGAATACCGCTTGCCACTGTTTATGTTCAACCATTCATATTTATTACTCTAAATAAAAAGGGGCGAATTTTCTGATTCGCCCTTTCTGAAAAATCATATATGCACTGTTCTATTTACCGTTTCCATTGCCAAGCTTGCCGGCAAAGTACGCATCATAAGCGCTCATATCAAAATGCCCATGACCGCTTAGATTGAAGAGAATAATTGTCTTCTTTCCTTCAATCTTTGCTTTCTTTGCTTCCTCAATTGCCGATTTGATGGCATGCGATGATTCTGGCGCCGGGATGATACCTTCTGTTCTCGCAAACAACACGCCTGCTTCAAAAATTTCATTTTGGTTGTATGCTTGCGCTTCAATCATTTTTTCATGATATAATTTGCTAATAATCGGTGACATTCCATGATATCGAAGACCGCCCGCATGAATAGATGGCGGTATAAAATCATGTCCAAGTGTATACATTTTGACAGATGGAGCCATACCTGCAACATCTCCCAAATCGTAGCGGTACTCTCCTTTTGTTAACGAGGCACACGAAGTTGGTTCGACCGCAATTGCTCGAAGTTTTTTTCCTCCAATTTTATCTTGGATAAACGGTAATACGATACCGCCGAAGTTTGATCCGCCACCAACACAACCAATTACTACATCGGGATAGACGCCTGCTTTCTCCATTTGTTTTTTCGCTTCTTGCCCAATAATTGTTTGATGCAGAAGCACATGATTGAGCACACTGCCCAGAGCATACTTCGTATCTTCGCGGCTGAAGGCGTCTTCCACCGCTTCGCTGATTGCCAGACCAAGACTTCCTGTACAATTCGGATCTTTTGCGAGTGCATTACGTCCCGATTTTGTATCAGTGCTCGGACTCGCGACTATTTCACTGCCCCATGCTTGAATCATAGACTTGCGATAGGGCTTCTGTTCAAAACTCACCTTCACCATGTACACTTTACACTTAAGACCAAACATCCTGCAAGCAAGCGCCATGGAGCTTCCCCATTGTCCGGCTCCTGTTTCCGTTGCAATGCGTTTAACTCCCTCTTTCTTATTATAGTATGCTTGTGCAAGTGCAGTATTAAGCTTATGGCTTCCAGCCGGACTTACACCTTCATATTTGTAATAAATCTGCGCAGGCGTGTCAATTGCTTTCTCCAAATCGAGTGCTCGAATCAGCGGTGATGGACGGAACGTTGCATAAGCATATCGCACTTCATCCGGAATTTCAATAAATCGTTCTGCACTTACTTCCTGTTTGATTAATTCCATTGGAAACAGTGGTGCTAAATCCTGCGGCCCGATTGGTTGATTCGTAGCGGGATGCAACGGCGGATCCAAAGGCGTTGCTAAATCAGCCGCAATATTATAATAGTGAGTTGGTATTTCGCTCTCTTCAAGCATATATTTACGTGGCATAACGACCTCCAAGTTATTTGATTGTTGATGTTGTTTGTTTGATTCAAAATTGTGAACAGAGGTTCCCACGACAGATCGATTCGGCAAGAAACGAAAAAAGTGGGAACGCACTCGTCCGCGTTTCCACCTTTGCTGGGTAATCGATATAAATGAGCTACCTCAGAGGAAGCGCGGACTGTATCCAGCGCCACCACCAAGCCTGCTGCTGACTATGATATTGTATTTCATCACTCATTCTGAAAATAGAATAAGAAAACTTTCAAAAAAAGTCAAGAATACATATAAAAAATACTTTCGTTACATGATGCATATGAAGGTGAGAGCGGGGAAAATAAAAAAAATTAATTCGATATTATATCTTGACAAGTGGAAAATTATTCATTATTATTGAATAGTGATTCATTATTCATAAAGGCAAGAAAGCATGCGAAAACGAGAAGGAAATAAAGAACAAGCAATCCTCAACGCCGCAGTGAAGGTGTTCGCCCACCATGGGTATCACAGTTCCAAAATATCATCCATAGCGGACCATGCCGGCGTCGCTACGGGCAGTGTCTATCTCTACTTCGAAAATAAAGAAGGTATTTTACTTAAAATCTTCGATCGATTGTGGACTGAATTGACCGATGGCTTGCGGATCATCGTAAAACGTTCAGACATTGACCCTTCGCAAAAACTCGATCTTGTAATCGATAAACTATTCGATCTCTTCATTGCTAACCCCGCACTCGCCTCTGTTTTCGTCAATGAACAACATCATCTCATCAAAGACAAACGCGGGAACGTTGCCAAACAGTACGACGATTTCCTCGATCTTGCAGAAGAAATTATTCGAGAAGGTGTGCGCAAAAAAATATTCAACGCAGACATCGATATTAAATTGTTCCGGCATTTTATTACCGGTGGTTTACGCAGTGTTCTTCGGCAGTGGTCAGAGCAATCACAGACGCTCACGCTGCACCGTCTGCGGCAGAACGTAAAATACTTCATCAAACACGGACTCCTGTAACGAAATTGACAACAATAATTTTATCTGAAGGATTCTTATTATTTATTAATGAATGTTGATTCATCATTCAGAAAGAGCACACTATGGCCCATAAACACAAACATTTCCTGCTCGTCACAATGCTGGCGTTGATGTTTCTCAGCCCCGGCTTGCTCGCGCAACGTCTGACTTTGCACGACGCTGTAGAGACAGCACTCAAAAACAATGAGCGCATTCATCAATATGAAGAGCGGCTAAAACAAAAACGCTACAATAATTTTGAAGCATGGGCAACTTCCTTCCTTCTATCTCCTTTAACGGCGGTTACAACCACATGAATGCACCGCTGGAAATGGATTTAAATGGAATTCGGGCAGCATTGATTCAAATTGAATCGAACAATCAAGTTTCATTTGCAAACCTCAAAAATGTGATGACTACCGGAATACCGTTATCGGCTGCCGCACAGCAAGCCGTATATCAAGCATCACAATCTGGTTATAATGCGGCGCTGCCATCGTTTTCGGAAGTGCTGAAAAAACAAGACTTCAGAGAAGGTTACTTCCTTGGCGTTCAACCTATTTTTCTTGGCGGAAAGCTTCTTGCTGCAAAAAGCTTTGCCTCATCAGAATTACAATCCGCCGAAATTGAATTAAAGAAAACGAAAGATGAAGTCACGCAAGAAACAATTTCTAGTTACCTCGCGGTTGTATTGTTAAACGATGTTGTGAAAACGCGCGAAAATGTGTTAGCGGGCATGCAAAAACATCAAGCCGATGCAAAGCGCTTGTTAGAAGCCGGATTGATTGCCACGCATCAAGAACTGCGCGCTGAAGTTGCAGTTGCTGAAGCCGAGCGCAATTTGTTTGACGATCACAACAAACGCATACTCGCTCTCATCGCATTAAAGAACACACTTGGATTGCCAGAACTCGAACCAGTTGAAGTAACGGATTCGCTTACATTTATCGATATTCCAGATTCGCTGAATGTTTTTCTTTTACAAGCAAAACAAAGCAACCCTATCCTTCAGATCATTAAACAGAAAAAAGTTGCTGCAGCACAAAAGTTTAACGCCGAACGCGCAGAATTTTTGCCGCAAATTGTTGCTTTTGGAAAATATGAGATTTTCCCGCAAGACTTAATGGTTGGGCTGGAACCGCACTGGATCATCGGAGTTCAATTTAGTATGAATTTGTTTAACGGGTTTAAAAAGTACCTCTCGATTGGAAAGTGCCTCATATTTAGAACGCGAGGCAGAATTTATCGAATTGGACGCACAAAATAAAATCGATCTGTTAGTGAATAAAAACTATGCTGACATGACAAATTCACGCAATCGCTACTTCAAACTGCAGACCAATCGTTCGCTTGCGGCTGAAAATTTACGGCTGATGGATAAACGCTTCCAGACCGGGCTCGGAACCTCATTAGACGTCATCGACGCGCATTTGATTTTAGAGAAAGATGAAATAGAAAGTAAGAATTCACTCTTCGATTATTATCGTTCGATGATGGAATTATGCACCTCTACCGGCTGTCCAGAAAAAGTTCTAGAAATTTGGAATTCAAAGGAGAAATACAATGAAAATCAATAGTAAGACTCGAACAAAAATTATTCTAACTATTCCGGCGATTATCGCTTTCATTGCAATTATTGTATTGCTCGCAAAAGCCATTTTCCCGGATCGTCCGGTAATGACCGGCATTGTCGAAACTACACAAATTGATGTTGCTTCAAAAATCCCCGGACGGGTTGACAGCATTTTTGCGCACGAAGGCGATAGCGTAATCCGCGGGCAGGTGTTGGCAACGCTTGAAAGCAAAGAAATGGATGCGAAAGTCGGGCAAGCATTTTCTGCCATGGAAGGTGCGCGCCAGAAAATGGAGATGGCACTCCATGGCGCACGAATAGAAGAAAAAGAAGCTGTTCAAAATCAATATCAACAGGCAAAAGCACAATACGAACTCGCTTCTAAAACGTGGACACGCGTTGAGCGTGTGTATCATGATAGTTTAATTTCTACGCAGGAACGTGATCAGGTGGAGTTCCAATATCAAGCGGCAAAAGAACAAATGGATGCAGCACGCGCGAAATATGATATGGTGATGAAAGGCGCACGCTCAGAAGAAATAGCCGGAGCCATTGCTCTTTTTCATCAGGCAGAGAACGCGTACAAAGAAGCACTCGCATATCAGAAAGAATTACGGCTCGTCAGTCCCATTGATGGTGAAATAAGCAAGAAAATTATTGATGAAGGCGAGATAGTTGCAGGCGGTTATCCAGTATTCACTATTACGAAGCCCGGTGATGTGTGGGTGATACTGCAGATAAAAGAAGACCAGATGAAGTCAATTACCATGGGTGCAAAGTTCAAAGGACAGGTCCGCGCGATAGAACAAACTGAGCACGAGTTTGTAGTCTATTATATCGCACCAATGGCTGATTTTGCCACTTGGAAACCGACAAATCAAAAAGGGGATTTTGATGTAAAGACTTTTGAAATTCATCTTCGCAGCACGACACCAATTCCCAACCTGCGTGCAGGTATGACGGTAAATATCACATTGTGAAAAACGTACTTCAAGTTGATAATAAATAGAGAGATGAGTACGAATTGATTGGTCGTTTTATGATAACACAGAATAATGCAATTGTACGAGTGATGAAGCGGGAATGGCAGCGCATTGGTGAGCGCAAAACATTATATTTGCTCTCCATTATTTTGCCAATTTTCCTTTTTTTCTTTTTTGGATATATCTATTCGGACGGCGTGCTTCGGAATATTTCTGTCGCCATTTTTGATGCGGATAACAGCGAAATTTCGAGATTGATCGTCCGTGCAGTTGAATCAACAAGTGCATTTCAGATCGTTGAGTATGCACATTCTGTGGATGAGATTAAAGAAAATTTCCAACGCGGAAAAATCCAAGTTGCCTTCTATCTGCCAAAAGGTCTTGAGCGCGACATCAAACGAGGCAAACCAGCCACCGTCGTTATTTTCAATAATTCGACGAACCTCATTATTGCCAACACAACACTCAAAGATGGTTCTGCTCTTATTAAAACAATTTCCGGCGGGATTCTATTAAAAAAATTCCGTTCAAACGGATTGCAAGCCGAACAAGCAATGAACATTATCAACCCAATCCGCATCGAAACACAGTCGCTCTATAATCCAAATTATAACTATTTGAACTTTCTTGTTTCCGGGCTTATTCCTGTTATGCTACAAATGATCATTATGGTGGCGGCTGCACTGCTTTTCAGTTCTGAGTTCACACATCATACATTTCTTGAACTTCTCACAAATGCTGATGGAAGCGTGTTGGCAGTCTTCATTGGAAAATCCCTGCCGCATTTAGCCATTCATTGTGCAACTGTTTTAGGAATTCTTGGAATTATTTATCCTCTCTTTGGCATGCAGATTGTAGGTTCAACTTTAGCAACTGCACTTCTGTTTATGTATTTTGTTATTGCATCATTCTTTTTCGGATTGATGATCTCTGCAGTTTTTCATGACCAACAATTTGCTACGGAAGTTGTGCTCTTTCTTAATGTTCCAGCTTTTATCTTCAGCGGATTTGTATTCCCCCTATGGGCAATGCCTTCCTTTCATCAAATCTTTGCTCAAATATTACCGTATACACATTTCCTTTTGGGATTTTTGAAACTATCCCAACTAGGAGCTCCCGTGGCTGATATTCTACCGGAATTTGAACAGCTTTCCGTTTTTATTGTTATCTCGGTTGCGCTAACGCTTTTTGCCCTGAGATATCATGCCGGAAAAATTTCAAAGCTTGCAGCCGCAGAAGAAAGGAGCGTCGTGTCATGAAAATGGAGCTGCAAGGATTATGGGCAGTCGTCATGCGTGAAGTAAACTATGCAATTCACGATACAGACATCCTTATCATTGCTCTTGTGATGTCGATGTTTTACGCTTTCTTTTATGGTTCACTCTATTGGCAAAAAGGTGAACACGATGTTCCGGTTGTGGTCGTAGATCTGGATCAATCGGATACTCCAATCTCTCATACGCCAAATAGACGCACATCAGTATATTCATATCTCTGAAGAATTGCCTGATCTTGGAAATGCCGAAGAACGGCTTGAGAAATTCGATGCACAGGGTGTCATTTTATTTTCCCCCCGAAGTTCGAAGAATCACTGAAATCCGGCAAAGGTGTGGATATAAAATCGTACTTAAACGACACGCTTTCTTGTTTCAAACGACATCAATAAAGGTGTCAATGAGGGAGCGCAGACTGTTGCCGTCGACATCGTGTCTGTTACTTTCAGATGCAGGGACGTAGTTTTGAGCAGGCGAAGGAATTGAAGGGAGCCATTGGATGTCCCTTGAAATCAAACCGATGTTTAACACCACAGAAACGTATGGTGATTTTCTCATTCCGGCCCTCCTTGCTCTTATCCTCCAGCAGACATTGCTCATGTCGATTGCAGAAACATTTGCAAAAGAGCGCGAAACCAAAACCCTTGGAACGTTATTTATCCTCTCGAATAAGAGTATATGGGGACTGATGAACGGCAAAAGCACATTTTATTTTATTCTCTTTGCTGCGTATTCATTTTCTTCTTTGCCGTGGATTTTTCCATTTTCAAAATTCCATTTCGTGGAAATCCATTTGCACTTACGGCATTGACTATTCTTTTTCTTCTTGCTGTAATGTATCTTGGTGTTTTTATCGCATCGTTCTTTAAAAGAAAAGATAATTGCGCTGGAAATCTCGCATTCACTTCATATCCAATTTTTCTGTCCAGCGGCTATAGCTGGCCAATGCAGGCGATGCCGTTGCCGTTGCAGATCCTTGCACAATCTTATCCCATCACTCCCTTTCTTGCAGGCTACACGCGCATCGCACAGATGGGAGCCACTTGGGGCGACGTCACAAAAGAATTACTCCATTTATTTATTTTAGTCCTTATTGAATTCATTGCTTCTCATTGGCGTATGAAAACAATAATTCGAAAAGATTTAAATCGATTTTTTAGGAATTTTTGGGCATATTATTAACTTAGGTGGATAATATTGCGTTTAACAACTGTTTTGAATCGCCCATCTTAAACATCATCTACAAATTTTTAATCACTCTATAGCACGTACATGACACTCTACGTATCCTCTTTGTCGATTTCTCGAAGGCGACTTGCCACAATTATCTCATTGCGATGATGATCTTCTTCGTTGCCGCGTATGTTTCATGTCGATCACCGGACATACCCAGAGCACCGAACAAACGGTCGCGCAGGAGTCGATTCACCCATTTGCTCTTTTCTTCAGTGAGAGCAATTCTAAACCTATAGAAATC
>CAWBMS010000019.1:0-63043 GCA_963790045.1 Ignavibacteriota bacterium | reverse complement strand
AAGCGGGCGAACCGAGCCGCGTTTCTAAAAAACGAAGGATTCATCCTTCTCAATATTCCAGAAGCCGACATTATGACCAATATGGACGGCGTGTTGCAGAGAATCTGGATGAGTCTTATGCCACAGATCGATGAACAGGAATAACTGTTACGCTATCCTCTTTTTCCGCAATCTTGAAACTCCTCTAATTTTATGCTAAGTTGATTTTGCATGGTCAACTTGTTTCATCGAAATACACTTCAAGTAAAATGGCAATATTCGAATTCCGATATTATCTGGAAATTATCGTACGCTGAACTTGGGTTCTTGATCGGTGAAAGCCGCAATTTAGAAACAAAACGTGCATCATTTCTTTGCCTCGACGCAAGCACAGGCAAGATTTTCTGGGATAATGTTTCGTTAGAAGAACCATGGTGGGTCGGAATAGAAGGCGTTGAGCACAATGTTGTGTTTTTTCATCGCTACGCTCAGCCGGAATTGCCGGAACACAAATTCATCGAAGCACACGATTGCCGTACCGGCAAATTACTCTGGATGAATACCGATCTTATATTCTGGTTCGCTTTAGAAGATAAAGTGTACGCGAATAAAAATTTTTTTGAGAAACGAGTCACATATTGTTTAGATGCGATGACGGGCTCTGTGTTGGGTGAATGCAGTGATGTTGTAGAGCAATATGCCGAAGCATACAGGCGAAAGCAGGAAACAGCGGTTCAATATCCTGTTCCGATGGATGCAATTGTTGAAACGAATACAGTAAGCGCTGCCTTGAAGAAGAAATGGAATGGTTGTCTGCTCTTGAATTCTCTCGAAACAATTCATACCGATGGCTATACCATCGTTGGATTTTATACGAACGAAACGACAGACAAAAAAAATCATGATCATTCGGCACACCTTGAAATTTATCACTCACACAATCGCCGCGCAGCATATTCAAAAATAATTTCGGAATACTTACCATTGCAACTCCCGATTTATTTTTTGTTGTGAAGAATATTGTGTATTGTATCGATCATCAAAAAACGTTACTGGCAATACCGCTATGAAAACATACACCTTCAAACAAGTGGATGCGTTCACGACAAAACCTTTTTCCGGCAATCCGGCGGGTGTTGTGCTGGATGCCAATGGGTTGACAGATACTGAAATGCAAACCATTGCACGGGAATTAAACAATCCCGAAACAGCTTTTATTTTAAAGCCAAGCGTAAAAGATGCGAATCTTCAAATTCGCTGGTTCACGCCGACAGAAGAAGTTCCGCTCTGTGGGCATGCAACGATTGCAAGTTTTCATGCGCTTGCGGAATCCGGCATTGAAGGAATGAAATGCAACGGGCAGCATTATTTCCGATTGCAGACAAAAAGCGGAGTGCTGTCGGTACGCGTGGAAAAGAATTTTCATGGCATCGGAATCGAATTCGAATTGCCCGATCCAAAATTTAAAATCGTCAAGAAACTTTTGCCAAAATATTTGACAGCGCTTTCGCTCAAGCCGAGTGATCTTGAAAGTCGATTGCCGGTGGTTGCCAATTCGTATTTGTATCTTCCGATCAAGCAGTTGAATACGCTGTTACGCTTACAGCCGGATTTTAAATTACTTGCCCAGCAATGTCGTACGGCAAAATATTTTGGCGTTTGCGTGTTCACATTAGAAACAAAAGAAAAGAATTCGGCAGTGCACTCGCGTTTCTTTGCGCCGGCAAACGGCATCGATGAAGACCCTGTGACCGGTTCCGCAAATGGTCCGCTCGGTGTGTATTTGCATCGCTACGCTTTGCCCGCAGGGTTTTCGGTTGAAGGAAAAGAAATGTCTGATGGTCGAATTGAATATATCGGCGAGCAGGGCGATGTGCTGGGACGACCCGGCAGAGTTCGCATTCGGCTGCATTTGAAGAATGGCGAAGTGGAAGATGTCAGCATCAGCGGGGAAGCAGTTACAGTATTTGAAACAACACTCACTTTGAAATAACTGAGGATAGAATGATAACGAAGCAAATGATTTTCATTTTTATTTTTCTTACGGCATTAAGCTTGTTCGGCAACAGTGTTCACCGGATGATCCGGTTTATCTCTCTGGGAAAACCGGAAGATCGCTTGAAGCATCCGTTTAAACGAATGAAAAAAACATTAGCTGTTGCCTTTGGCCAATCGAAATTATTCCGCGAGCCAGTTGCCGGCGCGATGCACGCATTTATCTTTTGGGGATTTTTGGTTCTGTTGTCTGCGATTATTGAATCCATCGGCGAAGGATTGTATGCCGGATTCTCGCTGCGCTTTCTCGGCTCGGCGTATGATTTTATTGCCTTCTGCCAGGAGTTTTTTGCCGGATTAGTGATCGTTGGAATTCTCATCGCTTTATATCGCCGGTACATTTTGCGGCCGAAGCGATTGCAAGTGGATTGGCATGCGCAGTTGCATGCTACAGCGATCTTGTTCACGATTCTTTTTATTATGATCAGTATGCTCGGACAAAATGCGACACGCGCTGCGCTCGGCACAGTCGATCATACTCGATTTCTTTCTGCTGCGTTGAAGCCGTATTTGACATCATACAATTCTGCAACCAATACTATCCTGTTTGAAACCTACTGGTGGGCACATATCGCACTCGTGCTCGGCTTTTTAAATTATCTTCCGTATGCAGAGCATGCGCACATTCTGACATCGATTCCGAATGTGTATCTTGCTTCGCTTGAACCTAAAGGCGCTTTGAAACCTGTCGATCTGGAAGCGGAAGGAGTAGAAAAATTCGGTGCAAGCGATGTGGAAGACTTACATGGAAACAATTATTGGATGGCTACACTTGCACGGAATGCGGCCGCTGCGCTTCTGTGTGCCCTGCCAATTTAACGGGTAAAAGACTTTCGCCGCGAAATATCGAAATGAATGTCCGTAAACGTTTAGTGGAAAAGGGAACGCTTCAATTGGATGGCGAAAAAGCATTTGCAGTAAAAGATGGAGAGAAGAAGCCGTCGGAAAAAACATTGCTGCATGATTTCATTACGCCGGAAGAATTATTTGCGTGCACTACCTGTATGGCGTGTATGCAGGAATGTCCTGTTTCGATTGAACACGTCGGCACGATTGTGGAGATGCGAAGAAACCTTGTGTTGATGGAATCCAACTTTCCGCCGGAAGTGCAGACGGTGTTTAGAAATTTAGAAACCAATTTCAGTCCATGGGCATTTCCGGCAAGCAGCCGCGCCGATTGGGCGGAAGGCATGAATATTCCATTGCTATCACAAGCGCCGGATGCAGAAATTTTATTCTGGGTCGGATGCACAGGTGCATTTGATGCACGTTATACCAAGGTTACACAGGCATTTGCAAAGCTCATGCAGCAAGCAGGAATCAAGTTCGCTATTCTCGGTGCAGAAGAAAAATGCACGGGCGATTCCGCACGCCGTCTCGGCAACGAATATCTTGCTCAAACCTTGATGAAAGAAAATATTGCAACGTTGAACGGTTACAATGTTAAAAAAATCGTTACCACGTGCCCGCATTGTTTCAACACGTTGCGAAATGAATATCCGCAATTCGGCGGTTCGTTTGAAGTGGTGCATCACACGGATTTTCTTGTGAAGCTTATCAACGAAGGAAAGTTGAAACTCACGAAAGAAGAAGCAGCGAAAATTACGTATCACGATTCATGCCTACCTTGGACGTTATAACGATGTGTATGAACAACCGCGAAAAATTTTGAAATCCGTGCAAGGTGTTAAATTAGTGGAAATGAAACGTTCGCGCTCCAAAGGATTCTGCTGCGGCGCAGGCGGCGGCAGAATGTGGATGGAAGAAACCGAAGGCAAACGCGTGAATGTGGAACGCACGGAAGAAGTGTTAGCATTACATCCGAATATTGTTGCAACCGCTTGCCCGTTTTGCATGACGATGTTAGAAGATGGAATCAAAACAAAAGAAGCAACTGATAGCGTGAAAGTAAAAGATATTGCAGAAATAGTTTTTGAAGCAATCGCATAATGTTTTGTCGATGGCAAAACACTTTTTTTCAGAATCCTATCGAGCATTGCCATAGAATATTATCGTCGGTACGATTTTTAGGTATATGCTGTACATAATGCAAAACAATCCGTGTATGCAATGCGGTGCGTGCTGTGCCGCATTGCGGGTTTCTTTTTTTAACGGAGAAGCTGATCCAAAGCTGGGCGGTGTTGTGCCCGCACCGTTGACAGAAGATCTCACCGAACATATCTGTTGTATGAAAGGAACGAACCAATCTCAGCCATATTGCATTGCACTGGCGGGGAAGATAGGGATTTGACGCTCGCTGCGCTATTTATTCTCATCGGTCCAGCACCTGCCGCGGATTTGGCTTTCACCAAAAGCATGGTTTGTTTGTGGAAGACTTAGACGACGTGCGCAGATGTAATAAAGCGCGAAAGATTTGGAATCTCCCGCCGCTGCTGGTTAAAAAAGCTTCCACAGTTTCGTAAACACCATCGAAACGGAATAACGTCCTTGCGTTAATATCTTGTTCATCAATATGTTGCATGGATGTCCGTGTGATAAGTTATAGCTATCAATTTATACAACTTCAGTGCACTCGGCGAGCTTCTCTTTGACCTTTTCCCATTCAGGTTTAAGAGCAAGAGTGGCTTCAAACATTTGCCGCGCTGCATCATTCAATCCCGCATAAAGGAAACACAATCCAATGCCATAACATGCCTCAGCCGATTCCGGATTGATGTTGAGAGCTTTTTCATAACTCTCTTTTGCTTCTTGAAGTTGTTCCATCTGCAAATAACAATCACCTCTTCCCATCATTATGTCAAACAGCGTCGTTTCACTTTCTCCCGATGGGCATTCGTTTAAGATATGTTCCGCGAATGCAAACTGCTGGAGCGCTTCTGCATAATTATGGGCGACATAACGTTCGAGCGCATGGGCATACGTTTCATCGATTCCATCTAAATCTAACGCAACATATAACATCACATTCTTCAAAAGATTTTTATTGCCCCAAACTTCTGCAAAATTTCCGCCCCATTTTGCTTCGAACACTTTTTCATTTCGTTTCAAACATTCCACATATTTTTCTGTGCCGCCGGCACGAAAACTTTTGCTGCCGTAATGGTGGATGAAAACATCGCAAGCAATTGCCGCCGTAAATCCTTTTTGCCGAGCACGCAGACAGAAATCGTCGTCTTCAAAATTTCCTTTTCCATAAATCGGATCTAATCCGCCGATAGATTGAATAACGCTTCGCTTGATCAGCATACAAAAACCGGTAATGCGGGGATATGCTTTCCATTCGCCGAAATGTTTGTTTTGATACTCGGAAGCAAATTTTGGAAGCTCCTGAATATTTTTGTATATGGCAGTTTCTTCCCGCTGAATCCCGCTGATATAATTTGTCATCGGCCCGACAATGCCGATCTCCGGCTTTCTCTCAGCGCATTCGATCAATCCTTCTAACCAATCCTTTGTTACCACAACATCGTTGTTCAGCAGAATTATGTAATCTCCTTTCGATGCGGCGATGCCAAGATTATTGCCGACGGGAAATCCTCTGTTCGTTGAATTCAACACGATAGAATAGTTTGAATGCTTAGCGGCAAGTCTTTTTAGATAATTGACTGTTCCGTCTTTGCTCGCGTTGTCAACAAATATTATTTCATGCGGAGAGTTTGTGTTTTTTTGAATGGACTCGACGCATTTTTTTGTGAATTCCAATCCGTTGTATGTGAGAATAATAATTGAAACAAGTTTCCGTTTGGTTCTCGAAATTGTATTATGTTCGATTCCCAAGACAACGCGCTTTGTTGCTTCGAGGTAGGCGTTGCCGAATTTCAAATCCGGTTCCAGATGATTTCCTTCGCCCCATTCGTTCCATGCATTGACAAAAACAAACGGTTCATCAAGATGATAGTTCGATATATTCTTCACGAGTATGCTGCAGCCACTTTTCATAATATTCCGGCTTTGATCCGTCAATAATAAGTGATCCTTGTTTACGTCTCGGAGAATTATCCCAGCTTGGCGTAACACATGGAAACCGTTTGTATGGTGGAATTGGTTTTTTCATCATTCGTTCACTCACCGTTGCATAATCAAAGACGATGTGGCCGCCGTTTAATTGTTTTATCGGCTGCCCGAGATTTCCCCAATCCGGCTGGAACTCGATCGATGCATCAAAGCCGATGAGTTTTGGATCGCCATATTCATAAGGCGCACTTTCCACTTTGCACAAATAGAGTTCTTCGCCAAATTTTTTTGCTTCGTCACGCCAAATATCGGCAGTTCGCGCGGCATCGGGTAATCGCGTTGATAGATAAACAATCATAAGCGGTTTACCCTGTATTCGAATGTAGCGTTTATCCTGAAATACTCGCAGCAGCCACTTGATATGATTTCTATCATCTGTCTCGCTGAACGTCTGTTCCATCAAAATTTCTCCTTGATGGCCATCCCACGCACGAGTCCAATGTTCATTTGCCCAGCAAAAACAAAATGGAAAATCCGGTTTTCCCGATGACAACACTTCATCGATCGGCAGGTTCAACAATCGTTTTCCGTTGAACCAATAGTGGTAGTAACAAAATCCGTAGATGCCGTTTTGCTTTGCCATCTCGGCTTGTGCTTCACGAACTTCAGGAAGCCGTAAATCATAAAATCCAAGATCGGCAGGAATTTGCGGCTGATAATGTCCGGGGAACAATGGTTTTGCCGAGGCAACATTGGTCCATTCGGTAAAACCTTTGCCCCACCATTTGTCGTTTTCGGCAGTAGGATGATATTGAGGTAAATACAATGCAATCAATCGCGTAGATTTATTTTGATCTTGCTTTTTATCGTCAATAAATATTTTTGGATTTACGAGAGCGCTGCCGATTATGTTCTGATAAAAATTGTACATCGCACGGACTTCATCCTTCAACGCAGGGATTTGCGTTTGTATAACACCTTCAGAAAGTTCATGCACTAAATCAGGATTGTCGATAATCGTTTTCATCATCTGCTCCATAGCTTTAGAGTCGCCGATTCCGACTTTCAATCCATTGATGTTATGGCGGATCACCGATGCTCCGAAGAATTCGGTTACAATTTGTGGAATACCCAGATACAACAATTCTCTCACGATTCGATTGTACGTATCGAAGTTTGAAGGCACGATTGCCACATCGATGGCGTTTGCAATATCCATCATATTGGCTTTGTTGTACTGTCCGTGATATTTAATTTTCGACGGATATTCTTTTCCCAATCGTACAATCCAATCACGATATGCATCATCGACGATAGCGCCGTATAAATTCAATTGGAAGTTTTCCGTTGCGGCAAGTTCTTCGAACGCTTTCAGAATAACATCCGTCCCTTTGCTGAACATCATGTGTCCCACATATCCAAAGCGAATGGTGTTTCCGTTCACCATTTTTGGCTCTGTTCTTCGTGCATAGTTGAATTCAAAACCGCGCGGAATGACGGTGATTGTCTCCTTACGGATATTCACAAAGCCGATAAAATAATCTTGGAATGTTTTTTCAGTGAAGATAACGCCATCGACATCGTTTTCGTCACAAAGATTTTATGGAATCGAATCGCTTTTGAATTTTTTCAGAAAGCAACTGTAATTGATTCGGATGTGTTTCGTTCGGATTGACATGCAATTTATTCACGAAAAAACATTCAGCACACTGATCTGATGTCTGCGGCCCCTTACACAATATTCCCTGAAGCCCATTCGATATAACCGGATAATCCATGTGACAAAGTTCTTCCATATTGCACACGTTCCGTATAACACGAATGTCACAGTCATGGAAAAGTGAAATTATTGTTTCGGGCATATACACGTAATCGTTGATCTGCACGACATCGGGACGAAAATCAGCAAGAATATTTTTGACGGATTGAAAATATTCATCCAGAACAAGCGGTTCAACTTCTCCGAAGAACGCTTTGTATTTATCAAGGCGGGGAAGTTTGTAGAGAACAAATTTCTCGTTCCGTTGTTTTTCATATCCTGCTTTGACATCCGGAGATGGAATCAAAACGGCAACATCCATTCCAAGTTCTTTCATTCCCAAAGCATGGTTCAATGTCGAGATGGGCGTGCCGGAATTTTCAAAAGGGTAGATGCTGTGATTGACAAACAAAATGCGTTTCATTTGATTTGGAATAGAAACTTCCTTTTCGCTGTCGGTAGTTTGCGTGGAAATGTTTTTAACCGGTAAATGATTATCCGGTAATGGATAGATATTGGTTTCTTGGCTATCAGTATTGGTTTTATGCGGCATCATTTCCATGGTTTCGGTCCGAAAAAGACAAGTTTGTTTGTCAGTTTCGAAATCTGTAATGCTTGCGATGAATTGCTTTCAATAAATAATTCTTCGTTTCTATTTTTATAAACCTCTGCTTTAAATTTTGCATGGATATTTTGTCTTAATCGTTCTTCTTTCGATGGAAGGTTCAACATCATCAATTCACCATACTTAAAATGATGTTGTTTCAACCATGCTTCTGTCAAACTTCTATATTTTTCAAGGCGGCTTGTTACAAAACAGCTTATAGGAAATTCTGTTAGAAATAATGGTTTCGCATTCGATAAAAAATTTCTATATCGCTCACCATCGTCATTTTGTTCTTCTGTCGGATCGACACAAACGACTCCATCAATATCCAAGCAAGCTTGGGCAAGCACCCAGCAATTGAGAATATTCCATTGAAAGATGCGCGGCCAGGAACATTCTTCAAACCCAATATCGATCTTGTCTGCGCTTTCACGAACATAATAAACCGCGCAGTAAATAGTATTTATTTCATGCTTATCGCTGTTTCTAATTCTCTCCTTGACCTTATTCATAGAAGCGCCGCTATTGATGGTATCATCAATAATCAAAACTTTTTTTATTCCGGAATAATTGGTTGCCAAATTATGAGGCCTGCGGTAAAGCCCTATTTCATATAATTTGCCATCGAGATAGGAATCCAATGCAACAACCGGCTTATTTAATATTTGACCGATCATGGTAGCGGGCAGCATTCCTGACCGAGGCACGCCGACGATCAGATCAATATCACGTGGAATTTTAATGAAGTGTTTGTTAATCGTCAAACTCAGGTCTTGATAAGATTTATAGTTCATTAACTTTCCATCGAATAGTCATGGATTTAGATGTTAGCAGCAATAAATATATTTAGATGTTCATTATAGTACTCATTCCAGTTCATAACAATGTTTATGCCGCCAAAATAGAAATTATTCAGTGTTTTTAATGAAATGACGTACGAAGAGGTGGTGGATATTGCGCAGATGGTCTTAATTGTGAGTGTTGTTGCACATAATGAAAAGAAAAGCCGTTGCAACCTAAGCAAGGTTTGGCTACATTTTGTTTGAAGGTGAAACAAAACAATGGCAAAGACAACACAAAAAAAGAACCTCCGGTATAAAACCACGAAGCGCACAGCGAAAAGAACCCGTGTGGCGGAACAGCAAGTATCATATCAAAATAACTCCATTCCCGAATTGATAAACATCAAACAGGCAGCCGAATGGGCAACAAATCATTTGGAAAAAAATGTTACACCATCCAACATCTCGTATCTTATCCAATATGGCCGTGTGAAAAAATATGGGGACAATGGCAGCACACAAATTTCTTTAAAAGAACTTGAAAAGTATTATGAATCGTTCAATGGGCGAAGAGAAACATCATGGAAAAATCAGCTTGGCAGTGATTTAAATTGGGCATTGTCGTTCGATCAATATAAAGAAGCCGAAACGACAAACATGTTCATCGATTGCATCCCTATAAAGGGAAATTTATTCCGCAGCTTGTAGAATACTTCCTTGACAGCCATACCGATAAATTTAAAAAGGATGTGTGTTTCCATAAAGGCGATATTGTTCTCGATCCGTTTTGCGGAAGCGGAACGACATTGGTGCAGGCAAATGAATTGGGTATGCACGCTGTCGGTATCGATGTCTCTACATTCAATGCTCTCATTAGCAACTGCAAAGTTACAAAGTTTGAAGTAAATTAATCATAGTGAGATGGTCTTATGAAAACCACTGAAAAGCTGCTAGAACAATTCTTATCAAAAGCGAAATTTCTTCATGCAGAGATCAATCCGATAAAAATATTAAAGAGCAATACATTTCAGATTGGAAAATCAAACGTTCTTGTTAGAACAGCTTCAGAACTTGGAAGGAGGTATTTCTTTGGTCTAAACTATATTAACGCTGAAGAAATTTATAATTTAGAAAATGGTTACTTCGCTTTTATTTGTGGGAACATAAAGCAAGTTGTGTTCCTTCCTGCAGAGACATTGGTTGAGTTACTTCCGCAAATTAGCCATGACAGAAATGGTGAATATAAAATCAATTTCACACGAGAACTTGAATTAGTTCTCCGTGGAAGAGGTAATCATCTAAATTGTGATAAATACATCAATAACTGGGATTCACTAACCTCAGCTAAACGTTCTAATGTTTCATTAATTAGTCCAGATGAAAGCATTCACAATGTCATTCAAGGACGGTTAATAGAAATTGGAAACATACGAGGTTATCATACATATTGTCCTGATAAAAGCAGGACATTTAATAAAAGAAAACTTGCTGATGTTGCCACGCTTAAATCTTGTCCCGAATTACAGTATGCGGAACATGATTCACTTAGAAAAATTGATGTCGTTTGGTTCCGTGAGGCAAACAAGGGCTTCTATCCTGAATATGCATTTGAAGTTGAAATTTCAACTGGAGTATGGTCTGGATTTGGACGTCTTGCATCGTTGAAAGATTATAACACGCGTTTATACATCGTTACAAACGAAGAGAAAAGATTCAAACAAGTATCGGCTAGTTTCCCAGAGTATAGTTCTAAATATTTTCACGTCATTCCCGATAAAGTGGGCTTATTATATTCTGCGGAAATAAGTCTCATAAAAATGAGAAAAGAATTCAATTTATAAATAATGTAAAACATTTGGAGGATTATAAATGAAAGATAAAGAAATCCTTTTTTCAGTTAGTGTGGGATGGGTTCAAAAAGAAGCTGAACAATACATCAACCGCAGATTGAATGATTCCGAGCTTCTTTTGGTAAAAGACGGTTTAGAAGAAGGGCTTGGTTTTGATATTGAAACTGTATTTCAAGCTGCCATCGATGAAGCAGTAAAAATTTCAGAAAAATAACAAAAATAAAAATTGATTCACCCTTCCACAGCTATTGGATACCTTTGACATAGTCGGAAAGGAATACAAAGAAAAACTTCAAGCAAAATTTAAACAAATAGCGAAAGAAAAAATTAGTTCCTATTAGTAAATAACACAGCTTTATTCTACAACCATTAGCAACATGGAAGAAGAACTTGGAATATCGCAATTCACAAACACGAACCCCCTTGCCTGCGGTAAAAAGAAGACATGAGCGTCTCTATCTTTTTATTTCTTCCTTAAAAAATATTTTTAAAATAATTGAAAAAGTACTTGACATTGTCGTTTCAAGAAAATAAATTACGCCATCATCAAAATCGATAAAAGAGATATAATACAAGCATAGGTTACTGCGCAATAGGTATTACCGCGCAGAAATAAGCAAGAATCATTTGAACGTCGTTGGTGGGTGGTATATGCGTTTAAGAGAATATTTGCTGCTGTTGCACACGAAGAAAAACGCTTCGGACGCCTTTTTTCGCATTTCTTTACATTCTCAAAATTTTCAAAGATGTCCATATATCCTAAACCACCGGTACGGTGTAAAGCAAGTTTTCGATTGACGGAAAATGAAAAAATTCGTAAAACCGTAAATTATTTTTCTGGAAGCCGGATGAAGACGCTGGAAGGCAAATAAATTATCAGGAATGCGAGTGAAACTGTTGGAGGTCGATTATTTTTGCTGGAGTGCAAATAAAAACGCTGGAGGCCGATTATTTTCGCTGGAATGAGAATGAAAATGCTGGAGGCCGATTATTTTCGCTGGAATGAGAAATGAAATGGCTGGAGACCCGTTGAAAATGCTGGAGGGCAATTGTAAATGCTGGAGAGCGATTGAAACTGCTGGAGAGCATTTTTTTTCGCTGGAATGATAATGAAGATCGCTGGAGAGCAATTGAAAACGCTGGAAACCGGAAAATACGCTAAAAACGCAATTGATATTGTAGGAAAACAACAAAGGCAGAAAACAAACCATTTTTTTGAAAGAAAAATGTATAAAACATGTAGGTCAGAAATGGAAATCGGAAAACCATTACATCCTGCACACCAGTCGCTCGGGGCGGGCGGGATAACAAAAATCCGGGCCGAACTTTACAATGAGGAGGACCGCTATGAATCAACACGAAAGCAATAAGCTGAACATGTTCACATCCACCGATGGTGTATTGAACGCAAATCAGGATAAAGTGAATACCGTGAAAGCGCTTGCGGCTGCAACAGTGGAACTGGGAACCGATATACAGAACATCAAGACGAAGGATAAAGAGTTTGATGAAAAATCCACCGCTAAAGGCAAACTGAAGAAGGATGCACGCGAGGCGCTGATTGTAACAGTGATCCATATTGCCGGCGGTATTTTTACATACGCCGATGTAAATGAGAATGCCGAATTGAAACAGCAAGTGGATATGACCGACAGCGATATCCATAACCTGAGCGACACGGAATTAGAAACGAAATCCGAAAATATATACACGCTTGCATCGGCAAACAGCGCAGGCCTTACGGATTACGGCGTATCGGCAGAGGATATTGCTACGCTACGTACAGAGATTGATGCGTTTGTGCTGGCAAAGAAAAACATCGGTACGGGTACAGCTGACCGCTCCGGCACACGTTCTTCGCTGACGGATGATTTCAGCGCGGCAACGTATTTGCTGGAGAACCGCATCGATAAGCTGATGAACGGTTTCAAAAAGAAAGAGCCGGAATTTTTTAATTCCTACCAGGCGGCACGGAATATCTGGGATAAAGGCGGAAGCCATACCAAAGATACACCGACGACCAATCCAACGGCGGCAAATACCGGTTCAAGCAGTACGGCAACTGCAAGTGTATCAAAGTAACGCCGGCAAGACAACGTCATGGAAGAAAGAACCCGTGCGGTGGAAATGATAGAATTGCTGCCGCACGATTTTTTGTGGAACACGATGCCGGTGCATGAACTTCAAATGCAGAGGATGGTAGCCGAAACCTTTCTTGTCCGCAGTAGGCGGAAGGTTTCATTTCCACAATAAAAACGAGGACTATTCCAACGGAATGGCTTTGCCAAAGTCCTCGACTACCGCTGTTATTCGACTTTTCACACAATCACCAGCCCATCGCCTGCAAATTGTTTAGAAAGCATTTTATGAAGTTTATCTTTAGCTCGTTGAATGTGCATTACTCACACTTTATATTTTCTTGAGAAAATATAAAGTGGAACGATAATATAAACAGGCGACGAAATATATATCGTCGCCTGTGATATAAAATATCGTATTCTGCAATTTACTTCGTGTCGAGTATCAGCGGCAGGCCGTCTTTGCCGGCGCCGATAACGATCACTTTTGTGTTTTGAGAGTTTGCTAACTTCTCGGTGGCTTCGATTCCTTTCCATCGCAACAGAGGTTCGCTAATGCCGCGCGCGACGATGTTTTGAAAATCAGAGACGCCTTGCGCTTCAATACGCTTGCGTTCTGCTTCTTGCTTTTCTTTTGTCAACACAAATTGCATGCGCTGGCTTTCTTGTTCGGCGCGAAGTTTTTCTTCAATCGCAGCCGTCAATCCCGGAGGAAGCCCGATGCGGCGCAGCGGTGTCGTTTCTATCGTAATGCCGCGCGGCTCCACTAATTTTGATAATTCGGCAAGAAGAAGCTGCCCCAGCATTTCCCGTTCGGAAGTATAAAGCGCTTTTGCTTCATAGCCCGCGGTAACGCCGCGAGTGACCGAACGAAATTGCGGCTCGACGAGGACATCGACGTAATTTTCTCCGACCGTCTTATAAACTTCCGCGGCTTTATCGGGATTCAAATGAAATAGCGCGCTAATTTCCAATTGCACGGTCAATCCTTCTTTGGAAGGCACGTCCATTTCTTCTTTGATCTCCTGCGTCTTCACGGAAAATTTTACGATGCGTGCCAGCGGGTTGACGACATTGATGCCTGCCTTCAATGTGTTTTCGGAAACCGTTCCGAAGAAATCCACAACGCCGACAGAACCTGCCGGAACGACGGTGAACATTTGTGCGACAGCAATCAAGAAAAATAATATTGCAATCCCTCCGGCGATATTTGCCGGTGCTTGAAATTGCGGATTGTGTTCGCTGAGGACTTTTCTTCGGGATTGAGACCAGATAATTGCTGCTGCAATGACAACAAGAACGCTCACGATGAAAATCATACTGCCTCCTATGCTGGTGATGAAAGATTTTGAATGAGTATCATGCAATTTCTTTAACTGATACAAACTGATGATGCAACATACCGTTTTTTATTCATTCCTGCAATTGATGATTAGGCATGAAGTTTTAGAGATTTTTTTTCATTACTTTATAGCAATCAAGGAGATGATATGTTAGAAATTGCAATCGAAGCGGCATTAGAAGCCGGAAAATATTTGAAAGCCAATGTTGACAATATTCAACACGTTGAACGAAAAGAAGGACAGGCAACAAATTTAGTAACCGAAATGGACAAGCGTTCTGAACGGATGATTATAGAAAAGATCAAACAATATTATCCGGATCATGATTTTTTGGGCGAAGAGACCGGCGGGCACGACGTAAAATCGGATTACCGCTGGATCATCGATCCATTGGATGGTACAGTGAATTTTACGCACGGGCTGCCGTACTATTGCGTTTCCATCGGATTGGAATATAAAGGCACGATTCAGTTGGGCGTGATATTCGATCCGAGTTCCGGAGAGTTGTTCACGGCAGAGCGCGGAAAAGGCGCGTATCTCAATCATCAACGCTTGCAGGTAACAAAAACAAACAAATTAATCGAGAGCATGTTGGTGACGGGATTTCCCTATAATGTAAGTGAAAATCCCAACCATGCCATCGAGCATTTTATCAATTTTTTAAAAGAAGCGCAGGCAATACGTCGGCTCGGTTCTGCCGCATTGGATCTTTGTTACGTTGCCGCAGGACGCTTTGAAGGATTCTGGGAAGTAAATTTACATCCGTGGGATATTGCAGCAGGCGTGCTGATTTTGCAGGAAGCCGGAGGTATGTGGACGGATTTTCATGGATTGCCGACGAACGTGTACAACCCGCAATTGCTCGCATCGAACGGAGCCATTCATAATGAAATGATACGCGTTTTGAGAAAAGAATTGTAACAAAAGCGAGAGGATGAACAAACGATGGCCGCGATTGAAATTCTTCCGTTAACTTCCGAAATGTGGAACGATGTTGAAAGAATTTATTTGGAAGGTATTGCAACGAAAAATGCAACATTTGAAACACAGGCACCGAATTGGGAATCATGGGATACCACGCATCGGAAAGATTGCCGCATTACAGCGAGCATCGACGGGCGGATTGTCGGATGGGCTGCGCTTTCACCGATTTCGCGGCGGCGCGTGTATGCGGGCGTTGCGGAGATCAGTATTTATGTCGATGCAGCATATCGTCATCAAGGCGTCGGTTCTGCATTGATGACGGCAATGATCGAGCAAAGCGAAGCTGCGGGCATCTGGACATTGCAAGCGGGAATTTTTCCGGAAAATACTGCGAGCATAGAATTACATAAGAAACATGGGTTCCGCATTCTTGGCATTCGAGAAAAAATCGGTATGATGGACGGACGATGGCGCGATATTGCTTTTCTTGAACGAAGAAGCAAGAAGGTTGGAGAGTCTTTAAGCCATTGAGTCGTTAGTTTGAAAAGAACTCAAATCGCAAACCATCAACTGTTTTATTTTCAGTTCGTCAACACTTTATTGATTCGTTCGAACGCCCAATCAAGTTCTTCTTTCGTAATAACAAGCGGCGGGCCAAAACGGATAATGTGTTCATGCGTTTCTTTGCATAAAATTCCTTCGTGCATCAACGCTTCACAGTATGGTCGTGCGTCTGTGTCTAACACGATGCCAATCCATAAACCTTTTCCGCGCACTTGCTGAATATGTTTGCTGCGAATCGATTTCAACCGATCCATAAAATATTTTCCTAATTCAAACGAACGTTCGACAAGTTTTTCTTCTAACAAAACATCAAGCGCGGCAATTGCGGTTGCACATGCCAATGGATTTCCGCCGAACGTTGAACCGTGATCGCCAGGTTTGAACACCTCCAGCACTTCTTTATCGGCGAGCACTGCGGAGATCGGATAGAAGCCGCCGCCGAGCGCTTTGCCGATGACGAGCACATCGGGGCGAATGTGTTCGTACTCGAAGGCAAAAAGCTTTCCGCTTCGGCCTAATCCCGATTGAATTTCGTCTGCGATGAACAAGACATTGTTTGCTTTGCATAACTGTGCTGCTTGATGCAAATATCCTTCCGGCGGTACAACGATGCCCGCTTCTCCCTGAATCGGCTCGACAAGAAATGCGGCTGTGTTCGGTGTGATAGCATTTTTCAAATCATCAATGTCGCCGTAATTAACAATTTTGAATCCGGGCGTAAATGGACCGAAACCAAAACGGTATTGCTCTTCAGTCGAAAAGCTGATGATCGTCGTGGTGCGTCCATGAAAATTATCTGATGCGCAAATAATTTCTGCCTGCTGGTCTGGAATTCCTTTTACCGTGTAGCCCCATTTGCGCGCTGCCTTGATCGCGGTTTCGACGGCTTCCGCGCCGGAATTCATTAACAGTGAAAGATCGTAACCGGTGATGTCGTGCAATTTTTTGAAAAGAAGCGGAAGCTGATTATTCCGAAATGCGCGGCTGGTAAGCGTAACGTTCTTTGCCTGTTCGATAAAAGCAGCAAAGATTTTAGGATGGCAATGTCCTTGATTCACGGCGGAGTATGCAGCGAGAAAATCTAAATATTTTTTTCCGTTCACATCGGTAACCCAAACACCCTGCGCTTTTTCAATAACCACATCTAATGGATAATAATTATGCGCACCGTACTGTTGTTCAAGAGAAATAAATTCCTGCGCACTAAAAATATGTAAAGCCATCGTCGTTCACTCCTGTTGTTTCTCTTCGATAAGGTACACAATGAAACACGCGAGGTCAAGTAGAAGAACGTGTAGAATTGAACCGCCGAATGAATATTGTTCATTTGTGTATTGACATCCTCAATTTGCGCGAGTATATTGCACTATTCAACATACACCATAAAACATCAGTCGTTGAAAGATGAGTAAAATTAGATCATGGATTCATCCAGCGCGACCTAAAACGTTGCCATTAGCTCTTGCGAGCACCATTCTTGGAAGTTTTTTAGCAGGTGCAGAGCATTGGTTTAGTATGACGGTATTTCTTCTTGCTTCTCTCACAACGGTTCTTCTTCAAATTCTCTCGAACTGTGCCAACGATTACGGCGACTATACAAATGGAAAAGATACGGCTGAACGTATCGGCCCGCGGCGGATGGTGCAAGCGGGAGAAATTTCTCCGCCGCAGATGCGCATCGCACTTATTGTTTTGGTTGTGTTGACACTTTGTTCGGGCATTGCTCTTATTTATGTCGGAGCGCAGGGAATAGAAGACAAAATCTTTTGGTTCGTCATGGGCATTGCGGCGATTGCCGCTGCGATGAAATATACTATCGGAAAAAATCCGTACGGCTACCGCGGCTGGGGCGATCTTTCTGTCTTTACGTTTTTCGGATTGACGGGAACGATCGGCACATATTATTTACACACGCATCATTTTCTGCCGGAGATTCTTCTGCCTGCCGCATCGATCGGTTTTTTAAGCACGGGCGTCCTCAACGTGAACAATATGCGGGATTACCACACGGATAAAGCGACATCGAAACGCACATTCGTTGTGATGATGGGGCAGCAGAAAGCAAAACTCTATCACATAGGACTTATGTTCGGCGCAATTGTTACCGGCGTTATCTATACGGTATTGCATTTCAAGACGGGATTTCAACTTCTTTTTTTGATTGCGATTCCCCTTTTCATCAAAAACATGCAAGCAGTTGTACGGAATACACAGCCCCTCGAACTCAACACTGAATTACGCAATCTTTCGCTATCGACGTTGTTGTATTCAATTTGCTTCGGATTGGGATTGATTTTGTAATTTAGGACGTCTCTTTTGTCATCTTGCTTTTCGTGCTCAAAAGTGCTATATTTTCAATGGTATCTTAGAAATACTTCAAGGAACATTTGAACAAAAAGTATAAAAGATCGAAAGGAGGTCGGAAGTCTTCAGTAGTTTCGAGAAAAACACCGGTTCTACGGGCAAGTTAAGCCGTAAAGTATTGGTGCTAAATCATGATTACGAGCCCTTGAGTATATGTAACGTGAGGAAAGCCGTCATTCTACTGTATCTTGGTAAAGCGGAATTGATCTCGGCATGCAATGGAAGACAAATCCGATCTGTCTCTATGTCGATGCCCTATCCAAGCATTGTGCGCCTTGCTGTCTTTGTCAGTGTTCCATACAAAAAAATTGTGTTATCACGGAAAAATGTTTTACGGCGGGATGGACATCGGTGCCAGTATTGCGGTAAGACCGATGTGTTGTTGACAGTCGATCATATAATCCCCAAAGCCCATGGCGGTATTGAGACATGGGAAAATCTTGTTGCGGCGTGTGTGCATTGCAACAATAAAAAAGGCGATCATACACCGGAAGAAGCGCACATGACATTGTTGCGCAAACCGATCCGTCCCAATCACGTTATGTTCATCCGGCATTTTATCGGTTCGGTGGATGATGATTGGAAGCCGTACCTATTTATGAATTGATGTACTGTTAGCTAAGCGCTGACAGTAGTGATCGTTTCACCAAAAGGAGTTTGTTATTTCGTTGAGTCAAAAGAAGAAAGTTATTTTGAGCGGTATGCGCCCTACAGGCAAGTTGCATCTTGGACATTTAACCGGCGCATTAGAAAACTGGGTGGCAATGCAGGGCGAGTATCAGAATTATCATCTTATTGCAGATTATCATGCGTTGACAACAAATCCCGATACGTCGGCGTTGTATGAAAATTCTATCGATATGTTGATCGATTGGCTTGCAGCGGGAATCGATCCGCAGCACAGCCCGATGTTTCGTCAATCACAGATCAAAGAACATTCGGAGTTGCATTTAATTTTTTCGATGTTGATTACAACAGCGCGATTGGAGCGCAATCCGACTTTGAAAGAACAAGTGCGTGATTTAAATATGGACAGCTTGGTGTACGGGCATCTCGGATATCCCGTGCTGCAAGCGGCAGATATTTTGTTGTACAAAGGCGATGTCGTACCGGTGGGCGAAGATCAATTGCCGCACATTGAAATCACACGCGAGCTTGCGCGCAAATTCAATATGCAATATTGCGGCGAGAAAATTGTTTTCCCTGAACCGGAAGGAAAAATTACGAAGTTTGCACGCCTGCCGGGTTTGGACGGAAAACGCATGAGCAAATCTGTCGGCAATACGATTTTACTTTCGGATTCCGCGGAAGCGATTGCCAAGAAAGTAAAATCAGCGGTGACCGATCCGCAGAAAGTTCGGAAGGGCGATCCCGGCCATCCTAATATCTGCGCAATCTTTGCATATCACAATAAATTTAATCCGGCAGAGATTCCGGAAATTCGTACGGGATGTGAGAGCGGCGTGTTAGGATGTGCCGATTGTAAGCGCAAGTGCTCCGCTAAAATTATTGCAGCATTAGAACCGCACAGAGAAAAACGTGCGTACTATGAAACACATTTAGATGAAGTGAAAAATATTCTCTCAGACGGTGAATCACGAGCGCGCACTGTTGCACAGCAAACGATGAACGAAGTGCATACAGCGATGAAGTTAGGTTGATAACCGAAATTACAAATTTCAAAACACGAATAACAAACGATAGACAAAAATACAAACAGTAATTCGCAAACGACAAAGAACCAATAACGAAATGTACACCGTCAAGATACAAGAATTCGAAGGGCCGTTAGACCTGCTGTTGTTTTTCATCAAGCGGGACGAATTGGATATCTATGATATTCCAATTGCGCGCATCACAAAAGAATTTTTGGATTACCTGCATTATTTACAGGAGTTGGATTTAGAAATTGCCGGTGAGTTTTTAGTCGTTGCTGCAGAGCTGATGCAGATCAAAGTAAAAATGCTGCTGCCGCCGGAAGCGAGTGAAGAGCAGGAAGCTGATCCGCGTATGAATTTGGTGCAACGCTTGGTGGAATACAAACGCTTCAAAGAAATGGCAGAAGAAATGAAGAAGCGTGAAGAGGATCAATTCAAAGTATTCTATCGCGGTTATCATGCTGCCGATGAACGGAGTATGGAAGAAGAGACCGGCGAAGATTTAATTCGCGATGTCACATTCTTCGATCTTATTGCTTCGTTTAAATTTGCGATGGATCGCATGCCGAAGCGTTTTGTGCATGAAATCGTCAAGATCAACGTTACGGTAGAAGAACAGATTGCGTTTCTGAATGGTTATTTTGAGCATCGTTCCGAAGCGACGTTCTACGAAATTATTAAAGATTTCGAGCGCATTCGGATTGTGGTGACATTTCTTGCGCTATTGGAAGTGATTCGTTCCAAAAAAGTTATTGTGCGGCAGCTGTATCCATTTCATGATCTGTCGATTATCCGGAATCTAAATTAGTAAAAATTTGATGGCCGAAACAACAACCATAGAAAAAACAGAAACCGCCGTTCCGACAACGCTCAAAGCATTAGTCGAAGCACTTGTCTTTGCAGCGCAGGAACCGTTGTCTCTTGCACAGATCAAAACAATTTATCAAGGCGAGAATCGCAATAGCGAATCGCGCCAGATTGATACTGATGCATTACGACAAATTATAACAGAGTTAAATAAAGAATACGGAAAAGCAGATCGTCCATATCGCATTGTTTCGATTGCAGGCGGATATCAATTTGCAACGGTTGCCGAATATGCCGAATGGATCGGCAAGTTGTACCGCGAACAGGGCAGAAGAAAATTGTCGCAATCTGGTGTTGAAACGCTTGCAATTATTGCCTACAAGCAGCCGATCACGAAATCCGAAATTGAAAAAATCCGCGGCGTCAATTGCGATTATGTTTTGAAAACATTGTTGGAGAAAGAATTGACGGCCATCGTTGGACGCGCAGAAGCTGTTGGCCGTCCGTTGTTATATGGAACGACGAAAGAATTTCTCAAGCATTTTGGTTTGAACGATCTAACGGATTTGCCGCGGCCTCGTGAGATTGAAGAAATTCTTGGTGAAAGTCAATTTGAAACCGAGCGGCGCATGTTAGAAGCGCAGGCCGGTGCGGAAGCTATGAAACAAGAGGCGGAACAGTTTAAATCGCGCTTGCCACATATCCCGAAAAAGAAATCCGAATTAGACGAAAAAGAAGCGACAATTGCACCGCACACGAAAGTGCGTGAAATAAAAATTCTCTCTGTCGACGAAAAGAAAGCGTTGGAAGATGCAGGTCAAACCCCGATAGACTTTTCGCAAGAAACTCCGGAAGAAACAACGAACGAGATTCCGGTTGATGTTGCTTCAGTGATCGAGAAGACAGAAACTCCTGCGGAAGTCATCGCACAACAAGAAAATGTTGCGGAACCGGCTGTGGAAGAAACTCTTCCGGCAGAAGAAGTTCCGAAAATTGTCGAAGAGACAGTTGACGCACCGATAAAACAAGTCGAAGAAGCAGAAATTATTTCTACAGAAGAATCGGAAACGATAGAGCAAACAGCAGCACAACACAAAGCTAAACCCAAATGGCGAACATGGAAAGAAAAAATACAAGGATTCATCAAGAAGCTGTTCGCCTGAACAAATTCTTAGCGATGGCAGGTGTCGGATCGCGCCGGAAGAATGACGAAATGATTCTTTCCGGCGTTGTTCGTATTAATGGCAAAGTTATTACGGAGCTTGGCACCAAAGTCGATTTGGAAAAAGATCATGTGAGTGTTAATGGAATGGAAACGATCTTAGAAGATCGCAAAGTGTATATTCTGCTCAACAAACCCAAAGACACCATCACAACGATGAGCGATGAAAAAGGCCGCGCAACGGTAATGCAGTATGTGCGGATGAAACAACGCGTGTTTCCCGTCGGTCGATTGGATCGCAACACGACAGGTGTTTTGTTGTTCACGAACGACGGCGAATTAGCAAATGCATTAATTCATCCGAAGTTTGAAATCGAAAAAATATATCGTGCCACGCTTGCACGTCCTGTTGGAGATGATGATCTAAAAAAATTACGAAAAGGCGTGCACTTGAATGAAGGTATTGCCAAAGTAAGATCTGCCGAGATTATCGACGGATCGAAGCGCAAAAAAGTTTTGTTGACGTTGCAGGAAGGCCGCAACAGGGAAGTAAGGCGAATTTTTGAAGCCATCGATCACGATGTGCGCCAATTGGACCGCGTGATGTTTGCCGGCTTGACGCCATTAGGCGTTCCGCGCGGCGAGTGGCGCTTTCTTTCAAGAGAAGAAATCAGATATTTGAAAGAGCTTACCGGACTGGAGAAAGGATTGAATGAAATTCTTAAGAAGTAGCGGCATTTTGCTTCATCCGACTTCTCTGCCCGGGCCATTCGGCTCCGGTGATCTCGGTGCATCGTCGTATCATTTTGTGGATTGGCTGGTCAATGCTGGTCAATCGGTGTGGCAAATGCTTCCGTTGGGTCCTGCGGGAATGGCGAACTCTCCTTATATGGGTCTTTCTGCGTTTGCCGGAAATCCATTGCTTGTCGATCTTCAGGAATTACAACGGCACGGCTGGCTGCGCGAACAGGAAGTTTTACCTCTTCAAATTGAAAATCAGCATCAAGTTGATTTCCCTCAAACCACATCGTTTCGACTCAAACTTTTGAAAAAAGCATCCGAACAATTTTTTACAGATGGTTCAAAAGAAGATCGATTGGACTTTGAAAAATTTTGTGAACGAGAAAAACTCTGGTTGCACGATTACGCGTTATTTCAATCCATCGATCATGAATATCGAAATCATGAATGGACAACATGGAGTAAAGATTTAGTGTTACGCAAACAGAAAGCGTTAGACGAAGCAACGAAAAAACATGCGGAGGCGATTCAACTGCACAAGTTTATTCAGTGGTGCTTTGCACGGCAATGGAACGCGTTGAAAAAATATGCCAACGAACGCGGCGTGCAACTGCTTGGCGATATTCCGTTCTTCGTGGCGTATCACAGCGCCGAAGTTTGGGCAAATCCTGAAATGTTTTTTTTGGATAAGGACGGTGAGCCAACGGCAGTCGCCGGCGTACCGCCGGATTATTTCAGCGCAACCGGACAGCGATGGGGCAATCCGTTGTATCGCTGGGATGTAATGAAGGAAAATAATTATGCGTGGTGGATTGCGCGTTTCAAAAAGATGTTCGAACTCTTCGATGCCATTCGCATCGATCACTTTCGCGGCTTTGAATCGTACTGGGAAATTCCCGAAGAAGAAGAAACAGCCGTAAAGGGCAAATGGGTTAAAGGACCCGGCGAAGATTTTTTCAAAACGATTCAGCGTTCATTGTCCAAGCTTCCCATTGTTGCGGAAGACCTTGGAATCATCACTGAAGAAGTAACCGCATTGCGTGAAAAGTTAGAATTTCCCGGAATGAAGGTGCTGCATTTTGCGTTCAACGGGAATCCGAAAAACGATTACCTGCCGCATCGGTACGAAACGAATTGCGTTGTTTATACCGGCACGCACGATAACGACACAACACGTGGCTGGTACGAAAAAGCATCCGAGCACGAGCGGGATTTTGTGCGTCGTTACTGCAAAACTGACGGACATGAAATTCATTGGGATTTGATCAAACTGGCACTCCAATCAGTGGCAAACGTGGCAATTGTCCCGTTTCAAGATGTCATTGGATTGGGCTCGGAAGGCAGAATGAACTTTCCCGGTACGATTGACGGCAACTGGGCATGGCGATTCACATGGGATCAAGTCGGTGATGATCCGGCAACGAGATTGTATGAGTTGACGGCATTGTACGGCCGATGTAATGACGATAAACTTCATTTGATATAATAATTTAACACATTGAAAAACAAGAAGAACTATGGCTGATCAAAAGCAAATAATAACAGAAGCGCATGACGACCTTAACGTTTTAATATTGAGGCGAAGAGAAGAACTTGAACAATTAAAAAAACTTGGCGTAAATCCGTATCCGTACGAATTTGAACGAAACGCGTTCTCAAAGGAAATCATTGATTCATTTAAAGATGATGCACCGCAAAGAATCGTTGCGATTGCCGGAAGAATTTTATCGCTTCGCAAAATGGGAAAAGCGTCATTCTGTCATATTCAAGATGCGCGAGGAAAGATTCAACTTTATTTACGGAAGGATGATGTTGGCGCTGCATACGATATATTCAAACTTTTGGATATTGGCGACATCGTCGGTGTGCAGGGGTTTGTATTCCGAACGAAGATGGGAGAGGTTTCCGTTCACACACAACAGCTGGTGCTGCTTTCAAAATCAATCCGTCCGCTGCCAGTGGTGAAAGAAAAAATCGATGAGCAGGGAAATAAGGTAACATTCGATCCGTTGTCAGATAAAGAAACGCGGTATCGTCAACGGTACGTCGATCTGATTGTCAACAAAGATGTGCGCGATGTATTCGTGAAGCGTGCAAAAATTATCAGCACGATCAGAAAAATGTTTGATGAACGCGGGTATTTGGAAGTGGAAACGCCGGTGTTACAACCGATCTACGGCGGAGCATCTGCACGTCCGTTTATAACGCATCACAACGCATTGGATTTCGATTTTTATTTGCGTATTGCCGATGAATTGTATTTAAAACGGCTGATCGTTGGCGGATATGACGGTGTATATGAAATTTCCAAAGACTTTCGCAACGAAGGAATGGACCGATCACACAATCCTGAATTTACCATGATGGAATTGTATGTGGCGTATCACGATTATAAGTGGATGATGAATTTAGTAGAAGAATTGGTTGCTGCCGCCTCAACAGCCGTGAATGGTTCGCCGAAAGCAACGGTTGGCGCAAACGTTATTGACTTTACGCCTCCATGGAAACGCATTTCGATGTTCGATGTCATTAAAGAATTTACCGGCAAAGATCTTCGCGGAAAATCGGAAGCAGAGTTGCGGCAAGTTGCAAAAGAATTGGAAGTCGAACTTGATCCGAAGATCGGTTCCGGCGGAATCATCGATGAAATATTCGGAGCGAAGGTGGAACCGCATTTGATTCAGCCGACATTCATCACCGATTATCCATTAGAAATGTCGCCGCTGGCGAAGAAACATCGTACGGAACAAGGATTAGTGGAACGCTTCGAAGCGATTGTCAACGGTAAAGAATTGTGCAACGCGTTTTCGGAATTGAACGATCCACTTGATCAGCGCGCCCGATTTGAAGAGCAAATGAAATTGCGCGACCGAGGTGATGAAGAAGCACAGGTGTTAGATGAAGATTTCCTCCGTGCATTGGAATACGGCATGCCGCCGACAACAGGACTTGGTATCGGCATTGACAGATTGACGATGCTGTTGACGAATCAAGAATCGATTCGTGACGTTGTCTTTTTCCCGCAGATGAAACCGGAGAACCTGGACCATGTCGTCAAAAAATCAGAAGATAAATGCCTAAATGATTAGAAGCATAAATATCATACACACGAAAAAATTTTATCATTGTAACCGTGCTCACAATGCAAAACTTGCTTTTCTATCGATTTCCCGTAACTTGGGAGGCACGGCATTCGTAACAAAAGTATGGTATCGTCATACAACGTGAACACGTGGAAGAGCATTAAAGATCGCATTCAAAAGGAAATTTTTATGAAGAAGAGATTTTCAATTGCAACGGCAGTAGCGCTGGTCTTCATCAGCATTTTTGCCGGCATGGAAATTCAGAAATTAGTTTCTGCGGACGACATTTATACGCAGTTGAGTAAATTCAATCAGGTGCTTAGTACGGCAGAAAAAAGTTATGTCGATGAAGTGAACATCTCGAAGATGACGGAAGCCGGGATTGAAGGTATGCTCAACACGCTCGATCCGCATTCGATTTACATTCCTGCGAAACAATTTGAAAAAGTCCAAGAAGATTTTAAGGGAAAATTTGAAGGCGTTGGAATTTCATTCCGCATCATCAACGACACGATTACGGTGATTGAACCGATTGCCGGCGGGCCATCGGCTCGGTTGGGAATTTTATCGAACGACAGAATCGTGAAGATCAACGATACCTCATCGATTAAATGGACGGATCAACAAGTGATGAAGCATTTGCGCGGCGCAAAAGGAACGAAAGTGAAAGTGGCGATCGTTCGCCCCGGCGTCAAAGAAATATTGGATTTTGAAATCATCCGTGATGAAATTTCCATTACCAGTATCGATGCTGCCTTTATGCTGACCAACGAAATCGGGTATGTGCGCGTGAATCAGTTCAAAGAAACGACACACACAGAATTGGAACAGGCACTGCAAAAATTAAAATCGCAAGGGATGACACAATTGGTGCTTGACCTGCGCGATAACGGCGGCGGATATTTGGAAGAAGCATATCGTATGGCAGATCAATTTTTAGACGGTGGCACAAAAGATCATCCGCACAAAATTGTGTACACCAAAGCACGCAAACCGGAATTTGAAGAAGCGTATTATGCGCAAAGCGGCGACCCATACGAAAAACTCCCGTTAATTATTCTCGTCAACAATGCTACGGCAAGTGCGAGCGAAATTGTTTCCGGTGCCATTCAAGATTGGGATCGCGGCTTAATCGTCGGCGAAACGACATTCGGTAAAGGATTGGTGCAGCGACAGTGGCCGTTGCCGGATGGTTCGGCATTTCGTTTGACCGTAGCGCGATATTATACACCGAGCGGACGTCTTATTCAGCGTTCGTATCAAGGAAAAGATAAAGACGAGTACCAGATGGAAGCGTTCCAGCGGAATGAACAGGAAGGAGAAAATATAGAACATTCGCATGATGCAAAAGCGGATTCCACCATTCCTGTTTTCAAAACAGCAGACGGACGCAAAGTGCTCGGCGGCGGCGGCATTACACCGGATTATATTGTGAAGTCCGGCAGCGTTACAGGATTGGTGCAAACCATCTGGCGGCGCAATTTGTTTTATGATTATGTGAAATCGTATATGGAAGGCCCAGGCATTCCGTTGCGCAAAGAATATGGCACGGATTTGAAGCACTTTAAAAAAGATTTTCAAATCTCAAACGAATTGTTGTCTGAATTCAGGACTTTCATTGAAAAGAAAGAAGTGAAGATCGATGAAAAAGAATACGAAAAAGATTTAATGTTTATCAAGGCACGGCTGAAAGCACAGATTGCCGAAATGTTTTTTGGTTTAGAAGGATACATCTCGGTCATTGCGGAAGTCGATGAACAAATTCAAAAAGCGATAACGCTATTTCCTGAAGCAGAAAAAATAGCAAAATTAAAGTGAGGCGTAGAATTTTTTAATGAAAAGAATAGTAAGTTCCGTTTGTATCATATTGTGTTGCGTGTGTGTGTTTGCTCAAAGTGAACAACAGAATGAAGCGGCTCCTGCCGTTACCTCTGAACGAAAACATGTATTGCAAGTTGGCGAAGAATTAGAGTACAGCGTTCATTATGCGTTTTTTAACATTGGCATTATTCAATTTAAAGTAACAGGGATGGAAGTCCGCAACGGGCACAATGTCTATTTTGTCCATGCTGTTATTGAATCGAATCCCTCCTTGAGCTGGCTGAAAGAATTTACATGTGAAGTTCGATAGTGAAATAGATGAAAATATTTTTTCTTATTATTGGCTCGGTGAAGATAGTACGAGTAAAGGAATTAAGTACACTCGAATGAAATTTGATTATGCAAATCAAAGAATGTATTTTGAGTCCGGTAAAAAACTATCGAGCGGCGAATTTCGGCCCAGAAAAAGAAAACGGTTACCGTTACATCGCCATGTCAGGATGGATTGTCGCTCTTCTTTTATGCCCGTGAATATGTACATCAACAAAAATCAGAAAACGTGCCCACGTATATGGATACGCTTGGATTGACAACGGAAATTCATTTTCAAAACACATACGAGAAAAAGGAAGTTGATGCCGTCAATTACCCGGTAGGCGTTGTTTATTTCGACGGACGTGCTGATTTTACCGGTATTTTCGGATTGACAGGAGGATTTGAAGGGTGGTTTAGTAATGATGATGCCCGCATTCCAATCACGGCAAAATTGAAAGTGATTCTTGGCAGCGTGCGTGTTGAATTGACGAAATGGAAACGGAACGCATGGACGCCGCCGCAGGCACGTTGAAATTCATGACTAATCTTTTTTCATACAAAGGAATTGTTCCAAAACTTCACCCATCCGTTTATGTAGCGGATGGCGCCAAGCTTATTGGCAATGTCGAAATTGGAGAACAGAGCAGCGTTTGGTTTAATGCCGTTGTGCGTGGCGATGTGAATAAAATAACAATCGGAATGCGGACGAACGTGCAAGACAATGCGGTACTCCATGTAACACATGGCGCATTTCCGTTGCGAATCGGAAACGGTGTAACGATCGGGCATGGTGCCGTATTGCATGGCTGGACTATTGAAGATGGCTGTTTAATTGGCATGGGTTCTATCATTCTTGATGGCGCTGTGATACGGCAAGGAGCAATGGTGGCAGCCGGAGCGTTGATCTTGGAAGGAATGAATGTTCCAGAAGGAGTCTTAGCCGTTGGTGTCCCTGCAAAAATTAAACGCCCTTTAACGGATGAAGAAAATTTTTTTTTGATTCAAGCAGCAAACAATTATGTTAATGATGTTGAACAGTATCGATTACCATAGTCGAAAGGAACTGCTATGAAAATTACATTCTGGGGTGTACGCGGTTCAATTCCCACGCCGGGCAAGCACACGGTGCGCTACGGCGGCAATACGCCTTGTCTCGAATTACGATTGGATGATGATCGTCTCATTATTCTTGATGCGGGAACAGGCATTCGCAGCTTTGGCGATTATCTGATCAACAATGGAGAATCGGTTAAGGCGCATTTATTTATTTCCCACCCACATTGGGATCATATTCAGGGATTTCCGTTTTTTAAACCGGCATTCATTCCTGGCAATGAATTAACAATTGTTGGCACAGAACGTTCGGAAATATCGCTTAGTGAAATTATTGCAGAACAAATGAACCGCATTTATTTTCCTGTTCAACTTCATGATTTAAAAGCCAAAATTAAATTTGTGCCGGTTACCGATGAAGGAGAAATGAAAGTACACGATGCAGTTGTGAAGATGATCTATGTGAATCATCCGGGATTTGCCTTGGGCTATCGCATTGATTATAAAGGGAAATCGATTGTCTATATCAGCGACAACGAACCATTCGATAAAGCTGTCGCTGCATCCGTCAGTAATTTTGAACCGAAAGTTATCGAAAAATTTATGAACCAATCCGGCGACCACAATCAACGGATTTTTGATTTTTGTCGCCATGCAGATGTTCTGATTCACGATGCAACGTACACACCGGAAGAATATGTAGATCGTGTTGGATGGGGGCATTCCGATTATTTGTTTGCGCTGCGCGTTGCTGCCGAAGCAAATGTGAAAAAAATCTATTTATTCCACCACGATCAAAACCATAGCGATGATAAGGTGGATGATATTTTGAAAAAATGTAAGAAGGAAATCAAAAGCCGTGGATATAAGTTCGATTGCGAAGCCGCTGTCGAAAACACAACCATTATAATCTGAACTTGACATTCATTGCCATGGGACGTATATTGGCGTGAGTTTAGTTGATAGAAAAACATGAAATTTACATTTACCTCGAAAGATATAACGAAATTATCACACGTGCTGCAAGTTAAACCGCAGCGATTGGGACAAACAGTGCGCTTCGATGTGAACAATGCACCGCAGCATCGCCGCCTTGCATTAGAAATTTATTCGAACATCGATATTGGCAGCAGAAAAGGAAATTTGATTTCGGTCTATACGCCGACGGCTCATCTTCAATTACATTTTTGTACGGGCTATGTTGTCAGCAAGCTGCTGGGTGAAATTACTTTCGTCAGTGAAGCGGAAGGAAAATTATCCGGCTTGACAATCGAACGCGAAGGCGGATGTTCGTTGTATGCCAACGTAGATCGAAAAATTTTATCCGGCGATTTCACGAAACTCGGCCCCGAAGTGATGTTGTCCGGAATTGCACTTTCATTGACGGAAGCGGTGTTGCCGCCAGCCGGCATTCAACGGCAAACGCATAAACCGAAAAAGTTCACCGTGAGCAAGAGGAGTTGATTCAGCGGATGATTGATATTTACACGAACCATCCCCATCTCCGATTTTCACATAAGGAAACTTTACGGACACTTCAACACGTCTATACAGGTGAACGCAAACCGTTGCCTCCTCTTGCAGTGGTGTTCACGCATAATCGATTCATCAAAACGATTAATAAGAAATTTTTGAATCACGATTATAGTACCGATGTGATTGCATTTCCGCTTGGCTCTGATATTGGCGTTGAAGCTGAACTGTATATCAATCTCGACGCAGCACGTGAACAAGCGAAGGAATACGATGTTACGTACACGCAGGAAACAAAACGGCTGTTGATCCATGGAGCATTACATCTATTGGGATACGACGATAAAACAGAAACCGAACGTAAGAAAATGCACGTTCGTGAAGATCAGTATTTAGCGAAATTAGAAAAATAAAATAGTGATATGCAAGAACGAATAGTGGAAATAATTTTATATCTTGTCAACGAATTAAAATCTAACAAACGCTTGAGCGAGGTGGATGTCTCTTCGCTGGAACGAGATGGTTACACGCCGAGTGAAATTTCATCGGCATTTTCATGGCTGTTTGAACGTCTCTCGGTGGGACAATTGTTGACCGCTCCGACGGAAGGCAATAGCAATTCTCATCGCTTGTTAAATGACGCCGAAAAAATGATCATCAATCCGCAGGCAGCGGGCTATTTAATGCAATGCCTGCAGCTGGGAATCATTTCCAACGCAGATGTGGAAGCCATCATCGAACGTATTATGACTGCGGGATTTTCTTCTGTCGGGTTGACAGAAATTAAATCCTTTGTGGCATCATATCTGTTCGATGTCGATGGAATGAACGGTCAAGTAGCGTTTGGATTTAACGATACAATACATTGAAATCTGGAATCATGGAAAAATCTTTAATTATAGTTGAATCACCTTCAAAAGCAAAAACCATTAACAAATATCTTGGTAAGGATTATGTTGTTGAAGCATCGGTTGGACACATTAAAAATTTGCCGAAGAGCAAGTTAAGTGTGGATATTGATAACGACTTCTCGGTGGTGTACGAAACCATCGAAGGCAAGCAAACCGTTGTCGATAAAATTTTAGAGAAAGCTGAAAAAGCGAAAGCCGTGTTTATTGCAACTGACCCTGATCGCGAAGGCGAAGCCATTGCAGCGCACATTGCTGAAGTGATTGGCGATAAAAATAAACATATTAAACGTGTCTTGTTTCATGAGATCACAGAAACCGGTGTACAGAATGGCATGGCACATCCGAAAAAAATAGATACGCACATGGTGATGTCGCAACAAGCACGCCGTGCGATGGATCGCATTGTGGGATATAAAGTCTCGCCGTTCATCTGGAAGACGATGTATTACGGTCTATCGGCGGGGCGTGTACCAATCCGTTGCGGTACGATTGATTTGTGAACGCGAACTTGCGATTAAAAGTTTTGTGCCGGATGAATATTGGTCGCTGACGGCAGAATTTACAACACTCCACGAAGATAAATTTTTAGCGAAACTCGCAAAAGTTGCCGGCAACGAACCGCGCGTACCGGATGAAACAACGGCCAAAGGATATGTTGCAGATATTGAAAAGCAACAATTCCAAATTTCGAATGTTATCAGAAAGCCCGTCAAGCGAAATCCGCCTGCACCGTTTATCACCAGTACCTTACAGCAGGAAGCCGCGCGCCGCTTGCGTATGTCCACGAAGCGCACGATGATGCTTGCACAAAAACTTTATGAAGGTCAAGAAATCGGTGAAGAAGGATTGGTCGGTCTCATCACGTATATGAGAACAGACTCCACACGATTGAGTGAAGAAGCGGTTGCTCATGTGCGTGAATATATTTTGAATAATTACGGGTATCAATATGTACCAAAGAGCCGCGGCTTTTTAAAAAAGGAAAATCTGCACAGGATGCACACGAAGCCATTCGTCCGACGTCCATTAAACATACTCCCAAAGCAGTAAAAAAATATCTTGATAAAGATATGTTTGCCTTGTATGAATTGATCTGGAATCGATTCATTGCATGCCAAATGGCATCGGCGGAATTTGAACAGGTAACTGTGGATGTTGAAGGAGGAGATTATTTGTTTCGTGCAACAGATCAGTTGCCGAAATTCCGTGGGTTCTTGCAAGTGTTCGATGATGTTGCGGAAGAAAATGGAAGCGAAAGCGATGATGCTGATCCGACATCGAAACTTCCTGCAACTTTGGCTGCGGGGCAATCGGCAAAGTTATCCGATTTGTTACCG
The DNA here is from genome assembly GCA_963790045.1 of Ignavibacteriota bacterium. Classification (GTDB taxonomy): domain Bacteria; phylum Bacteroidota; class Ignavibacteria; order UBA10030; family UBA10030; genus DATKMP01. Next base: position 30,462 of record CAWBMS010000019.1, on the reverse strand, counting down.
CGTCAACATTTTACCAAACCGCCGGGACGGTATTCGGAAGCGACATTGGTAAAAGAACTTGAAGCGCTGGGCATCGGACGTCCAAGTACGTATGCCTTGATTGTAAGCACCGTGATCGATAGAAAATATGTCGAACAAAACGAACGAAAGTTATACGCAACCGATCTTGGCATGCAGGTCAACAAGTTACTGAATAAATATTTTCCGGAAATCGTCAATGTGCAATTTACAGCGAAGATGGAAGAAGAGCTCGATACGATTGCATCCGGTAAGCAAGAATATTTGAAAGTGATGAAAGATTTTTATGAACCGTTTCATCTCTCTGTTGAACATGCAAACAGTTTGGCAACGACCATCAAAAAATCATTGCAAGAAGCAACAGAAGAACTTTGTGAATTGTGCGGAAAGCCGATGGTGATTAAGTGGGGAAGAAACGGACGATTCATGGCGTGCACCGGTTATCCAACTTGTAAAAATACGAAACCACTGGCGGAAGATCAGGCAAAGTTGCAGCATGTTATTGGCGGCAAATGCGAGTTATGCGGCGGCGATATGGTCGTAAAAGGTGGAAAGTTCGGCTCCTTCTTGGGCTGTTCCAACTATCCGACTTGCAAAAACACCAAACCGATTTCGATGGGCATCAAATGTCCAAAGTGCAAGGAAGGCGATTTGATTGAACGTAAAACAAAAAAGGGGAAGCGTAAGTTTTATGGCTGTTCAAAATATCCTGCTTGCGATTTTGCTTCGTGGGATAAACCGGTCGATCAAAAATGTCCGATGTGCGGCAATGAGTATGTTGTTGCAAAATATTCGCAGGCAAAGGGTGAATATCTTTTGTGCCCAGCGTGCAAGCAGGAAATGGCAAAAGAAGAACTTGCCGTAACGGTAGCGTGAAAACGGTGAAAGAATTTTTATGGAGCAAGTGATCAGACAATTTCTTGAATACCTTGAGGTGGAAAGAAATTATTCGCCGAACACCATCACATCCTATGAAACGGATTTAACGGAGTTGCTCAGTTTTTTGCGAAGCGAAGGAATTACCGATGTTCGGGATATTCATAAAGAAACATTGCGCGCATTTCTTGGCAATTTGTTAGATAAGGGCTTTAGCAATCGCAGTGCGGCAAGAAAGATCGCTTCGTTGCGCAGTTTCTTCAAGTATCTCCATCGGCAAAAACTCGTGGAAGGAAATCCTGCGTTGGTGCTCATCACACCGCACACTGATAAACATCTACCGACATTTCTTGACGAAAAAACTGCTGAAGCACTGATGAATGCACCTGATAAAACGCGCCTCAATGGAAAACGAGATGCAGCGATTTTGGAATTATTTTACAGCACGGGAATTCGTTTGAGCGAATTAATCGGTTTGAATGTGAGCGACATTCAACCAAACGAACGTGTGATAAAAGTATTTGGTAAAGGACGCAAGCAACGTATTCTTCCGGTCGGAGAAAAAGCATTGCAAGCAATTGATGAATATTTAGCAACACGTATCGATCTTCAAGGAAAGAAATTGTCAGAGGCAGTTCCTTTATTTTTAACAACCGGTGGTAAGCGAATGTATCCGCAAGCAGTCGGATTGCTGGTAGGAAAATACATCCGTCAAGTTTCGGAAGTTGAAAAACAAAGCCCGCATGTGCTGCGTCATTCCTTTGCTACGCATTTATTGAACCGCGGTGCTGATTTACGTGCGGTGAAAGAATTGCTGGGCCACGAAAGTTTATCCACAACGCAAGTGTACACACACGTGTCAGCGGCACGCATGAAAAAAGTTTATGAAAACGCACACCCCAAAGCATAACCAATAATTTTAGAGAGGAGCAAGATTATGAACATCAAAGTTACGGCGCGGCATTTTAAAGCTCACGAATCATTGATTGAGTATGCTACCAATGCAGTCAATGAATTGGAACGCTTTTACGATGGCATCGTGAAAGCCGAAGTGATTTTGTTTTATGAAAAACCAAAGGACAGCGTGAAGATCGCTGAAGTAACCGCATCCGTTTATGGCACTGTTTTGAGCAGCGAAGGACGAGCGGAAGAATTTCCCAAGGCAGTCGATATCGCTGTTGAAAAAATATTGGTTCAGTTGAAAAAATATAAAGATCGGTTGCATGAAAAAGACAAAAAAGAAGTGTTGAAGGTTCGTTCAAAGTCATAACGACGCAGGAGCGCACGACGATGCCGTTAGAAAAAATAAAAGAGACACAGAAAAAAAGTATCACCGTAGGATTTTTGTATGAAGCCAATAAAGAACGGCTCAAGCTCCAATCATTGAATGGCGATGTAGGATTTGAACAGGAGATTCGCGATAAGAACATTCACCGCCCGGGATTAGCGCTTGCCGGCTATGTGGAACTTTTTACCTATAATCGCGTCCAAATTTTTGGCAATACGGAAATTCGTTATCTCAATCACTTAACGTTGAGCGAACGCATTAAATCATTTCAAACTATTTTTCAGTTTGACATACCGTGCATTTTTATTACCAACGACAATGGTTTAGATGAAGAATTGATCGCCATTGCAACAGAACATAGAGTCTCTGTTTTTCGATCTCCATTTGAAACGACGAAGTTCGATTATTTTATGAGCGATTTTTTGGATGATCAATTTGCATTGCAAACAGTCATTCATGGTTCCTTCATCGATGTGTATGGCATCGGCGTGCTGATTACCGGTCGTTCAGGTATCGGGAAAAGCGAAATCACATTAGACCTTGTTGAACGCGGCCACCGTCTTGTTGCCGACGATGTTGTCATGATGATTCGAAAAGGTGAAGGCATCTTAATGGGTGCCGGTACGGATGTCGTGAAACATTTTATGGAAATTCGTGGACTTGGTCTCATCGATGTCCGTTCGATTTTCGGTATTCGCGCTATTCGTTATCAAAAGCGGATCGAAATTATTGTCGAGTTGGAAGAATGGCGAACCGATATTGAATATACTCGTACAGGACTTGACCACGAAGATATTTCCATCTTAGGTGTCAATTTACCTCATATTAAATTACCGGTCTTTCCGGGAAAAAATATTACCGTTATTGTGGAAGTAATCGCTTTAGATTATTTGTCAAAACGGTATGGCTATGATGCCGCAAAAGAGTTTGCTCGGCGTTTAGATGCTGCAATTGCCGAAAAATCGCACGGCAGAAGGGCTATAGATTATTTTGGACATGATTTCGAATAACTCTTGACAAATCCTAAATAATTTTCTAACTTCACCCTGTCCCTTTCGTTACGATGGGGACAAGTATGAATGATGAATAAAACTAAATTATATAAATTTTCGGCAAAAACTTTAATGTTTGAAGAAGTCCACTGGACGCGAACGAAATTGGTGTCTTGCGGTATAATAATCGGCATTGTTGTTTTCTGTTCGCTGGTACTGCTTAATCAACAGTACGGCGACGTTGCTGGAGTGGGATTGTTCACGCATCAGTCATCCTTGCAATCGGAAAATCAATTTCTAAAAGATCGACTGAATTATCTGTCACATCAGTTAGAAGGCGTTCAAAAGCAATTAAGTGTATTGGGCGATAAAGGAAATGAACTTCGTGTGATGGTCGATTTGCCCAAATTAGATAACGATGTTCTCAAAGCGGGAACAGGTGGTGTCGATGAGCGAATGGATTTTACTTCATCAACCGATGTCAATAATCTTTTTAACAAATTACAAAGTTCAACCGATAATGCAGAAAGAGAAATCCAATTACAATTGGCAAATTACCATGATGTTACTGAAACTTATGAAAAAAATAAAGTTCGGTTTGAACACATGCCTGCATTAAAACCTATGGCTGGATTATATAATAAAAATGATTTTGGAATGCGATTGCATCCTGTATTACATTTTTATCGGAAGCATTAGGGAGTGGATATCAACAATGCCGTTGGTACACCCGTTTATGCGACTGCCGATGGGATTGTTTCTTTTACAGGACATGAAAGCGGATACGGTGTAACATTACAAATAGATCATGGTTATTCACTGAAGACCTTGTATGGACATTTATCCCAAATTCTTGTCCATGAAGGACAGCGTATAAAACGCGGCGAAATAATCGCACGGTCTGGGAATACCGGCCTTTCAAACGGACCACATTTGCATTATGAAGTCCGGGTGAACGGTGTTGCACAAAATCCGATTGACTATTTTTTCGACGATATCAATCCCAAAGATTTTCAACAATAGATTTTATTAAAGGAGTAGAACGAGTATGATTTGGACCATCGAGCTTGCATCTTATCTTGACGATGCTCCTTGGCCTGCTACAAAGGAAGAATTGATTGACTATGCGGTGCGTACAGGTGCACCGACGCAGGTTGTTCAAAATTTGGAAGAGTTGGAAGATACCGATGAACCCTATGAAAGCATAGAAGAGATTTGGTCTGATTATCCAACGGACGATGATTTTTTCTTTGAAGATGAAAAGGAATATTAGCTTTAGTACTGGAACATTGGCACACAACTCATAATTACATTGCACACAGTATCAAAAGAATTTTCAACCCAGCACCTTTCTGCTGGGTTTTTTATTCACAACATAATCTTTTTTTCGGTAATCGGGATGGTTCTGCTTACCAGCGGAATACGTGTGTACGCTCAGCAGGCAATACAGGGATACGAAGTTGAACAATTGAATTTTGATGGCAACCAACAACTGAGCAAAGATCAATTGTTGAGTGTGGTCCGAACGCGGCAAACGCCGCTGGGGATATGGAAATGGATCTATCATCGGATGGGGGAGAAAGAATATCTGGGCGGACAGAAACCGGAATATTTTGACCCTATTATTTTCGAATCCGATCTTCATCAACTCAAGCAATATTATCAAGACCATGGATTTTTTCATGCTGCCATTGATACGAATTTGCTTATCCGCGAGGAAGATCGATCTGTTGCCATAACCTTTAAAATTTCTGAAGGCAGACGTTCGTTTATTGATACAATTCTTTACAAAGGCATTGATACATTGCCGTCGGATGTTACAGAGGCGTTGATGACCAATAAACAGATAACCGTCGGTGCACCGTTTGTGATGGAACAAGTCGAATCGGAATTACGTCGATTCGTTGCCACATTTGCCAACAACGGATACATTAATGTGAAGGCAGATACTGTTGTTGCGTTGCGATATGCGTCTTCCAATAATTATAAAATTTCATTTTCCTTTAAGCCCGGTGTTCGCTATCAATTTGGCGCCATTACGGTTCAACAAGATTCTTCATCAAAGAATTACATCGATTCTTCCGTTGTCTTACGGCATATTGATTATACATCTAATGATTTTTATAGTGAACAAAAAAAAATAGAGAGCGAGCGAAACCTCAACCGTCTCGGTGTTTTTGAAGCATCGAAAATCGAAAACTTGCCGACAGATACTTCGCAGCGGTACATACCGACACGCATCAACGTGCGAACGCGACCGTTTCAGGAATTAACGCCGGAACTTGGTATCAATGATGAAAACAATGCATTTAATATTTTGGGAGGTGTAGGATATAACAATAGAAATATATTTGGCGGCGCACAAAATTTTTCTTCGCAATTACGCTTGACCTGTACAATCACTCAATGGCTATTGGTTACATACGATTCTGCAAGGAAATGCATTGCGCGACAGTTCATTGGTTGCCAAAATGGAATTTACGACACAGATTACGTGGCCTTATTTTATCAACAACAAAACAAACATTAGCGCTACCATTTCAGGAAGTATCGATAAACAGCAAGCTTATTATCTCCCCCTATTGATTACTCGAATCGGAACCATATCGCAGACGGCAACATATACGAAAATGTTTGTTGATTGGATGATGCAGTTGAGTCATCCCACTGCCGTTGTCACGCAAACGGATACAATATTTGCACAAGGATATGAATTTTCAAAGCAGTTTAATTCTATTCTCACGTTTACACTGCAACGAGATAAGCGGAATGATTTATTTAATCCCTCTGAAGGATTTTTTCATTCTATTTCCTTGGAAGAAGGCGGGTCACTGCCGCGGATCTTTGGGAAAACATTGGGTATCAACTTGCCCTATGCGGAGTATGTTAAATCTGTTGTTACGGGGCAATGGTATTTTGATGGGTCGGGTCAGCAAAATTTTATTTTGGCTACTCGTTTGCATGTCGGCGGTGCGTTTTTGTATGGCCAATCACCATTGGACGTTCCCTTCACGCAACGCTTTTATGCCGGTGGAAGCGGAAGTGTTCGCGGTTGGCAGGCAAGAGTGCTTGGTGCTGTTCCTAATCCTGAATTTGGCGGCGATGCCTTGGTGGAAGGTACTGCGGAAGCGCGATGGAATCCGTTGAAAAATGCCGCTTCGTTTTTATTTCTTGATCTCAATAAAATATCTTTTGTGTTCTTTTATGATTTTGGAAATGTGTGGACCGAGCCGAAACAGGTTCGTCTGACGGAAGTAGCGATGGCAACAGGATTCGGATTACGATATAACACTGTCGCCGGCCCTATTCGTATTGATTTTGGCATGAAGATGTACGATCCTCAATCACAAATTTGGATTACACAAAAACGATTTTTCCCGGAAACATTTTCCGGAGGCATTATTCACTTAGGCGTGGGGCACACGTTCTGATGAGCTGGGATTCTGTTATGGGACAACACCGTGTGAAGCAATTATTGCAGAAGTCGCTGGCAAGCAAGCGTGTTGCTCATGCGTATTTATTTTATGGGCCTGAGGGCATTGGCAAAGATGCACTTGCACTTGAATTTGCCAAGGCGCTCAACTGTGAACGGCAACACACGGAGGCATGCGGCGAATGTTCCAGTTGCAAAAAGATGACTATGCTTCAGCATCCTAACGTTAAGTTGATTTTTGCGCTTCCTGTAGGAAAGGGTGAGAAACAAGGCGATGATCCGATTGGAGTGTTGACAGAAAATCAAATTACAGAAATTCGTGAACAGATCGGAATCAAATCCCGCGATCCATATCATCAGATCGAAATCGGCAAAGCGAATTTTATCAAGATCAATAGTGTGCGGGAAATTAAACGAGAATCTTCTTTAACACAAATCGAAACAGGGAAGAAGGTCTTTATTTTCTTGAATGCCGAATTGATGAATACGGAAGCGATGAATTCGCTTCTGAAAACATTAGAAGAGCCGCTGCCTGACACGATTTTGTTGCTCACCACATCAGCAAAAGATCAATTGCTGCCGACGATACTTTCTCGTTGTCAGCTTGTGCGATGCGATGTGCTTTCTGATGAAGATGTGGAGCATGCACTTATTGAACGAGAGGGCGCAGATCAAGCATCGGCACAACTCGCAACACAACTTGCCAATGGCAGCTATGGACTTGCCCGCAAGTTATTGCAAAAAGATGTTGCCGATGAACGTGCAACGGCGGTAGAGTTTGTGCGGTTTGCGTTAAGCAAGAAAAAAAACAACGCGTTGAATGCCGTTGATGAATTAACAGCATCGAATGATCGTTCAAGTGTAGAACGATGGTTAAAGTTGTTGCGATCATGGCTGCGCGATGCCATGATTCTTCGCACACAAACTGCCATTTCAACGATTAATGACGAAGATCGAAAAAGTCTGGAAAACTTTGTTGCTCATTTCCCGCATGCAAATTTAGCGGCAGCACAAAGCGCCGTCGAACGCGCCATTGCCCAAGTTGATAAAAATGTTTACCTTTCATTACTTCTTATCAATTTATCCATTGACTTGAAACGGACATTATCAGAAACAATTGAATTATGAAAAAAGAATTTCAACGTATTCTCATCACTGCTGCATTGCCGTATGCGAACGGCTATCTTCATCTTGGACATCTCGCAGGCGCCTATTTGCCCGCAGATATTTATGCACGATATCAGCGTTCAAAAAAGCGCGAAGTGTTGTTTCTCGGCGGTTCGGATGAACACGGTGTTGCCATCACGGTTTCAGCAGAAAAAGAAAAAACAACGCCGAAAGCGATTATCGATCGTTATCATCCGGCAAACAAAGCCGTATTCGATGCATTCGAAATGAGTTTTGATAATTATTCCCGCACCTCACTGCCTTTGCATTATGAAACGACAACAGAATTTTTTACAGAATTTTATCAACGCAAGATTGTTCGAGAGAAAAAAGAAAAGCAATTGTTCTGCGAGAAAGACAATATGTTTCTTGCTGACCGTTATGTCGAAGGAACATGTCCGAATTGTAAATCCACGCAAGCACGCGGCGACCAATGTGAAAATTGCGGCACGTGGTTGAATCAAGTTGATTTGATCGATCCGAAATGTAAACTCTGCGGTGCAACACCGGTCGTGAAAGAAACGACACATTGGTATTTTCCGTTAGGAAATTTTCAAAAACGATTAGAAGCGTATATTGACGAGCGCAGCAAACGCGACGGCTGGAAAGAAAACGTTCTGCGCTATTGCGGGAGCTGGTTCAAAAGCGGTTTGGAAGATCGAGCCGTGACACGTGATTTAAGCTGGGGTGTTCCGGGTCCCGGTAAAGGGATTCGAGAAAAAAGTAATTTATGTATGGTTCGATGCAGTGCTCGGTTACATTTCTTCCGGGAAAGAATGGGCAGTGAAGCGAGGCACACCGGATGAGTGGAAAAAATTCTGGCTCAACGATGACACGAAATATATTCCATTCATCGGAAAAGATAATATCGTGTTTCACTGCATCGTGTTTCCGGCAATGTTGATGGCTTGGAACGACGGCGGCAAAGAACAATATGTGCTGCCGGAAAATGTTCCGGCAAATGAGTTTTTAAATTTTGAAGGGCAGAAATTTTCTAAGAGCCGCGGCTGGGGAATCGATGTGAAGGATTTTCTAAAGTTCTTTTCTGCGGATTTGCTGCGCTATGCTCTTGCCGTCAATCTTCCTGAAAAAAGCGACAGTGATTTTTATCTAAAAGATTTTCAAGCGCGGGTCAATAACGAACTGGCGGATATTGCCGGCAACTTTATCAATGGTACGTTTGCATTCACTGAAAAGAATTACGGCGGTAGAGTACCAACGCTTGGTACTCTAAATGCATTAGATAAAGGAATTATTGTCAAGTTGAAAGAAACACCTGCGAAAATCGGCGAGTCGTATGATCATTACCGTTTTCGCGATGGATTGTTTGAAACGATGGGACTTGCGCGTTCAGCCAATAAATATTTTAATGACAGCGAGCCGTGGAAAACCGCAAAGTCCAATCCAGAACAATGTGCTACCACGCTGAACATTGCTTTGCAACTTGTGCGTTCGTTAGCGATCCTTTTTGAACCGGTTGTTCCTGCAATGTCTGAAAAAATATGGAAGATGTTGAATGTGAGTGGAACCGTGCAAACTGCTGGGTGGGATACCGCTTCGGAATTTCATCTTGAAGAAAATCATCAGCTCAATAAATCAGAAATTCTCATTTCAAAAATTGAAGACAAGCAGATCGATGAGATAGTTAAGTTTTTGGAAGGAGAAAGAAAACCCGATGCAAGCACACCGGCAATTGCTCCGATCAAGCCGACTATTACAATTGATGATTTTCAAAAAATCGATTTTCGTGTTGCACGTGTTCTCGAAGCGGTGAATGTTCCTAAATCAAAAAAACTGCTGAAGCTACAAGTTGAAATCGGTGGCGAACGCAGGCAGGTGCTTGCCGGCATTGCACAGCACTATACGCCGGAAGATTTGGTCGGCAAAGAAATTGTTGTCGTCGCAAATTTACAAGCGGCAAAATTGATGGGACAGGAATCACAAGGAATGATTCTCGCGGCAAGTGATGAAAGCGGTAAGCTGACACTCGTTTCGCTGCGCGAAGAAATAACGACTGGCGCGGTGGTGAGATAAATTTATCAAACGAAAGAATGAGTGCGCGCATAACCGCAAGTTGAATTATGTCTGAACAGATTGTGATACGTTTTGAGGAATTGGTCGAAGCCGGTGAACAGCTTTTGCCGCAGGGCGGATTCGATTTCTCCGGCTACAATGCGCGTTTGCAAAATAATTATCTCGAGTGGCGAAGAGCGTGTTTGGAAATTCTTGAATTGTCCGGGCCAATCGGCTTTTCCTACAAAAATAAAATCACGCGTGATGTGCAGGGAGTGTTTTTTTATCAGACGTCGGCAAATTTAATTTTAGGGCAGATGAAAGAATTGTATGAGAAGCTCAAAGCATCGCCGGAGTTAGCATCGGCTGCGCCGCAAGCTGCTGTTGCCGCATCGAGCGAAGCAGGAGGAACACGCACACTCAGGCCGCCGACGAAATCTGTATCAACATCAACAGTTGCTCGCCCTCAAAATGCAACGAACAACAAAGTGTATGTGGTCGGTGAAAGCAACGATCCGCTGCGGCTTCAACTTGGGCAATTTCTTGTGGAAATCGGAATAGAAGAAGTTGTGCTGGAACGGCAACACGGACAAATGCTGAATCTCGATGTGCTTGCTGAACAGACAAATGTAAAATATGCATTCTTCGTTCTCACCATAGATGATCTCGGCTATGCGATGTTTGAACTCGGACATTTTGTAGGCAAATTGGGTAAAGGCAATGTTTGTGTGTTGCACATGACAGATGTTCCGTTTCCGCCGAACGTTCCGGGTGTGCTGGATAATCCCATCGTTGTGAAATTGGAAGAAGCAAGTCTGGGATTAATGAAAGAACTCAAAGCGCTGGGTTATAAAATTAATTTGTAGGTTGCAGATAACATTGGAAGAGATCAGCGGCAAGGATGGTACATTTGCCGATCGGTGCTCTATGTCCTAAAGATTGAACGCAAAATCGATGAAGCGGGAAGCAGAAAGTGGAAGGCACGGATCCGTTTGGATTAGTCTCCGAAAAAAAGTATATTATACCTATAAATATGTTCTTTGAATTATGGGGGTGACATGGCTTCGACGTGGATGAGGAAGCTCATGACTGCAGTACCATGGTCACCGTGTCCATGCTAAAAAGCGGTAAAACATTAAGTGCCAATTACGATTACGCACTGGCTGCCTAATTTATAGGTAACCCGTTCTTTCACTGTTTGCCCACCGGTGGTGGAATGAACGACGCTTAGATGGGATAGTTACTTTTTCTGCACACGGGGAAGTGACAAAGCCGCCAAAAGCGGATTACGCGCGCTGGTGCTTAGCCAATCCTGTTTGCCGGAGTTTCCAAGCACGAGATTAAATGGCAAAATATGTATGGAGACGTTGTGAGTATCTTCTCTTCGGACCGGGGTTCGACTCCCCGCACCTCCACTATTATTTTTATACAACAAATGGTGGTAATCTGTTGTAATATAATCAATTCAACAGAATTATCTTTCTATAATTCTACTATATGAAAATTGAATTTTATAAGATGTCCGGCGCCGGCAACGATTTTGTTATGATCGATAATCGGAACGGACGGATAAAAAATAAAGTTGCTCTTGCAAGAAAACTGTGCGAGCGGCGGTTCGGCATTGGCGCCGATGGATTGATACTGATCGATAAAGCCAAAGGTGCCGACTACACGATGAGCTATTTTAATGCTGACGGCAGCTATGGCGGTATGTGCGGCAACGGAGGCCGATGCATTTCTTATCTTGCCTATACGCTCGGTGCCGCAGGAAAAGAGCAACGATTCATTGCCAACAAACGGATTTATACTTCCAAAATTTTAAAAAATCAAGTCGCATTGACGATGGTAGAGCCATGGGATGCAGCATTCAACGAACGATTAACGATTAATGATAAAATTTATCCGTATCATTTTATCAACACGGGTGCACCGCATGTCGTGATCGATGTGGATGAGATGGTGACGAAATTTCATTTGCTTGAAGATGCGCCTGTCGAAATTATCGGGGCACAAATTCGTTATCATCAGAACTTTGCGCCTGATGGAACCAATGTAAATTTTATTAAGCGAACAGCGGCATCGCAAATCTTTATAAGAACTTATGAGCGTGGTGTTGAAGCAGAAACGTATGCCTGTGGTACAGGCAGTGTTGCTTCGGCGCTCATTGCATCGACACTCTGGAAGATTCCATCGCCCATCACAGTTATACCTAAGAGCGGAAAAAAGCTCACAGTAAAGTTCAAGAGAATATCGGAGATGGATTTTTCCGATATTCAACTCATAGGCCCGGCTGTCATTACGTTTCGCGGCAGTATTGATGTCTAAAAAAATCGGTATCGTCTTTAATCCTGTTGCAGGCAAAGGAAAAGCCCGACGGATTGAACGAAAGCTTCTTGGCGTTATCCGTAAAAAGCATCCGACATTTCTTTTTGAACGCACTCAGCACCCAGAACATGCCTATCAGCTTGCCAAAGACATGGCAAACGATGTTGATGTGATTATTGCTGCAGGCGGCGACGGCACGTTGAATAACGTTGCTGCGGCTGTTGCTGGAACAAAGACTTCGATCGGAATATTGCCAATCGGCTCCGGGAATGATTTTATTCGATCAATCGGCATTCCAAACGATCCTTATCGTGCCTTAGATATTGCATTCAACGGAAAACGAAAACTCTTTGACCTTGGCAGTGTAATTGTAACAGAGAAAAACACAAATTTTGTCATTCAAAAGAAGTTTCTTAATAGTTTCGGAATGGGATTAGATGCAGAAATTGCGCGCGAGACACAAGCCATTAACTATCTACACGGTATTGCGTTATATGGTTATGCTGCAATAAAAACATTGATACGATATAAGCCCATTGAGGTCGAAATAAAATCTGATTTCTGGGCGAAACAACTGACGGCGTTGTTTGTCTGCGTTGGCAACGGACAATTCGAAGGCGACGGATTCAAGTTAACGCCACAGGCACAGCCGGATGATGCTATGTTTCAGATATGTATTGTACCGAAAATGCGGATGGGAAGAATACTTAAGGCAGTATGGAAAGTGCCGAAAGGATTGCACGGATCAGTTGATGGGATCGAACTATTAAACACCAAACAACTGCAAATGCAATCCAAAACGCCGACAGTTATCCATGTTGATGGTGAGATTATCAGTAACAATGCTATAAAAGCAGAGTTGTCAATAGAACCAAAGAGTGTCTGGATTCAAGTTCCAGAATAAGTGATATAGTTATAATATATATTATGCGGAATAAGTATTGTCCGCGTTCACCCTTCTATACAAGTTTCTCTATTGCACCGCTGTAAAGATCATCCAATTCACAAACATCAACACTGATATGCTTCCCTAAGTTGAGCTTTCCGGTATTGGTAATCTTTCCGATGATTGCAGAATGAATTTTTAATTTATCTGCCAGCAATTTAATCGTATTTATATTTTTATTATCCGCGCTTATAACAATTCTCGATTGTGATTCTCCGAACAACGTTGCATCGGCTCGTTTGCTGTTCAGATACGAACCTGTAAGCTCAAATCCCAGCTTATGATCTGCAAATAATCCTTCGGCAATCGTTATTGCAATGCCGCCGTCCGAAACATCATGTGCAGACTTAATAAGATCATTCTTCATAAGTTCTAACGTCAGCTCATATAAACGTTTTTCATACTGTAAATCGATCTCAGGTGCGTTGCCGAGAATTTTTCCTGTACGCAAAGATAAATACTCGGATCCACCAAGCTCACACTTGTTCATGCCTAATTCAAGAACAAGATCGCCTGACTGTTTGAAATTTGCGGTCATAGCAGCGTCTGCATCGTCGATAATGCCGAGCATACCAATAACCGGCGTTGGAATGATAGCGCCGCTTGGACCCTCGTTATAAAAACTGACGTTACCTCCAGTCACCGGAGTTTCGAATGCAAGGCAAGCATCCTTCATACCTAGAATCGCTTCACTAAACTGCCAGTAAATCTCTGGATCATAAGGATTTCCAAAGTTTAAGCAATTTGTTATTGCAATAGGTTTTGCACCAACGCAAACAACATTACGCGCTGATTCGGCAACAGCAATTTTCGTTCCGCGCCGCGGATTCAAATATACGAATCGTGCATTGCAATCGGTCTTTACTGCCAATCCTTTTTTAATTCCTTTGATGCGAACGACAGCGGCATCAGAAAAAGTCGTATCTACGGTATTCGTGCGAACCATAGAATCATATTGCTCGTATACCCAATGCTTGTTTGCTATATTTGGACTTGCAAGAAGGTCTTTCAACGTTTTATTAAGATCAGCTGGAACATCCAACGTCGCAATATCAAACTTATTCGCTTTGGCCAAATATGCCGGCTCACGAGTTTCACGATGGTATATGGGTGCACCGCCGCCAAGGACCAACACATCGGGAGGAACCGTAACGACATTCTTCCCTCCTATTTTGATCTCTAATAAATTCTTTGACTGAACAACGCCTGCGACTTGTACATCTAAGTCCCATTTCTTTGCGATAGCGATTATCGCATCTTCGTGTCCTTTTTTGACGATGTAGAGCATGCGCTCTTGAGATTCCGATAAAAGAATTTCGTACGGGCTCATTCCGTTTTCGCGGATGGGAATATTTTCTGTATCAATCAACATACCGGAATTACCGCGCGCACTCATTTCTGATGTTGAACAAATGATTCCGGCTGCGCCCATATCTTGCACACCTACAAGATATCCAGTGGCAATTGCTTCAAGCGTTGCTTCAAGCAAAAGTTTCCCTGCAAACGGATCACCGACTTGCACAGACGGCCGCTTTGCTTCGGATGCTTCGGAAATTTCTTCAGACGCAAACGTCGCTCCGTGTATTCCATCCCGTCCGGTTTTCGATCCTACAATTAGCACAGGATTTCCTTCGCCTTCCGCAAGTGCTTTTGCCACCTTGCCGTGCTCGACGATACCGACTGCCATAGCATTCACAAGCGGGTTTTCGCCGTAGGAATTATCAAAATACACTTCACCGGCAACTGTTGGAACGCCAAAGCTATTTCCGTAATCGGCAATGCCTTTTACCACGCGCGTCACTAATTGTTTGGTATGAGGATCGGAGAGATTGCCGAAGCGTAACGAATTTAAAACAGCAATCGGGCGTGCACCCATGGAAATAATATCGCGCAAAATGCCGCCGACACCCGTTGCTGCACCTTGGTACGGTTCAACGGCTGAGGGATGGTTATGGCTTTCGATTTTAAATGATACAGCCAATCCATCGCCGATGTCCACAAGCCCTGCGTTTTCCTCGCCAGCTTCGACTAAGAGATGCTTTCCTTTTTTGGGCAATGTCTTTAACAGCGCGATGGAGTTTTTATAACTGCAATGCTCGCTCCACATCACACTAAAAACGCCAAGTTCCGTGTAGGTCGGAACACGTCCGAGGATTTTTTGTATCCGTTCATATTCTTCTTCGGATAATCCGTGCTGCTTTGCGAGTTCAAAATTAACTTCAGGTTCATTTCCAAGTGCCGGTTTAAAATGAGATTCCATTCTATGCTTTCAAAAAAAATAAATTGACCAAATTCTTTTATTCTGACAACTCTACAACAGTAACGCCTGTGCCTCCTTCATTCCATTCACCCAGACGAAACGCTTTGACGTGGGGATAGGTTTGAAGAAATGCGGTAATATGTTTGCGCAATGCGCCGGTTCCCTTTCCGTGAATAATGTCCACGCGATGCAAACCAGCCGCATACGCATTATCCAAAAATGTTTGCACTTGTGCAACTGCTTCTTCGCCAAATAATCCGCGAAGATCGATTTCATTCGTAGCTTCCGGTGTTTCAATGTGCGGCGATGACGTTGAAATGACGACGGGTTGCTTGGAAGATTCTTTCCGTAAATCTTTTAACGCAACGCGCAAACGTGAATTACGCATTTCGACGATGGCATATTTGTTTTGCACTTCGATCACTTCACCGCGTTCTGTTCCTTCGCGCAAATGCACCTTGTCTCCAATAACAATTTTTTCTTGTTCGGAAGTGTCAACACTTTCTTCGTTGGCGGACATTTGCTGAAGTTGCTCGCTCAAACCTTTGAGCGCTTGCTTCGACGAACGCACCGCTTCTTTATCCGCGCCGCGTTCGCGAATTACTTTAACCGATTGTTCGACTTTTGCATGTGCATTCTGCACAATCTCGTGAGCTTCTTCAACAGCTTTTTTGCGAATGATGCTCAGTTCGCGTTTCAATTGCGTCGTTTTATATTCATACGAACGAGCAAGCGTCTCTGCCGCCTGCTTTTCTTCGGCAGCATTCTTTAATGCAAGTTGATACGCTTGCGATTGGCGCTCTAATTCGATTAAGAGCGACTCAAGCTGCATCTTCTCGCTTCCAAGGCGCGTACGCGCGTCCTGAAGCACGTTAGAGGCGATGCCAATGCGTTCTGCAAGCTCGAATGCAAAACTGCTGCCCGGAATGCCGCTCTTGAAGCGATACGTTGGACGTAAATTCGATTGATCGAATTCCATAGAACCATTTAGCACGCCGGGCGTTTCGTGTGCAAACACTTTGAGTGCGCCGTGGTGTGTCGTGGCAATAGTAATTGCATGCCGCTTTGTTAGTTCGCTTAAGATCGCAGCAGCAAGCGCGCCGCCTTCTGCAGGATCTGTTCCTGCACCGATCTCATCGAGCAAGATCAGTGAATGCGCATCCGCTTCGCTCAGCATGTGTTTCAATCGCATTAAATGCGAACTGAACGTGCTGAGATCGTTTTCAATCGATTGATCGTCACCAATATCGACAAAGAAATTCTGGAAGACGGCAAGCTCGGAATCCGATGCAACAGGAATATGCAATCCGGCTTGTGCGCATGCCGCAAGAAGCCCGATGGTTTTTAACGCAACGGTTTTTCCGCCGGCATTCGGACCCGTCACGACTAACGTGTTTGCTTCTTCTCCAAGTTCAATGGAAAGCGGAACGACCTCTTCCCTTTTCATGTGCCGCAATAAAATGGGATGGCGCGCACCTTGCAGCTTTATTTTTTGGATTGAAGAAAACGTTGGAGCAATGCCGATAATTTCAATGGAATATTTTCCTTTGGCGAAAACGACATCGAGCGTAGTCAACACAGTGAACGTATGTTCCAGCGGTTCACGAATTGCAGCAACCTGGCGTGTAAGATCAACAAGGATGCGGTGTATCTCTCGCTGTTCCTGCAATTGCAATTCACGCAGACTATTGTTCAATTCTAATGATTCTGCCGGCTCAACAAAAACCGTGGCTCCGCTTGCGGATGTGGAATGAATAAATCCGGGAACGTTGTTTTTGTATTCCGCTTTCACAGGAACTACAAATCTCCCATCGCGTGTCGTGACAATCTCATCCTGCGCAAATTCTTTTTCAGAAATATGCCGGAGAATCGCTTCTAATTTTTTGCGAAGCGATTCCGTTGCGGACATAATGGATCGCCGGATGGTGCGCAATTCTTTGCTGGCGCTGTCTTTCACAAATCCATGATCATCCAATGCTTCCGTGATATGAAACTCGGTAATCTTATCCGCGGTAAGTTGCTGCTGGTATTCTTGCAGCAGTGGATACAGCGGCTGCCGTTTGGCAAAAAATGTTTTTAGGGAGCGGGAAATTCGGAGAACAACGCTGATTTCCAGCAATTCATTGATGGACAGCGCTTGGTTTTCCACGGTTGTCTTCTTAAGCGCAACGCGGATGTCACGAAATGTTTCAAGCGGTGAAACATCTTCGACGATCAACAATTCTTTTGCTTCGGAAACTTTTTTGAGTTCGGGTTCAATAGTTTGTAAATCGAACGCAGGAAGGATTTGTAAGGCGTGCGCTTTGCCGGAATCCGATAGAGACAGCTCGCTCACGTGTTCAACAACTTTATCAAATTCAAGTTTGCGGAGCACGGCAAGCAGAGTTTCGGAATGTTGCGGCGAAGATGCAGTCACGATTGTTTTTTGGTTCCCTCGAATCTCAGATGAAAATTAATTTTCAGTTTTTGGTTTCTCGTCTTTTTTGGACGGAATTCCTAACGACTGTTGAACAGACTCCGTATCCAGTCCAGATTGTACGTCCAATATTTGCGGCGCAATATTTACAACCGATTTATAGAATCGTGAATCTTTGGACGTCTCTCTTGCAGGAAATCCTGTCGGCAGTAAGATCAATAACAACGCACTGACAAACAACATTCCTTCCGCCCAACCCAGCACACAACCAATAATGCGATCCGCTACGCCGCCGATTTTATAGTTTCCTGCAACTAATCGATACACTAACGCTTGCAGCACCACTAAACCGAAAAAAATAGTTAAGTAGCCGAGCATGGGAGCATTAGAAGGATCGACATTAAGCTTCGAGATAAGAAATTCTCCGGCATCGTGTTGATAGATCTGCCCTATAAATAATCCACCGATCATCACGAGAATGGCAATCAATTTACGAACGATGCCATCACGCAACCCCATCAGTGTAAAAAGAATGATCGGTACGGCAATTAAAATGTCTAACAGCATAGTGTTATGCTCCTAATTTTTGCTTCACGATTTCCTGTACCACTTTTCCGTCAAACTTTCCTTTTAATTCTTTCATTGCTAACGGCATCACTTTGCCGAAATCTTTTGCCGACGCTGCACCGGTCTCCGAAATAATTTTTGTGATCACGGCTTCTGCTTCTTCTTTCGTCATTTGTTTGGGAAGATAGGAACTGATAATTTCTAATTCACGTTTTTCCTGATCCGCAAGGTCCTGGCGCCCGCCCTTTTCGTACATCTCAATGGATTCTTTACGTTTTTTTGCTGCGCTCAGCAGCATCGACATTTCAATTTCCGGTGTGATGGCTGCGCCGGTTCCGCTTTTGGAGAATTCAATAATCTGTGCGCGAATCGAGCGAATGGTATTCAACTTCACTGTATCGCCGGACTTCATTGCTGCTTTTAAATCCGCATTGATTTGTTCTGTAAGAGACATTGCCATGATCTTTCAAAAATATTTTCATCCTACCCTGACATACCTAAAATACGAAAAAAAGAATTCTGTACCAAGACACGAGAAAAAACTACGGGAGAATAACAACATAAAAAAAGTCATCCTGAGCTTGTCAAAGGATGACTTCGTATCTTGAAATCCACGCTTCGATCCGCCAAACAGAATGCGGACCGGCAAGCATCAACGTGAACCATGAACTTATATCTCGATCAGCGTCGCATACTTTGCTTTGCCGTCTTTCAATACGGACTCCAGTTGATTGACCAACGCTTCGCCACTTTCAGTTGTTCCATCTTCTAATGCTTCATATTCTTCCATAGAAGCGCATTCAAACTGTTCAACAAAGAAATTTTTCTTTCCCTTTTGTTCAAAGATGGTATAGTTTTTCTTCAACGCCAAAGCGAAGTGCGCTTTTAAATTTACTGATAGTGCAAGATATTCATCGCGCTTTTCTGGATTAATTTCATAGGATATTTGAAGAATGACTTTTGCCATAATGTTCTCTCGATTCTGTAAGTATATTGTTATTTATAATTTCGCATGGCACGCCGAATTTCAGTTTCGTTCATGCCAAAGTAATGTCCAATTTCATGTAAAAGAACTTCGTAAATCTGTGCTTCAATTTCTTTTTCCGTTCTACACAACGATTCAATGTTGCGCTGATACAAATAAATCGTATCCGGTATTGTCGGGCTGGTACTCGTTCCATGTGTTGCGATGCGTCAACGGAATGCCCTGGTAAATCCCAGCAACGATGTTTTCGACGCGTGCATCTGATGCATTGTTTCTTCAGACGGATATTCTTCCACCACAATGCGCACGTTATCGATTCTATCACTAAACTGCGCCGGCAACCGCTCCATCACTTCTTGTGCAATCTGCTCAAACCGCTCTAATATCATTTACGCAACCATCGGCAATAAACCGATTGCATGCCCTGCACCGTACACACACGCTGCAAGGACCGCTAACACACAAAGAACAACGACAGCAGATTTGAACCAGCTTATCTGATGTCCGACTCTTGTGCCGACCAAACATAAAATGATCGACCATAAGCCCATCAATCCATCCAAAATCAACAACGTAATGTAGGACAACGCATTGACCGTTATCGGATCAGGATTGAATGTAAAAAAATACATACCGAATGTCAGGAGTTCAATAGGTAAAATAAAAATTATTGAAATAATTATCGGCACTAACGAATATGCCGTAATGCCAATGGAATTGCGAAATCCTGCTTTTTGATGTAAAATCTTTGAAATGATCCAGTGAATCGATGTAAGGATTGGAAATAAAATCAATCCACTTGCAAGGCCAGCAAAAATACAAAATAGGAGAAGCGTGAAAAGCGATTCAAACCTATTCCCTGCTCTAAATAGCCATAACTCTGCAAACGCGAATCCTATGCCAAGCAGTGCATACAAAAATACTGAATAATTTTTGTGATCAGCCGTTGCAATGCGCTGAAATGCCACGTGTGGCTTTTCGATGATAAGCCATGCGGTTTCAAACAGATCAAGATTGGAAATTTTATTCTGAAGAAATCCACGGCACGAGCGGCAGATAACCGCATATTGGTCGTTTTCTGTTTGACAAACTGGACAAACTATCATATCTTTGCTGCCTCACTTTCAACATCGAAAATAGGAAGAATGCCTCTGGGAATCAATCTCTTTTTGAAATAAAAATTTATATTATTGTTTTGATTTAACATTTTTTCTATTAATGATCGGTCGGTTCATCATCAATATTTCCACAAAACGCGTGCATGAAAGACCTGAGTCTTTTTGATGCGGCTTATACCCGCAAGAAAATATTCATCTGCAAATTGTTCTTCCGGTGTTTTATGCAATGTTATTGTATCACCTAATAATGTTTCTTCCAAATAATTAATTTGCAATGTCGAAATATGTCGCTGTGCAAATTGTTCCTGTGAAAAACAATCTGCAATCCATTTTGCGTATTGTGCATTATTTACATGCCGGTTTGTATCAATATCGCTGAGCCAGATCTGCCTCTCTAAGACAGGGCTCAAAGTATCCGGCATCTGGATTTTATCCAGCGGTTCCTGAAGAGCATGTGGTGCGCCGGGAAAACGTAAGTCGATAGGTTGCGATTCAATCCTTCGCGGACGTCCTTTTTCAACATCAATGAGCAGCCATGCCGATGTTGCCGCCGCCAGTGTTTTTCCCCGTTCGTTCGTCAGGCAAAAATCACGCATAGCGAATAACCGATCGATCCCTTTGGGCCACGTCGCAAGCTGTACTTGTTCTCCCCAGCGAGGCATCGAAATAATCTGGAGCTTGATGCGAGAAAGCACCCACGCCAATTTCACTTGCTGTAATTCATCGTATCCCACTTGCAGCAATGCTGCATGCTTGCCGGCTATATCTTGAAATCGATTGAACAATGCAAAGAGCGAACAGTTGCCATACATGTCTGCTTCATACGAAGTAATAAAAAATGTATCTTCATATCGTTCACGTGTATTCATCTTTACATTTTTCTTCTTATGGTTCGTACGAATCGGTTAAACACCTCCGACCTCTCAACGGTTTTGTGGCAGAATATTCTACCATCTACGGTTACCGTTTTTCTTCAACTACTCTCGGACAAAAAGCAACATTCATCCCCGCCTTGCAAATTTATTCACCTTCAAATTGAATAAGCGAAAACACATCGTACGGCGTAAGTTTGGCTCTGCCGTTGAGAGATGTAAGTTCGATTAAAAAAGAAATGCCGACAATTTCTCCGCCTAACTGTGTAATAAGTTTTGCCGCAGCTTGCATGGTGCCGCCTGTTGCAAGCAAATCATCATGCAACAATACTCGTTCACCTTTTTGAATTGCATCGATATGAATTTCAATCGTATCGGTTCCATATTCTAATGCATATTCTTCGCTGATCACGGATGCCGGAAGCTTTCCTTTCTTCCGTACGGGAACAAACCCTGCATGCAAACGCAGTGCAATCGCCGCACCAAATACAAACCCGCGCGATTCGATGCCGACAATCTTATCGATCTTCTGCCCGGAATATTTTTCGGCGAATTGATCGACAGCAAGTTGAAATCCCGTGGCATCTTTCCAGATGGTGGTCACATCTTTAAAATCGATTCCCTTCTTGGGAAAATCCGGTATGCTGCGAATATAGTTTGAAAGATCGGTACTCATAAAGTTTTACCATTTCACTGGTTCATTGTTCAAGAATGCTTCGATTCCTTTTTTGCAATCATCCGTCATACGGGCAAGTGCATTGAGATTGGAAGCATAATCCAATGCGTCGTTGGTGGACATGCCATGCACGCGCGCAAAAAGTTCTTTCAGCAATCCCATCGATGAAGAGCTGTTTTTTGTCTTCAAATGCTCGGCAAGCTGCTTCGTTGCGCGTTCTAATTCTACAAGCGGCGTTACCTGACTGATTAAACCCATCGCGAACGCTTCTTCGGCAGATAACGGAGTGCCGCGAAGAACGAATTCGCGCGCGCGTCCTTCTCCGATTCTTCGAGAAAGAAAAATAAGTACAAGCGCAGGAATGAATCCCAGTGTTACTTCCGGGAAACCTAGCGTTGCTGTTTCTTTTGCCGCGATAATAAAATCACACACGACCGCTAAACCGCATCCAACGGCAAGCGCGGGACCTTGCACGCATGCAATAACCGGTTTGCGCAAAGTATAAATCTGTAACAGCAACCGCATCAGGTCGGAGGAATCCTGCAAGTTCTGGTTAAAGTCATACTTTGCTATTTGCTCTAAATAGCTTGCATCAACGCCGGCACAAAAAAAATCTCCCTCGGCGCGCAGCACAACCACTTTAATCGCCTGATCTTTTTGTACTTGCGTAAAGACATAGGAAAGTTCCGCAATGCTTTGCGTATCCACGGCATTATTCGCCTCAGGGCAATTCAGCGTAATAGTAGCAACCTTCTTGCTGACCGAATATATAATCTTTGTCAATTCCATGCAATACTTGTTCCGCTCGTGTAACGAAAGTAGCAAGAAGCTGTACCAAAATCAAGGAAGGACATGAGAAATATAATTTCTTTCCTGCGAATGTTTTTCATAAATATTCTTCGCACATCTTGTTTTTCAGTTCTATTTCCTGTACACTTTTTCATATAAGTCCATATCGATAAAACATATAACTCATATTAGTTCACACACTATGAAGCATATAGAAGAATTATTTAAAAAAGATGCCTTTGCAAAACAATGCGGAATTCAAATTGTTGAATACCATCCCGGATTTGCGCGATGCACGATGAATGTAACGGAGAACCATTTGAACGGCATCGGCACATTGATGGGCGGCGCTCTCTTTACACTCGCCGATTTTACTTTTTGCGTTGCAGCAAACAGCCACGGCACGCTTGCGGTCTCGCTCCACGTATCCATTTCCTACTTGCGGCCATGCGTCGGCGGCACGGTTACCGCCGTTGCCGAAGAAATTTCCCGCAGTGCGCGCACCGGAGTGTATCGCGTTTCCCTTGCCGACAGCAGCGGAATCCAAATTGGCGATGTTACCGGCACATGTTATTTTAAAAAATCCTGAATATATGTTTTAATATTCAGAATACTCTATTCGCACTCAATATGGTTCCAACCATCACGATCAATAGAAAACAAACTATGAATATCACAGAGATTCCCTTTAGTACAACCGATTGGTCCACAATCGCATCAACAAAACATAACGGCACAACCGGACATGCTTACTGGCGCACATGTCAATTCGGTGCCATTCGTGTTCGTATGGTTGAATACTCGCCCGGATATGCTGCGGATCACTGGTGTGAAAAAGGGCACATCCTTCTTTGTCTGGCTGGAGAATTGCATACCGAACTAAACGATGGAAGAAAGTTTGTTCTCTCACCGGGTATGAGTTATCAAGTCGCCGATGGCATTGCGCCGCATCGTTCGTTCACGTCGGTAGGTGCAAAATTATTTATTGTGGACTGATCTGGGAATACCCTTTTCATCGTTCACCGCGAAAAGGAACTGATTGCGTTGAAGATGATTTTCGGGAAAAAAATCCCGCAATCTTTTTGGCGGAACGCACATTGATCCTACCCCTTCTTCATGAGGTTGTCTAAAAAGGAAAAAAGATGTCTTTGCGAAGCTGGTAGCATTTATTGGTGAACTCTATTACGGACAACGTTTTCGATAAAGTCGTCCCTTCAGGAAAAGAACGAACGCTCAGCCGACTCAAACAGCCGGAGGCATTAAATGGTAGCACGCAACGTGTGCATCTTATTATATCGTTTCACGCTGAACTTGGCTTTCTCTTGACTCCGAAAGGGCTTTTGCCTACGAATTCTTATTCTTCTTCGGTGGTACCTTCATGATTTTGTTACTTAGGAGCCGGCGATATTTTAGCAATGAAGTGTAACAAATATTGTTCATTCGATAACCGTTATGGTTCATAATCCCACGGCAACAATTCCGCCGCCCGCTGGGTTGACCAATAACCGGATGTTAATACTCCGAGGGGTTCGGCTATCTCGCCGTTTGAGTAAATCGTGATCAAACTTTGCTCTAATTCGACTTGGGATATTTTTGAATCGAACAGGCCTTTACTGAAGGTGACCTGTAATGAACCCGGGAAAAACAATTTCTTTTCATAAATACTTGCGCCATCGACAACAAAGTCATCCGGGTTCACTTTTTCCTCGGTTCTGTACGATCCGGAAATGTTTATATAAGATCCGGTTTCAATTTTATAAAAATCGGGCCGCTGATTTTTTACATTTGATACGCTCGTAACATTAAATCCTTTTTCTTTTGATGTCTTGTGGAAGAGTGTCGAAAAAAAATGACGTCTTGACCCATAGTATGTATCTTCCCGGTTTTCCTTCCAACGTAAGAGTTCTTCCGCATTCTTGGCATCTAATTGATCAAATTTTGCTTCTCCGAAGAATTGCAAAGCTTTTTTCGTGTATTTAAAGTACTTCAGATAATAACTGAGGCGGTACCCCAGTGCATGGTTTTCGATAATCAATGGCTCGCGCACCGTGGCAACAAATTCGGATGTCCTTTCGTCTTCAGCAAAATCGAGCACTTCGGGATTCAATAATTTGCACTTTTTGGCATTCGATGTCGATCCGAAAAATTCGGTTAAAAATTTTTGAAGATGAAGTTTCCATTCTTTGGGTTCACTTCCTTCAATGTTGACCGACAACAATTGAATATTCTGGAGTTTGAGCCGAAACACAATATTATGTGCTGTTGTATCAGTTATATGCATCGTAACGATTTGAGGCACATAGCCGACGATTGAAGCGACGAATTTATGAATGCCGTAAGGTACATCTTTTATTTGAAATCTTCCCGTGCTGTCGGTAAAAGTTCCGATAGTTGAATTTGCGATGAAAATGTTGGTAAATGGAAGAGACAAATTTGTAGAATCATCGACAACCTTGCCTCTGACGATTCCTTTAAGGGTTTGCTGTGCGCTGAGGTTTTGGGCGAGAACTATACACAACATCGTGAGGTACAAAACGATGGATCTGGTTCTATGGAATGCAATCGGACTCATAATATCCTCCATTGAGAATTTATCGCTGCCTAACGATTTCTATAGTACGATAAATCAAACTGGCGGAGGCACCCGACAATGAGATCGGCGCTCCCGCAAACGGGATAATGTCCTGATGTCCCGAGACGAACATCTCTTGCTCGGGTACTTGGACCCGTAGCGATGGTCTCCGCCATATATTTTATTGAATGAATAATATAATAAAATATTCTCAACATCATTGCCTTTCGTTCGGCTTCCTCTTGATAGACTTCGGCTTTCGTCAGAACGCGCTCTGTCGACCTTAGCTGCCTGTTTGTCGTGCATAAATTTATTGCCGACGGCATCGCGCTCTTTATATTTTTATTGATGCGGGAGAACATTCTGGACTTCTCGTTCTTCGAGATGTCTCGGGAGAAACGTATTTACTTGACTCTTTCCTTTTTAAAATGGTTAGGTTGCAATTGCCTCATCGTAAAAGTACAAGTTTCTTAGTCTCGGTAAATATCCCAGCTTCTAAACGATAGAAATATACACCACTTGACAAATTCTTGTCGCTGAAATTAACCGAATGATTGCCCGAATGCTGGCTCTCATTGACCAGCGTCCGCACTTCTCTTCCGAGCACATCATAGATTTTTAATATAACAAAACTATGTATCGGCAACTGATATGTAATAACTGTTGAAGGATTGAACGGGTTCGGGAAATTCTGATCAAGCGAAAAACGAAGCGGCATCTGATTGCTATTATTTTCGATTCCAGTAATCAATTCCGATAAGGGACGCCGCCATACACCATTGCCATTAGTACCAGCAAAAAGAAACGAGTTGGTGATGGCGAGAGAGCCGATAGTTGTATCCGTCAAACCAGTGTTGGCTACTGTCCAGTTAACGCCATTATTGCTGGAATGGAAGACACCGGCATCAGTTCCGGTGAATATATTCATTCCGTCGACAGCAAAACAAGAAATACGCTTGCCAGTCATGACTGCAGTCCAATTAGAACCGTTGTTGGTTGAGAGAAAGAGATAGCCATGATAAATGCCAGCAAAAATATTTGATCCGCTCGCTGCAAGAGTATAGACAGAAGTATCAGTCATGCCAGAATTGCTTGCAGTCCATGTCGTGCCATCATTACTGGAACGGAAGACGCCGACATCAGGTACCGGCATAAATATTCGTACCACTTTTAGCAAGGGAATAAACCACACCGTCTGTCAAGCCAGTATTGACTGGAGTCCAGCTTGTGCCGTCATTGGAAGAACGAAAAACACCACCACCGCCTTCATACCCTAATGTGCCAACAAAAAGATCCATACCGCTCACAAGAATTGATGACACAGATTGATTGGTCAAGCCAGAATCGACCAAAGTCCAGTTCGTGCCGTTGTCCGTGGAACGAAAAACACCGCCAACAGCATTGGCAAAGAGATTTGTGCCACTGAAAGCAAGACTATGCGCAATGTACATTTGTGAACCCCCATTAATCGGAGTCCAATTCATACCATTGTCTGTGGAAAGACTAATTCCTGCATAGAAAGTGCCCGCAACAAGAGTATTGCCGTTTGCAATAAGAGAAATAACCTCGGTGTTCGTCATTCCTCTATTCATAGGAGTCCAATTTAAACCAGTGTTGGTAGATAGAAAAACGCCACCATTGGTCGCTGCATAAAGTTTTGATCCATTTGTACCAATGACATTGACAGTAGTACTCGTCAAGCCGGTATTAGTTAAAGTCCAGCTTGTCCCATTATCTGTTGAAAGAAAAACACCGCCCCAGGCTCCGGCAAAAACATTTGCACCGCTTGTCCCATTGGAGCTGATGGCGAAGGAATGGACTTTATAATTTTTTAGGTCATTGATCACAGTCCAATTTGTACCATTATCAGTGGAAAGGAAGTTGTCCCCGATAGTAGCACAGAAAAGAGTTGTTCCGCCTCCCCCTTGAGAAATGGCTGCAAGAGATGTTATATAGTGGCTATAACCACCGAAGTCAGCAATCATTGGTGTCCAGCTTGTCCCGCTATTTGTGGAAAGAAAAAGACCACCAGCAGTTACGGCAAAAATGTTTGTATCGTTGATGACAAGGGTGCGGACAATACGATTTGTCAATCCAGAGTCGACAGAAGACCAGTTCATTCCATTGTCCGTTGAAAGAAAAATACCGTCATTAGTTCCAGTGAAGATTTTTATACCGCTGAATGCAAAAGACAAAATATTTGTGCTCGTTATTCCAGTATTTACCGCAGTCCAACTTGTACCATTATTGGAGGAACGAAAGACACCTCCTCCGAAAGACCCTGCAAAGAGATATGTTCCAGATTGACCGAGGCAATGAATAGAAGTAGTTGTCAAACCCTCATTTATTGGAACCCAGCGAGGGTCGGTATTTGTGGAACGATAGATGCCGTTGCTATCAATAACGGCAAAGAGAGTTGTGTCATTTACGAAAAGAGTATTAATGATGGCTCCGTTTGGTCCGTTTGTCTGAATCCATTGGGAAAATAAGACGCTCGAATTTACGAGCATCAAGAATACCAACAAAATTAATCGGAAGGTAGATTTCATGCATATTTTTCTCTTTCATTAATCCTATCTGCCAATTGCAACCTAACGGATCGCAACTAATCCCGATTCGACAGATTTAGCGCAGCTAAATCGTGGTCGAATCGAGGATCCCGCAAAGCGGGAGCTGCGGCGTGACCAACTTTTAATATGCACTAAACGAAACGAGTTCATACTGACAGCTTTCAAAATATACAAAACCGTTGCGCGCCATGCGTAACGTATCCACGCTCATTCCGTCAGCTTGAGCGCCTGGTTAGGTGGCGCCATTTATTTCATTATCAAAGGATTAACTATTTCATAGTATGACTTTGATACTGGCTTCATAGTAATATGCTGGTCCATTGATTCTTTGAGCCAAGTAAGCGCTTCTTTACATTTGGATTCCGTATCTTTGTGAACAAGCTCCGTATATTTTGGAAAATAATTAGGAATCCAATTTAATATGCCATAGATGATCACTACCAATTGATTGGTCGCATAAGAACAAAAATCTTCGCTGAATTCGCTTCCCATCGTTGTTCTTCCAGATTCCGAGGAAATATAATTCACTCGAAACATAACAGAAGCAAAGCCATTGTGAGCAAACTCAGATAAGTCTCGTTTATACAGAGATTCGTAAAATCCCGGCGCAACTTCATCGAACATCACTTTAAATTTAACTCTACGTTCAAGGACATGTGACTTTAGAAGGTTTTTGTGAAGCATGAAAATAACGAAGCTGAAAAAGTGTTTCATAAAGATTACGAATTAAAGAGACTGTTTCGAAATAGAAACCTTTTTCGATTAAAATACAGGTCGCTCTGATTGTATAGGGAAACCTTAGTAAAATATTATGTGCGAATGAATGAAATACTCCATCGAGAGATTCTGGGTCACTAGTGACACCAGAATAATAGGCACATTCAAACATCGCATCCAATAATTGAGGATACTTTGTTAACCATCCGTTTAACTTTTGAGAGGTACGATACTCTGTTTCTCTTTCACTTTCGACTTGATACGCAAAGTTCATTAAGTTTCTATCCACAAACATTCCTTTGAAATGGAGCGCCACCTAACGGATTGCGGCTAAGCTGTGGCGCTGATAACTTTCAATATGCACCCAACGAACTGAGTTCATGCTGATAAATAAATTATTAAACACAAATACTTTACTCGCAATGTAAATTGCTCCCACGCTTATTCTGTCAGCTTGAGCCGCTGGTTAGGTGGCAATAATTGTTTTAGTGTAATCTCCATTTTGTTCCGATAGAAAATCCGTATTCAGGTATATCAGTTGATAGACCGTATCTTCCATTGAAAAATAAAGACTGTCTCGATGATATGGGAATTTCAATCTGTCCCGCCCACGCTGATCTATCATACGGAATGGTGTTCTTCCCTATCCAAAGATGAGTATTTTGTACACATTTATCCCGACTCCTACTCGTAGACATCCTTTGCCTGTAAAATATGGAACTTGATCAAGAAACGAGAACTCACCATAGAGAATATCTTCTGACCGAAGACGAATACCGGTAGTCCCAAATGAAAAATACTTCGTATCATACGCAAGATCTGGATAACCAAAGCAATGAATCAATCCATTCATTGAATATACCGATAGACTTGCTCCTGCACGAAAATTTGATTCATATTTATGGCTTGCTTTAAAACCAACATCGAACAATGAATTCTTGTATGAATTACCCGAACAATCATATGTAGCATATTGCCCCGATCCACCACCAATTGAATACTCATCATAAGCGCTGCTTGCAGGAATCATTCCTATGAAGTAAGGGGTGAGAATTAATACAGATAAATATTTTAAAGGAAATATTTTCATCTCAATCTTTAAGTCTTTATTGCCACCTAACGGATGGCAACTCCCGCCCAAAAGATGGCGGGTAAAAAGCTGCGGTACGCTGAACTTTCTATTACCACAACCGTCGCGTGCAAACTAATATTTTTTATGTTGTTCATAAACCTTCTCGCGCGGATTTTACACCAACGCTTTCACCGTCAGCTTGAGTTGCTGGTTAAGCAGCAGAATACATTTGCTAATCTTTTCCTTTTTCAATTGTTGACTTAACGGAAGGAGTAACCGTGATAGCCCACAATGCACTTATCCATAGAATA
This sequence comes from Ignavibacteriota bacterium, assembly GCA_963790045.1. Lineage (GTDB taxonomy): Bacteria > Bacteroidota > Ignavibacteria > UBA10030 > UBA10030 > DATKMP01. The sequence continues at coordinate 479 of CAWBMS010000019.1, read as the reverse complement.
ATTCCAGCACCCAAACATCCTACGGGATCTGAAGCACCACCCGGTGCCAGAAAAGGATATATAATAGCAAGCGCTATTAATCCACTACCCGTAATAAAATGGTACCGATTCGTAAATACATAAGCCAATGGCAAAAAGTGTATTCCGATGATGAATATTGCCGCAGGAATAACCCAATGAGATAAACCAATATTTGCTAATATATTTCCAACAACCAGAATGATAATCAATTGAGTTACATTCACAATGTTGAAGACCCGATCAGCCTTTTGTTTTGCCTGAGACGGAGCTTCTGCTGTCAAAGCTCCTTGAAATAGATGATACTTACGATAGGAAAAGAAAAATAGAATGAAGGTCGCTGCAATGATGAGCGCAAAAGAAACAAATCGATTGTTGAATGTTTGATAAGCCCAATACATTATCCAAGCACCGCCAAAAAAGGAAAAGAACATTGAACCGATGGCACGACGTGCACGAAG
>CAWBMS010000018.1:0-30268 GCA_963790045.1 Ignavibacteriota bacterium | reverse complement strand
GATCGGCGCTAAGCTGCGGCGCTGATAACTTTCGTAATGCGACCAACGAAACGAGTTCACGCTGATAAATAAATTATTAAGCATCTAAAACTTTGCGCGCAATGTTAAATAATACCCACGCTCATTCCGTCAGCTTGAGCGCCTGGTTAGGCAGCCAATTGAAATTTAACTATTCACCTTTTTTATTTTTAGCTTCGTCAAATCTTTTTTTGGCCTCCTCGATGGGCTTCCCTTCGATGAAGTAGGCAATTGCAGACTCACCTATTCCCCAAGTGGCCGCAAAAGCAACCGCCCCAGAGATAACTTCGCCACCGCCAGGGAAAACGTACCTTATGAGACCGCGAGCCGCTTCGCGTAGAACAAATGCTGCACCAATGTTAAGCCCGAGTGCAGCAAGAAATTCTTTTACAGCATCCTGAGAGAGTTCGCGTCCCGAGATATAACCAATTGCAGTTATCATTCCAATTTGGAGTGTTGTAATCACAGGTAAATCAGCAAAAGGAATGGGGGTTGCTCCAATTGCAGCACAAATTGCAGCAGCTGCAGCAATAAGCTTGCGAGCCATTTTGATTTGAATAGTTTGAATGCGAGTTAAGCGAGCGAGTTCGAGTTGAGCACTATTTGGTAGAACCTCGAGTAGATAACTTATGAGTGAATCAATATTCCAACGTCTGTCGTATGACACTTTACCATTATCGTATTCAATATATGCGCAAATGGGAAATACTTTGACGAGTTCAATGTGTTTATTCAGAAGAGCCCTTTCGAGCGTCGTGGTCGCTTTCAAAATATTCGATTGCTTAGTTACATTGTCAAAAGGAGGAACAGTTGCGCTGGCAGGGTCAAGTTCGTCGACTTGAGTTACTAAAGCGATGACAGGCGACTTGTATTGATGTTTTGCTAGAATATAGGATTGAATCTCAGAAACATTGGATGAGTCTTCAGAGATTCTGCTGTCCACTTCTTTCGCCTTACACAAGAATAGAATTGCATCAGGGCACTCATGATCAATTGAAGACTTTATCTCATCAAGTGAATTCTGAAAATTCGCGCTCTCTGGCTTGGTAGTATCGCCCATGCCCCTAGTGTCGAGAACCCGAATTTCACCTCGTTCGTCCTTGTAGGAATACCAAGTCCCTTTTCCGGTTTCGGAAGTGACGGACCCAACCGATGCTACTTTCTCGTTGAATATCGCATTGATCAGAGAGGACTTGCCTGCTCCCCGTCGACCTAAAATAATGAGTTTGGGCGGGCGTGATTCCATTAAAACCTCCTTGAGTGTCTGAAATTCTCGTTTAACCGATTCGCGTGGTGGCTCAGGTAATCGTTCAATAAATTTGAGAAGGATATTAGTAATTTCTTCGAGTCTCTTTTGTGGTTGCATATTATCTCCTTTGAATGTGTTCTGACAATTGGCTGCCTAACGGACCGGAGCTAAGCTGCGGCGGCGAAAAGTCAGTTTCCATGTAGCTCGTTGCGCGGACGTAACGGTCAGATGCTCCTGAGTCCGTCCCACAACGCGCGGCGAAATCGTCGACCGTACTTTCCGTCAGCTTGAGCGACTGGTTAGGCGGCCTAACTTGATCTCAGTTTCGTGGTTCAAGAATCCATTCGTATTGATTCGTAGCTTTGTTGAACCTCATGATCGAAGTGTATTTTGAGCGTGTTACAAGAAGGGTGATGATGATTCCTCCACCAGTGAGGGCCATGTGCGATGCCACCTCCGACCATTAAACCTAGCTCTGCTCGTTGGTTCAGGGTCCACAAATGCCAGAATCAAAGCTCCCGCTCCAAGCATCATTAATGTTCCACCACCCGCAGCCCCAATCCATTTTTCAGCCGAATATTTATCCAATCCAAGGGGTTTGAAATTTGGATCGTCCGTGATGATTATAAATCTTTCTTTGTTTTTCATGCATGTGACAATCTCTTCCAGGGAAGACCGATCTTTCAGTTCGATTGTTTTTTCAGGACATGATTACCCTTTAAAAGTGTGTGGGCCGCCTACGGACCGGAGCTAAGCTGCGGCGGCGAAGCGCCGCAGCAACGGAATCCAATCCGCGCGAGGTAGGCTTAGTCCAACCGTTTACTGGTTGTTTCGCGCGTGTTAAATAATCGACGGCTATTTCCGTCAGGTTGAGCCGCTGGTTAGGCGGCACTTATTTTATTTTCTGAAATTTCTTTCCGGTTTCCACACCAACTTTAAATGCCGCCTGAACTACCTTACTTGCATGTTTCGCGGGATGTTTTGAAAATGTATGAACAAATTTAGTTGCGGCCTCTCGTGTAGATGGTTTCGCAGCAAAATTAGACAACGCCTTAAATAATGAACTTAACATGTGTCCTCCTTTATTAAATTCGTGCCACCTGACGGACAACCTCTAAGCTGTGGCGATGATAATTATAAATATACACTCCAAATATTATTTAACTTCAAATCGTTTTGAATCCCAATGTATTGTCAAGTTACATAATTGTTGAAAAGATGCTCTTGGACCTTTAGATATATCACATTCTGGAAGGAGAATTAATTCATTTTCCTCAATATGAGTGAGATACACATCCGTAGGGTTTTTATCGTTCTGACTTAAATAAATATTTATCAGAAAAAATATTTTTTGTCTCATATCCATTGTATGTCCTTTCATTTAATTTGAGTAGCCGCCTAACGGATTGGCACTAAGCTGGCGGCGCTGATAATTTTCAAATTGCACTTCCGTCGCGCGTGCCGTTACCCTTTAATTTATTCATAAACTCATTCGCGCGGTAAAGACCACCCGCGCTCATTCCGTCAGCTTGAGTGCCTGGTTATACCGCTTGCGTGCCTTTACACTTTTAAAATGGAAGTGTAGACAATATTTTCTGTTGAGCCAATTTAATTGCTTCGATAATTGGAGGTGCTTGCTCCACCGTTGTAGCCGTTGTGCATCAGCCATCGCTCGAAGCTTCCCATAATAATTTACCAGACGAAGTTCCCATCATTGAATAACGCACTGTGACTCTGGTCGTACCTTTATTTCTACCATATGCACCATCCATTTGTTGGATATTAACAATTTCACCTTGTAATAATGCATCAACTCCTAGAACTTCGCCAATCTTTTTTAATAGCGATGAATTTGGAACGCCGCTTGAATTGTAATTATCGATGAAGCGTGCCCAATCATCGGCCAATCCTTTTTGATTTAGAATATCAATCACTTCAGCAGAACTTACAATAACTATTGAAGACTTACGTTGACTAATTGCTTGTGATATGTCACGATTAAGCTGTTGAGCTTCACTTGGCGCAATTTTAGTATTTTTAATTGGAAATATTGCGATACGGTTTAGATTTGTGCCATCAAAACTCGGATCAACATATGTATTAATACTTGCTGACGAACCAGCACATCCAAAAAACAAGATAGCGAGTATTATTGAAATTGGAATCACAAACAAAAAATGATTCTTAACCATGATCATCCCTTTCATAAAATGTGAACCTTTAATTACGCTACGCCCTTTTTGAACGCAAGCGGTATAACTAGTAATTAGGTCGACATTGTCGACCTTTTGCGCTTTAAACGCATGTATTGTCGACATTAATGAATTATTTTGTAAATTATACCGATTACTAACAGGGAGATCGTTATGGCAGCTAAACTTCTTGATCAGGTAAAAGAAACCATCCGCCTGAGACATCTGAGCAGCCGAACCGAAGAAGCATATCTTCAATGGATCAAACGCTACATCCTTTTCCACCATAAACGCCATCCCGCTGAAATGGGTGAAATTGAAATTCGTAACTTTTTAAAATATCTTGCTTGTGAGAAATATGTATCTTCTTCTACACAAAATCAAGCCCTCAATGCAATTATTTTTTTGTACACACAGGTATTGCACAAGCCGCTCGGAGCAATTGGCGATGTGCCGCGTGCTCAGCGTTCAACACGGTTGCCTGTGGTTTTCTCTCATACAGAAATAAACAATATCTTACAACATCTGCAAGGCACTTCCAAATTAGTCGTTCGGCTGCTCTATGGCACCGGCATGCGTTTATTGGAAGCATTGCGTTTGCGGGTTCACGATGTTGATTTCGATAACAACTACATTGTTGTGCGGCAAGGAAAAGGCGATAAAGATCGGCGCACCGTCTTGCCCGCAAGTTTAATAAAAGAACTTCGGCTTCAAATAGAAAAAGTCAAACTACTGCATCAGCAGGATATGATCAATGGATTGGGAGAAACAATTCTACCGGACGCACTTCAGATAAAATTTAAAAATGCTTCACACGAACTCGGCTGGCAATTTCTCTTTCCATCATCACAATGCGCAACAGATAAACGAACGGGCTTAATGGTTCGTCATCATCTTCACGATACACTGATACAACGTGCTGTGGCCGAAGCAATTAAAAAATCCGGTATTCAAAAGAAAGGAAGTTGTCATTCCTTTCGTCACTCCTTCGCCACACACCTGTTAGAAAATGGCTACGACATCCGCACCGTTCAAGAATTACTCGGCCACTCCGATGTTCGCACAACCATGATCTACACACACGTCTTGAACAAAAAAGGCCTCGCCGTCCGCAGCCCGTTAGATAATTAAAACATCACTAAGAAATGTCAGACACCTCCCTCTGTACAAACTCAAGCAGGTGTCAGACATATACTGTTTCTTTCCCTTTGTTCCGTGAAATCGATTGAAGTCGTCAAGCCCAACAGGTTAAATCTTTATTGGTAATGTATTCCATGCTCTTAACGATCGCATGCATTTAGTTCACCAATCTCCAGATCAACCTTGAGTTCCCACTTTCGATTTTGCAAGTTTCTTTCAGCCGCTTTCTTCCAAAAGAAAGCGGCAAATAAATTATTACGTACCCCGCGCTGTGAAGGAGTTGCACTCCTGAACAAAAATCCTCGCCATCCTCAGCCCGTTAGATACTTAACACATGAGCAGAAAATGTTAGACACATCATCGAACTTCGATATGGAGATAAGGTTAACAATGAAGATCGTCAACTGCCACTTCTGGATTCCCGATTAAAGAATTCGGGAATGACATCCCTTTTCCATCCCGTGCTGTGAAGGAGTTGCACTCCTGAACAAAAATCCTCGCCGTCCTCAGCCCGTTAGATAATTAAAACATCACTAAGAAATGTCAGACACCTCCCTCTGTACAAACTCAAGCAGGTGTCAGACATATACTGTTTCTTTCCCTTTGTTCCGTGAAATCGATTGAAGTTGTCAAGCCCAACAGGTTAAATCTTTATTGGTAATGTATTCCATGCTCTTAACGATCGCATGCATTTAGGTCAGCAATTTCAGATCAACCTTGTGCTCCCACTTTCGATTTCGTCGTCGTTTTTGCCGAAGGTATCTCGTTAGGGCTTTTTGCCTATTTTCTTTTGGACGAGCAAAAGATAATAGGCATATATATTTCTTTCTCACATCAACAAACAATTATCTAAGGAAACAGGTATGCTTCCTCCTCGCTCTGATTGTACTCTCCTTGTACTCTCGTTGTACTATAACTATACCATAAACTCACCATATCCACACTTCAACCCTACATAAACCGCCCCTGCCGTTGGTATCGATGGTTGATTTTCCGTATAAAATCCGGTACTATTCCATTACGGTCAAACAACAAGAAGAGCAAGAATGATGGCAACAGTCACAAAAACTGTTCTGGGCAGAGTGAGTGGTATGGTAGGAAATATCGTTTACCGCCAGTTCAACGGGAAAACCATTGCATCAATCCGCAGCGGCACATATACTCTCCCGATGGATAATGCCTCCGTGACACGTCGTGCAATGTTTGCCTTTCTGATGAAGTACGCTTCTGCCATTAGCAGTGTTCCATTGCTCAAATCCTGCTGGGCATACCGGCAAGATAAGGGAAACGATACCTTCAACCGTATCGTCAGCACAAATTATAAAAGAACCGGAGCCGTTTCTCTCCTGCCCGAAACACTTCTCACCCCGTCAAGCGGCGTTGATGTAACAGTCCTCGAATATTCTTTCACCTCCACACGCATCCGCCTTACGCTTTCCGCTGAGTTTGGTCCCGTATCTCCACGATTCAAAGCCGATGCAATAGTCACAGCAGTCGTTATCCTTTCGCTCAGCAAAAAACCGAATCGTAACAAACCCGCATTTGCTCTCATACCGTTGGTTTCACAGGAACAGCCATATAAGAAAGGTCATACAATCTTGGTTGAGCTTCCGTTCACTCCACAGCACAAACAAGATGTTAAACAGTATCCGTCTCGTCAATTTCTCTGTGCACTCGTTCTCACGTCACCCAAACAACAAGTGTTGAAGTTCTCGCGCACAGTGTATGTGAAGATTCAATGATACACACAACCTGATGCTTCAGCCTAAAGTCCATGCTGTTGGGAGGACGTTGGCTTGACCGCCGTCATGCTGAGCTTGTCGAAGCATAGGCGGATACTACAAGTCGGGAGTGACTTGGTTTACCCGCCATTTATTTTGGCGGGACTCACGACCAATCTGATTTATTCCTTGTGTCATTGCATCGGTTATTTTGTTCAGGAGTATAATGATCCGTCAATGGCAGAACTCCTTCACAACGCAAACGAAATAAGAGTAGTGTCTTACTTTGAAGTTCTCATAGTGTCAGTCTGAGTTTATCGAAGACTGACGGCTAATTTTTACGTCACGCTTCGACAAGCTCAGCGTGACTGATCGCTTTTTGAAATGGATTTTCTCAAACTGAGACACTACCGAAATAAGAAAGCACTTTTTGAGCTCAGAGAATCAATTAGCTGCTGGTTTGCTCAAACGAATATACTCAATCGATTTTTCGGGTGATGCCATGTTGAGCATCGTGATCCAATCCTTATATTTTTCAATGATCTGATTTGTCACACTTGTATCTGTTGCCGCAGCGGTCATATCGGTAAAATATTGGCGCATCGATTCAATGATTGTTTTGTCGCCCACCGCACCATGTCCCGGCACAATGGTACTGCTCCCCCATCGGCTCAAAAGAATATCTAATGCAGCAATCCATCGCGGAACATTGGCGCCGCTTTGTTTCATCAAGACCGGATTGATATGGTTGAAAATCAAATCTCCGGTGAATAACACTTGATGATGTGGAAGATAAACAACGACATCATTCATCGTATGTGCCTGTCCGAGATTGTACAGATGCAATTGTTCATTGCCCAAATCGATAACCGAACTATCGTTCACAAAATCCGTCGGCTGATTTTCTGCTTCGATATTATCTTTCAAAAAATCTTTATCATAATTTCCGATATAGATTTTACTGCCTTTATAAAATTTATTTCCTCTTACATGATCGCGATGATAATGTGTATTGATGACGATGATGGGTTTCGATCCTGCTTTTGCTTTTGCATAAACGTAGAGCGAATCTGCTTCTTCCGTCATTTTGGTATCGATGACTACAACGGCTTTATTGCCGAGGACAACGCCGCTGTTACCGCCGCCGCCGAACACAACGATCAAACTCGAATCGATTTGCATGGCAGCTTGTTTCGTCTGCATCTGTGCGGTCGAGACACAACACACAATTGCCGACATGAACAATGATAGCATGATAGATCGCTTACGAAAAATATTTTTTACATCCATGGGAGCACCTCACTCAATAATAAAACATAGAACCAATTTCGTATTCGAATATTCATATTGATACAACATCAAACCTGCTGTGATTGGTTCATCCTTCCTGTTTCAATTCTTGCTTCAACAATTTCCACTGTGGAAGCAATGTATTCATCAAAGTTTTAAATTGCTTTGAATGGTCTGGCACCAGCAAATGCGCCATTTCGTGCACCAGTACATATTCCAAACACCGGTCCGATTTCTTCGCTAATTCCAAATTCAACCAGATGCGATGTGCCCGCACATTGCACGATCCCCATCGCGTTTTCATTCGCTTAATTCCCCATTCACGGACTTCGACACTCATCCTCTCCTCCCACGCAGCGATCATTGCCGGCAGCTGCGCTTTCATTCTATCGCGGTACCATTCTGCAAGAATCGCTGACCGCTGATGTTTTGTCGCAGCTTTTCTTGCAAACAATTTCATTGTGGAATGATCCAATACCACACCTTGTGCTTTATCGGAAGAAAATACTTCCATCATATATCGGTCGCCATTATAGAAATGATGTTCGCCGGAAACATATTCGTACGTTGGTTGTGGTTTTTTCGGAATGAGTTTGTTCCGATGCTTTTTTATCCACGGCAATCTGGATGCTGCATACATTCGTAAAGATTCTTCGCTCATCCACAGCGGCGCAGCTAATCGCACTCTTCCTGTTTGAGGATACACAGCAAGGCGTACGCTTCTGATATTTTTCCTCTCTACATCGATGGAAATATCTTCAATTATCAATGGTGTATCGAATCGTTTAATTGACTATCGGCTTTTCCTGTAACGTCGGATCAATGCATTCGTCGAACTATCATGGTTCAATGCAGGTTCATCGATGCTTTCCAATTCAGGAATCATGCGCTTTGCTAAAACTTTTCCGAGTTCTACCCCCCACTGATCGAATGAGTCGATGTTCCAGACAACGCCCTGAGTATAAACACTATGTTCGTACAGAGCAATCAAGGCGCCAAGCACTTGTGGTGTCAATCGTTCTGCAAGAATCGTGTTGGTCGGACGGTTTCCTTCGAAGACGCGATGCGGCACTAACCACGGCGCTGTTCCATCCGCCTTCACTTCTTCTTCTGTCTTGCCGAACGCAAGCGCCTCCGTTTGTGCAAAGAAATTCGCCATAAGCATACTATGTTGGTTCCCAGCAAGATTAAGTGTTCTGCAGAAACCGATAAAATCACACGGAACTAATTTTGTTCCTTGATGAATCAACTGAAAAAAAGAATGCTGTCCATTCGTGCCCGGCTCGCCCCAATAGATCGGGCTTGTTTGATAATCGACGTTCACACCATCAAGCGTTACATGTTTTCCATTGCTTTCCATCGTCAATTGCTGTAAGTATGCCGGAAATCGTTTTAAATATTGATCGTACGGAAGCACGGCATGAGTATCGGCACCAAAGAAATTCGTGTACCAAACAGTCAACAATCCCATCAGCACCGGAAGATTTTTTTCGAGTGGCGCTGTGTGAAAGTGTTCATCCATCGCATGAAATCCTGCAAGCATTAACTTGAAATTATCAGGGCCTATAGCGATCATCGTCGAAAGCCCTATAGCCGAATCCATTGAATACCGACCGCCGACCCAATCCCAAAATCCGAACATGTTTTCCGTATCGATACCGAACTTTGTGACTTCTGTGGCGTTTGTAGAGATCGCAACAAAATGGTTGCGTATTGCTTTTTCATTGCCGAGTGCACTCAAACACCACGTGCGTGCAAGTTGCGCATTAGTAAGTGTTTCGAGTGTTGTAAATGTTTTAGAACAAATGATGAATAATGTTTCTTCAGGATTGAGATCGCGTGTTGCTTCAACAAAATCGGTTCCATCAACATTAGAAATAAAACGGAATGTCATATCACGCTTGCTGTAAAATCGCAATGCTTCATAAGCCATCATCGGCCCGATATCGGAACCGCCAATACCGATATTGACGATAGTACCAATTACTTTCCCTGTATATCCTAACCACCTGTCATTGCGAACGTTACGCGCGAATCTCTCCATTCGTTCGAGTACTTTATGGACTTCTGGAACGACATCCTTTCCATCCACAACGATCTGTTTTCCTTCAGGAGCACGTAAAGCGGTATGAAGCACAGCACGCTGCTCGGTTGCGTTAATTTTCTCGCCGTTGAACATCGCTTCGATATGCGCACGCAGTTTGCATTCTTCGGCAAGCTGTATCAATAACGGAATTGTTTCATCTGTTATCCGGTTTTTGGAATAATCAAGGTGAAGTCCAGCTCCTTCAACAGCATACCGTTCTCCTCGCTTTGGGTCATCGGCAAACAATTGCCGTAAATGTAGATGGCGCACTTTTTCGTAATGCACTTCCAATGTTTTCCATGCAGGCAGTGATGTGAGCGACTGCGATTGTAAAGTTGGCTTCATCTTCTACTTCCTTAATCGTAGCAAACTATATCGATTCTTGAATGCGTGTTCGATAAATGTTACGCTGATCTTCTTCCTCGGCTGTTATTGTTTCTACGATATGGGCGTCTCGTTGGTTCATGCCTTTCGGCTGTTTTACGGGGCGGAAGTTCTGGAATAGGAGCCATCAAGGTTTCATCGGGATACGTGCACTTGATTTTTTTTCCAAGATATTCTTCTAACTTGACTAATTCGTATGCATCATCTTCATCGGCAAAATTGATCGCGATACCGGTTGCTCCGGCACGTCCCGTTCGCCCGATGCGATGCACATATTCTTCGACATCCTGCGGCATGTTATAATTAATGACGTGCGTAATTCCTTCGATGTGAAGTCCGCGTGAAGCGACATCGGTCGCAACTAAAACACGAACCTTGCCTTCCCGGAATCGCTCTAATCGATAAATGCGTTGCTGCTGGCTCACTTCTCCGGAAAGAAGCGTGCAACTCACTCCGTATGTTTCTAACAAATCTTTTACATGGCGTGCATCATCGCGGCGATTCACAAACATCAGCACACGATCAAGCTGCTTTTGCATGATAATGTTGTACACCAATGCGGGTTTTTGGTTGTATGTCGTGATATAAGTAATTTGTTCAACGGTTTCTACGGCAATCTTATCCGGCATAATACTTACGTCAAATGCCTGTCGCGTCCATAAATCAGCAAGCCGTTTTACTTCGGATGACATCGTAGCAGAGAAAAACATGGTTCGGCGTTTTGCTTTCGGCGGCGTGCTTTGGACAATGGACCGAACAGCTTGAATGAATCCCATATCCAACATGCGATCAGCTTCATCGAGGACAAGAAGTTCCACTTTTCCTAAATCCACTAGTTTTTTTCTCTTGAAATCGATCAAGCGGCCAGGAGTGCAAATCAAAATATCGCACACATCATTTTTCAATGTATTTTGTTGTTTCATATAATCGATACCGCCAAGGACGGCAAGGATGCCGCATGGAATATATGCACCAAGCTCTCGTGCGTCTCGCTCAATCTGCATCACCAATTCGCGTGTCGGAGCAAGAATCAGCGCTCGAGGTGTTCCTTTCGGTCGTTTTTCTTCCAGAGGATATTTGAGGAAATGAGAAAAAATCGTGATGAGATAGGCAGCGGTTTTTCCCGTACCTGTTTGTGCTTGTGCCGTAACATCGTCTCCGGCAAGTGATTTTACAAGTGTCTCTGCTTGCACCGGTGTGCAATAGGAAAATTGAAGATCATAAACAGCATGCATAATTTCCGTTGGAAGCCCAAGATCATGAAAACGTGTCTTGTTATCGACAACAGGGACTTTGAAGAAAGCAATATCCCATGGTTTAGTAGGAGCTGATGGCATTGTTGGAACAACAGGTTTCGCAGGAGTTGCCGGTTTTGTTGGAACACTTTGTTTCGATGGAATAAGATTTTTTGTAGATCGAGCTTGTGCAAGCTTTGTTCTTCGAGCGGCGTATTCTTCGCGCGTTTCGCGTTTCCGCGGTTCATGTGAACGATATTCATTCGTTTTTACGTGCGGAAAATTTTTACGCGCAACTGCTGTTGGTTTCGGTTCCTGCGTAGGAATAACAGAAACTGATCGAGACGGCTTTTTAAAAAACCCTTTAATACTTGTAACAATTTTTCGTAACAATGAAGCTCTTTCCTTTAATTATAGTATATACAGATATTTAAATATACGAAAAATATAGATGGAGAATTCAATTTCTGTGGCACACTCATGTCTATCATGTTGGAATTGTATTTTTCTTTTCTTACTTGAAAGAATCACAAAAGAACTCTATGTTTTATTGTGAATAGTAATTATCGGTTACCCAAACATTCTCTATTGTGTTTCTTTGTTGTTGTTGTTGCTGTCATCGGATCTGTGTGGATATTGCTGTCGGATGGATTCTATTATATCGATGAGTGTGCGCATTTTATGTATTGCAGGTTCGTTTTGCAAGCGTTGCCCACCACCGTGCAAATGTGGCACAGGCCGTTGCCGCAATGGTTGTTTGCACTGCCCGCACAATTTGGGCATACCTTTACGATGTTTTTTGCTTTGGCAGTTTTTCTTATCCTTTTATTTATAACATGGCGTATTGCCGTCCTCCATCAAATAAAACATGCCGAATGGGTCGTTCTTCTTGTCGGGCTTCAACCGACGCTCTTCGATGTTTCCTATGCGTGCATGACAGAAATGCCTGCCGCGTTTATGATCGCACTTTCCTATTTATTTCATTTGAAAAGAAAACATGGATGGGCGCTTGCATTCGCGTCGATAGTGTTTTTGTGTCGAACTGAAATGTACATTTTTGCCGGCATCATGTTCTCTGCATACGCATGGCAGCGCGAATGGAAAATCCTTCCGCTTGTTCTTCTTGGCCCCTTGCTCTGGATAGGATCGACGGCCGTCATTTCTGGAAACATCATGACATTTTTCAGGGAATGGCACACGTTTGCAAAGATCGGTAAGTTTATTCCCGGAGTTTCGGTAACACATTATTTCACGCATTTGCACGTGATCTTTGGCGCAATGCAGGTTTTGCTCTTTGTTGTCGGCGCTGTGTTTGTTGCAAAAGCAAAACGAAGCGCTGAGTTTGGAATTATTTATACTGCCCTTGCTGCGACTATCGTCCTTCATACGCTTGCCGGCGCAGAAATATTTCACTTCACCGCCAGCATCGGTGAATTGCGATACATCGCAGTCGTTGGGCCGTTGTTCGGAATCATTGCTGTCTATGGGTTATCGGAAATTCTTAATAGACTACAATCATCAAAAATAAAGTTGGTCGTTTCTCTCGTAGTGCTGGGTGCAGTTGTCTTTCAATGTACAACGACAACTCATCCTCGTCGGTGGGCAAATTACGAAATGATTGTTGTCAATCTCACAAACGAAATAAAAACAGAATATCCGCAACTCCCTCTTCTTAGTAATCACAGTGCAGCCGCGTATGCGATGGATGCTGTGCCATCCGGCAATAGACATTTTGCATCGTTGAATCTACAGACGTTGAAGGAATTTCCTGAATGCATTATTCTCTGGGATCCATTTTCGTCCAATTCAATTTTCTTTCAAACAAAATTGACAAAGGATATGGTGCTGCAAGATTCAACCATTCATGTGGTACAGCGGTATATGTATTGGAATGCAGAATATCTCGTGCTGCACAAAAAAACACTCAAGTAATTCTCCGAACGAATATTTAAACCGATATGGCAGTTTATCGGTAGCAAACGAATTGCCAAGAGAATGTCAGGTTTCTTTTGAAATAGAAGCTAACGTTCCGACCACATCGTCGATATGTTCACTTTCGTACCGTTCTGCTTCTGCAAATTTTTGCAACGCAGCAGATATTTGCTGGACAGCATCTTCAGCGGTTTTAATCTTCGTTACAGCGATAGGATTATTTTCCACTGTTCTCTTTATTTGTCCTATAGAAAGCGAGATAATTGCTAATGGATTATTGACTTGATGTTGAACCCCTTTAACGACTTCATGCATCGTTCGAAGCTGAGTGTTTTTTATTTGTAAGACCTCATCTTTAAGATGGACGAGCCCTTGATACTCAATAACTTTTACAAGTGATACCGCTAATAACCACATAAACGGAAGTGCGCTGAAAATATCGTAGGCATCAGACCATGCGATTCCCGGATGCTTAACCTTAAAAAAAAGCCGGACGATGGAAATGAATAAATAACTATAAATGATATAGCCAGAAAGTAATGCTGGATACTTAATGAAGAATTTTTTTATCTGTGCGTAGAGACGGCGAAAAATCATCATGACATCAAGTCCTTTCTGGTAAAATCACGAATGCTGGTTTCTCATTGTTTCTGAAGGTTCACTGGGTGATCCAATATCTTTCGTATTTCGTTTAACACTTCATAAGGATTATAAGGTTTCTGGATAAATTCTTTTATCCCGACTTGGAATAGTTCTGTCTTCGTCTTCAATTCAAGAAAACCACTGGCAAGAATGACTTTTATGTTGGGATCAATTTCTCGCAATTTCATAAATACTTCAATTCCTGTCATTCGTGGTAATCCGACATCGCTTAACACAAGAGCAATTTCAGTCTGGTGTTCTTTGTACATTGAAACCGCGTCGAGTCCGTCCACGGCAGTAAGAACATGATATCCTTTTGAAGTTAGAAGCGCGCGAAGATAATTTCGGAGGTCATCTTCATCTTCAACAAAAAGAATCGTTTCGGTTCCACCGGTAACTTCGGAATCGGGCTTGGGTGCCTGTTTCTGGGCAGTATCCGCTGCTCGAGGGTACGGGCAGGTAAAGAAAGAATGTCGTTCCTTTTCCAACTTCACTCTCTAGATCCACAAATCCATGATGCGTCTGCATAACTCCGTACACAACCGATAAGCCCAAACCGGTTCCTTTGCCTTTTTCTTTGGTGGTAAAGAAAGGGTCAAAGATTTGAAGTTTATTTTTCGGATCAATGCCCGTTCCGGTATCGGTGACAGTAATGGAAACATAATGTTCATTGCTGGCTGACAGAAATCGTGCCCTGACAATTTGCTGTTCAACGACTTTCACTTGGATACTCAATGTGCCGCCCTGTGGCATCGCATCGCGTGCATTGACGCAAAGATTGAGCAGTGCCTGATGCATTTGTGAAGGGTCTGCATGGATGGTCGGAATCTTTCCTTCTACCGTCTTACGAATCTCGATGACTTTCGGAAATGTTTCGTATAACATCGAAATGATTTCCTCCACAAGTTCGGGAATGCTAACCGGGTGAAATGAAACATCATTCTGCCGTGCAAAGGTAAGAATTTGGCGAACAAGCGCTGCACCACGATCGACCGCTTTGTTAATCGCCGTGCTGCATTCGATAACTTTTTTCTTGTCCTCGGTACTTCTTTCCAAGAGCGATGAATACGCGATAATGATACCGAGAATATTATTAAAGTCATGGGCAATACCGCCTGCTAATGTTCCGATGCTCTGGATTTTTTGCGATTGGAAGAACTGATTTTGGAGTTTCCGCTGTTCCGTAACATCCACGAATACTTCCAACATCGTCTTTTTCCCTTGATACATAATTCCGATGTGATTGATCTGGAAGGTACGGTTGTTAAACGCATTTGTGACTTCAAGAATTTCAGACCGGCCGATCTCGATTTCTTTCTGCAATGGGCAATCCCTGCATTGCTTTTTATCATCTTTATAAACTGACCAGCAGGAACGTCCAACGCCATTCGATCCAATGAGTTTTTTCATGGTATCGTTGAGAAACAGAATCGTTCCCTGTTGATCGACAATATCCATACCGAATGGAATGGCTTGAAGAAGTAATTCGTTGAATGCGTAACTGGTCTGCAACGCTTCTTCTGTCCGTTTGTGTTCACTGATGTCGCGCGAGATACCGAATGTGCCGATGATGTTATCCTCCTTATCGCGCAGAGGCATCTTGGTTGTTGAAACCCATGTCTCTCGGCCATCAGGCCACGTTTCCTTTTCTTCGATACCTATCATTGGTTTACCGGTTCGGATGATCGCCTGCTCATCTTCGAAGGCATGCCGTGCATGGTCCTCCTTGAAGAAGGCAAAGTCTGTCTTCCCAATAGCTAACGTAGGATCGGTGAGATTAAACTTCTTTGCTTGGCACTTATTTATTCTGATAAAGCGACTGTCGATGTCTTTGAAGTAAATGCCGTCTGGAACATTGTCCATCAGCATGTTCATTAGATACTGTTCCTGTACCAGCGCCGCTTCTGTCAGTTTGCGCTCAGTGATATCATGAACAATCGAGTGAAGTACCATTTTCCCTTTTTGTTCAATCGTACTGCTAAACACCTCCACATCTCTAATCGACCCATCGGCTCTACGATGACGAAATTCAAAATGCACCCGCCCTTTTAAGGTCACTTCCGACATTTCGGCATTCACTACATCTGGAGGTAATGTGTTGATCTGCTGTATCGTCATGTGCTTCAGTTCTTCACGTGTCCAGCCATCGTCCTGTGCCGCTGCTTTGTTTGCATCCAGAATTGCACCGGTATCGGGATCCAAAAGCATCTTGACAGCCGAATGATTATCGAACAAATTCCGATAACTTTCTTCGCTTTCTTTCAAAGCTTCTTCTGTCTGTCGCCGTGATATTTTTTCCTTTGCTTCATCAAGGGCACGTTGAATGGCTAAAGGAAGTTTTACCATGCGGTCTTTCAAGACATAATCGACCGCTCCATGTTTTATAAGTTCGATAGCAGTGTCTTCACCGATGGATCCGGAGACACAAATGAAGGGAACTTCCGGACAAATTTCATTGGATAACTGCAATGCTCCGAATGCATCAAAGCCGGGTAGTTTAAAATCACTTAAAATGACGTCGTACGTATTATTATGAAGAAAAGAAATGAATTCATTTTTCTTCTCTGTAAAATCTAAATGGAGGTTATATTTTGCATCGATAAGCATTTCACGAATAATCTCGATGTCATGAGGCGAGTCTTCAAGATACAAGACTTTCAATGGAATCTTCTCTGCAGTCTTTTGTTTCATGGCATCACGTCCTTTCCGGCGGCAATTCGTTAATGACGGCCCAAAACACACCGATCTGTTTTACTGCATCAATAAAGTTTTGGAAATCGACAGGTTTTACAACATACGCATTCGCTCCCAGTTCATAACTTCTTTTTAAGTCCGGTTCTTCACGAGAGGATGTCAACATGACAACAGGGATTGTTTTTAATGCGGGATCATTTCGAATGGCTTGCAGTACTTCGATGCCATCCATACGAGGCATTTTGATGTCTAACAGCACAACGGCAGGATTCCCTTGGTTACGCGATTTATATTTTCCATCGGAATACAAAAACTCCATCGCCTCGACGCCATCTTTAACAGTAATGACCTGATTGGCAAGATTATGTTCTGAAAGAGCTTCAAGAGTCAGTTCTACGTCCTTGGGGTTGTCTTCTGCAAGTAAAATTGTTCTTAGATCATTCATAGTGTCTCCTTATTTTTTTTAGGTAATGTAAAATAAAGGGTCGCTCCTTTATCTAACTCGGCTTCAGCCCAAGTGCGCCCTTCGTGGCGGGATATAATCCGGCGTACATTTGCGAGGCCGATACCGGTTCCTTCAAATTCTTCCATCGAGTGAAGGCGTTGGAATACTCCAAATAATTTTTGCGCATATTGCATATCAAATCCTACTCCATTGTCTTGCACAAAAAATACGAATTCGTTGTTTCCTTCACGAACCCCAATTTCGATTCTTGCATTATCTCTTGTCCTTGTGAACTTGACGGCATTGCTCAACAGATTCATCCACACTAATTTCAACATTGATCGATCACAAACAACAGAGGGCAATTTGGTAACGACCCATTCAATTTTACGATGAACAGTTTCATGCTGTATTGTTATGAGAATTTCTTGAACGATCTCATTCATATCTGCAAGCGACTGGCGCATCTCTGTTCGTCCGGTTCTAGAAAATTGCAACAGGTCATCGATGAGCATACCCATTTGATGTACGGAATCCGCAATCGCATCCAGATAATGCTGGCCTTTTTCTGAGAGATCAGCTTTACACTTCTTCACAAGCAAATCGACATAGCCGCTGGTATGGCGCAACGGTGCACGTAAATCGTGAGAGACAGAATAAGAAAATGCTTCAAGCTCTTTGTTCGCTGCTTCAAGTTGGGCAGTGCGTTGGATGACGCGTTGTTCGAGTTCAGCGTTCAGTTCTCGGATTTCTTCTTCTTTTCGTTTACGCTCGGTGATGTTGTGACCAATACCTACCAAACCAATGAGCTTGCCTCTCTCATTCCGTAATGGCAATTTTGAAGTGAGCCACCAGCTTTTTTGACCTTTCTCATCAATTACGTATTCTTCTTTGTTGAACAACGGCTGGCCAGTTTGTATGACAGATTGATCGTCAGTAAAAAATCCTTCAGCCATTTCTCTCGAATAAAACGCAAAGTCGTCCTTTCCTAATAATTCTGCCTCTGAGTTGGCTCCCATATTGTGTACATCCGAAACATTGGCAAGTGTTTTTTTACAATTCATATCTTTGGTATAAATTGCATCGGGAAGATTATCAATGATGATTCGAAGCAGTTTCCGTTCATAGCTCAACATTTCTTCTGCTTGTTTCCGCTCAGTGATATCATGGACAGAACCAACTAAGCTAATGCAGTTGTCTGCATCGTCAAACACAGGGGCAATACTCACTTCTCCAATCAATCGTCCGGTCGGATAATTTGAAGTTTCTTCCCATCGAACAATTTTTTTCTCTCGGATTGCTTCCGCATATTTTGCCAACACCAGAGACAGCGACGGCTCTGGAATAATATCGTGTACCCATTTCCCGATAATTTGAGCGGCTTGTAGTCCTGTGGTGGTAAGAAAACATTGGTTGACAGATACAAAGGTGTACCCCCCATTCTTTTCTACCTTCAGATTGAAGATGGCGTTCCCCACGGTATCATAGATCAAAGAAATTTGATGCTCACGTTCCCGCAGTGCTTCTTCCGTAAGTTTTCGTTCAGTAATATCCAATAATGAAGCAATGCTTCTCTTCGTTTTGGGTATAACATCGATCGTCAGTAATATGTGACGGATATTTCCATCCTTCGGGATAAACCTGAACTCATACTGTTTTAATGCCGTTTCCCGATTCTCTCTTCGTAGTTGATGCTGTTCTCGCATCCGATCAAGATCTTCCCTTACAACAAACTCCGTCCAGCTTTTCTTTCCCTCTATTTCTTGTTTCGAGTATTGTGAAAGTTTTTCATATTCGGTATTGGCGATGCTAATGATGGTGTTTTCTTCGATCAAGACAGTTGCAGTTCCTGTGTTTTCAAAAACGGTTCTATATAATTCTTCACTTTTCAGGAGAGCATCTTCCACTCGTCGGCGTTTAGTAACATCGTTAATCACAGCAATACGTGCCGCATGCCCGGCGTATGAATAATCATGTGAATGTACTTCTATAGTAATTTGTGTCCCATCTTTTTTTACATGATGCCATTCACCAACATACGTGTGTCCATGCAAGGTCTTAATGATGCCAGCGATCTTTTCCTTTTCTGATTCAGGATAAAGATCGGTGAGATGAAGTGCCAGCGCTTCTGTTTTACTATATCCATAGTGTGCAGAAAAAGCATCGTTCACGGCTAACATATTCAGATTGCTTAATTCATAAATCAACATTGGTACAGGATTTTGTTCAAAGAGATATCGGTAATGAGCTTCGCTTTCCTGAAGGGCTGTTTGAATAAATTCTCTCTTCTGTTGTTCAGCCAGTACCGATTCGGTATTTGACAACGAGGTACAGACAGGCGATACAGACTATCAATAATGCAATTGTAATAACAGCAAGGTGCGTTTTAAAAACGGAAAGAGATTCGAGTGCCTCATCTTCAGGTGTAGCAATAACCATTGCCCAAAAAGTACTACCAAAGTCAATAGGCAGATAGATGGCATGGTACACAATCTTTTCATTGGAGGTATCCTGTAGGGTTTTATAATGATACACCATCGTTCCTGATTTTCTATGAAGCATTTCATCAGCCATAGAAATAATTTCAGGAAAGTTCTTGTAGGTCACATAGATATTTTTACCAATGTGATTGACGAAGGGCGATGAAATTTCAATTCCTTTCTCACTCACAACCCACGCATACCCGCTCTTCTGAACTTTGATATTCTCGATGTACTTCTTTGCAATCCTATCGAACGACAGAAGAAGTGCCAACGTTCCATCGTACTTGCCATCCTTGAAGACAGGAACATGCACCGCAACGGTCTTGTATCCTTGAACTGCTGTAAAGACATCGCTTATAACAGTCTTGTGCGTCTTCATACTTAACTGAATATGATCCTGATATGATATATCCTGTCCGATGGATCCTTTGAATGGATAGGTGTAGATGATTTGTCCTTGCGCATTTACTCGTGTGATCGTCATAATTTCATCGGGATATAACGATTGATAATTAATTAAAGTTTGCTTGCCCTGATCAGTCATATTGACGATATCCGGAAATCTGGCAAGGAAGTTCGCGGTGTTCACAACAGTTCCTATGTAATCTTTAATCCCTTCGCTTGCTTGCTGTGCGAGAATCATTTGGCTGGTGTTCAACTCCTGAATTCTTTGCTCTTTGGTATCATGATAAATGGAATATAATGCTGCCGCAAACAAAATTAAAACACCGAAGAAAATAAGTATGAGATATTTTTCAAATTTCATGCCTGTAGCCCTAAATCACAATTCGTTTTATCTTGTCTAAAAGTAAAAAATGACATAATGAGAATATTGACCGAGGAAGGAATGGTAGTTTGGAAAATAGAAAATGACATAAAGTGAAAACACTACGAAGGGATACAACAGAATAGTTCAACGATGAATTTTTGTAAGTTATCCGGGTACACATTACATTTGTCATACTTGTTTCCGGTACCGTATAGTTTTGCAATGTTGCCACTAATTCTGTCGAAATAATAACAAGTCTTTCAGCTAATAGCAAGCTGGCTCGGCACAACACTCATCCTCCCTGATCATTCTCAAAGAATGGCTTTTCCCCCGTCATAGTGAGCTTGTCGAAGCAGAGGCGGAAGCGGCTGGAGAATATTGCTCTTTTCCTTTGGAAGCAGGTTTTTGGTAGTGTCTCATTTTGATAAAATCCATTTCAAAAAGCAATCAGTCACATTGAGTTTATCGAAATGTGACTGATGTTCCGTCATCAGTCTTCGATAAACTCAGACTGACACTATGAGAACTTCAAAGTGAGACACTACTATATTTTTCACTTTGTTCAGAATAATATTGCTGCTCAGTATGGCAAACCGTATGGATTATCGCTTATCCTTCCCCGCAACAAACCCAATCTTACTCCACTCAACGACCACATCTCATTACTTCACCAATTTTCAGATCAACCTTAAATCCTCATTTTCGATTTCGCAAGCATTTCTTTCTGATGCTGTCCAAAAAGTTAAAAAAAATGTCACACTGAGTTTATCAGCCGGAGGTGTAAAAATGATACACACTTTGTGTGTAACAATTTAATGCTTCCGGCTAACTGGCTCAGACTGAATTTTATTTTCTTTTAGGACGGCATCTATTGATTCTTTTACGCCGTTTCTAATGGATACATCCGTTTCAAATCTCCAATAAGAATATCGAATGCCTCTTGAGGTGTATCGGCAAAATGGAATAACTCCTTATCTTCCTTGCTGATGACACGATGTTTTAACATTGCATCGAAGTGGATAATTTCTGTCCAGTATTTCTTTCCATACAGTACAACCGAAACTTTTTTCTTGATCTTCGATGTCTGCAAGAGCGTCAACATTTCCATCAGTTCATCAAGCGTCCCATAACCTCCGGGAAATGCGACAAATGCTTTGGCAAGATACGCGAACCAGAATTTTCTCATAAAGAAATAATGAAATTCCACGCTCAACTCCGGTGAGATATACGGATTGGGCAACTGCTCAAACGGCAGACTGATATTCAAGCCCATAGACCTTCCCTTTGTCTGTGCCGCTCCTTTGTTTGCCGCTTCCATAATGCCCGGGCCGCCGCCTGAGCACACAACAAATCTATATGGCTGCTTCAATGTTTTTGTCCAGAGCGTAATCTTCTTTGCAAGCCGGACAGCATCTTCGTAGTATTGCGACATCTCTAAATGTTCTTTCATGTCGTCTATTTGCTCTTGAATTGTCAATCGTTTACGTGGCGATGACTTGAGCTGTCGTTGAAGAGTTTTTAGTTGCTCTAAACATTCCTTCTTTGACTTCAGACGAGCCGATCCGAAAAAGACGACCGTATCACGAACTCCTTCCCGCCTGAATCGCTGCATCGGATCTAAGAACTCCGAAAGAATTCTCAGCGGCCGCGCATCCGGCCCTCTGAGGAAATCTGCATTCTCGTATGCTTTCACGGGATACGATTGTTTCAATTTTTTCATCCGTTTACTTTCTTTGTTATGCCATATTGTTGCACTAAAAACGCCTGAAGTTCTGAAAAAGTTCTAAATCGTTTATCGATGCACCCAAGCACCCAGCCGGGTATCTTTTCAGCTTTCATGGTTGTGACCATATAAACCGGCTTTTTAAAGTATCTCGCCATCGTCAATTCCCCTTTTGTACCTGCCCCTCGCTGTGCTCCGGTATTCCAGAGGCAGATAAGATAATCTGCTCTCGTTGCAACTTCCTTGCAATCTAACTTCACCATTCTTTGTACAATGGAAATATATCGTTCGATATCCATTGCTTTCAATGTTCTGAAATCGCCATCAGGTAAATGCTGCTGAAGCAGTTCTTCGCTTTCGGTGTTTGGATTGTATGCCAAATGTCCCAGAGTATTTTTTAGCCATATCTCCATGGCATCTCTCCAGTCCTTCCCTTCATTTTTTGCATACTCCATTCCTCCAGAAAGATATGCCCTTAACTTCTTTTGTTTCATGCTTTTATCAACTTTCAGCTCGTTTATATTCTTTATTCCTTAAGTGTTGTATGGTATAACAAATATTCTTCTCGTGCAAGGATTTTCCATTTGTAACCTCCAAAGTGTGAAATATTTGGATTCATGGAAAATAAAAAAGGCGCATCTTCCAACGCGCCTTTTCATTCTGTCAACCTGTCAAAGTTTTTCCGGCTTTATACCTAAGCAACTTTGGCAAGGTTCCTCATCTACTCATTTACTCAAAGACTTACTTCATCAGCAATAGCTTCTTCACACTCGCATAATTTCCACTCTGCAATCTATAAAAGTACACTCCGCTCGCAAGCTTGCTGGCATTAAAGGTAACTTGATAGCTTCCTGCTTCTTTGCTTTCATTCACAAGCGTTGCTACCTCTCGACCTATCACATCATACACTCGTAAGGACGTATTGCCATACGTCCCTGCAGGGATTTGATACGCAATCGTTGTTGTCGGGTTAAATGGATTCGGATAGTTCTGACTAAGCATAAAATTCTTTGGTGTTGTTACTGATACTTCCGCTTCGCTGGAATATTTATACGTTCCGCTGTTATCAATCTGTTTCAATCGATAGGCATACGTACCACTTGCAATATTCGCATCTGTGTAAGAATAACTATGCTCCTTGTTGCTTGTTCCGTTGCCTACAACAAAACCAATCGAACCCCACCCTAACCCTCCCCTATTAGGGGAGGGAAGGGAGAGGTCTTGGTTATCAACAACCCTTCGCTCCACTTCAAACCCGTAGTTATTTGTTTCCGTTGCCGTCTTCCATGCAAGTGTTGCTGCGGCGTTTGTTGTTGTTGCCGTAAAGCTCGTAAGCTCTACCGGCAACGCTGATAACTCATCAATCGTTGTCCACATCGTGGATGGACTGGAAATGGTTCCGGTGTGTAAGTTCGGAGTATTATCCGTAAGTGTTGAGCCGCTTCCATCGCTCATCTGGTAATAGGCAACAAGTCCGCTTTCACTTCCGCTTACAGTTGTATTCATAGTACTTTGTATCTGTGGTTGTGTCCGTACATAATCCCAAATACGGATTTCATCCATAATACCTGAATAACATTCTTGAATAGCTATACTCCATGGAGCTCTACCAATAATCATATTATTGCTATTGGTTATTGTGGGTGTGTGTCCTGATGTACTCGTAGAACATTGTTGTACACCATTGACATATCCGATAAAATATCCGCCGCTTGTCCATGTTACGGCAATATGCGACCATTGATTGGCAGAGATACAAGTGGAGGTACTGGTAATTTTAATAGTACCCGAAGAAAAATAAAGCTCAGCAAACAATTGTCCCGTGCTCGTCATTGCTATAGCATAACCATTACTTGCTCCGGAAGTCTCTGACTTACCAATAAATTTAGCGGCAGAAATTGCCGAAGGTTTTATCCAAAATTCAATTGTAAAAGCATTTGTCGAAGTAAAGTTTAAGTCGCTACTATTTGGAATGGATACATAGGTAGAACTTGTTCCGTCAAATGTTAAACCATAATTTGTAGCATGAACAACAGTGGAGAAATATCCTATCATCAACAAAAACATTACCAGTTTCTTCATCGCTATTCCCTTTCTCTCTCGTTAATAATTATATTGTCTTCCTTCTTTTTTTTAATCTCTCAAGGATGTTTTCTTACAAGAAGCATACCATTAATTTTTGTACCGTTATTTCCATTCATTCATACTTTTACAAAGTATGTGGTGAATATTCATCATTTCCATACTACAGATGTCTTATTTTCATCAGAAGACGACAATTTTTAGGCGTCATAATCAAATATCGCTATGTCAACTCCAAACCAATAAAAAAGGCGCATCTCTCAACGCGCCTTTTCATTCTGTCAACCTGTCAAAGTTTTTCCGGCTTTATACCTAAGCAACTTTGGCAAGGTTCCTCATCTACTCATTTACTCATAGACTTATTTCATCAGCAATAGCTTCTTCACACTCGCATAATTTCCGCTTTGCAATCTATAAAAGTACACTTCCGCTCGCAAGCTTGCTGGCATTAAAGGTAACTTGATAGCTTCCTGCTTCTTTGCTTTCATTCACAAGCGTTGCAACTTCCCGTCCGATAATATCATACACTTTTAAAGTCACAACGTGTAGTGACCCTACGGCAGGAATATCATACGTAATTGTTGTCGTCGGGTTAAATGGATTCGGATAGTTCTGACTAAGCATAAAATTCTTTGGTGTTGTTACTGATACTTCCGCTTCGCTGGAATATTTATACGTTCCACTGTTATCAATCTGCTTTAATCTGTACGCATACTTTCCGGAGGAAACATTTGCATCGGTGTAAGAATATGTATGGGCAACATTACTTGTTCCGTTGCCGGCAACAAAACCCACCTTGGTCCATTGCATGCTGGCATACAACGTTTGTGCATCAACAACCGTGGATGCATCGACACTCACCAACCGCCGTTCAATATCATATCCGTAGTTGTTCACTTCCGTAGCCGTTGACCATTTGAGTGTTGCACTGCTCGTGCTTGCCGTTGCGGTAAATGCAGAGAGTTCCACCGGTAACGATAATGCACCTGCTACAGTTTTTTGCCATTGAAGATACGGAAAACCATTGTTAAGATTGGAAGAGATTGCCCACGTGTTCACAAAATCCCAGCCGGCATTCGTAAAGGTACTTTGTGTTTGCATTTGCGTTGTAGTGAGGCCGGTAACAGTATTTGTTCCATTACCAATGCCCGTTGTTTTACCTGATGTTTCGATGTTCCAAAAACTATTGAGTGCACTGTTTGCCCCCACCAATCCACCTGCATAAGCGTATTGATTAACTGAAACGTACACATTGCCTGTTGCATAACAATTCGTGGCATTACCGTATCCCACCAATCCGCCTGCATAAACACATTCTTCAACTTCATCTAACGAAGCAAGACCTGCCACATTTCCAGTTGCATAACAATTTTTGGCGCTACCACATCCTATCAACCCACCTGTATAAACGTTTCCATTATAATAAACTGTAGAAGCATACACATTCCCACTTGCAGAACAATAGGTGATGGAACTATCAGATATTGAATGAGATTGCTCCAATGTCGCATCAGTTGACGCCATTGCCTGAGATCCCACCAATCCGCCTGAATAAGTATACATACTACCAGAAGAGTTCACATTGGTGCTTGCAGTCCAATATGTGATGGAAGGAACGGATTGAGAATACGAACACTCACATCCTACCAAACCACCTGCAACAGAAGTAGCTAAATCACCCAAGGCATACACAGTTCCACTTGCGGAACAATATGAAATGGAACCGTAATATAGGTATCCCACCAATCCGCCTATATAAAAATCGTTGGTACCGCTTATGGATACAATTCCACTTGAGGAACAATATGAAATAGAACCGCCATACTGAACTCCCACCAATCCGCCTACACAAGTAGCCTTAGACCTAGAACCAGCGCGTATACCACCTTGTAATGAAAGACTATCTATTATTGAATTTTTTATACAGCCAAACAATCCAACTGAAACTTCTGTTGCAACTTCCATGTTTAAATCTTTTATTGTATGCCCACCGCCGTGGTATGTGCCAATGAACGATGAATTATCATTAGAACTTCCAATCATTGTTGTCATACCTGCACCGCTGTTCCAATATTTTGTCTTGCTTGCATCAATATCTGCTGTCTGCCGGAACACCTTGCTCCACACGCTGCTTGTGTTCGAAAGCCAATAGAGATTGCCAAGTGTTGCTATCTGGTACGGATCGCTGCTGGTGCCGCTGCCCGCCGGTACCGTCCATAAGGTTTTGCGTTACGGTGATTGCTACGGAACTTCTTCCTGCTGCTGTCAGTGTTATTGTTCCACTGCGGGAAGTAAGCGAATCTATTGCTGTCAACGCGGTAATCACCAACGGCACGGTGCCCGTTCCGCTTGTGGGAGCAACACTAAGCCAATCTGATCCGCTGGTAACGCTTGCCGTCCACGCAACATCTGCACTCACCGTTATCGTATCTGCACTCCCCGCCGGTTGCGCTAAGGTAATACTGTTAGATGAAACCAGCAAAGAAGAAAGCTGTGTTATAACGAGTGTATCTCTCTTAGTATATGCAGAAGACACGATCACCGTATCTTGCCTTGCTGATGTGTTTGGGTTTGTGGAATTTTCTGTAATAACGATTGTCCCATTGCCCGTTCCGGATGTTACAGAAAGTGTAATGCGGCTGCTTGTGGTGCTTGCTGTCCATGCCCAGATTGACGTGATGTTGATGGTATCTTTTACACCGGAAGCATTGCTCACTGCCGTGCTGCTCAGTGCGGCAGAAAAAGTATTATCCACCCATCCGCTGGAAGTTGTGAGTGCAAAGTTTTTTAGTGTACCGTTGGAGCCGCATGCATCGTATGCCGTTGTGCCGCTGCCTTCGTTGAACTTCCAGTATCCGGCAAGTCCGCTTTCACTGCCGGTCAGCATATCGGTGATATATCCGCCAAGCTGGCTTGCACTGCGTGCAATATTCCTTCATCCATTATTCCGGTAAAATGGTTGCCGCCATTCTGATCCATTCCAAGCCGAACCTGCAATGCGGTGTTATCATACACAGAGATTGCGCACGACGCAGAGCCATCCTGCACACCATTAATATACACGCGAACGGTATTGCCATCGTAGGTGCCTGCAATATGGTACCATGTATTTGCGGAAAGTGTTGTGGTACCTACAGCGGCGTATGCTGTTGTATTATTGCCGACAAGCAATCGCACCTGTCCCGTTATGATGTCGAATAATATTCCATCCGCTTTTCCTGCGCTCGCGTGATCAACAACGCGTGCTGTCATACTTGCTGTTGAGGGACAGATCCATGCTTCTACGGTTAAAGCGTTAGTAATGGAAGCCACACTTGCCTGTGGTATATCAACATAATCCGATGCGCTGCCGAATTTGAGCGCATAATTCGTTTGCGCAAGAAGTGCATTTGATAAAAACACTAGAACACAGAACACAAAGAGACAATACTTCATAAATTTTTTCCTTACAATGGTTTTTGTAACAGAATACCTTGCCGCATACTGATAAAAAATAATAAAAACTATTTATGTAATATACCCGTGCGTTAACGCACGATGTGTGTTAAATCTTTATTATCCCTAAAATAACAAAGTCGCGTCTCTCAACATGCCTTTGCTTTGGACACAACCCGCTAAAAAGAAGGCAGGTAAATATATTGTGTCCCTACAACATTTATATATAGAACCATCTGAAAAAGGATATTCATTAAGGTAGTCGAAGACTCCAGTCTTCGTTTATAATCAAAAAACGAAAGCTAAAGCTTTCGACTACCAGTAAGAAAATGGTTTTTCAGATGTCTCATATATTTACTTCATTAATATATATCCGCCGAAGCGTTAGCGTAAGAGGACTAGTTTCTTCACGGATGAATAATTTCCGCTTTGCAATCTATAAAAGTACACACCGCTTGCAAGCTTGTTTGCATTAAACGTTACTTGATAACTTCCCGCGTCCTTTGTCTCATTTACAAGTGTTGCTACTTCGCGACCGATGATATCATACACTTTTAAGGTCACAACGTGTTGAGACCCTTCGGCAGGGATATCTATTAATCGTTGTCGTCGGATTAAACGGATTCGGATAATTCTGTCCCAGTGCATAACTCGTCGGCACTGCAATCGTTACTTCTGTTTCACTGGAATATTTGAACGTTCCACTGTTGTCGATTTGCTTCAATCGATATGCGTATGTGCCGGATGAAACGCTTGCATCCGTATAGCTATAACTATGCGCACTGCTGCTCGTTCCGTTTCCCGCAACAAATCCAATCTGACCCCACCCTTGCCCTCCACTCTGAGGGGAGGGTTGGGAGAGGTCTTGATTATCAACAATTCTTCTCTCAATGTTGAATCCGTAATTATTTACTTCTGTTGCCGTCTTCCACGCAAGCGTTGTGGAGTTACCGGCTGTAGTGGCTGTAAAACCGGTAAGCTCTACCGGCAATAATGATCCGGAAGAAGAAATGTAAGAGACATAAATATCGGTATTACTGCTGCCATTGCGAGAATCAACCCACGCAATGATTGCCACGCCGGATCCCTCACTCACTGCTACTGGGTTTGTCTGCATCCCCGAGTTCGTGCAAACAGCGACACCATTTGCTGTCCATTGTGGGTTTGTTGAACTATTTTCATATTGTGCAAAAATATTACCATCAGTCGTCTCAGTTCTATAATCTTCCCATACAATTATTGCGCTATTGGATCCACCATTTATAACAAATGGGTTCAGTGGGTACGGATATGATCCTGCCGTGCAGACCTCGTTTGTTATGGCATTTCCTGAGTTATCGACATGGCTTGAGGCAATATAACGATAACTACTAGTAGTGTTCATTTTCTGCATAGCAATATATGCACCGCCGGAGCCATCAATAGCAATTTTTGGATTAGAGTACTCAAGTGGCGACTCGGTAAGTGCAATGCCATTTGATGTCCATTTAGTAACTCCTGTGGAAGGTATTAACTGTACATAAACATCTGTGCGTAAAGTGGCGTCTCGGCCGTCCTGCCATGTAATAATAGCCCCGTATGATCCATCGGTAACTATTTGTGGAGACGTTTGTTGGCCCAATGCCGTACAAATGGCAACGCCATTGGTAGTCCATTGTGGAGCACCAATAGGACTTACACGTTGCGCATAGATATCATCACTATAGCTGCCGCCTCGTATATCCTGCCATGCAATGATGGAACCGCCATTATTGGATGAAGTAATTACCGGATTTAGTTGATCGCCTGATGCGCTGCAAACAGCAATTCCATTTGCTGTCCATTGAGTAGTACCGGAAGAATCGATGAGCTGAGCATAAATATCATAATTACTGCCATTACGGTAATCCTGCCACGTAATAATTGCACCGCTGGAACCATCACTCACGAGAGCTGCATTTATCTGTGCATTCGCGGCATTACAAATAACGACACCATTTGCTGTCCATTTAATAATACCTGCTCCAGTGATCCGCTGGGCATAGATATCATTATTCCCGCTGCGGTTATCCTGCCACGTAATTATTGCCCCACCCTTGCCATCGCTTATGATTGCCGGTTCTTGTTGATCGCTCGTTGCGTTACAAATAGCAATACCATTGGTGGTCCATTGAACAACACCATCGGCAGTAATCCGTTGAGCATAAATATCGTAATCACTGCCATTGCGATGGTCTTCCCATGCAATTATGGCGCCGCCTGAACCATCACCAACAATCTGCGGATTTTGCTGATTGCCTGTTGCCGTGCAAAGAGCATTATTCACCCCGGTGTTTGTTGACCATTGTGCATTGCTCTTTTGAATAATCAACGACACTAAGATCAACGATAAAATCGATAAATTAAATTTTTTCATTAAACGACTCCTTTTATTAGTTTCACCAATTTCCGTTTCTTCCGTATTCTTCACCAATATTTTTGTTGCCATTGAACTTATTAAAATCTTTTATATTTATTTCTTTCCCACATTTCTCGCACAATCTTCATCGTCTCCGCGCTCGCCGTTTTTTCGCCTCCCCAGCATTTGGCTTGAGGTTGTCCAAAAAGTTAAAAAGTGTCACACTGAGTTTATCAGCCGGAGGTGTAAAAATGATACACACTTCGTGTGTAACAATTTAATGCTTCCGGCTAACTGGCTCAGACGGACTTTTATTTTCTTTTAGGACAGCCTCGAATGGGGGGTTCAATATTTTTCCATTTCCCAAATAA
>CAWBMS010000017.1:0-47574 GCA_963790045.1 Ignavibacteriota bacterium | reverse complement strand
AATCGGCATCGGTCGTAACGATAATTTCACCTTTCGCAGATTGAATACCTTGCGTTAGCGCTGCCGCTTTGCGTCCTGTTTTCTTTTGTAATGATTCGATAGAAGGAAGCAGCACGATAGGTTTCGTTTGTTCTTGAAATTTCAGAACAATGTCTGCTGTCCGGTCTGTTGAACCGTCATCGACAATAATAATCTCATACTTTTCCGGCGAATAACTTTGCTTCACAAGCGACGTGAGAAGATTGGCGATATTCTTTTCTTCATTGCGCGCCGCAATAACGACGCTGACGAATGGCTGCTTTGTCTGTTTCTGTGTCTTCAAATGCGAAAACCCAATCTGCACGCGGATGAGGAAACACGCATAATATCCGGTGAAGAGGATAAGACAAGCAAGAACGATACATTCGATCATGCACATCATCCATGGGAGATTGATTAAACAGTTTCAATGGCTTCGCAATAAACACACCGAGTATTCCCGGCAAAATGATATTCATAACAAACAATAACAATGTTGCCATCAATGCAAATTCCCGAGGAACATCGCAAAGCGAAAAGAAATACATCGAACTCATTTCCCGCACGCCGAGATCGCCCAGAGAAATCGGCAGAACGGATTGAACGAACAACGTTCCCGATGTGCCGAGGAATGCGGTAAATATAGAGACGCTCGTAAATGCATTCAGCAGAAAAAACATTTGCAGAATAATGATGAATTGATGAATGAATGTGAACGAAACGAGTGAAACGATCTCGCCGGTCGAAAACAATCCCATTCCTTCCAGCACGCCGTCTAAGTGGAGCGTGTGCCAGAGCTTCGTAAATGTTGCATGTGTCAATGTTGCAATTTTTCCAAGGAACACCAAGATCGTCAACGAGAGGCAGCACACAACCAATGCCATTACGACATTGAGGATTGAAAACGGGAAAAGCAAATAGAGAAGACTCCATGCGCCGAGCGCCGTAATCGTTCCGAGGAATTGCATGCGGTCTAACAACGCAAGCCCGACAATATGCGATTTGCGTACATCGGGAATATGCCATGCCCACCGAGCACATCGCCTAATTCGCCGGGTGTGAATGCTCCGAGAGAAATACCGAGCAGCAAGGATTTAATAGAATGACGATATTGAACATCCGCAGAAACACGCTGAAGCACTGAAATGCCATTTGACAATGCGCACGCCGAGATTGCACGGAACAAGAAGCAATGCACATGCTAAAAATATTGGCGATGCATGCTGAATGGCAGTAAGAACATTTTTCCATTCCACCAGATGAAAAACAAAGAATAATACCGCGCCCGCTACAACAGCTTGTAAGAGGATCAATATTTTGTGGCGTGTGGTCATAACGGTTGTGCGGTTTGATGCGATGTTCCGGATTTCCAATCGAACGTTGCAATCAATCCGAGCGGGCCGATCAAGGTATTATAGAGAACGTAAAGGACTTCCATGAGAAACAAATTCTGTTTTGTTTTGAATACGGTAAAGTTCGGCAGCAGCAACAGCAGATCGGCAAGCAATTTCAGAATTCCAAACCATCCGATCCACAGCAGCGAAGGGAAGATGAGGGCAATCGGCAAAGTAAGAAGGAGCAATAAATTTGCACCGTGATATATCGTAAAGAACACTTGCTGTGAAAAACTTAAATACTTGCCGGTAGAAAAATGCCGCTTGCGTTGATTGATAAACTGCCGGAATGTTTTTGGCGGAAGCGTGGGAACAAAACTTTCCGGCAAAAGAACGTAAGAAATGTTCCACTTCGTTTCGCGGCGCACAAGCTGCAAAAACATATCGTCGTCCCCGCTAACAGACATTTTAATCTTTTCAAATCCGCCGACTTCATCATACACACTGCGGCGGTACGCTAAACTGCGTCCCGTGCAAAGCCAGCCGCGGTTTAAGCCGATGGAACCTGCTGCCCAGATTCCTCCGCGAAGTTCTTCATAAGCGATAAACCTCTGCAGAAGTTTGTTAAACGGCGCTTCCACAACGTAGGGAGAATATCCTGCAACCAAACCGACATCATCTTTGAAACCGGCAGCAAGTTCTTCAATCCAGTGAGGTGGAGGAAAACAATCCGCATCGGTAAAGCATAAAATATCTCCGCGGCTTTGTTGAATTGCCGCACGCAGTGCATTTTTCTTTGCTGGAAAATCATCCGGCAGGGAAGCGATGTGCAAACAGGCAAGCGATGGAATTTTCTTTTTGTAGGATTCAATAATTTCTGCGGTCGTATCCGTAGAACGATCATCGACAAGAATAATTTCTTTGTTGGAATACGTTTGCTGTGCAAGACATTCCAAAAGTTTCCCGATGGTTGCTTCTTCATTCCGTGCGGCAACGATAACGGAAACAAACGGCTGCGAAGATGCACGGCAATCATTCTTTTTAAGACGATGAATTCCCAATAGTAATGCTCCATGCACGATAATATAAAATATCAGCAGCAGAGAATAGAAAAATATTGCGAAAGTTGAAGCCGCCATAACGTTCTCATAATCGTAAAATAAAGGTTCGGATTCAATGGTTGTAAGTTCACTCTTTGTCGATTATATTGCACTCATCACAATTCGGATGAACGACATGAAACCTCTTATCATCGGGCTTGCCGGCGGAACCGGTTCCGGCAAAACAACGGTCGCAAACCGTATTCTTGAAACATTGGACTCGGAACGCGTTATCGTATTGCAGCATGATTCGTATTACAAGGATTTACAAATGCACGGCGGCAAAACGCCGGATCAAATCAACTTCGATCATCCCGATTCGTTAGAGACCGATTTGCTCATTCAGCATTTGCAATCTCTTCTCGAAGGCAAGGGATATGAAGAACCGATGTATAACTTTGCCACCTACCGGCGTATGCCGGAAACGAAACACATCGAACCGCGCGATATCGTCATTGTGGACGGTATCTTAATTTTTGTCAATAAAAAATTGCGCGAGTTGATGGATATTAAAATATTTGTGGATGCCGATGCCGACGAACGCTTGCTCCGCAGAATGCGGCGGGATATTCTTGAACGCGGGCGTTCGATAGAAAGCGTGATGCAGCAATACCTCCGCACGGTGAAACCCATGCATTTAGAATTTGTGGAACCAAGCAAGCAATGGGCGGATATTATTATTCCCCGCGGAGCGGAAAATCTCGTTGCTATCGATATGGTAACGACAAAAATAAAAGCAATGCTGACGGAAAAAGAACACGTGCGTTCATAGCGGTTAATCTATATCCGATGCTTCCAGGGTAAGTGTTTAGCGGGATTAGGTTTAAAAACGGATGTTATGCACAGTCTCGATCCCTTCGGCATATAAATTTACGCACGACGAACGGCAAAGAACAGCGGCATTAAGTGTCGGACACCTTGCAGGTGTCTGACACTTTCCGTAACACCTCTTGCATTTTTTTAGGAACGATTATACTATGGATAGATTTTAATTTTCACAAACACTCTTACTTTCTTTGCCGGATTGTGATGAAAGAGTTACAAAAACATGAACATAAAAACACATAGTCTATTATGCACAGGCATGGTATTAGACTGCGACACGCAGTCTAATACTATTTAGGGCGCCAACTGGGAAGCAATATCTATGAAGAAGAAAATTCAGAATCCACGTTTAGATTTCATTGAGTTTCCTGCGAAATCTATTGATGATCTATTGAAAACGAAATCTTTTTATTCGTCTGTGTTTAATTGGTCATATAAAGATTGGGGTGATGATTATTCAGACACAAAGGATAGCGGATTGGGAAGTGGTCTGAATGCTGATCCATTACATAAATCTAAATATCCTCTTGCCGTTATTTATGTTGATAAAATCGAAGTATCAAGAGACGCAATTGTTTCGGCCGGTGGAAAGATTACTCGCGAAATATTCTCGTTTTCTGGAGGTCGTCGTTTTCATTTTCTCGATCCAACAGGGAATGAACTTGCTGTATGGTCAGACAAATAGAAAAGATTTATTTCGACTTTGGTAATTCATCATCGCTGTTTTGGAATTTATTTTCAACTTTACTCTGCCGCCATTCTATGTGTATTCATTTCGTCGGCGTTGTGATGGCAACGACCATGGTTGCACGGAAATTAGAAATTAAAGTTTCTTAAAAGCTCCATATAAACACGAGACGATGAATATTTGAGGAACTCCACCTATGGTTTTCTCGTCTATAACTCTGAAAAGACGTAAAAGATATGGAAGCAGGAGAAACAAGTGGAAGCGTAGCAATTTCTTTACCGGAATCCAGATGGCAGGGAAGTGTAAATGCAGGTGGAGTTCGTGAAAGAAGTTTTGTACCTTCAGATGTGACAGCAAAAGAACGAATGGCACCACATTGAACAGTTACAATTTCCGATAGCAACACTGCGTGAATTCGACAACGAGCGCCTGATTCATTTATTTCAGGCGGGCAATCAAGATACATACCGTGTATTGGTCGAGCGGCATCAGGAACGCATTCGTAATTTGCTGTATTCCATTTTCCACGACCGCGATTTCATCAACGATCTTTCCCAAGAAGTTTTCATCAAAGCATACCACGCACTGCCGAATTTCCGATTTGAATCATCTTTTTATACTTGGTTGTACCGCATTGCGGTGAACCGAAGCCGCGATGAACTGCGCAGAAAGAAAACACGAAAGTTCTTTTCCTTCCAGACATTGGATGACGGTGCGGATCGGGAAATAGAATTAAAACTTTCCGTGGAACCGGAAAATAGAGACGACCATGAAATTGTTTCGTTAGGATTACAAAAATTGCCGGAAAAATTTCGCACGGCTGTCATTTTGAAAGACATCGAAGGATTGCCGTACCGAAGAAATTGCAGAAATTATGGATTGTGAATTGGGAACGGTGAAATCGCGAATCTCGCGCGGACGCACAATGCTGCGCAAGGTAATCGAACCGTTGCTCAAGGAGGTACAGTGCATGAATATATTGAGACAGAATAGTCTTTTAGAGAAGTTGTCGTTATATGTCGATGGACAGTTGAATGAGGCGGACGTGAAAGACGTTGAGCGCTGTATGCAGGAAAATGCAGAGGTTCGTTCGTATGTGGAAGAACTGAAACGCATGAAAATTCTTCTTGCACAGAAACCGAAGCTTGAGCCACATATCGGATTCTGGACGCGGCTTTCCATGGAATTAGAAGATCAGAAAAAAGAAAAGCCCAATCTCTTGCCGTTCCCGCGGCGATTTGTTCCCGCAGTATCGACGGCGGTAATTGTCATGGCTGTTGCGGCTGGCGTTTTGGTGATGCAGAATCGAATGCGTCTTGCACAATTCGTCAATGAAAAATCGATGGCGGCGCGTGAAGTATATCAAAAAGGTTTGTTGCAAGGGAAACTGCTTCCGCTGTTTTCCAAGATCGATAAAGATCATACATTGCAATTTGCACTGTTCGGAACGCTTTCGTTGGATGATAACACACACACAACGCTTCGTGTCGATGCCAATGCCCGTAAAGGATATCGCATTGAAGTGGGAAAGAATAATCAGCGATCCGCAAAGTCGGTAACGGTAGAGAAGATGCTTGCCGAAGTTCAACCGACGGCAGAGCAACACCGCGCAATCGATTCGCTGCTGGAATTGGCAGGCAAGCAAATTGAATCTTCTGTCTTGGTTGATGAAAATAATGCAGTCGCAATTGCACAGGATTTGCCGAAGTTGAACAGGTTTATGGTGACGGGTATTGTTTCGTGCCTTGAGCCGGCGCAGCGTGTGCGGTTAGAGAACTATCTTGCAAAGAACGATGCACAGTTCACTGTTAGTACGAAACATTCACCGGTTGTGAAAGCGGAACGTATCTATCAAAATATTCCACAGCGTGATGCTGATTTACAGTTTGTTGTTATTACTCCTGATACCATGGTTTATTCCCGCGTTCAGGTCGATGTACAAAATATCAGACGGCAAGTACAGGAAAATATGGCTGTTATCGAATCCCGCCGGATCGAATTGGTCCGCCGCATGATGGCAAGGGATTTTAATCGCGTGACACGAAATTTTCCAATCCCGCAACCGCTTCAGGCATCATCACCGGAAGATGAAAATTTATTGCGTGTGGAGTTTCCTGCTCCCGGCGAAGGGCAGAATAATTCGTTCGATCAAGTTCTTGTTACGCCGCGCGTTCGGCATTCGATGACGATTCATCAAGTTCCAACACAGCAGGATCAAGAGCGCGCACGGAACGATTCTTCGGTGAATAATTCTGGTAAATAATTTATAAAGTCATCCTGAGCTTTATCGAAGGATGACTTTATTATTATCTTTGGAATTTCAATAACTCTCCAACGGTGTGTATCTCATGTTTTTTTTGGAGGAACGAAAGATATTTCACCAACACCAATGCTGTTGCATAAGCGTCGCCGGAAGCACGGTGGCGTTCGGGAATAGTGATGCCGAGCGCTTGTGTGACGGGGCCAAGCGATTTACTGGGCAGATGCGGTAGAATTTTCTTGCTGAGTTTCACCGTGCACAATTGCGGATTGTCCAAACCGATTCCCCGCTCGCGTATTGCCGTTTCAGAAACGAATCCCCAATCGAATTGTGCATTGTGCGCAACAAAAATTGCATCACCAAGAAATTCAGCGATATATGGTACAACTTCGCGCGCCGGCGGTGCATCTTGTACCATTAAATTATCTATGCCGGTCAGCCGAGTGATTTCTGCTGGAATCGTTATCAACGGATTGATGAGCGTGGAAAATTCATCGACCAGTACGCTGTTCTTCACTTTCATCATAGCAATTTCAGTCATGCGGTCAGCGGTGGGACTCAGCCCTGTTGTCTCAACGTCAACGACAACAAAAGTTGCATCAAAAATATGTGTTGTAGAATCGCTGGGCATTCGATTTTTGATACTTCAATGTGATGATGTTCTGAGTTCTTGATCTTTATATTGCAACTGGTACAGCTTTCGATAAATTCCGTTGAGCGCCAGCAACTGCTGATGCGTTCCCATTTCGCGCACTTCGCCTTTGTGCATTACAATAATTTTGTCTGCACTTTGAATGGTGGAAAGTCGGTGTGCGATGACGATCGATGTACGACCTCGTAACATTTTTTTAATTGCTTTTTGAATCAGCAATTCTGTTTCCGTATCGACGCTGGAGGTTGCTTCATCTAAAATCAAAATGCGCGGATCGAAGGCAAGCGCGCGTGCAAACGAGAGCAATTGTTTTTGTCCGGTAGAAAGCGTTGCGCCACGTTCTTTCACTACGCCGTCATATCCGCCGACAAGCTGCTCGATAAATTTGTGTGCGCCGACCATGCGCGCAGCGGCTTTGACACGATCCAGGGGAATTGAATCATTGCCTAAGTTGAGATTGCCTTTAATATCGCCGGAAAAGAGAAACACATCTTGCAAGACAACGCCGATATGTTTCCGTAAATCTTGCGGGCGCACATGCTGGATGTTGATGCCGTCGATCAATATTTCGCCTTGTTGAACATCATAAAAACGGCTCAAGAGATTGATGATCGTTGTTTTGCCTGCGCCGGTGTGCCCGACAATTGCAACCGATTCACCTTGTTTGATGGAGAATGAAATGTTTTTTAATATCCATTCAGGTGAACGCTCTCCATCGGATGGTGGATTGTACGCAAACCAGACATTTTTAAATTCAATGTCCCCGCGGACGTGATCAAGATTTGCAGGTACAGGATGAAGCGAGAGAATCGTTTTGTCGTCCAACAATTGAAAGATGCGTTCCGATGAAGCCATCGCGGTTTGCAGAATATTATATTTTTCCGACAAGTCACGAATAGGGCGCCAGAACATTTCGTTGAATTGCACGAATGCCATCACGGTTCCGACCGTTACAACGCCGTCAAGCGCATTTCCGCCGGCATACCAGATGATGAGGCCGACAGCAATAGCGCCGATCAAATCCACACAAGGATAAAACACGGCGTAATAAAAAATGGAATCGATATTGGCTTGGCGATGCGCGGCATTAATCTCGGCAAATTTATCGAAGGATTTCTTTTCCCGATTGAAAATTTGATCGACCAACATGCCGGTAATATGTTCCTGCATAAATGTGTTGATGCGTGCAATTTGTAACCGCACTTCACGATATGCTTCGCGAGCTTTTCGGCGAAAAAGAAATGTTCCGTAAAAGAGAAACGGCAGAACGCTTAATGTGATTAGCGTTAATTTCCAATTCATCGAAAACATAAAATAAAAAATACCGATGATGGTGAAGACATCGCTGAACACCATCACAATGCCTGATGAAAACATATCGTTCAGCACTTCCACGTCGTTCGTCACGCGCGTCACAAGCCGTCCGATGGGATTACGGTCGAAAAATTTTAACGAGAGTTGTTGAAGATGATGGAAGATTTCCATGCGCAAATCATAAATTGTTCGCTGTCCGATCCATTGCGTAAGATATGCGTTGGCATATTGAATGAATCCGCGAACGACAAGCACGGCAAGAAAAATTAACGTGGTAACAAGCAACCCATGTGGATCGTGCTGCGCGATGTTGGTATCGACAGCGATCTTGATGAAATACGGACGCACGGCTTCCATACCGCTGACAAGCAAGCTGAGCAAAATACCGAGCGCCACATACCACTTATACGGACGGAGATATTTTACCAACCGCCGCATCAGCCGTGCATCGTACGCTTTTCCCAAAACTTCTTCTTCTTGCATAATTATAATTGCTCTAATTCTTGTTCGAGGAGCTGCTTCTTGTGCAAGTCCGCATAAATACCGTTGAACGCAACCAGATCGTCGTGCGTGCCGCGTTCCACGATAGCACCGTTTTGCAGCACGATAATCATTTGTGCATCCTTCACAGTCGAAATACGATGACTGATGATGATGCTCGTTCTGCCTTTCATAAATTCACGCAGCCGCTGCAAGACGCGTTCTTCGGTATAGGTATCGACCGCAGAAAGTGCATCATCTAAAATTAAAATCTTCGGCTTGCGCATCACGGCGCGGGCAATGCTGGTGCGTTGTTTCTGTCCGCCGGAAAGCGTAATGCCGCGTTCGCCGATGGTTGTTTCAAAATGTTTTGGAAATTCCGAAATGTCTTTTGAAATTTGTGCGATGTCTGCGACTTCGACAAGTTCTTTTTGGGTTAATTCGTCGACGCCGTAACAAATATTTTCTGCAATCGTATCCGAAAATAAAAATGTCTCTTGCGGCACGAAGCCGATATTGGTGCGCAATACTTCCAGCGGAATCGTTCGAATAGCTTTTCCGTCAATCGATAATTGGCCGGATGTTATATCATACAATCGGGGAAGAAGATTGACTAAGGTCGATTTTCCCGATCCGGTATAACCAACAATGGCAAGCGTTGTGCCGTGTTCGATCTTGAGGTTGATATTTTTAAGCGTTGGTTGTACTGCATCTTTATGTGTGAACGACATATCGTTGAATTCGATATCGCCTTCAATATCTTTGATGGTGTAATCCGTTGCATCGTTGTTTTGAATATCCGGTACTTTATCGAATATTTTACCGATGCGTTCCATCGATGCAGCGCCTTGCTGTAAAATATTCGTTACCCAGCCGAGTGCGATCATCGGCCAGATCAACATGGAAAGATACGCAGTGAATGCTGTCAACGTTCCGATGGAAACAGAACCGGAAATTACTTTCAGCCCGCCGAAGTAAATCGTGATGACGAGCGAAAGTCCGACCAGCACGAACATCAATGGCCACATAATAGATTGCGCCTGAGCCAGTTCGAGATTTTTTTTGAGATAATTCCAACTCAGTTTGCGAAAACGTTCTTCTTCAAATTCTTCCCGCACATACGACTTGATGACGCGAATTCCCGATAATGTTTCTTGCGCGCGCGTTGTGAGTGTTGAAAATTGTTCCTGCCGTTCGGAAAATTTTTTGTTGATGAGTTTCCCGAGACGATACACAGCATAGGAAACAAACGGCATCGGAATCAACGTCAACAAGGTCAATTGCCAGTCGCTGGTGAACATCATCACAAGAACAAGAATCAAAGTCATACTCGTATCGGCAGGATACATAATTCCGGGGCCGAGCGCGTTGCGTACGGAACTGATATCGTTCGTAGCGTGAGCCATCAAATCGCCGGTGGGAGTATTTTGAAAATATGAATAGGGCAGTTTTTGCAAATGCGAAAGCAAATCGTTTCGCAAATCATATTCAATGTGGCGCGACATCACGATGAGCGTTTGGCGCGTGAGATACGTAAAGACGCCTGCGATGAGTGCAAAAGAAACAATCAATCCTGCCCACATCAAAAGATCAGATGAAACGAGCGTTCGTGATTCGATGCCGTGCATTAATTCATCGACAGCGTAGCCGAGAAATTTCGGCTGTACGATGGTGAAGAGATTACTGCCAACGACCGTAAGAATTCCAAATACAAGCGTCCGTTTGTAACGGATGAGGTAAGGTTTAAGACGGAAAAGAGGACGCATTCACATCCATTCAAAAAATAAAATCAAAATTATCCAATCACTTCAAATTTTGTGTACGGATGCAGCACTTTCGGGATGATGACTTTTCCTTCCGGCGTTTGATAGTGTTCGAGCATTGCAGCAACGACGCGCGGCAACGCCAGACCCGATCCGTTGAGTGTATGAACAAATTCCGGTTTACCGCCGTTCCCGGAACGGAATTTTACATTCATACGCCGTGCCTGAAATGCTTCGAAGTTGCTGCACGAAGAAACTTCCAGCCACTTTTGTTGTCCGGGCGCCCATACTTCAAGATCGTATTTCTTCGCTTGCGTAAATCCCATGTCGCCGGTGCACATCAGCAGCGTGTGATAGGGAATGCCGAGCAACTGCAATAAATGTTCTGCATCCTGCTTGAGTAATTCCAATTCATCGTACGAGGTTGAAGGATGCACGAATTTCACGAGTTCAATTTTGTCGAATTGATGCAAGCGATTCAAACCGCGAACGTCTTTGCCGTACGAACCGGCTTCGCGGCGAAAGCATGGTGTGTACGCAGCGTACTTGATCGGAAGTTTTGTCTCTTCCAAAATTTCATTGCGATGAAAATTTGTAACCGGCACTTCGGCGGTCGGAATCATATACAATTGATCGCGCTCGACGATATACATCAAATCTTCTTTGTCGGGAATTTGTCCCGTGCCGCGTGCGCTGTCTTCGTTCACGACTATCGGCGGCATCAATTCAGTATAACCGCGAAGCGATGCTTGATCAAGGAAAAAATTGATCAACGAACGTTCAAGAATTGCACCTTTGCCGATGTAAAAGGGAAAACCTGCGCCGGATACTTTTGCGCCGCGTGTGAAATCCAAAATACCGAGCTTGTCGGCAAGCTCCCAATGCGGTTTCAGCGGAAAATCCGATTTGGGTAAATCTCCCCAACGGAAAATTTCCTGATTATCTTCCGGAGTTTTTCCGAAAGGAACGGAGGAATGGGGAATGTTCGGAACCGTAAGAAGAACATTGTTCAGCTTAATTTCGATTTCGCGTAATTCAGGATCGATCTCGAGAATGCGATTCTTTACCGATTCCATTTCTGCAATTACAGCCGTTGCATCGCCGCCGTCACGTTTAATCTTTCCAACTTGCGCAGAAACCTGATTGCGTTTTGCTTTGAGCGAATCGCCTTCTTGAATCAACGCGCGTCGTTTGTCATCTAAAAAAAATATTTCGTCAAGATTGAGTTCGATATTTTTAGATGCCGCACCTTTTTGAACTATGTCTTTGTTCTCGCGAATAAATTTTATATCTAACATACAAATTCCTGTCGGATTAATTTTTAATCGATTCCAATTCCTGTTTCATCAGTAACAGGCCTTCCGTGGCAGAGTGAAATTTCATGCCAAGCTGCGTTTGCGCTTTAAGCGTGATAAATCCTGATTG
The DNA here is from genome assembly GCA_963790045.1 of Ignavibacteriota bacterium. GTDB lineage: Bacteria > Bacteroidota > Ignavibacteria > UBA10030 > UBA10030 > DATKMP01. Next base: position 35,715 of record CAWBMS010000017.1, on the reverse strand, counting down.
CAACGGACGTGGTGCGGGTTGATTCAAATCGGATGTTTTAATACGGTCGATGAGCGATGTATCGAGACCGTCACACTTCTGCAATCTTCACAGCGAATTCATAACGATTGATCCAATCGCTGCCGCAAATGTGAAAGATGCCTTTGTGATTCGATTCCGAAAGTTTAATCATTGACGTTGCTAAATCGCACACGTATGTCGGATTGGCATATTGATCGTCGACAATGCGGATGCGAGTTCCATTCTGTAAACTTTTTACAACCCACAACACAAAATTTGCTTTGACGCCGATGCCCAATCCATACACTACCACTGGTCGCACAATGGAATAATGAATGCCGGCAGACCGAACGGCATTCTCGCTTGCTAATTTTGTTTTGCCGTAATAGCTCAACGGATTTACTGGTGCTTGCTCGTCGTACGGCCCATGCTTACCATCGAACACATAATCGGAAGATACGTGAATAAGTTTTGCGCTAACTTTGCGCGAAGCTTCTGCAAGATTTTCTACTGCGGTAACGTTGATCTTCCATGCTTCTTCACGATTTGATTCGCACCAATCGACATTTGTTGCGGCAGCGGCATTGAAAATAATATCCGGCTGGAAACTGGAGAGCAAACTTTTTACGTCGCTTCGCTGCGTAATGTCTAACTGCGTGTAATCATACAAATGATCATCGAAAACGAACGAACGTTCGATGGAAGTATTGAGCACTTCATATTCTGTCAATCCGCTTAACATCATGGAAAGACGCTACCGAGCAATCCGTTACTGCCGGCGATCAAAATCCTTTTCATCGTAAACTCGATTCTAATACTGTTGCCGCATCGGTCGAAGCATCACGATATTTTATGATCAACGGTGCGTATGCCGAAAGGTTATGCTGTTTGGCAAATGGTTGATCGATTGCTCGGCTGCCGGGAATAACAACTGCTCCTTCAGGAATAATGATCGGCAGTTCTTTTGATGAACGTATGATCGTGTTGTTCACAAGATCATAAACCGGCGTGGAATGTGTGATGTGAACTCCGGTCGCGATCACTGCATTCTTTTTAATGACAGTACCTTCGTAAATGCCGCAGTTGCCACCGATAAAAACATTATCTTCCACAATGACAGGAAGCGCGCCAATGGGTTCCAGCACGCCGCCGATTTGTGAAGCTGCGCTGAGATGTACACGCTTTCCAATTTGTGCGCATGAACCGACGAGCGCATGAGAATCAATCATCGTACCTTCATCAATATATGAACCGATGTTGATATATGCAGGCGGCATAACAATAGTGCCTTTGGCAAGATATGCGCCGTCGCGGATCGATGTCCCACCGGGTACAATACGCACGCCGGATTCTTCCGTTACTTTTTTCAATGTCAATGTGCTTTTGTCGAAGAAACGAAAATGTTCGTCAAGAGATACGTCCGTTATTTCGCCGAGGCGAAAGCCGAGGATAATGCCTTTTTTTACCCATTCATTCACCGCCCAGCCAACAGGATCGTTCGCATTGCCGACAGGGGAAGCAGAACGAATCTCGCCGTTGTTCAAGAAAAATTTTAATTCGTTGAACGTTTGCAGTGCTTGCTGGCGATCAATTTTTGAAATATCCTGCGGATAAAAAAGTTCAATGCGGTCACGCAAAATCATACAACATACTCCAATAATTATTTTCCCGCCGAAGATTTTGTTTCGGCAGTCGCTTTCTCTAATTTCTTTTTAAGATCATCCAGATCGTCGATGTTGACGAAGCCGGCATTAAGCGCAGCAATGTTGTTTGCAAATTCTGCTGCCACAAAGCTGTCTTTTGTCTTGAGATATTGATAAAAGAATGCTGCACCGAAGACATCGCCGCAGCCGATTGCGTTTGTCGGATGTTCCACGGGAATACCGGGGAAATCTTGTCGCGTCAATTTTTTGTGAATATCCTGCACAATTGCTGTTACGCCATTCTTACCACGAGTAATCAACAACGTTTCCACCATCAACGGCATCAAATGGTTGGTGAGGGTCGTTTCATCGTAACGTTCTGCGGAAAGATTTACTGCTTCGGTTTCATTCATTTGAATGGAATGCAGCATAAAACACCAGCGCCGCCAATCGGTAAGCGGGCGGAGAAACCGTTTGGATTCATTATCAATGCCGAGCGTTAAACTGTGAAAATCAAAATGAATCGGCATGCGTTTTTCACGCACTTCCATCCGTATATAGTCCAAAGTTTCAAGCGTAATATCCGAACCGGAAATCATATTGATGAGCACACCGTCGCCATCGAGATACGGCTTGATGCGATTGAAGGGAATGGGCTGTGCAATATTTTTGGAACACTCGGCGCGTGTGTCGCTTTCTTTTTGACAGAACAGATGTACCTGGTTGGTTTGTCCGCGAAATTTATAAATGCCGCTTGTATCGATGTTCTTATAGGGCTTTAGTCGTTCCATCAACAAATCGTAATCAACTTGACCGACGCTGAAGACCGGCTGCAATATATCTTTGTCGCTCATCAAGTTGGCAAGGGTCAGCACTGCATACATAATGCCGCCGAATGTTTCTTTTGCCGTGTCGTTGCCTTGTTCATCGGGAAGATGGACGAAGTCTTTACAAATATGTCCGATAACAGTGATTACCATTAGATTCTTCGTGTTGGTCCTAAATCAGTGAGCTGCATTTCATTCAATCGCCAGAGTGCCTGACATGGAAAACGATTTTCATACAACGGTTTGCCGATGATGACAGAATCGACACCGAATTTTTCCAATTCTTGCAGGCGCAAAAGATCTCGATAGTTGCTGATGCCGCCTCGCAGTGTAATGCGCACGCCGGTTTTTATCGCAATCTCTTTTAATTTTTCGTATGGCAATTCTTCACTATACATTCCATTTTTTCGCTCGCCGCACATAATGCGGGAAATTCCGATCTTGACCATTTTTTCTGTTAGTTGTAGCGGCGTGAAATCCGTTTTCACGTTACCGCCGATGATGACCACTTTACCGTCTTCAATTAAAATGTTGACGGCGATTTTCCTCGAGCCAAATTCTTTTACCAATTGTTCCATCAGCCCGGGTTGTTGTACTGCCGCAGTCCCAACGAACACACGGCTCACGCCCATTTCCAGCACGCGCTTAATTTCATCATAGGTACGCAAGCCGCCGCTTATCTGGATTGGAATATCCACCGCGTTCAACATTTTGCGGATCACTTCTTCGTGGATGACGCGCCCTTCTTGTACGCCATCGACGTCAACGACATGAATCATCTTGGCATTTTCGCCGCGCCAGAGAATTGCCATTTGCACCGGATCGATGGAATACAATCGTTCCATTCCCGGTAAGCCGTGAACAACTTCCACGCAATTTTTTTGACTGATTTCTATAAATGGAAAAATGAGGATCATAACCTCATCCGGCCTCTTCAAATAAAAACAAGCTCGTTATAGAGCTTGTGAATTTCTCTTTCATAATTTCGTAAATGCAAAATGCAGAAATTTTGAGCGAGATTCAAGATACAGCAATTGTCTTCATCAAAACAAAAATGCCCATCTCATTGACGGGCAAAAAAATGTAAATCCGAGAAATAAGCATTATGCCATATTATGGAAAACGGATTGCACGTCGTCATCTTCTTCTAATTTGTCGATCAACTCCATGACTTCTTTTGATTGTTCTTCCGTCAATTCTTTTGTCGTCGTTGGAAGATATTGCATTTCGGCGCTAATGACTTCGATACCTTTGCTTTCCAAAAACTTTTGCATCTTGCCATATTCCTGGAATGCTGTATAGATATGAATTTCTTGTTCGTGCTGAACGAGATCGTCAAGTCCGTGATCGATCAATTCCAATTCAAACTCATCGACATCCGGTATTTTGGACGCTGCAATGCGGATCAAACCCTTGCGCTCAAACATAAAGGCAATAGAGCCGCTGTTGCCAAGTGTGCCGCCGCCTTTGCTGAAGTAATGCCGGAGGTTTGCCACTGTTCGCGTCGGATTATCCGTTGCAGCTTCGACCATCACGGCAATACCGTGCGGCGCATACCCTTCATAGATTACTTCTTGATAACCTGATGTATCTTTGTTCGATGCTCGTTTGATAGCAGCGTCCACACGGTCTTTCGGCATATTCACGCTTTTGCCATTCTGAATAGCAATGCGCAGCCGGAAGTTACCTTTGGGATCCGTTCCGCCAGACTTGACAGCAATTTCAATTTCACGTCCGATGCGATTGAATGCCTTTGACATCCGCGCGAAGCGTGCAAACATTTTATATTTTCGTTTTTCAAAAATTCGACCCATAAAATTCCTATCGTAAAACTAAAGTTAATGTACCGACATTGAACTAAGATACAAATCAATTGCGAGAGATGGAAGCGGGAGTTTGATGCGTGATGACTTTTTTCTATCTTATACTGTAAATAATTACAGTAATTAAATTTTTCGTTGCGACTATGAAACATTCAGAACTTCTTCTTGTCCTTGATTTCGGTTCACAATATACACAGCTGATCGGCAGGCGCGTGCGCGAACTCGGTGTCTATTCCGAAATCCATCCGTATAATTTTTCGATTGAAAAAATCAAAGAACTGCAACCGGTTGGCATTATTCTATCCGGCAGTCCGTCGAGCGTTTATGAAAACGATGCACCGAAACCGAATCCGAAAATATTTGATCTTGGCATTCCGATTCTCGGTATCTGCTACGGCCTGCAGTTGTTTGCAGATCGATATGGCGGAGCAGTGAATTCTGCCGCACGCCGCGAATACGGAAAAGCGGAATTGCTCATCGATGATCATGAGGATTTATTCAAGGGGCTTGCCGCTTCTACGGCGGTGTGGATGAGTCACGGCGATTCACTGAGTAAAATTCCAGAAGGATTTGAACCTATTGCGCATTCTCACAACGCACCGATCTGTGCCATCAGAAATAAAGCAAAGGATATGTTCGGCGTGCAATTCCATCCTGAAGTTATTCACACGCCAGACGGCAAAAAAATATTAAACAATTTCTTGTTCAATGTTTGTCAAGCAAAAGGAAACTGGACAGCAGCATTGTTTGTGGAAAGCGCTATTAAAGATATTCGCGCGCGCGTCGGTTCATCGCATGTGTTATGTGCGCTCAGCGGCGGTGTCGATTCTTCCGTGCTTGCCGTGCTGCTGCATAATGCCATCGGCAGCCAATTGCATTGTATGCATATCAACAACGGATTGATGCGCAAAGGGGAGAGCGAACAAGTCGTGCAAACCTTCCGCGATAATTTCCACATCAATTTAACGTATGTGGATGCGACGAATATATTTTTAGATCGATTAGCCGGCGTTGATGATCCGGAAAAGAAACGCAAAATCATCGGCAAAACATTTATCGATGTGTTTGAGAAAGAAGCAAAGAAGTTGAAGGGTGATGTAAAATTTCTTGCGCAAGGAACGTTGTATCCCGACGTTATCGAATCCGTTTCCTTCAAAGGCCCGTCCGTTACCATCAAGAGTCATCACAATGTCGGCGGATTGCCGGAGAAAATGAATTTCAAACTCATCGAACCTTTCCGGGAATTATTTAAAGATGAAGTTCGAGAAATTGGAAAACTACTCGGATTATCAAACGAATTGATCGGCCGTCATCCGTTCCCTGGACCCGGCCTTGCCGTACGCATTCTCGGCGACATCACCAAAGATAAAATTACACTCTTGCAAGAAGCTGATGCTGTGTTCATCGATGAACTGAAAAAAAATAATTTGTATGATGAAATCTGGCAGGCATTCGTGGTGTTGCTGCCGATTCGCTCTGTCGGTGTGATGGGCGATGGGCGAACGTACGAAAGCGCAGTCGCATTGCGTGCCGTGACAAGCGTGGATGGAATGACAGCGGATTGGGCGCACATCCCGAATGATGTACTATCAAAAGTTTCAAATCGAATCACGAATGAACTTCGCGGCATTAATCGTGTAGTGTATGATATTTCCTCCAAACCTCCAGCAACGATTGAATGGGAATAATGTACGCTGACCTATGGTGCTATGATAGAACTTCGCAACATCACGAAAAAATTCGATGAGTTCACCGCGGTCGATAATCTTTCGCTTACTATTCCGAAGGGTGAATTCTTCGGTTTTCTCGGCCCGAATGGTGCAGGGAAAACTACCACGATTAAAATGATTACCGGTTTATTTGCTCCAACATCTGGCGAAATCGTTGTGAACGGATTTGATATCGTGAAGCAGCCGATGGAAGCAAAGCAATCCATTGCTTACGTTCCTGACCAGCCATTCTTATATGAGAAACTTACCGGCAAAGAATTTTTATATTTCGTCGGCGGACTGTACAAACTTCCCAAGCAAGTGTTGCACGAACGTATTTGCTACGTCATCGATCATTTTGAAATCGGAAGCTGGATCGATAAACGCACGGAAGATTATTCGCAGGGTATGCGCCAGCGCATTACCATCGCCGCTGCGCTCATTCACGAGCCGAAAGCAATTATCATCGACGAACCGATGATCGGTCTTGACCCGCGGAGTTCGAAGATCGTGCGCGAGACATTGCGCGCGCAGGCAGAGCAGGGCGTTTCGATTCTCATGTCCACACACAGCTTATCGGTGGCAGAAGAATTGTGCGACCGCATCGGCATCCTCAATAAAGGCAAGCTTGTGTTCTGCGATACGCGCGAACAACTGCAAGCCGATAAATTGCAGCACGGCGGTAAATTTGAATCGGTGTTCTTAGACGTAACGAAAGATTCGTGAACAGTTTCTTCCACATTCTCCATTACAAACTTCGTTCGTCCATTAAAACTATTTGGGATGTTCGCACGGTTTCAATAGTGCGAGGCATCGGTTCGTTGGCTATGTTCGTTGCTTTCGGGCTTGCTGCGTATGTGCTTTCACATTCTATTACACAGTTTGTATTAGAACGCACGCGCATCGGATTGTATCTCTATCATCGTTTTATTTCGATGCTGCTTTTCGTTTTCTTTATGTCGGTCAATCTCGGCAACATTATCGTATCGTATTCCACACTTTACAAATCAACAGAAGTTGGTTATCTCTTTACCAAGCCCGTCCCGTTCATGTCCGTCTTCCTGTTAAAATTTTTAGATAACTTTTGGTACAGCTCTACAACATTATTTCTTGTGGGCTTTATGGTGCTGCTTGGGTACGGAAATTATTTCGGATATCCGTGGTACTTCTTTATCGGCGTAATGTTCTTCGTGCTCATCCCGTTTATGTTCCTTGCAGCATGCCTTGCCGTAATCATTTTGTTTTCTATTATGAAACTTGCCGGCAGAATCGGTTTCCGCAAAGTGATGACGGGAATTTTTATCGTGTATTTTTTCTTCATTTATTTATTTTTCAATTCCTCCAACCCTATTCAGTTGGTAGAAGAAGTGAATCACCATTTTGGAAATGTCGATGCGTACCTTGCACAGCTTGCACCGGGATTTTTGCAGTATCTTCCCAATCAATGGGTTGCAGATTTTCTCTTTTCCCTTGCGCGCGGAGATGTTTTTGCCTCGCTGCAGTATGCCGGAACACTGCTCGCTGTAACGATTGCAGCGTTTTTATTATGTGTGATGGTGGCAAAGAAATTTTATTACCGAAGCTGGCTTATTTCATTGCAAGTACAAGCACACGCACCGTACCATACGGCACGACGGCGCATCATCGATCTACGTTTCGGCAAATGGCTGCCGCCACAATGGGATGCGATGCTGAAAAAAGAATTGCTTCTGTTCCTCCGTGAACCGAGTCAATGGATTCACATGCTGGTCATGATTGTGCTGACGTGTACCTTTGCGTTCAGTGCAAGCCATGTCAATGTTTCGCTTTGGGTGGTGCAGACACAAATTCTTACGTATCTCACGTTGTTTGCGTTCGGCGGATTTATGGTTGCATCCGTCGCACTGCGGTTTGGGTTTCCGATGATAGGATTGGAAGGGAAGACGTTTTGGTCTTTGCGCAGTGCGCCGATAACAGAAATAAAAATTTATTTCATCAAATTATTCCTTGCATTTCTTCCGGTACTTGCGCTGGCGGAATACATCGCCGTTTCTACCAATTTACCGTTCGTGGCGATGAGCGCGCGCCTACCGATTTTGTTGTGGGCTGGAATTTTTAATGCATTCTGGATGTCGCTGGCGATGGTGTCACTCAATCTCGGATTGGGCGGCTATTTTGCCAATTACACAGAACGCAATCCCATACGCGCTGCATCCTCGCAAGGAGCCACGCTCACGTTTCTTCTTGCATTGCTGTATTTATTCATCTTCACATTTATTGTGCTGCCATTTTTGGTTTCGTACCTTTTCATCGTTCTTTATCTTCCAGCAATTTCAGTTTGCCAGCATTATTCTGCCCGGCACGTTGATTGCTGTTGTTTGGTACATTGTCACGGCAGCCAGTGGCATAGTCGGTGTTCGTTCATTGCAGCGGGATTTTTGATTGTAACCCAGAAGAGATGGTTGATCGTTTACGCAGGTACTTTACCGGATATGCTCCTTGCCTTCACTTCTTTGACACGTCAAAAAAAATGGTTAGACCCATTCCCAGATTAATAGGCTCGGGTCTAACCAAGATTGATCGATCAACAAACAATTAAACGCATCTCATGTAACTGTTATCCTATCACCAGCATAGTTGCGGTTTGGTTGATGTGCCCAATGTATTCCTCTCCATAGGTGCTGAATCCAATTGTCGGGATGTCGGAAAATATTTTTCCATACACATCCAACTCCCCATGAGCATCAAGATCAAGAGTCCGAAGAATACAGTTGAAATTGATGATACCGGAAATGTTTCCTAACTCTTTTTTCTTATTCTCTATTGCAGTGCGAGTATCTTTAATCATGTCTGTGGATGCGAGTATGGAAAGTTCCATTCCTTTCTTGATATTGCAAAAGAAAACCATTTTGCCATTATCGATCCGCTGTGGACTCCGTACGTATGGTTCGTCGCCAAACATAAGCCCTAATGGATTTTTCATAAAGTGCTCAGAGACAGAAGCAACAGGAACATTTAGTGCTTCTGCATACGCATCTGCTGCCGGCTTGCCGTTAAATTGAACGACGGTCCGCGTGGCTTCATCCACTTCGGTCGCAAGAAGTTTTTTATCGAGGCGTTTAAAACTTTGTGTCTTGATGACTTCGAACGATGTTGCCGGCTCAATTAGGGCAAGGAGGGCGGCGTTTGTATAAGCTTTACCATTGGCATAAACATACGTGGCAGAGAACTTCAGGTCATCGCCCGCCGATCCACCAACGAACGTTACATTTGTGAGATCGCCGATTGAATCCATCATACTTTCTTCTGCAAGCGAAAGGCCATCGATAAGTATCATTCCCACATACCGATTAGGATCTATCTTTGAAGTTTTTACGCCGACGGTTTTTTCAAATGATTTCATCGCTCCAGCAATTTTTTCATGTAAACCGTTCTTTTCTTTAATCTGTTCGACCACTGCAAGCTGAACATTCTTGATTGCCGCTTTGCTAAAAGCCATGGCAACAATAGAGTTCTTGAGCATTTTTCCACTCGTAAGTTCACCTGCAGTAGAGCAGCCAAAGACCATGGCTTTCGCAAATTCTTTTTGCATTGCCGCACTTAATTTTTCCGGATCAAATGCCGAAGAAGCAAAATAGATGACCATAGTCGGCTGTATGTCCGCAAGTTGCTGACGAATGTCCACCGCGGCATCCTGCACTGAGTGTAATGTTGAATACGCTGATTTAATATTCATGATATTCCTTTCCATAGAACTTTTTAAATATTGGTGACACCAAATTCTTTGGCGATCTCTTTGAGCTTTGTAAGAATAACCGGATCGTCGGGAGATTTATCCGTATATTCAGATATATTAATTCCTTTCAGTAATAATTTTGTCCGTGTTGTGGAAGCAATTACTGTGTTCCCACCAGACCGTTCTGCGACAATAGAGTCGATGGTTTTTTTAATTTGACCTGGCATAGACATCCTTTCGTTTTTGGTTGTGCAATTCCAGATAAACATATATTATGCCAATCAAGATGAATCGATTTTCGCGCATATTTCATGATAATCCTATAAGGGATGTTGAATATTCGCCAATTGCATTAAATTTAAAGTAATACTGCGTCGAATCGAAAGCGAGTATTGCATAACGGCGTGAAAGAAGGATTCATCCTGCAATAAACAAATTTCAAAGAGTATGGGAATTGTATAAATACAACATTCAATCAATGGCGATAGATATTATTCTCTCTTCGTTGCTGTTTCTCATTGCAACTTACGCAGCGTTATGCTATTTTCTATACGAAGATACTCATTTCATAAGAACGGCTATGAATCATTTAAAATATGTTTTGTTGTGTTGTTTTTTTGTTGTCTCGGCGGCGAGTGCACAAATAGTTTCCGATAGCATCACGTTTCGCCCAGAAGTGGAGCAGCAGTTTGTCGAAGGCATGAAGTTTTTCAAAGCAGGCGTGTATGATAGTGCGGCAGCGGTGTTCAGCAAAACTCTGCGGGAATACCCACGCAGCCATCGTGCGACCGGCGCGTATATTATGGCAGCAAAAGCATACTACCATCTTAAAAATTTTCCAGAATCAATTCGCCTGCTGAAAGACCTGAATGATCTTTACCCGCAGTCCGCATATATCGATGATGCACATTACGCGCTCGGCCTTGATTATTATGAACTGGAACGATATGAAGATGCGGCCGCAGAATTTATTATCGCGTGCGATACTGCCGCCGATACCAAAGTGAAATCTCGGTCGGAACTATTTTTAAATACGCTGGCAAAAGAGAAATTGAGCACGTCGGAACTGTATCTTCTTCGTTCTCGCACTAAAAGCAATCTGACGAAAGCGCTTATCAATTTACGCCTTGCCGAAAAATTAAATCGCGCAAACAATATTTTTGATGCACAGGAAGCGCTGCGGATTGTTGTCGCCCTGCCGCCGAGCACGCCGTACGTAAGCGATGCGCTCACTCTGTTAGACCAGTTGACAACTCACGAGGGAATAAAAATCGGCGCCTTGCTGCCGTTGATGATGAACGATGAAAAATCTCCCGTGCACACGATGGGATTGGAATTCTGTGCAGGCATGCAGCTTGCCGTCGAAGAGTATAACCAAACAGCTCCCATAAAAATCAAATTGGATGTGCGTGATACGGAAAAAGATCCGAGCACTGCGGCACGGCAGGTTTCCGATCTGTGCAGCGATCCAACGGTTGCTGCTGTGCTTGGGCCGATCTTGAGCAACGAAGCCCTTGCGTGTGCCGGCATCGCCAACGAGCGCGGCGTTTCGCTCATTACACCGACTGCAACGGCAAACGGCATTGCGGCAATGGGGCCGTACATCTTTCAGGCAAATCCTGATTTCGATATGCGCGGACGCGCACCAGCAGCGTATGCATTCGATCATTTAAATGCAAAACGGTTTGCCGTGTTAGCGCCGACGGACGTTCTGGGCAAGCAAATGGCGGATGCATTTGTTGCAGAAGTGCAGCAGTGCGGTGGAGAGCTTGTCGATGTAGAATGGTATGCGGCAGGCACAACGGATTTGCGTGTGCAATTAACATCGATGCGCCGTCGATCGATGGAAGCGCTGCAAGTGCCGGTCATAGATTTCGGAGGAAAAATTCGCCAATCGGAATTAAACAAATTGATCGCAGCGGGAGTGGATCAGCACATTTTAGATTCGTTGATGGAACGTGCCGCGTCTGCACCGGTGACGCTGTTGTTCGGAAAGAATGGAAAGCATGTCGCCGATTCTTTACACATTCCAACACGAACAGAGATGTTGAAGTACGATAGTTTGTATATTCCGGCACAGGGAATCGATGCAATCTTTATTCCGATTACAAGTTCCGATGAAATTGCAATCGTTAGTTCGCAATTAAAATATTATAATGTCGATGCACAGATATTGGGAACAAGCGACTGGAATGATCCCGGCGAATTAGATAAGAATCATCAATACACCGATGGCGTTATCTTTTTTGTCGATTCCTATACGGACATGGTCAATGAAGCATATCGAACCTTTGCAGCAAAATATCAACAGACATATCCTAACAGGATCCCCGGACAAAATGTGCTTTTTGGCTTTGATGTTGCCAAAATGTTATTGAAAACCATGAGCCAGACTAATATGCACCGGCCGGATATTGCTGCGGCATTGAGCAAAGTTCATGAATTCAAAGGATTGCATTGCCAATATACATTCACTCGTCAGCGAGTGAATTCGCATCTTGCTGTTTTACAATATAAAGCGAGAGAGATTCTCCACATTGGTGAAGAAGATTTATCCTTAAAAAACAATATAGTCAATGGCCGAAAGCAATAAAATATCTGAACCTATCACGTATCACGTTCCGATCAAAGATTGGCCCAGTGAAGAACGCCCGCGCGAACGTTTGAAACGCTGTGGCGCATCGGCATTGACAGACACCGAGTTACTGGCAATCCTCATTCGCACCGGTGTGAAAGGAAAGACCGCCGTTGATCTTGCACGCAAACTTCTCTCGCAAGAACGAACATTACGGGAAATATCTTCGATGTCGGTTGGAGAAATCCAACACGTGGGCATCGGTGAAAGCCGTGCGATTGCTATTGTTGCGGCATTTGAAATAGCGCGCCGACTTCCGAACCGTGACTCGGCAGAGAGTGTTTCCATCCAATCGCCGGAAGATATTGTGCAGCGCTATGCAGAAATGTTTCGGCAGTTGGATCATGAAGAGTTTTGGATTTTTCCGCTGAATGCTGCAAACAAGTTGCTCATTCCCAAATTGATCACGAAAGGCATCTTAACTTCATCCTTAGTTCATCCGCGGGAAAGTTTTTTAGAAGCAATTCAGCAAAAAGCTGCCGCCGTTATCTTTGTGCATAATCATCCAAGCGGCAACGCAGAGCCGAGCCAGGAAGATTTAACGATCACTCAGCAATTAGGGCAAGCAGGAAAAATCCTCGGTATTGCCGTGCACGATCACATCATCATTGCCGGAAGCCATTTTACCAGTTTTGCAGAGCGAAAATTTTTGTAACGGGAACATTTACCAATCGTAAAAGTCAAAATTATTAAAGATTAACCAGAAAGCCCTTGACTTTTTAGGGTCTTCTATATAATATTAAATAAGTAGTATCAAATGATACTATCGTATACGTAATAAAAAGGAGATAACAATGAGAAAGCCCTTCGCTCGAGTTGCAATAGGATGCGCGATGTTGGCAGCTTCATTCATCGGTTGTTCCAACAAGCCGTCGGATGAAGAGTTGAAACAACTAAACGAATTAAAAGCGGAAGTCACTTCTCTGGAAAAGGGAATTGCTGACCGCGAATCAGATAAAGTTGCATTGTTGAAATCGATTGCCGACAAAGATGCGCAATTGGTGCAATGTTCAAAAGACAAAGAAGCGCTTCAGGCAAAACTGAAGAGTGTACAATAATGGGAACCCAACAGGAGATCAGAAACATGAAAACAATATTGAGATGGAGTCTGATGATAATGCTTGTTGGTGTGATGAGTGCGGTTGCATTCGCCCAACAAGACCAGATGACAAAAGAAGAATGGCAAAAACAAGTTACCGAGTTAACGGCAAAACGCAGTGACTTGAAAAATAAACTTGACATCATAACGAAGGAAGTTGCCGATTTGCAAAAGCAAGATGCGGATAAAGCACAAGCATTAAAGCAATGCCAGGATGCATTAGCAACATTGCAAGGAACACAAGAAGCTCCTTTCGTTGCGTTGCTCGATCAGATCGATGCAAAGTTGAATGAACTTTCACGATTATCGAATCAAGATTTATATGCACGCAAAGCAGAATTAGATTCTGTGCAAGCATGGATTACCAATGCAAACAAACAACCTTTAAGTGCAATACAAAAATATGCAGATCGTTTAAAGGATCAACAAGCGCGTCTTGATGCATTGCGTAAAACACTGGAGCAAATAATTGCCAGCGGTGAAGCAACACCGACATACACCGTCGGTAACATGGGCAAAAGATCGCGATTGCTTATGGAACATTGCAAAGAAGCCCAAAATTTATGATAATCCATTTTTGTGGCCAAAAATCTGGCAGGGTAACCGCGATCAGATTAAAAATCCTGATGTAATTAAAACAGGACAAAAGTTAAAAATTCCTCCGAAGGCGGATTTGACAAAGCAAGAAAAATCTGCACTGCGGAAGTATTGGGCAAAGAAGCAAGCGAAAGCTGCTGCGCCTGCACAACCATAAGGAGAAGTTCGCGCCAAGTGAGCGTGCAAATTATTATTGATTTCTCAAACGCCCTTACGGTGGCTTATGCTATCGGAGGGCGTTTGTCGTTTATAAGTATTGTGGAGTAAAAAGTAGAATTGACGGAAAAGAAAATCACACTTGCGGGTGTGGATATTGTTCAGTTATTAGGTTTTAATGACGCGCATCTTCAAATGCTGGAGGAAAAATTTGAAGCGACGCTGACTGTTCGGGGCGAGCAATTAGGTATCCGCGGTACAGCAGCGGAAGTTACAAAATTAGAAAAAGTTATAAACGAACTTATTTACGTCTTGAACAAAAACGGCAACCTTACGCCGAACGATGTCGATACGGTGATCGATCTTGTTTCGGTCAATGGTTCGATACCGGGCATTCCCCAACAAGCTCCCACTGATAGCGGCGAGGCAGCGTTGTTGTACACCAAAGCCGGTATTATCAAAGCGCGCACGCCAGGACAAAAACAATATATCCGGCAGATATTGCAAAATGACATTGTTTTTGCGATAGGTCCGGCAGGAACCGGAAAAACGTATCTTGCCGTCGCCATGGCGGTTGCCGCTTTGAAGAATCGGGATGTAACGAGAATTATTCTCACGCGCCCTGCTGTCGAGGCAGGAGAGAGTTTGGGATTTTTACCAGGGGATTTTCGTGAGAAGATTGATCCCTACTTACGTCCGCTCTATGATGCGTTAGACGATATGCTCACCGCTGAAAAATTGAAAAGTTATATCGAGAAACGCATCGTGGAAATTGTCCCGCTTGCCTACATGCGCGGACGAACATTGCACAATGCGTTTGTCATTTTAGATGAAGCACAAAATGCAACCGCAATGCAAATGAAAATGTTCCTTACACGGCTTGGAACCCATTCCCGCGCGATCATCACCGGCGATGTGACACAAATAGATTTGCCGACTAAGACGACATCCGGATTAGTGCAGATACAAGATGTGTTAAAAATGGTGCAGGGAATTTCGTTCTGTTATTTTGATAAGAACGATGTGGTACGTCATCGGTTGGTGAAAGACATCATTGATGCGTACGATAAGATTTCATGAAACTGGCACGGCAGAAAAAAAGAATTCAGTGCTTTCGTCGCCGAACTGATTCCTTATGCTCGTTCCAGATGGCATCCAATTCATCGAGAGGAACCGACCCGATTTTTTTATTCCGGCGCTCTAATTCCTCTTCAATTTTGTTAAAGCGTGTTGTGAATTTATCGGTTGCGGCTTTCAAAGCAAACTCCGGATTTACGTCGATGAAGCGCGCATAGTTCACCAACGAAAACAGAATGTCGCCGAATTCTTCTTGAATGTGTTTCGGTTTCTTTCCGCGTTCAGCGTGTGCAAGTTCTTCGATTTCTTCTTCAACTTTTTTCCACACATCCTTTTTGTCTTTCCAATCAAATCCCACCTTGGATGCTTTTTCCTGAATGCGATGCGCGCGCATCAATGCCGGAAGGTTTTTCGGAACGCCATCCAGCACAGAACGGCGTCCTTCCGCTAATTTAATCTGCTCCCAGTTACGTAGAATATCTTTTGTCCCTGAAACCTTAACATTGCCGAAGACATGCGGATGCCGGCGGATCATTTTTTCCGTGATTGCCTTGATCACATCTTCAATGGTGAACCGCGCTCTTCTTCCGCCATCACGGAATGAAGAACGATGTGCAGCACAATGTCGCCCAATTCACGTTTTAATTCATCAAAATTATTTTCATCGATAGATTCAATTGCTTCGTATGTCTCTTCGATCAAACTGTGTCGAATGGATTCATGCGTTTGTTCACGATCCCACGGACATTCTTTCCGTAATCTGCGCACAATGCCGACAAAGTTCTGAAAGTTTTCTGCATGCCGTATTGGTTTTGATTTTGTCGTCTTGATTATTCTTTTAGTAAAATATAAAAGTGAACATACGAGAGCAGTGCAAACTTCCGATGGGCATGATTATTTTTCGTTTTTTGCATCTATTTCGGAAAGTTTGCAGTCTTTAATTTGCATGTCCGCGCAGGATATTTTTCGGACCAAGTCATAGTTATGCGTAGCCATTAACACCGCGGTGCCGCGCATATTGATTTTTGTGAGCAAGTCCATAATTTCAGCAGAAGAAACAGGATCAAGATTTCCGGTCGGTTCATCGGCGAGCAGTACAAGCGGTTCATTCACCAGCGCACGTGCAATCACGACACGCTGCTGCTCACCACCGGAAAGTTCATGCGGCATTTGATTCCGTTTATGACTTAATCCGACATCGGCAAGTGCATGCAGCACACGTTTTTTGATTTCACCGCGCTTAGTATTGGTGACAAACAATGCAAAGGCGACATTGTCATAAATGTTTCGGTCTTCTAACAACTTAAAATCCTGAAACACTATTCCCAATTTTCTTCGCAGGTGAGGAATTTCTCTTGTTCGTGAAACGGAAGAGTCGAACCCCGCAACCTTCACTATTCCTTTTTCCGGCTTTAGCTCAAAATATAATAAGCGCATCAACGTGCTTTTACCGGAACCGGTTTGTCCGACCAATACACAAACTCGCCTTGCTTCATCGAAAAATCGATGCCGTCGAGGATGCGTTGTCCGTCGTCATACGCGGCGGAAATATTTTTTAATTCAATCATGACGCTGCCTCTTATGCGCAATAGAAACTGCAAGTTTAATCGCTTCCTGCATACTGGAAATGCTTGCTTTATTTTTTCCGGCAAGATCGTATGCTGTGCCGTGATCCGGCGATGTGCGCACAATTTTTAATCCTGCAGAAAAATTAACGCCTTTGTCAAATGCCTGCATCTTCAGTGGAATCAATCCCTGATCGTGATACATCGCAAGAATGCCATCGTATTTTTTAAATGTGGGCGTTCCGAAAAAACCATCGGCAGCAAACGGGCCATCGGCAACAACACCGGCGGCTCTTGCTTCTGTCAATGCCGGTACAATGTTTTCCTTTTTCTTCCGTTCCGATAATTCCTTTTTCGCCTGCATGCGGATTCAATGCTATCACAGCAATGAGCGGCTTCTTGATTCCAAAATCATTTTTCAACGATTCGTGAACGATCGTAAGTTTATCGAGAATTTTTTCTTTCGTGATTTGTGCCGAAACATTTTTAATGCCGGTATGAATCGTGACCAATCCCACACGCATCGAGCCGCCGACGAGCATCATCGCCACACGCTGCGAACGGCTTAAGAGCGCGATCATTTCCGTTTGACCGGGGAAGTTAAAGCCGGCAAGATTCAGCGCTTCTTTGGAAGACGGCGCGGTGACCATTGCCTGTACTTTCTGCTGCATGCCCAATTCCACCGCTCGTTCGATTGCTACACCGGCATTGCGTCCCGAATTTTTTGTCAGTGTACGAAACGTCACATCTGACCAAATAGCATCACCTACATCGACGACTGGAACAAAATTTCGCGGAAGCAGGGGAAAAGTTGTCTTTTGTAATTTGACTTTGAGTTTCAATACTCTTGCGGCGCCGTCAAAAATATTCAATGGTCCCACAAGAATGGGCGTGCAAATTTTTTTGATAGACGGCTGGATAATGCTTTCGATTATGACCTCCGCCCAATGCCGTTACAGTCGCCGATGGTTATCGCAATAAGAGGTTTCAATAGGTTTCTGCCTGTGTTAGTTCATAATTTCCATTGCGGATTCTATCGGTAAAGATAAAATACTTTCGCAATTTTTCATACATCCAGACTTCTGTTGGAACAGCACTGGGTTTTAATTATCGATCGATGCGTGTTGGATGTCCGAAGAGAATCAAAATACGGCCGCGATCTGTTCGGTATCCATCTACTTCTTTCGGTGTAGAATATTTCTGAATTGCTTCATCCACCGGTGGTAATACTCTGCCATCACCGGATTATAGGCGCGCGTAGTATCGGGATTTCTTCTTTTTCCAAAACTCTGAGAATTTTTTGCTGTCTGTAGATAAGAATCCTCGCATCTGGCTCATTTCGCCTTCGGTTGCAATGTGTTGTAACGCATTAATGGCAATATCCAAATTTACCAACGAGCGAGGTTTATTTCTCCACACTACATCAAAAGGCCATTCGCGTTCAACATGTTCTTTTTTCGCTTGCATAGTTAGTAAAAACCGATAATGGCCTTCCGGAATCTCTCGAAGGGAATTGGGAGGTACACGATTCTATTAGAAGTGCTGGAATCAATAATGGTGTAACGGATTTCATTCTTGGTATTCGTTATTTGTGGAACGCCGTCGAACGAAAAATAAACTGAATCATTCCAGCGTTGTTCTTCATTCCGGTCGTTGTTTGAATGACCGATAATGTTCCACTGTAGTTTGAAATTGGCAAGAGAATCTGATGTCAGCCATTGAAGGATTTACGCTGGCCGTTCCGAATGCGATGCTTTCTCCACGATTGATCGGAATAAAAACAGGATGCGAAAGCGCAAGAGAATCGTTACGCAGACGTTCAACCAAGAGCGGGGCGGAAATCCTGATGGAATCTTTTTTTAATCGTTGAATTGTTATTTTATTTTCATGCGTCGTAACGGATTTCCCCGATTCAGCATCCTTTGCTTCGAAAACAACATGATACGTTCCGGATTTTAAGGTGAACGATAATGAACCCTGAATGTCGTTTCGTTTATCAGTTTCGGTCGGCAATGAAGAACGGAAAAATTTGCACGGGCTGAATTTCACGGGCAACTGTATTGTAGAGCGTGTCTAATATTTCTGCCACGACTTCTGCTTGTGCAATATATTCTTCTTTGACAGCATTAGCGTTTTTTGAAAAGAAAAGAAAATCGCCATTGATTCTATAAAGAATCTGAACACGTGCGGCAATCGAGTCGGATGTCCATACCGAAAAGGTTTCGAATGTTACAGGGTCCGAAATTCCCGGCACTTCTTGCCGCATCTCATTGCGCATCGATTGTGAGAATGTCTGCACATACGCAAAGAGCATAAAAAACAAACAAAGCCGTTTTCGAATATTCGTCATACCATCGTAAGTCGTGTTACATTGTTTCCAAATAAAAAGTAACGATAAACAGAAGGAAAGGCAACCGTTTATGCTAAAATAATACATCAGTTTCAAAAGTTTTTCATTACAATGATATTCGTCATTGAGCAACTGTGCACTATGTTGCGTACTTTTTGTAGATTGACATCGCTGAGATTTCTGTGTATCTTTTAATGAGATAAATGTATAACGCCGCAGAAAAACCATCTGCGGTTTTTTATTGGTGAACACCGTTGAAGTTTCAGTGTATTGCACAAGATGGAAAAGCACGCGCCGGTTTGTTTGAAACAGGCCACGGCATAATCGAAACGCCGATTTTTATGCCGGTGGGAACACAGGGAACAGTCAAAGCAATCGAGCAACGCGAGCTAAGCGAAGTAGGCGCACAAATCATTCTTGGCAACACATATCATTTATATTTGCGTCCGGGAATGGACATCATTCAAAATGCCGGCGGGCTTCATCGATTCATCAACTGGAACAAACCCATCTTGACGGACAGCGGCGGTTATCAGGTGTTCAGTTTAACGGATTTAAGAAAAATCAACGAAGAAGGCATTACGTTCAATTCACATTTGATGGTTCACGACACTTGTTCACACCGGAAAAAGTGATGGAGATCGAATGCCAGCTTGGTTCCGATGTGATGATGGTGTTAATAACTGAACGCGTGCTGTTCCCGTGTGAGTTTGAATACGCGCGGAAATCCACTGCGATGGCATTGCGTTGGGCGGCACGACGCCGTACAGCTACGGAGTAACAGCTGCCGTTGTACGGGGCATGAGCAAGCGCTGTTTGGAATTGTGCAAGGAAGTGTGTATCCTGATAAATTATGCTGAGATCAGTGCACGCGAGTTGGTGAAGATGGATTTTACCGGCTACGCCATAGGCGGGCTTGCCGTTGGTGGTGAACCTGCCGAGAAGTAATGACCAATATACGGAATTACTGAAGAATTTTTACCGGTAGATAAGCCGCGCTACTTAATGGGTGTTGGCACCCCAGAAAATTTATTGGAAAGCATCAGCCGCGGCGTGGATATGTTCGATTGCGTCATGCCGACGCGCAACGGGCGCAACGCGATGTTCTTTACACGTTTCGGTAAAATGAATTTACGCAACGCCGGTTACAAAGCAGATTTTACGCCGATTGATTCGGAATGCGAATGCGTACATGTGCAAAAACTTTACGCGCGCATATTTACGGCATCTGTTTCTGGCAAAAGAAATATTTGCTCTACAGCTTGGAACGATTCATAATTTGACATTTTACTTATGGCTTATGCGTTACAGTGCACTGCTATGACGGAAACAACATTACAAACGTTGGAAACAAACGATACTACAACAGATGCAGTCATCGGAAGAACTTATACAAGAACAATCACAATCGTAATTATGGAGGATACCGTGCTACATCATTTTTCATTATTAATGGGACAACCGGGAAAAGAAGGCGGGCCGGGTTTAATAGCAAACATTATTTTATTCGGTTCGATCATTTTAATATTTTATTTTATGATGATCCGCCCGCAATCGAAACGACAAAAAGAACGCGAGAAAATGTTGAATGCCATGCAAAAGGGCGATAAGGTTATTGTCTCCGGCGGCATTCACGGAACGATTGCCGGATTAGATGAAAAAACTGCACTCGTGCAAATTGCAGACAACGTAAAGATCAAAGTCGATAGAACCGCAATCGCGGCAGTTCTAACAGAAAACAGTACACCAATTAAGTAAAATGTCTCAAGAATTTTCTTTTAATACGGTCGAAGAAGCGCTTCAAGATTTTCGTGAAGGAAAAATTTTGATCGTGCTGGATGATGAAGATCGCGAAAACGAAGGCGACTTTGTCCTTGCTGCAGAAAAAAGCAACGCCCGAAGCGGTCAATTTTTTTACGCGTGAAGGGCGCGGTGTGGTCTGTGCACCGATTACGTATGAACGTGCGCGGGAATTAAACTTAGAACCGATGGTGGATGATAACACGTCTCTGGACGAAACGCCATTCACCGTTTCGATTGATTATCTTCCAGAAGCGACGACAGGTGTTTCAGCCGCTGAGCGCGCTGCAACCATCAAAGCATTAACGAATGCGTCTGCCACAGCCGAATCATTCGGACGGCCGGGGCATATTTTTCCATTGCGTGCTGTCGAGGGCGGCGTGCTACGGCGTGCGGGGCATACAGAAGCAGTTGTCGATTTGTGTAATTTGGCGGGATTATATCCTGCCGTGCGTTATGCGAAATACTCGATGCTGATGGAACGATGGCACGCGGTCAGCGGTTAATGGAAATAGCGCATCAATTTCATTTAAAAATTATCACCGTAGTACGCTAATTGGATATCGCATGCAGCGCGAAAAACTTGTGCAGCGAATGGTAACGACAAATCTGCCATCCCGTTTTGGCACTTTTAAAATTCATCTCTATAAAAATCAAACGGATACAAACGAACACATCGCATTGGTGAAGGGGAAATTTCTCCCGAGGTTCCAACTCTTGTGCGCGTGCATTCCGAATGTTTAACGGGAGATGTGTTTGGTTCGCTGCGCTGCGATTGCAATGCACAGCTTGTCGCCGCGTTAGAACGGGTTGAGAAAGAAGGGCGCGGTGTCGTGGTGTATATGCGACAGGAAGGACGCGGTATCGGTCTGCTGAACAAATTAAAAGCTTACCAATTGCAGGATCAGGGATTCGATACAGTGGAAGCGAATGAGAAACTGGGCTTTCTTCCCGACTTGCGTGACTAGGCATCGGCACAAATCTTGCGCGATCTCGGCGTAGGTAAGATGCGCTTGATGACGAACGTTGCGAAAAAAATTATCGGTTTGAATGGATACGGATTAGAAGTAGTCGAACGTGTGCCGATTGAAATTCATCCGAACCAATACAACGAAAAATATTTACAAGTGAAGCGCAATAAGATGGGCCATCTCATTTTAAAAGATGCACCGCAAATAAAAAAATCTTCGTAAGATAAAAAATCTTCTTGCGTCTCACAGTAAAATGATATACTTTTTACACACAATATAGCCATCATCGAAAGATGATGGCTATTGTTTTTGAATGCACCCTTCAGCAGTTGATGGCTGGAGGGATTTTTTTTCAATGAGGTTACTATGACTGAATCAAACGGAAAAGTGTACTTGACACGCGAAAAGCTGATCGAGATCGAAAATGAATTAAAAGAGTTGAAATCCAATGGACGCGCCGATATGGCGGCAAAGATTGCAGAAGCACGCGGATACGGCGACTTGAGCGAGAATGCCGAGTACAAGATGCAGCAAAAGAAGCGCAGGGACATTAAGAAGTTCGGATCGCCAAACTGGAGGAAACACTTTCCCGCGCTGTGATGTTAGATACTTCGACGCTGCCGACGGATAAAGTATATATTCTTTCGTTAGTGAAATTGGAAGATTAGAAGACCAAAAAGGCAATCGATA
The DNA here is from genome assembly GCA_963790045.1 of Ignavibacteriota bacterium. Taxonomy (GTDB): domain Bacteria; phylum Bacteroidota; class Ignavibacteria; order UBA10030; family UBA10030; genus DATKMP01. The sequence continues at coordinate 13,058 of CAWBMS010000017.1, read as the reverse complement.
TTGTCTTGTTGCGCCGGAGGAAGCCGATTTCGAAAAAAATAAAATTTCTGTCACATCGCCCATCGGCAATGGGTTGATGGGAAAGAAAAAGGGAGACAAAGTGCAAATTAAAGTTCCGGCAGGAATGTTAGAATATAAAATTTTGAATATCGGCCGTTAAATTTTCATATCCACACTGCCCCAGAATTTAGAATTAAAAGTTTCTATTGAATCCATTTCCGCTGCGGAACGCATTGCAAAAAAACTTGGTGCAAAATATGTGGCGACGCTTCATCAAAAGGATACTTATTACAACGTTAAGTCAGGAAAATTGAAAATTCGGGAAATAAGAAATGATCATGCTAAATTGATTTATTAAAAGCGCCCGAATATCAGCGGAGGGAAATATTCTCAATACACTGTTCTTCCTGTCGATTATCCGCAAACGATACATCGTTTTTTAACAAGTGCACTCGGGAACATTGATCATTGTCCAAAAGCAGCGGCGATTGTATCTTTTGGAAAATGCTCGAATACACTTTGATCGTGTGAAAGGATTGGGAACGTTTCTGGAGTTTGAAGCGGCGCTGGAACATGGGAAGACGCAGCCCGGATATTGTTTCAACGGCTGTGCAAAGCATTTAGCATTCAGCAAGCGGACAGCTTGCGCTACTCGTACAGTGATTTGTTGCTGAAAGCAAACAAGAAAAAAGTTTGACATGAACCCGTGTGACATGAAAAAGCTCTTGCACACACGAAAGGTTTTTAATATATTAGTAATACGAAATGCGGGAATAGCTCAGTTGGTAGAGCGCAACCTTGCCAAGGTTGAGGTCGCGGGTTCGAGACCCGTTTCCCGCTCGACAAAAAGCCCTGCTGCCGTTACTGAAAAGGTAGCGGGGCTTTTATTATCAGTGTAATCGAAGAACAATCTTTTCGATGTTGAAAGAATGATCCGATGGCGCCGTACCCAAGTGGTAAGGGAGAAGTCTGCAAAACTTTTATGCAGCGGTTCGAATCCGCTCGGCGCCTCAAAAAACGAAGATTGCCGGGATGGCGGAATTGGTAGACGCACAGGACTTAAAATCCTGTGTCCTGCAAAGGGCGTGCGAGTTCGAGTCTCGCTCGGCACTAAACTCAAGTCGTATAGCATTATTCTTCTAAAGAGTTCTTTTCCCAACAAAACGTCAAAATCCTTAACTTCTTCGAAAGCATTACTGCTTATTGAGTATCTCTGTATTTTTTTCAACAGTGTCTCCAGTGTGAACGGCTTTTGCAAGAAGTTTGTTCCCTCTTCCATACACCACGCTGAGCAACGATGTCGGCAGGTACCCCGATATAAACAATGTTTTAATTCAGGATATTTCCTTTTGACCCATTCATTTAATTCTTTGCCGTTCATTCCCGGCATAATCACATCGGTAATCAGGAGGTCGATAGAACCAGAATATTTTTCACAGAGACCGCATGCATCGACGGGGGAAACCGAGCTTAATATGTTGTACCATGAAGTGCTAAAACATTTTTTGCTAAATCCAATAGCTGTTCTTCATCCTCGACTATCAGAATAGTTTCTGTTCCTTCCAAGGAAACTTCTTTTTTCTCTTCAAGAGAAATTTCCGATTCGCCGATGAAACGCGGAAAGTAAGTTTTAAAAGTTGTGCCGTGTCCCACTTCGCTGGTCACAGCGATAAATCCATGATTCTGCTTTACAATGCCGAACACTGTCGATAGCCCTAATCCCGTTCCTTTGTCTTTTGACTTTGTCGTAAAAAACGGCTCGAATATTTTTGCAATTATTTTTTTGTCCATGCCGCTACCCGAATCGCTGAACGAAAGTACCTACATAATCGGCAGGAGGGATATCGACTTGTTCTGTCGAAATATTTTCCTGCACACTTTCATTTTCTGTCTGGATCATAATCGTGCCGACATTTTCTATTGCATCGCGTGCATTTGTTGCCAAATTAGTAATGATTTGTGTGCATTGGGTAGGATCGATTTTTTATTTTCCAAAGATCGTTCTGCGGGTTGATCGTCAATTGAATATCTTCGCCAATAAGCCGGCCCAGCATCTTTTGCAGAGAAGAAATTTCTGCATTCAAATCAATCACAACGGGTGCGACGATTTGTTGCCGGGCAAATGCCAATAATTGTTTTGTAAGATTGGCGGAACGTTCGGCTGCCGAGATGATAGCTTTGATCTTGTTCTGAACTGTATGATTCGATGGAAATTCTTTTTCGATCATCGACGCATACCCAAGAATTATTCCGAGCATGTTGTTATAGTCATGCGCCACCCCGCCTGCCAACCTTCCGACGGCTTCCATTTTCTGCGATTGAAGCAACTGCATTTCCATTTTCTTTTTTTCGGTGAGGTCACGGACGATGAACACCATTCCCAGTGGCGTGCCATCGTTATTACGCAGCACATCACCATTTATTTCACAGTCGATGAAGGTTCCTTCACTGCCGCTCAAACTGTACACGACAGGCCCTAAATAATCGTTAAACATTTTTTTAAAATTTTCTACAGCACGCGGCCGATCTTTTTCTGAAACAAGCTCAAGGATGTTTTTCCCCAGAATCCTGTCGTTGCCGGTGTACCCAAAGTAAGGCAGTGTTGTTTCATTGATAAAAATGATATTGCCTTCAAGGTCTGTTCGAATGAGAATATCCGGTATAGTGGTAATAAGCTTTCGATAAAGTTCTTCGCTGGTTTGAAGTGCCGCCTCTGCTTGTTTGCGTTGTTTGATTTCTTTGGATAATTTTCTATTCCAATACATCAAGATGCTGACGATCACAAAAAATATTGCAAGTGCCTGCCAGAGTGTGGTGTAATCAAATCCGTGCTCATAACGAATCGGCACCCACCGATTATAAATTTCATTCCGTTCCGATTCAGTAATAGAATTCAATGCTTTTTGGAGAATCTCGGCAAATACCGGCCAATCTTTTCTGACTGCCATACCGAGTTTATTTTGTACGGAGTCGTACCGACAACCTTGAGATTCGTTAATTTCAACTTGGTTAAATAATAACCGGTTATAAGCATGTTGTCGGCAAAACCAAAGAGTTCTCCTGTTTGCAGCAGATGCAGACCTTCTTCAACATTCTTGACCCTGACTAACTTGATATCCGGATAATCTTGAGCCAGCCAATCCGCAATAACATATCCGTCCACTGCGCCAATTTTCTTTCCTGCAAGTTCATGCATATTGGCGATATAGGTGATGTCTTTTGGCGCAATGATGACAATTGGAATTTCCAAATAGGGACGAGTAAATATCCAGAAGTTCGTACGTTCGGCTGTCGGAGTCACCGAAGTCGTCATATCGATTTCCCAGCGCTTGAGCCGAGCATACGCTTCCTGCCAGCTCAGATTTCGTTCCCGTTGAAACGTGATGCCAAGACGATGCTCTACCAGTGTGAGGTAATCGTTGGATATGCCTGTGGGATTTCCATGTTCATCGGCAAATTCGACGGGCGCCCAACTGGGATCTTGTGCCACTCGGATCACAGGATGATCATGCAGCCAGCGACGTTCTTCATCGGTCAAGACAACCTTTGTGAGACTATGAGGACTGTCTCGCCTTTCCTGAAACTGCTGGCCTTTAAGTTCTCTCAAGAATCCACTTTGTAGGATTAGTGCAAGAACCGTTATGCTGATTGTTGCAACAAGAACAACAAAATGTTGTTTGTGTATCGTCCTTCTTCCCATGCCTAGTTAACTTTTTCTGAATTGCATGATGATTGAACGACGAGCAGAGACGCTGACGACTGAATAAATATTTTGAGAGCAACATCCATAAGGATATTCGCTAATCGTTAAATTTATACACGCGGGCAATATAGGGAAACAAAATCGATGTTACAAAGGTTATTCCTTCTCCTAAAGATATATGCCAAAATTAATTTTACCGTTTACCCATTCTTCCTGTTGCCTAACAAGCAATTGTCTTTTAAATTTAGAACAGAGTATGTCTTATTAAATTTGAGGAAAAATATGTCATCATCGGTTGAAAAGAAGGAATTTAAAAGCGAATTAAGGCAGGTTTTGAGTCTCATTACGCATTCCCTGTATTCTCACAAAGAAGTGTTCTTTCGGGAATTGATCAGCAATGCAAGCGATGCAATCGATAAGGTGCGATTCAATTCTTTGAATAATGAAGCGATGCTGGAGAACAATAAAGAATGGAAGATCAAAATTACAGCGGATGCGAAGAAGAAGACGCTGACGATCTCCGATAACGGCATCGGCATGTCCAAAGAAACGATTGTTGAAAATCTCGGAACGATTGCAAAATCCGGGACGAAAGAATTTTTAGATAAGTTGAAGGATGCGGATGCAGCAGCACGCCCTGAATTGATCGGACAATTCGGCGTGGGATTCTACTCGGCGTTTATGGTTGCCGATACGGTGACAGTTGTTTCACGCACAGCAGGCGATCCATCACAAGGCGTAAAGTGGGCCTCCGACGGGCAGGGTGAATACACGATTGAAACAGTGGAGAAAGCCGGGCGCGGGACGGATGTGACGGTGCATCTCAAAGAAGATGAGTCGGAATTTTTGGAAGAATGGAAAATCCGATCATTGGTGAAACAGTTTTCCGATTTCATCGAACACCCGGTGGTGATGGATGTAGAAAAAGAAGTCGATAAAAAGAAAACAGTGGAAGAAGAGACGCTGAACTCACGCAAGGCATTGTGGCTGCGTTCCAAGAGCGAAGTAACGAAAGAAGAATACGAGCAGTTCTATAAACAAATCTCAAATGATTTTAATCCACCGGCACGCATCATTCATTACACAGGCGAAGGGAAAGTAGAATTCAAAGTGCTGGTATTTATTCCGTCGAAGAAGCCGTTCGATATGATGTTCGGCGAAACGAAGGTAGGCCCAAAGCTGTATATTCGCCGTGTGCTGATTATGGATCACTGCGAACAGCTTTTGCCGGCATACCTGCGCTTTGTAAAAGGCGTGGTGGATTGTTCCGATCTTCCGTTGAATGTCTCACGCGAAATTTTACAACAGAATCCGATGCTGGAAAAAATCAAAACGAATCTTATAAAAAGTGTTTTGAAAAATCTTGATGAAATGAAAAAGAACGAGTACGAGCAATACGTCTCGTTCTATAAAGAGTTCGGAACCTTCATCAAAGAAGGCGTGTACGGCGATTGGACGAACAAAGAACCGCTTTCCGATTTGCTGTTGTTCGAATCATTGAAGACGGAAGAAAAGAAATTTATTTCGCTTGCACAATATGTGGAGCAGATGCCTTCCGAGCAAAAAGAAATTTATTATATCACCGGCGAAGATCGGGAAACGATGGTACACACGCCGTATTTAGAATTCTATAAATCCAAAGGATGGGATGTATTGCTGATGTCCGATCCCGCGGATGAATTCATTCTTCCCTATTTGCCGGAATACAAAGGGAAGAAGCTTGTTGCCGCAGATAAGAGCGAAATTCCGTCCGATAAAGAGAAAAAACAGGAAGAAATGCAGAAACAATTTGCGCCGCTCTTCGATGCGATGAAATCGAAATTAGAATCGATAAAAGAAATCCGTGTCTCGTCCCGATTGAAAGAAAGCGCATCCTGCCTTGTGAGCGATAAGGATGCGATGAGCGCCAATATGGAACGTATTATGCAAAAGATGGGACAGATGGATGAAACGAAGAAGACGGAACGCATTTTGGAATTAAATGTGGAACATCCTGCGGTGAAGGCGCTGAAAATTATTTACGACCTGAATCCATCCGATGCAAGAATAGAACTCTATACCAAATTGTTTTATGAGCAGGCGGTAATTGCTGAAGGATCGAAAGTAAAAGACCCTGTGGCATTCGCAAAGATGATCAACGATCTGTTGATAGGTTTTAAGGGTTAGGTATCGAATAACAGGAAGAAGAGCCCGCCAAACAGATGGCGGGTAAACCGGAGGCGTTGAACAGAGGTTGTCCAATAAGTCAAACTATTTGTAGGACAAACATTTCTGTTTGTCGTTTTTGTTGCATAATAGACAGGCAGGTTCCAAGGGGATGCCGTTGGCAAATGCCTATCCTACCGTTAAACGTACTTTTAGGACAACCTCACCACAGCGGTTTGAAAAAGAGGGATCATGGCGATGTGGTTGATGAAGATGTGCGTGAGGAGCAGAAAAAAACAATTCACCAAAATGTGGGCTTCCTCACGGTAATTTACATGAAAAAATTATATACTGGGATGAAAAGAGATATATTCTCATTAGAAGCTATCTCAAAAACGAATTGTCACTCCCGATTGTTTTTATCGGGAGTCCAGAATTTTGGATGCCCGCTTAAAATCCGCGGGCATGACACGAAGGTTTTTGTCACTGACCATTTTTGAGACCACTTCTATCAACAATGGACATAGATAAAACTGAAAGAACATCATGAAACAGGCTTTACTTTTTCTTCTTCTTGCAGCAGCACAAATTTCGATGGCACAGTTTGCAGGAGGAACCGGATCATCAAACGATCCTTATCTTATTTCTACCTATATACAACTTGATTCTGTAAGGAATCATCTTTCTTCAACATTCCGGCTTATTAATGATATTGATGCATCAACATCCACTACACAACATGGCGATAGCGGATTTCTACCCATCGGAGATTTTACGACAAACTTTACCGGTATTTTCCACGGTAGCGGTCATAAAATTATGCACCTTTACATTAACCGGTTCTCCAATAATTATATCTCATCAAATTATTATATCGGACTCTTTGGTTATGCAGGCAGTGCTGCATTGATCGACAGCGTAGGGATGACGGATGCTGCGATAAAAGCAGATGGCGATGTCGGTGGATTAGCCGGAGAGTGCGATGGTACGATCAATGAATCATACACTACAGGTTCAGTGACAGGCAGCGACTGGGTTGTCGGAGGTCTGGTTGGATGTGCTATCGGTGCGAAGATCAATCATTCCTATTCGACAGCAACGGTGAACGGTTATGGCCAACTTGGCGGGCTTGCAGGACAAATAGTTACCGGGACTGTGACCAATTCGTATGCAACCGGTTTAGTGACGGGAACCAATTATTCTGTCGGCGGATTGATTGGATCTTTTAATGGAGCTATTCTGAATTGTTATGCAACGAATTCTGTGATTGGTGTCGGCAGGGTAGGCGGATTGATTGGAGCAAGTACTAATGCTACCATTTCGTATTGTTATTCAAAAGGATCGGTGATTGGAACTGAAAAATATATCGGTGGATTTATTGGATACAGCGACGGCGATACAGTAACGTATTCATATTCAACAAATACAACGACCGGCGGTACGTTTGATATTGGTGGATTTGCCGGCGCAAATGTGAATAACAGCAGCATCAGTTTGTGTTATGCAACGGGAAACACGACCGGAGGGACGGCAGCGGATGATTCCTCTTGCGGCGGATTTGCCGGATATAACGAATTCGGGAGCAGCATCAGTTCGTGTTATGCAAGGGGAAACGCATTGGGATATCAATATATCGGAGGTTTAACAGGAAACAACAATGGTTCGGTCAGCAATTGTTATGCAACGGGATATGTTACCGGTATGAGCAATGTTGGCGGTTTGATCGGAGTATCGGCTGCAAACAATGGAACGGCAACGGATTGTTTCTGGGATATGACAACATCAGGAATAACTACCAGCATCGGTGGTACGGGAAAATCGACAATTGAAATGCAAACGCAATCGACATTTATTGCTGACGGCTGGAGCAGCAATGTGTGGAAGATCGATTCTGCAATCAATAATGGATATCCTTATTTGGCATGGCAAACAGGTACGACTACAACTTCTGTGTTGCCTGCATCGAAATCCACACCGAAGATTTTTACCTTGAATCAGAATTATCCGAATCCGTTTAATCCGAGTACAATGATTAGTTATTCGTTACCTGTTATTGGTTCAGTATCATTGAAAGTGTATGATAGTATCGGAAGAGAAGTAGCAACGCTTGTGAATGAAACGAAAGAAGCGGGAAGTTATCAGGTAACGTTTAACGCGAGTAAGCTGGCAAGCGGCGTGTACTTTTATCGATTACAAGCGGGGAGTTACAGTTCGGTAAAGAAGTTGGTACTAATGAAATAGAACCTCTCTTTTGATCGTGGTTGTCCAATAAGTCAAAATATTGGTAGGACAAACATTTGGCGAAAGCCATCACCGTTGTGACCTGTTTGTCGTTTTTGTTGCATAATGGACAGGCAGGTTCCAAGGGGATGCCGTTGGCAATTGCCTATCCTACCATTAAACGTACTTTTAGGACAACCTCACCACAGCGGTTTGAAAAAGAGGGATCATGGCGATGTGGTTGATGAAAGATGAATGAGAACAGCAGGAAGAAATCCGGACAGCGACGGAGAAAGCATTGCGCACCGACAAAAAATGCCCAATATTTTTTGCAACATAAGATCTGGAACAATTTATCGACCTTACATCGTTATACTTTTGAACGTCATAGAAACGAAGTTCAGAAACACGGCTGTTCCACACTATACGCCGTAAAAAAAAACAAAATAATAACGAGGTAACTATTATGATTGAAGGATTATTCAAAGCGATAGATCGAAGGGATGCGAATGATTTCGGTTCTTTCCTTTCGGAAGATTGCATCTTCAGGTTCGGTAACCAGGAAACGATAAACGGAAAACAAAATGTTGTATCGTCCGTTGCAGGGTTCTTTACATCGATCCGAGAACTGAGTCACGAAGTAATCGATATTTGGAATGTCGATGGCGCGATTATTTGTCACGGATACGTTACATATATTCGTCACAACGGCAGCAAATTAAAAGTGCCGTTCGCCAATGTATTCAAATTATCAGATGCAAAAGTTCGTGAATATTTGATCTTTGTAGATACATCCGTGTTGTATTCTGAATAAGGCCGATAAAAATTTGTCCGCTCAAGTCGTTCAAGCTAACAGAAGGATCACTGGTACAACAAAGCGGTAGCTGCGTTGATTTGAGTAACACGCTGGAGTGTGCTTCATTCATGCGATTTCTTTTTTTCTCTCTAACAAAGCCGTACCTTTCTTTATGGCAGATGGTTATCTTGATATTACAACAGCGATCCGTATTCCATTTTCGGAAATAGAATTCCAAACTTCACGCAGCGGCGGACCAGGCGGACAGAATGTGAATAAAGTGGAAACACGCGTAGAACTTCGTTTCGATCTTGCGCATTCATTTGCCTTCGATGATTCTTTAAAACAAAAACTTCTTGTTAAACTTTCATCGCTGCTTACGGCAGATGGCATTCTGAGAATCAATGTACAGGAATCGCGCAGCCAATGGCAGAATAAGCAGCTTGCAATCGAAAAGTTTATTGGAATTCTCCGCCGTGCACTCAAGCCATCAAAAAAACGCATCAAGACAAAACCTTCTCGTTCTGCTCATCAAAAACGATTAGAACACAAGCACAAACGCAGCGAAATCAAACGCCAGCGCCATACTCCTCGCGGTGACGAGTAATGCGCGAAACCTTTCTTGTTCTGTAATTGTTCTTCTTTAAAAGAAAAAGGAGTCATTCATGAACAAGCTAATCATTTTTTTTATTTCTGCCGTGTGTGTGTTGTCCTATACCGCGGCACAACAAAAGGAGAGCGCGATGGAACAGCAACCGAAACTTTATTCATTTGTAATGAAAACAATTGATGAAAAAGATAAGCCCCTGTCCGAATACAAAGGTAAGGTGCTTCTGATCGTCAACGTTGCATCGAAGTGCGGGTTCACGCCGCAATATAAGGCGCTGGAGCAGTTGTACGAGAAATACAAAGACAAGGGGTTTATGATTCTCGGATTTCCGGCAAACAATTTTTTATGGCAGGAACCGGGCACGGATGCGGAGATTAAACAATTCTGCTCATTGAATTATGGCGTCACTTTCGATATGTTTTCCAAAATCGATGTGAAAGGCAAGAACCAGCATCCGCTTTATAAATATCTGACGGAAGAGACGCCGGTAAGCGGAAAAGTGGAATGGAATTTCCAAAAATATCTTGTCGATCGTCAGGGAAACGTTGTAGAAAAATTTTCACCAAAGACCGTGCCAGATGATCCGGCAGTTATTTCGGCTGTCGAAAAACTTCTGAGCGAAAAATAGTTTTGGAAATTTTTAGCTCGCCGATTATCCGGTCCGGCGTTTTGCAGAAAAAGTAAAAATATTTTTCTGCGTTCCGTTGTTGACAACGCAAAAAGGGAATGGTATCTTTTAAATGCGCGTTGATGGTTATGGCGCGCTCTCTAAACGAACAAACGGTATTCAGGTACAATGAATGCCCTATCCCGATCTGGGATTCGTACGAACACAATAAAAAAAGGTGAATGAGTATGACGGAACAAATAAGACTTATTGCCGAACGGATCAAAGAATTGCGCGAGCTTTCCGGTACATCGATACAAGCCCTTACGGCGGAACTTGGTATTCCCGCAGACTTGCTGCAGCAATATGAAAGCGGTACCGTCGATATTCCTGTCGGGTTTTTACATAAAATTGCACAGCGATTCCATGTTGACATCTCTGTATGTTGAGCGGCGAAAATCCTAAATTGCATGTGTATTGTGTCGTGCGTAAGGATAAAGGCCTCAGTGTTGATCGGCGCAAGCAGTATAAGTACCAAGAACTTGCTGCGAACTTTATTCAAAAAAAAGCAGAGCCGTTTCTTGTTCGGATTAAACCGGAAGAGAACGAAACACCGATGGAATTTAATTCGCATCCAGGCCAGGAGTTTGATTATGTGCTCGAAGGAACGATGAAGATCATCGTGGACAATCACGAAGTGATTCTTCATGAAGGAGATTCGATTTATTATGATTCCGGATACAGGCATGCCATGAAAGCAGCGACCAAACAGCCGGTGAAATTTCTTGCGATAGTCTTATAGGATGATGAAAACGATGTTGATAGAAAAATTTTTATCCCGTACGAGTTTTACTTCTTACGAAGATTTTTATCATTCTTATGAAGTGAAGCCCCCTAAGCATTTTAATTTTGGCTTTGATGTGGTCGATGCAATAGCCGCGCAAGCGCCGAAAAAACTGGCAATGGTGTGGTGCGATGATCAGGGGGAAGAACGCGCCTTCACCTTTGAAGATATGCGTGCGTATAGCAATAAAGCCGCGAACTTTTTCAAAGCAATCGGCATTCAAAAGGGCGACCGGGTAATGTTAATTTTAAAACGGCGTTACGAATACTGGTTCGCTGTTGTAGCGCTGCACAAAATCGGTGCGGTAGCAATTCCGGCAACGCATTTATTGACAACGAAAGATATTGCCTACCGAAACAACGCCGCAAAAATTAAAGCCATTGTTTGTGTCTCTGATGCAGATGTGGTGCAGCACGTGGATGAAGCAGAAGAAAAATCACCGACCTTAAAAAGAAAAATCGTCATCCAAACATCTCGCAGCGGATGGTACAATTTTACAGAAGAGATTGAAAAATACCCCGATACGTTTAAACGCCCTGCCGGAAAAAACGGTATCACGAAGGACGATATGATGCTCTTGTATTTTACCTCCGGCACAACCGGTATGCCGAAGATGGTGCAGCACAATTTTGCTTATCCGCTGGGCCATATTTTGACGGCAAAGTACTGGCAGAACGTGGAAGATGATGGATTGCATTTAACGGTTGCAGAAACAGGATGGGCAAAAGCTGCGTGGGGAAAAATCTATGGGCAGTGGATTGCAGGTTCGGCGATTATGACATACGATTTTGATAGATTCATTCCAAAGAATTTAATGCAAGTCGTCGTGAAATACAAAGTCACAACGTTTTGTGCGCCGCCGACGATCTATCGATTTCTGATTAAAGAAGATTTGAAACAGTTCGATCTGAGCCATCTAAAATATTGTGTCGTTGCAGGCGAGCCGCTCAATCCTGAAGTCTATAAACAATTTTATGATGCCACTAAAATAAAATTGATGGAAGGATACGGACAAACAGAATTGACGGTAGCACTCGCTACCTATCCATGGCTTGAGCCGAAACCAGGTTCGATGGGAAAACCATCGCCCGGCTATGCTATTGATCTCCTCGATTCCGATGGAAAATCATGCGAAGTTGGAGAAAGCGGTCAGATTGTTGTGCGTACAGATAAAAAGTGTCCATCAGGAATGTTTGACGGATATTATCGAGATACAAAACTCACACGCAGTGTGTGGCACGATGATGTCTATTACACCGGCGACATGGCATGGCGTGATGAAGACGGCTACTATTGGTTCGTGGGCAGGGCGGACAACATTATTAAAAGTTCCGGATATTGTATCGGACCATTTGAAGTTGAAAGTGCTCTGCTCGAACATCCCGCTGTATTGGAATGTGCCATCACCGCCGTTCCTGATCCCGAACGGGGGCAAATTGTGAAAGCAACAGTCGTCCTTGTGAAAAATTACCAGCCAAGTGGTGCGTTGGCAAAAGAACTGCAAGATCATGTAAAGAAAGTAACCGCGCCGTACAAATATCCGCGCATCGTAGAATTTGTAACAGAACTTCCCAAAACGATCAGCGGAAAAATTCGTCGTGTGCAAATACGCGAAGGCGAAAGCGGCGAGTAATATTTCTTTTTCGAAAAGGTCTTGCTGGTGTTGAATGATTCATGTATATTACATGACAAGATCAACGAGTTCAAAAGTGAGTGGGAGAATTCATGAATGTTGAATTCGTTGCGTGATGAAATCAATCATGTGAACAACGATACAGAACGACTGTAACAAAACTCCTTGATAAAAAATGATGCTTCTATTTAGCAACGGTGCTGAATTTTTCATGTTCAAGGATAATCGTTGATGTTGACATACAAAAAATAATGATAGAAAGGATTATGGGAAAAAATTTTTATAAGCCGCAGCATCCAAACTCAAGCCAAACGCCGATTATGCATGGCATGACCGATGCAGAGAAAAAACTCTGGGGCGAGCTTCAACGCAAAGACATCGGGAATAAATTCCGAAAGCATGCCTCTTACGGGCCATACACGTTCGATTTCCTTTCCATGGGTGCAAAGGTAGCGATTGAAGTTTTAAAAAATCATCCGGTGACGGAAGAGAAAATGAAA
>CAWBMS010000016.1:0-5327 GCA_963790045.1 Ignavibacteriota bacterium | reverse complement strand
CTCCCAAATCCAACTGCGGTGTTTTGATATATTCTACCTGCGCACTGGAAAATTGCGGCGCAATGGCATTCAGCATATTAATTTTATGGGATTCGCCTGCCAACAAAATGCGGTCCATTCGTGTCAGCATAATATTGTCTTGTTCAAGAAGAATACGGCTATAAATGGTGTTTTCGATATTCGACGATTCGTATCCTTCACTGATGATCGGGGCAAAATGTAAATAATGCTCGCCCTGCATAAAAATGATCCGGCTAAAGTCATGCCCGACATACACCAACACGGTCACTTCTTCTTCTTGCAACTCATATTGCGTCCGCACCATTTCCATCAAAACAATATCGACGCTGTTGATGAGTTTGAGGTTGGGAATTTTATCTCCCATGAACGATTTGACTTCGGTCATGAGATCGAACAGCGGCAAGCCGTCTTCTCGTATAATAGCTAACTGACCGCCGGATGCAGTCGGAATAACGTTTAACGCATCCATGGGCAGCGGCGTTGAACGCGTGTTCGCCAATTCTTCAATGATGCGTTTTTTTAATTTTGTACCCGATAGGCCGAAGTCACTTTCAAATTCTTGATATGCAACTGCCGGTTCAACAACCGCATAGGATAATGTATATTTTCTGGGATTGCCAATTTCGTTGAGAAGCCCAAACAATACCGCTGCATTTGTATTGCCTTCTCCCTGCGGTTCGATAGGTGTTCCGGCTGCGAAAGCATCGGTAGAAGAAAAGTTACTCGCCATCTCTTCTTCATGCGCAACAGCTAAACCCTGCTTATCTTCAAATTTTTGTACAAGAGCAACGGTCTTAAAATCGCGCAAGGTAATATTGTTGCCTTTGGCAGAGAGGCGAACATATTTCAATTCTACTCCGTCGACAAAAAGCGCAGCGGCTGTTTTTCCTTCACCTGTTTGGATCGGCATATTGTTAACTTCTCATCTTCATTGTATGAAAGCCCTTGTTACTCTGATGATTGTACCTGCAGTAATTGTTGCAACCGTCTTTTATTGTTAGCATAATTCATTGCGTTTTCTAACGTAATTTTTTTCTGCATGTCCAATCGCTTCAAATCTTGCTCCATTGTACACATTCCTTGTTCGAGTCCTTCATTAATCATCTGGTAGATTTCGCTGGTATTATTGTTTTTAATGGCAGCACGAACGGATGGAGTACCCAACATCACTTCTTTTGCCATCACGCGTTTGCCATCAAGACTTGGAATGAGTTTTTGAGAGATGACACACCGTAGGGTATCGGCGAGACGGTTGCGTACACGTTCTTGTTCGCCCACCGGCGTTTCGCCAATAATTCTATCGATGCTTTCTATCGCCGATGCTGTATGAAGTGTTGAAAAAACTTTGTGCCCAGAATCGGTTATTTCAAGCGCGGTGAGAATCGTTCCCGGATCTCGCAACTCGCCGATCATAATGATATCCGGATCCTGTCGCAACGCTTGAATGGCGCCATCTTTAAATGACAATACATCTCTGCCTATTTCACGATGCCGGATGATGCACTTGTCAGACCGGTGAACATATTCTACAGGCGATGCAATAATCACAACGTGCCCTTCAATACTGTGATTGTTAGCATCGATAATGGCATCTAAGGTGGAGCTTTTCCCGGATCCTGTAATACCGGTAATTAAACATAATCCTTCTTTGGTATGTGCAAGACTGAGCACACGTGTCACATTGGGATGCAATTCTAAATTTTTAAACGGACGTACCGCCTCGTTAATTGCCCGCATATTCAATGCCAATTGGTCAAGATCGAAATAAGCGTCAGCACGAAATCGCCGGAAGTCGTTCGCGTTCAGATACATTGTGTGCGAAAAATCAAGATTACGGTTTTCAAATAGAAAGGAGCGCTGGCGTTCGCTGAGAATACTTTGAATGAGAATATTCAATTCATCGAGAGCATAGTTTCCCATTGTTTGGTCAGGTCTTTTGCTGCCAAACACGCGGTACCAAATACTTCCCTGAGAGCCAAAGCCGCCCATATCAATATCGGATGCATTAATGGTGAACATTCTGGTAAGAAAATGATTCATCAATGCATGCAATTTCAGCTTTGTCGATTCATCTGTCCGCGTCATCGCATCGCTAATCATCATTTGGCGTTCGAGCCCCATAATGGTGCGAGGAAGCTGAGAACTCATTTCTTTTAAAATCTTTTGCGCTTCCAGAACAACTTGAGGCAGTTCATGCGTCGCGGGAACAGAAGGAGTTGTATTGTTAGGAAAAGTTTGCATTGGGAGAGCCATATTGAAATTTAATTATATAGAAATTTTACGAAAAAATCTCTCCTTATGAAAAATACGGATACAAAGTCAGTTCCATTATAATCAACACACATTGAAAAAGCAACATAGAAACGTGATGTACAGCAAGATCGCTTGGGAAGTTCTTGGCGACCACTTTTCTTCAAAAAGTGTCTTTTCGCAGCATCACTCTGCTTCGACAGTAGTAGAAACGACTTCTTCTAACGTCGTTGTGCCCTCTTTCATACGTTCCATGCCGGAACGGCGCAATGTCCACATTCCATCTTTCGCGGCTTGTTCTCGAATAGCATTCTCATCTACTTTCTCGCCTGCATTCAAAATAATTTCTCTGATCGCTTTGGTAAAATACAATGCTTCGTGTATAGCGGCTCGCCCCTTATAGCCACCGTGACATTTTTCGCACCCGACTGCTTTATAAAATGTATGTACAGCAAGGTCTTCGTCGGTAAATCCAAATTTTTTTAAATCGCTTAATTCATCGGCGGAAAACGGCTGTTTACATGATTTGCACAATGTTCGAACAAGCCGTTGTGCAACAACGACATTAATGGCATAGGCAATCAAAAACGGTTCGATGCCCATCTTATATAAACGGGCAACGGCACTCGGCGCATCATTGGTATGTAAAGTAGAAAAAACTAAGTGACCTGTATTGGCAAGCTTGATCGCTGTCTCAGCTGTAATTTTATCACGCATTTCACCAACAAGTACAATATCCGGATCGTGACGTAAAATACCGCGGATCGCTTGTTCAAAATCCATTTTGGGGCCAATCTTTAATTGGCGCGCACCTTTAATAATATATTCGACCGGCTCCTCAATTGTCAGTACGTTCACCGTGGGATCAATGACTTGATACAGCGCAGCAATTAAGGTTGTAGATTTACCGGAACCTGTGGGGCCTGTCAAAATGATGATACCCTGCGGTTTGGAAATTGCTTTGTAGAAAAATGTCTTTGCAGGACCTTGTAATCCAAGTTTATTCAAATCAGTAATAACTTTTCGGTCATCCAGAACACGAATCACAACGCTTTCAAATTTATGTTTGAATTCTGTCGTCACAATCGGCATAATCGAAACACGGAAGCGAAGCTGGTGTCCATCGATCACACGCTGGATAAATCCGTCTTGCGTCATTTCGCGTTCAAAGCGATCTACATTCTTTGTACGATCTTTCACCACCGCCATGACGGCTTCCGGCACCGTGTTTTCTTGCACATGCCATATCTCGCAGTATCCCCATCCACACGGAATAAAAAATTCGTGCGGTTTCCTTCTGCCGCCACAATGTGAATGTCACTCACGTCACGGCGCACAGCTTCGACCAAACATCCTTCAAACAAATTGACCAGCGCACTTTTACTGATTTCCGCTTCCAACGCCTGTTCGTCAAAACCCTCTTCGTCTCCGTCACCGCCCGTATCGACAATTTTATTGTCGTCCAGCAGTTTGAGAAATTCGTTCTGCGCAGGAGCAACTTTTTCTAAGAGCGATTGCAAATCTTTAAGGCGAACATAACAAATCTCATACTTCTTCACATTGAAACTGCGTGCAACGACAGGTAAATTTCGATCTGTGGGATCGGCGGCAATAATGACGAGCTTGTCGGTTTGCCGTTCATCGAATTTAAACGGCAACATTTTTGCCTGCGTCATCATTTCTCGCTGTTGATCGTTCAATTGATCGATCATTTTTTTGATAAAGGCAATACGCGTGTCATCGATGTGTTCGTCAGCTAAAGAGACTTCTCGGAACGCATAGAGATTGGCAACTTCACGGAAAACAGCATCGTGGTCGGCTCCAAATTCTGTTACCAGAATTTGCCCGAGATTTTTTCTGTTCTTTTTGTTTTCATCGGAGTCTTTCATCTTCAGAGACTTTTCCAATGTCTCAAAATCAATGACTCCTTTTTTCAACAATGTATAACCTATTTTATCGGTTATGTCTATTTCTGGCATACAGGATTCCTACTCTTTCTGTACTTGCAACGTTACGGCATCCAAAAATGTAGCGGCAGTATCATGTGCGGCGATTCCGGTTTGACCGTCGCCGTTTCTGACAACACCAGTGTTAACGCTGTTAAGACAACCATAATGACCATATTCACAAACAACGAAATCGCTTCGACAGCATTTTTCAAACGATAGGTTGTTTCTTTTTCATAATAATCCGCTAATTGCAATGCCGTGGTCTTCACCGTGCCTGTTTCCGCACCGGAACTGAAACGCGAGATGGCCGTTTTCGTGAACACACCGGTCGCTTCGAACGCTTCGGTCAATCCACGACCGCGTTCCAGCATTAACGGAATGGCGATCGTTTTTATTTGGTGTTCCATATATTTGTTGCCGGAGTGCTTCAGCGGACATGCGAATGACTTCGATATTTTCACCTGCCCCGCTGTATAATGAATAAAAAACACGGCAAAAAATTTCAATCGCAGTTTTATGAAATAGCTGTCCCATACGGGAACTTTAATCATATATTTATCACGATAAAATTGCCCTTGTTCAGTTCTCATAAAAACAATAAGGCCAATAATCGGAGCAATCGTCAAGAACATCAACACCCACATATTGCTCATCAGCCACCGGCTGAATTTCAGTGTCGCTCCAGTCATTGGCGGAAGTTTGATTTTGAATTTCACAAACATTTCTGCCGTTGCGGAAAAATATATGCGACATAAAATAACACGGCAAGGAACAACACAAACAACGTAATCATGGGCGTTACAATGCGCTTTTGAGACTCCGACGAAATTCGGCAGTGCGCTCTAAAAACTTCGCCTGCTTTCATAAATTTCTACCATGTCGCCGCTCTTGGAGGCAAGCCCCAGCATGTTCGCAGCAAATTTTCCAAACACGATCGATTGTTTTTGAAAAACTTTTTCACTGTCTTTGCCTTGTTTGAGTTCGGCATTTACTTCTCTCACCGCATCCCGCAGCGTTGCATTGGGAATATCATTCAACAGCAATTGCATCACCTCGTTGAAGGGCGCGCGCGGCTGTTGCGCGAAACGTACAAAATGGACCCCCAGT
>CAWBMS010000015.1:0-129457 GCA_963790045.1 Ignavibacteriota bacterium | reverse complement strand
CACCAAAATTCTGGATGCCCTGCCTGCGGCAGGCAGGCCGCTTATCACGAAAGTGATGCCTTTGGCAAAATCCGCGGGCATGACACGAATGTTTTTGTTCCTGACCATTTTTGAGCCCACTTCTAATATCATTAGCAGAAGAAGTAAATATTGCAGAATCACAATTTTATTGAAGACGACGGGAATACGTTGTGTACGTTTTGCCCGGACGAGTTTTTGCAGTGTCCAAATTACTTTATTCTCTGTACGGAAGTGCGGCGGCAATAACCAACTGTCTTCCGGCAACAAAAAAGAGTGTTTTGCCAATTGCCAGAAGTACTCTGGCTCTTGCCGCAAGTGTTCCGATATTCTCCAAACAGGTCGTGGATTTTCTCCATATCAGTATTCGGCTTTGCATCCATGCCGATACTCTTTACAAACACTGTAACGAAAAATGTTCCGCATAGTTCAGTGTCTGACATTTACATTTTTTCTTGCAACTAATTTTTCCACCGATTATATTAAGCGCAAGGTTAGTTTTCTCAAAACGATAGTTCAAACAGTAAAGGGTAATAGGATGTCGTTGAGTGGTTGGTTCTGGAAATTTAAATTTGGTGAGTTAGAAGTTTATGAGATGGAAGATGTGGTTTTGACGAATGAAATTGAAGATGTTACAAAAAATTATAAAACTTGTCTATCTAATTACTAGTTAGGCGCAATTGAAATGTGGTGATAAAATGTTCACCATAAATATATAAATAGAGGAAAATACATTGAAACCCACAGCATTTATAATTTGTATTTTATTCGCTTTGCCGACAATTATTTTGGGTTGTAAAGGTATTACGGGACCGCAAGGTCCTGTTGGTCCATCTGGTACGAGCGCCTACAGTATTTTCATTGGTGGAGACAATCAGGCTGTTAATTTATCATATACCCCTCAAGTTATTAGACAAATAAATATGACAGTTCATGGATCTGGAATTATTGTCTTTCAGGCATCGGGATATTTTTTTGATTCAACTAATCAGGCACACACTACTAGCTATATTGCCAGAGTATCATGGTCATCAAATGATTCTACTATGGATAGATCATATCTTTGTGTTGCCGAAGGAGACAGTTCTATCATATTTAACCCATATGTTGTATCAAGAAGTTTAAAAGTTGATTCGGCAGGAACGTATAATATTTTTCTTTTAGGCGATTTAACACAAGGGGGCGGCATACAAACAATAAGAAATAGTGTTATTGCAACATTTACACCTAATTGATGATAAAAATTATTTTAATGCGTTATAATTTTTATAATAAGCAATTGCGCCTAACCATTTTAAAAAAGAGCCGGAGGCCTATAACTCTTTCACGAAGTGAAAAACAAATTATTACAAGAGAAAGAGAATCCCGCTGCGCGGGATTATAATAAAACGCCTCCAGCTTCCCGAGACATCTCGAAGAACGAGAAGTCCAGAATGTTCTCCCGCATCAATAAAAATATAAAGAGCGGGATGCCGCACAGCGGCATTTTATAAATTTATGCACGACAAACAGGCAAGCCCGCCAAAAAGACGGCGGACAAGCAATGCGCACGGCTTGATGTCTTTTCTTTGCCGGATCGATGCCGACCATAAATGTATCGGCAAGGAGTTGTTGTTTCGTTATGTCCATAGATGTTTTCCTTCGTAGATGAATGATGGTGAGAATATCTTGTATTTTTTATTGGTGTAATATAGAAATCGTTATGCGCAGGCGTCAATAAATATTTTAATAGGAAATACTCTTTATGATCACAATGAAGAAAAATAATTACAATGGAACCGAGTCTCACCGCATGCAAGAGTTACATGGTCTTCCTCTAGCATCTTTTAAAAGTCGTGCAGGAGCTTTTATTGTGGATTTTCTAGTCACTGCCGTCGTATGTGTACCGATCTTAATGTTCGGTGCTAGGCTATTGCAGCGCTTTGGTCTTGTAAAAGAGGATATGCATTTAATATTTGATTTTGAACATTGGTATAGTTTTATACTTCTTGTCGTATACTTTTCACTTTCAATTTATTATGGCAACGGTAAGACGTTCGGCAAATGGCTTATGGGCATTAGAGTCGTTTCTGTTGTTCATGAAAAGATCAGTTTCTGGCATGCGTTGGAACGATCACTTGGATATGGTGCTTCATTTTTGGAATTTGGTTTTGGTTTCTTACAATATTTCATTGATCCTAACAGGCGAACGGTACATGATCGCATTGCCGAAACTATTGTCATTCAAGACCGGAAACCTAAGGTTTAATCAATCGCTTGCGCCTATGTATGTGACCGCCACCTGCAAAGCGTAAACGCCGGTTGGTGACGGTCACATGCCGAGAGCAAAATTTATGAAGAAAATAAAAAAGTATCGGATTGTGCGCGACGGTTGTGGTAACAGTGGTAAAAGAGAAATCCCGCGTCCTTCGACAAGCTCAGGACAAGTTGCGGGAATACATTTTGTACCCGCCGTTTTTTGAGCATGCTTGGCGTTCTTTGCGGTTAAATCTGGAGATGAATAACCGCAAAGGGTGCAGAGATATTTTAGACTTGCATTATATTTAAAAAATTATCACATTAGGTCAACCTAAAATTCGTTATTACTTTTTTAAAGGAATTGTATCGTCGGTTGGTAATGAGTTGAATTAAAACGGCAACATTGAAATTGTGTTGTGCTGTTTTTGTTCTTATTCGTTAAACTCATACTACAACTCTATTAGAAAGGGTAATACGATGATCCACCACGGCAAACTCACGTTGCTGCTTTTCGTGATGCTTCCTCTTGCAGCACATTCTCAATTTGTTAGTACAGCGGTACCGTTTCTTGAAATCAATTCGTCTCCTGAAGCAAACGCTCAGGGATGCACTTCGATTTCCAGAATATCCGATGATCCTTACGCAATAAATTTCAATCCGGCACATCTGGGGTTTTCAAGTGAACAAACAAATGTTACATATTCATTCTATCCAACAAAAACTCAATGGTTCCCGAGTTTCGGATTACCTGATTTTACATTTAATTCTTATGCCGCATCCGGCGGTATCAATTTTGAAAAATATTTATCTCTTCCATTATCACTCGGCGTTGCTTACTCTCGAGTTGATCTGAATTATGGAATGATAAATAGAACCGGGATAACCAGCCCTGATATCAACGATACATACAATTCTGAAGAACACAATAATGCCTATAGTATCGGTTTTGGATTAGATATGGGCGTTCGAGTTGCTGTAGGTTTCACTCTTCGAAAGATAACCTCTAATTTGGGTAGTTATACAATTGGTAATTCTTTAGAATTATACACAATAGGAACTACTTCAGCCTGGTCAGAAGACTATGGACTTCTCATCGATGTTCCCATCGTGGATTTGGTTGCTAAAAAATCTGAATTATTACCCGGCATTGCACCTCTTTGTGATGTATCTTTTGGTACAGCTCTTACGAACGTTGGCGATAAAATGACATATATTGCGCAAGCAGATGCGCTTCCACGAACGATCACTGTAGGGACAACGATCGATCTCGGTATTAAATATGCTCCCACGAATCATAAACTTCTTACCATAACTTGGTCGAGAGAATCGAGCAGTCTTCTTGTTGGACATTCAGATACATTAGGAACTTCATATTACCGCGGTGGTTTTGGTGATATTAATTTCTTTAAAAATATTATCGGCGGGAAACAAACCACACAAACTGAAAACGGTATAACGTATGCGGTAACAGAACTTGCACAAGGATGGCAATTTGGGTTAGGAGAAGTTATTTATTTTAGAGGCGGTTCATTTCAGAATACAGGAAACATGATTATAACAACAAGCGGTATCGGCATTCGTGCATCTGGAATATTTAAATTTTTAGAAGACTTTCATGTTCCCGAACCGGCATTGGTGGCACTGCTCCACCGTCATTTTGATATCCGTTACGATTATTGTAAATATCATGCAATGGATGATAATCCACTCGATGGTACAAATTTTTCATCAATCAGTCTTATTGTGAAATTATAATTTTCTCTGCGCGCATCAGATTTTTTTATCTACCGTCTTTTAGGCGTGCTTAGCGTTCTTTGCGGTTAAATCCTGAGATGATTAACCGCAAGGGGCGCAGAGATGTACGCGAAGAGCGCAGAAAAGGTTGTTTCTCCTCTTCCATCATTTCGTTTGAACCTCTCTCATTAGTTCGCTATATTCCTAACAATATTTTGAAAGAGTTTGTATGTCAAGAATTTATATATCGGAATTAAGTAATCATATCGGAGAAGAAGTCCAGCTTCACGGCTGGGTGTATAATAAACGTTCGAGCGGCAAAGTAAAATTTCTTTTGCTGCGTGACGGCACAGGAATCATCCAAGGGGTGTTGGTGAAAGGGCTGGTGCCCGATAGTTGCATCGAGGACTTTGAAAAGTTGACGCAGGAGTCTTCATTATCGGTTATTGGCAAAGTACGGAAAGACGATCGCGCGCCAAGCGGCGTGGAATTGGATGTCATTTCCATTCCAAAAATATTTCACATTGCACACGAGTATCCGATCACACCGAAAGAACATGGCGTGGAATTTCTTGCCGACCGGCGGCATTTATGGCTGCGCTCATCGCGACAGCATGCTATTATGCGCGTGCGGCATCGCATCATCAAATCCATTCGGGATTTTTTTGACGGAAGAGGATTCACGCTTATCGATTCTCCTATTTTAACGCCCGCAGCGTGCGAAGGAACTTCAACCTTGTTTGGCACGGATTATTTTGATCTTGGCAAAGCATATTTATCTCAATCGGGACAATTATACGGCGAAGCGGCGGCGATGGCGTTCGGGAAAATTTATTGCTTCGGCCCCACGTTCCGCGCAGAGAAATCCAAGACGCGAAGACATTTGACGGAATTCTGGATGGTGGAACCGGAAGTGGCATTCAACGATTTGAACGACGATATGGATCTGGCGGAAGATTTTTTAGAGTACATCGTGCAAAATGTTTTAAAAGATTGTCTGCCGGAATTAAAAATATTGGAACGCGACATTACCAAATTGCAAAACGTCAAGAAGCCGCTGCCGCGAATTAGTTATGATGAAGCGGTAAAGATTTTGCACGACAAAGGTTTGCCATTTGAATGGGGCAACGATCTGGGTGGAACAGATGAAACCGTTGTGTCCGAACAATTTGATCGCCCCGTCATGGTGCATCGGTATCCATCGGAAGTGAAAGCATTTTACATGAAACGCGATCCGGAAAATCCCAAACTCGCACTAGCCGTGGATGTGCTTGCGCCAGAAGGGTACGGAGAAATTATCGGCGGCAGCCAGCGCGAAGATGATTTAGATGTGCTGCTCGCGCGTATTAAGGAACATGATTTGCCGCAGGAAGCGTTTGAATGGTATTTAGATTTGCGGCGATTTGGATTCTGTGCCTCATGCGGGCTTCGGGCTTGGCGTCGAGCGCACTGTCGGTTGGATTTGCGGATTAGAACACGTGCGCGAAACCATTCCGTTCCCGCGAATGATTTATCGATTGACGCCATAAGAAAAAACATAAGGAGGTATAGTGTTAAAAGTTACGAATCTTCGAAAAGAATTTGATTCGGTTGTTGCGGTCAACGGCGTTTCATTGGAAGTGAAGCGCGGCGAGTTGTTTGGCTTACTCGGTCCCAACGGAGCGGGAAAGACCACCACGATTCGCACAGTGCTCAACATTATCGAACCGGATGCAGGTCAAATTACGTTTGATGGGAAGCCCTTCACTCAAGCGACATGGAATATCGTCGGGTATTTGCCCGAAGAACGCGGCTTGTATCGTAAGAGTAAAATCATCAATACGATTTTATATTTTGCGGGATTAAAAGGACTGAAACCCAAAGAAGCACGGCCGCAGATTTTATATTGGTTAGAACGATTTGGGTTGAAGCAGGATGCGCACCGAAAGATCGAAGAGCTTTCCAAAGGCAATCAACAAAAGATTCAGTTGATTATTTCTCTTGTGCATCGTCCACAGTTAGTTATTTTGGATGAACCGTTCTCCGGCCTCGATCCGGTGAATCAGGTTTTACTCAAAGATGTGTTGATGGAACTTCGGCAAAAAAATGTCGCCATTATTTTTTCCACGCATCAAATGGATCAAGTTGAAAAAATGTGCGACAACATTTGTCTCATCAATAAAGGCAAGCCGGTGTTGAACGGTTCTCTTTCCAATATCAAAAAACAACACGGCACCAACTCCGTGCATTTAGAGTTTGAAGGCAACGGAGAGTTTCTCAAAACGCTTCCACTCGTTCAGCGCGCCGACGTCTATCAAAATTATGCCGAGTTGGAATTAACAGACATCGCGCGCTGCAATGAATTATTTCAGCAGTTCGCCGGCAAACTTGCTGTGCACAAATTTGAGATTGTCGAACCGTCATTGAATTCCATCTTCATCAATGTGGTTGGCGGGCCGGAAAAAATTATTCAGGCATCGTCGCAGCCGATTCCGACATCGCGCAACGAACGTTTAGCGGAACAGGTTGATCAAGATCCGCGTGTAAAACGATTGGTGCGGTCGGTCGTCATGTTTGCGGTCTTCACCGCGGGATTTGTCATCTACAATCTTTCCATTCCTCATCCGATGTGGATTGCACCGGGAATCATTTTTGTTGGCACGATTGCCAATACCGTTCGTTGGCTGATGACTAAGAAAAACGTGGAAAAAGAATTGCTCGCAAAACAGCGGCAGGGAGAGCAGAGATGAAAAACAAAATATTTGAAGTTGCCGCATGGGAATTCGGCGAAAAAGTAAAATCGAAAGCATTCATCATTTCGTTGGTTTTGATGCCGATCATTATTCTGGCAATCGCATTTCTTCCCACACTGTTTGCATTGCAAGAAGATGATTCGCCGACAACCATCGGTATCATCGATCAAACACATCAGTTGCTGAATCCGCTCGATGCAAAATTATCGCACGCATATCGTATCGTTCATAATCAACCGAACTATATTCTACGGAATTTGACGGAGGATAAACCGATAGAGACGATGAAAGAGCATGCCAATCAATTAGTCGCTTCCGGCGGGGTGGAGGGATTCTTTGTTATTCCGGCAACCGTCTTCGATAGCGGCAACGTTGAGTATCGCGCAAAAAATATCGGTAACATGAAAATTCAAGAACGTTTTTCTCACACGCTTGAACAGGTTATCGTTGAGCATCGCTTTCTTTCAAGCGGAGTGGATACATCGCTTATTCACAAGCTTCAAGCAAATGTGGATGTAAAGTCGATCAAGCTCTCCAATAACGGCGAGGAAAAAGAATCGGGTTTTGTAGAAACATTTGCAGGAGCGTACATCAACTTGCTGATGATTATGTTCATGGTTTTGACATCGGGACAATTGTTGGTGCGAAGTGTGGTGGAGGAAAAATCCAATCGCGTCATAGAAGTGCTCTTATCTTCATGTTCTGCGCGCGATTTGATGGCGGGAAAAATATTCGGGCTCAGCGGCTTGGGCATATTGCAAATGCTTGTCTATCTGTTGATCGGTATTGCCGTGTCGTTAAAGACAAATGCGCCAATTTTCATTCCAGAAAACATGATTCTCACAATTATTTATGCACTGTTGGGATATGTTTTTTACGCAGCTATCTTTGTTACCGTCGGTGCGCCGGCAAACACGGAGCAGGAAGCGCAGCAAATTACATCGTACGTCAGTATGATTATGATTATTCCTATCGGGTTTATGATAGTTGCACTGCAGCATCCGGATTCTACTATTGTAAAAGTTTTATCGTTCATTCCCTTTTTAACGCCATCATTAATGGCAATGCGTATTCCGATTCAAATGCCGGCGCCGTGGGAAATTCTTTCTACGCTTGCCATTTTAACGCTCTCGATGCTCGGAATGATGTGGGTTGCCGGAAAAATATTTCGTCTGGCAATTTTATCATACGGCAAACGTCCATCGCTTGGAGAATTATTCCGCTGGATTCGGGAATCTTGAAAGAAGAGTTTGTGTTAGAATGGCTGGTGGTAGGAAAGAATGAATTTGGAATTGATACTGTTTGATATATTTGCTGTTGTCGGTGTTGTGTCCGCGTTGTTGGTGGTTACACGGCGCAATCCCATTGTTTCCGCTCTGTGGCTTATCGTCAATTTCTTTTGTCTTTCCGGTTTATATCTCACCTTGCATGCGCAATTTATTGCCGTCATTCAAATTCTTGTGTATGCGGGTGCGATTATGGTGCTGTTCGTGTTCGTGATTATGCTGTTGAACCTTGGCGATGAACGGCGTTTGCGCGATGCGCTTTCATGGAAAAAAGTTGTTGCGGCTGGATTAAGTTTCGGTGTGTTGATGGAGTTGATATACGTTTTTATGATGCAAGGGCAGCAATATCCGTTCGATGCCATCAAGGCGACAAACATCGGAACGGTAGAATATGTCGGCAGCCAATTGTTCACAAAATTTTTGTTTCCGTTTGAAATCACATCGCTGTTATTAACTGCCGCGATTATCGGCGCGGTTGTGTTAGCAAAAAAGAAGTTCGAGTAAATGGTTTCTATGCAATCATATCTTATTCTCAGTGCGGCAATGTTTATCATCGGCGTGTTTGGCGTTGTCGCGCGGCGCAATGCCATTATCGTTTTTATGTCAATAGAGTTGATGCTGAACTCTGTCAATCTTTCGCTCGTAACATTTTCCGCATTTCTTGGAAATGTTACAGGACAGATATTCGTCTTTTTCGTGATGACGGTTGCTGCTGCAGAAGCTGCCGTCGGGTTGGCGATTGTGATTGCATTGTTCCGCCGCAAACAAACACTGAATCTCGATGAGATCAATATTTTGAAATGGTGAAGATCGATTAGAAGATGTTTTTGTATGTGCCATATATTGTTCTGTTTCCGCTGATCGGATTTTTATTTCTGGGATTGTTCGGCTCGCGCTTGAAAAATGAAATACTCATCGGTACGATTGGAAGTGCAACGGTCGGATTTTCGTTTCTGCTATCATCAGCAATGTTCATTCAAATGCTTGGCGCGCCAGAAATTCAACGCAAGCAAACTGTTGAAGTGTTCACATGGCTTTCGACATTTACGGATAGCCCATCAGCTCTGAATGTTTCCATTGCGTATCAAATCGATCAGCTTTCGATTTTGATGGCGTTAATTGTAACCGGTGTTGGATTTCTCATTCACATTTATTCCATCGGCTATATGCATGGCGATAAAGGATTCTGGCGATTCTTTACGTACCTCAATCTCTTTATCTTTGCTATGCTGAATCTGATTCTTGCCGATAACTTTTTGCTGATGTTTCTTGGCTGGGAAGGCGTTGGATTGTGTTCGTATTTGCTGATCGGATTCTGGTACGAGAAGAAATTTACCGGTGATGCGGCGAAGAAGGCGTTCATCGTGAATCGCATCGGCGACTTCGGGTTTTTGCTCGGCATGTTTTTGATCTTCCAGACATTCGGCAGTTTGAATTTCGATACGGTCTTCAGCGGTGCGTCGAATTTGCAGGTGGGGAACTTGACGATTACAATTATGACATTATTGTTGTTCCTTGGTGCAACAGGAAAGTCCGCGCAAATTCCATTGTATGTCTGGTTGCCGGATGCGATGGCAGGTCCCACGCCGGTAAGTGCGCTCATTCACGCTGCTACGATGGTGACCGCGGGTGTATATATGGTGGCGCGTTGTTCCGTGTTGTATGCGCTTGCACCATTTTCGATGGAAGTCGTTGCTGTTATCGGCGCTCTGACGGCGATTTTTGCTGCAACCATCGGACTGGTGCAAAACGATATTAAAAAAGTTCTGGCGTATTCCACCATCAGCCAGCTTGGATACATGTTTTTGGCGATGGGTGTTGCAGCGTTCTCTGCTGGCATCTTTCATTTGATGACGCATGCATTTTTTAAAGCGCTGCTCTTCCTTGGTTCCGGCGCAGTGATCCATTCGATGCACGATGAACAGGATATTCAGAAAATGGGCGGCTTAAAAAAATATTTACCGATCACATACTGGACATTTCTTGTCGGTGCCATTGCCATATCCGGTATTCCGCCGTTTGCAGGTTTCTTTAGTAAGGATGAAATTTTGTGGAAAGCATTCAGCAGCGAGCGTGGTTCATGGGTACTCTGGCTCGTCGGATTGTTCGGCGCCTTGCTCACAGCATTTTACATGTTTCGTCTTGTCGTGCTAACGTTTGAAGGTACGCCGCGCTTCTCGACCAAAAAAGACGGACACGAACATCTTCCGCACGAAGCACCAAAAAGCATGACCATTCCATTGATTGTTCTTGCCATTCTTTCTGTCGTTGGCGGATTGATCGGCATTCCGCATTGGAGTGGCATCGAACACTGGCTTGATCCGGTCTTTGCTCCGGCACAGGAAAAATTATTGCTAAGTGAGCGTGGTTTCGATTGGGTAGAAATTCTTTTAATGATTGTTTCGGTTGCCGTTGCTGTTGCCGGTATCTGGGCAGCAAGAAAAATTTATCTTGAGCGAATCGATCTTGCCGAATCCTTCAAGAAAAAATATCAAGCACTGTATGGGTTGCTGTTGAACAAATATAAAATCGATGAACTTTACGATGCCGCAGTTGTCAATCCCATTCTCAAAGGGTCGGAGAAAATTTTGTGGAAGGGCATCGATGTCAATGTGATTGACGGTGTAGTGAATGGGGCTGCCCGCGTGATTAATTATTTCTCGCAGACTTTTCGTAAAGTTCAAACCGGCGTAGTTCAATTTTACGCTGTCATTTTTGTTGGCGGCATCGTTGCTGTGCTTGCCTGGATTTTGTTTCATTCGTGATGAAAAATAATTCAAGATGATTCCACATTTGCTTTCCATAACGATTTTCTTGCCGCTTGTCTTTGCGGTTGCCGTGTTATTGATTCGAACGGAATCGGTCAAAGCAATAAAGCTTGTCGGTTTCATTGGAATGGGAACAACCTTTGCCGTTTCGCTTTTATTGTTTGCCGGATTCAATTCAGCGCTTTCGGGATTTCAATTTCATGAACATCTCGATTGGATTTCCACATTGAATATCGGTTACGATATTGGCATTGATGGAATGTCTATGCTGTTGATTTTACTGACGACATTCCTTACGCCGCTTGCATTGCTGGGAACATGGAATTCCGTCACGAAAGATATCAAGGGTTATATCGCAATGCTGTTGTTCCTCGAAGTCGGAATGATCGGCGTATTTTCATCGTTAGATTTATTCCTGTTCTATATTTTCTGGGAAGCGATGCTGATACCGATGTACTTTATCATCGGCATCTGGGGCGGGCCGAATCGTATTTATGCAGCGGTGAAGTTTTTCCTGTACACACTCTTTGGCAGTTTGTTGATGCTTGTGGCAATTCTTTCGCTCGGCTATTTTGCTTCTACATTGCCCGGTGGACATTTTACCACCAATCTCATCGAACTCTATCGTCTTGCTCCATCCATTCCGGCAACGATGCAGTTCTGGATGTTTCTTGCATTCGGATTAAGTTTTGCAATCAAAGTGCCGCTGTGGCCACTGCATACGTGGTTGCCGGATGCGCACGTGGAAGCACCGACGGCAGGCAGTGTCATCCTTGCCGGTGTTTTGCTGAAAATGGGAACCTACGGTTTTATCCGGTTCAATCTTCCGCTCTTTGCCGATGCTTCGATACAACTTGCACCGTATGTTTGTATGCTTGCAGTAATCGGCATCGTGTACGGCGCATTAGTTGCGATGGTGCAGACCGATATGAAGAAGCTCGTTGCATATTCTTCTGTCTCACATCTGGGCTTTGTTGTGCTCGGAATATTTTCGATGACGGAAGAAGGAATGCAGGGAGCGATCATTCAAATGATCAACCACGGGTTATCGACGGGCGCGCTCTTTTTATTGGTCGGAATGATTTACGACCGCACGCACACGCGTTTGATTGCTGAGTATGGCGGCGTTGCGAAATTGATGCCGGTCTTTGCGACGTTCTTTATGATTGTTTCATTTTCATCGATCGGATTGCCGGGACTGAACGGATTCATCGGGGAGTTTCTCATTATGCTCGGCGCATTTAAATCCGTATTTCTCGATTCGAAATTCTTTGCCGCCGCTGCGGGCTTGGGCGTTATTTTCTCTGCGGTGTATATGCTGTGGATGTATCAGCGCGTGATGTTCGGTTCTGTGCATCCGAACGGTTCCTACAATGGTCATCCATTGATGGATATTAATAAACGAGAGATTGCTGTTCTGTTACCCATTATTTTATTCATCGTCTGGATCGGTGTGTATCCCAAAACATTTTTAAAGGTCTCGGCTCCCGTTGCAAAACATGTGGTGGAACAATTGGAGATGGTAAAGCTTGGGGAGCGGCTGCAATTTTCGCAGTTTCGACCGGAGTAGCGTAGAATTAAATTCATGACACATCAGAAAAAAAAATATCTAACGAGCTTCGCTGTTCTTTCTGTCGTTTTGTTAATTGTCTATAACGTGTTTGGATTTGTGCTGAATGCCGTTACAATTCTGCCCGTCAATCCATGGTTCATGACACCATTCGTTCTTTTGCTGGTATCCATGGCCATACTGCCGTTCGTTAATAAACAATGGTGGGAACACCATTTTCATCATGTTTCATACGGGCTTGGCATTATTGTTGCGATGTATTATATCTTCGGGCTTCACAATATTCCGCGATTGTTCGCAACGTCGTATGAATATCTTAGTTTTATTTCGCTCATCGGTTCGTTGTTTGTTGTCACTGGCGGAATCCATGTGAAGATTCGCGGCAAAGCAACGCCTATTGGAAATATTGCATTGCTAACGACGGGCGCAATCCTTGCCAATGTGCTTGGTACAACCGGCGCTTCGATATTGATGATTCGTCCGTTTTTGCGGTTGAATCGTTATCGCATTAAACCGTATCACGTTGTCTTTTTTATTTTCCTCGTCAGCAATATCGGCGGTGCCTTGACGCCTATTGGCGATCCGCCATTGTTTCTTGGATTTCTCAAAGGCATTCCATTCTTCTGGATTACAAACCGTGTTGCCCACATCTGGGCGTTGACGGTCGGATTGGTGCTGTTAGTTTTCTATATTATCGATTCATACAATTTTCACAAAGAATCGAAAGCGGTCCAGCGTGAAGCCGCTGAATTGGATGAGCCGGAAGTGCATGGGCTTCACAATATTATTTTTCTGATCATCATTATCGGCGCTGTTTTTATTGAATCGCCTGCACCGTTGCTGCTGCGTGAAATTATTATGTGGGGCGCTGCACTGGCTTCCTATTTCACGACCAAACCCGAAGCACATGAAAAGAACGATTTCAATTTTATTCCCATTAAAGAAGTAGCTATTTTGTTTGCGGGGATATTCGCCACAATGATTCCTGCGCTTGATTGGTTGGAGCTGAATGCTGCTCAGCTTGGCATCGTTTCACCGGGACAATATTTTTGGGGATCGGGAATTCTTTCGAGCTTCTTGGATAATGCGCCGACATATTTGAATTTTCTGACCGCTGCATTCGGTCTGCATGGCGCGAATGTCGATAATATCCATCACATGAATTTACTTTTAGGATTGACAACGCCTGCTGCAAGCGGTTTGCCGAATCCTTTACAGCCCGGTGCATTTTCCATTACGGCAGAAACATGGAAGTATGTGCAAGCGATTTCGCTTGGTTCGGTTTTCTTCGGTGCGAGTACCTACATTGGCAATGGCCCGAACTTTATGGTTAAATCGATTGCCGAGCAATCAAAAGTAAAATCCCCGAGTTTCTTCGGATATATCTTTCAATATTCGCTGCCGATTCTGATGCCAATATTTGCTGTTGTCTGGTTTTTCTTTTTTCGATAACTGATAGAACTGCATGGATGAAACTATCGCTAATATTTTGATGAATGCGCCGATGATGGCGTTGATTGCCACCGTGCTTCTTCAGATTGTCGTTGAAGCGACATATAAAGGAAGGGGAAGCGCGGTATATGTGCTGACGCTTGTTGGCCTTGTCATCTCAGGAATCTTTGCCTCCTTGAATTTACAAACGGAAGGCGAAAGTTTTAGCGGCATGATTCGCTACGGCGGCTATGCAAATTATTTTGGATTGCTGTTTCTTATTTCGGCGTTTGCTACAACCATCATCTCGCGCGATTATTTTACCAAGCTGAATTATCGCCGTGGTGAGTTTTACATTCTTTTAATCTTTGCCACCATCGGTATGATGTTGATCGCATCGGCGAACGATTTGATCGTGCTTTTTCTCGGCATCGAATTGATGTCCGTCTGTTTGTATGTGCTTGCCGGATTCATCCGCATCAAAGAGAAATCCAACGAAGCTGCGCTGAAGTATTTTTTACTCGGCGCGTTCTCCACAGGATTTTTGTTGTACGGAATCACACTCTTATACGGTGCAAGCGGAACAACGAATCTTACCATCATTAAAAATTCATTCCATAATATTTCTTCACAACTGTTTTTCCTTGCCGGAGCAGGACTTCTGTTGATCGGGCTTGCATTTAAAACTGCCGCTGTGCCGTTCCACATGTGGGCACCGGATGTTTACGAAGGCGCGCCGACACCGGCCACAGCATTTATGTCCACGGGCGCGAAGGCGGCGGCGTTCGCAGCGTTCGTGACAGTCTTTATTCGTGTGTTTGATTTTATGGGCACAGGAATCAATCAGGCAATAGCTTTTATTGCAGCTGCTTCGATGGTTCTCGGCAATGTTATTGCAATTTCACAATCCAACATTAAACGGATGTTGGCCTATTCCAGTATCGCGCACGCAGGGTATATGCTTTCCGGCATTGCTGCCGCAAGCATTGATGGACAAATCGGCGTCATGTTTTATCTTGCCGCTTATACGTTTATGAATCTCGGTGCCTTTGCGATTGTCAGCGTTATGGAAGGTAAAGGCGATAAAAATTTATTATTAGATGATTATGTTGGGCTGAGCAAACGCCAGCCGTTACTTGCCGCATTGATGGCGGTGTTTATGTTTGCGCTCGCCGGTGTGCCGCCGTTCGCAGGATTTTTTGGAAAGTATTATGTCTTTTTCGCCGCCGTCAAAGCGAATATGACATGGCTTGCAATTATCGGCGTACTGACAAGCGTTGTCTCGGCATATTATTATTTGCGGATCGTTGTGTTGATGTATTTCCGGGACGGCGATGCCGACATTTCCGTGAAACCAACCATAGCAACAATCGTTGTCATTGTGTTGTGTGCCGTCTTTGTTTTACTGCTTGGATTATTCCCGTCCGTTCTGGTGCAGATTGCACAGCAGTTTCTCTAAAAGGTGAAAGCGTTTATGCAGCGTGTCTTGACAGCGGAAGAAATGCGATGGTGTGATGAAACCACCATTACGAAGCATGATATTTCCGGTATTCAATTGATGGAAAATGCGGGGCAAAGTGTTGTGGAACATCTTCAACAATATTATGCGCCGCTTTATGAAAAACGTATTTTGATCGTCTGCGGCAAAGGCAACAACGGCGGCGATGGATTTGTTATTGCGCGATTGCTTGTTGAAAGCGGTTCACTCATAACCGTTGTGCTTCTTGCCTCTTCAACAGAATTAAAAGGTGATGCCGCGATCAATTACCAATCGCTTGCTGCTCTTGCCGAACAGAATAAGAATCTTGTCCAGATAAAACCATATTCTAAAAAATTACTCAACTCTATTGCTCAACCGGAAATTATTGTCGATGCAATATTCGGTACGGGATTTTCCGGCGCAGTGCGAAACCCTGCCCACGATGTTCTTCGCTGGATCAACAAACAAAACATTCCTGTCGTTGCGGTCGATATTCCTTCCGGTATAAATGGAACTACCGGCGTTGCAGAAGCTCACGCGATCAAGGCGGCGCATACGGTAACATTTGCCGCGCTCAAAACTGGATTGTTATGCAATGCCGGAAAAGAATTAAGCGGCGAAATTCATCTTGCCGATATTGGCATTCCCAATTCTGTCGGTTATCATAAGCGATTCAAAACATTTCTTGTGGATTCGAACGATGTTCGTTCTGCGCTGCCACAACGTTCGGTGCATGCGCATAAATCCAGCGTTGGAAAAATATTCGTGCTTGCCGGATCAAAAGGAATGACAGGCGCGGCGGCGCTCACGTGTATGGCGGCAATGCGAAGCGGTGCAGGAGTCGTGGTGCTTGGGACACCGGAATCCATATATCCAATTCTTGCCGGAAAGTTAACGGAAGTGATGGTGCATCCGCTGACTTCCACAGAACAGGGAACTGTGGGACTTGCAGCGTGGAACGCCGTCAAAGAAAAACTTTCGTGGGCAGATGTGGTTGTCGTTGGCCCGGGACTTTCGCAGCATCCTGAAACTCAAAAACTTATCGTCAAAATTGTTTCATCTTATCGTGGCAAACTTTTGCTCGATGCCGATGGTTTGAATGCATGCACCACAGCGATTCTTCGTGCGTCAGAAGCAAAAATTATTCTCACGCCGCACGTCGGAGAGTTTTCCCGTCTTGCCAAAATCGATTCAAAAGAAATCGAAGTTCACCGAATCGATGCTGCACGGAATCTTGCAAAGAAAATCAAAAAGACCGTGGTGCTAAAAGGCGTACCGACAGTTACTGTGGCACAAAGCAGCGAAGCATTTTTAAATTCCACAGGGAATCCCGGTATGGCAACAGCGGGTTCCGGTGATGTACTTTCGGGGATTATTGCTGGTTTGTGGGCACAGGGCATGGCGCAAGTGCAAGCAGCATACATCGGAGTTTTTCTTCACGGGTGTTCTGGCGATCTTGCTGCCGCAAAACTCGGCGAGCGGAGCATCATTGCTTCAGACCTTATCAAATATCTTCCCGCAGCAATAAAAGGAATAGAATAAATATTTTCATCGAATCTATGGAAGTATCATTGTTTTGATTTTACTTCTGTCAGTATTTTCACCAACCCATGGTAATGGTAGAAAATGCTTCTCTTTACTCCGCTAAATTATTTTATGAATCTTTTCGAATATTTTTCTTATTATATAATAGATGTCTTATCTTTACGAATGTGAATCTTCATAACATAGAAAAGCAACGAGTATGATCTGGAATGAATATATCGAATGTATGGACCGCGAACGGTTGATAAAACTGCAAAGCGAACGATTATCAACGATGGTGGAGCGATTGTATTACAACGTACCGTTTTATCGTCAGGAATTTCAAAAGCGCGGCATCGAACCGGGCGATATTAAAAGTGTGGAACAACTTAAGCAATTGCCGTTCACACTGAAACAGGATTTGCGCGACAATTACCCGTACGGATTATTTGCAGTTCCGGCTTCGGAAGTGGTACGCGTGCATGCTTCCAGCGGAACGACGGGCAAGCCGACGGTTGTCGGTTATACGCGCAGAGACCTCGGCGTGTGGTCGGAAGTTGTTGCACGTGCGTTGACGGCTGCGGGCGCAGGCAAAAACGATGTGTTGCAAATTTCTTATGGGTACGGTTTGTTCACGGGTGGGCTTGGAATCCATTACGGTGCAGAAAAAATCGGCGCCGCAGTTATTCCGATGTCCGGTGGCAATACGCAGCGGCAATTGCAGTTGATGCATGATCTCGGTTCTACCGTTCTTGCGTGCACACCGTCGTACTCTTTATTCCTTGCCGAAGCGATGGCAGAAGCGGGGATTAAACCGGAAACGATGAAATTGAAAACAGGCATTTTCGGCGCGGAGCCGTGGACGGAAGAAATGCGCCGTGAAATCGAAAGTAAATTGCACATCAAAGCTTTCGATATTTATGGATTGAGCGAAATTATCGGCCCCGGTGTTGCGTCTGAATGCGAGCATCAATGTGGTGCGCATATTGCCGAAGATCATTTCATTCCTGAGATCATCGATCCGAATACCTTGGAAGTGCTGCCGTACGGACAGTTAGGCGAATTAGTATTCACATGTGTAACGAAAGAAGCGCTGCCGCTGCTTCGGTATCGCACGCGCGATCTCACGATATTAAATGCAGAAAAATGTACGTGCGGCCGTACCGTCGTGCGGATGAAAAAATGTTTGGGCCGTTCGGATGATATGCTGATCATTCGCGGTGTGAATGTATTTCCATCACAGATCGAAGCAGTGCTGTTAGAAATGCGCGAGACGAAGCCGCATTATCTGCTTATTGTCGATCGTGTGAATAATTTGGATGTGCTGGAAGTGTGGGTGGAAGTGGATGAGCAATTTTTCTCCGATGAAATTAAAAAGTTAGAAGGATTGAAGAAAAAAATTCAGCACAACATAGAATCCGTGCTGGGCATTAATGCAAACATCAAATTGGTCGAACCGAAAACCATCGAACGCAGCGAAGGCAAGGCCAAGCGCGTGATCGATAAACGAAAATTACAATAGGTGCACGTATGATTATCAAACAACTTTCCGTGTTCTTAGAAAATAAATCCGGCAGATTAACGGATGTAACCGGCGCGCTTGCCGATGCAGCAATTAATATCTCTGCCTTCAGTATTGCCGATACCGCCGAATTCGGTGTCCTGCGATTGATCGTGTCAAAACCGGATGAAGCGTTCACATTGTTGAAAGAGAAAGGATTTTCCGTTCACGTGACGGATGTGATTGCACTTGTGGTGCCGCATCAATCCGGCGGCTTGCACCGCGCGTTGCAGATTTTATCCGCAGCAGAAATTAGTATCGAATACATGTATGCATTCGCATTGGGTGATCGCGCCACAGTTATTATTCGCACCGACACGCCGCAGCAGGCAATCGAAGTACTGCAAAAGCATAAAATGGGATTGCTGAGCGCGAGCGAAATTTATGAAGTCTAATCGAAGGAAAATCTTAATAGATAGTATTGGATAAAAAGAAAGAACATGATTCATTATTCAAAAGCAGTTTCATCGTTACGAACATCAGAGATTCGAGATTTAATGAGTTTGGCAACGCGGCCGGATATTATTTCCTTTGCCGGTGGTATGCCGGGCAACGAATTGTTTCCCACAAAAGAAATTGACGATATATACAACAATCTTCCGTTAGATATTAAGCGAACCGCATTTCAATATGGGCCAACGCCCGGATATCCGCCGCTGTTGGATTCGCTTAAAGAGTTTTTGAAGAAGAAGAGCTTGCCGGTCGATACGAATAAAATCATTATTACTACCGGCTCGTTGCAGGCGATCAATATTCTTGGTAAAGTATTTCTCGATCCTGAAGATACGGTGCTGACGGAAAATCCATGCTTCATCGGAGCCATTTCTGCATTCAAATCGTATCAGGCAAATCTTCATGGCATTGATTTAGATAATGATGGAATAACTATTTCTTTATTGCAACAATATTTCGCTGAAACAAAATCTGTATTGCCGAAGTTTGCATATCTCACGCCGAACTTTCACAATCCGGCGGGAACGTTATACAGCGAACAGCGCAAGCGAGATGTGGTTTCGGTGTTGAAAAAATATGATTTGCCGCTTGTGGAAGACGATGCATACGGCGATTTGTATTTCGATGAAGAAGCTCGCAAGCGTGTTGTGCCATTCAAGGTATTGTATGAAAATGAATTGACGATTTGTTACACCGGCTCGTTCTCCAAAATTCTTGGCCCCGGTTTTCGTCTCGGCTGGATGTTGGTGCCGGAAGAAATTTACCGGAAGGCGGAATTGTGCAAGCAAGCGATGGATGCGTGTTCGCCCAACTTCACGCAGGTGCTTGCCGATGAGTTTGTGTGCAGCGGAAAAATTTACACGTACATCGAATCGTTGCGAAGTATTTATAAACGCCGTAAAGATACAATGGTCTCTGCAATTCGCCGTTATGTTCCTGAGGAGATTACATGGACTGAACCGCGCGGCGGTTTTTATATGTGGCTGAAACTTCCGCCGCAAGTGGATTTACTTTCGGTGCTGAAACGCAGTATCGAAAAGGGAGTTGTCTTTGTCGTCGGTAAAACATTCGATCCCGATGGTGTCGATAATAGCCATTTTCGTGTTTCCTTTTCCAACACACCGGAAGATCAAATCGAAAAGGGAATTCATATCATCGGCGATGTGTTAAAAGAAGCATTGAAGAAATAAATTTGCAACAAAATATTATTGAAAGGGGAAAATATATGCCGACGAACGAAAAACTGTTTGTGGTAGAATATTATTACAAGACAAAATGGGGTTATGCGGATGAATTCATCCGGCTGTTCAAAAAGAATCATTATCCCATTCTGAAAAAACAAATCGAGATGGGAAGATTTCTAGAAGTGAAGGCGGAAAAACCGCGTTATCACGCAACAGAAGACGGTCGCTGGGATTATCGCGTAACGATTGTGTGGAAGAATGTATCATTGATCGATGACGGTTTCGACGAACATGCGCTGGCGAAACAATTATATCCCGATCAGGAATTATTTCAGAAAGAAGAACAGCGGCGATTCGAAATTCTTCTTGCGCACTGGGATTTGCCGATTCAAAATATTGATTTAGAAAAGTAATATAATTTTGGTTTGTGTATAAGAAGATTTTATCAATAAAATCTGTTACCTTTATACCGCACAACAAACCAGTGTACGGATGTACTCTATATCTAAAAATACTTCTTTCGGGGAGAAGACTGTGACTTCTTTTTTACATTGTGTTTTATTTACAATGGTTTTGGCAATTGTACCCTCGTTATAAGTGGTGTAAACCGCTGCATTCCCCGGTGCCGAAGGATTCGGCGCACGCGTAACCGGCGGTCGCCGCGACCGAGTGGTAGAAGTAACCTACCTTAACGTTGATACCTCTACAAAGAGCCAGTTCTTTCGAACTGGCTCTTTTGTATGCAAACCCATCATTACTCGCTTACCGCTGCAGGTTCGGCATCCGGTTTTTTCTTTAAGAACTTTAGGCGAACTTTTTCCTTGACATTTTCCATACTCATATAAACCGAAGGCACAAGAATAAGCGTTAATAGGAGAGAACTCGTTAAACCGCCAATGATGACCCACGCTAAACCGTTCTTACTTTCCGACGAAGCACCTGTAGAAAGTGCCAACGGCAGCATGCCAAAGACCATTGCAACGGTCGTCATAAGAATCGGGCGTAATCTTTCTTTACCTGCTTCGACAAGTGCTTCCAGCACGCTTGCCCCTTCTTCTTTCAACTTATTAGTAAAGTCAACAAGAAGGATTGCATTTTTTGCAACTAATCCCATGAGCATAATCATTCCGATTAAAGAGTAGATCGAGATGTTCTGCCCGGCGAGCGATAGCGCAGTCAAGGCGCCAATTACCGCAACCGGCAGCGAAAATAATACTACAAACGGATATAAATAAGAATTGTACAACGCAACCATTACAAAATATACAAGTAAAATTGCCGATGCTAACGCAAAGAAGAGACTTCCAAATGCTTCCGACTGACGTTGAATCTGACCGATGTAATCAATGGTAACTATATTCGAATGAATATTTTGAGCAATGAGTTTCTGAATATCATCACCAACTGTTCCAACCGGCCTTCCAAAAACCTCGGCTTTAATCGTGAGCGAAGAAATTCTGTCGTAGCGCTCAAGTTTATTCGGACCTAGTGATTGGTAAATATTTGCGAACTGTCTTAGTTCAATAATCTCGCCTTTGGAGTTAGTAAATGTTATCGAACCAATATCATCAGTTTTTTTACGGTCGAATTGATCCAGCTTAACATCAATATCATAATCTGTTCCAAGTTCGGAGTATTGCAGATCCGTATTGCCGGCAAATGCAAGTTGAAGCGTATTACCGATGTCGGCAACAGAGAGTCCGAGCATCGACATTTTATCGCGGTCTAATGAAATATGCATTTCCGGTTTGCTTTTTTCAACCGACAGCCTAATATCGTTAATGCCATGGACATCTTTTATCAAATTCATTACCTGATCGGACACCTTGTAGATTTCATTCATATCGGGTCCCCGGAGTAGTATTTGGATTGGCGCTTCACTCGTACCCATCATACTGGTGGCTGCTGTCGTGACTTTTAATCCGGGTATCGTTGCAAGTATTTCTTTTTTGATATTGGCGGCATATTGCTCGACTGTTTGCTTCCTATCTTTTTTATCGACGATGGTAACGGTTAATTCCGATTTGTGTTGTTCATTGCTTCCACTCATCATACTCGAACTTGAATAGCCGATATTCGAAAATACTTTTAATACTTCCGGTTTTGAAAAGAGTAATTTTTCTACTTTTTCGGCAAGCAGGTTCGACTGATGAAGTGTGTTCTGAGGTTCACCCTCAAGTTGAATGGTGAACTCTCCGCGGTCGCTATTCGGCATAAACTCTGTTCCGATAAAATTAAAAACGACCAACGAGAACGAAGCGATAAATAATACAGCCGCCAAGGCAAAAACAATCTTCCTATTGCCTAACCCTAAACGCAATACTTTC
The DNA here is from genome assembly GCA_963790045.1 of Ignavibacteriota bacterium. Taxonomy (GTDB): domain Bacteria; phylum Bacteroidota; class Ignavibacteria; order UBA10030; family UBA10030; genus DATKMP01. The sequence goes on along the minus strand of CAWBMS010000015.1, from coordinate 107,151 downwards.
TCATAAAAAACGACAAGTTTTTTATACATGGATTCAAACCCCAGTGCAATTCTTCCCATCAGTGTGTTTCGAGTCAGGTTATCTATTTTGCTGAACCGTGAAGCCAATAGCGGCGTAACGGTGAAGGAAACAAAATAGACTCATCAACGTAGAGAAGACAACCACAAGTGAAAATTCTCTAAGCATACTACCAATCATACCGGAAATAAGAGCCATCGGCACAAAGACCACAACATCCACCATCGTAATGGCAACAGCGGTAAATCCGATTTCATTTCTACCATCAAGGGCTGCTTTCCTTTTTTCTTTTCCTATAGATAAATGCCGGTATATATTTTCGAGCACCACAATCGAATCGTCAACTAAAATTCCTATGACGAGCGAAAGCGCCATCAACGTCATGAAGATTGAGGGAAAAGTTAAAAATATACATCGCGGTAAAAACCGATAAGAGCGAAGTGGGAATTGAGACGAGAACGATAAAGGAATTTCTGACACTGTGAAGGAATAAAAACATTACGATTGCAACAAGTATAATTGCTAATCCTAAATCTTCTATCACAGCATTTGCAGACGCTAATGTAAATATGGAATTATCCGAAGCAATCTCGAACTTGAGTTCTGATGAAGCATATTGCCTTTCGATCCTTGCCATTTCTTCCTTAACAAGTTCGCACACTTTAACGGAGTTTGCATCGGACTGTTTTTGTATTTGTATTCCGATTGAGCTTTCGCCGTTTATCTTGTTAAGATTTGCATACTCGGCGATACCATCGACAATTTCCGAAATATCTGATAGTTTGATTATACTGCCGTTGGCATTTTTAGCAATGATAATGCTTCTTAATTGATCAAGTGAAGCTATCTTCCCGGAAAGGCGAACAGTATACTGGCTAGTTATTCCTTCTATTTTCCCCGTGGCAAATTGCATGTTGGAATTACTTACTGCATTATAGACCTGACTGATTGAAATTTTATATGCAGAAAGCTTATTTCTATCCACATTTATTTTTATTTCACGTTGATCACCGCCAAGAAGTGTAACTTGAGCCACACCGTTTATTTTTGATAACTGAGGTTTTATTTGATCTTTTGTGGTTTGATATAATTTTGTTGATACCATTTTTGCATGTACCCCAAGCTTGAGCACCGGAATATCTTCGCTAGAAAATTTAACTAATGATGGTGTTTTTGCGCCTGTTGGTAATTGATACAAAACGGCATTCACCTTTCTCTGTGCGTCTTGAAGCGCTAGATCGGTATTGGCATTAGCAATCAGTTCCATTGTAATACTCGAAGATCCTTCTTGAGAAGAAGAACTCATGTATTTTACATTTTCTAGAGCCGATAGCGCATCTTCCAATTTTTTTGTTACGGATGATTCGACTTCATCTGCCGAAGCGCCGGGATAACTGGTCGTAACCATTACCACCGGCACGTCTATTTTTGGGATAAGCTCGTAGTTGAGCATTCTATAACAAAATATTCCAAGTAAACTAAGCGCGGTAAAAATTATTACCACCAGTGTCGATCTTTTTATTGCTAATTCTGTTATTGTCATGATGAATGTCTTACTTGTTTTCGATGATTTTAATAGATCTGTTATCCGTTAAATTGATTTGTCCGCTTGCAATCACTTTATCGTGTTCAGTAAGCCCGGATACTACTTCGAGAGATTCGTTGCCTTCCCGTCCGATCACAATATCTCTTAATAGTGCTTTCCCATTAGAGGCAATATAGACTTTTGCGTCCTTGATGCTTCCCTGCAAAGCTTCGCGGGGAATATATAACGTTGTATGCTTTGAGTCGATTCCTACTTCAACATTTACAAATGTTCCAGCTTTCAAAGGATTTTTTGTGCTGTTCACAATTTCAACTTCAACCGGGTAATTATGAGTATCGTCGCCACGCGGGCTTACAAAACTTATTTTTCCGTTGAACGTTATGCCGGGGTAGATATTGGTCGTAATCTTTACCCTATCGCCGATATGTATATAATAAACATTCGATTCGGAAACATTTACTTTGACTATCAATCTCGATACATCGACTATTGATGCAATCTTGTCGCCCTCCTTAACGTATGTCCCTTCTTCAACTATTTTTTTTGTGATTGTTCCTGCTATGGGTGCGGTTATTTGTGTGTAGGATAACTGTTTTTCCGCTTCCTCAAATTTATTTCGAGCAGTTTCATACGAAGAACGAGCGAGTGCATATTCCTGTTCAGAAGACGCATCGCCTTTATATAAATTTTCTGTACGTTCAAAATCTTTCTTTAATCTATCTGCATCGATCTTTGCCGATTCGTAGGTAAGCTTTTTTATTTTGTCGTCGATCGTCGCTATAACCCCGCCTTTTGGAAAATACTGCCCGAGTTCGTAATTGAGAGAAATTATTTTGCCGGGGGTTTCCGCGGGTATGTCAAGCTCCTTGTATGGATATAATGTTCCTGTCAAGTTGAGAGTGAAAGAAGAAGTTTTCTTTTCCACGTTGGCAATGCTTACCGTAACAAAATCGGCAGTAAGATTTTCATTCTGAGAAACGATGCGATTGCGGTTGCTTATCAATCTTATCGCCGCGAAAACGACTACAACCGCAATGATTGCCAAAAGTATGATTCTTTTCTTGTTCATAGTGTTCACTTTAGATTGTTGATGAAATTAATGAGAGTTCCATTTGCTTTCTCTTTGTCCAATTGGGCAGTATACAAGGTTAAAAGTTTTGTGTAATAATTGTTCTGTGTTTCCCGGAGAGCGCTTTCCGCTTGAACTAATTCCAGCGCGGAGCTTGTTCCCTGCTTAAATTCCATTTGTGTGTTTTCATAGACGCTTTCGGCTAAGGCAAGGTTTTCGCGTTCATTCTCGATATTCTCCAGCGCTGTTTTATACTGAATTTCATAATTCAAAATTTCAACTTTGATCGCCTGCTCTTTCAGCTTGATGTTTTCTTTTGCTTGCTCCACTTCAACCTGCGCCTGTCCCACTCTGGAGAGTCGCTGGAAGCCGGAAAAGAGTGGAATCTTCAGCGTCAATCCGAGAGCAGAACTTTTATACCATTCTTCACCTGATTGGAAAATATTGAACTCCGGACGCATCGCGTTGTAATTATAATTCGCAAAGAAGGAAAGTGTCGGAAAATATTCTGCAATATTGTTGTTGCGGCTTGCTTGCTGCGCTTCCAGTGTCACTTCCTGCAGTTGATAATCAAAACGATTCTTAAAGCCGTCGGCATCGGAACTTGTCTGCTGATCTGTCGATGTCTTGAGTATTGCAAGCGAATCGGAAAGGGAAATGGTGTTATCCATCGGCATACCGATGGCATATTTTAAATTGTTCAACGCTTGTTTCTCGTTCATTTCCGTTTGCTGCAACTGTGAACGCGTGCTGTTGTAACTCACGCGGATTTTATCGACATCGATTTTCTTTGCCATGCCATTTTTAAATTTTAACTCCGTGGATGTTAGGGCATGCTGCGACACGCCGAGAATGACCTTGAGGTTCTCGGATTGTTTCTGAACGACCAGCACTCGATAATAGGCGATGCTGACGTTGTACGATGTAGTTTCTTCCGTTTGCTGCATACTGAGCTCGGACTGTTTGTCGCTCAGTTTCGCAGCGCTCAATCCGACCCAGAACGAGGCGTCGAATATTTTTTGTGTCAGACTGAGTGTGTTGCTCGACGTGAACTTTGTTCCCATTTTCACGGGAATAAATTCTTCAGTGCTTCCGAATAATGCACCCGGCAACAGCGACGTGCTAATGTCGAGGTTGTTGGTCAGCGTGCTGCTGATGTCAACCTGCGGAAGCCCTTTCCCTATTTGTTCTGTTACCTTCTTGTTGCTTTTTTCTGTTTCCATAACAGCAATTTTCATATTGCTGTTGTTTTGTTTTGCATATTCGATACATTGCTTGAGCGAAAGGTTCTGGGCAGAAACAGAAACCGAGCATCCGAGAAACAGGATGAAAAAAATCATTTGTTTTTTTATGGTTGTACGTATCAAAGTTAGTATTCCTTACTATGTTAGCTATTTAAGTAAAAAATTTTAGATACTATAAATAAAGTGGTCCAATGCTTTTACATAGACATCAAAGGCACTCATATTTTTGAATTTATCTTTAGGCGGGGGCAGTTGCATCATAATCGTAAAAGCTCCATGGTTCATAAAAACCCATGAAATCATTAAAACGTCGGCCGATTCCTTATTGCCATGGGCAAGTTCGAGGAAAAGCTCCTCGAGCAATTTAAAATTGTTTTGCATCTCCTCATTTGGTAAAGGTCGTTCCAAATTGAACATTAATTGAAACAGTTCCTTGTTGGTTTCTGAAAAATTCCAATGTGCGACGGAAAGTAAGCGAAGAAGCTTTTTAGGATCTGATTCACTGCTTTTCGCCTTTATGTATTCGGAATGCAGCAACCCAAAACCTTTATAGACCAACTGCGTAAAGAGAGCTTCTTTATTATCAAAATATTCATAGACAATCGGAGGAGCGTATTCGATTGCTTCAGCAATTCTTCGTATCGTCACCGCCTGCCAGCCCTCTTTCGAGGCAATAGCGATAGCCGCATCCATAATAGCTTTTCTTTGCTCTTCCTTATCTCTTTGTCTTCGTTCTATGTGTGTCATACAAATCTAACTTAGTGCATATTATCTAACTATGTTAGATTTATAGTACGACAATCTCTTCCCCATAGCAAGTTAATTTTTTTAAACATCATTTTATTAATGATAAAAAAACAATCGTGTTTTATTTCAGCAGCCACAGCAAATAACCATAACCTGCTTTTTCCATTTCGGCTTTGGGAATGAACCGCAGCGAAGCGGAGTTGATGCAATAGCGAAGATGTGTCGGGGTAGGGCCATCATTAAAAACGTGGCCGAGATGTGAATCGCCGAACTTACTGCGCACTTCCACACGATCCATGGATAGTGATGAATCGTTTCGCTTGACGATGTACCGCGGATCGATGGGCTTGGAAAAACTCGGCCAGCCGCAGCCGGAATCAAATTTATCCGTGGAACTAAACAGCGGTTCTCCGGTGACCACGTCCACATAAATTCCTATTTTTTTGGAATCGAAAAATTCATTATAGAACGGACGTTCCGTCGCGGCATTCTGCGTTACATCGAATTGTTCTTCTGTCAGTTTCTTTTTCAATTCTTCTTTGGAAGGTTTGTTATATTGTTTATCCAATCCCACATCCCCCCAAACACTTTGTATAAATTGATCTCTGCCCGAAGCATTACGATAACTGATATATCGAACTGGGTTTTTCTTGCAGGTACCTGCTGATGATATTCTTCTGCAGGATAAAATGCTTCAAATTCTCTGATCGATGTTGCAATCGGTTTATCGAAAATCTGAGATGCTTCTAAATTCTTTTTCGATTGCTCCGCAATTTCTTTTTGTTTGGCATCATGATAAAAGATGGCGGAAAGATATTGCGAACCGCGGTCGTAAAATGATCCGCCTGCATCGGTAGGATCGAACTGCCGCCAGTAAACATCTAATAGTTCGCTGTAACTAATAACAGTTGGGTCGAAGATAATTTGAATAGCTTCCAAATGTCCCGTTGTTCCGGTACAGACTTGTTCGTATGTCGGATTCTTAACGTGCCCTCCGGAGTATCCGGAAATGACTTGTTTCACACCGCCTAGTTCATCGAATGCTTCTTCCATACACCAAAAACATCCGCCAGCGAATGTGGCAGTTTCGAGATCGCCGGAAGCTTTTAAATATTCTTTCGTTGTAGATGGGTTCGTTTTCATTTCACTGCATCCCGCGATTAGACATATTCCCACTGTGAAAAATAACCATTGATACCATTGCATGATGTCTCCTTTTTTTTATAAAACACTTTAACCATGTCAAGAGGTTCCTTGAAACGATTCTTGAAAAATAATGAGTGGGAGAATCCATGTGTATATTGCCCATTTTCCAGCTGCTCTATTAAAAACTATGAGAAACTTTTGCAATGGTTGTTCGTTTTTTTTAAAAGATCATCAAAAAAGTAATGCTGAATGGCATAATAAAATATCTTACCTTACAGTAACGTATTACGAGAGATAATAACGGAAACCATAAATTATTTAAAAGGAGAATGTTATGATCAAAAGATTCTATATGAATATTGTTTTTATCGTTGTCGTTGCTGCGATATGTTTCGGACAATCGAATTCAGGATATCATGTCGCGAAGAAGATTTCCGTCGGCGGAGAAGGCGGATGGGATTATATTTCATTCGATGCTCAATCGCACCGTTTGTTTGCTTCTCATGGAAATTATGTATCAGTCATTAGTACCGATTCCGACAAAGTTGTTGGTGAAATTCCGAAAACCGAAGGTGTTCACGGAATTGCGGTGGCGAATGAATTTGGACGCTGCTTCGTTTCCAACGGACGAACCTCCACAGTGAGTATTGTTGACTTGAAAACTTTAAAACTGATTGATACGGTATCCGTCGGAAAAAATCCGGATGCCATTTTATACGATCCGTTTTCCAAACGAGTATTTGCATTTAACGGACGCAGCAGTGATGCATCGATTCTCGATGCAGCGACAGGAAAAGTTGTATCGACATTGCCGTTGGGCGGCAAACCAGAATTTTCTGCTACCGATGGCAAAGGAAAAGTCTTTGTGAATATCGAAGATAAAAATGAAATTGTCGCCATCGATGCAAAAGAAATGAAAATACTTTCACGCTGGCCGATTGCTCCCGGCGAAGAACCATCCGGTTTATCCATCGATGCCGAACATGAACGGCTTTTTGCTGTTTGCGGGAATAAATTGATGGTTGTCGTGAATGCAGAAAATGGAACCGTGCTTGCGACACTTCCTATCGGTGACCGAGTTGATGGCTGCGCGTTTGATCCAGGAGCAGGTTTAGCGTTCTCGTCGAATGGAGAAGGTACTGTCACGGTCGTCTGCGAAGAATCGCCATTAAAATTTTCTGTGCTGGAAACAGTGAAGACACAAGCTGGCGCACGCACAATCACGGTCGATCCGACGACGCATACGTTGTATCTTCCAACAGCAGAATTCGGCCCAGCACCCGCTCCGACAGCCGAGCGTCCGCATCCGCGGCCGGCTATTTTGCCTAATTCATTTGTTATCTTAAAAATTCAAAAATAGATTCTTTGAAAAATATCATTAGATATTTTTTTATTCTCGCTGTCTTAGTTTCGTTCGCCAGCGGTCAAGAGAAATTCACGCTTGACCGCTGTTTAACGTTGGCGCGCACGCAGAATCCGCATTTGCGTAGCGCAAAAAATGCTGTTCGCAGTGCAGTACTTTCGCATGCCGAACTTTCCACAACGAAACTTCCTCAAGTAAAATTCAGTGCGAATACTATTTATGCACCATCCTCTGGAAGTCTTGGATACGATCCCGCGTTGTCGAATGGCGGTCAAATTGCGGGACAGGTCATCGTGCAGCAATCGTTATATGACGGCGGCGTGCGCGGATTGAAAGCCGATCAAATTTCGTTAGACATCGACCGGCTTTCAAAAGAACAGCGAATGGCGGAGCGTGATGTTGTGTTTTCTGTGAAGCAAGCGTTTATCGAAGCGCTTCGCGCTGAACAAGAAATGTCATTGCAGGAAGAAAGTGCTCGTCAACTAAGCGAGTATTTAGAAATCGTTCGCCGTCTTTCCAAAGTCGGAAGTGCCGCATATACCGATGTTTTGAAAACGGAACTTCAACTTTCGAACGCACAGCTTTCGTCCCAGCAAGCGGCCGAAGAATTTGCTGTGGCGAAATATTCGCTGGCAGAATTGATCGGTACACCGTTGGATACAACATTCGCTATCGACGGATCATTGAAGAACACATACACGGTGATCGATTCATCTCTTGTCAGCGCAATTCCGGATTCATCTTCCAATCTTGAATTATTTGCTGCATCGTTAGCAACGAAACGTAGTTTATTGGATATCGAATTGACACGGCATGAAAATTATCCCACCGTTTCCTTTATCGGCGATGCGGGACTTCTTACATCGGGCGATAATTTACGGCTGCCGCGCGATGAACGTTCCAATATGTTTGGATTTTCATTAGGCGTTGCGTTAGAAATCCCCCTCATCAATTGGGGCGCAACGGATTTGCGGATTCAGCAACGAGAACTTGACGCTGATATCTTACGTGCGCAATCGGAACTTCTGCAGCGTTCTATTACCGCTGAATCAAAAAAAACTTGGTTACAGTTGGTAAAACAACGTGAGCGGCTTCAGTTCATCCGTAAAAATCTTCAATCTGCGGAAGAAAACTTTCTTCTTACAAAATCTAAATATGCCGGCGGAGGAACATTGTCGCTGGAAGTGCTGACGGCACAGCAACTGTTGACCGACACCAAACTTTCGGAACTTCAAACGATGGCAGATATTCAACTTCTTGCCGCTAAAATGGAGCAATTGACGACTCGATGAATTATAGAAAAAAATCTTTTGGTGTGTTCAGATTCTTCTTTTTTATTCTCATTTTATTTGTTTTCGACGGGTGCCGACAAAAACAAAATGATGATGAAGGCGGTTCCTCTGCTGCAAAAGCGATTGTCGCCGTAAAAGTAGGAACAGTGAGCGAGCAAGATGCTCTTGTGAATGTCGAGGCACTTGGAAAAACGGATGCGCTGCGAAAAGAAAAAATGTATGCACCGATTGCCGGGCGAATTGTTGTACTCAAAGCGCTGGAAGGAATGGAAGTGAAGAAAGGCGACATTCTCGCAGTCATTCAAACGAAAGAATCAGAAGCGACTATTCTCGGCGCAGAGTCGATGTTGAAGTCGGCAACGACTGAACAACAAAAATCCGAAGCAGAACGAATTCTTAAACTTGCACGTTCAACACAGAGCAGTGTGAACGTCTGCGCAACATTTGACGGTGTTGTTTCATCGCGCATTGTCAGCGAAGGAGAACTTGTGGCAGAAAATGTCGAACTGCTCACGATCATCGATCTTTCCACAATCGATTTTATTGCGGATGTTTCTTTGCGCGATGTATCATCTCTTCGAGCCGGTCAATATGCGTCTGTACACTTTCAATCCTATCCCCAAAAACAGTTTTCTGCACGAGTCGATGCAATCAATCCCCAGACAGACCTTCAAAGTCAGTCGGTGAAAGTACGGCTTCAATTTCTCAAATCGAGTACTGAACCGCAATCGATTTTACGAACGGACATGACGGGCACGGTACAAATTATAACCGGCGTCCGGCGGCACGCAATGTTCATTCCGAAATCAGCGCTTCTGCGCAACGATGAAAATAATTCATATTCTGTTGTGCTGATGACAGCAGATTCGTTGGCAAAAACAATTCCGGTCAGCATCGGCGTTGAGATGGATTCGTCCGTCGAAGTGCGAAGTGGAAATCTCCATGCCGGAATGAGTGTTGTCACCGAAGGCAATTATGCCTTGCCTGATTCCACACGCCTCGTTCTTGCACAGTAAGGTAGAAGATGAACCTGTTTGATTACGTTTGTCGCCACGCAAAAGCATTTCTTTTTACCACCGTTGTGTTTGTTCTTTCTGGCATTGCGCTTATGCTGCACATGCCTATTTCGTTATTTCCGGATATAACATTTCCGCGCATCGTTATTCTTGCAGACAATGGTGAAGAACCGGCAGAGCGAATGATGGTGGAAGTGACAAAGCCGCTTGAAGAAGTGGTCAGTTCCATTCCGGGTGTTAAACTTGTTCGTTCCATTACCGGCCGCGGGTCAACAGAAATCTCTGTCGGTTTGGATTGGGGAACGAATGTTCAGCAGACGCTACAGTTTCTTCAAGGGCGCATTTCAAATGTGCGCAACACGCTGCCCGCAACCGCTTCGATTCAGGCGGAGCAAATGAGTGTAGCTGTATTTCCGATTCTCGGCTATAGTCTTACGTCCGATAAATTAAATTCGGTTGAACTGCGTGACATTGCGTTGTATCAAATTCGTCCGGCACTAATGAAGGTGAACGGTGTGGCGCGGGTTGAAATTACCGGCGGCGATACTCGGGAATTTCTTGTGACCGTTTCACCAGAAAAACTTTCTTCGTATCGTCTCGATATCCGGCAGGTTGCCGACGCGATTCAAAAAACAAACTTTATTTCTTCCACCGGCTTAGTGGATAACAATTATCAGATTTATCTTTCGCTTGTTTCCGGATTGTTGAAGACAACAGACGATATTCAGAACGTCGTGGTGGCTGTACAAGGCGGCGTTCCCATTACTGTGGCGGACATTGCTACCGTCAAACCTTCTGTCGAAGATCGGTTCATCCGCACCACAGCAAATGGAAAAGATGCCGTGCTTATCAATATTATGAAGCAGCCGACAGGCAGCACGGTGCAAATAGGGAAGGACGTTGCAGCCGAAGTTGCCAAATTAAACTTGCTTTCAAGCTGTACATTTTGAGAATTGGTACGACCAAGGGGATTTCATCAGCAATTCTATTCTCAGCAGCAGAGATAGTATTTTGATCGGCATCCTGCTCGCGATGATCGTTGTCTTTTTCTTTTTGCGAAGCTGGCGCGTCAGTCTGGTCATGCTGTTGGTTGTGCCGGCAACATTAGCTTCCACGCTCGCGTTTTTGTATGCCTTTGGATTGTCGATCAATATTATGACGCTCGGCGGAATGGCTGCGGCAGTCGGATTGATCATCGATGATTCGATTGTCGTTATCGAAAATATCTTTAAACATTTTTCCAAGCATCAAGCGGAACACGGCACCGCACGATCTACATCCTTTGCCAAAACGGCTTCGGATTCAATTCACAGATTGATGCCGGCGATTCTCGGCTCAACAGCAAGCACGATTGTCATTCATATTCCATTAGCATTCCTCGGCGGTGTCACAGGTGCATTTTTTGCATCGCTTTCCATCACGATGGTGGTGGCAATGTTAGTTTCGTTTCTGTTCTCCATCACACTTGCGCCGCTTTTGGCAATGGTGTTGATCCGGGAGCAGGACATTGAACATGAAATGGAACATCACCAACGCCCTTCAAAGTTTAACGAGTGGTATGAACGGATACTGCGGTATCTTCTTGAAAAAAAATATTTCATCATTCCATTAGCTGTGGTCATTCTTCTTGTAACGTATGTCCTTTATAATTCTATTGGCAACGACTTTATGCCGAAGATGGATGAAGGCACATTTGTTCTGGATTATTTATCGCCGTCAGGCACTTCATTGAATGAAACAAATCGCATGCTGGAAAATGTCGAACATATTCTTATGTCCACACCGGAAGTTGATTCGTATTCGCGCCGAACTGGAACGCAGTTGGGATTTTTTCTCACCGAATCAAACAACGGCGATTTTTTAGTGAAGCTGAAAAAAAATCGATCTCGCGATATTGAAGATGTGATTGCTGAAGTGCGGGAAAAAATCGAATCGTCCGAACCACGCCTACAAATTGACTTTGGGCAATTGATGATGGATGTGATCGGCGATCTCACCAACAATCCGTCACCGGTGGAAATTAAACTGTTTGGCGATGATACGCCATTGCTTCATGCCACGGCGGAAAAAGTAAAGTCGGTTATCGAAACCGTACCGGGCGTGGTGGACGTGAACAACGGTATTATTATTGCCGGGCCATCGCTCATTGTCAACGTCGATCCGGTGAAGGCATCGATTGCCGGATTGAATCCTGCGGATGTGCAGGAGCAATTGGAAACGATGATGCGTGGGCGGTCGGATACAAAAATTCAAAAAGGAGAGAAGCTCATCGGTGTGCGCGTGCGCTTTCCCGAGGAATATCGGACGGACGTTGATAAAATCGAGCAGATTCAATTTATGAATGCATCCGGTGTGCGCGTTCCTCTTCGTAATATTGCGGTGATTCAAAAAACTTCAGGGCAGGCAGAATTGCACCGTGAAGGATTACGCCAGCTTGTTTCTGTGACTGCAAGGATTGAAGGACGCGATCTCGGCAGAACGGTGGAAGATATTCAGAAAAAGCTCAACAAAGAAATTCTTCTCCCAAAAGGAATTTCCATCGAATACGGCGGCGTATATCAAACACAGCAGGAATCGTTTCGCGGATTGCTATTGGTTGCGATTGCGGCGTTTATGCTGGTCTTCATTGTACTGTTGCTGGAGTTCGGTGAGTTTGCTGTTCCTGTTTCCATCTTCATCGTAAATATGTTGTCTCTTGTTGGTGTGCTTGCGGCATTGTGGATCACGGGCGTTACATTTAATATCTCAAGTTTCGTCGGCATCATTATGATTATCGGGATTGTGGCAGAGAACGCTATTTTTGTTCTGCACAGCGTCAAAACATTTCAGGCAGAAGGCATGCAATTAGAAGATGCTTTAGTTCGCGCCGGTCAAATGCGCGCACGGCCAATTTTGATGACAACGCTTGCTGCTGTCTTTGCTTTGCTGCCATTATCTCTCGGCATCGGTGCCGGTGCACAAATGCAGCAGCCGCTTGCCATTGCCATCATCGGCGGATTTTCTGTCTCAAGTTTTATTCTGTTCTTCGGCTTGCCGGTTATTTATCGATTGTTGCACAAAGCAGAATGATGGTGAAGGTATTATTCCGCGTTGAAGCGTTGTTACAAAACACACCTGAAAAGATTTTTCTCCTACTTTTCTATCCACAAGACAATAGAATATTAAAATAAGTCGGAAATTGTCGCCGAACCCTTGAATAATTTCCATTATAGTATCAATTCTGTTCTTCGTTTGGCATCAGCTTCTTCGATTAAAATAATCCGGTACAGTAAAGTATTCTCTATCCAGTCGGGAATAATCATTCCAGTTTACCGATATCACAGAGGAATAATTTTGTGTTATGATTTTTATAGAATTAAAAAGCCGACAAAAACTTTCATTCCTGTCGGCTTAAAAGGATGAAGCAAGTCATCCTGCCAATCCGAATATTACTTCATCAGCACCATTTTTTTAGTTTGTACAAATGAACCCGCTTCGAGTTTATAGAAATAAACACCGCTGGTTAATTTGCCGGCATCGAATGTGATAGATTGCGATCCCGCTTGCCGATATTCATTGTTGATGAGCGTGGCAACCTTCTGACCCAGAATATTATAAATAGACAATTTTACGCTGGCAGCATTACCAAGGGCAAAGTCAATCCTGGTCGTGGGGTTAAACGGGTTAGGATAATTCTGTGCAAGCGAGAATGTCGAAGGAACAGTCGGAACATTTTTTACCCCGCTTGTAGCATTCGAGACATATGTTGCTATACTGTTCGCTTCAAGTGTATCGGTGAAATAACCGTTGGAAGCTGTAATGGTGCCTTGATATAAAACATTTTTATTCTTCGAGGTAACATACTTCACAAAACTTGCGGATCCGCCTGTCAGGTTCCGTAAGACGATAGAATCTCGAACGGTAGATGAATTTAAATTGATTGCTTCTAAGATTATTTGAGTGGGGCTTTTATATGCCGACAATGCAATAGAAAGCGAGCCACGTACATACGGCGTTACGGTATACACTCTATAATACCCCGGATAAATAAATCGTGAATAGTGTGACATAACATACCCGCGTTTTGTGACGTTGCCGTTCTCATCAATCGGTCCATAGAAACGAACAATATACCACCATACATAGGCGCTCATATTGGCATTCATACAATCATTTATTTCTTTACCGACATTGAGTGCAAGGGGCCATACATTCCCTGAATCTGTGGAAGTCGTATAATGTTCGGTCATCCATACTTCTTTTCCTCTTGAAGCGGCAAGAGGATAGGTTGTCGGGCTTGTACCGTAAAGATGTCCGGCGACAAATCCGACATTTGCCGCAGCAACGGAGTCGTTGAGAGTCGAATCTGAAAGAGCGTGAATGAAACTTTCCGATTCAGGCATAAAAATCGGCGTGCCGATTGAGGGTGCATAATATTTGACGAAATTAAGAAACTGTGTCGCAGTCCAGTAACACGATTCATAGGTAACTTTGGCATCAGGTTCATTCTGGAGTGAAACGGCATAAATTGAAACACCGTATTTTGCCATCGTATCGACAAACGCTTTAAGGTGGGCTGCATACGCTGCATACGCGCTTGGCAATAAATATCCGCCTGCTGTGCTATCATTCGACTTCATCCAGAGAGGCGGAGTCCATGGAGAGGCAATGATCGTTGCTCCGAGCTGCTGTGCTGCAAGCGCCGATGGGACGCTCGTGATGAACTCCGTGGAATCCGGAGAAATACGGAGCCGCATAATCGTGAATCCAAGTTGGCCTACATCCGAGCCGAAAGCTGTCTGCACCTCGGCAGAAGTCATATCCGGCCGCCAGCCGACGATATTAGCCGCACCAAATCCCCTGATGATCTGCATCGAACTGTCCAAATACACGGTTGGCGTTGCAGTTGCTTGCGCATTGATTTGTGTTGTCAAGGCAATAGTGCATATCATTAAGACAATGATTGTGTTGGTGAGATTATTCCCCCCTTTTTTGGGTTGTATCAACTGTTTCATTACGAACCTCATTTATATTTTTGATTTTCGAAGGAATTAGGATGCTCATTCAACGTACGCCTTCGAAGGTCTTCTATAAAATATTAAACAATATTTTATAAATTTTAATCCAATCTAATCGAATAGAATTAGATGCTGGTTTAAAAAGATAGAGGTGTATGATATTAAAGTCAAGTAAGTGAAATTGTATATTTAGGAAAAGTATTTTGTCTTGAAGATTGAGAATCTGATTTAGAGAATGGAGATTAATCATTCCCACGAACGTGATTCGAGAATTTTTACGACGGAGGCGACATACTACGATGTCGCTTACCTATTATTCAATTATTGAACAATCAATATCTATCGTATAATAAATCGATCAAAAAATTAATTCTGTCCTTCGTTTGGTATCAGCTTCTTCTATCATCAAAAGAATCCTGTGCGGTAAAGTTTTCTCTATCCAATATACGGCTGTTCCTTCGAACGTTGTCATCTCAACAGAAAAGCATTCAATCCATCTCCTTGCGGACTTGTCGCATGGTTACGTCATCACTTCCGGTTTGGATGACAACCATTGGGTATCGAATGTAACTGGCTCGCCGGATTGCAGTGTTAGGGTAAAACAAAAGGTCATGGCAATATACAACGCAGAGAGTCTCATAAATCCTCCTAAAAAAATGGTGAACGATATTGGAAAAATAATTTGTTGTTCTGCTTGTGATCAGATCACGCGCATCTTCCGCCGCATCATGAAATAACCGATCCAGAAGAGTATTCCGATTGCACCATAGATGCATGCGGCTGTTGGCGATTCTAAAATCATCCAGTGAGTTTTTCCATCAACGTTGGAGACAGAAAAAGGAGCGAGGGAAAAGAAAATGGCAAACCCCATGAGAGTGGCACGCAGCCGCAGAAGGCGCTTGGTTCTTTTCAACGATTTGTATTCTGCCGATTGCTTCAGCGGCTGGGCGAGATGTTCGGGAAAAGGATTTTTAAACATTGCTTTTGCTTGCTGTTCGAATTCCGGATGGGATTGAAAGTATTGCTCAATCAAATCTTTTGTATCCTGGCTGCACTCGCCGGAATAATACACCGGCAAAAGGTCGGTCATAATGTCTTTGCTGATAGTCATGGTGTGCTCCTTAATTGAGGGAAGTGAGAGTGAGAATCTTTTTTCGTGCGCGCAGAAGCCGAACTTTCACATTACCGATAGAAAGCCCCGTTGCCTGTGCAATTTCTTCGTGAGACAAGTTTTCATCGACACGCAAAATAAAAATTGTCCGATCTATTTCCGGCAGAGTTTGAAGCGCTTGTTTGACGACATCCAGATCGTGCCGCGCTTCTGCGACGGTATCCGGACGGGCAGAAGAATCGCAGATTTGTTCATCGAGTTCGATAAACTTCTTCGTTCTCCGTTTTTCATGCAGCCACAGATTGCGGGCAATGGCGAACAGATATGCTTTTACAGATTCGATGCGGAGATCTGTTTCAGCCATCCAGACGTGGGCAAACGTATCTGCCGTAATATCGCTTGCGTCGCCGGCATTGCCGGTAAGCCAGTACCGAAAACCGATACACATCGTCCGAATATTGTTTATAGATCTGTTGAAAACTTATCATGTCCTGCTTCATATATATAATATCCGCAAAACAGAAAGAAGTTACATGAAAAAGAAAATTTTTGTTTTTCTCATGAAGAGAATATGCAACATTTTTCCGAAAATATTCGTAAGCTTAATCAGAAAGCCGTTTTATCGAAGCAATATAAAAATGGCAGGCAGCATTTCTTCTATTCACGGTAACACATAGCATACTTTCGAGAGAATAATAATGATGCAAACTCAGGAACGTTTAAATTTAGTGGCGCCGTGCGGCATCGATTGCGGCATTTGCGAACTTTATACGTGCAAGGATAATGCTCAACTTTATAATGCTTTATTAGCGAGAGGAATTCCAAAAGAAAAAATTCCGTGCCCGGGTTGCCGAAACGTTCATGGCAACTGTCCGGTTATTCCAGAAACATGTGCAACATACTTGTGTGCCGGCGATATGAAAGTTCAATTTTGTCATGAGTGCGATGAATTTCCTTGCAACAAACTTCAACCATCGGCAGACCGCGCGGATGTACTGCCGCACAATATGAAGGTCTTTAATCTTTGTATAATCAAACGCGAAGGCGTCGAAAAATTTGTACAGGAATCCACTGCCATCAAACAAAAATATTATAAAGGAAAAATGGCTATTGGGAGCGGTCCACAAATTGGTTGAGTGGGACAATAAGGTTGTTGTGGCTTTCGATGTAATGGTAAGATAGATTTATTCTTTTTCGGTTTTCATACCCCGAAGCTTGCGTCGTCATTCCCGCGTCACGAAAGTGATCCCTTTGGGAAAAGCGGGAATCCAGAACATTAGACTACCGCATACACAGAGTAACAAAATACTTTGCTGCTTGGAGACTGTTTAAAAAAGCAAATAACAACGGTAGTCGAGGACTTTAGTCCTCGTATTTATTCTAGAAACGAAACCTGAAGGTTTCGACTACCGTAATTTCTATGGTTTTGACACAGTCTTGATCGGATCGATTGTTCTAATATTTATTTCCTTGCATTTGGATTTGGGATTAATAACATTGAATGCAACAACTTTTACCAAAATACTTGTCCACCATTTTTTGGGCGGCATACATTAAAAGGAGAAACAAATGACAATCAGGCAAAGAGAGGATGAACTTTTTTAAAAATATTCTATCGACCCGAAAAACATTGTTCGGGATGGTGTTGTCGAGGAAGGTTCTTATTTAACAAGCAATCCTAAAGTATTATTTCTCTTAAAAGAAGCTAATAGTCCTGGAGAAGGCGGATGGAGTCTTATCCAAAAAGTTCGCAGTTATGACCCAGTTCCAATGCTTGACACGTTGGCAAGATGGACAACGGGCATCCGTAATCTTCCCAAAGAGTTAGTGCAAGAGCATAATCTGTGTTATGCGAAGGAAATACACAATATTGACACGCGGACAATCTTGCAGTATATTAAAATTGTGCACGTAATAAATTATTGTTGCAAATGTTACATAAGTGGTAGTTTTTTTCTAAATGCATGGTCCCGTAGCTCAGTTGGATAGAGCAACAGCCTTCTAAGCTGTGGGTCGCGCGTTCGAGTCGCGCCGGGATCACAAAATACTTGTTGGGAGTTTCGAGTTTTTCTTTTCGGTTTACTTTTGTAATAGACGTTATAAAAAAATCCCGTTTCTTGCATAGCAACAAGAAACGGGATCATACATTCATCGATACAAAATTACATTACCAGATCAATGCTCGTTTATCCGGTGCAAGGTATAATGCATCCGTTGGTTGAACGTTGAACGCATCGTAAAATTCCTGCACGTTCGGCAATGTTCCGTTCACGCGATATTCTGCGGGGGAATGGAAATCGGTTTTTACTTGCAACCGTAACCGCTCCGGGCGGACATTTCTGCGCCAGACCTGTGCAAAGGAAAGAAAGAATCGCTGCTCCGGTGTAAAGCCGTCGATCTTTTCTACGGATTTTTCTTTCAAGGCGTTTTGCAATGCGGTGTAAGCAAGCGCAACGCCGCCAAGATCGGCGATGTTTTCGCCAAGCGTTTGTTCGCCGTTTATATGTAAGGAATCGATAGGAATATATGTATCGAATTGTTTTTGCAGTACAGGCGGTTCGTGCATCGAAATTTTTCCGTGTGTTTTCTGTCCACCATGATTTTAAATTTCCTTCTGCATCGAACTTACTTCCTTCATCATCAAACCCGTGCGTAATTTCATGCCCGATGACTACGCCGATGCCGCCGTAGTTCACGGCATCATCCGCTTTGAAATCGAAGAATGGCGGTTGAAGAATTCCGGCGGGGAAAACGATTTCATTCATCGATGGGTCATAATAGGCATTCACGGTCGGCGGTGTCATGCCCCATTCCGTTCTATCCACGGGCTTTCCGATTTTATTCAACTCAAATTGAAATGCAAATCGTGCGGCATTGCGAATATTATCCACGAATGAAGTGCGGTCGATTTTCAAAGAAGAATAATCGCGCCATTTATTAGGATAACCGATCTTGACCGTAATGGCATCGAGTTTTTTTAGAGCGGCTTGTTTAGTTGCATCGTCCATCCATGTCAGTCGTTCGATATGTTGACGAAGTGCAAGTCGGATATTCTTGACTAATTCCAATGCGCGTGCTTTTGCTTCGGGTGGAAATGCTTTTGCGACGTACACTTCGCCGAGCGCCTCGCCCAGCATGCCGTCGATAACACCGCGAATCCGTTTCCAGCGCGGCTGCATTTCTTTTGTGCCGGTGAGAATTGTTCCGCGGAAATGGAAACCTTCCGCGACAAACGGTGAACTCAATGCGCTTGCGGCACTACTTAACACATGCCAGCGAAGATAATTTTTCCAGTCGGCAAGCGATGCGGTTTTCACGAGAGTATCAATTTGCCGGAAGAATTCCGGCTGTCCGACATCCACGCTTCCCGGCGTTGTCCAACCGATTTCTACAAAAAACCGTTTCCAATTGAATGATGGCGCAAGCTTCGCCAATTCTTCTTGTGTCATTTTATTGTAATTTTTATCGGGATCGCGCAATGCAGCACGTGTGCGGGATGCTTTTGCCAATTGTGTTTCGAATGCCAGAATGGATTGCGCCGATGCTGAAGCTGTCGCTTCATCATCACCGATCAATTTGAACATAGCAACGATGTGTTTGACATATTCCTCGCGGATGGTCTTCGACCGTGCATCTTGTGCAAAATAATAATCGCGGTCCGGCAATCCTAATCCGTCTTGGTGGATTTCGCCAATGACTTCCGAACTATTTTTCGGATCTTGTTCTGAACCGAAACCGAACAAAGTCTGATCATATTCCGCATGCTGTGACGCAATTTCATGCTGGACGCCGTCGATATCCTTGATGGCGGCAATGCGGTTCAGATCGCCTTCAATCGGTTTATAACCAAGCGCTTCGATAGCAACAGAATCCATGCCGGTTGCATAAAAATCGCCGATCTTTTTCTTGTTGCTTCCTGCGGTCGCCGATTTATCATTAGCGGCATCATCTAAAATTCCATGCAGCACATCGCTGTTGTGATCTGCAAGAATATTGAAACTGCCCCATTGATCGAACGCAGCTGGAATTGGATTGGTTTTCAGCCATGCCCCGTTGGCATAATGAAAAAAATCATTGCCCGGCTTAACCGAGGTATCAAGATTGGCAGGGTCAATGGGCTTTGCTTGTTTTGCAATGTCCTGTCCCCATGAAACGCTGACCAGCAAAAAGGCAGCAACGGTGAAGGTGGAGAAAATCTTCATGAAATGTATTCCTTGCAATAGTGGTAGAGGCATGAATCTTGTTTTGTGACAAAATATAAATACCATCAGTTTGAATGTCAAGTAATGTCATACATTCCAGCCGAGGATATTTTATTAATGAATTCAACTTGAAGTTTTATCAAAAAACAGTATTTTATAGAAGAGGTGGTACCAATTTATTGATAAGAAATTAGGCGAGGTCGACCATGGCAGGTGTTCTTGAATTTGTGTACAAAGAGAAAAATATTTTTTGTTTGGATTTGTCGGGGTTACAACTCGCAGATAAAAAAGAATTTCGGGAACTCGTTCAAAGTGCGAAGGAAAAAATTCAAACACATGCACCGAAATCATTATTGGTGATCACGAATATTACCGATACCGGATTCGATACCGATGCTGCTGCCGTGGTAGGAGATTATGCTATGTCCAATACGCCATTCGTGAAAGCCAGTGCAGTTGTTGGAAGTTCGGGTATGCAAAAGATTGTTATCAATGCTATTAAGGTTGTAACGGGACGGGAGTTTTTTCTGGCAGATTCGATGGAAGAAGCACAGGATTGGTTGGTCAACCAATAGATGCTGTCCAGTTGTCAAAAAAATCTTTTACCGAAACAACATTCCACAAGCGGAGAGAGTGGGATTCGAACCCACGGTACCCTTACGGATACACTACCTTTCCAGGGTAGCCAATTCAACCACTCTTGCATCTCTCCAATTGTTTTCTAAAGAACACTGATCTTTCTAAAGATCAAAATTACTTTCCCAACATGCAAATTGTTTGTTATACATATTGATTTGCAATGCTGCGGAAGAGGAGGGATTCGAACCCTCGATGGCCCGGAGGCCATTCCGGTTTTCGAGACCGGTCGATTCAACCACTCTCGCACCCTTCCGTAGTTTCCTAAATCATAATATACGGAAAAGTGCAGAAAGTTCAAATGACAGGAACTGGCTGCATTTTCATGATGTTGCATTATTAACGAAGTTGATAATTTGAATTTAAATAAACAAAAGGAGATAATGTAATGGCTGTAAAAGTTGGAGAAAAGGCACCGAGTATTTCATTATTCGATACCGAACGAAAAGAACGAACGCTGAACGAATTTGCAAGAAGAAAAGTTGTGCTGGTATTTTACCCCGGCGCATTCACCAGTGTTTGTACAAAGGAGCTATGTACGTTTCGGGATTCCCTGGCACGATTCAATCAAATGAATGCACAAGTGCTTGGTATTAGCGTCGATGCACCATTTGCAACTACGGCTTTCGCTTCACAGAATCAATTGCAGTTTCCGTTGTTAAGCGATTACAATCGGACGGCGAGCAAATTATACGGCGGTGTGCATGAAGATTTTGTAGGATTGAAGGGATATAGCGTTTCTAAACGCGCAGTGTTTGTGCTTGATGAAAACGGCATTGTAAAATATGCATGGGTTTCGGAAAATCCCGGCGTTGAACCGAACTATGAAGAAGTTTCTGCGGCATTGGCGTAATAATATACTTTGTGTGTGGGCAGACACGCAGAACGATTCATGTTTGTCCACGCGTTGCTTCAGAATTTTCGATAAGTATTCGTCAAAATCTTTTTTGAATTTTATCAAGAAAATCCCTATCCTATAAAGGAATGTTATGTTGAAAGTTGGAGATAAAGCACCGAACTTTAAATTGCCAACAGGCGATGGCAAAGAAATCACGCTCAAGGATTTAAAAGGAAAGAAGATCGTTCTGTATTTCTATCCAAAGGATCATACTTCGGGCTGTACCAAAGAAGCATGCTCGTTTCAGGAAAATCTTGCCGCGGTAAAGAAAAAAAGTGCAGTGGTGATCGGCGTAAGCGCCGACAGCGTTGCATCTCATGAAAAATTTGCCGTAAACCATGCTCTCACTTTTCCATTGTTAAGCGATGAATCCAAAGAAGTCATCAAGGCGTACGGCGTGTGGAAAGAAAAATCGATGTACGGCAGAAAATATTTCGGTATCGAACGTACGACGTTTGTTATCGATGAAACCGGAACGATTCAACATATTTTTTCAAAAGTAAAAGTGGACGGACACACGGAAGAAGTGTTGTCTATGTTGTAAGGAATGAAATGGCGAAAACGTATGTAACACGGCGCGAAGTTTTTTGTGCATCGCATTTATTGTGGAATAAAGAATTTTCCGATGAAAAGAATATTGAAGTCTATGATAAATGCGCCAATCCCAACGGGCACGGACATAATTATATTCTGGAAGTAACGGTCGCTGGAGAAATTAAATGCGAGACGGGCTATATGATCGATTTTAAAAAGTTGAAGCAATTAGTGCGAATAGAGATCATTGATAAGGTTGATCATAAGCATCTCAATTTTGATGTGGATTTTCTTCATAATGTGATTCCGACGGCAGAAAATCTTGCCGTTGCTTTCTGGAACATTCTTGAACCGAAAATTACCGACGGGGAATTGTATGCCGTTCGGTTACGCGAAACAGAAAATAATGTAGTAGAATATCGAGGTGAATGAGGGCGATGGAATACGCAAATAACAAAGAACAACTGATTCATGATTTATTGAAAGAGCTTGGCGAAGATCCGAAGCGCGAAGGATTAATGAAAACGCCGAATCGTGTTTCAAAGATGTACGATTTCTTGACCAAAGGGTATCATCAAAACATTGAAGAAGCGATGAATGGCGCGGTCTTTGAAGAAAAATACAGCGAAATGGTTATTGTCAAAGATATTGATTTCTTTTCTTTATGCGAACACCATCTTGTGCCGTTCTTTGGCAAATGTCACATTGCGTATATTCCTGCAGGAAAAATTGTCGGATTGAGCAAGCTGCCGCGCGTTGTCGAAATCTTCTCGCGAAGATTGCAAGTGCAGGAGCGATTGACACAGCAGATTGCCGAAACGATAGATCAATATTTACATCCCGACGGCGTCGGGGTGGTGATCGAAGCTCAGCACTTGTGTATGATGATGCGCGGGGTTGAAAAAATAAATTCCACTGCAACGACCAGCGCTATGCTGGGATCGTTTCGTAACGATGTAAAGACGCGCAGTGAATTTTTGACTCTGATCAAGAAATAATGATGATGCAATGAACCATTCGCAAACACAACGTGTCATTTGGATTACAGGAGCAAGCAGCGGCATCGGTTTTGCACTGGCAGAATGTTTTGCCGCCGGCGGTGATAAGGTGATTGCCAGCGCACGATCAGAAGCGAAACTAAAAATATTGCAAGAAAAAATTCTTTTGAAGAACAGGTGCTGTGATCTGTTGCCATGCGATATACAAAACGAAGAATCGATACGCCGTACCTGCAGAATCGATTCTCAAAAAACATGATAAGGTGGATATTCTTATCAACAATGCCGGCGTAACATATTTTAAAGATTTTCTTTCGACATCGATTCAGGAATTCGATCATGTCATCGATACGAATTTGCGAGGATTATTTTTAACCACGAAAGCAATTGTACCGGTGATGGTGCAGCAACATAGTGGCTTGGTGATCAACATTCTTTCATTCGTTACAAAAACAACATATACGAAATCCTCCGTATATTCTGCTTCGAAAGCAGGCGCTGAAGCGTTGATGAATGGATTGCGTGCTGAAGTTCGAAATCATGGCGTTCATATTGTGAATGTTTATCCCGGTGCAGTATGTACGCCGATTTGGCATCCTCAACAGCAAGAAAAATTTCACGACCGAATGTTGAAACCGGAAGAGGTCGCGGAAATAGTCTATCAAGTGTCGCTGCAACCGTCTTCTATGATGGTGGAAGAGTTGGTGCTTCGCCCGCAAGTCGGGGATTTACAGGTTTAGATGTTTCATTGTTATGAGAGTGTATGATTCGTTGTCACTATTTTAGGTATAAGTAAAATTTCTGCGGCAACAACCGCGCTGGAATATCTTGAATTCCAGAGGTTCATGTTTTATATTGGTGACAGTGATGATACACAATTCTTTTCTTTCGAACTATCGCAATTGGTCTTTTTGCTGTATCCGTTCTGATATTGCCAGGATGTGTGGTGGGGCATGCAATTTCCGACGGTTACGAAAATTTTAATACGTATTTCAATGCCTACTACAATGCAAGTAAATTATTCGATGCTGCAGAAGACGAAATACAAACGGCGGCGTTGCAAACACGTGGAAAACAGGGACAGGCAACGCAGGATTCCATACCATCATCAGCAAAACAAAAATTAAATCAAGTGATTGATAAGTGTTCCAATATCATGGCGTACCATCCGACGAGTGGTTTAGTGGATGATGCCTTATTGATGACGGGAAAATCATTCTATTATATGTGGGAATACCGAAAAGCAGAGCGGAAGTTTGAAGAATTGTTGGCGCAATATCCTCATTCTTCCTTATCGCTTGAAGCGCATCTCTGGCTGGCGCGATCAAAAGGAAAACTTCATGCGACCGACGATGCGATTCAAATAGCGACTGACCTATTAACGGCAGCACAAACAAAGAATGACAAAGATATGCAATCCGATGCGGCGAGTTTATTAGCATCACTGTATCAACAAAAAGGAATGTTCCCTGAAGCGGAAAAGTATTACGAAATTTCTATTCAGTATGGATCCAACGATGAAAAAGCCCAAGCAGAATTAGATTTAGCAGAAGTTTATTTCACAGAAGCCGACTATGAACAGGCGGTGAAAGCGTACTTAAGGGTTCAACAATATACATCCGATAATTATATCGAGTACTATTGCCGATTACAAACCGCGCTTGTGTACCGAAAAATGAAACAGTTCGACCAAAGCGAACAATTATTAACTTCACTCATTCTTGATTTTCACTTTAGAGAATACCGACCGGCTATTCGCCTTGAACGTGCACGAACATATTTTACGGCAGGCAAAATTGCCGATGCTGCAAACGAATATTTTATTATAGACACGACGTATGCAAAAACGCCGCCTGCATACCGTGCGGCGAAGGAACTCGGGGAAATGTATGAAAAAGAAAAAACCATTCGAGATTATAAGCTTGCGTTAAAATATTATTCAGAGGCAGCATCCGGCAATCTAGATTTCAGCCCTCTGGCAAATAAAAAATCTCATGCGCTCACTCGCTATTTTGCATCGTATGCAACGTTTCATCAAACAGATAGTCTTATGACATTGCTTGCCGATACCAGCACTCAAACGTTGAGGGATTCTCTTGCAAAAATGATGGCGGATACGCTTACTCGATCAAAGAACGATACCACGATCAAAAAAATTCAAGCGGCAATTACTGCAAAAAAAAATCTACCCAGTGCTGATTCGCTGATGATTTTAAAATCCATTGCTGCCCATGAAACTTGGCGATATGTTCTACGATGACATCGAAAATTCTGATTCTGCTATTGTGTGGTATTCGTATGCGCTGCGATATCACTACGATGCCGTGCGAAGCCCGCGTGTGTTATTTATTCTTGCGGAACTTTCGAACACTCATGCTGGGAAAAAATATTCGACGCCGGGCGAATATTCTGAAAAATTAGAACATGATTTCCCGACATCGCTCTATGCGAAAGAATCACGACGGCTGCTTGGTAAAACGAGCGTGAGCAATTCGGATACTGCGGCGGAGCGATACCGGCAAGCAGAACAACTTATCGATGCCAAACAATATGAAAAAGCGTGTGATGTGTTTTCCTCTATCCCTGTGCAATTTCCCGGTTCGCGGTTCGCAGCCCAAAGCGATTATGCCGTTGCGTGGGTGTGGGAATACGGATTGCTCAATAGCGATAGTGCCATTGTACATTACAAGCGCGTGGTAAAAAAATATCCAGAAACAATTTATGCTGCCCAAGCATCCAAGCGATATTTTGAACAGGCGGACACGACAAAAAAAGACACTACAACGATTCATAATGTTTCACCCATTACGGCGCCTTCCAATTTGCCGCCGAATGGAAAACCCAATTTGCAACCGGCTCTGCAGGACTCGATTAATAATCGTCCGCCAATGCCGAACGATTTACGAAAATCAAGAAGGCCGGTGAAGGATTTAAATGATAAGTGAAATGGGGCCACAGCAACAATTTTGTGTGGTCAAGAATTATATAAGATTGCCGACCCAACGTATCGGCTAACATTTGAATGGGCAGGGCTTGCCGCAACTGTACAGTCGGGACAGTTTGTAAATATTCGTGTTTCAGAAACAGGAGAACCATTACTGCGCAGGCCGTTCAGCGTATCGCGAGTGGAAGGCGATCTTGTAGAGATTCTGTTTCAATCGGTCGGTAAAGGAACGCACATTCTGTCGGAAATAAAATCTGGCGATGCACTGGATGTGATCGGGCCTCTCGGCCAGCCGTTTCATCAGCAAGCAGAATTCGATACCGCGTTGATTGTTGCCGGCGGGCTTGGCGTGGCACCGTTTCCATTACTTATTTCGGAATTAAAGAAGGAGAGGAAGCAGGTCGAAACATTTGCCGGTTTCCGCAGTGTGAAGCAGGTATTGAAAGATTATCTTGTCAATCTTCATCTTGCAACAGACGATGGTACTGCAGGATTTCATGGAACCGTTGTCAAGTTGTTGGAAGAGTATCTTGATAAATATTCTTCCGATAAATTTAAAATCTTTGCCTGCGGTCCCACAAAAATGTTAATGGCGTTGACTGAGGTTGCAAAACAAAAATCTATTTGTTGTGAGTTATCATTGGAAGGGCAGATGGCGTGCGGTGTCGGTATTTGTCAGGGCTGCCCCGTGGAATTAATCAATGGCAAAAAGAAATATGCGCTGGTGTGCAAAGATGGCCCGACCTTCCCTTCCACAGAAATAAATTTGCGGGAGACGAACTAACAATGGCTGCCGTTCAAACTTCCTTTAGTATCCGCGATGTGGAATTTACCAATCGCGTGTTCGTCGCTTCCGGAACATTTGGCTATGGCGATGAAATCCCATCATTAGTGAACGTCAACCGGCTTGGCGGCATTATGACGAAATCGCTTTCGTGGAAACCGCGTGATGGTAATCCGCCGCGAAGAATTGCCGAGACCACCGGCGGAATGTTAAATTCTATCGGGCTTGCAAATATCGGCGTGCATGCCTTCATCGAAAACAAACTCCCCGTTCTTCGCCAAACTTCTACAAAAATTATTGCTAACATTGCCGCAAGTTCGGTAGAGGAGTATTGCGATGTCTTATCTCTTTTGGAACGGCAAGAAGGTATCGCAGGATATGAAATTAATGTCTCGTGTCCGAATGTTAAAGAAGGTGGATTGAGTTTTGGAACTGATCCAAAAATGACGGCAACCATTACTGCATCGCTTCGTAAACGTACCAATCGTCCGCTCATCATCAAATTGACGCCAAATGTAACGCACATTTCGGAATTCGCCCGCGCTGTAGAAAACGAAGGTGCAGATGCTGTGTCGGTTATCAATACTTTAATCGGCATGGCGATTGATGTGAAGACGCGCAAACCGAAACTTTCTACGGTGACCGGCGGATTATCCGGTCCCGCCATTAAACCGATTGCGCTGGCAAAAGTGTATGAAGTTGCACAGGCAGTAAAAATTCCGGTCTTCGGCATCGGTGGAATTGCAAACGCAGAAGATGCGATAGAATTCCTGCTTGCAGGCGCAACGGCAGTGCAAGTTGGTACGATGAATTTTGTCGATCCGTCAGCTTCGACAAAAATTGTCGACGGAATCGAACAGTATGCAATCAATCAACATATTAACGATATTCAAAAACTTGTCGGCGCGCTGGAAGCAAATATAAAATTTTCTGTTCTCCAATCGTGGTTATAATTTTTTCAAGTCGTTTTTTACTTTGACGTATTCAGAATCCATTTCATTTTTATACGGACTTCAAAAATTTGGAATGAAGTTCGGATTGCATGGCATTCAGCGGTTGCTGCGGTCGTTAGGAAACCCCGATCGAAAATTTCCAACCGTTCATATCGCCGGTACGAATGGCAAAGGTTCTACCGCGTCGATGATTGCCGCAATGTTCACTGCCGCAGGGTATAAAACCGGATTGTTCACATCGCCGCATCTGATTCAATTCAACGAGCGCATTCGTATCGATGGCAAATCGATTTCATCGCGCGATCTTTCACGATTAACAACGTTAATCAAACCGGAGATATTGCGTAATCACAACACATTTTTTGAAGCTGCCACGGCAATAGGGTTTCAATATTTTGCTGACCAGCAAGTCGATATTGCTGTCATCGAAACCGGTCTTGGTGGACGTTTGGACGCGACGAATGTTTTAAAACCGCTTGTCTCCGTGATCACCACCATTGGTCTCGAACACACGCACATTCTCGGCAGCACGATCCAAAAAATTGCAAAAGAAAAAGCCGGTATCGCAAAATCCAAAACGCCGTGCATTACCGCCGTTGCAGATGCGTCGGCACGCAAGGTTATTGCAGATATTTGCAAACGACGTTCGGCGCCGTTTTATACGGTTCAACGAAAACAAATTCACGTTCATCATTCATCGTTGCATGGAGTCGTTGCAGATTTCCATCTTCCGTCTTATTCATTACACAACGTCAAAGTTTCTTTACCGGGAACGCATCAAGCGATGAATGCGTTATTATCTCTGTCGGTTATAGAGGAGATCAATCAACAACATCGATTTTATATTTCTGAACGCACCATGCGAACAGCATTGGGACATGTTCAACAATATTCCGGGTTGCAAGCGCGGCTTTCGATGGTGCAGAAGAAGCCGATGATCGTTATCGATGTAGCACATAATCCCGATGCCATAAACAGTTTGTGTTCGACGTTGAAAACTATTCAACATAAAAAATTCCGGATTCTCTTTGGAGTGATGCAGGATAAAAATTTACTACCGATGGTTCCCGCATTATCTTCGATAGCCAAGGCCATTGTGACTGTGAAGGCACGGACGGAGCGTTCACGTTCTGCAGCAGCAATTGCGCAGGCATTTCAACCATCCCATATTCCCGTAAATCAATATTCCAGTGTAGCTCGTGGATTACGCGCGTTACTGAACGAACCGTCATCGTGGCCCATTCTTATTACCGGTTCCCATTTTGTAGTGGGGGAGGCGCTGGCGATGCTGCAACAGAAAAAATACTTGACAATAAATCAATAATCCGCTATACTATTTAAGGAAGTTACAGTTGCATTTCGTGTTACCTAATCGGTTTGCTACAGGAACTCAGTTCTTTTTTACTTCTCCAAAATAATGTTAGTTCAAAAAGTATCGTAACTACAAATTTGTCATTGAATTCATTTCTCACTATTTCTCACCATTAACGAGGTATAATTTTTATGCCAATGGACATCAATGAATTGAAGTCCAAGAAGATCGTTGAACTTGGCACCATTGCCAAGGAACTCAATATCGACGGGTACGGCGATCTTCGGAAACAAGACCTAATTTTTAAAATCCTTGAAGCACAAACGAAACAAGACGGGTTAGGTTTCAGCAAAGGTGTGCTTGAGGTACTGCCCGATGGATACGGATTCCTTCGGTCAGTTGACTACAATTATTTACCGTCGCCGGACGATATTTATGTCTCGCCGTCGCAGATCAAAAAATTCTGTCTGCGCACTGGCGATACCGTCAGCGGACAGGTTCGTCCTCCGAAAGAAGGCGAGCGTTTCTTTGCGCTCTTGCGCGTGGAAGCCGTGAACGACAACCATCCGGATATGGTGCGTGATCGAACCTTGTTCGAAAACCTCACGCCAATGTATCCGACAGTCCGGTTGAAATTAGAAACCATTCCCGGTGAATATGCCATGCGCGTTTTGGATCTCTTGCTCCGGTAGGAAAAGGCCAGCGCTGTATGATCGTCTCGCCCCCGAAAGCCGGTAAAACCATTCTCCTCCAAAAAATTGCCAACAGCATCACCCGCAATCATCCAGAAATCAAACTCATCGTCTTATTGATCGATGAACGCCCTGAAGAAGTGACGGATATGGAACGTTCTGTGAGCGCGGAAGTTATCAGTTCCACGTTCGATGAACCGCCCGAGCGTCACGTGCAGGTTTCGGATATGGTACTGGAAAAAGCAAAACGGTTGGTGGAAGCGAAAAAAGATGTCGTGATTTTGTTGGACAGCATCACACGCCTTGCCCGCGCACACAACACGGTTGTGCCACACAGCGGAAAGATTCTTTCCGGCGGTGTCGATGCCAATGCGTTGCATCGTCCGAAGAGATTCTTCGGCGCAGCGCGTAACATCGAAGAAGGCGGCAGCTTAACAATTATTGCCACGGCATTGGTTGAAACTGGAAGCCGTATGGATGAAGTGATCTTTGAAGAATTCAAAGGTACCGGCAACTCCGAAGTCGTGCTTGATCGTTTGTTAAGCGATAAACGTATCTTCCCGGCAATCAACATCAACCGCTCCGGAACACGTAAAGAAGAAAACCTAATCGAACCGGATGATCTGAACCGTATCTGGATTATGCGCAAGTTCTTTAGCGACATGAATCCCGATGAAGCGATGGATCTCTTGCTTGATAAGATGCGAGGAACGAAAAACAATAAAGAGTTCCTCAAAGTGATGAACAGCTAAGAATTACACATCAAGCCGCGAATGACCTTCGCGGCTTTTGTGTTTTTAGCATACATTCAAAGACAAAGCCACTTAAGTTATCTCGTCTTTTCCCATTCTTCAATTTCACCCGGAACGACCGTGAACAACGGATGTGTTTCGGGCTTTTTTTATTGCTGCGAGTTCAAAAAACTTTTTCCTATCGCGCAGCCATAATTTTTTGCGGAGATGTTTAAACTCGTACCGCACTTGCCCCGATGTTACGGGAATCTTTTTTCTGCTTCTCGCAGTTCCGATTTTTGTTCTATCGAATTCATAACCACGCTGCAACGCTTCGTCATAAATTGCTGTGAGGAATGTATCGATGGAGGCAAGAGGATTACGCTGACGTTGAAATCGCTGCAACTGCGGATGATGTTTGTAGCCGCGTGTTGTTCCCGCGAGCACATGCTGTGCTAACAATGCCTCACGCCACAATGCGACCAATCCTTTAGCATCAAGATATTTTGGATGAATGCTCCAGAGACGCATAGTGAATATAATCTTTCAACTTCATTAAAATAATTGGCTGCCAATCCGATCCCTTTAACTTGTCCGCCGACAGGCGGAGGGGTCGGATTGGTTTAGTCATACTAAAAAAAATACAAGCTGGGAGTGAGTTGTCTTGCCCGCCGTCGTTTTGGCGGGACTCACGGCCTTTTTGTTCAGGAGTGCAACTCCTTCACAGCAAGGGTTCTTAGTGCGGGGTATTCAGGATTCAATGCCTAAAATAAGCAAAGGCACAGGTGGATTGCTTCGTCCATGTCTCAAGACATTATATACCTCTCCTTCAAAGTAAGCGATTCCGGAAGACATTTCAGATTGCATTCTCTTGGTCGGTAATATTTCAACTCCTATATTGATAAGCCCGCCGGAATAGAACAATAAATGCTTAACAAATAAATCAAATGCGACAAACGAATATTTGCCAAACTGCACTTCAACAGCTATTTGCTCTTTCACGAAATCAGTTTGTTTATATGAAGTAATGATATCTTTGATTCCGCGTTCATGAACTAATTTCTTTTGATCCTCAAAAGAAAGAGGAACCAACTCTTGCATCAGCGCTCGGTCGGTTGTAACAACATAGCGATAGATAGCTTCATACCATTTCTTTGCTCTAAACTTATTGTCAAAGCTTTCGTTTAATTGTACCGGAGAAAAGAGTTCCTTTCCGGGCATTGTCTTTTCTTTACTTATCTTTGTGTGATGCGCTCCGGCATCGATTGATTCAATAACGTCTGTGATCTCTTTGTATAAAGACTTGTGATGAACCAATAAAAACTCCTCACCGTTCAGATGCGAATACTTTTGTGCGATTTTCATTTTGCCTTCCCGTATTTATGTTTTGGTCTTTCCATCAATTTTAGTTGTCCATTGTCTTGAGGTAACGGTTCCAACCAAGGCGCGGTTGTCAAATTCTTTCCGGCATATTGTGGATCAAAAACTGGTTGAGTATATAATCGTATGGGTAACTTTCCTTTTTTAGCTTTGTTAATTCTCTCTTGAGCGATCGTTACATATTTTTTAACAATTTCTGCCCCAGCACCTCTTCGATTATTTCTAATTGCACTTACAATAGTTGTTCCTACTCCAAGAAATGGATCTAATACCCAATCATCTTGGTTTGTCATAGAAAGAACAAGTCGATCAACTAATTCGACAGGAAACTGACATGGATGAATAGTCTTTTCAACATGGTTGCTTTTGACATTGGGAAATATCCAGAGGTCGCCAGGATTTTTCCCAAGTGGATTACTGGAATATTGTCCTTTCTTCGGTCCTTTAAAATACTTTTTTCCGGGATACTTTTGTGGAACGCGAATAGGGATCTAAATTAAAAACATAATCGTCTGTTTTGGTGAACCAGAGAATGGTTTCATAACGTCCAGAAAATCTTTTCGATGCATGTATAATCCATGTTCAAAATGCCAAACGATTCTGTTGCGCAGTTTGAATCCTAAATCCTTGAAAATAGGATAGAGAATAGTGTCAATTGGAACAATGGAACTTGAGTCAACGAAGTTTCCTACCTGCCAACAAACACTTCCCGTACTCTTTAATACACGTGTACATTCAGTTATCACTTTTTTTTGTTGGTCAAAATATTCTTCAGGTTTTAACTTCCGCTCATATTCTTTACCAAGATTGTAAGGCGGGGAGGTAACAATTAATTGCATTGAGTTATCGGGAATATTCTTTAACAACTCAAGGCAGTCTCCTTCAAACACGACAGCATGTTCTAAAACCGAAAAATGTTTTGCAATGTGAAATACTTCAGACATTCAACTTCCTTAAAATAAACTCAGTGAAATATAAATAAATAGGACATAAAATGTTGATTTGTTATTATCACAAATATCTCACTGCACACATCCTCTGCAATACAGTTTTACAAAAGCGTTTGAAAATAAATCTATCCATAGTATAATCGTTCGTGCAAAGAGATGCAAGAGGTTACGGAAAGTGTCAGACACCTGCAAGGTGTCAGACACTTAATGTCGCTGTGCGTTGACTGTTCGTCGTGCATAAAATTATAAAATGCCGCAGTGCGGGATTCTCTTTCTTTACTTGACATTATCCTTTTTAAAATGGTTAGAACGCACGCGGTTGTTCGTTATTCCGTTGCAACGTAAATATCAACTTTTGAAATTTCTCGATTAGGATATTGTTCTCTGTAAACTTCAAAGTCTGCCGTGTATTTTCGTTTTAGCTCTTTATCGTTATTCCATATTTCTTTCCATGTGTTGATAACCGCGTCCGGCATTTTTCCTTCGCTAATATACTTCAGATAACTTCCGCCTTGAATTTGTCTTCCAATAAACCCGTTTGGGACATGGTCAAGTGATTTTACTTTGCAACCAATGATTGCTGTATAATCTTCCGTATAATCAGATTTATAGTCCGTGTAAATAGAATAAATGTCATCGCTTAATCGGTCTGGGATTGTCGAAAGAATATTTTCTGAATAAAATTTATTCCATAGTTGTCCCATATCAGTTATCGATTGTCCATTTTTGTTTGTTGTCTTAACAGAAATTCCGATGATTTTAAAAGGGTCTGTTTGTATTATGTTTTTCATTTTTTACTCCAAACTTTTATTTTAAGAAAAATAACTACGCCCAAGCTATTTTGTGCGTCCTAACTAGTATTAGACTGCGTGCCGCAGTATGTTGCGCTTATTCCGCATGTTATCCTGCGTGTTTTTCATGTTCATGTTTTTTGTAACTCTTTCATTGCAATCCGACAAAGAAAGTAAAGGCGTTTGAAATAAAATCTATCCATAGTATAATCGTTCCTGCAAAAAGATGCAAGCCGTTTGTTGCTGCGCAAGTGTCCGACACCTTCAAGGTGTCAGACACTTAGTTTGTAAAATACGTTAAAACCATTCAAAAAACGGCATGTTTTGTCTTCCCAGCGATAAGTTTCGTCGTCCCGGTCATCAGTTCGGCATTCCCAACGAGCAGTTCGGCTGTCCCAGCGATAAGTTTCGTCGTCCCGACCACCAGTTCCATCGTCCGAATGAACAGTTCTGTCTTCCCAATGAGTAGTTCGACTGTCCGAGCGAGTAGTTCTGTCGTCCAAATGAGTGGTTCGATCATCCCGATCATGAGGTTGCTTATCCCGACGAATAGTTCGATGTGCCGGATTACCAGTTCGGTTGCTCGTGTTATAAGTTTGGTGTGACGGGGGAGTAGTTTTGTCTTTTGCACGAGTGCTGCCGTTGTCCCAACGGGTACCGCCATCCGCAGAACGAACCATATCGAGCGCAAAACGAGTATTGCCGCTTGCCTTACTATTGCTGCGGTAATCTGAACGAACCCATCTGCGCGGTCATCGATCAATACCGCATAAAAAAAGGGCTGCACTATGATCTATAGCGCAACCCTTGTGAATGTGAACTTCAGACGAACGAAGATTATGTTCCGGTGGAATAATCTTCGTTGTAATTGATTTGTTCTTCCGCTTAGTACCGGTAATGATCCGGTTTGTACGGGCCTTCCACTGGAACGTCGATGTACTCTGCTTGTTCTTTCGTCAGCACATCAAGCTCCACGCCGATCTTTTTTAGATGCAGGCGCGCAACTTTTTCATCGAGATATTTCGGAAGCATGTACACTTTCTTTTTGTACCGTTCCGGATAATTCCACAATTCAATCTGCGCAAGCGTTTGGTTGGAGAAGGAGTTCGACATCACGAACGACGGATGCCCCATTGCGCATCCGAGATTGACCAGACGGCCTTCGGCAAGAACGATCACATCTTTACCGTCGATGGTGTATTTATCAACCTGCGGCTTGATGGTATCTTTCGTGTGCCCGTAATTTTTGTTGAGCCACGCCATATCGATTTCAATATCGAAATGTCCGATGTTGCAAACGATGGTATTGTTCTTCATCGATTTGAAATGTTTTTCCGTCACGATATTTTTATTTCCGGTCGTCGTGACAATGATATTCGCTTCTTTCACCGCATCGTCCATGCGCTTCACTTCGTAACCTTCCATCGCGGCTTGCAGTGCGCAGATGGGATCGACTTCTGTGACGATCACGCGCATTTTAGCTTCGCGCAAAGATTCTGCAGAACCCTTACCTACATCGCCGTAACCGGCAACGACAGCAACTTTTCCCGCAAGCATCAAATCCGTTGCACGGCGAATTGCATCGACCAGAGATTCGCGGCAGCCGTACTTATTATCGAATTTTGATTTGGTGACGGAATCATTTACGTTAATGGCAGGAACCAGAAGCGTTCCGTTTTTCATCCGTTCATACAATCGATGAACACCAGTCGTGGTTTCTTCCGAAAGGCCGTTGATACCCGCAGCAAGTTCAGGATATTTATCGAACACCATGTTGGTCAAGTCGCCGCCGTCATCTAAAATCATGTTGAGCGGTTTATTGTCTTTGAACGCGAACAATGTTTGTTCGATACACCAATCAAATTCTTGTGCGTTCATTCCTTTCCATGCATAGACGGGAACTCCCGCTTTGGCAATGGCCGCTGCTGCGTGATCCTGCGTTGAGAAAATATTGCACGACGACCACGAAACTTCCGCGCCGAGTTCTTTTAGCGTTTCAATCAGCACGGCGGTTTGAATGGTCATGTGGAGGCATCCGGCAATGCGCGCGCCTTTCAGCGGCTGTTTGCTTTTGTATTCTTCGCGAATCGCCATCAAGCCGGGCATTTCATCTTCGGCAAGTTTAATTTCTTTTCGTCCCCATTCTGCAAGAGACAAATCTTTTACTTTATAGGGAAGCTCGGGCTTGGTAACTTTTTTTGTTTGCATTTCTGCCGCCACGGTAATCATGGTTATACTCCTTATATTATTTCGCAGCTTTGCGTAATGTTTTCACAAGGTCTAATTGTTCCCATGTGAAGTCTTTATCGTTTCTTCCAAAATGTCCGTACGCAGCAGTCTTGCGATAGATCGGACGGCGCAAATTCAAACGCTTAATAATGCCGCGAGGTGTCAGATCGATTTCTTTTTGAATGAACGCTGCTAAATCGGAATCAGGAACAATGCCAGGACCCGAAAGTTTGTACAAGAATAGAGACAGGTTCTGCAACACCGATAGCGTACGCAACTTGAATCTGGCATTCCGTTGCGAGTTTAGCAGCAACAATATTTTTTGCAACATGCCGTGCAGCATACGCAGCGCTGCGGTCAACCTTCGTTGGGTCTTTGCCGGAAAATGCTCCGCCCCCATGAGGTGCGCGTCCGCCGTACGTATCGACAACGATTTTACGCCCCGTTAATCCTGTATCGCCGTGCGGTCCGCCGACTTCAAATCTTCCTGTTGGGTTGACGAAGATTCGTGTTTTGTTATCCAAAAGCGCGGAAGGAATAACGGAACCGATAATGTGTTCGATAACGTCTTCTTTAATTTTCTTTTGTGTAACATCGGGATCGTGTTGTGTCGAGACAACAATGGTATCGATGCGAATAATCTGTTTGCCGTCATATTCAACGGTAACTTGTGATTTAGAATCCGGGCGCAAATACGGCATGAGCTTCGGTTGTTTTTTTCGAACATCCGTAAGACGCTGCACAAGTTTGTGCGCATACATAATGGGTGCAGGCATTAACTCTGGAGTTTCATCGCACGCATACCCGAACATCATGCCTTGGTCGCCTGCGCCGCCGGTATCCACGCCTTGCGCAATATCCGGTGATTGTGAATGAACAGCGGAGAGAACGGAACATGATTCTGCATCGAATCCAACGCCGGCTTTCGTGTAGCCAATATCACCAACAACATTTCTAACGATTGACTGAATATCGATATATCCTTTTGTCGTAATCTCGCCGCCAACGAGAACTAAACCGGTGGTAGCAAATGTTTCGCAAGCGACGCGAGAATATTTATCTTGTTGTATTAATGCATCTAAGACGGCATCAGAAATTTGATCGCAAACCTTATCTGGATGTCCTTCTGAAACGGATTCAGATGTGAAGAAATGTCTCATTATAATTCCTTTAAAAGGTGAATAGTAGTGTTAAAAAATTCTGGCGGCAACCTAAAGTCAATTAAATTCCAATTCCGAAGAATCACCGATGTTGATGCGTTTGTAATTTCCTCGAACGATAGAATGGCTGCCGATAATAGAATCTTCGATCAATGCATTCTCGACGATGGCATTTTCGCTGATGATAGAATTACGTATAATAGCGTTCGAGATGGTAGCGCCGTCTGCAATAGTTGCATTTGGACCTATAATCGCATTAGAAACTTTTGCCGTCGGCGAAATGAATGCCGGCAATGTTACAACGACATTTTTTGCATGTGCTGGAGCAGCTTGTTGTGTTAATAAATATTTGTTTGTGGAAAGTAATGTTTCCGGTTTTCCACAATCGAACCAACCTTCTACGGAAAAAGTTTTCATCTTTTCGCCGCGTTCGATCATCATTTGCAGTGCATCCGTCAATTGAAATTCGCCTTTGGTACGCGTTTCGTTTTGTATCATTTCCTTAATACAATCCATCAGCAATTGCGGATGCTTGATATAATAAAGCCCGACGATGGCGAGATTGCTGTTAGGATTTTCCGGTTTCTCAACAAGATGTGAAATGAATCCATCTGTCGTTTCTGCAACACCGAAGCGGCGCGGATCATCGACGTGTTTTACGCCGAGTTCTGTGTATTCGCTTTTGATCATCGCTTTCAAATCAACATCGAAAATTGTATCTCCTAAAATAATGAGCAGAGGAGAATGCGAAAACGTTTCCCGCGAAATAAAAATTGCATGCCCCAAACCAAGGCGTTCTTCTTGTTCGATAAAATCTATTTTTATAGAATAGTGCGACTCCACGTATTCTTTAACCATGTCGCCGAGATAACCGATAATAATGGTTGCTTCATCGAAACCGGCATCGATAATTTTATCTAAAATGTGTCCGATAATCGGTTTGCCAGCGACATTCAACAATACTTTCGGCACGGTATAAGTATGCGGACGAAGCCGACTACCCACACCCGCGACGGGAATGATCGCTCTCATTTTCTATTTCTTTCTTGCATGTAATTAAAAATAGCGAAGTTTTATTTTACAAACAATATGAAAGATAAGAAGAATGGATGATAGCGTTGTACGAAAATGTTGTTCGATGGACGCATGCGTTATCTTGCATCTGCAATGCTTATTCTTTATTATTTAAATGAGACGCGAAAGCATGAAATCGACACAGACAACATCCCGCAAACAACAGCATATCGATATTACGTTGAAGAAAGATGTTTCGTTTCATGCAAAGTCAACGGGATTTGAACGATTCGAGTTTTTGCACGACGCACTTCCAGAAATAAATTTTTCTGAGATCGATACTGCAACGACATTTTTGGGGAAGAAGATCCAGTTGCCATTCATCATCTCCAGCATGACCGGAGGATACCAAAATGCGGAGCGTATCAATCGGATGCTTGCCGAAGTGTGTGCAGAGAAAAATATTGCGCTTGGCGTTGGAAGCCAGCGACAGGCGATGGAAAATACAAAGTATCTGCATTCGTTTTCTATTGTGCGGGAAGTGTCAAAAAATATTCCGGTGTTCGGTAATCTTGGCGCTGCCGAAGTTGCGAAGCTGGATGATGTTTCATCTGTTCAAAAACTTGTCGATCTTATAGAAGCAGATGGCTTTGCTGTTCATCTGAATCCATTACAGGAATTTTTGCAGCCGGAAGGCAATCCGAATTTTCGCGGTGTATTGAACAGAATTGAATTGTTAGTAAAATCTTTATCAGTACCAGTGATAGTTAAAGAGATTGGCGCAGGAATTTCTGCCGACGTTGCAAAACGATTGCTGAACATCGGTGTGCAGCTGATCGATGTTGCTGGTGCCGGCGGAACAAGCTGGGCTGGCGTGGAATTGTTAAGAAGAAAAACTATCGGTAAAAAAAAATCTGTTCATTTTGATGAACACGCAATATTAACGCAGGCATTTTGGGATTGGGGCATACCGACGACCGACGCCGTTCGCAAAGTCAGTGCAATGAAAAAAAAATATTCATCATTACACGTGATTGCCTCTGGAGGAATATGCAGCGGCTTGGATGCGGCAAAAGCTTTTGCACTTGGCGCGGATTATGCTGCTGTTGCGCGACCGATTTTAAAAGTGTTAGAGTCAGGAGGCGTGAAAGCCGCCGTACAATTTTTAACGATATGGGAAATGGAATTGAAAGGTGCGATGTTCCTGACCGGTTCACGTACCATAAATGAGTTACAAACGAAACAGTTAGTGGAGAACGCATAACGTGGCAATGACTTCAGAGCAGCGAGTTGATCGATATACAAGAATCATAGAAAAATATCTTCACACCTATATTCAAGAACAGAAACCGCATACGTTGTATGATCCGGCGCAGTATGTGCTGGCAGCAGGTGGTAAACGGATTCGTCCTGTCCTTGCGCTGCTGGCATGTGAAGCGGTCGGCGGCAATTCTGCCGATGCGCTGCATGCGGCTGCCGGAATCGAAATTCTTCATAACTTTACCTTAGTGCATGATGATATTATGGATCATGCAGCGTCGCGCCGCGGGCGGCAAACCATCCATAAAAAATGGGATGAGAATATCGCCATTCTTACCGGCGATGTATTACTGGCGCTGGCATATCGCGCACTGCTTCAAACAAAATCGGCGCGGATTCAAGAGATCACAAAAATTTTTACGGAAGGCGTTATCACCGTCTGCGAAGGTCAAACATACGATAAAGAATTTGAAACGCGCCATCGTGTTCATGTCAATGAATACTTGATGATGATCGAAAAGAAAACAGGAAAATTGGTTTCCATCTCTACACAACTCGGCGCATTGCTGGGCAATGCTTCTGTGCCGGCAATGGAAGCATTGCGAAAGTACGGTGAGCATGTGGGGCGCGCGTTTCAGATTCAAGATGATTTGTTAGATGTGATTGCCGATGAAAAAGAATTCGGGAAAACCATCGGCGGCGATTTGATGGAAGGAAAGAAAACCTTCTTGCTGCTGGAAGCGCTGCGCCTTGCCAAAGGATCACAGAAAACCATGCTGCAACGCATCTTCACGCAAGGCGGTATCTCGAAAAAACAAATTGCCGAGTATCGCGACATCTACGAAATTACTGGCGCAATAGATTCCGCACGCCGTAGAATTACCGAAGACATTGAA
Organism: Ignavibacteriota bacterium; assembly: GCA_963790045.1. GTDB lineage: Bacteria > Bacteroidota > Ignavibacteria > UBA10030 > UBA10030 > DATKMP01. The sequence goes on along the minus strand of CAWBMS010000015.1, from coordinate 67,238 downwards.
CAAGCAAAAAAAGAATTGACTGTTTTGCCGGAAACGCCTGTAAGTGAAACGATGTTCTGGTTAACCGATAAATTATTGAAACGGACATATTAATAGAAACGAATGATTGAGCGTGAAGTGACGATACGAAACCGAGCGGGAGTGCACACCCGGCCGGCTGCTGCGATTGTGAAATTGGCGGCAAAATTTAAATCAGAATTTTATATTGAAAAAGACAATGTGGAAATCAACGGCAAAAGTATTATCGGCGTCATGACGTTGGCAGCCGAACAAGGTTCAACGTTATTGCTAAAATTCGATGGCACCGATGAACAAGAATTTTCCAATGCGATGGCAGAATTGTTTGAAAGCGGTTTCGGTGAACCGGTATAAGGGAGAAAGTGCATTTTGAGCAGTGAGTGATTTATGGAACAATCTTCGAAACAAGAATTGAAATTAAAAGGCATTCCGGCTTCGCCAGGAATCGCCATCGGTCCTATTTACCTCTATCGTAAACATTAGCCCGACGGTACAAGTACGCAATATTGAAGCGGAGGAAGTCAGCCGTGAAATTCAACGATTGCAAAGCGCGGTTGCGCGTTCCAAAAAAGAATTAATCAAGATTTTCGAATTTGCACAGCACAAATTAGACAGTGATCAAGCTAGAATTTTTGAAGCACAAACTTTGATTCTGGAAGATTCTGTCTTGTTCGATATGGTGTATGCGCGGTTGCGGCACGAACGGAAGAATGTAGAATATCTGCTTCGCGATGAGATGGAAAAATACCATCGTTTGATGGCGAACTCGCAGGATGAATATGCGCGGGAACGCGCGGATGATTTAAAAGACGTGGAAGATCGCATTCTTCGCAATATGGAAGAACAAAAATTGACTTCCAAAATTGATGGATCGCATGTGATTGTTTCGCACAACATCAGTGCCGCCGATGCGCTCATGTTCAGCCGCAACGAAGTCTTTGGATACATCACGGAAATTGGCGGCGCCACATCTCACATGGCTTTGCTGGCGCGTGCGCTGAAAATTCCGGCGATTGTTGGTGTGCATCAAATCGCATCGTTGAGTGCACCTGGTGAGACAGTCATTGTTGACGGATACGATGGTATCGTTATTCTTCATCCAACACCGACAACGATTAAGACATTTGAAAAGAAGAAAGCGCATCATGCAGAATTTGAAGAAACACTTGCCACCCTGCGTGATCTTCCTGCCGAAACGCTTGATGGACATCGGGTGGAATTATCCGCCAATGTCGAATTAGAAGAGGAGTTGGAATTTATCAAATTTCAAGGAGCGGATGGCATTGGATTGTATCGTTCTGAAACGTTGCTGATCGGAAAAGAAGTTTTTCCCAGTGAAGAGGAACAATACAAAGCGTATCGCCGCATTGCAAAATCGGTCCATCCAAAACGAGTGATCATTCGTTCCTTTGATATTGGCGGCGATAAACTGATGGCACAATCCATTAAGGAAAGCAATCCGGTTCTTGGATGGCGCGGCATCCGCATTATGTTAGATAAGCCGCAAGTATTTCTCGATCAATTGCGAGCCATCCTTCGCGCGAGCACATTAAAAAATCTTTCGATCCTCTTGCCGATGATTACAAGTCTGAAAGAAGTGCAATTGGCAAAGCAACTTCTTGCACAAGCAAAAGATGATCTGCGTGCAAAAAATATTGCCTTCGATGATAAACTGAAGCTTGGCGTTATGATTGAAGTCCCTGCTGCGGCGGTGATTGCAGACCACATTGCGAAGGAAGTAGATTTTCTCAGTATCGGCACGAACGACCTTATTCAATATTTACTTGCCGTGGATCGCGGCAACGATGTGGTCTCTGATTTGTTTCAAGAATTTCATCCAGCCGTTATTCGTTTTTTACGGCGTATTATTGAGCGTGGGCAACAAGGGAAAGTGATGGTTGGCATGTGCGGACAAATGGCAGGCGATCCGCTGGCGACCATTTTGCTTTTGGGACTTGGGTTGGATGAATTCAGTGTCGTTCCTACAGTGCTGCCGGAAATTAAAAAGATCATTCGTTCCATCCATTACACGGAAGCAAAGCATGTTGCCGAACGTGTGTTAGAGATGCAATCGGAAGATGAAATTAAAGCGTATCTCAAACGGTTGATGAAAAATAAATTTCCCGATATATTGATCAGCGGGAAATAAATAAGCGAACGATCATTATTTCCCAAATAGGATTAATCTGTATCTTTCATTTTGACCGATCCGCGGTCGTAGGATTTGATGAATGATAGGGCAAGCAACCGAAATCTGAGTTTATTGATAAATGTTACCGGAAGGATGAAAAACAAGAATAAACCTTGCTTCTCAGGATTTCAGCCGATATATTTCAAGTAAGAAGCTGTGCAGAATGCAAAATGATCATCATCAACCTAAAAACTGCAAGGACCCTATGGCGCAAGATGAATTCAGTTTTTTACGCAATGTTCCGATTGTCGCTGAATTAGAAGACAAGGTATTGGAAAAAATTGCGAAAGTTGGCACAAGGCAAAAATATACGCCGGGCAACATCATTGTATTGGAGCAAGAAAGTGGCGCCGCACTGTTTGTAATTATTTCCGGTAAAGTAAAAGTGGTGCGCATGGATGAAGAGGGACACGAAGTGATTCTCTCTATGTTTGGGCCTGGAGAATTTTTCGGCGAGATGTCGCTGTTGGATGGACAAGCGCGTTCTGCGAGCGTTGTTGCGACGACTAAATCGGAATTATTTATGATTCACCGGCGGGATTTTATTGAACTGTTGAACGAGTTTCCCGCCGTTGCGATTTCGCTCTTGAGCGAACTTGCAATGCGGCTGCGCAAAGCCGACATGCAAATAAAAAGTCTTTCATTAAAAGATGCCGCCGGACGAATTGCCAATGTGCTGTTAATGCTTGCGGAAGATGTCGGTGTGTTCCGAAAAGGAAAAGTCGTGATCGACGAATTGCCGCTGCAGCAAGATATGGCAAATATGGCGGGAACATCCCGTGAAACGGTTTCCCGCATGATTCATCAATTCGTGGAAAGCGGAGAAATCGAACAGCAAGGAAATCAACTGACCATCAACGATTACGATGCATTTCGTAAAACATATTTGTAATCGATGGCAGAGTACCAATTGTGAAGCAAGCGGTACAAAAAAAGTTTTTTTTATTATAGGCATTCATGAATTTGCGGGAGCAAAAACAAGAGAATCAAATATCATCTACTCACAATTTTCGCGCAGATTTACATCTTCACACTGTTTATTCTGATGGTGTGTTAACGCCTCAAGAGCTTGTTCAAAAAGCAGCGAAGGCGGGTTTATCGGTTATTTCCATTACCGATCATGACAATGTCGGTGCGATTGAAGAAGCGATTGAGTGTGGAAAGAGCGCGGGCGTGGAAATTGTGCCGGGTGTCGAATTAAGTATCGAGTTGAACGATAAAGACGTTCATTTGCTTGCTTATTTTTTTGATTATAAAAATGAGCAAATGCTGGAGTATCTCGCTTGTTTTCGCGAGGAACGATTGCGCCGCGCAGAACGAATTGTGAAAAAGTTGAACCACATTAATGTTCCACTCAAAATGGATGCGGTTTTGGATCGTGCAGGCATTGGTTCCGTTGGGCGGCCGCACATTGCCAGCGCACTTGTTGAGAATGGCTTGATTGAAACATACAACGAAGCATTTCTCAAATACATCGGCACGGGAATGCCGGCGTATGAAAAAAAATATCAACTGTCGCCGGTAGAAGCTGTAAAGCTGATATCCTCCGCGGGTGGACTTTCTTTTCTTGCGCATCCTGGAAAATATACCAGTGAAGTGGAATTGCTTCAATTGATCGATGCCGGTGTCGATGGCATCGAAGTTGTACATCCGTCACATAATAGGTCGCAACAAGAATTTTATCGTAACCTTGTTCAACAATATTTTCTTTTAGAAAGTGGTGGCTCAGATTTTCACGGTGGAAAGAAGAACGATAATGAAGTATTAGGTGCTTATACCGTCCCACTGCAAGTGGTCGATGAAATGCGCAGCCGGCTATTTACATAAGTTTTTTTTGAATACACAGAATACGTCATATCGAAAACTTCAAGGATCTTTTGTCAAGTTCCGATTTGCTATTGTTAAAAGCCAATTCAATAGCCATATTACAGATAAATTGCTGGAAGGTGCTGAACATGTTTGCACGCTCATACCGTTCCCGCAAAAAATGTACAGACATTTACGTGCCCGGGTGCATTTGAACTTCCACAGGTAGCGAATAAGCTTGCAGCATCAAAACGATGGGATGCGATTATTTGTCTCGGCGCAATTATTCGCGGTGAAACGCCGCACTTTGAATATGTGTCGGCAGAAACGGCGCGCGGTATTCAGGAGGTTGCTTTAAAATATTCGATGCCGGTCGTTATGGGAGTGTTGACGACGGAGAACGAACAGCAGGCACTTGATCGCGTCGGCGGTGTGCAAGGACATAAAGGTTGGGACGCAGCATTAACGGCAATGGAGATGGCTTCTCTTTTCCAATCACTCAAAAAGAAAAACAGATAACCCATGGTGCGGCGAATAATTATATGCTTATGTTTATGGAGTTTCATCCCTTCTGCGTACGGTCAGGTTGGAACATGGAAAAGTTTTACTTCTATGAAATCTGTACGCTCTGCTTTGCGTGTTGGTTCTCAGGTCTGGGCGGCAACGAGCGGCGGTGTGTTTGTATATGATACAACAAGGGCACCATATACAAAATATACTAATGTAGATGGATTGAGTTCCAGTGATTTGTATGCGATTGGTACAGATGTCCAGGGCCGTATTTGGGTTGGAGCTTCCAATGGCTCTATTAATGTATATGATCGAACTTTGCAAAAATGGTCCGCAATAACCGATATTTATGAAAATGGATCTTATACTACAAAAACTATTCATAAATTTCTTTCTAAAGGCGATTCAATTTTAGTGGTAAGTGATTTTGGTGTTTCCGTATTTCGTTTATCTAAGTGGGAGTTTGGAGATACGTATTCGAACTTTGGATTTGCCAACACTCCTACAGTTTCATGTGCAGCACTTCAAGGCAATCGATTGTGGGTCGGAACGTCGTTGGGTGTAACAACAGGCATGCTTGGAAGTTCATCGACGGTGTTTTTGAATTCTACTTATACTTCGCTTGGCAGTATAGGCACAACGGCTGTCAGTGCTATGACCGTATTTCATGATACCTTAATTGTCGGAACATCTGCTGGTGCAGTTTATTTTGATCCAGCAGCACAAACGTTTCAAACATTATCATCTCTTGCTGGAAAAAACATCGTCGATTTTCAATGTGATGCTCTTGGAGATCGTTTATTGATATTGGTTGCAGGCGATGGAGTAAAAGTTCTTTCAAATGTCGATGGTTCGATCATCAATCTGTTTTCCTCTGCAATTTCTTTTTCAGCGTTTGTTCAGAACGATTATATTCGATTAGCCACAAGCGACGAAGGACTTGTAGAATCGAAGAATGGCCAGTGGATTTCCAAAATGCCGAACGGACCGAATGCCAATATGTTTGCCAATCTATTAATCGATGACAATGGTGTATTGTGGTGTGCTCCCGGCGAAGTAGCTCATGTCGGTTTTTATCGATATAATCCTGTGTTGTCTGATGGAACTCAATGGAAAAACTTTAATTCCAATAATAGCTTCTGGATGCATGATCATAATGGCGGAACAAATAATGCTAATGATTGCCATAAAGTTTCATTTGGTTTAAATGGATCAGTGTGGGTCTCGACGTGGGGAAATGGATTTTATATCATTCAAAATGATTCTGTCGTTAAACGGATCGATCATTACACCGTCAATCCAGGATTGAATGTCGCAGAAGCAAACGATGTAGATTTTGTTGTCGGCAGCGGAACTGCGGTCGATGCAAGTGGTCAATTATGGCTTGCGCTATACAATATTTATAATGGAAACAGTTTGACAAGAATGATTACCGATTCGACCGATCTTTTGTATGTGAACACGATGAGTTATGGAGCATTTACCGATCTTACAATCGATCAATATGATACGAAGTGGTTTTCATGTGCGCTTCCGGGTCATAGATTGAAAGAAAATGGATTATACTATTATAACCAAAACAATGGGTGGGGAGCGGTAAGCGGCTTACCGAATTCAACGACAAAAGTATATTGTACAACTCTTGATCAAAATGGAAGTTTATGGATTGGTACTGATTACGGACTTGTCATCATCAATGATTTATCCAATCCTCAATTATTAACGAGTTCGTCATTAACGATTCCGTACCTATCTTGCAGCCGAAGTGATACAGGCAATTGCTGTCGATGGCAACAACAATAAATGGCTGGCAACGAAAGAGGGTGTCATTGAGGTGAACTCAGATGCTACAGAAGTGCTTAAACAGTATACGGTGAGTTCGACCAATGGAAAATTGATCAGCGATGATGTCTGGAGTATTGCGATTGATCAGCAGCGCGGTATCGCGTATTTTGCAACTCAGTTAGGATTGTCCAGCTTGCAAATTGGTACCACGATGCCAAGCAATACGATGTCTTCTTTGTTTATGTATCCCAATCCGTTTAAAGTTCCAAGTGACCAACAATTGACTATTCAAGGATTGGTTGTCAATATGTACGATCAAGATTTTGACAGTTAGCGGAACTGTTGTCGATGAATTCACTGCACAAGGCGGAGGGCGTGCCTTTTGGAATGGAAAAAACACCAAAGGCAATTATGTGCCTTCCGGCGTGTACTTCATCGTTGCGTATGCCGACAATGGGGCAGAAGTAGCAACTGGAAAAGTTGCAGTTATTCGCCATTAGAATTGTTTGAAGTGTAAGAGTTTATCTTGTCGATAAAAATATTCTGCATTGCTCAAGAAACGATGCTTTTTGTATGCTTGCTACTTTCATCTTGATTATCGTCATCATTTTTTTTATCTTTATATACGTTTTTGATTAGATTGTTCGTTTTTTATATGGTTATGAGTTTTTCCATAACCTGCGCGTATGGTAATAACGTTGGCTGAATTGAAGATAAATATTTCGAATTTGTCGGAAGGCAGTCATGAATTTTTGTTTGAAGCGTTGCCTGCAACCATTGAATTAGATAGTCAGTTCATTGAAAAAGTTCGAGTTCAGGCATTATTGGAAAAAGCATCAACGCAATTGTTGTTACATACAACAATTGAAGCAAAAGCGCGTTTTGAATGTGACCGATGTTTGAATGAATATACAACGACGCTCAAAACAAAATATTCCATGGTCTATGTTATGGCTGAGCGTTCAATGAACGGTGTTCGAGAGGAAGATGAAATTCGCGTTCTTTCGACCGACACCAATTATATAGATTTAGAAGATGATGTGCGGCAGTTTATTCTTTTAACTGTGCCACGAAAATTGCTTTGTAAAGAAGATTGTCAAGGACTTTGTCCTGTGTGTGGCGGCAATAAGAACCATACGCAGTGCAAGTGCTCGACAGAAGAAATTGATTCACGATGGGAAGCATTAAAAAAGCTTTCTCATAATTAAGTGTACAACAAGTTGAATTAACAAAGGAACTTATTTCATGCCAAATCCAAAACGACGACATTCTAAAACGCGGGGACGTAAGCGCCGAACACATTACAAGGCGTCAGCGCCCACCACACAAGAATGCCCCAATTGCCACGCACAAAAACTCCAGCATCGGGCTTGCCCGCATTGCGGCTTTTACAACGGCCGCTCTATTCTTACCCCGAAAGAAGCGTAAGGAAGTAGGTTCACTTCGGTTCCGCTCTTTCGGCACCTGAAGCGAGTTCCATGGAATCCCTTAAGAAATTACGCATAGCACTTGATGCCATGGGTGGAGACTATGCGCCAGAGCGTGAAGTTGCCGGCGCAGTCCAAGCTCTCCGCCAATCAGATGGTTCTTTTGAAGTTGTCTTGGTTGGCGATGAAACCGCAATCCAAAAAGAGCTTGCCAAACATCAAGCAGAAGGGCTGCCGATCTCAATCGTGCATGCGTCGCAAGTCATCACGATGGAAGATTCTCCCACGGCTGCGTTGAAACAAAAAAAAGATTCTTCACTTGCAGTCGGTATGCACCTTCATCGTGAAAAAAAAGTGGATGCCTTGGTGAGCGCCGGTAATACAGGTGCAGTACTTTCTGCCGCAACATTGATTTTGGGCCGCATCAAAGGCGTCAGCCGCCCGATGATCGGAACATTTATGCCGGCGGTGCATGGCACATTTTTCATGGCCGATGCTGGTGCCAATGTCAATTGCCGTGCGCAGCATTTATATGAATTTGGCGTGATGGGAAGTCTCTATTACGAACTGGTGCTGAAGAAAAACAGGCCCACGGTTGCATTACTGAATGTCGGCGAAGAAAAGACCAAAGGAACGGAAGTTGTTCTTGGCGCCTACAAATTATTGTCGGAAAGTAATCTAAACTTTATCGGCAATATCGAAGGAAGAGATATTATGAAGCCCAAAGCCGATGTTGTTATTTGCGATGGCTTTGTAGGTAATATTGTTTTGAAATTTGGCGAAGGCGTTCCTTCGTTTCTCAAAGGCCGCTTACGTTTGTTTGCAAACCGCGGCATATTCAAAAAAATTGCAACCGGTATTACAAGCTGGCCATTAAAAGCATCGTTGTGGGATTTGAATCCCAATGAACAGGGCGGCGTTCCTGTCCTTGGTGTTAATGGCGTGGCGATTATTGGGCATGGCAGTTCAACGCCCAAGGGAATTAAAAACATGATTCTTGCTGCGGCAAAAGTCGCAACAAGTAAGGTCAATCAGCATATCGAAACAGCATTAGTGCATTCAAACTCTACGGTAAAGGCATAACGAAAGTTCTGATGGAAGTACAACGAGCAACAATAACAGCAGTCGGTCATTATGTTCCAGAAAAAATACTTACCAATGCAGATTTTGAAAAAATGGTAGATACAAGCAATGAATGGATCGTTACCCGGACAGGAATACGTGAACGTCATTTTCAAGAGCATGGCGCAACGTCTGATCTTGCTGCGCGAGCCATTCAGCAACTTCTTGCCAATCGTAAGATAGATGCAACGGAAATTGATCTTATTATTGTTGCCACCATTACGCCCGATATGATGTTCCCGGCAACCGCGTGTTTAGTGCAAAACAAAATCGGTGCGAAGAATGCATGGGCGTTTGATTTGTCAGCAGCGTGTTCCGGTTTTCTCTATGCACTCAGTGTCGGTGCGCGATTTATCGAATCCGGAGCGCACAAAAAAGTTGTCATTGTTGGCGCGGATAAAATGAGTTCGATTACAGATTATACTGATCGTAACACATGCATTTTATTCGGTGATGCTGCCGCAGCAGTTCTATTGGAACCGACCAATGAACGTGCGTACGGAATTCTCGATCAACGTTTATATACGGATGGATCGGGAAAAGAAGCATTACACATGAAAGGTGGCGGAAGTCTTCATCCGCCAACGCATGAAACTGTTGACAAAAAAATGCACTATGTGTATCAAGATGGAAAAACAGTTTTTAAACATGCGGTTGTTGGCATGGCAGATGTTGCTGCAGAAATTATGCAGCGCAATAATTTAAAAGGCGAGGACATTGCCTGGCTGGTACCGCATCAAGCGAATCTTCGCATCATCGATGCCACTGCCAAGCGCATGGAAATTAGCAGCGGCAAAGTGATGATCAATATTGATCGATACGGCAATACCACGGCAGCAACAATTCCGCTATGTCTATCTGAATGGTGGCAAAAAGGTTTGCTCAAGCGTGGACAAAATATTGTGCTTGCAGCGTTTGGCGCCGGTTACACTTGGGGCGCGACGTATATCAAATGGTCGTTAGCGAACATTGGAGCGAATGCATGAAGACGGCGTTTATTTTTCCTGGGCAGGGCTCGCAATATGTTGGTATGGGAAAAGAGTTGTACAACAATAACGTACAAGCGAAAGCGTTGTTCGAAAAAGCAGATGTGTTGCTCGGATTTTCCATGAGCAAGATTTGTTTTGAAGGCCCTGAAGAAGAATTGAAGCAAACAGAAAATACGCAGCCCGCGATTTTTCTTCACAGTATGGCGTTATTGCAGTTGATGAATAACGGTCAGCCGGCAATGACGGCCGGACATTCGCTGGGAGAATATTCTGCATTAGTCACGGCGGGTGCGTTGACGTTTGAAGATGGATTGAAACTCGTGCGTCTTCGCGGTGAATTAATGCAGAAAGCAGGAATAGAACAACCCGGAACTATGGCGGCAATTGTCGGATTGTCATCGGATGATGTGGAGGAACTTTGTTCTGAAGCGTCTTCTGTGGGAATTGTGCAAGCAGCGAACTTCAACTCACCAGGACAAGTGGTGATTTCCGGTTCCATCGCGGGAATTCAAAAAGCGATGGAACTTGCAATAGCGCGCGGTGCAAGATTTGTGAAAGAATTAACCGTCAGCGGCGCGTTTCATTCTCCGCTTATGGAATCTGCGCGAACTGGATTGAAATCTGCGCTTGAGCATGTTTCCATTAACGATGCATCGATACCGGTGTATGCAAATGTCACAGCGCAGCCGGTGCAGTCCGCAAACGATATTCGAGAATTGCTCGTTCAGCAATTAACGAGCCCGGTGCGCTGGGAAAAAAGTGTCACGAGAATGATTTCTGCCGGCGCTACGACCTTTGTGGAAATTGGCCCCGGAAAAGTTTTGCAAGGATTGGTCAAACGTATCAATGCAGCCGTGCAAGTCAAAGGCATCGATAAATTGTCAGACATACAATGAGATGAGACGATGAATGCTCTTCAAGATAAAATAGTTTTAGTAACCGGCGGTTCACGCGGTATCGGCAAAGCGATTGTGCTTGCGCTTGCTTCCGAAGGCGCGCATGTGGCGTTCACCTATAAAAGTGCAAGTGCTGCCGCCGAAGAAGTCAAAAGAGAAATCGAAGCGAAGGGACGACGAGCACTCGCCATTCAATCCGATGCAAAAGATTTTTCTGCTGCTGCCGCTGCGGTAGATGCCGTTGTCAAAGAATTTGGCAGGATTGATGTGCTGGTCAACAATGCCGGCATTACCAAAGACGGCTTGCTGATGCGCATGTCCGAACAAGATTGGGACGATGTGATCAATACCAATTTGAAAAGTGCTTTCAATTTTTCCAAAGCTGTGTGCCGTCAGATGATGGGGCAGCGCGAAGGGAAAATTATCAATATCTCTTCTATCTCAGGCGTGATGGGCAATGCGGGACAGGCGAACTATTCTGCCGCAAAAGCCGGGTTGCTGGGATTAACGAAATCACTTGCAAAAGAACTTGCGTCTCGCAATATTCAAGTCAACGCAATTGCGCCAGGATTTGTCGATACCGATATGACGGAAAAATTAAATCCGCAGCAAAAAGAAGCGATAACGAATTTAATTCCACTCAAGCGAACAGCAAAGCCGGAAGAGATTGCAAGTGTGGTCGTGTTTTTCGCGTCATCCGCAGCGAGTTACATCACCGGACAGGTGTTGTGTGTGGATGGCGGAATGGTCATGTAATAGAAAAAAATAAATCATCATATTTCTAACAATAACTAAAGGAGTAAAACCATGGCAGATGCAACTGAGAAAGTGAAAGATATTATCGTCTCCAAATTGGGCGTCGATGCGGCACAAGTAACGCCGGAAGCGTCTTTCACCAATGATCTCGGTGCCGATTCACTTGATACCGTCGAATTGGTAATGGAATTTGAAAAAGCATTCAACATCCAAATTCCCGATGAAGATGCAGAAAAAATTACCACCGTCGGCGATGTGATCAATTACGTAAAAGCAAAAGGTCTCTAATCGCAATAAAATGAAACGAGAATGAGGACGATCCGTAAGAGGCGGATTCGTTCTCTTCGGTTTCATGAATCATACACTGAGGCGTGGTGCGTATTCGCGAAGGCGGATAGCATCTCGCGTCTCGATGCAGTTGAAGAACAGAGGATACGACTATGGCATTTGGCGGAACAAAGAGGAGAGTGGTTGTAACGGGAATGGGTGTTATTACACCTGTGGGAAACACCGTACAAGATTTTTGGCAGTCGTTGTTAAACGGCAAGAGCGGTGCTGCTCCCATTACACAGTTTGATGCTTCTACATACGATACGCATTTTGCATGCGAAGTCAAAGGATTCGATCCGTTACAATACGTGGATCGAAAACTGGCGCAGCGTGTTGATAAGTTCACGTTGTTTGGGCTTGCGGCAAGTAAAGATGCGATCCATGATTCCGGTTTGAATTTCGAACAGGAAGATCGCGAACGCATTGGTGTGATTTTCGGTTCCGGTATTGGCGGAATGTGGACGTATCACAAACAGTTCACCAATTTTGTCGAAGGCGGACAAGATCGTATTAGTCCGTTCTTTATTCCTATGCTGATCCCCGATATTGCGGCCGGCAGAATTTCCATGATTTACGGATTAAAAGGTCCGAACTATGCTGTGGTATCCGCATGCGCAACATCATCGCATGCCATTGGTGATGCATTCATTTTGATTCAACGCGGCGATGCCGATGTGATGGTGACAGGCGGCGGTGAGGCAAGTATTTGTCCGATGGGCATCGGTGGCTTCAATTCTTTAAAAGCTCTTTCTACGCGCAACGACGCTCCTCAGAAAGCCAGCCGTCCGTTCGATAAAGATCGGGATGGCTTTGTGATGGGCGAAGGATCCGGTATGATTATTTTAGAAGAGTTGACCCATGCCGAGAAGCGCGGCGCAAAAATTTATGCCGAGCTTGCCGGCATCGGCTTTACGGCTGATGCACATCATATTACTGAACCGGCACCGGGCGGTGAAGGTGCAGTGCGTTCAATGCGGCTTGCGATTCGCGATGCTGAATTGACACCGGACGACATCGATTATGTGAATACGCATGGAACATCGACACCTGTCGGCGATAAATGCGAGACCGCTGCCATTAAAACAGTTTTTGGCGAGCGAGCGAAAAAGATTGCAGTGAATTCCACAAAATCTATAACCGGCCATTTGCTTGGTGCGGCGGGTGCTGTGGAATCTGTTGCGACCATTATGTCGATTCAATCGAACAAAGTCCATCCGACGATCAATCAAGAGACACCGGATCCCGAATGCGATTTGAACTATATACCCAATGTTGCACAAGAACGAACAGTGGATGTTGCGCTTAGCAACACCTTTGGTTTTGGCGGACATAACGCGACTCTGCTGTTCAAACGATTTCAAGAACATTAATCTATCACTTCGCAGAAAAGCGAAGTGGAGAACAACGTGTTGACCAAGATATGGCGTCGGCTCACGAGCCGGCTCTATTTACATTTTTTTTGTTTCTTTCAAGATGCTCGTTTTACACACCTTGTAAAGCGGTTGCAAGCTTCAGGGGTTGATTTTGCCAAGTTCGAAGCAGTTATTCGCTATCGACCACGTAATTGGGCTGTTTTTATCAAAGCGTTGATGCATCGTTCCTATCTTCAATTTTTAGATGAAGCATGGGATTCCAACGAACGATTGGAATTTCTTGGCGATGCGGTTTTAAATTTCCTTGTTGCGGAATATCTATTTGAAAAATATCCTGATCGTGAAGAAGGATACTTAACGAAAGTTCGTTCGCGATTGGTGAATCGCAAAGTGCTGGCACAGCAGGCGAAAGAAATTCATCTGTCGGAATTTTTGTTGTTGAGTTTGAGTGCTGCGCAATCCATCGATAGTGGCTCGGAATCGATTCTTGCTGATGCGTTTGAATCGGTCATCGGTGCATTGTATTTGGACGGCGGATTAAAGGCAGCACGCACTTTTATTCATACCCAACTGTTGATGAACGAAGAAGTGTTTCAAGGCGCACTATTCGATGATAATTATAAAAGCGGATTGTTGGAGTTTGCGCAAGCACATTCGTTCGGCATTCCGCGGTATATGGTTGTGCGCGAAGAAGGCCCGGAACATGACCGGCGTTTTACCGTTGAAGTGCTTGTAAATATGCAAACGTTAGGCAGCGGTACCGGACGAAATAAAAAAGAAGCGGAACAAGCGGCGGCCGCTCAAGCAATGGAACGCTTGCAAAAAGATGCTGCGGTGATACAAATTGAGAATGGAAATGTTGAATCAAAATGAGTTTTTTTCGCGGCACGTGGGTCCTCGCGAACATGAAGTAACGGAAATGCTGCACACGATTGGTGTGCAATCGCTGGATGAATTGATCGATCAAACGGTACCGGAGAATATTCGTAGTCATTCTTCTTTGGGGTTGAGTGCGCCGAAATCAGAATATGAAATATTACATGAGTTGCGAGCAATTGCGAAAAAAAACATCGTGCTGAAATCGTATCTCGGTCAAGGATATTATAACTGCATGACGCCTGCGGTGATTCAACGGAATATTTTCGAGAATCCGGGTTGGTACACGCAATACACGCCGTACCAGCCGGAAATTTCTCAAGGCAGATTGGAAGCATTGCTCAATTTCCAAACGATGGTTGGTGATCTGACGGGAATGAAAGTGGCAAACGCCTCATTGTTGGATGAAGGTACCGCCGCGGCAGAAGCAATGGCGATGGCGTACGGAATCGTCAATAAATCTAATCCAACAGCAAATAAGTTCTTTGTTTCATCTCGTTGTTTTCGACAAACGATCGATGTGGTGTTGACGCGGGCGACGCCGCACAATATCGAAGTCGTTGTCGGTAATCCCGAAACAATAAAGTTAGACAAATCATTTTTCGGTGTCCTTCTGCAATATCCGGCAGAAGACGGCGCCGTGCTTGATTATCGCGAGTTCATCCAACAAACACACAACATCGGCGCGATGGCAATTGTTGCAACTGATTTGTTGTCGCTTGCTTTGCTGACCCCGCCTGGTGAATTCGGTACGGATATTGTTATTGGCAATTCACAGCGATTTGGCATTCCTCTTGGTTACGGCGGGCCGCACGCAGGATTTTTTGCGACCCAACAAGAGTATATTCGCGTAATGCCGGGACGCATTATCGGTGTCTCGGTGGATGCGCAAAACAATCGTGCATACCGAATGACTTTGCAAACACGCGAGCAACATATTCGCCGCGAAAAAGCGACATCCAACATTTGCACCGCGCAGGCATTGTTGGCGATTATGTCCGGTATGTTTGCTGTGTACCACGGACCTCACGGCATCAAACAAATTGCATCGCGTGTTCATCGCTTGACAAAATTATTTGATGCAGAGTTGATCAAGCGCGGTTTTGTACAACTCAACGATGTATTTTTTGATACGCTGCGTATCGAAGCAGCAAATAAAAAAGAAGCCGTCACGCTTGTGTATCTTGCATCTGAATCCGGATATAACGTTCGGTTTGTCGAAGATCGATACATTCATATTTCTTTGGATGAAACCACGACTGTGCACGATGTGGAAGTTTTGGTTTGTGCATTTGCAAAGCTCAAAAATATATCTGATGAATCGATTTCACTTCAAGCGCAATACGATTTAGAAACGATTGCGTTCCCTGCTCAGTTTGAACGAACAAGCAAGTATCTTCAACATCCGGTGTTCAATTCCTATCATTCTGAAACGGCGATGATGCGGTACATCAAAAGTCTGGAGAATAAAGATTTGTCGCTCACGGCATCGATGATTCCGCTCGGCTCGTGCACGATGAAATTAAATGCTGCCGTGGAATTGATGCCGCTCGCGTGGCCGGAATTTGCAAATCTTCATCCGTTTGTTCCACTTGAACAAGCAGAAGGATATCAACAAATATTTCACAAATTAGAAGAAGCATTGTGTAAAGTATCCGGCTTTGCATCTGCATCGTTACAACCAAACTCCGGTGCGCAAGGCGAGTTCACCGGTTTGATGGTGATTCGAGCGTACCATCAAGATCATGGACAGGCGCAGCGAAACGTAACACTGATTCCCGCATCAGCGCATGGCACCAATCCTGCAAGTGCGGTGATGGCAGGTATGCAGGTTGTTGTTGTGAACTGCGACGCATATGGTAATATCGATGTGGACGATCTTTGCGCGAAAGCAATACAGTACAAAGAAACACTTGCCGCGTTGATGGTCACGTATCCGTCAACACACGGTGTGTTTGAAGAACGCATTCAAGAAATGTGCAGTATCGTTCATGAAAACGGCGGCTTGGTATATATGGATGGCGCCAATCTCAACGCGCAAGTCGGATTGACAAGCCCCGGAGAAATCGGCGCAGATGTATGCCACATCAATCTTCATAAAACATTTGCCATCCCGCATGGCGGCGGCGGCCCCGGTGTCGGTCCTATTTGTGTTGTGCAGCGGCTCGCACCGTACTTGCCCGGGCATTCGGTTGTGAAACTCGGCGGCGAAAAATCTATTCATGCAGTTTCTTCTGCACCGTGGGGCAGTGCAAATATTCTTTTGGTTTCGTATGCGTATATAAAAATGTTAGGCGATGAAGGATTAACGGGAGTGACAAAGTATGCCATTCTCAACGCGAATTATCTCAAGTCCGCATTGAAAGAATATTTCCCAGTCTTGTATCAAGGTGTAAACGGGCGCGTGGGGCATGAGTTTATTCTGAACATGAAGCAATTCAAAGAATCTACTGGTGTCGATGTAGAAGATATTTCCAAGCGATTGATGGACTATGGTTTTCATGCACCGACAGTTTCGTTTCCGGTACACGACACACTGATGATCGAACCAACGGAGAGCGAACCAAAATCCGAATTAGATCGATTCATTCAGGCGATGATTTCCATCCGGCAGGAACTACAGGATATTATCGACGGTAAAATGGATAAAACAGATAATCCGTTCAAACATGCACCGCATACAACCGCAGTCATTGCGGAAAGCGAATGGAAGCATGCGTACTCTCGCGAACAAGCGGTATTTCCGGTTGCATCATTAAAGCAAAATAAAGTATGGCCTGCGGTCGGACGAATCAATAATTCTTATGGCGATAGAAATATTGTATGCACGTGTCCGCCAGTCGAAGAGTATCGATAGATCGCTATGCCGATTGAAGACGACCATGCCATCAAGGAAATTCTGACGAAGGCAAAAACCATCGCTGTTGTCGGCGCATCGGAAAAACCATGGCGAGACAGCCATCGGATTTTTTTATTCTTGAAGCAAAAGGGTTACCATGTCCTTCCGGTCAATCCAGTGTATCAGGAAATTGATGGTGTGAAATGCTATCCGACACTTCAATCGATTGGAGAACATATTGATATTGTCGATGTCTTTCGAAATCCTGATGCTGTCGGTGAAGTGGTAAAAGATGCTATTGCTGCACATGCAAAAGCACTCTGGCTGCAATTAGGAGTCGTCAATATCGCAGCCGCACAGAAAGCGGAATCCGCTGGAATGCAGGTGGTAATGGATCACTGTATTGCCGTTGAGTACTCGCGGCTGATGAAATAAGTTCTGTCTCTACAAATATTTTTTGGGAATCATGAGGATTGTTGACGATACAGAAATATATCATATGCTGTGTTTTTCTTGCAGTAATCTTCTCCTCTGCTATGATGAATGCAGAGAATAGACAAGACTCAGGTACTCATCGTAAAAAGTATTTCCATTATCGGAAATGAAACCACCGTGCCGCATGTGATACTGCGAGAAATGTCTTTGCAAGTCGGCGACACGCTGACGCAGGCAGTGCTTCAACATGACCGCGACCAAATTTACAACCTTGGATTATTCAATAAAGTCGATGTGACATACCAGCGTGACAGCATTTTTGCCGATGTCGTTGTTACAGTATCCGAACGGTGGTATTTTATTCCGTATCCCATCTTCGGTGCCAAATATCACGACATCACCAAATGGTATTATGGTGTCGGTGTTATGCACCAAAATTTCCGTGGTCGAAATGAAAAGTTGTACGGCAATTTCGGATTGGGATACGATCAATGGCTTTCCTTTACATATCAAAATCCGAAAATCACGGACGACAACGATTTATTTTTTGCAACAACCGCCTCCATTCAAAAGTTACATAACTTAGATACTGCCAACGGCGAATATAGTAACAACAATTATTCCGTGCAAACAACCATGGGGAAGCGGTATGGATTTTATCAAACGGTCTATTTAAATGCGGGTTATAACGTGTGGCAGGTCTCGGAACCGCAAGGAGGAAGAACTGGTTCTGCATCCGGGCGCGATGCATTTTTATCGGCATCAATGCAATATTGGTACGACACGCGTAATAATCATGAATATACTACCGACGGCACACTGCTCAAATTGATTCTCACAAAATACGGATTTGGCGAATCGGATGTCAATCTGGTGCAAGCAAATTTTGACTTCCGAAAATTCTTCGGATGGGGAAATGAAAATGGAATTGGTTTTCGCGTGTATGGCGATGATATTACAGGCGGCAATGTGCCGGCGTATTTGCATACATTTTTTGGTTACGGCGACCGCATTCGCGGATATTTTTATCAAGTCATCGAAGCGGAAGGAAAAGCCATCGCAAGTGTAGAGTTACGATTGCCGATTCTTACGCCGCGTTACTTTGTGGCGGACTTTATTCAGATTCCGCAGTTCCAGCAATTGCGGTACGGATTGTACTTCGGCATTTTTGCCGATGCAGGTAAAGCGTGGTATCGTAATCAAGTGGTAGCAGATCTGCCGTGGTATTCCGGCTACGGCGCCGGCTTGCAATTTTTATTTCCGTACGGATTCGTTGTACCGTACTGAAGGAGCAATCAATAATATGGGTAAAACAGAATTCATTCTCGACCTTGACACATCTTTTTGAAATATGATGATGTTTTTTTATCGTAGATAGAAATAAAAAGTTATGGATTATTTTTACGTTCAACCGGATCAGATTATTGGCAATGCAATTGTCCTACGGGGAGAAGAATCGAAACATCTTGCGCGTGTGCTGCGAAAGAATATCGGCGAGACTGTGTTCGTGACCGATGGCAACGACCGGATGTACGAAGCGGTAATCACTGAAATTGGAAAACCGGAAACACATTGCACAATCAAAGCAATTCATCATAAATATCACGAGCCGTCGGTGGATGTAGTGCTGGCCGTGTCTTTGCTCAAAAATCCTGCGCGGTTCGATTTTTTAGTGGAGAAAGCGACGGAGCTTGGTGTGCGGCACATTCTTCCGTTGAAATGCGAGCGAACAATATCTTCTCAGGAAAAACATGATCGTTTGGAAAAACTTGCCATTACTGCTATGAAACAATGTGGCAGAAGCTGGCTGCCGCGTATTGCATCGCTAATGACATTAGATGATTTGTTCAAAAGCAGTACACAAGACTTGAAACTTCTTCCGCATGAAAAATCAGGATCCGGTGCAAACCATCGATGCAATGCTTCATCGCTATCCGGCATGCAAAACCATTCTCATCGTCATCGGACCCGAAGGTGGATTTACCGATGACGAAGCGCAGCAAGCAATGAGTGCCGGATTCCTTCCCGTCTCGCTCGGAGTTCGTCGCCTGAGAACAGAAACCGCAGCGATTGTCGCGGCAAATCAGGCGATGAAATTCTAATCGTAATTTTCCTTTACCGTTCCTTCCTTGCGATTCGCGCGATTATTGGCTACATTTTTTTTATGAAACGAATTCTCGTATTATTTATCCTGCTTTTCATCGCAATTCCTGCGTTGTCACAGGATTCCAAAGAAAACGCCGATTTCAAACTTGCGCTGAATCTCTACAACGATAAAATGTACGATCTTGCTGTCGAGCAATTTCAGGCATTTATTAATTTGTATCCGAATGCGCAGCAAAGTGCCGATGCGAAATTTTATCTTGCACTCACGCAATCCAAATTAGGAAAGCATGAAGATGCACGCATGACATTTCAGAATTTCGCAATCTCGTACACCGATCATCCACGTGCGGCGGAAGCATGGATGAATGTTGCGGAAGAATATGTTGCGATGAACAATATTCACGAAGCGGCGATGGCGTTTGAACGCGTGAAAACATTTCAACCGAAAAGCACATTCGCTCCGCAAGCATTGTTGCGCGCTGAGGCATGCTACGAACAACTGAACGACCGCAGCGATGCGTTGCGAGTGCTGCGAACATTGACTCAAGAATACACAACTGCGGAAATGATTCCTGCAAGAATAAAATATTCGGAATTATTGTTAGCAACCGGACAATACGATCAAGCGCGGCAGGAAAGCAGGCGCGTGATAGAATTATCATCAGATGCATCTATGAAAGCGCGTGCAGAAGTGCTGACGGCAAAAGCATTGATGGCGAGTGGAAAATCTTCCGAAGCTGAAGCACCTGTTGCCGATGTGATAAAAAATTTTAAAACAACGGCGAGTTATTATGATGCGCTGTTCACGTCTGGTGTGCTGAAAAATTCTGCCGGCAATACAGATGATGCGATGAAAGCATGGAAAACATTGTCTGACAACAGCATGAATGCGCCCGCTCAATTGCGTCAGGATGCGTTGATGGAAATGGCGGAAGCGAATAATCGTGTGCGTTCATTTCCGCGTGCCTTGTCCTTGTTTGAACGTGTGGCGAATATTCGCGGTGCGAGAAACGGCGAAGCGTTCTATCGTGCGGCAGTTGCAGCAGAACGAATCGGCGATGTGAATAAAGCGGCGCAGTATTATACCAAAGCGATGAGTGATAGCGTGGGCACTATTGATCGGCGAGCGATTTTGATCGGTGCGTTCAAGGCGGCGAAGATTACGAAAAATTATGCAGAAGCTGTCCGTCTTACACGATTGTATCAACAGCAATTTGCTGATGATAAATTATTGCCGCGCATATTATGTGAAAGTGCGACGATAGCACTCAACGAGTTGAGCGATGCAAAGATCGCTGTGACTCAATGTGAACTGCTTCTTGATAAATTCCCCAACAGCGAGTTCGTCGATGATGCAGCGTTCACGTTGGGGCTTGCGAAGAAAAAAGACGGCGATATTGACGGTGCCATTGCGGTATTGGAAGGATTGTTGAAGAAATATCCGAGCAGTGAGTTTGTCGATGAAGCACAAAAACAAATTCGTTTAACGAAAGCGTTCGATTTGCGAAGCCGCGACGAAGGCGTACAAAAACTTGCACTGCTCATTGGCGATGTGATTGCGCAGAAGAGCAAAGGCGATCTTGCGTACCGCCTTGCAGAAATATATTTTGTCGATTTAAAAGATTACGAACTTGCAGCAGAACAGTACCGTTCTGCACTCAATGCCGATCTGGATGAAAATTTACGGCAGTCGGCATGGTTCAAGGCGGGGCAATCTTTTGAATTGCTGGCGTTGAGGGAAGGGGCAAAGACTGAACGCGGGAAAGATTTTTCCGCAAAAGCGATTGCGTTGTATGATTCGTTGACCGCACATTATCCCGCCGGAGAAATGAGCGACCAGGCAGCGATTGCAGCGTTCACGTTGCGCCTTCAAGGTGCAGGAACGGTTGATGCCGTCCGTGCATTGGGTACAAACTTCCTTTCGAAATCTTCCGCTGCACGCGGGCGCGATGTTGCACTGCTTGCGTTGGGTGATTCTTATTATCAATCAAAAAATTATTCCGATGCCATTCTTGCGTACAAACTGTTGATTGAAAAATATCCCGGCCGAGAAACAACTCCGTCGGCACAGTTTCAGCTTGCCATGTCGTTGGAGGGTATGATGGAACGGGATTCCGCCGCGAAAATCTTGACAGCATATCTTGCATCCCATCCGAATCATGCCAAGAGTGCATCGGCGGCGTTGTACCTTGCGCAATATTATTCTGATAGCGGTCGTGTTGCCGACGCACTGAATTATTATGATGCGGCGGAACAACGGTATTCGTACGCATTAAAAAATGTCGATCTGGAAAACAGAAAAGCGAATGCGTATTACACAGCAAACGATCACGTGCATGCGATTGAGTGGTATCAAAAAGCGCTGGAAAAAATGCGTCAGGATTATTTTGCGGTAAGCGGAAATGCAGAAGCGGAACGTGCGATCATTCTTAAGTTGGCGGACAGTTATGAAAAAATCGGCAATCGTGCGGATGCAAAACAATGGTATGCAGAATATATTTTGCGCGATCAAGCAACGGCACAAGCAGAAACCGTGTACTACACGCTGGCGTCGTTTGCAAAGGCGGAGAACAATGTAGAGCTTGCGGCTAAATATTTACAGGAAGCAAATCGCATTGCATCGGCATCCGGAGGGAAGGTTTCGTCTGTGGCATTGGAGACGGCGGACATGTTGTTCACAGGTGAAAAATACGCCGAGTCGCTGCCACGTTATTCGGAAGCATTGCAGCAAACGAAGAAGGATACGACGATTCGGTATATTCAATCGCGCATCGTGATTTGTTATTACCGTTTAGATAATATTAAAGAAGCGGAGAAACGAACGACAGAATTCAATAAAAAATATTCCGATGAAAATTATGAAGCGGAATTTGAATTTGAACGCGCAAAATATTTTATTCGCACGGATGATCTTGACCGGGCACAAAAATATTTGCAGGCCGTGATGAAGGATTATTCAAAATCGCCGATCGTACCTGAAGCACTGTCGTGGATTGCACGCGTGTGCGAGTTGAATCAAAAGACGGATAGCGCCGTGATCGTTTATAACTCCATTCTTGAAAAATATCCGAACGATCCTATTATTCCGCGCATCCGATTGAATCTCGGCAATGCCTACTATACGCTGGAACAGTGGGATGCTGCTTCCAAACGGTCCCGCTTCCTTCTTGATAACGAGGCGAAGTCGCCAGGGCTTGTGCAGTTTGCGATGAGCAATCTCATTATGACGTACAAAGAAATGGAATTGTATGACGGCGCGTTGGATCTGACGCGAAAATATATCGAACGCTTTCCCGATGATACCGATCTCATCGAAAAGAAAATCAATATCGGTGTGCTGTATCAAAAACTTGGATACTACGATCAATCGATTGTGCATCTTCAACATTTGTTGGATGCAGGAGATGCGGATTTGGAAGCGGAGTTGCGTTATTATATCGGCGAAGCATATTATGACAAAGGTGAATACCAGCGGGCAATTTTAGAGTTTTTAAAAGTGCCGTATCTTGTCACGAAGCGCACACAAATGGATTGGGGCTCGACCTCGTACTATATGGCGGGGCAGGCGTACGAAAAAATGTCCAAATACGATCAAGCATTGTTGATGTACAAACAGATCGTGGACCGGAAAGAGACAGATGTGCAATTCAAAACTGCAGCGCAAAAAGAAATCGACCGCGTGAAAATAATCATCGAGAAAAAATAAACGAAGAGAAGGATAGAGCGACGTGGGCTATATTTTTGAATCGGAAATAGAAGCGATCATGAACGCCGTTCGCACCAAAACGATTGGCGAAGAAGACGGCGTAGAACTGAAAGCAATTCTCTCGGCGGATATCCATCCTGCCATCAAAGCGTATTTCAAGGCGGAAGTGGAAAAGAATTTGCTGCTGGAACGCGGATTGGAATATCGTTCGAAAAAATTTCCGTATTCGTTGCCGGAAGTTGTCAGCTTGCAGCGGCAAATCGATTTATTGCTCGTGCTTCGGTATCATTTCGACAATCAGGAATTTGAATCGCTGTTAGATGAGTCCGTGCATTTTCAATTCAATTATTTATGCCGGCCGCAATGGACGCTGCTGAACTTCATCGGCGGCGAACAGCGGCACGTGGCGGCAAGCGTGATTGAAAAGAAGTTGCATTATTGCGTCGATTACATATATTTTCCCGAACTTATCAAACGTTACCTAGTGGATCACGGCTTGGCGGACTTGACGTTTGAGGAATTCAAGGAATTGCTGGAAAAAATCGATCGCGAAGTCGTGGTGCAGCATTCCAGTTTGGAATTGGCAAAGATGACGCGCGCCTTATTTGCGTTTGTGGAATCCGGCAAAATGTCTCCACGGCAAGAGTTTGAACAACAAACGCTGCCCATCAATGCCGCCATTGTTTTCTTTGAAGATAAAAAGTTGTTGGATATTCAGTCGCGGTTGGAATTCGAGCGTGACAAACGGGAAGTCTCACATCTCACCGTTGAGCAGTTGGCGCAGTATATTGAAATCGTTCGAACGGGAATAGAAAGCACACCGGAAGTTGAAACAGAAGTTGTGCCCGTTGCCGTTGATGTACCGGAACATGTCCCTCAGCGCCTGTGGAACAGACGGCAGTTCTATCGGTTGAACAAACACCGAAACCTGCTTCTCTTCCTCAGCCAGCCGAAGAAAAAGAGCAGGTGAATGAACTTTTTTCTGCCGCAGCCAAAAATCCGGTGCTGGTGTTCGGTGGTGAAGACGACGATGAATATCTTGCTTCTTCTCCCGGCTTGAAACAAAAAAAAATCTGTGATCTGTTTAACGACGATGAACATGAATTGATCGTGCGGAAAATATTTAACAGGGATGAACCGGCGTTTCTTGGTGCGGTGATGGAGATCAGTTTGCAAAAATCGTGGGAAGATGTGGCGCATTATCTTGACGCATTATATATCGTGAATGATGTTGATCCGTTCGGTAATGAAGCAGTATTGTTCACCGACCGGTTGTTTGCACATTACCATTCCACCAAATCGGAATAAATATAGTCACGCTGAGCTTGTCGAAGCGTGATTCTTAAGTAATAATGTCAGTCTTCGACATGCTCAAACTGACTAATGTAAATAGTTTTAGAAAGAGTTTATGCACTTCATCGATGAAGCAAAAATTTATGTAAAAGCCGGCAATGGCGGAAAAGGCATCGTCAGTTTTCGGCGGGAAAAATATGTCCCGAAAGGCGGGCCGGATGGCGGTAACGGCGGGCGAGGCGGCAGTATCATAATTCGTGCGGATAAACAATTGAATACGCTGTTGGATTTCAAATACAAGCAGCGCTATCTTGCACACAATGGCGATAACGGACAGGGACAGAATTGTGAAGGCAAGTCGGGTGTGGATCAAGTGATTAAAGTGCCGTGTGGTACGTTAGTGCGCGATGCTGCAAAAAAGAGTACTTGCCGATCTTGTAGAACATGGCGATGAAGTGGTGATTGCAGAAGGCGGGCGCGGCGGCAAAGGCAATTCGGAATTTGCCACGGCAACCAATCAAGCGCCGCGGTTTGCACAGCCGGGCGAAGAAGGCGAAGAACACGACCTGATTCTTGAATTAAAACTTCTTGCCGATGTCGGATTGGTCGGCTTTCCGAATGCCGGCAAGTCCACGTTGATTGCGAGCATCTCTGCGGCAAAGCCGAAGATTGCGGATTATCCATTCACTACGCTTGTGCCCAATCTCGGAATGGTGCGTTACAGCGAAGGAAAGAGTTTTGTGGTTGCCGATATTCCCGGATTGATCGAAGGCGCACACGAAGGAAAAGGACTTGGCATTCAATTCTTAAAACACATCGAGCGAACAAAAGTGCTGGTATTCCTCATCGATTGTATGAGCGAAAATCACAAACACGATTATGAAATACTGCTGAACGAACTCCGGCAATTTCATGCATCATTGGCGAAGAAAAAGAAAATTATCGTTGTCACCAAAACCGACATAATCAATGATGATGAAAAAACGAAATTGAAAAAAATAAAATTCGGGCGTGGGCTGTATCCGCACTATATTTCTGCTGTTACGCATGATGGCATCGACGGACTGCTTGCTGCTATGTGGGACGCGGTGGAGAAGGAATAAGTATTTTTCCGAAATAAAAAATTGGTGGAGGGACACGTTGCACGCGTCCAAATATATCGTTGCCTGTCAATGTGATTCAGTGAGGCGTCGAAGCCAGGGGCATTTTACGTTGTATTGCAATTGCAAAATCCAACTATAAGAAATTATATACCTTGCTATTGAAGTGGAAAGAAGGTATGCTTAAAACAGTCAAAGAAGGCGAACCGTTCTCATCGGGAATAGAGAAATGAATCATCGGTAGGATCGCCGCGATTGTCTGACCGAACGACGTTTCTTACGAAACTACCTACAACAACATAGCGTTGTTGTTTCTCTTTCCCTCTACAGAATGTTTTGCCATCCATTGTTTTTAATCTTGTCTGGAAAAAGGATTGGCAATAGTATGGATGAACGCAAAGCGAATATCTTGGCACCAAGTATTAGGGTATGCGATATGCTGCAAAGCATCGGATTTTATACACGCACGCTCGGATTGATGACACTTGATAAACACGAAAACAAAAACGGTGACATTGTTATTGCGACAGTTGGATTAGATGCACCCGTGCTCATGCTGTTGCCGGTTCGCACCATCCGTAAGCAGGAACGAAAAGAAGACCTTCGCCAGAATAAAGCAGGCGTCGGCGTACAGTTTCGTTTCAAAATGGCAGGAACACGATCTATAGACGAATATTTTGCAGAAGTAAAACGAAAAGGCGCTGTAATCGTTGAAGAACCTAAAACCGAATTCTGGGGCGATAGAATGTTCACGATTCTTGATCCTGATGGCTACACACTCACGTTCTCCGAACACGTTCAAGATGTGTCTCCGGCAGCGTGGGTGAATGCCTTTGAACGTGAACACCAGAAACCGGTACGCATAACCCACAAATCCATAAAGTTGCCGGAAACCATTCCAGCAGTTCCAGTCTTTCAGAAAATGAAAAACGAATGAACGGTATAAACCGCAATCAGATTTATGGATCGATGACAAACACAATCTTTTATCGAAAGGAAATAGATAATGACTTATAATATGCGGGGGTTGGGATTATATAATGCAAGCCAGCGAAAAATTGCGTCCATGCGCGGCCAGGTGATTTATGACAGCGATAACCGGCGCGTTGCAACAATGCGCGGAAACAATTTGTTCGATTCCGATAACAGAAAAATGATGAGCATCAATAACGATTCTGTGTATGATGCCCACGGCGAACGTGTAGCATCGCTTATAGAAGCGGAACGAAGTATCGAGGGCACAGGAAAAGGAATGATCCCTGTTGCGCTCTGGTATTGTTTTATCCGGTAGGAAAAAATCGTAGGATCAGAATTTTTTAATTGTCGGATTCCATACCCCGATTTTTGCATCGTCATTCTCGCAAAGGTGGGAATCCAGAGAAGAGAGGTAAGCAAAGCATGCTGACAGATAAACACTCAGGGCATGACAAATTATATTTTCTTCGTTCCGCAGCCGGAAAATTATAACAACATCTTGTAATCGCAAGTTGCATATCTCCTTTTCTGTCGTTTCCTTTGCGCCTTATGAGAATCAATCATTGTCAACAACCCTCTCTTAAAGGCAAATTGCTTTATCCTCTGCAATTCTTTTCCCTCATCTCCGCTAAAATTCGAAATTCTTTGGCTTGCCGCATAGTTCACGCCCGTGGAGTATGTGCTGTCGTTCTATTCCTGTTCTGTGATCGGGAAAGGATCAATATCTTCTGAAAGCTTATTGCCTTCCCCATCAATGTTTTGTAAATTGACTGAGTCGTAATAAGATTGCTTCCAGAGGGAAAAAATATGTGTGAATGAATAACGCCGATGCATGGTGAAGTGATGAAGCAATATCCAACGCCCCTGTAGCTCAGTTGGATAGAGCAGCAGTTTCCTAACTCTCTGCAAGCTACAGAATCCCCTTGCAATTCTTTTCATTTTTCAACACTTGGCACTTTTTTAGGCACTGTAGATTTCTTTTTGCACTCAGAGAATTGAGGTGCGCAATGTTTCTCTCCAAGATTGGTGAAGTGTATTATCTGTTTTATTCCGATGAACACAATGTCCGGCGTAAAGTCTCTACAAAGTGCCGGAAGAAATCGGACGCCTTTTGCTTCCTTCAGCGGTTCAAAAAAAATGAATATGAACAAAAACGAAAACAAAGAACGATATTGTTTTCATCCTTTGTAAAGGAATATTCAACGTATGCTAAAAACGTTTTAACAGAAAAGACTTTTAGAACATATCAAACGGCATTCAGAGAGTTCCTTCGTATTGAAGGGGATCGGTACTTGCATACCATAGGCATTCGAGAGATTGAGAATTTTCTCAGTATAAAAAAGGGGGAAGCATCGGAATGGGGTGCAAGAAGTTATTACATTGCCCTTGCTTCAGCTTTTGAAAAAGCCGTTCAATGGAGTTACCTTTTCTCGAATCCATTTCGGAAAGTTCAAAAGCCAAAGGTAAGGGAAATTCTTCCGGTGTTTTTTTCTGAAATGGATTTTAAACTTTTTCTATCTACTGTAGCGGAAAAAGATTTTCGAGAGTTGTGTATCACCGGACTTCTCACCGGCTTGCGGCTTGGTGAGTTACTCGCCTTGCGTTGGCAGGATGTAGATTTCAGTGCAAAAGTAATTCTCGTGCAGAATAGCGATTCCTTCACCACAAAATCAAAAAAGAACCGTGTTGTGCCAATGAGTGAAGCATTATGCCGGATACTACAAGATCGAAGAGGGAATGTAAAAACTGAAAGTGATGCCGTGTTCTACGATCAATATGGGAAGAAATTACTTCCTTCAACGGTATCACACCAATTCAAGCGGTACGTCCGGCGTGCCGGTCTCAATGAAAAATTGCATTTCCATTCTCTCCGGCATACGTTTGCTTCGTGGCTTGCACAAGGTGGAACTTCATTGTATATGATAAAGGACTTACTTGGGCACTCGGATATGAAAACAACACAGATATACGCACATTTGCAACCGGATAGCTTACGTTCTGAAGTGGACAAGATTTCTCTATCCTTGAACTGAGATCGTTGCTTATAGCGAGTTTTTACTTACACGAAAATTATATGCGCGAGTAATGTTATTACTTGATTTCTGATATTGCGTCAAGAATTGCCTTTTCAGCTTTATACGTCGGTGCTAAAGTTCTGGATTTCTCTGTCCCAATAGTATGGCTTGTTACTTCATGCGCATCATATCCACCTGAATCAAATGACCATGTCTCTTGATTATTTGTATGCGGTGCTATTGCAGTGAAAATGTAACGAGCTTTAATAGTCACTCTTGTGTGCATTGAATCGATTTCAGTAACAACAATATTCATTTTTCCTTGTAATTTCCCTTGTGCATATTTAACTAAGTAGTCAACATAGTCTCCCTCATAATTCACAGCTATTGAAGAGACTTTCCAATGACCACCAGTTATATACTCAGACGGATTAGATGCACCGAATGATAAAATAAGAAGTCCAGATTGTTTCTCGAAATTATCGATGCCAAAAAAAGTCGAACCAGCATATTGAATTAACGCCGACCATGTCCTTATTAAAAGATTTATTTACAATTTTACTATAGTTTTCACTTGATTCAGCCGTAATATTAGGTGCTATATATGTAGCAGATGCACAACCTAAAAGAAGCGTACAAAATAAAGTCGATAACAGAAATAAATATTTCATAGCATCCTCCGGAATTATGTTGGAAAAATTAGATTGCTAATATTATATGTTTTAACAAATTAAAATGCAATAAGCAACATAAAAATTGTATATGATAAAGGACTTACTCGGACACTCTGATATGAAGACAACGCAGATATATGCACATTTACAACCTGAGAGCTTACGTTCTGAAGTGGACAAGATTTCTATGTCCTTGAACTGAAAAATCCCCGTATAATGCAACGTGGCGCGATTAAGGCATGAAATTTAAGGCATCCGAAACAGTTTGTATAATGTGTTTGTATTTTCTGATGCCTTCATGTATGTGAATATTGCAAGGTCTTGACTATGTCATACGTATGTAATACATTACAACAAATGAAAGGGTAAGATTATGGCACGAACAGCGATGGTGCAGGCACGGATTGAACCGGAATTAAAATCTCATGTTGAGCAAATTCTTAATTCGTTAGGTATTAACACGGCAGAAGCAATAAACATATATTTTAAACAAATTCAACACAGCAATGGTATTCCGTTTGATGTAAGAATACCGAATAAAGAGACCATGCGGGCAATTCACGCAGCGAGAAGCGGCAAAGGAAAGAAATTCAAATCCACAAAGGCGTTGTTTGCCGAACTTGCGAAATGAAAACCCTTCGCCGGTTATCAAGTTTCAAAAAAGATTACAAACGTTGTGTGAAGCGCGGTTACGATATTGACAAACTTCATACCGTTATCGTAATACTTGCTTCCGGCGAACGCTTAGCAACACACTACCAAGAACATTCTTTACAAGGCGAGTATAAAAATTGCCGTGAATGCCACGTTGAACCGGACTGGCTTTTGATATACACGCTCGATGAAAATGAACTTGTTCTCATTCGTACAGGGACACACGCAGATTTATTTGAATGAAGAAATTGCACAGCTGAAGAATAGTTGAATTGAATTTCTTTTCGTTGTATCATACCTTCATTCAAACATCCACTAAGGAGCGTAGCATGAAATATATTTTTCTTCAATCCTTTTTATTCTCAATTATTTTCGGTTATATCGGCTGCACGACGCTCCCCTTGAAACCATTAGAAAACGACAAAAAAATAACTATTGCACTTGATTCTCTTTGTGATCTTACTGGACAATATCGCAACCTTTCTCCTTCTATGGAGACGCTTTTTCCAATTGCACTTTCACCCGAATACATTGAAGCAATCGAGTACGATAATGTTTCTGGAAATAATAATTCTTTAAAGATATATCAAAATCTACTTTTGCCCATTCAATCAAATAAAAGTGTCTCATCAACTTATAAACTTAAGGGCGATGTCGAATTGGTAGAATATGGTACAGCCAAAGACATCGATGAAAGAATTATAAATTTTCACTACTTAGGAGTATTTGGTTTTTTGTTGACCAACAACAATGATATGGCTGCACATGTTCAATATCGATTTTATCTTGCAAACGCATCCGGCATTCCCGTTGATAGCTTTTTAGTCATGGGTATTTCATCTGGTGATCCTCTTCTAAAATCAAGAAGACAATTAATGGGTGAAGCAAATAGTTTTGCAATGTTTGAATTGCGACAAATGCTTCTTCATAGCATCGCCGATAAAAACAATATTAATTTAGATTATAAAATAACTGATCGCTTTTCCGATGAACATGCAGCAACAAAACGCATTGAATTGATAAACGAGCTTTTACTCAATAAACGTTAAAAATAATGAACGACTTCCCGTCCTTTCTCAATCAGACATTCACCAGAAGGTGAAAATTAAAATCCATTGTTGGCAGTGGACGGATTGCCGGCAGTGGATTTTTTATTTGGGTGAACGAAAATGAAGAATAATTATTTTGGGTGCAGCCGAAAACCGGATAAATTGCTAAAGGATGCTATCTCTGATTGGAAAAGAAGTAAGAAATGGTATAATGGGGTAAAGAGGCGAAGAGATTCTCCAAAGTATTTACATGAACGCTGGCTATCTGAAAACCCTAATGCACCAATATTGCAAGAGAGTCTAAATCATTTTGGGATAGGTTTTGAATGTGAGAAAGAAAAAATCCTATCTCAGATGAAAGAAAATGGCAATGAACAAGAAAATTTATTACTTCAACAGATTATGAGCGACTTATCTTCAATCCTTCCGCAAAGAATTTCTGCGCACAAACAATTTAACACTATAAGACTTTTGGAGAGCATTATAAATCTATGGGCAACTGGTAAAATGTTGACTATTAAACACGATAAAAAAATATATTATGAAAAAATGAAAAAAATAAACCCAAATCCCAAGTATGACCCCAAAAGAGAAGATATTTACAGAGAGGCGATTTCATTTTATGAATTTCATAATCAGAGTGCTTTAGATGTGCGAAATAAATTAGAAAAACATAATAGTGCTGAGATTGTGCTCAAAGGCAAACGTATTGTAGCCAGAAAAATAACAGCCAATAAAAATCTTGATACTATGATTGAATACGCGAAACAAATAAGTTATAACAAAGCGTTGGAAATGGCTTGTAAGAAAAGTTCAACAAATTTTGATCTTATAGATTTACAGCGAGGTTTTAAGGAATGGAGAAAAACGCATCAAACCGTTATCGATAACATTGCTAAATTCTATTTACCAAAGTCAAAAGTAGAAGACTCAAAAGGTAAGACAGCACGTACTGATTAACAGTTTTTGAATGATTAAAATTAGGTAGTTCACGGAGAGAAAACCGTAACTACCTCAGCAGTAAAAATAGTTTAAGCCGAAATTGGAAAGCTGAGGTTCCAGTTTCGGCTTTTTGTTTTAAATGGAGTAAAAGAATGAACAGCAAGACAAAATATCGACTTCACTATGAATATTTAGTTAGCACCAATTCAAAAAATATACTGCAATATGCTGCAACATCTACGGGGTAGAATGAAACCGAAACTTTCTTGTCAGTCCCTAAAAAAGGTTGCTTCGGAAGCTATAAAAAAGAGTTTTCGGATGCCTAAATATATAGTAATACAGTTTTGCCAGTCCATAAAAAGAAAGGAAATCAAATGAAAGACGAAACAACAAAAGAAAAATTTATCCAGCTTAGAGCTGAAGGATATTCCTTCGACCGGATAGGAAAAGAAATTTCTGTATCAAAACCAACGTTGATGAAATGGGAAGGTGAACTCAAAACAAAAATCTCTGAAGCGACCTTTATCCGGTATATGGCACTGGCTGAAGAGTTCCAGATTGTTAAGCAAGAACGAATAAAGCGGCTTGCTAAACTACTCCGGAAGGTGGAAGTTGAATTGGAAAAACGCACTTTTGGAAACGTAACCGATGACAAATTGCTTGCAATCGCTTTAACGGTTCAGGAAAGAATTGCCGGAGAATTGAGCGGAGTAACACACATTGAAGGCGGGTCGATAGATAACATACTCGACCTTAATCCGGAAATAATTTATCGTATTGACTAAAACTTTACCAAAAGTTCACCGGTTAAACCATGTTTGAAATAAATACACTCGCCACAGAGAAGGGCGTTGATATGTCTCAAATGAATAGCCGAAATAGAAAAAGGATTTATCCAATTCTTACAAAACGAGACGGTGAATTCTGTGCAATGTGTGAAAAGGTCGGTTCATACGAAACTTTGTTCATTGACCATATCGATAATAACAACAGAAACAATGAATTGGATAACTTGCAGTTGCTTTGCCGGAGCTGCAACACGAAAAAAAATCCAAGAGGAAAAGCTAAGCCGGAGAATGATAGTTGCAAAATACACGAACCCACTGCAACTATGGAAGTTCTGTTGAACCGGAAATACGAACCTATGTTCAGAGATTATCTTGAAAGGCAGGTGCAAAAATATGAACGAGTGTTGAAGGAAGAAATAATTGATTCCGGTGCAGAGGTTACCGATGCAAGTATTCCGACTATAGAACGCTATTTGAGGAAGTTATGCAGTACAGCGGGAAAGTATCGGATCGTTGAAGTTGAAGGAAAGAAATACGTTGAATTCAAAGAGTGGTGGAAGTTGATTTAATTTTGTATGAATGAATGTGTGAACATACCGCATGTTTTACTGAACGATAAAAAATTATCGTTGAGTGATGTACGTGTGTATGCTGCACTCAAAGAACATGCAGATGAAAAACAGCAATGTTCACTTACAAGGGAAATGATAGAAAAATATTCCAGTGTTCAACGGGTTTCACGTTATACAAAAAACTTAGAGGAACATGGATATATTCGAGTTGATAAAACCGGTGAAGGAAATCGGAACACCTACACGTTATTAAACGGGAAAGATGAAACGCAATCCCCTCAGCAAATAACACTCAAAACATTTGCAAAGGATTATCTTGAATATTCTTCCGGCACTCACACGAAGAAAACTTCCAAAACTTATAAAACAGCGTTGCAAGAGTTCATTCGTATTGAAGGAAATCGATGTTTGAATACAATCGGCATACGAGAGATCGAACATTTCCTCAGTGCGAAAAAAAACGAAGCATCGGCATGGAGCGCAAGAAGTTATTATATCGCTCTACGTTCTGCATTTGAGAAAGCAGTTCAATGGGAATTAATTAAAGAGAATCCGTTTCGGAAAGTAAAGAAACCAAAACCGCCGGAAGTATTGCCAGTGTTTTTTACTGATACTGATTTTCAAAGTATGCTTTCAATCATTGAGGAAACAGATTTTCGAGAGTTGTGCATCGTTGGACTTCTCACCGGCTTGCGGCTTGGTGAATTACTCGCCTTGCGTTGGCAGGATATTGATTTCAATGCAAAAGTAATTCTCGTACAGAATAGCGATTCCTTCACCACAAAATCAAAAAAGAACCGTCCTGTGTCTTTGAGTGAAGATGCCGTGGAGTTATTGAGTGCACGAAAAGAGAACGTACGGTTTGAGTGCGAAACAGTGTTTTATAATGAACAAGGAAGAATGCTGAAGGAAGGGACGGTATCACACCAATTCAAGCGATATGTCCGGCGTGCCGGTCTCAATGAAAGATTGCATTTCCACTCACTCCGGCACTCGTTTGCTTCTGCTTTAGTTGCTTCCGGCGTATCGTTGTATGCTGTTCAAACATTACTTGGGCACAGTTCGAGCAAAACAACGGAAATATACTCGCATCTTCTTCCTCAGCAACTTCACAACGAAGTGAATACATTATCGAAAAAATTTCATTTAAGACAAGGGGATGTGAATTGAACGGCGAACGAATAACGCTTTCAGAGTTAGAAACTACCTTCATCGAATTTAGTGATGCGCTCATGCTGGAAATAGAAGAGAAGAAATTTATCGGTGAAATGGAGTTACAAGAGATAACGGAAGTGAACGCAATACTTTCCACTCTTGGAAATCAGATAGAACGTTTAAAATATTTTTTAAGTAAAATAGTAGATTAAATATAGGCACTCCATAACATTTCAGATCTTTTCCATTTGAATCTCATTGCAACCCTTCACCTTGTTTTGTATCTTATGTATGCAGTTGGATTCAATCGAAACTTCCGAAATAATAAAGATTTTTTACAATTGCTCTCTCGTGAATTGCAAGGCATCGGAAGTGCCGGAATTGACACGAAGGGCAATTGTTTTTTACGGTGTAAAGAAGAAAAATACTTGGCACTCAACTTGGCACTATTGAAACCACAATTGGCACTATCGGTTTTCAAAATAGGAAAAGTTGAGAGAAAAAATGCCGATTATGAAAAGAATTCATTGCCCCTGTAGCTCAGTTGGATAGAGCAGCAGTTTCCTAAACTGTTGGTCGGATGTTCGAATCATCTCAGGGGCACTTAAGAAAGAATACAGAATTCAGAAGTTAGAATAGAAATGAGAAGAAAGATTGTGAGCAGTGTATGAAAATTAGTAAAGCATTTATTCCCACATTAAAAGAAACTCCCGCCGATGCGATCATTCCCAGCCACCGTTTAATGCTGCGTGCAGGAATGATGCGTCAATTGACTGCGGGCGTATATTCTTACCTGCCACTTGGTTATCGTGCATTGACAAAAGCGATGAACATCGTGCGCGAAGAAATGAATGCCATCGGTGCACAGGAGTTGCATTTGCCGGCATTGAATCCCGAATCGCTGTGGGAAAAAACGGGACGGCGCAATGTTCCGAATTTTATTCTCAGCATCAAAGAGCGTGATTTAGTTCTTGCGCCGACGCACGAGGAAGTAATCGGCTACATTGCAGAGCATGCATATTCAATCCTACAAAGATTTGCCGCAAACATGGTACCAGATACAAACAAAATTCCGGAATGAATCACGGCCTCGGTCCGGCGTGCTGCGCGGAAGACAATTTACGATGAAAGATTCCTATTCGCTCGACCGGAATTGGGAAGATCTGGATAAATCGTATTTAGCACATCAAGAAGCATACAAGAAAATTTTTAATCGCTGCGGCATCAAATTCTTTATCGTCGGTGCTTCAACCGGAGCGATGGGAGGAACCGGATCGCAGGAGTTTATGATCGATTCCGAATTCGGTGAAGACAATACCGTGCTGTGCAATTCGTGCGGCTATGCAGCAAATCTTGAGGTCGCGACATCGAATGTGCAACCGGTCGGACGTGTTGAGAAGAGCGAAACATTAAAAGAGATACACACGCCTAACGTCAAGACTATCAACGAGTTGGTTGAATTTTTAAAGATTAAACATACCCGTTTTGCAAAATCATTATGCTATCTTCATAATAAAAAGCCGATATTAATTTTAATGGCAGGCAACGATCAGTTAAATGAATCCAAACTTACAACGGCACTTGGCGGCGGAGATATTTCTCCCATCAACGCAGAAGATTTGCTTGGCTTGACCGGAGCAGATGGCGGTTCGATTGGGCCGGTGAACTTACAGGGCTTCCGAATTATTGCCGACAAGCGTTTGGAAAATGCCAATGGATTGATCAGCGGTGCAAACAAGAATGATTACCATATCGACAACATCGATTTGAACAGAGACGCAAAAGTCGAAGGATATTACGATTTACGAAACGTCGAGAGCGGCGAAGCATGTCCGAAGTGCGGAAAGGAATTGAAACTTTCCAATGCGATAGAACTCGGCCACATTTTTAAACTCGGAACAAAATATTCCGATGCGCTCAACATTACATATCTGGATGAAAGCGGCAAAGCGCAGCCAGTGATTATGGGAAGTTATGGCATCGGCATGGAACGCATTGTAGCATGTTATATGGAACAAAATCATGACAAAGATGGCATTATCTGGAGCAAAGCTCTTGCGCCGTACCACGTTCATCTGATTGGCGTGAATATGAGTTCCGAGATAACGGGCACAGCAGCGAATAAACTGTACGAACAATTAATGAATATGAATATGGAAGTGTTGTTCGATGACCGGCAGAATATTTCACCGGGATTCAAATTTAAAGATGCGGATCTTCTCGGTATGCCGCTGCAAGTGATTGTTGGTGAAAAAGGTTTGAAGAACGGCGAAGTGGAATTAAAAATTCGCCGCACAGGTGTACGCCGCATGGTCAAAGTCGATGATGCGGTAAAAGAAATTCAAAATTCACTTGATGCCATCCAATAAATTTCGTTAGTTGTAATCGAAATTTAGGAGACAGCATGCGCTGTCGTTTTTTGTTCATCACGACAACCATGTTGTGACTGAATATTCCTATTAATACGTTTAGTTGTACAAGCTGCAAATCAATGACTCAATTTATTCACCTTCATAATCATACACATTATAGTCTGTTAGACGGCGCGGCGACGGTCGAAGACCTGATTCATGCCGCTGTCGAAGATAACATGCCCGCGGTAGCAATGACCGACCACGGTGTGATGTACGGCGCGATTGAATTTTACAAGAAAGCAAAAAAATCCGGCATTAAACCGATCATCGGCTGCGAAGCGTACATTGTTACGAAGGGTACGCGATTCGATAAAAGTGTCGATGCACAGCGGATGGCACGGGGAGAAGGGCGCGGCATTTATAATCACATCGTTTTACTTGCAAAAGATTTTAACGGTTACAGAAATTTGATGAAGCTCGTGACGCTGGGGCACACGGAAGGGTTTTATTTTAAACCGCGTATCGATGCAGAATTGTTGGCGCAGTATCGCGAGGGCTTGGTTGCAACATCTGCGTGTCCCGCCGGAGTGGTGAGTACGCATTTGATAAAAGGAAATTACGAAGCTGCATTGGAAGCAGCGGGAATTTATAAAGATATTTTTGGCGATGATTTTTATATCGAAATACAAAATCATGGATTGCAAACCGAACTTCCGATTTTAGAACAAGCGCCAAAGATTGCCAAAGACCTTGGTTTAAAACTCGTTGCCACAAACGATTGTCACTATATCAAACGCGAACATGCTATTGCGCATAACATTCTTTTGTTGATTCCGGAAGCAAGCAGCAGCAATGTTCTTGATTACACGACATTGAAATATGGCACCGATCAACTGTATTTTAAATCCGTTAAAGAAATGACGGCGCTATTCAAGGATTATCCTGAAGCAATTGAATCAACGTTAGAAATTGCCGATAAGTGTAATGTGGAAATGGAGCTGCGCAAAAATCACATGCCGGATTTTCCAATTCCCGCCGATTCCGGCGTGAGCAATGCAGATGATTATTTTGAAAAGTTAGTGCACGAAGGAATTCCCAAGCGCTATGCAGAAGTAACACCGGAGATTCAAGAGCGCGTTGCGCAGGAGATTTCTGTCATCCGCAAAATGGGATACGCAGGATATTTTTTGATTGTCCAAGATTTTATTGCCGCATCGTGGCGGCTTGGCGTGCGTGTCGGGCCGGGGCGCGGCAGTGCGGCAGGCAGCATTGTTGCGTATGCGCTGGGCATTACAGACGTCGATCCGTTGCAATACGATTTGCTGTTTGAACGCTTTTTGAATCCAGACCGTGTTTCCATGCCTGATATTGACGTGGATTTTGCCGATAACACGCGCGAACGCGTCATTCAATATGTGCGGGAAAAGTATGGAGAGAATTCTGTTGCACAAATTGTTACGTTCGGAACATTGTCGGCGCGGGCGGCATTGAAAGATGTTGGACGGGTTTTAGGAATTCCACTTTCCACGATTGATAGCATTACAAAACAAATTCCCGTTGTGCAAGGAAAAGTGACGAAGATCGAAGAAGCGATCAACACGATTCCTGATTTAAGATGGGTGAAAGAAAGTACCGATGAAAAAATTCGCTTGTTGATTGACACGGCAACAGTACTCGAAGGGATGAACCGCAACGTGTCGATGCACGCAGCAGGCGTTGTGATTGCGCCGGGCGATATCCGTGAATTTGTGCCAATGTATAAAACACCGCAAACCGATTTGATGACGCAATATAATATGAAGGATTTGGAAGAAGCCGGTTTGCTAAAAATGGATTTTCTCGGCTTGCGCACATTGACGGTGTTAGATGATGCATTGCGAATGATTGAAGAAGTACATCACGAAAAAATCAGTCTGGACAAAATCCCGGATGGTGATCCGCAAACATTGGAATTATTCACGCGCGGGCAAACGATTGCCTTGTTCCAGTTTGAAAGCCCCGGCATGCAGGAGTACTTGCGCAAGCTTAAACCGACATCGATTCACGATCTTGTCGCTATGAATGCGTTGTACCGTCCGGGACCGATGGAAAACATTCCAGACTTTATTGAGCGCAAGAACGGCAAACAAAAAATTGCGTATTTGCACTCGAAACTTGAATCGATTTTAAAAGAAACGTACGGCGTCATCGTCTATCAAGAGCAAGTAATGAAAATTGCCAGCGAGATTGCGGGCTTCTCGCTTGCGCAAGCAGATATTTTGCGTCGTGCGATGGGGAAAAAAGATAAAGTGCTGATGGCGAAACAGAAAGAAGAATTCGTCAAGCGCGCTGTTGAAAGAAAAGTTGAGAAAGCGGTTGCTGCAGAAATTTTTGATTTGATTGAGAAATTTGCGTCGTACGGTTTCAACAAATCACATAGCGTTGCGTATTCTGTGCTGGCATATCAAACGGGATATTTGAAAGCGCACTATCCTGCCGAATATATGGCGGCAACGCTTTCCAGCGAAATGGATAATACCAGCCGTATCGTTGTGTTGATCGACGATTGCCGGAAAAATGGTATCGAAGTACTGCCGCCGGATGTCAACGAAAGCGGAATCAGTTTTGTGGTGTCGCCGAAAGGGATTCGCTTTGGATTGAGCGCCATAAAAAATGTCGGCGTCGGCGCGGTGGAACAAATTGTAAAAGCGCGAAGCGAGCAGGGACGATTTCAAGATATTTTCGATTTTTGTACGCGCGTGGATTTACATTCCGTCAACAAAAAAACGATTGAAGGATTGATTCAAGCCGGTGCATTCGATGCGATGCATGAAAATCGTGCACAGCTTTTCGAGAATGTGGAAGCTGCAATTATTTATGGACAAAACGTTCAAGAACAAAAAATCAAAGGGCAGTCGAATCTGTTCGAAACCGGTGCTGCGAAAATTGCGATGCGTCCTGTGTTGCGCGCGGCAGCGGAATGGACAGAGATGGATAAACTAACGCGCGAAAAATCTGTTTTGGGATTTTATGTTTCCGGCCATCCGTTAATGAGATACCGAGATGAAATCGAAGGGCTTGCCACAGCAATGCTCGGTGAAGCAGAAACGGTAAAACCGAATTCTACCGTACGTGTTTGCGGCATCATTACGGAAGTAAAAAAAAAAATCGATAAGCGCGGCAAGCAAATGGCGTTTCTCACAATCGAAGATTTTACCGGCAAAGCAGATTGCATCGTGTTCTCGGATGCGTATCAAAAATATTATGCGTTGCTGCAACCGAATTCCATTGTGATGGTGATCGGCAAGAACGATGGTTCGGATGAAGGCATCAAAGTGATGGTGAACGAAGTTTTGAACATCGAAACAGTGCGTGAACGATATGCCAAAAGCGTTTTGATCAATGTAAATTTAGATACCGTAACGGAACAAAAAGCATTTGAGTTGGTGAAATTGATTCAACGCTACAAGGGAAAATGTCAGTGTTTTTTAAATGTCATCGGTAGCGGATTAGTGAACAATTCAATATATTTAAGTAAAGGATATTTTGTCGATCCAGCACGCGCATTTACCGATGCTGTAAAAGAATTATTAGGACCCGGCACCGTACGGATCAAAGGAGTATAAACGATGAAGCCCATAGAAGTAACTGATGCAACATTTGAACAAGAAGTTTTAAAATCCAGCACGCCTGTGCTGGTGGATTTTTGGGCGACGTGGTGCGGTCCATGTAAAATGATTGCGCCTATTGTGGAAGAGCTTGCGAATGAATTCGCGGGCAAGTTAAAAGTTGGAAAAGTGGATGTCGATAACAACCAGCAAATCGCGATGCAGTTTGGCATCCGCAGTATTCCTACGTTATTAATTTTTAAAGGCGGACGAGTTGTCGATCAGCTTGTCGGCGCGGTACCAAAAAATACGTTGGTCGATAAACTCAGCAAACATCTTAATTGACGCACCAATGATATTTATGCGAGAAGGCGCTGAAATGCGCTTCTCGCATTTTTGTTTTGATGCGTTTCTGGCTCTCGAAGGAAAAACATGGTTTTAACATATAAAAAACGAACGGTGACATGCGGCGAATTGAATAAATCAAATATCGGATCGACCGTAACTTTAACAGGATGGATCGATACGCGGCGCGATCACGGCGGAGTGATCTTTGTCGATTTGCGCGACCGCTATGGAAAAACACAGGTAGTGTTTTCACCGCAGCACAATCCTGAGGCGTACGAACAGGCAAAAGACTTGCGTTCGGAATTTGTCATTTCTGTTACCGGTCAAGTGATCATTCGTCCGGAAGGAATGTTGAATCCGAATATTTCCACCGGTGAAGTGGAAGTAGAAGCGACGGAATTGACGATCATCAATAAGTCAGAAGCGCCGCCGTTCGTCATCGATGATGCTGTCGATGTGAGCGAAGACATCCGCCTGAAATATCGTTATTTAGATTTGCGCCGTCCGGTGATGCAAAAGAATTTGCTGTTGCGGCATCGTGCGTACCAAGCGACGAGATCGTTCTTCGATAAAAATAATTTTATCGAAATCGAAACGCCGGTGCTGATGAAAAGTACCACCGGAAGGTGCGCGAGATTTTCTTGTGCCAAGCCGCCTTCATCAAGGAAAATTTTATGCACTGCCGCAATCGCCGCAAACATACAAACAAATTTTAATGGTATCCGGTTTTGACCGGTACTTTCAAATTGTCAAATGTTTTCGTGATGAAGATTTGCGTGCAGACCGACAGCCGGAATTCACACAAATTGATGTCGAGATGTCGTTCGTCGATGAAATCAATATCCAAAACACCACCGAAGAATTGGTTGCAGAATTATTTCAATCCGTTATCGGTTACAAGGTTACAACTCCGTTTCCGCGAATGACGTATAAAGAAGCGATGGAAACATACGGCAGCGACAAACCGGACACTCGATTTGGTGCAACGATTCATCAGTTCACAGAGGTCGTTGCTAATTCTCATTTCAAAGTGTTCAGCGATACAGTAAAGCGCGGCGGTATCGTTGCCGGCATTACCTTTACCGGTTTAGGTGCATACACGCGCAACCAGCTTGACGGATTGACGAATTACGTCAAAACACTCGGCGCCGGTGGACTTGTGTATATTAAAGTTCAAGCGGATAAAAATGAATGCTCATCAGAAAAATTTTTATCGCAAGAGGAAATTAATACCATCGTTGTCAAAGCAGAAGCGAACGTTGGTGATCTGGTTTTGATTGTTTCTGGAACTTGGAAAAAGGCGCTGACTATTTTAGGAACTTTACGTCTGGAAATGGCGAATAGACATAATCTTATCCCAGCGGGTTTGTGGAATTTTTTGTGGGTTGTCGATTTTCCATTGTTCGAGTACGATGAAGAAGCAAAACGCTTTGCTGCGATGCATCACATGTTCACGTCGCCGAAACCGGAAGATGTTCCATTCTTGGAAAGTGATCCCGGTAAAGTTCGCGCACGTTCGTACGATATTGTGTTGAATGGAAATGAAATCGGCGGCGGCAGCATCCGTATCTGGAGTTCAGAACTGCAAAGTAAAATTTTTCAGTTGATGAGTATCGGACCGGAAGAAGCACAGGCGAAGTTTGGCTTTATGCTGGATGCATTTAAATACGGCGCACCACCGCACGGCGGCATCGCGTTCGGTGTTGATCGCATTCTGATGTTGATGACCGGATCGGAATCGATTCGTGATGTTATCGCGTTTCCCAAAACCAGCAGCGGTGCTTCGCTGATGGATGATGCTCCATCGAATGTCGATCTAAAACAACTCAGAGAGCTTCACATAAAAGTCGATCATAAAGGAGTTTAGGGTGAGTTTATCAGATTTAAAATTGCAATTGGTTGAAGAACAAAAACGATTGGTACAACTTCGGGGGTATCTTTGACCTGGATAAAAAAGAAGTAGAAGTACAGGAATTACAAACGCGGACAACTGGCGCAGATTTTTGGACGGATAATGTCACGGCACAAAAAGTGATTCAGCACATCAATGAGCGCAAAGAATGGATTGATGGATGGCAGCATTTAGATGCTCTTGCAAAAGATACGATTGCGTTAATTGAGCTTGCAGAGGAATCAAATGACTCCAGCATTGAACCAGAGATTCAGCGCGATTTACAAAAGCTCCAATCTGAAATTGAATCGCTTGAATTAAAAAATATGTTAAGCGGTCCTGATGACGGACGCAATGCATTGCTTACAATTCATTCAGGAGCGGGTGGAACGGAAGCGCAAGATTGGGCAGAAATGTTACTGCGAATGTACACACGCTGGTGCGAACGTCAGGGGTATAAGGTTTATCTTGCCGATATGCTTGAAGGCGAAGGTGCCGGTATCAAAAGCGCAACAGTGGAAGTGCAAGGCAAAAGTGCTTACGGATATTTAAAAGCAGAAAACGGAGTGCATCGGTTGGTACGTATTTCGCCGTTCGATGCCAACGCACGGCGGCATACATCATTCGCATCTGTCTATGTTTATCCTGAAGTTGAAGACGATGTCGAGATTGAAATTAATCCTGCTGATTTAAGAATCGACACGTATCGATCTGGCGGTAAAGGCGGGCAGAACGTAAATAAAGTTGAGACGGCCGTGCGTATTACTCACGAACCGACAGGTATCGTTGTTGCGTGCCAGCAAGAGCGTTCGCAATTTCAAAACCGTGAACGAGCAATGAAAATGTTGAAATCTCGCTTGTATCAATTACGCAGAGAAGAAGAGCAGGCACGGTTGGATGCTATCGAAAACACAAAGAAAAAAATTGAATGGGGAAGTCAGATTCGTTCGTACACGTTTCAACCGTATCAATTAGTCAAAGACCATCGTACCGGGACAGAAAATGGAGATGTGCAAGCGGTGATGGACGGCGATCTGGATGAGTTCATCAAGAGTTACTTATTAGCATCTTCAGGAAAACAAAGTGAAACGATTGCGTAAAAAACGCCGCACAGAACATGCATCGAATTTTATTGCCTTGCGTTATTTAACGTCTCGGCATAATCGCGGATTTGTTTCGTTTATTACTTCCATCGCGATTCTTGGCGTGATGCTTGGCGTTGCGAGTTTGATCATTACACTTTCGATTTTAGATGGCTTTGAAAAAACCATTAAAGAAAATGTTGTCAGTTTTACGGCACACATGCAGCTCTTCGCATTTCAAAACCAATTATTATCGGAACCGGAACGCACCATCGAGAAAGTGATGTCTCGCTATCCCGACGTGGTAGAAATGGCGCCGTATGCTACACGCGAAGGCATGGTTCGTTCCGATGCAGAGATCGATGGCATTTTGATAAAAGGTGTTGATCCGGTAAACGATATATCTGCCGCAAAACGAAGATTAGTGGAAGGGAAATATGAT
Source organism: Ignavibacteriota bacterium (assembly GCA_963790045.1). Lineage (GTDB taxonomy): Bacteria > Bacteroidota > Ignavibacteria > UBA10030 > UBA10030 > DATKMP01. Next base: position 23,152 of record CAWBMS010000015.1, on the reverse strand, counting down.
TTAGCAGAAAAAGAAACCGGACTGCAAACCATGATTCTTGGAAAACGGCTTGCCGAAAAACTTCACGTTCACATTGGCGATAAAGTACTGGCGTATGCGTTGGGCGGTGCATCGTTATCGCTTGCACAAGCGCGCATTATGCAATTTCAAATCAGCGGTATTTATGAAACGGGCATGGCGGATTATGACGGCAGCATTGCCTACATCAATTTGCGCAACGCACAGCGATTGTTTCAGATCGGTAAAACCGTCAATGGTTTCGATATGCTTGTGGCAAATACCGATAGCTTGCCGTCGCTTGCCGAACATATTCCCGATGATCTTGGTTATCCCTATTATGCACGCACGATGTATCAGCAATATCATAATCTCTTTGTATGGGTCGATCTTCAAAAAAAACCTGTACCGATTATTTTAGGATTGATTGCCATCGTTGCGACTGTAAATATTATCGGTACATTGTTGATGATGATTCTTGAAAAATCCCGAGAGATCGGGACGCTGCGCGCATTAGGAATGAAAAAGACAACGCTTGTACGGATATTTATGAAGCAGGGCATTCTCATCGGCTTCATCGGTACGCTGTTGGGCAATATTCTTGCATGGCTCATTTGCTGGTTGGAATTGCGCTACCGATTCTTTCCATTGCCGAGCGATATTTATTTTATGACGCACGTTCCCATTCAACTTTCGCCGATCAATTTCATTCTGGTCAGCGTCATTGCACTGGCGTTATCGGTAGTAGCTTCATGGGTTCCATCGCGGCTTGCCGCTCGACTTGACCCGATTAATCTTTTGCGGTTTATGTAATGTCGTTTGAACAATTCATAGCGCTCAGATATTTCAGTACGAAAAAAGGAACACGGTTCGTTTCTATCATTTCGGCGATTTCCGTCGTTGGTGTTACCATTGGTGTGGCAGCATTAATTATTGTTCTTTCGGTTTTCAATGGATTCGGAAGTTTAGTCTCTGCGATTCTTATCAACTTCGATCCACACCTTCGCATTGAATGGTCAACACCACCGGACAGCGCGAACTATGCCCGCTTAATTACTGCGCTTGAGCAGCAAAAAAATGTAAAAGGATATTCACAATTTGTTGCAGGGAAGGCGCTCATTGTTTCAAAAAATGTCAATCGTGTTGTCAATATTCGAGCGTTAGAATCATCAAAAGTTGCGCAGGTATCCGGCATAAGTGAGAAAATTGTTTTAGGCGAACTTGATTTAGGCAACGAGAAACAAAATAATATCGTTATTGGAATGGTCTTGGCGGATCGGCTTGGCACGGTGATCGGCGATACGATTGCCTTAGTCAGTCCTGCGGGTGCTGAATTGTCGGTGATGCAAATGGGACTTCCATTTATCCGCAGATATCACATTACGGGTATTTATGAATCGAACAATAAAGATTACGATGCGTATTATGCATTCACCAATCTTGAAAGCGGGCAATCCCTGTTTAGCAAACCTGGCCGAATAGATGGCATCGATATTCGTTGTGCGAACGTTGATGAAACGGACGATGTTCGGTCGGCACTCACCAAGCAATTTGGAAATCACTTTCATATTCTTTCGTGGTACGATTTGCACAGAGAATTATATACGGTCATGAAACTTGAACGGTGGGGCGCATATATCGTATTGTGTCTCATCATTGCTGTTGCATCATTCAATCTTCTTGGCTCGCTGACGATGACTGTGATTGAAAAAACGCGCGACATCGGAATTTTAAAATCACTCGGTGCAACAAATGAACACATCAAGAAGATTTTTTTCTATCAAGGATTTTTTGTCGGGCTGGCAGGAATTGTAATGGGTTTGATTTTAGGACTTACTGTCGTCTATCTTCAATACCGGTACCATTTGTTTCCATTGGATCCGACGGTGTACATCATTTCTGCTATTCCTGTCGAAGTTCGATTAACCGACGTTCTTGTCATTGCTTTGGCAGCGGTTGCATTGTGTGCGTTCGCTTCGCGTTATCCGGCAAACCGTGCGGCGAAACTTAATCCTGTAGAAGCGATAAGGTGGGAATAATGAAACGAGAAATTATTTTAACAGCAGAAAATATTTGGAAAGAATATCGTACCGGAACGGAAAGTGTTTTACCGGTATTGAAAGGCGCCGATGTGGAGTTGAAGCGCGGTGAATTTGTAGTGGTGGTAGGGCCGTCGGGTTCCGGTAAAAGCACCTTGCTGCACATTCTTGGCGGATTGGATCGCGCCACAAGCGGCTATGTTCGTGTGGACGGACGGGATTTATCTACGTTGAGCGAAGAAGCGCTCGCTGCTTTTCGAAACCAAGTGATGGGATTCGTCTTTCAGTTTCACCATCTCTTACCGGAATTTTCTGCATTAGAAAATGTTTGTATGCCGGCTTTGATTTCCGGCAAAACCATCCGTGAAGTTTCGCGAAGAGGAGAGATGCTGCTGCAACAAGTCGGGTTGAGTGCACGGATGGATCACAAACCGAATGCGCTATCCGGCGGCGAACAGCAGCGTGTTGCGGTAGCGCGTGCGCTCATGAATAATCCACAGCTCATCCTTGCTGATGAACCTTCCGGCAATTTAGATGAAGAAAATGGATTTGCGTTGCACAAACTGCTTGTACAGCTAAGCGAAGATTTTGGTATTACTTTTATCGTTGCAACACATAATCCGGATTTAACACGGCGCGCTTCACGCGTGCTGCGTTTGACGGAAGGCAAATTGCATCACGAAAGAAAATTTTAAAAAACAAAAAAAGAAACTTGACATTAAAAAAAAATCTCTCTACAATAACGTTCGATCGGAACGTTGGTTCCTCCCCTGACCAGCGTTCATAAAAACGGTCGAGCCCGGTGTTCCCCCCGACATCGGGCTTTTTCTTGTTTATCTATGGAGTATTTATGGCAGCACGTGTAGAAGAAAAAAAAACTAAAAAGAAATCGATCCTCGGATCGCTTCCGTTCACAAAAACGAATTACCAAATTTTTGGCGTCGGCTTGTTCCTGCTTGTGGTGGGATATATTGCGCTCTCACAAGAACCATGGGATAGTGACCATGCCGTTGGTTGTTGCACCGATTTTGTTGGTACTCGGATATTGTGTCGTTATTCCTCTCGCAATTTTATTCCGTAAAAAATTATCAAGCGAACAACCATCTGCGAAAATAGAATCGCAATCCTGAAACTGTTCGTTGGATTTTTAGCATTCATTGGTTATATTGAAAAGAAGTTGAGCGTGTAGCTCAGGGGTAGAGCATCTGCCTTTTAAGCAGAGGGTCGATGGTTCGATTCCATCCACGCTCACAACTTTTGCGGAAGTGGTGGAACTGGCAGACACACCATCTTGAGGGGGTGGCGCCCACAAGGCGTGCGGGTTCAAGTCCCGCCTTCCGCACAACAAAAGGACGGAAAAATGTTCGTCCTTTTTTTCTGTACACAATTGCATTTCACTTCCATTCGCCGTATTTTTTTATGATGAGAGTACCAGAGCACATGTATTGGTTCAAGGAATTGTGCAAGGAGTCGGATTTCGGTATTTTGTGCTGTGCCATGCGCAGGAGCTTGGTGTGGAAGGATATGTGAGAAATCTTTTTTCATCGGAAGTGGAAATTGAAGCACAAGGTGAACGCGGTATGGTAGAGGCATTGATTCAAGAAATAAATATTGGTCCGCGGTTTGCTCATATCACACATGTTGATGTCCAATGGCTTTCACCGGTAGATACGTTTTTCGGTTTTGAGGTGCGGGAATGAAATCAAAAAGTATTTTTTCACGAAAACGAATTGCCACAATAACGAGAACCGGTTTTGGTTACGATATTCATCCCTTGACCGAAAATCGAAAACTGATTCTTGGCGGTGTCGATATTCCTTCCACAAAAGGGTTACTTGGACATTCCGATGCTGATGTTTTACTTCATGCTATTTGTGATGCGTTGCTTGGTGCAGCAGCCCTGGGTGATATTGGCAAGCATTTCCCCGATACTGACGAACGCTATCGCGGCATATCCAGTTTGAAACTCCTGGAACAGGTTGTGGCATTGCTTAACGCAGCGCATTGCAGCATCACGAATATTGATTCAACCCTTGTTTTGGAACAGCCAAAGATTGCGCCGTACGTTGAAGAAATGCAGCAAAATATTGCACGTGCTGCCGGCTTACACATCAATCAAATATCAATTAAAGCAACCACAAACGAAAAACTTGGAGCAATCGGACGAGGAGAAGGATGCGCTGCGTTTGCAGTCGCTTCACTTCAATGCCCGTTAGAATAATACTTATGGAATCATTTCTACACAATATATCGTCATTTAATCCATTATGGATTTATTTTATTGCGGCGGGCGTTGCATATATCGAAAATATTTTTCCGCCATTTCCCAGCGATGTCGTACTTGTTGCAACAGCATCGACCATTGCATTGGGAAAAGTGAATTTTGGTATTTTGCTTTTAGGATCGACGGTTGCCAGTACTGCCGGCTTTGTCACGATGTACTGGATTGGAAAATGGTTCGGCGTGCGAATGATCGAATCACGAAAAATAAAATTTCTTCCATACGAGCAAGTTCATACAGTGGAAACATGGTTTAAATCATACGGATATGGGATTGTTATTGCGAACAGATTTTTAGCAGGAACACGCGCCGTCGTTTCGTTTTTTGTCGGAATGTCGCAGTTGTCTCTTTGGAAAACAATTGTGCTGTCGTTTATCAGTTCTGCAGCATGGAATTTCCTTCTAATCTTTGCCGGTAAATCACTGGGCGACAATTGGCATCACATTCTTTTTTACCTTGAAGCGTACGGCAAAATTATTACGATCGTCGTTGTCGTTGGTCTCGTGATCTATTTATCAAAATGGTTTTATGCAAACATGAATAAAGGCGCCAAGAAAGACAAGGATCAAAAATAAATGCTGTTCGATCTGCTTTATAAAATCGACGTGGGATTGTTTCGCTTCATCAATGGCACGCTGCAAAATCGTGTCTTTGATGTGTTCTTTCCGTTTATAACAGATTTAAATCATATTCGCATCGTGCTTTATGCTGTCATTCTGTTGTTGTTGTGGATGTTGGTTCACAAATCCAAAACAACACGGCTTGCGGCGTTGCTCTTAATTCTTACCATCATTATCAGCGACCAACTCAATAGCTTTGTTATCAAATTTCTTCTTGAACGTCCACGCCCGTGTCATTCACTTGTCTATGTGCATTTGCTTGTCGGCTGCGGCAGCGGTTATTCGTTTCCGTCATCCCATGCGGTCAATAATTTTGCCGGTGCACTTGTACTTGCGTATTTTTTCCCGCGCGGAAAATGGTGGTTGTTCGGATTTGCATCGTTGGTGGCATTCTCACGCGTCTATGTGGGAGTTCATTATCCATCCGATGTCGCGGGCGGTGCCGTTATTGGATTGATGATCGCTACAGCGGTTTTATTTTTTGCGCATATCGTTGAACATGGTCGGTACCGCTTTATTTCTAAAAACAAAATTCCTCCTCGTGAATAATCATCAATCCTTGCCAACAAACCGGTGGCGGCATATCACATTAATTGTTTTTGGCGGAACGCTGCTTGGCGTTTCCTTTCCACCGTCGCCATTATTTTCGTTGGCATTCGTCGCATTCATTCCGCTCTTGCTTGTTGCAGACGAATCGAATTCCTACTGGCGCTTTGCCATACGAGCGTACATTTTTTTATTCATCTTCCATCTGCTCACAATTTATTGGACGGGAGGATTTGCATATTGCAAAGATGTCTGGATGATGACAGCAGGCGTCGCGGTTGTTGTCTTGCATCCTGTATTTTTTTTACCGCTGCTGATGTTGGCATTTTTCGTCAAACGAAAATTAGGGCAAACGGCATGGTACTTTAGTTTTGCATTGATGTGGGTGAGTTTTGAATATTTGCATTCTCTTACAGAATATTCATTTCCATGGCTCACCATTGGCAACAGTCAAGCATATAATCTCAGCGGAATTCAAATCATCGAATTTGTTTCTATCTACGGAATATCGTTGCTGATTCTTGCCTTCAATATTACCGCATACATTCTTTTAAGAAATTTATCTTCATCGAAATGGAATCTCATATCACGACAGACGATTTTGACTGTTGTCTTACTGGTTGTAATTTACTTTGGACCAAAAATTTATGGTTCGATTCAAATGCATCATTATGCAATAAATGATGGTGCAAAACTTCGCCTGGGTATTGTGCAGCCCAATATCGATCCGTGGGAAAAGTGGGGCGATAAATCTTTTAATCCTTGGGAATCGTACCGATAGCCAATTTCACACGTTGTTGACGGAATCAAAGAAAATTGCAGCCGATTCGCCCGATGTTTTCATCTGGCCGGAAACGGCAATTCCGTTTCATTTTTTACATCCTAAATATATTTCGTACCAACAGCAATTATTTTCGTTTATCGATTCCGTAAAAATACCGGTTCTTACCGGATTACCGACCGTTCAATATTTTTCTTCTACTGATGCTCCTGCGACATCGGAAAAAATCAATGACGATCTGTATGCGCAATCGTATAACTCAGTAGCATTGATTCAGGAACACCGCAATGTTTCGCCAATCTACCGAAAAATTGAACTCGTTCCATTTGGCGAACGTCTCCCGTATCCAGAAACATTTCGATTTCTCATCGAACCGTTGAAATGGAATGTCGGTATTTCCAGCTGGGGAAAAGGTAGTGATACAATCGTCTTTCCTTTTACGACATCGCAAAAAATTTTTACAACAGCAGGTGCTGTGATTTGTTATGAATCGGCATATCCGGATTTTGTACGTGCGTTTGTCCAACGCGGTGCACAATTTTTAATTGTTGTTACCAACGATAGCTGGTGGGGGAATACATCCGGCGCATATCAGCATGCATCGTTTGCGTCGCTGCGTGCGATTGAAACGCGGCGCTGGGTAGTGCAATGTGCCAACGGTGGAATTTCGTTGATCGTTGACCCGACCGGCGTTGTGCGCTTTCACACAAAATTATATACCGCAAATTCTTTTGTCGCGGATATTCATTTACAAAATCGAACAACATTTTATGTACGGTACGGCGATATTGTTGGAAAATTATGTGTGATGTTTTCTATCCTTCTCGTATTCGCCGCAACGACGTATTCATTAACGATAAAGCGAAGAGGTGTTTGATGCAATATATAGATTTGCGCAGTGATACAGTGACTAAACCATCAGTGGAAATGCGCGCCGCAATGGTTTTGGCAGAAGTTGGCGATGATGTGTACGGCGAAGATCCGACGGTCAATCGATTGGAACAAAAAGTTGCTGAGCTGCTTCACAAAGAAGCAGCATTATTTGTTCCATCCGGTGTTATGTCGAATCAGCTTGCGCTGAAATGCCATACGCAGCCGGGCGACGAAGTGATTGTCGAAGAAGAATCGCATATCTTTAATTTTGAAACTGCGGCAGCAGCATTTCTTTCCAATGTGCAACTACACACGGTTAAAGGCGATCATGAAATTTTACATGCCGATCAGCTTCCTGCAGTGGTTCGTTCTTCTGTCTATTACAATCCTATTACGCGGCTTATTTGTCTGGAAAACACGCACAATAAAGCCGGTGGAACGATTTATCCGTTAGAAGTGATTCAGCAAATTCATGATTTTGCACGTGAACAAAAGCTGGCATTGCATTTAGATGGCGCACGATTGTGGAATGCTTCTGTGGCAACCGGTATTGCACCGCATGAATATGCAAAATATTTTGATTCAGTTTCCGTTTGTTTTTCCAAAGGGCTTGGCGCTCCCGTTGGTTCTACGCTCGTCGGCTCTGCGGAATTTATTCAGCGTGCGCGCAAGTATCGCAAAATTTTCGGCGGCGGCATGCGGCAAGTGGGAATTCTTGCTGCCGGAGCGTTGTATGCGCTTGAGCATAATATTCAACGGCTTGCCGAAGATCATCTAAAAGCAAAAAAAATCGCGGAAGCAATGAGCACGATAGAAGGATTTATTGTTCATCCTGAAACTGTTCAGACCAACATTGTTATCATCGATAGTACGCAACGCAAAGAAACTATTAGCGAAATTCTTTCAACACTCAAATCTGAAGGTGTGCTGCTGTCGGAAATGAGCAGCACGGCACTTCGAGCGGTAACACATCTCGATGTTTCACTTGAAGAAGTGCAACATGCTGTAGAAATTATTCAACATGTTTTAGCATGAATTATTATTGAAAAGGTGAATTATGGATTCAACTCCCACACATCAACGAACAGAATATGACGCGCGGCAGGATCAACAACTTGCAACCTTATTAAGCGCACAGGACGATGTTTGGCGCGTGTTCCGCATTTTGGCGGAATTCATCGAGGGTTTTACGTTGATGTCGCATCAAAAAAAACTCGTTTCCATATTTGGATCGGCACGCATCAAAGAAGGATCGAAACATTATGAGCTTGGGCGTGCTGTTGCGCGTGAGCTTGTCAAGCAGGGCTTCAACGTGCTAACCGGCGGCGGTCCTGGAATTATGGAAGCAGCGAATCGTGGTGCACAAGAAGAAGGAGGGGAATCTGTCGGTGTTGCGATTGAATTGCCGCATGAACAAAGCGGCAATAAATACATCGATCATGGCCGTTTACAAACGTTTAGGCATTTTTTTGTCCGCAAAGTGATGTTTGTCAAATACGCGCACGGTTTTGTAGTTTTGCCCGGCGGTTTTGGAACGCTTGACGAATTATTCGAAGCCATGACATTGGTTCAGACAAAAAAAACTCGTGCATTTCCCATTATCCTTATGGGAACAGACTATTGGGCTGGCCTCGTCGAGTGGATTAAGAAAAAGTTGGTTGACGAAAAAATGATTTCTGCCGGCGATGTAGAATTATTTTATGTAACGGATGATCCCGCCGAAGCGGCTCGATTAATTGCGGAATTTTACAAAAAAATTACAATGGTAACAAATTTTTAATCCAAAATATTGATCGTGGCAAAAAGAGATTTTTGGCACTTGCTTCTTGCAGAAAGCATCGCTATATTAAGTGCGTAGTAAGTGATGATAGCCCGCTGTAACGGGCTATTTTTTTTGGAAGCATAAATGATCGATGATTGACCTCAGGCAAAAAATCGCGGCATTGTTGGAACCGCTGCTTGTTCCATATAATGCTTTTGTGGTCGAAGTGAAAGTTTTACCGGCCGGCAAACGAAAAACAGTAGATGTGTTTATCGATACCGATGCAGGAATCACCATCGACCAGTGCGCGGAAATCAGCAGGCAGCTTGGCGCTGCAATGGAAACGGAAAATTTGTTTGCCGATGCCTATCTGTTGCAGGTGTCATCACCGGGTTTGAATAAACCGTTGATGATTCCGCGGCAGTATAAAAAAAATATCGGACGAAAATTTAAAGTACATTACAATCGAGATGAACAACGCATGGAATTGCGCGGAACATTGACCGCAGCAACAGATAATGATGCAGTGTTTGCAGATTCAAATGGAAATCCAACAACACTGTTGTTTTCAGAAATTATTGAATGTCTTGTAGAACTTCCATGGTAGGGAGTAATGAATATGAAGTTGAATTTGGAGGTAAAGAATGAATCACGAGATCGTTGAATCATTTGCACAAATGGTTCGAGAAAAAGGTGTCGATAAGGATATTCTCGTCGGCATTGTCGAAGAAATTTTCGGCATGATGGTCAAAAAGAAATACGGATTGGATGCGCGTTGTGATGTTGTGGTCAATATGGACAAGGGCGACATCGAAATTTATTTGGAGAAAGAAGTTGTCGAGAAGGTGGAAAATGCTTCGCTGCAAATTTCTGTCGAAGAGGCATACGAAAAATCCGGCGATCATCTTGAAGTGGGTGAAGACTTCGTAGAAATTATTCCGTTAGCAGATTTTGGACGGCGTCTTGTGATCAGTGCAAAACAAAATCTCAATCAGCGCATTAAAGAAATTGAACGCGAATCGGTCTATAATGAATATACAAATTCGTTGGGCGAAATTGTTGTCGGAGAAATTTACCAGATCCGAAAGGGCAAGGGCGAGATTTTGGTGATGCACAACAAAAATGAACTCATTCTTCCTCGTAGCGAGCAGATTTACAAAGAGCGCTATAAAAAAGGTGATACCATTCGTGCGATTGTGAAAGAGGTGAGAAAGGGCGCTGGAACACCGACGGTGATTATTTCTCGTACCGATCCACAATTTTTGATGCGCCTATTTGAAATTGAAATTCCTGAAATTTATGACGGCATCATCGAAATTAAACGGATTGCTCGTGAACCGGGTGATCGCGCCAAGGTGGCTGTGCTTTCGCATGATGAACGCATCGATGCCGTCGGCGCGTGCGTTGGAATGAAAGGCGTGAGAATTCATGCCATCGTTCGTGAACTGAATAATGAAAACATCGATGTCGTAAATTTCACGGAGGATCCGCTTCAATTTATTCAGCGTGCCTTGGCGCCTGCAAAATTAAAAGATGTTCAAATTGATCACGAAAATAAAAAGGTCAATATTACCGTTACTACTGATCAGGTTTCGCTGGCAATCGGAAAGGGCGGACAAAATGTTCGACTTGCATCTAAGTTAACCGGTTACGAAATTCTTGTTCAAAAAGAAGGCGGCGAAGAAGAAGAGTATGATATGGATCTGTCGGAGTTCCGCGAAGAACTTGGCGACGTACTCTTCCATCGGTTTTTCGATGAAAACTTCAAGACCGTTCGTGACGTCTTGCAAGCATCGAAAGAAGATATTATGAATACTCTTGCGATCGAGCCTGATAAGGTGGATGAAATTATCGCAATGCTCCGGAAAGGCCTGGAAGACGCAGAAGTTGAAAATGACGACGATGCGAATGAACTTATCGCGGAACTCAACGCCTCTATCGATACCAAGAAAGAGGAACCTGAGGGCGAGAGCGCTGCATCGGAATCGCCAGCGCCCGCATCCGACGCAAAAGAAAAAACAGAAGAACATGCATCATAATTTTTAGTTGCTTGGTATCGGAAAAAAACGAATGTCTGAATCAGTACAGAAAAAAATAAAAATCTTCAATCTCGCAAAAGACCTGAATCTTTCGAGTGAAACAATTATCGAATTTCTTCGAAAGAAGGGCTTTGATGTGAAGGGGCACATGAGCACGGTGGACGAAGATATGCTGTCGCTCATTATGGGGCACTTCAAAAAAGAAAAAGAAGTTGCTGAACGACACCAACGGAAGCTGCAAGAATTCCGCTCGACACGGAAAGAAAAAACCGACAAGGCAGATAAAAAAAATGCGGCAAAAGAAGAAGAAAAATTTGCCGCGGAAGAAGAACTCGTTGAAGTTATAGAAACGCAAGCCCCTATAGTACCGGAAGAACCGATCGTTGAACCTGAAGACGCGGAAGAGCCGGGAGTAGTTAAAGAAATCATTCCCGAACACGTCGATGTTGTCGTTCCATCTGTGGAACCGCCTCCCCCGATTCTTAAGCCTGAACCGCCAAAAGCGATTGTTGAAAAACCTAACGAAGAAAAGCAACCAGCGGCACTGCCAGTACGTTCGCGTGAACAACATAAGAAAAAAAATCAACAAACACCGTTAGAAGCGCTCATTGCCCATCCGCAACGTGGATTGACAATTAAAGGAAAAATGGATTTAACCTCTGCCGCAGCAACAGGGCAATCAACGGCAGAAGCAGATAAAAAACGAAAGAAAAAGAAAAAGAAAATAGATGCAACTGTCCATCCGAAACAAGCCGTTCCCAGCAGCGCCGAAGAAGTAGAAGTCGATAAATCACGCAAACGAAAACGTGTGCGCCGTGCAGAAGTGGATGAAGACGAGGTTGCGCGTGCAATTCGTGAAACGCTTTCAGATACAGAAGGAGATGTTGCGGTTACCCGTGCTGCAATTCGTAGAAAGAAAAAAGAAAAGCGTGAAGAAGAGCAGCAACGAATTTTAGATCAGCAAGAGCTTGACAAGACGCGTATTAAAGCGACAGAATTTGTTACCGTGGGCGAGCTTGCCAATTTGATGCGTGTACCTGTTGCCGATGTCATTCAAAAGGTGATGGGACTGGGTATGATGGTATCTATCAATCAGCGATTAGAAAAAGATACGATTACGCTTGTTGCAGATGAGTTCGGATTTCAAGTCGATTTTGAATCAGAGTTTGCAAAAGATATCCTTACAGATCAAGTAGATGATGAAGCATCGTTAAAGCCACGGCCGCCGGTCGTTACGATTATGGGACATGTCGATCACGGCAAAACATCGTTGCTTGATTATGTTCGTAACGCAAATGTTGTTGCTGGTGAAGCCGGCGGAATTACGCAGCATATCGGCGCATACAAAGTTACTGTCAACGGTTCAAAACAAATCACGTTTTTAGATACGCCGGGTCATGAAGCATTCACGGCCATGCGTGCTCGCGGCGCTCAGATTACGGATATTGTTGTGCTTGTTGTTGCGGCGGATGATAGTGTGATGCCGCAGACCATAGAAGCAATCAGTCACGCGCAAGCAGCAAGTGTACCGATTCTTGTTGCGATCAACAAAATCGATAAACCGGAAGCCAATCCCGAACGCATTAAACAACAACTGGCCGAGCACAATGTGCTCATTGAAGATTATGGTGGAAAAGCTCAGGCCGTGGAACTTTCAGCAAAAAAAGGAACAAATGTAAATTTGCTGTTAGAAAAAATTTTATTGGAAGCTGAAATGTTGAATCTTCGTGCCAATCCAGACCGGCTGGCACGCGGTACGATCGTTGAAGCAGAGCTGGATAAAGGGCGGGGAATCACTGCTACTGTTTTGGTACCGAAAGGGAACATTGAAAGTTGGAGATTCATTCGTGAGTGGCGTTTGGAGTGGACGTGTGCGTGCAATGTATGACGAGCGCGGACAGCGTGTTGCAGAAGCAACGCCTTCACAACCGGTACAAATTACAGGATTCGACGGCATTCCGCAAGCGGGCGATGAATTTATCGTGCTTGCAGAAGAACGTGAAACACGCGAGATTAGTTCTCGGCGTCAACAGCTCAAACGCGAACAAGATTTCCGACAAACGCACAGGTTGACGCTGGACGATATTTCTCAACAGATCAAAGAAGGACAGGTTCGCGATCTTCCGATTATCGTAAAAGCAGATTTCGATGGTTCGGCTGAAGCGCTGGCAGATTCGCTCTTAAAACTTTCCACCGATGAAGTGAAAGTGTTGGTGGTGCATAAGGGCGTCGGTGGAATTTCTGAATCCGATGTGTTGCTTGCGATGGCATCACACGCGGTCATTATCGGTTTCCATGTGCGTCCGAATTTGAAAGCACGGCAGCTTGCACAAACGGAAAGCGTCGATATTCGCCTGTATAATATTATTTACAATGCAATTTCTGATGTTAAACAAGCACTGGAAGGTATGCTTGCGCCGACCATTTCTGAAGAAGTCATGGCGACAGTAGAAATTCGTGATGTCTTTAAAATCTCGAAGCTCGGTACCATTGCCGGTTGTTATGTGCGTGATGGAAAAATTACACGCAACAATAAAATACGCCTGATCCGTGATGGCATTGAAGTGTTTGATGGAACGATCGCTTCTTTAAAACGATTCAAAGACGATGTACGCGAAGTGGAACAAGGATTTGAATGTGGTATCGCTCTTGAAAATTACAACGATCTGAAGGTAGGCGATACCATCGAGGCGTATAAAGAAGTTGAAGTAAAACGAAAGCTGGAATAAGGACGTGTCAGTAAGAACAGAAAAAGTTGCTTCGTTAGTTAAAGAAGAGCTTGGTTCGATTTTTCAAAGGACATACAGCATCAATACGCATGGACTTGTAACGATCACAGAAGTGCAGATGAGTCCGGATTTGCGTGTTGCCAAAGTATTCATAAGCGTTTTTAGCGATGAGATACGAAAGAAGCGAACGATGGAATTGATCGAGCAATCGAAATCATCCATTCGTTCTGCGTTAGGACATGCCGTTAAACTGCGTTTTGTACCGGAAACTCATCTTTTACAACGATGAAACATTGGATCGTGCATTCAAATTGGAAAATATTTTCAACGAAATTCATGAACACGATGCCCAACAAAAACATCAGGACAAACCAAGCGAAGAATGATAGTCACACCAACATCCGAACGTGACGCTTTAACCGAAGGACAGATGCTGCTCATCGATAAACCGTTGGATTGGACATCGTTTGATGTTGTAAAAAAAGTGCGTGCAACTTTTAAAATGCGAAAAGTGGGACATGCCGGTACGCTTGATCCAAAAGCCACCGGGCTTTTGATTGTCTGTACAGGAAAATGCACAAAAGAAATTGATCAGTTTGTCGGATTAGAAAAAGAATACACAGGTACGTTTGAATTAGGCATTCTGTACTCCGAGTTTTGACAGCGAGACTGCCGTTAGTGAACGATGCGATTTTTCTGCCGTTACTGATGAGGCAGTTCATGCCGTTATTGAACAGATGATCGGCGTGCAAATGCAACTGCCGCCTATGTATTCTGCTCTAAAATATGGCGGCCGTCCGCTATATCGTTATGCGCGAGCAGGACTGTACTGTCGTACGCGAACCGCGGGAAATTTTTATTTCGGCATTTGTTGTTGAAGCAATTCGGCGGCCTGTTGTTGATTTTCGAGTCGTATGCTCGAAGGGAACGTACGTGCGAACATTGGTTGATGATATTGGACAGAAACTTGGTTGTGGCGCTTCCTTAATTTCTTTGCGCCGTACACGAATTGGGCAATATCATGTGAATGATGCGACGACCATCGAACAATTAAATCTAATACCACGTCCACGCGTGGAAGCGAATTGATCCGATATGAGAAATGTGTTCCGGCTGCAGGATGTCGGATACGAGAAAAATTCAGTTGTCACGATTGGCACGTTTGATGGCGTTCATCTTGCCCATCAACAAATTATACGAAAAGTTGTCGCACGTGCAAAAAAAAGAAATGGACGCAGTGTTGTCGTTACATTTGAGCCGCATCCGCGCGAAGTGCTTGCGCCATCCAGCGATATCAAATTGCTGACGACAGTTGAAGAACGCCGCGATGCAATTACATCGCTTGGCGTCGATGTTCTTTATAGTATTGAATTCAATCAATCGATGTCTCAAAAAACTTCACGCGAATTCTATACCGAATATATTATAAACGGAATCGGTGTGAGTGAAGTCGTTGAAGGATATGATCATCATTGGGGCCGCAATCGGGAGGGAACGATTGATTCCCTTGTCGCTATCGGAAAAGAGTTTGATTTTTCCGTTGTGCGCGTCGAACCGTTTTCGCACGATGGCGTGGTTGTCAGCAGTTCGGTAATTCGTGACGCATTGACACAGGGAAACGTCGAACTTGCAGCAATTTTTCTCGGGTCGTCCTATTCGCTTCACGGCACGGTCGTAACCGGTGATAAACGCGGAAGAACGCTCGGCTATCCGACTGCGAATTTGGATTTAGCATCGAAGCGTAAGCTTATACCGAAGAACGGCATTTATCTTGTGCGTGTTGACGTTGAGAACGAAGAATTTTTCGGTATGGCAAGCATCGGTGTGCGGCCGACGTTCTATCAAAATGGACAGCAATTGATTGAAGTTCATATTCTCGATTTTAATCACGATATTTATGGAATGACGATTCGTGTACAATTTATAAAGCGGCTGCGCGAAGAATTAAAGTTTCAATCGGTAGATGAATTGGTTCATCAAATGAAAAATGATGAAAAGTTGAGCCGCAATTATATTGCAACATTACAAAATTGAACGACAGAAAATTATAACATTATACAAAAGGAGTAACAATGCCTATTACATCGGAACAAAAAAAGGAAATAACCCAGAAGTATGGCAAAAATGCTACGGATACCGGAACACCGGAAGTACAAATAGCCATGCTGACGGCAAACATCAACAGCTTGTCGCCGCATTTTGAAACCAAGAAAGGCGATCACCTCGCTCGTCTTGGATTACTCAAGATGGTCGGCAAACGCAGACGGCTGCTGGATTATTTAATTGAAAAGGACATCAATCGATATCGAAAAATTATTCAAGAGCTCGAATATCCGCAAGTAGGCAACTTCACATAGGGTGAAGTTGAAACAATATAACAGAGGAAGATAGAAATGGTTGTAAAACAAGAAGTGGAACTCAACGGTAAGACATTTGTCTTTGAAACCGGAAGATTTGCAAAACAGGCGCACGGCGCCGTCATGGTAAGCTATTGCGATACCATGGTGCTCGCAACGGTGGTGAGCGAAAATGAAGCGAAAGAAGATCAAGATTTTTTCCCGTTACAAGTAGAATACCGGGAAAAGACGGCTGCTGCAGGAAAAATTCCCGGCGGATTTTTTAAACGGGAAGGAAGGCCGTCGGAAAAAGAAATATTGTCTTCGCGTCTCATCGATCGTCCGATCCGTCCGATGTTCCCCAAGAATTACAAGAATGAAACACAGCTTCTTGTTACCGTCTATTCTTCCGATATGCAGCATGACGGCGATGTGTTGGGTGCATGTGCAGCGTCGGCAGCGTTATTGATTTCCGATATTCCATTCGATGGTCCGATTGCCGAAGTCCGCGTTGGCCGTGTGAACGGACAATTCATCATCAACCCGACATTCGTGGAATTAGAACAAAGCAATCTTGACGTAACTGTTGCCGGCACGGATGATTCTATCGTTATGGTGGAAGGCGAATCCGCAGAAATCTCTGAAGCAGAAATGCTCGAAGCCATTCGAGTGGGACACGATGCTATCAAGACACTTTGCCGTGTGCAGCGTGAATTTGCACAGCAAGTGCAAAAACAAAAACGTGCGGTTGTTGAACCGGAAATCCCTTCGGGGCTTCTTGAAGAAATAAAATCACTTGCTGAAACGAAACTGAAAGAATTAAGCCGGACGGTTTTAGCAAAAGAAGAGCGTTCCGAAGCTACCAATAAAGTTTATACCGATGTGAAGATAGCATTGGCAGAAAAATATCCTGAAAAAGAATCGCTCATTTCAGAATTGCTGCACGATATTGAACGCGACGCGATGCGTTCCACAATCTTAAATGAAGGCAAGCGTTTAGATGGACGCGGCTTAACCAATATTCGTCCGATTACATGCGAGGTCGGTATTCTGCCATGTACACACGGATCTGCTCTCTTTACACGTGGTGAAACACAAAGCTTGACTTCAGCAACGCTCGGCACCAAAACGGATGAACAAGTGCTGGAAGGATTGCTTCCTGAAACGACCAAGCGATTTATGTTGCATTACAATTTTCCGCCGTTCAGCGTTGGCGAAGTGGGAAGAGTTGGCTCTGTCGGCCGCCGGGAAATCGGCCACGGGAATCTTGCCGAACGTTCATTGAAGCGCCTTATTCCGTCTGAAAAAGAATTTCCGTACACCGTTCGTGTTGTATCGGATATTCTTGAATCCAACGGTTCTTCGTCGATGGCAACAGTTTGCGCCGGAACACTTGCGCTGTTTGATGCCGGCGTGAAAATGGCTCGTCCGGTTGCAGGTATTGCCATGGGATTGGTAAAGGAAGGCGATAAAGTTGCCATCCTGAGCGACATTCTTGGCAACGAAGATCATCTTGGCGATATGGATTTTAAAGTTGCTGGAACAAAAAGTGGCATTACAGCATTCCAAATGGATATCAAGATCAAAGGAATTTCGTTTGAAATTCTTGAGCGTGCGTTAGCACAGGCAAAAGAAGGACGATTCCATATTCTGGATATTATGACGCAAACACTTGCTGAGCCGCGTGCAGAACTTTCACGCTTTGCACCACGACTGGAAACAATCAAAATTCCCGTGGATATGATCGGACCATTGATCGGGCCTGGCGGAAAAAATATTCGTCAGTTGGTAAAAGATAGCGGCGCAGAAATTAATATTGATGATGATGGCACCGTAACGATTGCAGCCGTCGAAAAAGAATCGTCGGATAAAGCATTGAATTACATTCGCGCTCTTACGCAAATGCCTGAAGTCGGACAGGTGTATAAAGCAACGGTCAAAAAGATTACAGACTTCGGTGCGTTCGTAGAAATTCTTCCTGGAAAAGAAGGATTGATACATGTATCACAACTAGACGTTAATCGGGTTGAACGAGTTGAAGACTTTATCAAACTCGGCGACCAGATCGATGTGAAGCTGGTATTCATCGATGATGACGGAAAGATGAGCTTGAGCCACAAGATTCTTTTACCCGGCGGTGAAAATGCCGAAGAAGAGATGAAACGTTCACGGGAACGCAAGAGAAGCGACGGCGGCGGTGGTAGAGGCGGATTCCGTCCCCGACATTAATCTTAATCACTCTTGAAATGATCCCTATACGTACTGTAACGAAACAACGCGTATAGGGATTTTTTTACTTACGATGGATATTACAATTCCAAAATCAAAAGGGCTGAAGGGAACGTACACCATTCCCGGCGACAAATCTATTTCACATCGAGCGATGATGATCAGTTCGTTAGCAGATGGCGTGAGTGAAATTCGTGGATATTCTGCCGCAGCAGATCCGCAAAGTACTCGTCGCTGTTTTTCCGATTTGGGAATAAACATTGACGAGCGTGGTGATGTCCTTATTGTCCACGGAAAAGGTTTGTACGGCTTGCAAGATGCCGACAAGGATTTAGATTGCGGCAACTCCGGTACAACGATGAGATTGTTGTCTGGAATTATGGCAGGACAGAAATTTTCTTCCACGCTTGTCGGCGATGAATCGTTAAGCAGGCGTCCGATGAAGCGCGTGATGAATCCATTGCACTTGATGGGGGCACGCATTCATGGTACAGCAGAACACACTGCGCCGTTGCATATATTGCCTGTTGAAAAGCTCAATGCCATTCATTATGAAATGCCTGTTGCAAGCGCTCAAGTCAAATCCTCTATACTTTTTGCAGGCATCTTTGCTGATGGTGAAACAACGGTTGTCGAAACAACACCGACGCGCGATCACACTGAGCGTATGCTTGATTGCACCATCACCCATGAGGATGGAAAATATGTTGTCAAAGTTCAGGGTGGAAAAAAGATACGATCAGGTTTGTTCATTGTGCCTGGTGATATTTCTGCAGCAACATTTTTAATTGTTGCAGCTTCGATTGTACCGAATTCTGAAATACAAATTTCGAATGTTGGTCTAAATCCATCACGCAAGGAAATTCTTTCTGTCTTACAATCCATCGGATGCAATTTTGTAATTGAAAACCAGCGTGTGGTGAGCGGGGAAGAAATGGGTGATCTGGTGGTGCGCACATCCGAATTGCATGGTGATTTGAATATTCAGGGTGAAACCGTTGCCGCATTGATCGATGAAATTCCTGCCCTTGCCATTGCAGCATTATTCACAGAAGGAACCTTCACACTTCACGATGCGAAAGAATTGCGCGCAAAAGAAACCGATAGAATTACTGCCTTGGTGACGAATCTTCGTGCGTTAGGTGCTGAAGTTGAAGAATATGAAGACGGGTTTTTGTTTGCAGGGAGACAGCATCTTCATGGTGTGACGCTGGAAAGTTTTGACGACCACCGTATTGCGATGGCCTTCGGCGTAGCGGGTTTGCAAATCGAGGGAATTACAATTCGAGATGCCGGATGTGTTGATATTTCATTTCCGGGATTTTGGGAACAAATTCTTTGCACATAATGTATAGCGTTTGCATGATTCATACAAATAAAACGGCAGCATGGTATCACCGGGGCCTACAGGGTTGTGTTTGCAATCGGTATTTGTTAATGCTATGCAGCAACATGCAAAAACTACAGGAATACATAATTGTCTCATCGTTACACTGTTTCTTTTTCATGTTTTAAGATCAATTTTCTCGTTCCGTTTCTGTTCGCCATATCGCCGCCGTGCAGGTGCTACTGCATGGCGGCTTTGTTATTTTCTTTATCGATATCCTCTCAGTATTATCGGAAAACTATTTAACTCTGTGAGATACAATCCACCGATCACAACAAAATCACTCATGGGATATACACCATAGAACCATGCCCCTCCTCCATTGAGCGTTTGCAATTCGGAATAATGATACCAACTGTTACCGTTGTAATGCATCACTTCACTTCCATATCCTGCTTGAAAAATATCGTTTTGATTTCTCCCACGTATTCTCATTGCTTCATAATGAGATAAGGAATCCAACACCTGGAAAGTACCATCAGATACATTCATCGAACGAATCCAACTCTGGCCTGCAAGGAATATCTTTGTAGCTTCATACGCCCATACGGTATAAAAACCCTGAACATCATTGGCTGGTACTTTTGTATTATCATATAACGTTGTCCACGTTGATCCGTTGCATTGCAAGACAACACAATGTCCATCTGCTATAGTTGTTCCTGTTGCCCAGATATGGTTTGCATCGGTGCCATAAATATCATCCAACTCGCATGTCGTGTTACTCGTCATCAAGCTCCAGCTTGTACCGTTGTAGTGGGCGATAGCACCGTTCATTCCCACCATATAAAAATCACTGCTGCTCGTTCCCCAAGTCTTAAATGCAGGAGAACCAAAATTTATATTTACCGGTATAGTTTGATACTCACTCCCATTCCAATGGACACCACCTTCAAACCAAATATCACTGGTACTAAACGCATAGATAGAATAAATCGCACCGTACCCTGCTTGTCCATTGTAGTATGCCGGTATTCTCTTTAGCGTCCATTTTGTTCCATCCCAATGTGCGGCATTATACAAATAAACCCAGTTGCCGGAAGAATCGAATTTATCTGTTTCAGGAGTGTGTATTTCTCCCACCGCCCAGGCATCGGTATTGGAGAAGACCCACACATCGCGTATTACTCCTTGCGAGCCGAGTGTATCGACCATCCACTGCACAATGTGGCTCGTGGTATCTACTTTAGTGGTATCACCGGGGCCTACAGGGTTGTGCTTGCAATCGGTATTTGTTAATGCTATGCAGCAACATGCAAGGGCTACAGGAATACATAATTGTCTCATCGTTACACTTTCTTTTTCATGTTTTAAGATCAATTTTCTCGTTCCGTTTCTGTTCGCCATATCACCGCCGTGCAGGTGCTACTGCATGGCGGCTTTTTTCTTTATCGATAACCGCGTATGACTACCGGCATACTATTATATGCCGTTAAGTACCATCCTCCAATTAAAACGAAATTACTTATTGGATAGACTCGCGAAAAGCGGCCACCGTTTGGATTGAATGCTTGAACATCCAAATAATTATGCCAGCTAACACCGTTGTAATGTGCTGCTTCACCTCCTTCCGTTACTGCAAATATATCATTTTGATTAACGCCTCGTATAGATTTGATAGTATATGACATTCCTGTGTTAATCGTAGATCCTATAGCAACCGAATCACCGAATGTGAACCTCCGCAAATCACCACCGGCAAGATATATGAATGATGAATTATACGTCCATACCGAAAGAAAGGCAAACATCATGGCAGGATATGATTCAAATGGTTTTTGACTATCATACAATGTGCTCCAGTTTGTCCCGTTATATTGCAACACCACACTCTGTCCTATTACTTCATTACATCCTGTTGCCCAGATATGGTTTGCATCGGTGCCATAAATATCATCCAACTCGCACGTCGTGTTACTTGTCATCAAACTCCAACTACTTCCGTTGTAGTGAGAAATCGATCCATTACCACCAACAATGTACAAATCGTTACTGCTTGTTCCCCACATCTTAAATCCTAAGCCAGTCATTGAAGTTTCCATTGGAGTATAATTTGTTCCATCGAAATGTATCACATTACTGGCTCCATACCATATATCATTTTGTGCAAAACCAGTTATGCAGTACAACACTGAATATGTGTCTTGTCCATGATAATTGTATGGTATTCTTTTTGGTGTCCATTTTGTTCCATCCCAATGTGCGGCGTTGTAGAGAACGTTCATATCGGGCTTGCCCGGACTGTCGTTAAGGTAAATTTCTCCCACCGCCCAGGCATCGGTACTGATAGAAGACCCACACATCGCGTATTACTCCTTGCGAGCCGAGTGTATCGACCATCCATTGCACAATATGGCTCGTGGTATCTACTTTGGTGGTATCACCGGGGCCTACAGGGTTGTGCTTGCAATCGGTGCTGGTAAAAGCAATGAAGCTTAAAGAGAGAAGGAGAATGTAAAATGGTTTTTTCATAGGCATGAGGTTTTAGGTGTTGGGTACAAGAATGCAAAACTGAAAATGTTTTCTGCCGAGAACTGAAAAACTTTTATCGTCTTTATCCAACCTACTCCTCCTTATTGTAAAGAGTAAAACGACTGCAATAGAAATATACTTCAAACAACGGTATGTTGACAAACACGTATTGCCATTCCACAATCGTGGTGGTAATGAAATAAAGATGAATGTCTTCGATAATTTTCCAACGACTATACGTTATTCCTTGTGTTACATTGGTTTTTCAGTTCAGGAGTGCAACTCCTTCACAGCGCGGTATTTGTTTTTATCTATATCCTCTCAACATCAACGGAACAGTATTATAGTTCACATAGGCACATCCACCGATCAATACAAAATTTTGTAAGGGTTTAATTCTGTACCGGTCACAAACCCATCGTTGATCGCTTTTATCTCCGGATAAAGATACCATGTCCAACCGTTATAATGGACAACTTCTCCAAAACCCGTTGTAAATATATCTGCTATAGTGGTTGCATTAATATCATACATAAGAAAAGTGGCAGGGGTTATGGACTTTTTATAATTACCCGTTTCTGCATCCATAATACCTGTCCCAGAAATTCCTGCAACGTATAAATTTTTTCCATCTATTGTCCAACCGGCTGAAAATTGGTATTGATTAGATGGAGACATTAATGCGTCATCATAAATTGTTTTCCATGATTTTCCATCGAAACGAAGAACAACACTTCTACTGTAATCATCCATAGTTCCAATTGCCCAGATATTATTGGCGTCGATGCCATAAATATCATCCAAATCGCATGTCGTGTTACTTGTCATCAAACTCCAACTACTTCCGTTGTAATGAGCGATACCGCCATTCAAACCGGCTGTATAAAAATTACTACGACTTGTCCCCCAAGTTTTCATAGGAACTCCAGGGAAATTAATATTTGTCGAGATTGATATATATTCACTTCCATTCCAATGTGTTCCAACGCCAAACCAAATATCATTGGTACGTAATGCATAGATGCAATAAAGTTGTGAATATACGATTTGTCCTTGATAAT
>CAWBMS010000014.1:0-18511 GCA_963790045.1 Ignavibacteriota bacterium | reverse complement strand
CTTTTAACAACATCACCATGTGGTGCCGCTGCATTATCGGGTATTAGCCTCGATTTCTCGAAGTTGTTCCCGTCCTTTAGGCAGATTACCTACGTGTTACTCACCCTTGCGCCGGTTTACTCAAGATATTGCTACCTCTTTCTCCCAAGACTTGCATGTGTTCAGGCACGCCGCCAGCGTTCGTCCTGAGCCAGGATCAAACTCTCCATTGTAGAAATTTTAATTTCTCAACTTCAAGTATGAACCATAGCTTTGTGCATTTATGCACGTTGCATTGGTATAAAAAAAACTCAACGTTTATTGACGTTAGTTGTGCACACTTTTTCAAAGAACATCTTTACGAAAAAAATGCCCATCCGACATCAATGGGCTTTTCAATTTCTTCAAGTAACAACCGCATTTCTCTTGCGGGTTATCAATATAGCATGTCAACACTTAAATGTCAACATCTTTCTGATTTATTTTCAAAATATTTTTGTGTATCATCTGTGACTACTTCTTTCGTACCAGTTTTGCACGAACGTTTTTTTCTAAACGAAAATGTTCATCAGCAGAAATGTGAAATTTATTCCTGAAGAATTCTAACCGCTCTGAATCTTCTGTAGAGATAACACCGTCTTCCCATGCTGCAGTTAACGCGTAAATATACACTTCTGCTTGCAGCTCGCGTTCTAAACTTTCATGCTCGTCATTGCTAATTCCCAGCGTATGACGCAACACCGACAACATTGCTTCCTCGTCTTTACTCACAACTCCATCTGACCATGCCTGCTTCAACGCTTGCGCATACGCCTGCAAAGCAATCATTGCTGTTGCATGTTGTTGCGTTGAAACGCCCTCATGCAATGCAGTTTTTTTTTCTTCCTTTTTTATTTGTTCCAGTTGTGTTTCATGCGTCATGCTTTGCGATACGCCTTCGAGGTGAGAAGTCGCCTCATCTTTTTCTTGTATTGGAACAATTTGTGTCGATGGAATTATTTTCACCGGCGCTTCTTGAACAATGGACGTGGTTGTGCCTTTTGTTTTTTGCTCAAGAATTTTTTTCTTCAGCTCTTCTACTTTTCGCCGTTGTTCTTCTAAATCTTCCATGATGTGTAATACTGTTGCTTCGCCAGAGCGCGCGCGGTGTGATGCTTGCTTGAAATAATACAATACCCTATCCTATCGGTATTGATCTCATCGATTGTTACGGTTGATCCGGCAAATCGCGAAACGCAGATCCGAACAAATCGTCTGCATTCGAAGAATCGATAAATCCTTCGAACTCCGTTCCCTCCAATTCCTTTTTGCGCGCCAAGAAAAGCAGTACCGATATTGCAGCGCCAGCAAGCAAACCGAGAATAAGATACTTCTTCATAAAAAAACTCCTTCTGTAAAAACGCGGCGTGTAAATCAAGCACACCGCGTTCTTCAGCGAAAATTATTGTGCAATCGGTGCCGCTGGTGGTGCTTGTGGCGTTTCGCTTTCCACAGACTGTGCTTTGATTTCCTGTACTTCGTTGCGGATCTCTTGCGCTTTCTTTTTCAGGTTCGCCATGTGTTTGCGTAATCGCACACCGGCAGATTTATTCTGCTTCAAATAAAATTTGTCGAAATCCGTTTTGAATGTTGCGACGAGATCTACCAATTCTTGATAACGATCCATGTTGTACTCCTTATAGTGATTAATGTATAGTTGAATTCATCATTTGTTTTATGATTTTTTTGAATAATATTTCGCTGCTTCAGATTTCATTTTCGCAAGAAGTTCTTCTCGTTTGTCGGTACAGCCGTTTCAACTTGCGCGGTTTTCGTTTTGCCAGCGCGTACGAAACCAACATCGGAAACGCAACAGTGGAATCTAAATAACAGACGACCGTATCCGGCAATTGTTTGGGATCAATTTTTCCCCAGCTCGACTGCTTCCGATGGCGTCGCACCGGAAAGCCCGCCAGTATCCGGGCGCGCATCCGTGATCTGAACAAAATAATCGTGTCCTTTTTCGTCGATGTGTAACACTTCCTGTATCTGCGGTTCCGTTTGCAGCATAAAATTTTTCGGCGAGCCGCCGCCAAGAATCAGCACGCCGCTCTTTCCGCCGCTCCGTTTTGCATTCAACACGATTGCCGCTGTTTCATTCACATCCGCAATCGTATCGTAGCGCAATTTGTTATCGAACAATGCCATCGCCGCAACATTCATTCCGATAGAACTATCGCCCGGCGATGATGTGAAGATCGGAACGCCGCACCGATACGCCGTGCCCAGTACGCTTTCAAAAGGCAGTTTTAATTTTTTCTCGCGCGCGGCAATATACTTTCCAATTTTATTGTGAAATTCTGATGTGCTCATGCTGCTTTGAAATTCCGGCGCTTGAATCACTGTCCGGAAAAATTCATCGGTATCCAACAGCACTTCGTAATCGAATAAAATATCGTAAATACGAATGACACCTTCCTTGCGTAGCTTGGTATCATCTGCGAACGGCGAACCGCGATGCAATGCATGCCCGATAGCAAAATGTGTATCGTGATATAAATTCGCGCCTGTGCTCACGATCCAATCCACAAATCCCGCTTTGATCAGTGGAACGATGCACGAACCGCCAAGTCCGGCAGGCGTTAGTGCACCGGTTACGCTCATACCGATGGTAACATTGGGCTCTAACATTTTCTGAGAATAAATTCTTGCAGCTTCAGCAAGCCGTGCTGCATTGTATGCTTGGAAGTGCGTTTCCATCAACTCCACGACGGAAATATTTTTTTTGATCGGCCGCGGGTCGATTCGTTTTCCTTGAAGATATTTACTTTTGTGCTGCATTCAACCTCTATCGACTTATTGATTTCATTGAAATTTCGATGGTAAGATAATCATTTGATTCCAAAGACGAAAGGGGATAGGCGATTTTTTTGATTTTTTCACAATCCGCCAAATCCCTCCGTACTGCATCTATTCTAAGAAAATTATCAAATTGATTGAAGCCGTTGCACGTCATCAATAACAATTTCATCCGGAAAATCAATTCACACAATCCAACGACATCTATTCAATCTTATCATGGTCAAGCCAAGGAATTAAAAAATTTTTCATATCAGAAGAAGAAATCATGAATTGTTCATTGCATTTCCATCGACTTCCAAATATATTGAAGCGTCATTACAAGGAGCAATTTCTGTATGCAAAAGATTTTGGATGCCGGACATAATTTTCTTGGTATCGAAAAAGAACTTTCATCGTTTGAACATGCAAAGATTGTCGTGCTGCCGATTCCATACCAGCACACTGTTGCGGCAGGATACGAAACCAAGAAAGCTCCGCAGGCAATTCTTGCGGCATCGCATCAGATAGAAACATTTGATGAAGAAACGAAACGCGATCTCGCCAACGAACGCGGCGTTGCAACGCTGGCGCCGATGAATTTTGCCAAGAAAACTCATGACGCAGCACAGCAATTCATTTACGACACTGTCCTCAAGCTGGTGCAGCAGGATAAATTTGTAGCAACCATCGGCGGCGACCACACGATTGCAACGGCAACGATTGCAGCGCACGCAAAATTTTATTCCGATCTTTCCGTGCTGCACTTCGGCGCACATACACACCTACGTTCGCACTTTCAAGGCGATAAATCTTGCAATATTTCCGCTATGGCGCGCGTATGCGAGTTTCTTGATCCGCACCGGTTGGTGCAAGCTGGCATTCGCTCGCAGAACAAAGAAGAAGCAGAATTTATTCGCAAGTTCGGCGTACATACATTTTTCATGCATGAAATTCGCAGCGGCGTTTATACAAAAGTTTTAAAATACTGGGATGATTTCGTTGTGGAAGCATTGACGGGTAACGTGTACATCACATTCGATGTCAGTGCATTCGATCCTGCTGTCATTCCGGCAACAGCATCGCCGGAACCCGGCGGATTGTTGTGGAACGAAACGATGCAGTGCCTCAAAAAAATAATCCGCAAGAAGCGCATTATCGGTTTCGACGTTGTGGAATTATCTCCCGTGAAAGAATTGCCGTATGCCGATAAAACAGCGGCAAAACTGATTTCAAAAATTTTTAATTACGCATTATAACGAATGGAACAAACGTTTGAACAAATTGAACGCGCGTCTGCGCCGGCATTAGACGCCATCCTCGGCTCACCTTTTAAAGTTCTTGATGACGGATTTATTCGCGTGGTTGATTATATGGGAAATGATTCCGCTATCGTGCAAGCGGCACGCGTTTCGTACGGCAAAAGTACGAAGAAATCGCGCGAAGACGAAGGATTGATTCGTCATTTGCTGCGACATCAACATACATCGCCGTTTGAAATGTGCGAAATTAAATTTCACATTCGCGTACCGATGGATTGCTGGCGGCAGTGGATTCGCCACCGCATGGCAAACGTGAATGAATATTCTACGCGTTATTCCATCGCCATCGACGCAACACAAAATACGCAGCCGGAAGAATGGCGCATGCAGGCAACAAGCAACCGGCAGGGTAGTGACGGTACATTCGACGCAACAAAAAGTACCTTGTTCACACAACGCGAACAAGAATTGCATTCTCTCTCCCGTTCCATTTACAACGAACGCATCGAAGCCGGCGTTGCACGCGAGCAGGCGCGCAAAGATTTGCCGCTCAGCACATATACAGAAGCGTACTGGAAAATAGATTTACACAACCTTTTGCATTTTCTTGCCCTGCGCATGGATGCACACGCACAATTGGAAATCCGTCAATATGCTACAATCATCGGCGAAGAAATTGTGAGCCGCTGGTGCCCGTTCGTATGGAAAGCATTTAAGGATTATGAGTTCGGCGCGTTGAAATTATCCAAGCAAGAAATCAGCATCATCGCTAAACTACAAGCCGGCGATGCAGACGGCGCATGGGCGCTCGCCATCGAATATGGCATGCTGCCGCCGCGCGGCGAACCCATCAAGAAAAAATCCGAGCGCGAAGAAATGGAAGCCAAGCTGCAATTGCTCGGCATTCGTCCGCCGTGGCTCTAATCTAACTTCGTATTGTGAAAATAATTATTCTTGCCGCTGTTGCAAAGAACCGTGTCATCGGAAACAACGGCAAGATGCCGTGGCATATTCCCGAAGACCTTCAGCATTTTAAACAGCTTACCACAGGACACACAATTTTGATGGGACGCAAAACGTTCGAGTCCATCGGACATCCGCTTCCCCACCGGCACAATGTTGTGCTTTCTTCGCAAACAATTTCCGGCGTTGAAACATTTCCGTCACTCGATGCAGCATTTTCTGCATTGGCATCCGAAGAAAAAGTGTTCATCATCGGCGGCGGAGCGGTGTTTGCACAAACGCTTTCGCTTGCAAACGAATTTTATCTTACGCTAATAGATAAAGATTTTACCGGCGATACGTTCTTTCCCGATTACGAACAACTGCTTGCACAACATTTTTCTTTAATGGAAGAAGATGTGCGAGAGGGATTTCGATTTGTGCATTACACCGAACGGGTTATACGGCAGTAACCCCTCATGAACATTTAAGGTCGGGAGTATAACTCCCTCCCAGCTTGGGAATTTGCAAAGGATGCAATCCACTTGGTTCTTTCGCCGGTTGTTTTTCCAGTTTCGCATATAATTGTTCTTGCTTCGCAGATAGTTTTTTCAGCTTCGCATACGATAGTTTCAGCTTCGTGCATGATTTTTTCAATTGCGTCTATGATTGTTTCGGCTTCGCATACGATTGTTTCAATGGCGTTTATTATTTTTCATGTTTCGCCGGAAGTTTTTACGGCTTCGCGCATAGTTTTTTCCATTGCGTCGATCATTTTTTCGGCTTCGCATGACGTTTTTTTAGCTTCGTGTACGATTTTTTCAATGGCGTGTAGCGTTTTTTGAATGATTTAAAGGTTTTTACAGTGCTGGATTGATATAGCAAAAATAAATGGCATGCGATCTCTCGTGATTTCACCCATTGTATAAAATACTGATAAATCGGTTATTTTCTTTTAAAAAAATTTGTTGTGGGGCTGACTAAAAAGAAAATAAGGAGTGGGACACACATTCTTGTGTGTCGTTTATTGTTCATAATGGACAGGCAAGAATGCCTATCCTACCAAGAATAGTACTTTTTGGCCATCCCCATAGCGGCAATGAAAACACAGAAACCATTTCAATGGTTTTTCTTTTCACAAAGAAATTTTCCCTTGCTTTTGGCACGAGGATTTTCGAGATTTAACACAACAAAGTTTCACCAAAGAATTTTTTATAATGATTTTAACGGGTATCGTGATGTGGCGAATAGGATAATAGATTTATAGATGCTTGAAAGGAATTTAACAATGAAGAGAATTTTTTTTGTTGCCTTCATTCTTGTTGTCATGACTGTGACTGCATTTGGACAAATTAATATTAGACCGGGCATTACCGGTGGTTGGAATTTTGCCACATTGGGCGGGAGTGATGTACCGAATGTATCGACAATCACTCAATATGCAGCAGGTGTTTTTGCTGAGATCAGCTTTCCATTCTTCCCTATTTCAATTCAACCCGAAGTTCTGTATAGCGTTAAGGGATCAAAAATAGGTCCAAATCCTGTTGCTGATGCAAACGATATTTGGTCCGCAACTAAAATTACAACTTCATATATCGACATTCCGATTCTCATAAAATATTATCTTCCATCTACAGTCATAAAGCCATTTATTTTTGTCGGCCCATCGATTGGATTTTTAGTCAACGCAAAAGAGGAAGCAACTATTTTGGGATTAGGAACTAGTCAAGAAAATGAAATCGACGTTAAAAATATAACCACAAAAACCGACATTGGTGCAGTGGTTGGTGTTGGAGCAAAAATACCTTTAGTTGTTATCGATCTTACGCTCGATGCACGTTATAACTACGGCTTCACCTCAACTGATAAAATAAATTCAGCAAATATTTATAATCGTGTCTTTGCAGTTTATCTCGGCGTTGCATTTTAACGGTTTCTCATTACTTTAAATTAAAGTACGCTTTTATTTCCTGTATCAATTCTTCGTCCGTGTGAACAAACGGCAGAAGTTCGGGCGTGTGCTTTCCATCCGTCAAAATCGTACCGAACATCAGCGTATCGCGGCAGACCGTTAAATGTTTTACGGTGGCGTAACTGAATTTCAATGGTTCGATCCGAAAGATATTTAAAGATCAGATTTTGTTTTTGCAGGAACGAAACAACTTTGCCTGTATAAGTAGAAAAATCTCCGAGCGCTTCGGAATTGTTTGCATCAATGGTATCGGATTCTGTAACGGAAGGCCCGAAGAAAACAACACCTTTCCCGACCACGGGGCGCGCTTCCTGTTTTTGTGCAGCAGCAAGCACGGGCAAAACAAATAAACAACAGAACAAAACGGTGCGCATCATTAAATCACCCAATCGATAACATTGCTGTGATCAAGACGGTTTTGTACTTTCACTTCCTGATCGTGATACACGATGGAATACGGCGTAACACTCTGTGTCAGCCACACGTTGCCGCCGATAACACTGTTGTGCCCGACAACGGTGTCTCCGCCGAGAATAACAGCGTGTGCGTAGATAACGACATTGTCTTCAATCGTCGGGTGACGCTTGGACTTTGCTAATTTTTTATCCACGCTCAACGCGCCAAGCGTCACACCTTGATATAATTTTACGTTTTTACCGATATTGGTCGATTCCCCGATGACAATGCCGGTGCCATGATCGATGGCGAACAATTCACCGATGGTTGCACCCGGATGAATATCGATTGAAGTTTTTTCGTGCGCGTATTCCGTTAAGAGCCGCGGGAAAATGGGAACGTGCCGCGTGTAAAATTCATGTGCCAGCCGGTAAATAGCAATGGCAAGAAATCCCGGATATGCAAGGATCACTTCGTCCACGCTTTCTGCCGCCGGATCGCCGCTGGTAATTGCCTGCGCATCGAGCCAGAGCAAGCGGTGAATTTCCGGCTGTGCCTGCATTACCTGCGACGCAATAGCGTTCACATTTAGATCGGATTCCGCGGCAAGCGGCAGCAGCAAGTGTTTTAAATTTTGTTCCAGCATCGAAAGCCGAAGCTGGATTTCTTCTGCAGACGAATACTGCTCCGCACAAAAATGCGGAAAGAGAATGCTGAGCCAGCTTTCGATAAATATCTGTGTTTCTTTTTTCATCTGAATGCCGAGCGAATGATGCTCACGGCTTTTTTTCAGTTCTTCCACAAATTCGTTTGCGGATATTGCAGGTGCGTTCATAAATTTCTTTCCATCAACATAACCAGTATCATAAAAAAGTTACACCATCGGCAGGTCATTGTCAAGCCATATTGCAATAATTCATCTTCAGCAATGTGCGTTTCATGCTACCTTTTTCCGATTTTCCTTCTTACTTTACAGTCAAGATGGGACCAGCAAAAACAACTGTCATAGTCATTGGTGAAGGCATCAGCGGATTGTGCACTGCGTACTGGCTGAAGAAGCGCGGCATCGACGTTACGCTTCTTGCAAAAGATTCCGAAGCCGGCGGCACGATGAAATCTGTGAGTGATCATGGCTTTTTATACGAAACCGGCGCGAACACTGGATTGGAAACAACACCGCTCATCAAAGAATTAATTTCCGATTTGAAATTAGAAAATGACTTTCAGTATGCCAATCCCGATGGCAAAAACCGTTTTGTTCTTCGCAACGGACAATTGATGGCGCTGCCGCTCGACGCGGGTTCGTTCATTACATCGAAATTATTTTCTCTTCGCGGCAAACTGCGGCTATTAAAAGAGCCGTTCATCGGACGCGCAGAGAAAGAAGAAAGTGTTTCAGAATTTGTGACGCGCCGTTTGGGAAAAGAATTTTCAGATTATGCTATCGATCCATTTGTTGCCGGTGTCTTTGCCGGACGGACGGAACAACTCAGCGTGCGTTCGGCATTTCCAAAGTTATATGCGCTGGAAGAAAAATACGGCGGGCTTGTCAAAGGAATGATCAAAGGTGCGAAGGAACGCAAGCAGCGCGCAGAAAAAGCAAAAGACCGCGCTGAAACATTTTCATTCCGCAGCGGCATGCAAACGCTGCCACTTGCTCTTGCGGCGGTTATGAAAAACGAAGTTGCGTTGAATGCAAAAGTCATCGCCATTCAAGATTTAACAATCGAGCATGCCGCTCCGCCGACCGAAACGGATGTGCGCCGGTATCTTGTCGAATATCGCCACAACGAAATACCGACAGAGATCGAAGCCGATTACGTTGTCTTTGCTACCGCCGCATACGATGCCGCACCGATCATGAAATCGTTGTCCGTACCGACAGCGCACATCCTTGCATCAATTTATTATTCACCAGTCATCTCGGTGTTTCTCGGCTTCAAGCGTGATGAGATCGCACATCCGTTGAATGGATTCGGTTATCTCATTCCTTCCATCGAGAAAAGAAAAATACTCGGCTGCCTCTGGACTTCCAGTTTATTTTCTGATCGTGCACCGAATGGCATGGCAGCATTGAACGCTTTTGTCGGCGGCGCACGCCAGCCGGAATTGTGCGAACACACGGACGAACAGATTATCGATTTCACCGTGAGCGAATTGCAAACTGCCATGCAAATTTCAGGAAAACCTGTATATTTACATCTGATGCGCTGGCCCAAATCTATACCACAGTATGAACTTGGCTTCCAAAATAAAATAGATGCTTTGAATGAATTTGAAGAACAGCATCCCGGTATATTTTTAACCGGCAATTACCGCGGCGGCATCTCCGTCGGTGATTGTATCAAGAATGCTTATGATATGGCAAATCGTTTAGCCGACGATATTGCGAATAAATAATTTTTTGACGACGTACCAGAAATGGTGAAAGGATGAATATGAAACAATTTCGATTTCTTTTGATGCTTGCTGTATTCCTCGTGTGCTGGATTTCTCGAACACCAGCACAGCAAACGACGGCATATCAAAATGAAAACATGACACCGGAAAATTTTTCGGATCTACTCAAGACTGAATGGACTTTTCTGCGCGATGAACTCGATAAACAAAGCCAGAACATCGGCAAACGCGGAGAGTTTGAAACCACGATGGAGTTTCGTGAGCGAATTGCATCCGTGCGCAAAAATTTTCTTGAAAATCTTCCCAAGCATACGAAAACCTACGGCGTGTGGTTAAAAGCAACGCTCGTTTCGTACGACGCGGACGCGCAGGAATATTCTGTCACCTGCCCGGTTACGATTGAAGCACCTTACAATGTTCCTACTGTGGTGTGCGTGGTGCCGGGAAATAATTATGTGGAACTCATCGATAGCGCTCTCAATGGGTATCGAACATCTAAGCTACAATTTAAATTCAGTCCAGATTTCAAATGGAAGGTTGAACGCGATCAGGCACGGAAGGCAAAAGGCGAAGAAGCAAATGTGTACTTTAAAGTGCATTTTCTCGTCGAGCTTTCACAGGAAAGTTTTGACAAAGAAGCATTGATTCACATTATTCCCAAAGATATTTTACTTGCCGATCAAGTAAAAAAAACGTATTTCTGGCGGGACATTATTCGTTGACCCTTCAAAGTATTCTGTAAACGGGCGAAGGTTTCATCGCCCGTTTTTTTTATAAAACTGCCAAAGACTATTTTGCTTTTTGTCTTATCCTCCGTAGCATTGCAATTCCTAATCCCAGCAGAATCAACAGCGCTGAGAGCCACACAAAACTCATAAACGGTTTCACACTTACTTCTGCCACAAATACGTCGGGCTTCGCCTTTAAATCGTGCATGCCTTCTGCATCGACAATGTTAATGTGGACTTTCGATTTTGCACCGTTCATACCGACATTCATCGCCACTAATTGAAATCCGAGGTGACCGGATTTCATATAGACCGTTTGCATGAGCGGATTTCCCTTCGAGTTATAGGTTGTCATCGGTGTAAGCTGCTCCACGCCCTTGTCGGTTTTCACTTCCAATACCGCGCCAATCGTCATTTTGTTTGCACCCATGGCGTTTCCTTTACTGTGTTCCCCAAGATCAAAACGCAGAAAGGTAATCGTCATCGGACCGTATTCGATTGGTTCATCTTTTGTAAGGTCAATCATGGTTCGTGGAAGTGTACGCGCACTGCCCGGTTCTAACGAAACCGGTTCGATGTAAAAATCTTTTGTCGGGAAGCTTAAATAATCCGGTGTGCGTATTTGATCGTTGTCAGAATTTTCCATGATCGCCGGCGATAACTTATGCGCATCACCGTTCCGTTCAACACGAACAGCAAAGCGAGTTTTCCCGTCGGCGACAAGCGAGTCACCGGTGTACGTCAGTGTATAACCGAAAACTGATCTGGATTGATTCAATGGCAATGCAATGGAACGTTTATGTCCGTATCTTCCCGAGGCAAGAATTCCCAGCAACAGCAATGCAAATCCGATGTGAGAGAGCGCTCCGCCAATTGATCCTATTTGTTTTTTTGCCGTACGAATTCCATACTCCACGGCAATGATGAATGCAAACAGCGATGCAAACACCAAAACGATCACGAGCATATCATGCAGTCCTACAAAAATCAATCCAATCACAACCACCGCTGCAATAACGGCAGGCCACAGAATATTTTTTATGATAAAATGTTCTTCTTGATTCCATTTTACGCGCAAGCTTAGCCCCAACAACAGCATCATCACAACGGCTAATGGAAGATTGGCATGATCATAGAATGAAGATTCGACCGTTGATGCGGAAAAAAGCGGCATACTGGTACCGAAGAGAATGATGAGCGCACATGCTCCCATAACAAGGGTTGCGAGCGAAAGCACTGATTCACGCGATAACAACGGCGAAGGTGAAAATGTCATATGAAGTTCCTTGCGGCGCAGCCACAGCAATCCAAAACCGGACACAGCCGCAACAATCAACCAAACAAGTAATAACGAATATACCACTGCTCCGGGATCGACAAAAGAATGCACCGATGCATTTGCCAGCACACCGCTGCGCGTGAGAAACGTACTATAGATAACAAGCACATACGAAAGCACTGCGAGTACGAAATTTGTTCGGACAAGTTTCCCTGTCCGCGTTTGGATGCGCATCGTATGAAGAAGAATAATTGCAGCAATCCAAGGTACAAGCGAAGAATTTTCCACCGGATCCCAGCCCCACCAGCCGCCCCAGCCGAGCACGCCGTACGCCCAATACCCGCCGAGCATTAATCCGGAACCAGGTACCATCCCGCTGAACAGGACCCATGGCATTGCAAAAGAAATCAACTCGTTATATTTTTTCTGCCACAATGTCGCCAGAGCAATTGCAAACGGTACGGCTAATGATGCAAAACCAAGGAATAACACTGGCGGATGAATGATCATCCAAAAATTTTGGAGCAATGGGTTCAATCCTCTTCCATCCGGAGGAATCATGCCGTTCGGTACTTCTACCAGATGCGCATCCCAGATATATTGAAAAGGAGATTTCAACGAAATCAACACCAACAGAAATGCAACCGCAAGCATGTACACCGCCATCACTTCTCGTTCCATGTTTTTCTTGAACGTGAATCGTTGCAGTACCAATGCGATCATAGAAGCAAACAACGCCCACAGTAAAAAACTTCCTTCCTGTCCTGCCCAAAACGTTGTGACTAACAATGCGGTCGATAATTCGCGCGAACTGTAACTGGCAATGTAATTATATTCAAATCGATGTTGAAGAATAAACACCAACAGCAATGCGGCAGATATAAACACACCGATGACAGCACTATAAAAACTCGTTCGTGCAATAGGCAAATATTGTTCTTTGGTTACCGCAAGCATATAGAAGCATGAAGATGCTATGGCAGCTGCACACGCGATCCAGATAAAGAGAGAGCCGATCATATACATTTTTCCTTTTGAGATGGATAATGATTTCTCGATTCAAACATCGGAATAATTTAGAAGGTTTCAAAGAGCTCCGATCTTCTTTCCTTCTAAAACACGTGTGCGGGATTGGAGCTTCCGCACACGATTTGCATATCACAAATTAAAATATTTTCAGTCACATTATTTATTCAGTTCCGCGATGGAAGCATCTAACAATGCTTTTGTATATTTATAATTATGAATTCCCATGCTTGCATCATACATCACCTGTTGTAAATTCCAAAGCGCGCCAGCTTTTGCAGCCGGAACAATAACCAACGGTTTTGACGATGAGGCGTTAGCTTGTGCCCACGTCGTATCGGTACCGCTGACGGTGTACGTTACCCACGGAATTGGCTTCCCGCTTTGCGGAAGAGACCATTTTTTTGTGATGTTCGTATCCATCATCAAATGCGCCAATTGAGATAATTCAGATGCAATCGTATTCCGAATCGTCCAATACGATGCGCTGGATGTTGTGACAGCGCCGTTATGACAATACGATGCATTGCAACCGCTGAAATTGTTAAATGTTTCTGCTGTTGCACCTGACGGCGTATAACCGACTGCACGGAACGTGTGTCCACCCGTTTGATTACTGACCGGTGTTTCCATGTGACAATCTTCGCAGCCAAGCGATTTCAAGCCGACTAAATTCGTGTGCGTTGAATTTGAATACGTGTAACCGGAAAATTCGAAGCCACCGAATCCGAGCAACGTCTGCGCCGCTTCACCAGAAACGTGATTATTCCATCGCGTCGTATAAATCTTTGCTGTATCGGTTGCATTTATTTTTGAAGGATCCGGCTGCCAGGAATATGGAGCAGTATTCAAAAAGGTCGATGTCATACGCGGCTGATGACATTTCACGCATAAGTTGGAAGCCGATGAACTGTTCCATTGTTTCGTTGTTTGATTGGCAAGAAGCGTATAAATATTCACTGCACCGGAATCAAGAACAGTAAAAGTTGCTCGGCTATGCGGCGAATGACATGTGAAGCAGCCCGGAGGCGAAGAGTTTAAATAGGACTGGCTCGCCATGGGACCAGAAGACGCATTGATATTGAAGGTCTCGTTTGCAAATCCGCGGTTGTAACGATCTTGGAATCCCTCGTTGGTATGACAACCGGCACACTGATTCGTATTGCGATCTTCATCGCCTCCAGTTGCATGACCGGATGTAGCGTATTCAAATTCTTTTGCAAGAACATAATACGTTGTGTCTGTTGAATTGTGACACGTTGTACACTTGATGCCCGGTGCAAATCCGACCAAGGATAACGTATCGGTACCTGCCTACGCCCGGAGGGCCTTGCGGACCCGCCGGACCTTCTTTCGTGCATCCTGTTAAAGCAACAACAACCATTAACCCCGTTACGCACAGGAAAAGTTGTACGGAAATTGTTTTCATAAAACACCTCTCTATGAAAATTGTATGAATGAAAAAAAATCCCAACACAATACTAATGTAAAAGTTCGCCTAAAAATTACGGACAACACCTCCGGCAAGATCAATTTTACCGTTGATATGTTTCGCCTTACCGGCAGCGGTCGTAATATCTTCGTGGCATGTTAAGCATGCTTGTGTATATGATTTATGCCCTGTCGGCGGATTGTTATGACATGTGCCGGCATGCTTTTTCTGCCGGACCGCCGTTCCAACGCGGTGCATAATTATTTCCAATCATCACCGAATCTATAAAGACCGAATCGCTGGCAATGCCGGATTTTGTCAACCGCCATGCACCATGACAAAATGTATTCGAACACCTGAGCGAATCATTATTGTATGCTGGCATCGGCGTTACACCGCCAGTTGTCAAAGCAGCTAACGGATCAGCAAATATCACATTGGCGCGTCCGGAAGAAGTAATATGTGTTGCACCGTACATACTGGTCGGCATCTGATGACATTTTTCGCACATCATCGAATAAGAAGAATATGCACCGGTCCCGTTCCAATGAATCAAATGCGCGCCCACACCGTACGATGTATAAGCAGTACCGCCGTTCAACGATGGAGGAGGCGGCATACCGTGGCATGTTGCACAATTTTCCGGTCCGCCGGTTTGTTGATGACACACAAGACATGACTTGCCGGATGTGCCACCTGCATAATCAGCGCCATGACATTGCTGGCATGGGCGTATATCGTAAGCCATCGCTGCAATATAGTTTCCATGAAAATTTGGTGAACTGGTGTCGATCCACCCGGTACTGTGAACAATCGAGGTCAGTCCTGTTGCAGCGGGTAAATTATTTTTTATATCACTGCATGATATAGCGAGAAGCATGCAGACGATCATCATTATAAGATTAGAGTTTTTCATACGTATTCCATCCTTTTAACGATGACAATAGCCGCAAAACTTTTGCCCCTTCACACCGCCCGGGTGTGCGTTGGCATCAGTATGACACATATAACAACTGGCGCCGGGATCGCTATGCCAGTACCCATGATCGGTTGCCATAAATCCATTGTCATGAGTCTTCGGATCCGTTCCCCGAATTCCGTCGGCATCCATGTGACATTGAATACAAGTCGGATCCGCTCCTTCAGCATTATGGCATGCTCGAACATCATCTCAATATCGCGTCTTGCAAGTTTCGCATGCTGCCCGCCGCCGCTTCCGACACCCAGAATGACAAATCCTGCTTCGCTGTGCGATTTCGGTTTAAAGGATTCCTGATTCCCATTCCCGTCGGCAATGTGGCATGTCGTGCAAAACGTTTCATCACTGTGGCAGGTTTGGCATTCAGTAATTTTTCCTTTTGCTTCGATGCCATGCGTGTAACGGAAATTAAGATCATGCACTTTCGTCAAGCCCATTCCCTGTCCACGATCATTCGCCATCAAGCGCGGTGAATGCGGAGAAACGAGATCGGTTCCCGGTACATTTACTTTCATCAACTCGCCACCGTCGTGGCATTCTGCACAAGATTCTTGCGTATGACACGTTCCGCACTTTGCATCATCGATACGTGCAAGCTGCTTGTGTTCGTGTACAAAATCAGAACGGTTGTGATCTTTGGGACGAAGCGATGCAAAATTCGTGTGGCATTTCTCGCATGCGTTCGATGCCTTCACATCATTATGGCATGTCACACACGTTGCCATTTCCGGCACAAGCGTTCCGGTCAATGCATTGGCATCGTCCAATTTTTTATGACATGTTTCGCAATCAACTTTTTGTTCTTCGGTGTGAAATTTATGCGAAAAGATCAATTCTCGTTTCGGATTGGGTGACGCTGTGTAAGTTGTCGTATCGGCACTTGTGTGGCAATACGTACAATTGTTTTTCATCTGGTCTTCGTGGCAATTCCGGCATGCTTCCATCGTTGCAAAAAGATTATCCGAAGCT
This sequence comes from Ignavibacteriota bacterium, assembly GCA_963790045.1. GTDB lineage: Bacteria > Bacteroidota > Ignavibacteria > UBA10030 > UBA10030 > DATKMP01. The sequence continues at coordinate 2,330 of CAWBMS010000014.1, read as the reverse complement.
AGCGTGCTGTTTGCTGCAGAGTGTGGCAATCCGTGCAGGCAATACCTGCTTCTTTCACATGAAATTGATGAGAAAATTTCACGCGCTTCGGCTGATGATCGCTGCCCGTTGTTTCTCGTGATGTTGTGTTGATTGTGAATGCGACAAGACATATTCCCGCCGCCAGCACTGCCAGCGATGCGCGCATCCACCATGCTTTCATAGTTCGTCGTATAGTTTTCATAGCACGCTCAGAAAATGTTTAATCGTTCACTTAAATGATAACTGCATCGGAGAAAGAAACGCACATCATCATCGTAAATTTTATTTTGGATATACTGCACTTGTCCGTCAAACGATAATGCCTGCACCGGACGATACACGAGGCCAAGACCGCCGCTCAATGCATTTACCAAATCGTCTGCATCACTCAACCGATATTGCGCGTAGCTCACCATCACCGTCGGCGTAATTTTATTATTCCACAACGGATATCCGGCATTCGCAGAGAGCGCCGCAAGCGAGCCGCCGTAGCCCGTGTTCCAACTTGCGCTTGCCGATACATATTTCATATTGCCGCCGAGCGTTACCTGATGTGATCGATCATCGCCGTACGAAACTTCTCCGTATTTTCCAAACACCTGCCAATTTTTGCACAACAGATATTCCGCACCGACTTCATATTCATCGATCGTATTATACGCAAACACCCAGAAAATAGAATTGTACGAAAGGCGCGGCTCACGGTGAAGATATTCACCCGTCAACGATAACGGATCTGCTATTTTAATGCGCGTGGATAATTGAATGCGTGAAGTTTTCTCTTGATTCACATCATAATCGTACCGCGCGTAACCGGAAACAGCATCGTGAAATTCTAAATTCACATCGCCGCTGATATATTGTTCCGATTCCGACGACGGCGTGATTTCCACGTCATGAAATGCCAGTGTCGAATCGTATGCACGCTTTGCCCAATAAGATTCCGGTAAAATTTCTTTGCGCATATAACTGAACGAGACCGTTGCATACTCCGCCGGTGTTCCGACGACCTGTGCGCCCAGCATATTGTTGCTCTTGATGTTGTCGATCAATGCAAATTTATAACTCGGCACCGGCAACGCGCCATAATATCCCAGTAGTTTGATCGGATAGTTCGGCATGCGCACGGTGACGATACCGCCATCGATCGTTCCACTTCCCGCTCCGGCAAAAACCGACTGACGGCCGAGACTGACATCGACGGCATTCATGATACCGGTGTACTTTGCATAAAAATTATAAACGCGAAGAAATCCATCGTCCTTCAATGGCCCGCTAAAATCATTGAAGCCCTGAAGATTTGTGTGGAAAGAAAAATGTTCGGCGGCAAGCGAAAATTGTGCCGATTGAAAACCATAAAAATGGTTCGCAGACTGCCCGACCGTATCTGCCTGCTGCCACGCATACGCTGATGTTACAAAGCGCGCTTGAAACAATTGCGCCCAACTGCTGCTCGAGTAGAATCACTTCTGCCGCCAACAGGGAAAAAACTTGCAGTACAAGTATCGTTGGTTTCATGGCTGTTCCACTTTTTTAAGGATGAAAAAAATATGTCGTGAAACATGTGTCTTGCCGGTGATGAACTGACAAGACACGAATGCATTACCCTTTGGGAATCGGGTGCTGAATTTTCGTCCACATCTCTTCGAACTTAAATTCTTTAAACGTCGGACTTTTTGCGTTGTGGCATGTTTTGCAAGTTTTTTCGATTGTTGCTTTATCTTTGAAATCCGTCAGACCTGCGGCAATCGCTTTCGTTTTATCTTTCATCACTGCCATGTTTTTGTAATCGGCTCCGGCGCCATGACATGATTCGCATTGCACGCCATCGGGAGTCAATTTCGCATCAGCAGTAATTGCATGGCATTCCAAACATTCCGGTGATTCTGCCGCAGCTTTTTTCAAACCTTTTGCTTTTGCAAACTCCGCAGCTTGAGGCGTGGAAAGAGTTTTGAAAGCGTTCGCATGTTTGCTCTTCTGCCAGATGTCGAATTGTTTGCCTTGCTTGTCCGATTGATGGCACATTTTGCACATTTTTACACCGGCATATTTGTGTTGGGCACCGGCAACGAACGATAACAAACCAATGCTCGCCAATAGTATGTACATCCTATGCATAGTTTTTCTCCTTGTATGTTGAGTATGTTTTCTTTTTGGCAATATTATTAAAACAGTTATATTTTTTCTAAAGTTCGTTTTGTGGTCTTGGATGTTTGGTTTAATCGTATAATTAGTCTTTTCCAATCTTGCTTTATTGTGCAGCATGACAATCGCTGCACCTCATTTCCTTCCAAGAATCGCCAATATCG
>CAWBMS010000013.1:0-236747 GCA_963790045.1 Ignavibacteriota bacterium | reverse complement strand
CATTCCGACTGCTAGTGCGTCAACTCGCGTTCGAGCATTGTTTCCCCCCAAGAGCCCACGCAGATTTGAGTTCTACGAGTGGACCTTGAGTGCCGGCGCCAGCGAGCCGGTTCATTCCCATGAGTCAGGCACGGTCGAAAGCATTGTCGTTTCCCGCGGAATACTCGAGCTCACTTCCGGAGATGACTTGGTGAGACTATCACCAGGCGACTCAGTCACGTTCAGCGCGGATAGCACACAAGTATTCAAGAATGGGGGGACGGATGTCCTACAAATGTACGTTGTCGTGGTGTTTGCAGAACCCGTATTCTAGCCGCTGGCCATGGTGGTGTTCGGCGCGGTGATGCCAGGCCTTGTCCATTCACTGGTTCCGAGAGTAGGTCATCACCAAATAGGCGATGACGTCATGTGAGCCAGTGTTGCGATATTCGTGTGCCTCATCCGCCAAAAAATACGTCGCATCGCCAGCGCGTAGCGTGATCTGGCGGCTGCCGACGATGACATCGAGGACCCCGTGAGTCACTACCAGGTTTTCGGTCGTTCCCGGCGCATGAGCTTCGGCCACTTCATTGGAGTCACCCTTGAGCCGAAGCTCATAGAACTCAACCGTGTGAGCCTTGTCGAGCGGAAACAGTGCTCGGGTGGAAAAGCTACCATCGACGGAACGCAAGATCTTGGCGCGATCAGCCCGCAGCACGAGCGGGTCCTCAGTTTCGGTCGTGCCGAGCAGGGTGGAAAACGGTACGCTCAGTGCCCGGGCGATTCGCCACAATACCGTTATTGTCGGCGCGCTATGTCCGAGTTCGATTTGACTGAGCATCGCGCGACTAACACCAGAGTCATTGGCAAGTCGATCCAGTGATAGACCACGTTCATTGCGCAGGCCCCGTAAAACTTCACCGACGTCAGGTGCTTCAGCATCAAGAGGCGGCGCACCGTTGCTGCGATCAATGCGAGCATGTGGTTTAGGATCCTGCGCCGCAGAAGCTTTTTTTGCTTGCGGCTGTTGCCGCCCCTGACTGCTCTTGCCGCGAGCGCGTTGCGCCACGGTCGCGCGCACTGTCTGTTTGACCATGACTATTGGTAAGTTGTGGCGCACCAACAGTCAAGTAGTTCCCGCGCGAGGACAGCGCCTTTTCTATGATTTCTCGGAACTAGATTCCTCCACCTTGATCGAATTGTTCTTGTCTGACTTCTGCCTGAGTGATCCTGCTTGAGGCCGGCACGCTGCGCGTCAACCACACATTGCCGCCGATTGATGAACCCTTGCCGATCGTGATTCGCCCCAAAATCGTCGCGCCGGCATAAATCACCACGTCGTCTTCAACAATGGGGTGTCGTTCGATACCTTTGATCGGTCGTCCGTGACTATCGAGTGGAAACGACTTGGCTCCTAGTGTAACGCCTTGGTAGATACGCACGCGATTGCCAATGCGGCACGTTTCGCCAATGACCACGCCGGTGCCGTGCGCGTCGGAAAGGGAGCCATCCTGAAAGATGTACGGCTTGCCGGAAACGAGTTCGGTGGAAACACAGCGAAAGGGAATGGGCAGACCGTCGAAAGAAGACAACTCGGAATAGGGAAGAGTTTCCCGGTCAATGAAGAGATTGACCTGGTGGCCAGTGTTGAGACCCGGCGGAAGGGTGGGGCCATTTTTTAGACCGATTTGAATGGTGTTGGGAACGGCGCGTGCGTCTTCCTTGCGGCGGAAGGACAAGTCCTGATAGGGCGTGCCGCCGGCAAGGAGCAGGGACCAATCGGCGCTCTGGACGATACTCTTCAGGTCGTCGGCAGGCTTGCCGGTGGCGTAAAAACCGCCCACCAGGCCGCCCATGCTGGTACCCGCGATGTAATCCACGGGTAGCCGAAACTGCTGCGATTTTTAGAAACGGGAGAATTCCGACGTGTCGGCGGCACAGTGAACAAGACCGTAAATGTGCGTGTCATTTCCGCATCGAATAAAAATTTACAGGAAGAAGTGCAAGCGGGCCGCTTCCGCGAAGATTTGTTATACCGGCTCAATGTCGTCAGCATACGGCTGCCGGATTTAAAAGAGCGAAAAGATGACGTTCCTCTGTTGGTAGAAAATTTTCTTTCCCGGAAAACACGAACCAAACATCTCAGCAAAGAAGCAATGGCTGTTCTGATACGTTACGACTGGCCCGGCAATGTTCGGGAATTGGAGCATGCCATCGAAGGCGCTGTGGCGGTAAGCCAAGGCGAAGAAATTCAACCGAAAGATTTGTGGATGAATGTGGCGTTACATGCATCGTCTTCACCGGCTATCTCGGCGATGGAAAGCAATGCGGACCAACTTCTTTCTCTTGAAGAACTTGAAAAAGCGTATATCGAAAAAATATTACGGCATCATCATTGGAATCGTGCCCATACTGCTGCTACGCTCGGCATTACCACCAAAACCTTGTATCTCAAAATCAAGCGGTACAAGATCAAACTTCCCAAACTCGACATCGAATAATATTTTTTCTGTTGTAACTTTTTTCTTAGCTCTTGCGTAAAAGAAAATAGGAATAACCCTCATTATTCCTGAACCTCCTTCTTTGGAGCCGATACTCGAAGATGTTGATTGAAGATCGGCTCCTTTTTTTACTTTTTTCTGCTGCCTTGCTTTTCCATTGATTATTGGCTAATTTTTCTGGGGATGGAACGTATCTCACAGATCAATAAAACAGTACAACTGCACCGAATTCGCATGCGTGTCGGTTGAATAAAGGATTTTTCTATGCTGACAAAAAAAATACTTGGCGAAGCAATTACCTATGACGATGTATTGTTAGTGCCGTCAAAATCTTCTGTGCTGCCGCGGGAAGCGGATGTGCGTACGAAACTAACACGAAACATTACGTTGAATATTCCGCTGGTCAGCGCGGCGATGGATACCGTAACAGAATCCGAGATGGCGATTGCCATTGCACGTGAAGGCGGCATCGGTATTCTGCATAAAAATATGACGATCGAACGGCAAGCGGAAGAAGTGGATCGCGTGAAACGTTCGGAAAGCGGCATGATTCAAAAACCGATCACACTTTCATCTCATCAAACTGTTGGTGAAGCAGTTGCAGTGATGAAAAAATACAGCATCTCCGGCATTCCCATTGTCGATCAAGAAAATCTTGTCGGCATTTTAACAAATCGAGATTTACGATTCGAACCTAATCTTGATTTGCCGATTTCCAATGTGATGACATCCGGCAATTTAATTACCGCACCGCTCGGTACGACGCTGGAAGAAGCGGAACAGATTTTACAAAAGCATCGCATCGAAAAATTGCCAGTGGTCGATAAGCATGGAAAAATCCGCGGGCTTATCACGTTCAAAGATATTCAGAAAAAGAAACGGCATCCGTTTGCATGTAAAGATGAACACGGACGGTTGCGTGTCGGCGCAGCAGTTGGTATTGCCGCAGATACGCTTGAACGTGCTGCAGCACTTATTGCTGCCGGCGTCGATGTGTTGGTGGTCGATACGGCGCACGGCCATTCTGTCGGCGTGATGGAAATGGTAAAACGGATTCGTGCAAAATACGATGTCGATATTGTTGCAGGCAATGTTGCAACGGCCCAAGCGACGCGCGATCTGATTAAAGCCGGCGTCGATGGCGTGAAAGTGGGAATCGGTCCCGGCTCCATTTGTACTACGCGGGTTGTGGCAGGCGTCGGCATCCCACAAGTGACGGCGATTATGGAATGCGTGAAAGCTGCCGCTCGTTCCAAAGTTCCCATCATTGCCGACGGCGGCATTAAACAAACCGGCGATATTGCAAAAGCCATTGTTGCCGGTGCGGACTCGATTATGATCGGCGGATTATTTGCCGGTGTGGATGAAAGCCCCGGTGAAAAAGTTTTATATGAAGGGCGCAGTTATAAAGTGTACCGCGGCATGGGATCGCTCCCTGCGATGAAAGAGGGAAGCAAAGACCGGTATTTTCAAGACACCGAAGACGACATACAAAAATTGGTGCCGGAAGGAATTGAAGGGCGTGTGCCGTTCAAAGGCGCATTGAGCGATACGGTGTACCAGATGGTCGGCGGATTACGCGCGGCGATGGGATACTGCGGATGCAAAACGATTGCCGATATGAAAACAAAAGCGCAGTTCGTTCGGATGACGGAAGCCGGATTACGCGAAAGCCATCCGCACGACATCAACATCACCAAAGAAGCGCCGAATTATCATCACTAACATTTTACATGACGGCACAACGATTACAAGCACTTCGTGAAGAATTGCAACGTCGGCGCCTTGACGCGCTGATCGTTTCGGAACTAACGCACGTTCGCTATCTGACAGGTTTTTCAGGTTCCAACGGATTGTGTGTTGTTACGCCGCGCAGACATTTTTTTCTTACGGATAATCGTTACAAAACACAAGCGCCTGCCGAAATTCATGATCTGTACTTTGATTGTTACTCAGAATGGGTTGTTTCAAGAAATTGCAAAGAGAAAATTATTAGGCAATGCGCGACGGATCGGTGTGGAAGCTGAATATCTTTCTGCGCTTACATTTTCTACGCTTCGTGCATTGTTGCATGGAAAAAAAATTATTCTTACCGCTTCTCTCGTCGAGACGCTGACGGAAGTAAAAGATAAAGAAGAACTTGGTTGCATCCGGCAAGCGGTGGAATTTTCGGATCTCGTGTTTGCAAAAATATTGCCGTTCATCAAGCCGGGTGTATCAGAGGCCGACATTGCAGCGGAAATCAGTTATTGGCATCGTAAATTCGGCGCTGATGCAGATGCGTTTGAACCGATCGTCGCAAGCGGTGTGCGCGGTGCATTGCCGCATGCCAGAGCGTCGGTCAAAAAAATGAAGAAGGGCGAATTTGTGGTGATGGACTTCGGCTGTCAATATCGTGGTTATCATAGCGATATCACACGGACCGTTGCCATTGGCCGGCCGACTTCTGAGATGAAAAAAATCTATCAAATCGTGCTGGATGCACAAATGCGCGCAATCGAAATTGCCAAAGAGGGTGTTGCCGCTCGCGCAGTGGATGCTGCGGCACGTAACCATATCCGAAAGCATGGCTACGGAAAATATTTTATCCATTCGCTTGGTCACGGGCTTGGACTGCATGTGCATGATCCGCTGCGGCTTTCGGCGCAGAGTACATCCATCTTGCAGAGTGGTAATGTGACAACGGTGGAGCCGGGCATTTATATTCCGGATTATGCTGGCGTTCGTATTGAAGACGATATTGTCATTCGTTCGAACGGCTGTGATGTTCTCAATCAATCTCCAAAAAATTTATTGGTGTTGTAAGTATGGCTGACGATGGATTCCGAAAAGTTTTAATTATTGCATATTATTTTCCACCGATGGGATTAAGCGGTGTGCAGCGAACGGTGAAATTTGCAAAATATCTTTCTCAATATGGATGGAAGCCCACGGTCCTCACCGTCAATCCCGCAGGATATTTTGCATTCGATGATACGTTGTTGAAGGAAGTCGAAGCAGCAGGCGTGCGGATAGTGCGCACCAACTCGCGCGATGTGAATCGATTCTTTACCAAAGAAGTCGCTATTAAAATGCCGTCGGAACGAGCGCGCAAAATTTTACAATATATCGGCGATTGGTTCTTTATACCGGACACCAAGATCGGATGGAAATCGCCCGCAGTAAAAGCGGCAACGGAATTGTTGGAACGCGAACAGTTCGATCTTATCTTTGCAACGGCGCCGCCCCAAACAGCTTTCTTGATTGGTACCATTTTGAAGAAGCGATTTAAACTGCCGTTAGTAGTCGATTATCGGGATTCGTGGCTGAACTATCCATTTAAATATTTTCCGACACCGCTGCATCGTCTCTTACACCGGCGATTGGAAAAACGTGTGATAAAAGCGGCGGATCGCGTTACGGTCACCAACCGGCGCGTGAAAGAAGAATTGCTGCGCCGGTATCCAAATATGAATTACAACGAAGTGATTATTCTATCGCAAGGATTTGATCCGGAAGATTTTCCAGCGGTCAATGAAAAACGTACACGATCCGCCAAGATGCATATTACACATGCCGGAACATTTTATGGAGACCGAAATCCTGTAGTCTTTTTTCAAGCGCTTTCCAATGTGTTACGGGATAATCCAAAAATACGCGGACGCATCGAAGTGCATCTTATCGGTTCAATGCGGAATGAAGAATTGTTGTTAACGAAAAGATTCAATCTTCAAAACGTCGTCACTTTTCATAATTATCTTCCTCATCGGGAATGTACAAAATTAATGTCGGAGGCAGATGCGCTCTGGTTTGTGCTCGACAACGATTATCAAACGCCGGGCAAGTTGTATGAATATTTTGCCACGCGCAAACCCATTCTTGCCTCCGTTGTTGACGGATACACAAAACAATTGTTGCATGAAAGCGGTGTGGCACACTGTGTTCCGTTAAAAGATGTTCGTGCGCATGAGCAGACGATTGTAGAAATGTTTAGAAAATTTGAAGCGAGAAAGTTAGAACATACGTCTCAAGAATTTTTGAATCGATTGAATCGTTTTACTTTGACCGGTGAGCTTGCTAAGATTTTTGAATTTTTGATTGATTACGACCGCGGGACCATTGTAATGAAGAAAGAACGTGAATCATGAAAATTCTTGTTCTTGGTGCAGGCGGGCGCGAGCACGCGTTGATCTGGAAGCTTCATCAAAGCCCGTCGGTGGAAAAAATTTTCTGCGCTCCCGGTAACCCTGGCATCGAACAATTTGCAGCGTCGGTACCGTTGAAGGCGAACGACGTCAAAGGATTATTGAAATTTGCAAAGGAAGAAAAAATCGATTTGACCGTTGTGGGACCGGAACAGCCGTTAGTCGAAGGCATTGTCGATGTGTTTGAGAAAAATGGGTTGAAAATTTTTGGGCCCAGCAAAGCTGCCGCGCAATTAGAAGGCAGCAAAGTTTTTTCAAAAAAATTTATGGAGCATCATCACATTCCAACCGCAAAACATCGTTCGTTTGCAAAGAATGAATTGCGTGAAGCGCAAACGTACTTAGAACATCATCCTCTGCCGATCGTCATCAAAGCGGATGGATTGGCAGCGGGCAAAGGTGTGCTGATTTGCAATTCCGTGCAGGAAGCACAACTTGCGCTTGATGAAATCATGAAGAAGAATGCGTTCGGTGCTGCCGGAGATCGCGTAGTGGTGGAAGAATTTTTATCCGGTGAAGAAGCATCGGTCTTCGTCTTAACAGACGGCGATCAATTCACCGTGCTTGCACCGGCACAGGATCACAAACGTGTTTTAGATAATGATCTCGGAAAAAACACCGGCGGAATGGGTGCGTATGCTCCTGCACCGGTGGTAACGTTCGATGTATTGCAACGTACTATTCAAGAAATTATTCGCCCGACCTTGGACGGCATGGAACAAGAACATGCCGTATCGCGGTTGTTTATTTGTCGGATTGATGTTGACGGCAAGCGGACCCAAAACATTAGAATACAATTGCCGCTTTGGCGATCCTGAAACGCAAGTGGTTGTGCCGCTTATTGACGGCGACCTCGCGGAAATATTCTTGAGCATCGCCGAGCGCCGTTTCAAACCGGCAATGGTGAAGCAGCATAATGCCAGCGCGGTTTGTGTGGTGATGGCGTCGCAGGGCTATCCCGATGCATATTCAACCGGCAAAGAAATTTTTGGTTTGGATCGTTTCAAACCGGAAGAAGGAACCGTGGTGTTCCATGCCGGAACCAAACGCCACAACAATTCTATCGTGACAGCAGGCGGCCGGGTGCTGGGCGTCACGGCAGTCGGCTATCGGAATGAATTAGAAAATACTATTCGTGCGGCATATAAAGCAGTCGAACAAATTACGTTTGACGGTGCATACTATCGAAGTGATATCGGAAAAAAAGCACTCAACTATCTTCATCAGAAATAATAAAGGAATCAACCTTGAACATTCTTATTACCGGTGCAGCAGGTTTCATCGGCTCGCACATTGCAGATGCATACATTGCGGAAGGGCATCACGTTGTCATTGTGGATGATCTTTCCGGTGGTGTACGCGAAAACGTTAATTCGAAGGCAACATTCTACCAACTAGATATTCGCAGCGAAACATTAGAAGAAGTTTTTCGCAAAGAACACATCGATGTTGTCAACCATCTTGCCGCACAAATGGATGTGCGCCGGTCGGTAGCAGACCCACAATTTGATGCGTCGGTGAATGTGTTGGGCGTACTGAACGTACTGGAAAACGCGCGAACGCATGGCGTAAAGAAAATAATATTTTCATCGACCGGCGGCGCAATTTACGGCGAGCAGGATTATTTTCCAGCCGACGAAGAACATCCGCTGCGGCCGTTGTCGCCGTACGGCATCACAAAACTCACGACAGAAAAATATTTATTTTTCTATAAAGCCGTATATGGCATGGATCATGTTATTCTGCGGTATGCCAATGTGTACGGCCCGCGACAGAATCCGCATGGCGAAGCCGGTGTGGTTGCCATCTTTTGCGATAAATTATTGAAAGGCGAGCAGCCCATCATCAACGGCGATGGAAAACAAACGCGCGATTATGTATTCGTAGGCGATGTCGTGCGTGCAAATGTGTTGGCATTGAAGTATAACGGCACGAACATCTTCAATATCGGTACAGGAATCGAAACGGATGTGAATGTATTGTTCCGCGTGTTGCGCGATCAACTCAATCCATCATGTTCCAAACAGCATGCACCGGCAAAAGCGGGCGAGCAAATGCGCAGCGTTATCAGTGCGGAAAAAATTCAACGCACGTTGGGATGGAAACCAACCGTGCTGCTGCAAGATGGTTTAAAACAAACGGCAGAATATTTTAAACAAAAAAAACGGTAAGTGAACAATTGCTACGCGGGATTTGAAAGCTATGAACGACGGAATAAATTTTTGTCGTTGGAACAATCGATTTGTTCTCATAGCTCTGGATTTTTTTGTTATGCTGTTATTTTGTTCGGGAAATAGCTTTGGGCAAAACGATGTTCGCGCTGATTCCGTCGCTTCCGTTTGGAATGTGAACGATGATTCTCATCATCAAAATTTTTTTTTGAACGTCTTTGCTCACGGCATCGAACCGCAAATCCTATCCGATGTGCAAACAGTTCGCGACTATATTCGGAATGAACAATTTCAAAAATTTCGCAAACAATATAACGATGTTACAACGGTGGATTTTATTTATTTAAAAGCGCTGCAAACGACGCGTCATGATTTTGAGCGTGCGTTGTTTGTATCGTTCCTTGCAGTGCTGGAACACAGAGTTATTCATATCAAAACCGTGTTCGCTCTCACCATTCCAATGATGCTGACTTTTGAAACAGACAGCTCCTTCACTACGCGCGTTCGGCATCTTCCCAACAATATTTATCCTGATTCGCCTCACGGCGTTGCACGCGACCGTGATAAGCTGCAGCGTTTTTTGGATCTGCATTTCTCTCGTATGTATTAGGTCAACCTGAAATGGTGCATGCAATTGGAGATTTACTTGAATGGGCGGAGCCGGGCATGGTTGTCGGCGGCGCGAATGATCCGCGTGATAAGCGCGCAAATTTGCAGGGCAATCAGTTCGGAAAGGATTTGTTGATCGTCAACAATTTGCTGCCATCCGATTACTTGACTTTGCCGTACAAAGACATTAAATAGTAACGGCTATAAAAATATTTTCAATTCATATCATGAAAAAGAATATTTATGAAAACCATTCTTGTTGTCGATGACGAAAAAGCGATTCGCGAATCGCTGAAAATGATTTTGGAATACGAACACTACGATGTCGTGTTTGCTGAGAACGGTGAGAAGGCATTGCAGCAACTCGACCATCTGCATCCCGATGTCATTTTGTTGGATGTGAAGATGGCGGGGATGGACGGTATCGAAACGCTGACAAAAATTCGGCAGGAGCATGAAAAACTTCCGGTCATTATGATCTCCGGCCACGGAACGATTGAAACGGCGGTGGAAGCCACCAAACTCGGCGCGTTTGATTTTCTTCCGAAACCATTAGACAGGGACAAATTACTCGTTACAATTCGCAATGCACTGCACCAAGCCGCACTCGCAACCGAGAATGAAACACTACGAGAAAACGTGGAAGGCAAGCACCGCATTCTGGGCGAAAGCAAACCCATCAAAGAAATTCTTGGACTCATTGAACGCATTGCACCGACGGATGCTCGCGTACTGATTACGGGTGAAAACGGTACCGGCAAAGAATTAGTTGCACGCGCGATTCATCGCGGCAGCAAACGCAGCACAAAACCGTTTGTCGAAGTGAACTGCGCAGCGATTCCGGCGGAGTTGATTGAATCAGAATTGTTCGGGCATGAAAAAGGATCGTTCACCGGTGCTACCGTGCAGCGCATCGGAAAGTTTGAACAGGCGGACGGCGGCACATTGTTTTTAGATGAAGTGGGCGATATGAGTTTGCAGGCACAGGCAAAAGTGCTACGTGCATTAGAAGAAAACACGATTGAACGCGTTGGCGGTAACAAGTTGATTGCTGTCAATGTACGCGTGCTTGCCGCAACGAATAAAAATTTGGAAGAAGAAATTACGAAGGGAAATTTTCGCAAGGATTTATTTCACCGTCTTAATGTTATTCCGGTTCTGGTGCCGCCGCTGCGGGAACATTTAGACGACGTGTTGATTTTGGCGCGGGCATTCAGCAATGATGTTTGTGCACGGAACGGTATTGCGCGGAAAACAGTCACGCAGGATGTTGCCGATGCACTTACACAGCGCATATGGACAGGCAACGTGCGTGAATTGAAAAATGCTATCGAGCGGCTCGTCATTCTTTCGCCGGGCAGCACGATCGATATTGCCGTGCTGGATTCGTTCGGCAGCAGCGCAGAAAAGAACGACGGCTTGCTTTGTTCCGCAAAAACCTTTCAAGAATTTAAAGATCGTGCGGAAGCAGCGTTCATTAAAAGGCAATTAGAAATTCACAAATGGAATATTTCCCAAACTGCCGAAGCAATCGATATTCAACGCAGCCACCTCTACACCAAGATGAAGCAGTACGGGTTGGTGAAAGAGGAAGAGGAATAACCGGTTTAACCGTTGCGCGAACGTCTTAATGCAATTCTGTGAAGCGAAATTATTTTACGTTCACAACGTGATGGAGACTGTGTGAAAACTCGAAAAATACGGTAGTCGAAACCTTCAGGTTTCGTTTCCAAAATAAAAACGCGGACTTCGTGGAGTTGCCGGTTAGCGTCTCCATCACGCAAGCGCAATTCTTTCAGAAAGCAACAAATGCGTATTGTTTATCATTTTTCTATATCTCATAATTTGTTACTTAGGGGGGCGGTTGCGTGTTGAATTAATCCTTTTTGTTGTAATATTTTAATTACTGTTTCGGAATTCTTAACTGTGAATCCGACATCAACGGTTTTGCCAATTAGATTGATCATGAATATCTTATCTCTTTGGGGTCGCAAAAAGTCCATTGGGAACCAAGTCACAAAATTTCGAGTTCCCCAAATTCTGAACTGACCATTTAATAATGATGGTTCTTCAGCCGTGACAGATTGTATATTTTTAAAGGGAACACGCTTTGCACCAATGAGTGGAAAATAATAATTCTTTATCAAAATGGAGTCGTTTGAGATTTCAATTAAATGATCCTTGTAAATGATACTTTCTTCCATATTGGATTCCCTTTTTTTCAGATATTCAGCAACCGCCTCAGCTAGTAATTAGGTCGACATTGTCGACATGAATTGTAAAACCATGTAACTCTTTCATTGCAGTCCAATAAAAAAGTAAAAACATTGTGAAAATTAAAATCTATTTAAACGTAACTTTTTGCAAGATAAGAGTCAATACCCCGCGCTGTATTGGATCTTCATACCTCTCCGACCGCCCCACCTTTCGGTGGGCAAGTTCAAATGATCGGAGAGGTTGTTATAGTCGTAGGTTAGGATCTTACCTTTGCCGCTTCAAACAATACTAACCCGCCGGCGACAGACGCATTGAGCGATTCGATGTTGCCGTGCATCGGAATCGTAACAAGAAAATCGCATGTCTCTTTCACCAATCGCCGCATGCCGTTTCCTTCGCTGCCGATGACGACAGCGATTGCCCCACGATAATCCTGTTCGTAATATTTTTTCCCGCCGCTCATATCCGTGCCAACGATCCATACATTTTTTTTCTTTAATGCATCCAGCGTTTGCACGATGTTGGTCACGCGCGCAATCAGCATGTGCGCCGTTGCTCCTGCCGAAGTTTTGACAACGGTTTGATTGACAGATGCGGCGTGGTGCAGGGGAATGATAACGCCATGCACACCGGCGCATTCAGCGGAACGAATCAGCGCGCCGAGATTGTGCGGGTCTTCAATTTCATCCAGCACCAATAGAAACGGCGGCTCGTTTTTTTTCTGTGCAAGCGCAAGAATATCTTCCACTTCGACGTACGAATACTCGTTGACGACGGCGAGAACGCCCTGTGTGAGCGAACTTCCGGCAAGTTCCTGAAATCGTTCTTTATCAACTTCTTTAACAAGAACGCGCTGCTCGCGTGCGAGTTGTTTGATCTGTTGAATTTGCGGTCCTGCCGTCCCATGCAAAATTAAAATTTGATCGATGGGCTGTTGCGATTTCAGCGCTTCGAGAACGGGCTGCCTGCCCGCAATGTATTGTTCTTCTGCCATAAATTAATTTGTTTGCTGCGGAATTGAACGTGAAAATTTCCACCAGCCGAACGAACCTACAACGATGAGGATAAGAGCAATGAGCTGTGCTTCCGATAATCCGAACAGGAGCCGCGGATTGAGACGGAGGAATTCGATACTGAATCGTTCCAGTCCGGCAAACACAAGATACAGCATAAATAATTTTCCAACCGGCTGCATATTCTTTCGCAATCGCCAGAGGATAGAAAACATGATAATACAAATAATGAGTTCATAAATCGGCGTGGGATGGCACAAGGTATGATCCGGTACAATGCCGCCCGGATAATGGCTTGTGATTTCAGGAAAGTCTCGAAATGCGTACGACGGCGGATATGTTCCTTTGGAATAGTCTATTCCCCATGGTAACGTTGTCGGAAATCCGTAGTCGCCGTCGCCGGCAAGGTGGCAGCCCACGCGCGCAATGCCGTAGCCGAGCATTAAGGCGGGAGCAATTGCGTCGCCCATCAGAAAAAATCCAAGGTGTTTTTTCTTTCCGTATAAATAAATACAAAATGTTGCAAGAAGAAATCCGCCGTAAAACGTCAAGCCGCCGGGGTTGAATGCCATACCGAAGGGATCGGCAAGAAACTCGTTTAGATTTTCTAAAAGATATAATATTTTAGAACCGACAACGCCGCTGATTAATGCGACGATGGTAATATTGTTGGCGAAGTTGGGATCGAGCTTTCGGCGTTTGAACTCATTCGCAAGAACATAACTTGCAACGATAAATCCTGTCGCAAGCATAAGGCCGTAACCGTAAACGGTAAATGGTCCGATGTGAAAAAGTCGTGGGCACATAAGTACTTCAAATAAATGTTAATGTAAATCTACCGGATCAGATGAAACAAGAATGAAAGCATCTATCGGTTTTTTTTTGATGCGAATATCGGCGTAGGTTATTTCTATTAAAAATTCATTCACCGTTTTGTCCTGTTTGGTGATGAATAATTTATACGAGCCGTACAAATCGGTGTAATCACGCCTGCTGCGCGCAGGACCCGTTTGCGGAATCAACAATTCCGGCACGTGCAAACCGGTAATGTGCAGATGAATATCGTTGGGATGCACCGCATCTTCCAATAAAATTTCATATTGAAAGCTGACAAATATTTTTGTGGTTTGCACAAGAAACACAACGACGTTCTGTTGTGTCTTTTCGTCGTAATGATGAAAGATGTTAAGCTGATAATCCGGATCTTTTTTCTTGCGTGCCATGCATTATCGAAGTGAAAGTTCCAGCGAGTCGAGCGAGACGACAGTTTCTTCGCCGGTGTGCATGTGTTTGAGCTTTGCAGATTTTGTTTTCAACTCGCTCTCGCCGACAACCACAACGTATTCCGCTTGCTGCCGGTTTGCCTCGCGCATCTGCGCTTTAATACTGCGGCCGAGGTAATCGATTTCTGCACCAATGCCGTTGCGGCGTAATTCCTGTGCTTTTAAAAAAGCCCATTGTCGTGACGGCTCATCCAATCCAACAAGAAAAATTTTCGGTGTTGTCGTGGTGACAGTATTTTTTTCTAATTTCGCCAGCACCATTAACAATCGTTCAATACCTGCAGCAAAACCGACGCCGGGTGTAGCTTTGCCGCCAAGTTCTTCGACAAGCAAATCATAACGTCCGCCGCCGGCAAGCGCATCTTGGGAGCCGAGCGCCGTGCTGGTAATTTCAAAAGCGGTCTTCGTATAATAATCCAAGCCGCGCACTAACCGTCCATCGACTTCGTATTTTATTCTTGCTTCATCCAACAACGAACGAACGGCAGAAAAATGTTTCGCGCATTCATCGCAGAGATGATCTTTAATTAGTGGTGCGTTTGCGGTAAGCGCTTTATCGTTTTCATCTTTGGAATCAAGAACGCGCAGCGGATTATTTTCGACGCGAAGCTGGCTATCGTGAGAAAGTTGTGCGGCAACTTTTTGTAGTTGCGCTTGTAAAATTGTTTTGTAGATGGGGCGACATTTTTCGCAGCCGACGGAATTTATTTTCAACGAGAATTGATCGATGCCGAGTTGCCGGTAAATTTCCAACGGCATCATCATCATTTCCACATCCAATTGCGGCGATGAACCGCCGAGCGATTCTGCACCGAACTGATGAAACTGTCGCAGCCGTCCGGCTTGGGGACGTTCCTGCCGGAACATCGGGCCAAGGTAATAGACTTTCACTAATGGATTTTGTTCGCCGAGATTGTTTTGAATGTACGCCCGTAATGCCGATGCAGTTCCTTCCGGCCGAAGCGTAATACTTTCTTCACTCCGATCGAGAAACGTGTACATCTCTTTGCTGACAATATCCGTGAGTTCGCCGATGCTGCGTGCGAACAAAGAAGTTTGTTCAAAGATCGGCGTACAAGAATTTCTTTATAGTTGAAGGCATGCATCACACGACGCACGGTTGCTTCTACATGCTGCCATGCAGCAACTTCATCGGGAAGAATATCTTTTGTGCCTTTGATGGAACGGAATTTCAAACGGTAATCCTTTGCGTACTATAACCAACACCGCGACAACAATAGTTGCGGCGATCTAAAAAACTACGAATGGTACAATTAGCCCTCGGTAAAGGTCGCTTCTTCTTGCCGGAAAATTTCCAATACATCTTTTGGCGTTTCCGCCTCTAATAATTTTTTACGGAAATCTTCTTTATTCATCAATCGCGAAATGCGGCTGAGCAATTTAATATGCGGACCGACCATGTTGTCGCGCCCAACCAGCAGAAACACCAACCGCACCGGCTGGTCGTCTAACGATTGATAATCGATTGAATGCGCGGTGACAGCAAATGCCGCAACGATGTCGCTGACCGCATCGGTTTTTCCATGCGGAATGGCAAAACCCGATCCAACGCCGGTGGACATGATTTTCTCGCGTTCAAATATTGCCATGCGAACACGTTCTTTGTCGGTTACTTGCTTTTGTGTTGCCGCGAGTTCGATCAACGCGTTGATCACTTCTTCCTTCGATGCACCGGGAAGATTGGTTCGAATAACGGATTCGTTCAATATGTCTGTAATTTTCATCAGCTACTCCAAGCGAACAAGCCGCCTTAGCAAGTGAAATGGTTCACTCAGCCAACGCGGCTTTTGTACATTTAAAGATCACAGATTTTTTCTCAAATAACAAATGAAAAATCCTACTTTCCTGCTACCCAATGTTTGACCTTCTCTTCATATTCTTGCACTAATTTTTGTGCGGTTTCTGCATTAGCGGATTCAGCGATAATGTGAAATACAGGTTTTGAGTGGTCGGGATTGATGAGAACAGTTGTGTTGGTGCCAAGATGAGCGGGGGAAAGTTTGACGCCTTCCACTAATTCACGTGAAATGTTTTCAGAATCTTCCATGAGCTTTCGCATTACGCGGCCTTTAATATGCCACGGGCACTGTACTTTTCGTTTTTCGAGGCGAAGGCGGATAGTTTCGTGATCGAGATCGCCGAGTTTTTTTCCGGTCTTTGCCATAAATTCGATCAGCTTCGCAATGGAATACATGCCGTCGGAAGCAGATAAAAATTCATTGAAAATAAATCCGCCGCGTGTACCGCCGACAAAACGAAGTTCTTTATCAATGGCGGCTTCCATCAATGCAAGATGGCTGTTGCGTGTGCGCAATACTTCCAAGCCGAATTCTTTTGCAATGATGTCGATTTCGCCCGATGCGGTAACGGGCACAGCAATTTTTTTTAGGTCTTTGTTGGCGAGTGCCGCAAACTTTACCATCAACGTGAGCAGACGGTCACCGTCGATAATGCAGCCGTGTTCATCAACGGCATAAATTTTTTCAGCGCCGACATCCAGCATAATACCAAGATCATATTTTAAAGATGTGACGACATAGGAAAGCTGATGAAGCGAGTCGTCAAATTCTTGTTTTGTGCGCGTCAACTTGCGATTATCGAGATAGGCGTTGAGTGCCACGACCTGCACATTGATATCGCCGAGGATGTTGGGAAAGACCGATAAGGCGACGCCGTTGGAATAATCGATAACCAATTTCAAGCCGGCAGCACGTATTGCTTGTGTGTCTAATGTTTTTAAAAAATGTGCGGTGTAACGTTCCGTGGTACGTTCGGGGAAAGATAAAGTACCGACTTTATCGAAGTGCGCTCGCGCATAATCTTCGCCGAAAAATAATCGTTCGATGGATTTGGATTTGCTGCTGGGCAAATCCTTCCCTTGGGCGTCGAAGAAAATAATATCCGTCAAATTTTTATCGAATGGTGATTTGCGTACGTGGATTCCGCCGCGATTTTGTCCGCTGCCGAGTTCATGACGAATGATAGGAATGGAAGAAGCGCGCAAATCAGCGCAGTGTACGCCCGCCGACATCAAACCGGTAATGATGGCGCGGTTGATCATTCGGGAAACATTGTCCGAATCACGGCTGGCAATAACGGTTGCGCCGGCGCCGACAAAAGCGCCGAATGCTGCTCCGAGTTTTGCGCTGAACTCCGGAGTAATTTCGACATTGGAAATACCGCTGACGCGCGAATCGGTGGTAAATAATTCTCGCAGCCATTTATCTTCCCACACTAAACTCCGTGTAACAATCGAACCTTCTTCAACTTTCTTCTCGGGCCACAGTTTGATGTTTGAAAATAATTTGCTGTCTTTGCCGATGGTACAGGAATCGCTGATAAAAACGTTTTCTAAAATTGTCGTATCGTCGCCGATGAAACAATTGGTGCCGATGACGTCGTGCGATAGTTCTGTGCGTGTGCCGATGGTAGTCCAGCTCCAGATGATGGAGTTGCGCACCACCGCGCCCGGCAATAGTTCGCAGCCATCACCGATAACCGAGTTGCTGATGACAGCGCCTTTATGAATATGGCAATTCTTTCCGATAACGATGTTGCCGGTTAAATGGCGCGGGTCAGCTTCGACGGTGCTGCCTTTGCCGATGAGAAGATTATCGTGCTTCTCTCCATCGATCTTCAACAGCACTTCTCCACGCAGCACGTCGGAATGTGCATCCTGATATTCATTCAAACTGCCGATGTCTTTCCAATATCCTTCGGCAATATATCCGTACAATCCAAGGTCACGTTCCAATAAGAGCGGGAATAAATTTTTGCTGAAATCGAATTCCTGTTTTTCAGGAATCAATTCCAGCACGTCCGGTTCCAAAATATAAATGCCGGTGTTGATGGTATCGCTGAAGACCTCGCCCCACGACGGCTTTTCGAGAAAGCGGGTAATTTTTCCATCTTCGCGCGTCAATACAACGCCGTATTGTAATGGGTTAGAAACACGGGTGAGCAGAAGCGTTGCTTTTGCTTTTTTCTGTTCGTGAAACCGCAATGCGGCGGTTAAATCGAAATCGGTCAACACGTCGCCGCTAATCACGATGAAACGTTCATCTAAAAATTCTTTTGAAAAACGGACGCAGCCGGCGGTACCGTAATCTGCTTCTGCTTTTCGGTAATGCATATTTATATCCCATGCACTGCCGTCTCCAAAGTACGTGGTAATAACATTCGGCTGATAAAACAACGCAGAGACGATGTCTTTAATACCATGTGCTTTCAGCAATTCAACGATGTGCTCCATCATCGGTTTGTTGACCATGGGTACCATGGGTTTGGGAATATTGCTGGTGAGTGGGCGTAAGCGTGTGCCGAAGCCCCCAGCCATTATGACAGCTTTCATAGAACGTTGTGCCCGATGAATAAGTTTAGCATTAAGTTATATTATAAAATTAGATAAAAAATATCCGACTCGCAAGCGTTGTGAAAAAACAAAGTGCTGTGGATTTTATGGAGCATGTTCTCGGATGAATTGGTTGACTTTTCTGGCATAAATCGCTAAATTTAAAACAACTTGAGGGCAACTATAACGACGAAAAGACTTGATGCCATACGTCACACGATTTAACACCGTTCGCTCTTGGATCGGATCATTCACGCTTGTACAAAAACTTGTCGTGTGCGCAGGTATTGCCTTGTTTTTGTTTGGGCTGCTGATATCAGACAGTCCATGGAAAGCAGTGGTCTTGTTGCTCTCCGGTGCGCTTGTTGCACTTTCAATCGTGATGCGCATTGGAAAAAAATCGCAATTACAACATTCTGCTTCATCCGATGATTCTTTCACACAGAAGGAGAACGGACAGGATATGAAAAAACTCATCTTCGATGATTTTCAGGCAGCGGGTCAATACAAAATTGATTTTGTAGAAGACTCGGCGCCAAAACCGCATATAGCGATGCCGAGTGCAGGTCCCATTGTGCATGCAGCCGAAAAATCCAGTGCGACAACATTTGAGTTGACAGAATTTATTGATTCGCAAGATGCGGAGACAACAGAAAACGGGCCGCGTGCAGAATTTAATATTCTCATTAAACGCGTTTTAACGGTTGTGAAAGAAGTACATTTTGCGCATACCGTTGCGCTCTTTTGGATTAATCGCGAGAAGCAACAATTGGTTTTAGAAAATCATGTAACGGAAAGCGAAGTGTTCAGCACTCATCAGCGGCTGCCGCTGGGTGGTGATTTACCGAGTCAGGTTGCTACTGCAGGCAGACCGCAAATCGTGAATTATGTGAACGCGCTTTCGCAAGCGGAAGTGCTGCCATATTACGAAGGCAAGGAAGATGTGAAAACCTTTGTCGGCGTGCCGATTTTTTATGCCGGTCATTTTGAAAAAGAACAACTGCCGGTTGCCGTACTGATCATGGATTGCCGCGAAGCAGATGCCTATGGTGCAGAAACTATGACATCGATGGCGCAGGTAGCGAAAATGATTTCAACGCTCATCCGAAGTTATACATCGAAATATGATTTGCTGATCGATTCCGAAGTCTTACGGTCGCTGGGACGAATGCGCGAACGCTTGAGCATGGATTTTTCCATTCCCACCGTTACTCAGTCGCTGACCGATGAAGCATCGCGATTGATTCCATGGGATTATATTACGGTGGTGTTGTATAACGAATCACGAAATGCGTGGGTTGTGCAGCACGTGCTGAACCGTATGAACGATTCGTATGTGCCGTTGCTCAGCGAGGTCGATGCGGAACAAAGTTTAGTTGCGGGCGTTATTCAATCTTCTGTACCGCAAGTGGTGGAAAATTTAAATTTAGTGAGCGGCCCGCGTTTTTATCCCGCTGAACGATGCGATTCCAAAGGCGCATTATTGTTGGTTCCGCTCAATTCGCTGACACGATGCTACGGTGTGCTGGTGGTAGAAAGTAAAGATACCAAAGCGTATTCCGATGCTGATGTTAAGCTGATGCAAAAACTCACGGAAGTTGCATCGTGGGCATTAGAAGTGTTAAGTTTGACGGAAGTCATGCACAATTTTGTGACCGTGGATGAAACAACCGGTGTTGCAACGAAAAAATATTTTCTTGACCGGTTGCAGGAAGAGGTAACGCGTTCCAATGATTTTAGTACCGAACTTTCTATTGTGCTGATTTCAATCGATCATATGGAAGAACAGATTGCGAAACAGGGAAGAGACGCATTCGAATTTGTCTTGCAAAATGTTGGGCGTATGATCAAATCGTCTGTACGTTCGTATGATATTGTAGGGCGGTACGATCATCAAGTCTTCAGCGTTGTGCTGGTACATACGACCTCGAACGAAGCATCGTTGTGGGCAGAAAAAATCCGCAAAAATATCGCCAGCAATATTATGAATATCGAAAACAAAAGTTTTTCCGTTACCGTGAGTGTCGGTGTGTCGGGTGCGCTTGTGGAAGGTTCCGACATACAATTATTGGAAAACGCCGAACGTGTGCTGCATAAAGCTATCGAAGCCGGCGGCAATATTGTACGAGTTTATTAATTATTTTTTTATCAATACACATGGAGTAGTAAATGGCAAAACAAACAGACTTTGCTGAAAAAGCAAAAAAAGCATCACAAGAACGCGGTGTGAAATGTCCAAAATGTGGTACGGCGCGAACAGCAATTTTGTATGTGCAATCCGTCCGTTCGGCGCACGGTTCGTATCGTTTCAACCGAACGCGCGTGCAAGTGTGTAAGTGCAACGAAAAGGAAATCTACGGATAAATTGTTCGTACAAGAGCAAAGCGCTTGCAATCGAAAAAAATAATATTCATCGTGCTGGATGGTGTTGGCATCGGTGAATTGCCGGATGCTGCCGAGTATGGTGATCGCGGAACGAACACGCTGGGCAATATTGCGCGTGCCGTCGGCGGATTGAAGCTTCCGAACTTATCGCATCTTGGTCTTGGAAATATTTCTGAATTGTACGGCATTAGCCGTGAAGCATCCGCAAGCGGATGCTATGGAAAAATGGCAGAACGATCCAAAGGTAAAGACAGCACGACCGGCCATTGGGAACTTGCGGGCATTATAACGGAAAAGCAATTTCCGTTATATCCTCAAGGATTTCCCGCTGAATTGTTGAAAATATTTCTTCGCGAGACGGGGTGCAAAGGTTTTTTAGGAAACAAACCAGCATCCGGAACGGAAATTATCAAAGAGTTGGGCGATGAACATGTGCGCACGGGATTTCCGATTGTGTACACGTCCGGCGATTCGGTGTTTCAAATTGCTGCGCATCAAGACGTTATTTCGCTGGAACAGTTGTACGATATTTGTAAGAAGACGCGCGAGCAAGTTGTTATCGGCGAGCATCGTGTCGGGCGTGTGATTGCGCGTCCGTTTATCGGCACCAGCGGCAATTATACACGAACACCGAATCGGCGTGATTTTGCTGTTGAGCCGCCATCGCATACCGTGCTCGATGTTTTATTTGAAAACAACATCGATACTGTTGCGATTGGAAAAATCGATGATCTTTTTACCGGCAGAGGATTGCGAGAAAAAATTCACACAAAATCTAATGCGCAAGGAATTGAAGAGATTATCAGGCAAGGAAAGAAAATGTCGTCCGGATTTTTGATGGCGAACCTTGTGGATTTCGATATGTTATTCGGACACCGGCAAGATGCAAAAGGGTTCGCCCACGCGCTTGAAGAATTCGATACTGCGCTGCCGGAAATCCAAAATACACTTGCAGATGGCGACTTGCTGATGCTGACCGCAGACCACGGCAACGATCCAACGGATCACAGCACGGATCATTCCCGTGAATATGTGCCGATGTTGTGTTTCAGCAAAACAGGAAAGCGCAATGTCAATATCGGCACACGCAGTTCGTTTGCCGATGCCGGAAAAACTGTCGCAGAATTTTTCGGTGTTTCAGCATCCATAGCGGGAGAAAGTTTTCTTTCGCTTGTGATATAAGAAATTTTGAAACGAATTCATCATTAAAAGAGTCTAATAAATAAGAGAGAACTTTTATGATGATTTTTCGTGTTAATAGGTAAGGATCAGATTGATTCGTACGAAAAAGTTGAAAAGGAAAAAAGAGTGAAAATTAGCAAACAATATACAAATCGTGAAAGTCAATCGTTAGATAAATACCTGCAAGAGATCGGCAAGGTCGATCTGCTTTCGCCGCAGGAAGAAATCAATCTTGCGCAGCGAATCAAAAAGGGCGATCAAAAAGCGCTCGAGAAATTGACGAAAGCCAATTTGCGTTTCGTGGTCAGCGTCGCGAAGCAATATCAAAACCAAGGTCTATCGTTAGGTGATTTGATCAACGAAGGAAATCTCGGTTTGATCAAAGCGGCGAAGCGGTTCGATGAAACGCGCGGATTCAAATTTATTTCGTACGCGGTGTGGTGGATTCGTCAATCGATTCTTCAGGCGCTCGCAGAACAATCCCGCATTGTCCGTTTGCCGTTGAATCGTGTCGGCGCGTTGAATAAAATCGGAAAAGCGTTTAGTACACTCGAACAAGAATTTGAACGTGAACCAAGCGCCAGCGAGTTGGCTGAAGAATTGGATATGTCGCTCTTTGAAGTTTCCGATACGCTGAAAATTTCCGGCCGGCATCTTTCGATGGATGCGCCGTTTGCGCAAGGCGAAGACAATCGCTTGTTAGATGTGATTCAAGACAATCGCCAGCCGACTCCCGATTCCACCTTGATGGAAGAGTCGTTGCGCGAAGAAGTCCGGCGCGCGTTGGCGACGTTGAGTGAACGCGAAGCGCAAGTCATCAAATTATATTTTGGACTTGAGCAGGAACATTCGTTAACGCTGGAAGAGATCGGCGAAAAATTCAATCTCACACGCGAACGTGTTCGGCAGATTAAAGAAAAAGCAATTCGCCGTTTACGTCACGCATCACGCAGTAAAGTATTGCGTGCCTATCTTGGATAAGATGTTGCCGTGTGCTCGCATGCGTCAACTACTCGACATCTTCGAATATCGAAAAGCCCTGTGTGTGCAGGGCTTTTTCGTTAGAAGAAAATTTGCAATCGTGTATCCGAAAATCATCATAGCGAGTTTTTGGTTGGTGCTTGCCATGGTTTTCATCGGATGCGGAACTGGCGCGCCCCGTTTTGGCACGTATGAAAAAAAACAAAAAGAAACTCCGCCGGTAAACCATGAACCGCGATTTTCTTCGCAAGAAGCAGCTGAAGAAAAAAAAGAAGATGATAAAAAAGTCGATACAAAGGAAGTCGAGCGCATCACGAATGGCCAAAGAGATTTTAAACAGGAAAAAAATTCTGCGATCAAGCCGTTGGATCAAAGCAAGATGATGCGTGAAATTTCGAAGTATATGGGCGTCCCGTATTTGCATGGCGGAAGTAGTGCGGAAGGCATGGATTGTTCCGGCTACACGATGACCGTGTATAAAAATTCTGTCGGTGTGATGCTGCCGCGTTCCAGTGCCGAACAAGCGAAAATCGGTACACCGGTAGATTTTGAAAAATTAAAATTTGGCGATCTGGTTTTTTTTAATACTACGGGCGAAACGGTTTCGCATGTCGGCATCTATCTTGGCGATGATTTGTTTGCGCACGCAAGCGTCTCGCTCGGTGTTACCATTTCGTCGCTGCAAAGCGCGTACTTTTCGAAACGTTACGAGTGTGCACGCAGAGTAATGGATTAACAGAAAGGTTCTGTTCACATAATGTCTATCTTACCTATTTATTTATACGGCACAGAAGTGCTGAAGAAAAAAACGAAACCAGTGAAGGAATTGGATAATTCCACCGTCAAATTGATTTACGATATGTTTGAAACGATGCACGAAGCGAACGGCATCGGATTGGCGGCAACGCAAGTGGGAGATTTGCGCCGGATTCTTGTGGTCGATATTGTCGATGTCAGCGAAGACAATGTGGAAGGTGAACAAGAAGATGCAAAGCATCCAACATCGCCGGAGTTGCCGCGAACGATTGCCATGATCAATCCAGAAATTCTTCTTGAAGAAGGAAGTATTTCACTACAAGAAGGATGCTTGAGTATTCCCGATATTCACGCGATGGTGGATCGTCCGGAAAAAGTCCGTGTGCGCTATCGCGATGCGGATTTTCAAGAGCATGAAATTTTTGCGGATGGATTATTGGCGCGCGTCATTCAGCATGAATTCGATCATCTCAATGGCGTGTTGTTTATCGATCACCTTGGAGCAGCAAAACGCGCTTTGCTAAAATCGAAATTAAATGCGATCAAAAAAAATGAAATCGAAACATCCTATCCGGTAATTGCACGGGAGTAACGATGATGCGCATTGTTTTTATGGGCACGCCGGATTTTGCGGTACCAAGTCTTCGAACATTGCTGGAGCATCATTATTCTGTTGCGGCGGTGGTAACGGCACCGGATAAACCGCGTGGCAGAGGACAGCAGCTTTCGTTCACGCCTGTAAAAGATTTTGCTTCACAGCATCAACTTCCAGTATTTCAACCGGAGCATTTCAAGGACGCCTCCTTCATTTCTCAACTCCAACAACTTCAACCGGATTTGATTGTTGTCGTTGCATTTCGTATTCTTCCCCCAGAAATATTTACACTGCCGAAACTTGGAACATTCAATTTGCATGCATCGCTTCTTCCAAAATATCGCGGCGCGGCGCCGATCAATTGGGCGATCATCAATGGAGAAACGGAAACAGGCGTCACGACATTTTTTCTGCAAGAAAAAGTCGATACGGGAAATATTTTATTGCAGGCACGCATACCGATTGCTCAGGATGCAACAGCCGGAGAAATACACGATGCGCTTTCTCTCCTTGGAGCAGAAACAGTTTTGCGTACCGTTCAGATGATTGAGAACGGAAAAACAAACCCGCAACTGCAAAATAATAACCTTGCCACGCCCGCACCGAAAATTTTTAAAGATGATTGCCGCATTCAATGGCAGGCAGCGGCACAGAAAGTTCATAATTTTATTCGGGGTCTTTCGCCGCATCCTGCAGCGTGGACAACACACAAAGGAAAAACGATCAAGATTTTTAAGACGAGGATCGTTGAAAATTCTTCAGCACAAGCCGGCGTTGTTCTTCAACGCACCACCGATTCTTTCATAGTAGGAACGAACGAAAATGCGCTTGCGGTTCTTGAAATTCAACAAGAAGGGCGAAAAAAAATGTCGATTGCAGAATTTTTACGCGGCTATCACATCGAAGCCGGCGAGGTGTTAGAATGAAATTGTTTGATGTTCATTACTTGTAACTCAAGATAATTCTCGTATATTTAGGCAAACGGTTTCTGAGAAAGAAAAAGAATTTTTAGTATAAGCGGTTAATTTGGAAGGATCATAGGTCCTGTGCCTGTAGAATTCGATAAAGCTCTTGCAGCGATCATCGATCACACGTTGCTAAAACCGGATGCGATGCATTCAGAAATTGAAAAACTCTGTGCCGAAGCCCGTCAATATCGATTTGCCAGCGTCTGTATCAATCCATCGTATGTGTTGTTGAGTGCGAAATTGCTTTCCGGTACACGGGTCAAAGTATGTACGGTGATTGGTTTTCCGTTGGGTGCAACTTCAACCGCAGCAAAAGTGTTTGAAGCGGAGCAGGCAATTCGTGATGGTGCATCGGAAGTCGATATGGTGTTGAATGTCGGCTACTTAAAATCCGGCGACACAAAATTTGTAGAAGAAGATATTCACGCCGTTGCTGACGCAGCACATCGTTCTCATGCTATTTTAAAAGTGATTCTTGAAACATGCCTGCTCACGGATGAGGAAAAAAGAGTTGCCTGCACGCTGGCAAAAAATGCCGGTGCGGATTTTGTGAAAACATCGACAGGATTTTCAAAAGGCGGCGCAACAGTAGAAGATATTGCGTTGATGCGAAGAACAGTCGGTGCATCGATGGGCGTCAAAGCATCAGGCGGCGTTCGGACGCAAGAACAAGCGCGTGCATTGGTTGCTGCCGGTGCAAGCCGTATCGGTGCAAGTGCAAGTATCAAAATCGTCACAGGTGAACAAGCTGCTCCAACATCAAATTAGGATTAAACGGATGGCACTGTACCGTGTATTTCTTTTTTTAGGATTTACCTGCATCGCGGGTGTCATTGCCGGATGTATTTCATCAGAAGGCACGGGCGGTGGAGATCATGCACGCATACCTGTTCAAATTTTAGGACCAATCGATACCACACGGCATTTCACTCATCGTGTTGTAAAGAAAGACACGACCGTGCTTTCCAATGCTCATACAAATCATACCGCGCCAAGATTTAAATCGAAACAAGATACTTTAAGAGCATCGGTTGTTGTAAAGAAAAAATCGGCGGCACGTATTTCTCTGCCCATTGATCGATCGAGCAATGCCGGATTCACCGTACAAATTGGTGCCTTTCGCGGTGCATCGAACGCTTTGCGTGTACAGAAAACTGCCAAATCCCGATTTACCGATCAGCCGGTATTCAATAGCTATATCGCGAAAGCAAAAATATATCGAGTGAGTATAGGAAAATTTAAAGATCGAACAGATGCGTTTGCTTTCCGAGATGAAATGCAGAAACGATTTCCTAAAGAATACACACCATGCTGGATTAATTTTTTACCACGATGAGTACAAAATCAATTTATCATCTGATCGGTATTGTGTTTGTAGCGCTTCTATATATATCAAGCATGAGCAGCGCACAGGAAAAACAGCAGACTCAAAAAGTAATAGTCCTACCGTTGCGGGAATATGAGGCAACACTGAAACCTTCGGACTTTGATGAAGAGCCGACGGCGCTGCAACAGGAACATCGTGCAGAACAACTGCGCGTGCCGATTGAAATTTCCAAGGATAGTGTCGCGGTTCATGAAGAAGTTGTGCAAGGATTTCGCATTCAACTGTTTTCATCCTCGAACATCGATGAAGCGACAGCCGCAAAAATGGAAGCGGCTCTCAAATTTATTTCCGATTCTATTTATGTCGTGTTTGATGCACCGGTGTATAAAGTGCGGGTAGGTGATTTTATCAATCGTTATGAAGCGAACCAGCGGTTGCCAGATTTTGTGGCACAAGGATTTCGTGATGCGTGGGTAGTACCTGATCGTGTCATTCAACGCAAAGTGGTACGCGTTGTACCGGCACATTAATTCTGGTTGTTGCGCTCATCTTGCGGGTTGGTACATTTTTTCAATAAGATGCGCATATTTTTGCTCCACAACTTTCCGTTTCACTTTTAGCGACGGTGTAATTTCCCCGTTTTCCATGGAAAGCGGTTCTGTAAGAAGTTCAAAACGCCGGACGCGTTCATAACTCGGCAAATCTTTTTGTAAACGGGCAATTTCGTCGGTATAAAGTTTTTTGATTTCTTTGCGTTCAACCAGATCGGTATCGCTGGAGTAATGGATGCCGGCAGCTCGCGCGAATTCTTTCAAGGTGCTGAAATCTGGAATGATGAGTGCGGTGCAGATACATTTCTTCCATCGCCAACAAGAACAAACTGATCGACGTACGGGCTTTGCAAAAATAAATTTTCAATGGGTTGCGGTGCAATATTTTTTCCGCCGGAACTGATGAATAAATGTTTTTTACGGTCGGTAATGATCAGATGTCCTTCGGTATCAAACATGCCAATATCGCCGGTGTAGAACCAACCATCAGCGCTAAATGTTTCGTCTGTTTCCCGTTTATTATGATAGTAACCAGACATAATGTTAACACCTTTGGCAAGAATTTCGCCATCATCGGCAATTTTAATTTCTACCCCCGGTAAGGGTTTGCCGACTGTTCCAAATTTATAATCATCCAATCGATTGACAGCAAGAATTGGTGCTGCTTCCGTTAATCCGTATCCTTCCAAAATGATAAGTCCCATCGCCTCAAAAAATTCACCGATTGGTTGTGCTAATGCTGCGCCGCCGGAAACGAAGTAACGCATTTTGCCGCCGGTACGTTTTTGGAAAGATGTGAATACCAATTTGTGTGCAAGTGCATATTGTGCTTTGAGGATCATATCGGCAGATCCATGCCGCTGCGCTTGCATATATTCTTTGCCGACACGAATTGCCCATTGGAAAAGTTTTTGTTGGGCATACGTTGTTGTTTCCAGCTGGAGCAAAATGCGCGTGTACATCCGTTCAAACAATCGCGGTACAGTAGCCATAATAGTCGGGTGCACTTCCAGCATGTTCGTGCTGACGGTTTCGATGCTTTCGGCGTAGGCAATCGTGCAACCGGCCGAGAGCGCGATATAATATCCTGCTGTCCGTTCGAACGTATGGCACAACGGCAGGAAGGATAAAAGCGTATCGTGTTCATCCACCGATAATACATTGGCAGCGCCATAAATGTTGCTGACAAAATTTTTATGCGTGAGCATAACGCCTTTAGGATTTCCGGTGGTGCCGGATGTATAAATAATCGTTACCACATCGTCCGGCACAGCTTGAGAAAGTTGCTGCTGGAAGAGTGTGGTATGTTTCTTCTGGGTGAATGCGCCGCGTTGAAGAATTTTCGAAAAACTATAAATCGATTTTGATTCATCGGCTGCGGATTCTGTCATCACAATAATATATTCAAGGGAAGGAACGTCTTCTCGTATCTTGAGAACTTTATTGAGTTGAAGTGTGTTAGAAACAACAGCGGCTTTAATGCCGGAATCATTAAAAATGTAGGAAAGCTGTTTGGGCGTGAGTGTCGGATAAATAGGAACATCGATAGCGCCAAGTGCGATGAGAGCAAAATCTGTGTACACCCACTCCGGACGGTTTTCAGAAATGATTGCAACTCGATCCGATCGACCGATGGTAAGTGAAGAAAACCCTAATGCTAAACTCTCGACATTCTTTCGTAGCTCTCGATAAGAAACTTCTCGATAGTGTCCATCGACTTTGTTCATTAATACGGGACGCGTATCGTTTGCAAAACGAACCGTCAAGCGATCGAATAATTCCGTGAGTGTCGAAAATTGTACAGCTAAACTCATAGTTTCTCCAAAATATCACTACCGTTATGGGTGCATAAAAAGGTACGGCAACGCTTTTTTATAATCAACACAATGAAGTATAGAAGTTATAACGATTTGAGTTATTCGCAAGGAACAAAACAATAAAAATAATCGCAGCAAAAAAATGAGAGAAATTATTCTGATGAAATGAAATCTGTTGAATGTCTTGAAAAATAAATTTCGTACTATCTGTCAAGTTAAATAATCAAAAAAAATATTTTTATTTTTTATCTTGAAAATTAACTTGACAAAAAAGATGTAACCCAATATATTTACAATAGTTGTGTTGCTTAAGTCTTTGACCCCATCCTTTTGTAACTAAAAAGGAGCGGCTCGAGAACAAGAAACGCAAATACCAACCGGTTGTTGATTAAGGTTGTCTTTGACAGAAAAAATTGAATAGGGTCGATGTTTTTATAAGATCGACCGGATTCCTATTGTATTTTTAGTCGGCGAACAGATCGTATAACACTTGATGTAAGGAGGATCATTTATGAGGGACTTGGAGTCCACGGAAATTTCTGGAGTATCTCCGCAACAACGTTCTACTACCATGCGAGGATTACATTTCGAGCGATATTTTACAAAACCGGGTGTGCATCCGTTTGATGAAATTGAATGGGAACTACGCACCGCCGTTATCTCCAATGAACGTGGAGAAAAAATCTTCGAGCAAACAGATGTCGAAATTCCAAAGTCATGGTCGATGACTGCAACCAATGT
Source organism: Ignavibacteriota bacterium (assembly GCA_963790045.1). Lineage (GTDB taxonomy): Bacteria > Bacteroidota > Ignavibacteria > UBA10030 > UBA10030 > DATKMP01. Next base: position 207,115 of record CAWBMS010000013.1, on the reverse strand, counting down.
GGTGGTTTCAAAATATTTTTATGGCCCGATGGGAACTCCGCAGCGTGAACGAAGCGTACGGCAACTCGTGGAACGCGTTGCAAAGACGTATTACGAATGGGGCTTGACAAACGATTATTTTGCGTCGGTTGAAGATGCCGAAATTTTTTATTACGAATTAGTTTTCTTATTGGTGAATCAGTACATGGCGTTTAATAGTCCTGTGTGGTTCAATGTCGGCGTGGAAGAAAAGCCGCAATGCTCTGCGTGCTTTATCAATTCCGTGCAAGATTCCATGGAATCGATTTTAAATCTTGCGAAGACGGAAGGTATGCTTTTTAAATTTGGATCGGGCACAGGTTCGAATCTTTCGACGTTGCGCTCATCCAAAGAAAAACTGAGTAATGGCGGTACACCATCCGGGCCGGTTTCTTTTATGAAAGGATTCGATGCCTTTGCCGGCGTTATCAAGTCTGGCGGTAAAACACGGCGTGCAGCGAAGATGGTGATTTTGAATATCGAACATCCGGATATTCAAAGTTTTATCAATTGTAAAGCGGAAGAAGAGAAAAAAAGCATGGGCATTGATCGATGCCGGGTATGACGGCGGCTTCAATGTGCCGGGTGGTGCGTACGATTCTGTTTTCTATCAAAATGCAAACCACTCAGTGCGTGTAACGGATGAATTTATGAAAGCCGTTTTGGAAGACAAAGAGTTCTGGACGAAAGCGGTCAAAGGCGGATTCCAAATCGAAAAGTTTCGTGCGCGTGATTTGTTAAAACAAATGGCTGCTGCAGCATGGCTTTGCGGTGATCCCGGAATTCAATTCGATACCACGATCAACAACTGGCACACATGCTCAACCACAGAAAGAATATATTCTTCCAATCCATGCAGCCAGGTACATGTTTTTAAATGATACTGCATGCAATCTTGCATCGCTGAACTTGATGAAGTTCCGAAAAGAAAATAAAGAATTCGATATCGAATCATTCTGCAAAGCGGTTGCGATCACGATTACTGCGATGGAAATTTCCGTCGATAATTCAAGTTATCCAACTCCGGCAATTACGGAAAACAGTCATGCCTATCGTCCGCTCGGGCTTGGCTATGCAAACCTCGGTGCGCTTTTGATGTCTCGCGGCGTTGCATACGACAGCGAAGCAGGACGAACACTCGCCGGTGCAATCACTTCCTTAATGTGTGCTGAAGCATACAAGCAATCGGCATTAATCAGTGCCGTGAAAGGGCCGTTCAAGGGCTATGAAGAAAATCGCGAAGCCATGTTGAATGTGATGACGAAGCATGGTGTTTGCGCCGAACACATCGACAAGAGCATGGTGCCGGAAGATTTATATGCAACGCAAGTGCAATCGTGGAAAGATGTCGTTGCTCTGGGGCAAGAATTTGGTATCCGCAATGCGCAAGCAACAGTTCTTGCGCCGACGGGAACAATCGGCTTTATGATGGATTGCGATACGACGGGCGTTGAGCCGGATATTGCGTTGGTGAAATACAAAAAACTCAGCGGCGGCGGGATGATGAAGATTGTCAATCAAACGGTGCCGGAAGCGCTCAGCAAGCTCGGCTATGATGACGAACAAATCGAACACATCATTGCGTACATCGATAAAAACGATACGATTGAAGGTGCACCACACCTGAAAGAAGAACACTTGTCGGTGTTTGATTGTGCATTTAAACCCGCCAATGGCAAACGTTCGATTCAATATATGGGACACATCAGAATGATGGCGGCGACGCAGCCGTATCTTTCCGGTGCTATTTCCAAAACGGTCAATATGCCGAACGATGTAACGCCGAATGATATTATGAATGCGTACACCGAAGCGTGGCAGCTTGGATTGAAAGCGATTGCAGTGTACCGCGACGGATGCAAACGCACGCAGCCGCTTAGTAAGTCGTTGGATAAAAAACAGGATAAACAACAGCAAACTGTTGGCGTCAGGCCGGCACGCAGGCATTTACCGGATGAACGACAATCGATTACACATAAATTTAGTATTGCCGGTCATGAAGGGTATATCACGGTCGGTATGTTTGAAGACGGAACGGCGGGCGAACTCTTCATCACGATGTCTAAAGAGGGCTCGACGATTTCCGGTTTGATGGATTCGCTTGCTACTTCTGTTTCCATTGCATTGCAATATGGCGTGCCGCTGAAAGTGCTAGTCGATAAGTTTAGCCACGCACGGTATGAACCGAGCGGCTTTACCAACAATCCGGAAATTCCGATCGCGAAATCTGTCAGCGATTATATTTTCCGATGGCTTGGCAAGAAATTTTTGGAGAACGAGCAGCCCGCAATGCCGACGAGCGGCATTCAAATATCGGCAGATGTTGCAAAGAAACCGATTACGATTTTGAATGCGGCCGCGGCGAAAGCTGCATCGTTGTTAGAAAAGAATGAAAAAGTGGTCTTTCAAACACAATCCGATGCGCCGCCGTGCCATGAATGCGGAAGCATTATGATTCGCAGCGGTTCATGCTACAAATGCTTAGAGTGCGGCAGCACGTCCGGTTGTTCTTAATGTTGTTGAAAATAAAAAAATGATTATATTGCGGTAGCTGTAAACGGGAAAGGTTTTAGTGATTCCAAGGAGGATTGATGCAGCGGCGGAAAGGCATCTTTGTTGCTGCAGGTTGTTGTTATTGCTTGGTTGGTTTTAGGTTGTAAGGAGAACTTGTGTTTTGGTTGGGGAACAGAAACAACGAGTAACAAAACGCCGGTGATGGAAACATCATCGGCGTTTTCATTTCAATTATTTTTTCATCATCTCAACAAATTGTTTGAAAAGATAATCGCTGTCGTGAGGGCCGGGAGATGCTTCCGGGTGATATTGCACGGAGAAGATCGGCAATGTGCGGTGACGAAATCCTTCGTTCGTTCCGTCATTCAAATTAACATGCGTAATTTCAACAATGTGCGGATCGAGTGAATCAGGATCGACAGCGAAGCCATGATTTTGTGAAGTGATTTCGATGGAACCGGTGCGTAAATTTTTTACCGGGTGATTTGCGCCACGGTGCCCGAATTTTAATTTGAACGTTTTTCCGCCAAGCGCGTGGCAAAGAAGCTGATGTCCAAGACAAATCCCGAACATCGGTTTTTTACCGATGAGCTGTTTTATGTTTTCAATAGCGTACGTTACTGCCGCCGGATCGCCGGGGCCATTGGAAAGAAAAATGCCGTTCGGTTTCAATTCTAAAACTTTTTCAGCAGGATAACTCGCAGGCAAAACTGTTAAGTTGCATCCGTACGAAGTTAAACGGCGCAAAATATTTTGCTTCACGCCGTAATCATACACCACCACATTCAATCGTTTTTTCGATGGTGCGATGGATGGTGCGAGCGCAAACGGTGTCGTATCAATTTTATCCCACGTGTACATTTCTTTTGTGGTGACGCGTGATGCAAGATCAAGTCCTGCCATTTGCGGTGCTTGCTTGACTTGCTTCAGCAATTGCGCGTCGTCTGAATTTTCTGTAGAGATCATGCCGCGCATCGCGCCAGAGGAACGTATAATTTTTGTAAGCATCCGTGTATCGATGCCCTGAATGCCGATAATGTTGTGGTGCTCTAACCAGCTTCCCAGACTTTCTGTCGAGCGGAAGTTGCTGGGAAATTCACTGTACTCTTTCACAATAAATCCGGCAACTTGTGGTTTGACCGATTCCATATCTTCACCGTTAATGCCATAGTTGCCGATGAGCGGATACGTCATCGTAACGATTTGGCCGGCGTAGGATGGATCGGTGAGTATTTCCTGATATCCGGTTAAACTGGTATTAAACACCACTTCGCCGGTGATTCCGCCCGTTGCACCAAACGATTCACCGATAAAGATTGTGCCATTTTCGAGAACAAGTTTTGCTTTCATATCGTACTTCAAGATAAAAAAATATGATGGGCGATGCAATTGGGTGAAGAAAATAAGATAAAAAATTTCATGAAGCAATACGATACACATCCATTTCTTTCATCCATGAAAATGTAAATAAATATCGTCATTCCTTGACAAACGAGCGAGTTATGGTTAATTTTATATATCTGGGCGAGTAGTGATGGTAGAATTGACCGAACATAATGCTCAATTATCCGACCGTGAACAAAGTATTCTTTGGCACGTCGTGCATAATTTTATTCAAACCGCTGTGCCGGTGGGCTCGCGATTTATTTCCAAGCACTACGCATTGAATTTAAGCCCGGCATCGATCCGCAATGTGATGGCAGATTTAGAAGAGCTTGGATTTTTATCGCACCCGCATACATCGGCAGGGCGCATACCAACGGATATTGGCTATCGTTTTTATATCGACTATTTAATGAAAGTGCAGCAGCTTTCGGATCAAGAGAAGCAGCAAATTCATCAACAGTTAGATACCGCGAACGATACGGAAGAATTGCTGCGGGAGACATCGCGGCTGCTCGGGAAAATTTCCCGGCAACTCAGCATTGTGACCTCGCCGCATTTAAGCAGCGGCGTATTCGAACGGATGGAATTGATTCCGGTTTCAAGTTCTAAATTATTGGTCGTCATTTCCATTCGTACCGGTATCGTGCGAACGATTATGTTGGAAATTGGATTGGAAATTAAACGCGATCATTTGGATCTTATGGGAAGAATGTTGAACGACCGTTTAAGCGGGTTGACGTTGAAAGAAATCCGTGACACGTTTATAGATCGTGTACGCGATTTACAGGATGACAAATCCGGATTGGTTCGCCTGTTTATTGATTCGCTCGATCAACTGTTCACCGATTCGAAAGACCGTGACAAATTACACATCGGTGGAACTCAAAATATTATCGAGCAGCCGGAATTCGTCGATCCGAAAAATTTCCGCAGTGTCATCGAATTGATTGAGAATGAAGACATCATCGTTCATCTTCTTGAAAAACATGAAGAGCTGCAAAAAGATTTTGTGGTGACCGTCGGAACAGAGAATCGGGATGAGTCGGCAAAAGATTACAGTGTTGTTACCGCAACGTATAATATCGAAGGCGTCACGGGACGTGTCGGATTGATCGGCCCGACGAGAATGGATTATGCAAAGGTCATACCGCTTGTGGATTATGTATCGCAAGCAATTGCAAAAATGTTGGGTAGTTAACACCATGCTTTCTGCGAGTTTGTCTCGCTGAAAGTGGAATTATCAATTGAGGAATAAATGTCAGAACAAGAATTAAAACAAGAAGAAGGAAAAACACCACAACCGGAAATTGCCCCTGTAACGGAAGTATCGGCGGCGTTCGAAAGTTCAAATCAACAAGAAGATCTTCAAAAACAAGTTGAACAATATAAGGATTTGCTGCAGCGCAAAGCGGCAGAGTTCGATAATTATAAACGGCGCACAGAAAATGAAATGGCGGCAATTGTCAAGTATGCTCACGAAGATGTGATAGAAGATTTGCTGCCGGTGCTGGATGATTTTGAGCGTTCGCTGAAGCACAGCCGTGAAAGCAAAGATTACGAGGCGCTTCAAAAAGGCATTGAATTAATTTATCAGAAGTTGAAAAAAGCATTGGAAAATCGCGGCTTGAAATCATTTGAAACAGTCGGCAAAGAGTTTGACGTGAATTTGCATGATGCGTTGATGCAGCTTCCCAAGGCGGATGTACCGCATCAAACAGTTTTGGAAGAAGTTCAAAAAGGTTACATGTTGAATGACAAAGTCATTCGTCATGCAAAAGTTGTTGTTTCTTCAGCAACCGATCAACCGTCGGTGGATAAGTTTGCATAAAGGTAAAAGAGAGCATGGCAAAAAAAGATTATTATGAAGTGTTAGGTGTGCAGCGGAATGCATCGCAGGATGAAATTAAAAAAGCGTACCGGCAATTGGCAATGAAGTATCATCCCGACCGCAATCCGGGCAACAAAGAAGCGGAGGAACAATTCAAAGAGGCGGCAGAAGCATACGAAGTGTTGAGCGATACAGAAAAACGCCAACGGTACGATCAATTTGGACACGATGGATTGCGCGGCACCAATTATCACGACTTCAACAATATCAACGATATCTTCAGTACGTTCGGCGATATTTTTTCCGGCGGATTTGGCGGCGGATCGATCTTCGACGAAATGTTCGGCAATACGCAGCGCGGCGGCAGACGCCGTTCGAATTCGCAACAGCAAGGGCAGCCCGGTTCCGATTTGCGTATTCGTCTTTCCTTAACGTTGGAAGAAATTGCTTCGGGTGTGGAAAAGAAAATTAAAGTGAAGCGCCAGAAAAAATGCGATGTTTGCGGCGGCAGCGGTGCAAAATCTTCCGGCGGAAAATCCACATGCCCGCAATGCGGCGGCAGCGGTGAATTGCGTCAGGTGTCGCGTTCGATGTTCGGACAATTTGTGAACATCACCACATGTCCGACGTGTGAAGGCGAAGGGCGAATTGTGAAAGATCCATGCACCGCATGTCACGGCGAAGGCAGAGTGCAAGGAGAATCGACGATCAAAGTCAATGTCCCTGCCGGCGTGCAGGAAGGAAATTATATTCCGTTGCACGGGCAGGGTAATGCCGGTCGCCGCGGAGGCCCTGCCGGAGATTTGCTCGTGGTCATTGAAGAAGAACCGCATGCACAATTTCATCGTAACGGTGATGATATTATTTTTGAATTGTGGATTAGTTATCCGACGGCCGTCATGGGCGGCGATGTAGAAATTCCGACGCTGAACGGAAAAGCAAAATTAGTGATTGATGCCGGAACACCTGCCGGACGAATGCTGCGTATGCGCGAACGCGGCATTCCGCATTTAAATAATTACGGGCGCGGCGATGAATTGGTGCGCGTAAATATCTGGGTTCCGCCGAAAGTAAATGCCAAAGAAAAAGAATTGCTGCGCGAGTTGGCAAAGAACGAACACATTGCGCCGACAGAAGAAGAACGCCGGAATACCGACCGGACGTTTTTTGATAAAGTGAAAGACGTTTTTTCGTAACAGAATATGCTGAAACGCATCGCAGAGCACTTAGCGTTAACCAACACGGAACGGAAAGTTATTCTGTTTTTGGTGATAACCCTGCTTGCCGGTGCGGGCATTCGTTTGTATCAACAACTTGTTCCATCTGCGCCGAAATTTGATTATCATACCAGTGACAGCACGTTCACGGCGCTTAGTTCGGCAGTCGAAGACAGCACGGAACCTTTCGATGCAGCAATCGTTGAAGGAAGATTAAATATCAACACGGCAACGAAACAGCAATTGATGGAGTTGCCGGGCATCGGAGAAAAAACAGCTGTGCGTATTATCGAGCGGCGAAACGAAAGAGGAAAATTTACATCGTTAGAAGAATTGAAAACAATAAAAGGTGTCACCAAAAAACGATTTGAACAACTTCAATCACTTATTGTTGCCGAATAGGCGTAGAAGAATGGAGAATATCTCCCGATGAAAGCCATACGATCTGTAGGCGTTTCGTTTCTGAGCGGTAAAATTCAATTAGCAGAACTCGAACAAAAGCGAAAAGCCACGGTGCTTGCGCTGGGCGAAAGCGAATCATCGGTGAACTTTGCCAAAGAAGGCGGGACGATTTCTGCCGAACATCCTCTTCTCAAGAAATTTGCCAGCGAGTTGGGTGCATTACTGAAACAGCACAATGTAGAAGCACAGCAAATTGCCTTCACGTTGCCGCCCGATCCGATGTTCATCAATATTATTCCGGTCGATGCATCTATACCGCAAATAGAAATTCCAGAATATCTTCAGTGGGAATTAGAACAATATTTACCCGGTGCATCCATCAAAGATTATATTCTCGATTCCCACGGACTTCCGGTGGAAGAAACCAATGCACAGCAAACTTTTATGGTGGCGGTGCGGCGTGGTATGGTGTCCTTCCTGCATAAAGTTGCTGTCTCGCTCAAGATGAAATTGAGTTTGGTGGATGTCGATCAATTCAGTACGGAAAAAACGCTGATCATAAATTATCCGGAAATTCTGGATTACAATATCGTCCTGATCGGTTTGCGAGAAAATGGAATTGATGCAAGCGTCATTCACAACGGCGAAATGGCGGACTATCGCGCGTTTCAATACAACGGCGACAAATATCCGATGAAACCGATTCTTCAATATCTTAAATATCTAAAACAAAAAGATAACAGTACGCCTGCTGCGGTGCTGCTGCACGGATTGGATATTTCTAAAGACTTTGTATTGTCGCTGCGACAGGAAACCGGCATTAAACAAACGGTGGCATTAAATGCCTTCCGAAAAATCAAGCCATCCAAAAAATTACCGGTTCCGCTTGTCAGAGAGAGTCACAAATTTGCCGCCGCCATCGGATTGGCGCTTCGAGTGAAATGAGAATTATTGCAGGCGAGTATCGCGGCCGTCCACTTATCGCGTTAAACGATCTCTCGATTCGTCCGACAACCGACCGCGCAAAACAAACAATCTTTGATATCCTAAACAATCGTGTCGTGTTTGATGGCGCTGAAGTGCTGGATTTATTTTCAGGTACCGGCTCGCTTGGATTGGAAGCAATCAGCCGCGGTGCGCAATCCGTGACCTTCATCGAAAAATCTCCGCAGTCTCTTTCTGTACTGAATAAAAATATTCACACGCTCGGCTGCGAAAAACAATGCACCGTGCATCAAGCAGATGTGTTTTGGTATTTGAAGAATGCACATCGTTCATTCGACATGATTTTTACCGATCCGCCGTATAAATTAGAAACCATCGGCACGCTGCCGAATGCCATTTACGATTCTGGTGTTGTGCGGAATGGAACGTATGTTGTAATGGAACACAACCGCAAATCGGCAGTAGCATTGGATGAAACAAAATATGATATTCTTAAAAAACCATTCGGCCAAACGACCGTGCTGATTATGAAAGCACTCGTTCATCCGAATGCGGAAGGAAGTGTTTTATGAAAATCGCAATTTATCCCGGGACATTCGATCCGGTGACGAATGGTCATCTTGATATTCTTGAACGTGCACTGAAGATGTTTGACAAAGTCATCATTACCATTGCGCATAACAGTGCAAAGAACCCGTTGTTCACGGAAGAAGAACGATTTGAATTATTAAAGGCGGCGACGAAACGTTACAAACGTGCTGAAGTTGCCGTGTTTGATGGTTTGCTGGTGGAATATGTACGAAAACAAAAAGCCGTGGCAATCATTCGCGGGCTGCGTGCGATGACGGATTTTGAATACGAGTTTCAGATGGCGTTGATGAACAGAAAATTAGATGGTAAAGTTGAAACGATTTTTTTTGTACCGAATGAAAAATACACCTATTTAAGTTCCAATATGGTGCGCGAAATTGCCAGCTTCCATGGCGATGTCAGCAAATTTGTGCCACCGGTAGTGAAGAAAGCACTTCAGAAAAAACATCAACTATAAATTGTTAACGAAGGAATTTTCTTCATTGCAATTCCTATTTATTTTGATAACACCCGTTCATACACCTGCTTCGTTTTCTCGCCCACGCGCTTCCAGATAAATTCCTGCTTAATGTGATTTGCAAGTTCCGGTGTTACCGTTTTGTGCAGTGCAGTGCGGATGCCAGCGGCGATTTCATTTGAAGAGTACAGGATCGACATAGACAGCATCGTTTTCAAAGTATTCTTTTGTTCCGCCGAATGGTGTTATGACGATCTTTGCACCGGCAAGCGCGGCTTCTAATGCGGCGATGCCGGGCGTTTCAAATTGCGATGGTAATACGAACACACTGCATGCCGAATACGCGGAAGCAAGCGGCATGGAATCGTGAGAAAGCGCATCGACAATGAGCAGATTGGAATTTCGTTTTGCACGATCTAAACACGCTTTTCCAGCGGGAGTTTTATCCACACGGCCGATGATGACCGATGGATGATCGATTTGTTCAAGCGCTTCAATCAAGCGAAACATGTTTTTCGTTCCGGCCCAATATGTCCGACGGAGAGAATAAAATCTTTTACGCCGAATTCCCGTTCTGCCAATTCAGGTTTGGCAAGCGCAAACCGTTCCTCGACACCGTTAGGCACAATAAAAACATTTTTTGATTGAACACCAAATGCCTGTATAAATAAATTTGCTTCATCACCGGTGTTGGGAAGAATAGCTTCTGCCCACGTGCACATTTCGGCAATCAATCCGTAATCTGTCCACACACCTCGTGTGATGCGATTGATCCATCGATCTGCGGTGATGACAGTGCGAACGACTCGTGGAGTCCGCCGTGTGTAAAAAACCGGCGAGATTACTAACGGCAAACCGGACGCTTTGATTGTCCGTGCAAGATGGTACGTGCCCATATTTGCAGCGAAGAGATGTACGAGATCGAAATCAGCTGGATTAAAATCTTTCCACGTTTCAAACAGGGTGAGCATGCACGCCGCATTGTTCTAACGCATCTTTTGTTTGCAGCACTTGTGTGTGCACGCCTCCACGTACGAATGCTGTCGCCTGATTTGTTGCTAACAATACATGCATCGTTAATTCCTTTTCCACAAATTCATCACTGCATCAAGCCCGCGCACCAGCGGAATGCGGTAATTGAATTTTCGCATGCGCAAATAATCTTCCGGTGCGCGCCACAGTTCCGATTGTTTCTGCCAACGGATTGTTTCCAACAAAATTTGTTCTGCTGGGGGGAGAATTGTTTCCATTCCATCCGGCATGGAAATACGAATCTGTACAGAACGGTCATCTGCAAACTTCCTCATCTCTATATTTCCCGATGAAAAAAAAATTGTTGGAATGTTTGTCGTGCGCTGTTTCCACCATTGTGCATATTCCGACATGGTTTTTATGGGAATGCATTCGGCTTTCATTTTTTCAAACAGCCAATCAAGCACAGCGTCGTGTCCATCTCGCGGATGATGATAAAGAAATATCGGTTCACGCATTGCTAATTTTCGCTGCATCACAAAATCAAAATAATGGATCATTTGTTCGTCGTTATATCCATGCCGTTTTAAACTGCCGATGCAAATCGGATGCACGGGAATTTGCAATACACCGGTACCGTTTTGCAATGGCGGCACGCCCGGCAGATTGTCATAATCATACGAAAACTCTGACGAATACTCAATGCCTGCATCGATAATGGCGCGGCCAAGATTTTTATTCCACGAACCGAATGGCGCAGTAAATCCTTTTGGAAGAATTCCGGCATTCTTCAAAATTGTTTGCGCTTGCCGGATGTTGAGAAGATTGCGCTGATAATCCGAAAATGTTTTGTGCTCAAATCCATGAATGCCAATTTCCTGTCCTGCCATTTCTGTGAACAATGACAGATGCTGCTGCTGGCTTTTTACATCCACAAACCACGTCATCGGAATTTTGTGACGCTGCGCTGTCTCATACAATTGTGTAATCTCGGATTGCTTTCCAAAGTCTGTATCAACACGAAACACGCCGAACGAACGCATGCCGTTAGGATAATACCACAGATGTGTGTACGGCAATCCGCGGCGATGATGAAGAATTTCCAGACAACGCGAGACGAGCTGCCGTACGGAATGTTTTGAGACGAGCGATACAGTTTCAAATGGAAGCCGGTGTTCCGGCGAATAGAAAGATTTTATGTCGGTTCGTTCGTCGCGAATAATTTCTGCGGGATCGAACGGAAGTATAATGGCGTGGCCTTTTCCAATTTGACCGATGTACGCGGTCGGTTGTCCATTGGGCAATGCTAGTGCATTTGATTTCGGCGAAAGCCAGCACGGAGCAAAGATATTCGATCAAATCGATTCCAGAAAATTCTTTTGCGGGAAGAGCGGAATGAAACGGGCGAATCCGAATCGGATGTTGAAAAACGTTTCGCGCTTCTTGTGCTGAACATAACAGTGCGCCGCCATCTTCCACATACGCACGGAGAAACTTTGTTTGATGTTCATCGGAGTTGCTGCTGACCACGACAACACTATATTCTTCCGGCGATGGTGCGAATCGAATAATGTTGAATGGAACTCCTTCCTGCGTCAGCAACAATTGCCAACCAACCGGATTTCCAACAATGCCAACATTCAGATTCATGCGAACCTCGCAAGAAATGCTTTGGCTTCATTCCATGTGATGCCGCGAACTGCAAAAATCACAATGCCATATAATACAATACCAAGAAGTATTGCTGTAATAAGATTCCAGCTTGAAACGAATATCAAACAGCAGCCCATCATGGTAGTTGCAAGGATGATCCGTAAAACCGCGCGCGGCGCTTTAAGAATTATTGTCGAACCAAGCATGTGCCGCATCATTATCACGCTGATTGCTTCCGAGATTACGACACCGAATGCAGCACCAATTGCACCAAACCATAATGTACCAACGGTAACGGTGATGGCATATAATGCCGTTGTTATCAGCATGATTTTGCCGTACACATTTTCTCGGCCGGCAGCAATTAATCCGGAAACATATACGGAATGCAGCATCGTAAAAAAGAAAAACCAGATAAAGACGCGAAAGATTCCAGCAGCAGCAGCGTAGGGCGTTCCAAACACAAGAACGATAATGCGTTCAGACAACACCATTCCGCCGACAGCAATGGGCAATGCGAATAACAGAATCCAGCGCAATGCTTCGGATAATAATTGCGAGAGCGCTTCGGGAGAATTCGTTTGCCTGCGTGCCGATGCAGGCAGCAGCAGCGGCAAGAGCAACCGATCTCCGACAAGAAGAAAGAAAACGATTTTGCTTGCCGCGCTAAAGATTCCCACTTCGGCGTTGGATTGCAACGCACTCAGCACTAACGGTGGAAAATTAATAACAACTGTCGATAAAATTACACCTACCGACAAGAGAAATGCTTCTTTGAACATCTGAAATGAAAATCGAATGCGAACATGCTGCTGATTTTCTTTTTTGAATCGCCGAACATAATAGAACGCAGTCATTGTATCGCCGGCGATAGCAGCACACGCAACTTTCCACAGATCGTTTGTTGTGTGTACCATCGTTATCACGATGAGCGTGTAAATGCATGAAGAAAGAATACGCCCGATGGATACGATGTTCATTCTCTCTTTGCCTTGAAAATACCAATCGAGAAAAAATACTTGCGCAAAAAGAGTAAGAGAGAATAACGCGATTACCACAGATTGAGTTTTATCATGAAGGAAGATAAAAGACGATGCTGTAATGATTGTAACCACGCAGAAAGTGTTCAACATGCGCGCACCGAGAATTTCTCCGATGAATTGCGGATTGCTGCCTTGCGCAATACGTTTGGTGCCGAGCATGGGGAAGCCCGCGGCACTGAGAACAACGCCGTACGCCAGTACAGCGAATGCGACGTTGATAAATCCGAATCCGTCTTTTCCCAAAACGCGCGCAAGATACACAACCGCAACAAATCCCATAACACGGCGCGCCATATCTGCAGAAAACAACGAAGCAATATTCCGTGATAGCTGTGTCATGGCCGATGGAGAAGCTCCGAATATAGTTCCACAGTTTGTTTTCCGATCTTCTGCCACGAGTAACGTTCTTCTGCCCATCGGATGATATCCGTTCGGGTTTGTTGTTGATGTAAGAACGGTTGGCTTGAAAAATATTTTTGCAGCGCTATAATCAATGATGATACATTGTTTGGCGCACAAAGGAAACCTGTTTTTCCTTCGATAATATCTTCATGAAAACTTCCGACATCGGTTGCGATAATCGGAATACCGTACCGATATGCAAGAAAGATGATACCACTCTGATAAATGTATCGGTACGGCATGGCAACACAATCCGTTGCAACAAATAATTCTTCTATGCTCTTCGGTGGAATGAACTCAAAAAATGTTTTCACAGATATATGCGATTGTAATTGAGCGGCACACTTTTCTATTGTTGTGCGATATGCCCGCGAGCATTTGAATTGCCCGGCAAGAATGAGTGTGATATTCGGATCTTCTTGAGCAAGCTTTGCAACAGCATCAATTAAAAGGTCTGCACCTTTGTATTCACTAATATATCCGAAGAACAAAACCACATGCGCGCTTTCAGCAATACCAAGCTTGCGGCGTGCATCAATTTGTGTGATGCCGGTTTTGGGAACCATGAGATTGATTCCATGCGGCACGACATGTATTTTGTCCGATGGAATATTATAAGCAGTCATCAATTCATTTTTCATCCGTCCGGTGTGAACAATGATTGTATCCACGAGTCGATATAATGATCGTAACGAATATCGATGATAGTATGTTTCGACGCCATCACGCGCTTCTTTGGAAATATTGTGTGCCGTGTACACGATCTTCTTTCCGCACATCTTATAATACAATAATAGTAGTGTTCTATCGAACAACAAAAAACTATTATCCCATTGAATATGTAGCACCTGCGAGCGTGTCCACGCTGCATACATCAAAAGACGAATATAAGAGAGAATGATTCGGATTGCTTTTGTGAAGACAGATTGCGGCGATCTATTATCCCCGCGGAGATTGAAATGCCGGACGTTCGAAATATTATGAAAGAAATGCTGTGATGCGTCGCCGTCCACAATTTCGATTTGCATCTCCGGCTGAGAGGATAAGCCCGTTACTAACCCGTAAAGATAATCTGTTGGCCCGCCGGCATTGAGAATGGAGATTTGCATGGACTGTGTCAGCTCAAGAGCGGCTGCTGTTATTCATCGACCTGCACATCGAACTTTACTACTTCATATCCTTTTAAGGTATCACGCACACCGAAGATCACACCGATCAAGACCGTCACCATCCCAAGCAGGAAACAACAAAGTTCAAAAAGACGGAGAAGATCGTTTTGCAAAAAGAAATCTGCACCGATCATCAGCGATGTTGCAACGAACAATCCCACGGCGATAAAATAGCACGTAACCGCATTCCGCAGATATTTTGCACGCACCATTAACCCTGGAAGTTGATGTTTGACGCTCTCCAAGCGTTGGTGTTCTAAGGACGTAAAATCTTTGCTGCCCATCCGCAGTGAAAGATGGAGTTTCTCTTCATTCAATCCGCGGATACGATTGAGCACCGACGAAAATTTATTGTTGATGCTTAACAGCAGCAATCCGCATGCATTGATCATAACGCCGGGAGCAAGAATAAGCTGAATAAGCTGTGTGATTGATAAATGATTATCTAATAGTGCATTCATCATTCATTCTCTTTTTATTGTCACCGTTTTGCAATCTCGCCAAGGATCAATGGATGTTCGTCCTTCTTCTTCAATGTGCGGAGCACGGTGTCTATGCCATGCTTATCCACAATCACAATGAGGCCCATGCCGAGATTCAACGTGCGGCGCATGTCTTCTTCCGGTACATTGCCGACACGTCGGATGAGGTTAAAGAGCGCGGGGCGTTCCCACGCATTCCAATCGATGGCAAGTTTCAATCCTTTCGGTACAACGCGGTAAGTATTGCCTTCGATGCCGCCGCCGGTAATATGAGACAGCGCATGAATATATTTTGCCGTCGCTGCTTGTTGCAGTAACGGATAAATCGATTGCCGGTAGGAACGGTGCACTGCTAATAACGCATCAGCGAGCGTACCGTTGAGTTCATCGATATGTTTTTCTAAATCAAATTTATCCAACAACACTCTGCGTGCAAGTGAGTAGCCGTTGGTATGCAATCCGGTAGAAGGGAGTCCGATGAGAACGTCGCCTGCTTTTACTTTTTTGCCGTTCAGGATTTTCTTTTCATCGACAATACCGACGATAGTTCCGGCAATATCGTAATCTTCTGCGCCATACATACCGGGCATCTCAGCCGTCTCGCCGCCGATGAGCGCGCATTCGTTTTCATTGCATGCTTTCACAAAACCGCGAATGACTTGCTCTGCAACATCCGGCGAAAGCTTGCCGGTGGCATAATAATCCATAAAGTACAACGGTTTTGCGCCGCACACAAGAATGTCGTTCACGCAGTGATTGACCAAATCCTGTCCGACGGTGTCGTGGCGATTGAGTCGGATGGCGATCTTCAGTTTTGTGCCGACGCCGTCCACGCTGGAAACTAACACGGGCTTTTTAATGCCTTTAAAATCCGCGCGATAAAACGCGCCGAACATCCCGATATCCGTTAAGACATTCTTGTTAAAGGTGGAGCGAACGGGCTGTTTAATGCGCCGGACAAGCTCTTCGCCTGCGTCGATATCTACACCGGATTCTTTATACGTTGCCATAAGTTTTAAAATTAAATATATGAAATAATTCTGTGGCAATAAGATAGTAGATTTTTTTACGGCGAACAAGCCCGCCTGCGGCGGACAAGCAGGAAGGAGAAGAACGGTTGCTGAGCTTGTCGAAGCATCGAAGCACGGATAAATGTCAGACACCTTCCTCAGTTCATCTTTGGGCAGGTGTCAGACATTTGCTGCGCGTTTAAAAACCATTGCATACCATCGCAGGATTTGGTATTTTATTGCCAACAAAGTTTTTCCTGTATCACGAACGGAGTTCATAAGCGGAGTAGTCCCGTCATGGATTGCAGCAGCATTATAAAAGAGTTTCTAAAAAAGATTGCACATACAACCGCACAGGGTGACGCGCGCGAGGAAAGTTATTACGGGCATTTCTCCGGTTTCTTACAATCGTTTGCTGAAGAAACCGGCAAGAAGCATATTCAAATTACCACGCTTCCCAAACCGACCGAAGCCGGCAATCCCGATTTTCGTGTGTGGGACGGCAAACAAAATATTGTCGGGTATATTGAAGCGAAGAAACCCGGCGAGAATCTTGACGCCATCGAAGATTCCGAACAGCTTAAGCGCTATCGCTCCACGTTCCCCAATCTTATCCTCACAAATTTTTACGAGTTCCGTTTGTACCGCAACGGCGAATTGTTCGATAAAGTTTTGCTTGCACGCCCGTTCATTGCAAAGAAACTCAAAACCGTTCCGCCCGCAGAGCATGAAGATCAATTCCTCACGCTGTTAGAAAAATTCTTTTCCTTCTCGCTGCCCAACGTGCTCACCGCAGAAAATCTTGCCGTAGAACTCGCAAAACGTACCGGCTTCCTGCGGGATGAAGTGATTACCAAAGAATTGGAAGAACAGGAAAAAGGCAAGGGCGCAATCTTCGGGTTCTATACCGCCTTCAAACAATATCTTGTTGCTGATCTGACGCAAAAAGATTTTGCAGATATTTATTCGCAGACCATTACGTACGGTTTGTTTGCCGCACGCACACGCGCAGGCAAAGAGTTCAACAGAAAAGTGGCTTACGATCTTATTCCGCACACCATCGGCATTCTGCGGGATGTGTTTAGTTTTATTTCGCTCGGCACACTGCCGCCGCAGATGGAAGTCATCATCGATGATATTGCCGAAGTGCTTTCCGCCGCCGATGTGAATAAAATATTGGACGAGTATTACCGCAAGGGAAAAGGCGAAGACCCGATCGTTCACTTCTACGAAACCTTTCTGAACATCTACGATCCCGCCACGCGGGAAAAGCGCGGTGTGTATTACACGCCGGAGCCGGTGGTTAAATACATCGTGCGTGCCATTCATGATTTGCTGAAGACGCATTTCCATTTGCAGGATGGATTGGCGAGCAAGGAACTGACGCTGCTTGACCCCGCAGGCGGAACGCTTACGTTCCCTGCGGAAGCGATTAAGCTGGCAGTGCAGGAGTTCACCGAAAAGTACGGCGATGCGGGCAAAACCAAGCTGATTAAAAACCAGATTCTCAAAAACTTTTACGCCTTCGAGCTTATGATGGCTCCCTACGCCATCGGGCATATTAAGATTAGTTTCCTGCTGGAAGAACTCGGCTATACCATGCAGGCAGATGACCGCTTTAAGCTTTACCTGACGAACACGCTCGATATGGAAGACTTGGAACAGACAATGATTCCCGGTATGGAATCGTTAAGTGAAGAAAATCATGAAGCCGGAAAAGTAAAACAAAAAGAACCCATCCTCGTTATTCTCGGCAACCCGCCGTACAGCGGACATTCCGCAAATAAAAATGATTGGACAGAACGATTATTAAAAGAAGACATTGACGGTGCAACAGGATATTATACCGTTGATGGAAAACCTCTTGGTGAGAAGAATCCCAAATGGCTGCAAGATGATTATGTAAAGTTTCTGCGCTTTGCTCAATGGAAGATACACAAAGCAGGGCAGGGTATTGTGGGAATGATTACCAACCACAGTTATTTGGATAATCCCACGTTCCGCGGCATGCGCCAGAGTTTAATGAATACCTATAACGAGATTTATATTATCGATCTACATGGTAATGCGAAGAAGAAAGAAACAACATCTGACGGCAGCAAAGATGAAAATGTTTTTGATATTCAAGCGGGAACAGCGATTGCGATCTTTATAAAGACAAAAGATAAAAATAACAAAGTCAGTCTGAGCGTGTCGAAGACTGACGAAAAAACTCAGTCACATTTCGACAAGCTCAATGTGACTGATGTTGCTAATAGATGCAAAGTATATCACCGCGATATTTTTGGCTTACGCGAAGAAAAATATAATTGGTTAGAGAAGAAGCCGTTTAAGAAAAAAGATTATGATGCTTTAAATCCAAAAGCTCCTTGGTATTTTTTAAAGCAAAGCAATACCGAAGAAATAGAATATTATAATAGATGGTTACGAATAAACGATATCTTTCCTGTAAACAGTGTTGGGGTCGTTACTGCGAGGGATGATTTTGCAGTTTCATTTAATAAGGAAGCACTTGAAGGCAGAATAAGACAATTTAGAAACCTTAAGTTCGATACTGCGTTTCTAAAGTCTGCTTATAACTTAAAAAGCTCTGGAACGTGGAATTTAGATAAAGCAAGGCAAGAATTATCTAAAGATGAAAACTATGATGAGTATTATAAGAGTATTTTATATCGTCCATTTGATACTCGCTTTATTTATTATTGTGAATCTATTATAGAAAGAATGCGCTACGATGTAATGCAGCATATGTTTAAACAAAACATTGGCATTATAACCGTACGAAAAGCACCGCCGGGTAGCTTGTGCAATTACTTCTTTATTTCGGAAAATATGATAAGTAATGGAGCTATACGATCCGACAACCAAAGCATCGATACTTTTTTCCCTCTCTATCTCTACGAAACCGAGAAAGCAAAAAAGAAAGCCGCAGTTTCTACCATGATGTTGTTTGAACCCGCGGCAGAGTACGGCAAGTCTAAGGGCAAGAAAGCAAACATTGCTCCGCAAGTATTTGAGCAATTAACAAAAGCGTACAGCAAAACTCCAACGCCGGAAAAAATTTTACAATACTGCTACGCCGTTCTCTACAGCAATGTGTACCGCAAAAAGTATGCGGAGTTTTTAAAGATCGATTTTCCGCGCATACCATTCACCAAAAATTTTGAACTCTTTCAAGAGCTTGCAACACTCGGCGAAGAACTTACCGAGCTTCATCTGCTGAAACACAAAGCGCTCAACAAACCCGTCGTTAAATATTTCGGCAAAGGCACGGATGATACCATTGCCAAGCCGCGCTACGATGAAGAGCGCGAATATGTTTTCATCAACGATACAAAATGGTTTGAAAACGTAACACCGGAAGTTTGGAACTATCAAATCGGCGGGTATAAAGTTCTGGAGCATTACCTTAAAGACCGCAAAGGCCGCCAGATGGACGACGCTGGACATTTTTGCCTCATGGGCACCTCCATTGCCAAAACTATTGAACTGCAAAAAGACATCGACAAATTGTTTCCACGCGTTGAGAAAAAAGTAATAACCTAAAGATTAGACCTCCCCTTAATCCCCTCCTCATACGAGGAGGGGAAACGCCGAAGGCGTAGGGGTGGTGGATAAACCTATGGCACTGCATTACAATAAATCGGTAATGAAGCAGCAGCGAAAATCATTGCGTCATTCAATGCCGAAAGCTGAAGTGATTCTCTGGAAACATCTTTCGCGCCGACAAATGCATGGTTACAAATTCCGTCGCCAATACAGCATTGACCAATTATAACAAGAAATAAAGAGAACCCCCTGCGCTGCGCGCTTCCCCCTTTTATAAAGGGGGAATTAAAGGGGGTTTTAAATTATGACTGAAGCGTTTAATAAAAAAGAATTACAGGCACGTCGGCGGGCACTTCGAAAAAACATGCCGAAGGCCGAAATTATTCTCTGGTCAAAACTTAAAAATCGGCAAATGCATGGAGAACGCTTCCTCAGGCAGTATAGTGTCGATCAATACATTCTTGATTTTTATTGTCCTCGCTTAAAACTCGCCATCGAAGTGGACGGCGATTCTCATTTCAAAGCAGGTGCAGAAGAATACGATAAAGCACGGCAGGAATACATTGAATCCTTCGGAGTTTCTTTCCTTCGATTTTTGAATACCGATGTTTGTGAAAATATTGACGGCGTGTGCCAAACCATTTATAATGAAATCGACAAACTCTTCCCGCGGGTTGAGAAAAAAGTAATAGAAGCGTAACACGCTTACGCGTGTTAAGTAAAATGCCTCCGGCGCCTTCAACGAAGGGAGGAGCTCCGATGCAATCGGAGCAGGGGGTTGGGAAAAACGATGTCAAAAGTATTTACAAGAAAGAATGTTCAAGAATGCAAGCGATGTCGTGCGGCATCGCCTGCCAAAGAAAGTAAATGTCTGACACCTGCCTGAGAATAATCGGGGCAAGGTGTCTGACATTTCACAACGTTGTTCTGTACCCCTATCAAAGTTTTCTTAGATCATCGTCGGAAGCTTTGACAAGATTCTCAAAGCTAAACCTTAGATCTGGATTCCCCGCCATAAAGATAGCGGGCAAGCCACTAAAAACGTGTGGGAATGACGTTATTTTTTTCCTCAGCCCCCATCATAAATGTTATCTCAAGGTGAATAACCAATTCTTCGGTTTGCATTTTTTACTGCAATGCCACAAAAAAAATCTCTCCGGTAAACAGAAACCGGAGAGATAAGTTTCAAAATCGCCATCTTAATAGGAGGGAATGGCGACACACGAACATACAAAATCTTATAATGAGTGTCAATAGCTGTGTTTGAAATTCGGGTTGAGGATCGCCTCGTCCCTGCACAGAATCATTTTATATCGTTTCTATTGCGCAGCAATGTGGGCAGGGAAGAAAAAAGAATGTGCGGGCAAAAACAAAAAAACGGCTTCCAACTTCATCCTCTTGCGAGAAGAAATTGGAAGCCAAGAAACCGAATACAACAGATGTTATGGTAACGACATCCGTTTAGCGTTTGTATTCCGGCCGTGCATGGTACCCGGTATGCAGCAAGTGTTCGGATTTTTCACTCAACGGTTTGTCGAGGAATTCCTTATACAGTTGCTGAATGTACGGATTGTCATGCGAACATCTCCAGAGGCCGGCTTGATCTTCCGAATACAATCCCGCCGCACGTTTGGCGCGCAGTTCATCGGTAACACCGTACGGTTGTCCGCCGCCGCCAACGCAGCCGCCCGGACACGCCATCACTTCAATGAAGTGATACAGCGGTTCGTTATTGTGCGCGGCACGGTACTCGCGGGATTTTTGCAGAATTTTTTCAACGTTGCTCAGTCCGTGTGCCACGGCAATGCGGATTTTGTTTCCTGCAATTTCCACTTCGCCTTCTTTAATGCCGTCGAGTCCGCGCGTCATGTTGAATTCCATGCGCTCAGGATTTTGTCCGGTCACAAAGAAATGCGCCGTGCGCAATGCGGCTTCCATGACGCCGCCGGTTACACCGAAGATCGTGCCTGCGCCGGTATATGCACCGAGGATATGATCCGGCTGCTCTTCTGGAACATCATGGAAACTAATACCGGATTGTTTGATCATACGTGCAAGTTCGCGCGTTGTCAACGATACGTCCACATCCTGAAAACCGGATGAAGACATATCTTTGCTGCGGATGATTTCAAACTTCTTTGCTGTGCAAGGCATAATCGAAACGACATAAATCTTTGCCGGATCGATTTTCATTTTCTCTGCATAGTATGTTTTTGCAAGTGCACCCACCATTGCTTGCGGGGATTTACAAGTAGAGAAGTGAGGAATGATATCGCTATGGAATTTTTCCATAAAATCGACCCACGCTGGGCAGCAGCTTGTGATCAGCGGCAAAGGCGCTTTGTTGTGAGCAAACCGTTCCACAAATTCGCTCGCTTCTTCCATAATCGTCAGGTCGGCACCGAAGTTGGTATCGAACACGGCTTTGAAACCCATGCGGCGCAGTGCAGCATAAGTTTTTCCTGTGAGATTTGTTCCGACAGGAAAATCAAATGCTTCACCGATAGCAACACGAACAGCGGGAGCGATTTGTGCAATACAGAATGCTTCGGGATCTAAAAGTTTATCCCACACTTCATGTGTATTGTCGTATTCTACGATTGCGCCTGTAGGGCAGTGCGCAGAACATTGGCCGCAGCGAACGCATGGAGAATCGGCAAGGAAAATATCTCCTGCTGCTGCAATGCGTGTTTCAATACCGCGCTGCAAGAAACTCAATGCCCAGACATCCTGCATTTGCTGGCAGACCTGAATACATCTTCCGCAGCTAATACATTTACGCGGATCTAAGCGGATCGCTTTGGTTGTTTCGTCCGCAGGAATATCGGGGACGATATTGTCCAATTCGACGTCCCGCAAACCGAAATGTGCGGCAAGTGTTTGCAGTTCGCAGTTTTGGTTGCGTCCGCACGTCAGGCATTCGTTCGGGTGTTTGGAAAGAATCATTTCAATCACTGTACGGCGGACATGAATAATTTCCGGGTCCTCCGTCGTAATATCCATGTTCTGTTCCAACGGCGTGCAGCATGCGCGCAGCATCTTCGGTGTGCCCTTAATGCGGACAATGCAAAGACCGCATGCAGCCGTTGCGTCCAGGTCGGGATGTTTACAAAGTGTTGGAATATGGACGGACACCTGTCGTGCCGCGTCAAGAATAGTTGTGCCTGCTTCAACTTCCACAGGCAGCCCGTTAATTTTTGCTTGAATCATAATAGCCATAGTAGAATTCTCTTATTCATTATTTAGTTGTGGAAGCAGGAAATTGTGCCCGGAATTCGGGTTCATAATATTTCAATGCCGAAAGAATCGGGTTCGGAGCCGTTTGCCCCAAGCCGCATAAGGATGCCTTTTGCATTGCATGAGCTAATCGCCGGATAGTTGCGAGATCTTTTTCACTGCCGCGATGTTCTGCAATCTTATTGAGGATCCGCAAAATTTGTGTTCCGCCGATTCGGCATGGCGCACATTTTCCGCATGATTCATCCACGCAAAAACCGAGATAGAATCTCGATAACTCAAAAATACTATCGGATTCATCCATCACAATCATACCGCCGGATCCCATAATGGAACCCATCTGTTGCAAATGTTCGTAGGTAATGGGCGTATCTAATTTTTCTTCGGGAATCAATCCGCCGGAAGGCCCGCCGGTTTGCACGGCTTTGATTTTTTTACCGGTGGCACTGCCTCCAGCAATTCCTTCCACCACGTTCCGCAATGTCATGCCCATTGGAATTTCTACCAACCCGGAATGTTTCACTTTTCCTGTGACAGCAAATACTTTTGTGCCGGTAGATTTTCCAGAACCGATACTTGCAAACCACTCGCCGCCGCGCGTTAAAATTTGTGCGATGTTGGCAAGCGTTTCTACGTTGTTGATCATCGTCGGCTGTCCCCACAATCCTTTTACCGATGGATAGGGAGGACGGGGTGACGGCGTTCCGCGTTTACCTTCGACCGAAGCGATCAATGCGGTTTCTTCGCCGCAGACAAATGCGCCGGCGCCGAGACGAACTTCGATATTGAAACTAAAATCGGTACCGAGAATTTTGCTGCCGAGTAAACCGGCATCACGCGCTTGTTTGATAGCTTTTTCGATACGTTGAATGGCGAGCGGATATTCGGCACGGATATAGAAGAATCCGTTTTGTGCGCCGATAACATAACCGCCGATAATCATGCCTTCCACGACTGCATGCGGATCGCCTTCCAGCACACTGCGATCCATGTATGCGCCGGGATCGCCTTCATCGCCGTTGCAAATAATAAAATGTTCGTCGCCTTGCGATTCACGTGTAAAATTCCATTTCATCCACACAGGGAATCCAGCGCCGCCGCGTCCGCGCAAACCGGACTTCTTCAATTCTTCGATAACCTGTTTGGGCCACATCGACGTCAGTACTTTTTTCAACGCCTGATATCCGCCTCGGTCTAAATACTCATCGATATTTTCCGGATCGATTACACCGCAGTTACGAAGCACAATGCGGTACTGTTTTGTGCTAGTGGTTGAAGTACCAGGAACAGGATCGCCTGCAACATTTGCAAGTGCGGCAATACTCGGCACGCGGTGCTCTAACGGCAAGACACCGGTTGTTGTGTATTCGGTGACAAATTGCTGAATGTATTCCGGCGTCATGCCGCCGTACATCACGGCAGCTTGTCCCGGTATTTGTACCTCCACCAACGGTTCCATGCTGCACATACCTGCGCAACCGGTACTGGTGATACGCCAATCAAGAGAATGCTTTTGAGCTTCCTCTTGCAATGTTTTCAATACAGCTCCGGCGCCTGCCGCCATGCCGCATGTGCTCATTCCGACTTTGATCCACGGTTTTTCTATTGCCGCAGGTTTTTTATCCTTGCGGGCTTCTAAATCTTCTATTGTCAAACGTGCCATATTATGCCTTTCCCTCTCCCTTGTTTTTGCATTTACAAATGTGTTCTTCTAACGAGTTGACATCCACTTTTGCCAGCAGTTTTTCGTTGATCGTTACTACCGGTGCAAGCCCGCAGCAGCCGAGGCAGCGAACCATTTGCAGATGGAATTCTCCATCCGGTGTTGTTTCTCCGGGAGAGACGTGTAGGGATTTGGTAGCGTGCTCAAGCAATTGCGGTGCGCCTTTGAGGTAGCAGGCGGTGCCCATACAGACCGAGACAACATGGTTGCCGGGCGACTTGAGCTTGAAATAATTATAAAATGTGATGACTTCGTAGATACGAGCCAGCGGTACATCCATTTGTTCTGCCAATGTCATGGCAGCGTCCCGCGGTACATATCCGAAACGATTTTGCAAGGCATGTAGTGCCATAATCAAACTGCCGCGCTTGTTTTTCCAGCGCTTGGCAATCTTTGCAACGTCGTCGTTAGTTTGGGTTGCATTCATATTGATCTCCATGTAATTTCATACATCAGTTTTTTCGTTGCGGGCGGCCATTGTGAGTGTTAGCTTCACAACGCCTTTCCATAGTTCTTAGTGAAAATTCCCCAGCAGAAAATTGTACAGATAGACTAATCTAAAATCTCGTATTGATGCCTTAACCGCTTAAAGTTTAGAGTATCGTTGTTTTTCCTTTACTATTATTTCACAGTACTTGCACGACAACAATCGTGCCGTAACCATAATAAATGTAGCAGGTTATCCTGCGGAATGCAAATGGAAAAACGGCATATTCTCGCTACATAAAAAATTTCATTGCAAATGTCGGAAAAATTTTTCTTAGATGACAAATCAAACAAAAAATCGGAAGGTTTTCGTCTATGCATGGACACTATGCTGCAATAAAAAAGTGCAAAACATTGGTTGTAAAAATTTCGTTAGGTATAAGTAGAATGTTCCATCATGGCATCAAGTCGCGCAAAAGCATTTGCTTTTTAATGGACTTCTTCTAACATTAGAACAGGGTATCATTACAAATAGAAAACTTGACATGGAAACAATAAGGAAGTAGAACCATGCCTGAAACGCTTCGGTTGTTGATATTGGAAGACGATCCGTTTGCCATTCGGTTGATGCAACGGAAACTACAGGCGTCGAATATGTTATTCACTCTGCGAGATGTTCGCAATCGCGATACGCTGGAGTTGGCATTAGAAACGGAAGAATTCGATTGCATTATCTTAGATTATAATCTTCCGGATATCAACGGGATACAAGCGCTGACGATGGTGCAGCAGTATGCTCCCGATACGCCCGCCATTATTTTAACCGGTGCGGTAAGCGAGGAAAAAGCCGCCGAGTGCATTAAAGCCGGCGCTGCGGATTTTATACTCAAAGTAAATCCTGATCGTGTTCTTCCCACCATTCTCAATGCGATCCAAAAACGAAAAGAAACCGTAACACACACACTTACGGAACAATCGCTGCAAACACATCTGCAAGTTCTGGAGAGCATGGTGAACCGCCTGACCATCGGCATCGTTTCGTTCGATGCAGAATGGAACATTTCCTACATCAATAAACCCGGTGCAAGAATTTTCGGCAAAAAAGTTTCGATGCTTCTTGGAAAAACATTGTGGACAGATGCTCCCGACACTGCAGCGCTTCCGCTGTTTGAAAAATTTGTACTGCGTTTGAAAAGCAGCGAATGATTTTGGTGAATAGTGCAATAGCGCCGTTAGATGGAACCATCCAGGCGCGCATTTATCCTTCCGCCGACGGTGTAACAGTGCTTTTTCTTCCGGTGGCAAAACCTGCGCGTCAACCCAAAACAAAACACACCGAAGCATCATGATAATTCAAAACTTGCATTTTTCTTTTTGTACCATGCCGTTTAGAGTTTCTTGACAAACGGCGAAGTTTCCGCTATATTTATTTTATGAATGGTGTATGTTCACCAATAAAAGTTAATGGCGCATCTTCATGCTGACAGAATTCGGAAAAGTTTTTATCTTTTTTGTCTTAGGCATCGTCTTTGTTGCCGCTGGGCTGCTTGCTGCGTGGGTTCTCCGTCCTCATAAACCTTATCCCGAAAAAAACGCCACCTATGAATGTGGTGAAGAACCGATCGGCAGCGCGTGGATTCGATTGAACGTACGCTTTTATGTCGTTGCACTCGTGTTTCTTCTGTTCGATGTGGAAGTTGTCTTTCTGTTTCCTTGGGCGCTCATCTTTCGGCATTTCGGAATGTTTGGATTTTTAGAAATGGTGGTCTTTCTTGTGATTCTTCTCGTCGGTTATGCGTATGTGTGGGTGAAGGGCGATTTGGATTGGGATAAACCGAATCCCATTGTGCCGGTCTTTACACGGACATTGATTCATGAAACGCCGGCTGAGCAAGCGCCGTTAACACCGGCAGAAACGTTAACCGGAGTATAATGCGTGGGATTACTCGATCAGCGATTTGAAAACAGCAACGTTTTTATTACTTCTCTTGATGGGCTGTTCAACTGGGCACGCCTCTCATCCTTATGGCAAATGCAATTCGGACTTGCCTGTTGTGCTATCGAAATGATGGCGGCATCAGCGTCCAACTTTGATAGTATGCGCTTCGGCGTTATTCCGCGTGCAACGCCGCGCCAAACCGACGTGATGTTTGTCGCAGGAACCGTGACGATTAAAATGGCGCAGCGCATTAAACGATTGTATGATCAAATGCCGGAGCCGCGCTATGTAATTTCGATGGGAAGCTGCTCGAACTGCGGCGGTCCTTATTGGGAACACGGATATCATGTGCTGAAAGGCGTTGATCGTGTGATTCCCGTCGATGTGTATATTCCGGGATGTCCTCCGCGGCCTGAAGCATTGTTGGAAGGCATTATGAAGCTGCAGGAAAAGATCCGGCGCGAGAGTTTGGTGAAGAAGAAAAGTGTAGCGTGAGTGGCGTTGAAAAAATTCTTGAACAAATTTTGCGAGGCACGTCAGATGCCAATGTTCCGTTTTCTGAATTGAGAACAGTGTTGCAACGATTAGGATTTGTTGAACGAGTGAAGGGAAGCCATCATATTTTTTATAAAGATGGCATAGAAGAAATTATTAACCTTCAATCTGACGGAGCAAAAGCAAAACGATATCAGGTAAAACAAGTACGGAATATTATTCTGAAATATAAGTTGAACGAATGATCATGAACAAGTACGAAGTCATTATTTATTGGAGCAATGAAGATCAAGCGTATATTGCCGAAGTGCCTGAACTTGCCGGATGTGCTGCCGATGGCAAAACGTATAAAGAAGCATTGGAACATGTAGAGGTTGTAATTCAGGAATGGATTGAAACGGCAAAAGAGCTTGGACGTCCTATTCCGCAACCACGCGGTAAATTGATGTATGCATAATTCAATATGACAGCACAAGAGATATACGATTTTCTGAAAACAAAATTCGGCGATGCAATCATCGAAGCAAAGTTCGATGTCTTGCAGCCATGGATCCGCATTGCGCCGGAGAAGACGAAAGACATTTGCTTGTTTCTGCGTGACAGCGCGACGCTGCAATTCGATTATCTTTGCTGTCTCAGCGGTATGGATTATAATAACGGCAATCTCGGTATTGTCTATCATCTTGCATCGATGGTGTTGAAACACAAAATTGTTATTAAAGCGCAATGCACGAAAGAACATCCGCACATTCAATCCGTTACCGAAGTATGGGGAACGGCAAACTGGCATGAGCGCGAAGTGTTCGATATGTACGGCATTGTCATCGACGAGCATCCCGACCTGCGCCGCATTTTGATGCCGGATGATTGGGAGGGAAATCCGCTGCGCAAAGATTACAAGGTTCAAGAATTTTATCACGGCATGAAAGTTCCGTACTAAGCACGAAACAATGAAATTATCTGTTCCAGACTCGCCCATTCTTCCAACCGGCTATGTTACAAAACCGGAAGATCTTGAAAACATCGACCGGAAGGTCGCTGCGTACGGAAGAAATGATCGTCAATATGGGCCCGCAGCATCCGTCCACGCATGGTGTGTTGCGCTTGGAAATTGTGGTGGACGGCGAAATTGTTCGTGAATGTATTCCGCATATCGGCTACCTGCACCGCTGTTTTGAAAAACATGCAGAGCAGATGACGAGTTATCAGCAGGTCATTCCGTACACTGATCGGATGGATTATTGTTCTGCGATAACGAATGAATGGGGCTATGTTCTTGCCGCAGAACGGATGTTGAAGATCGAAGTGCCGGAACGCGTGGAATATATTCGCGTGATCATGGCAGAGTTGCAGCGCATTGCCAGCCACATCATTGCAATCGGCACCTACGGTATCGATTCTGGTGCGTTCACGCCGTTCCTCTATACCTTTATCGACCGCGAAAAAATTCTCGACTTGTTCGAAATGACATGCGGTGCGCGGTTGCTGTACAATTATATCTGGATCGGCGGGCTGTCGCATGACCTTCCGCCGAAGTTCATTGAAAAAGCAAAAGAGTTTTGCGAATATTATCGCCCGCGCATCAAAATGTTGAACGACTTGTTGTCGTACAACGAAATCTTTATGAAGCGCACAGCGAATGTCGGTGTCATTCCAAAAGATGTGGCGATCAATTATGCTATCAGCGGCCCGCAATTACGCGGCTGCGGTATCGATTGGGATTTGCGCCGCGACGATCCGTATTCGGTCTATCATAAATTTAATTGGCAGGTGCAGGTCGGCAAAGGCGAATTAGGAACCTCGCTCGGCGATTGCTGGAACCGGCACATGGTGCGTATGCGCGAGATGGAGCAGAGCGTCTCTATTATAGAGCAAGCGCTTGCCGGACTGCCGGAAGGAAATGTGCAGGCCGCAATCCCCAAACGTATTCGTCCCGATAAAGATGCAGAAATTTATGTCCGCACCGAAACACCACGCGGCGAAATTGGTTTCTATCTTGTCAGCGATGGTACGGCAAGCCCGTTCCGCGTGAAAGCGCGCGGTCCCGCGTTTGTGAACTTAAGCGTGCTGCCGGAAATTGCGCGCGGCTGCATGATTGCAGATTTAGTATTGATCGCCGGCAGTATCGATATTGTGCTCGGCGAGGTAGATCGATAAGCGATATGGATATGCATTCTCTCATACAAACGGTACAGGGATTTTTGACGAACGAAATTGTTACTCGCAGTGTTGCTCAGCGTACTGCCGCTGATCTTCGTGCTCATCTATGTACTCTTTGTATTGTACACGGAAATGAAAATGGCTGCGCACATTCAGGATCGCGTGGCGTATATGCGCACGGGCTGGCATGGCGTTCTGCAAAACATCGCCGACATGATCAAGCTGCTGCTGAAGGAAGATATTGTCCCGGCAAATGCCGACAAGCTGTTCTTCCGCCTTGCACCGTATATTACGTTTGCAGGCACGTACGCGGCGTATGCCGTGCTGCCGTTCACCAGTATTTTTATCGGCGCAAACATCAACCTCGGTCTGTTTTTTCTTGTTGCTTCCGGTTCATTAGTCGTTGTCGGTATTTTGATGGCGGGTTGGTCCTCCAACAATAAATGGTCGCTGCTGGGCGGAATACGTTCTGCGGCACAAATGGTCAGCTACGAACTTCCAACTTCGCTTGCTATCGTTATTATCGCGATGATTACCGGTTCATTGAATTTGCAAGAGATCGTAAAATTTCAAGACGGCGGAATTCAGAACTGGCTGTTGTTTGGCGGCTCGTTGCCGTTGCAGCAAAAATTGCTGCTCATGCCGTTCACGATTATCACATTTATTATTTTCTTAGTTTCGTCCAACGCAGAAATCAATCGCACGCCGTTCGACCTTCCCGAGGCAGAGTCAGAATTAGTGCAGGGATTTTTTACCGAGTACAGCGGCTTGCGGTTTGCGATGTTTTATCTTTCAGAGTACACCAATCTCTTTACCGTGTTCGCTGTTGCCGTGTCGATGTTCCTCGGCGGATGGTCGAGTCCGTTCGGTTCGTTTATGTCGGGGCCGGCGTGGGGCGTGTTTTGGTTTGCTGCAAAAACATATTTTTTTGTGATGGTACAAATCTGGGTGCGGTGGACCTTGCCGCGCTTGCGTGTTGATCAGTTGATGTATGTTTCATGGAAAGTCTTAACGCCGTGGTTGTTGTTCTGTTTATTTGCTGTCGGCTTTATTTTGGTTGTATAAAAAAATAGAAATTCACGATGTCAGCTTTTGGATCATATTTTTATAACATTGTTCATTCACTGCACACAGTGGTTGTAGGAATGCGGATTACGGTGAAGCATTTGTTCACGCGTTCGGCAACCATTCAATATCCGACCGTGAAGAAACAGATTCCCGAACGTGCGCGCAACCGTTTGTATGTGAATATGGATGACTGCATCGGCTGCAATCAATGTGCGATGGCATGCCCGGTCGATTGCATTACCATCGAGACCTTGAAGTCAACGCCGGATGTCGATTTGGGATTGACATCGAAGAATACGAAGAAGCGATTGTATGTTCCGCGGTTCGATATCGACATTGCGAAATGTTGCTATTGCGGATTATGCACCTATCCGTGTCCGACTGAATGTATTGTGATGACGGATGTGTATGAATTTTCAGAATACGACCGGCACAATTTAATTTACAGCTTTGCTACGATGACGGCAGAGGAACTTGCGGAAGCGCGCGAAAAATTAAAACAGTATGATGTAGAGCAGGCAGCGAAAAAAGCAGCCGCAGCTCAGGTAAAAGTCGAAGCTCCGGCTGTGCCGCCGGCTCCAAAACCCGAACCGCCGGCAGAACCGGCAAGTTGATACCAACGAGTATGGACATTTACACAAGTATATTTTATATCTTCGCCATCATTACGCTCGCCGGTGCGTGCGTCGTGGTGTTCTCACGCAACATCGTTCGTTCGGCGTTTGCGCTGTTGTTTGCATTCTTCGGCGTTGCAGGAATTTATATTTTCCTGCTCGCAGATTTTATCGCCGTTACGCAATTGCTCATTTATGTCGGCGGCATTCTCGTGCTGATTTTATTTGGCGTGATGTTGACGAGCAAACAAATTCATGTGGATGTGAAAACGGGAACGATCCAAATTCTTCCTGCATTAATTATTGTCTCGGCATTAGCTGGAACAATCATTGGAATTTTCTGGTCCACCGATTGGCACATCCTTCCGAATATGAAAGACACTGCCGATAGAACGGCTCCGCAAATCGGCGAACTGCTGCTGACGCAATACTTACTGCCGTTTGAAATTGTTTCTGTCATTTTGCTGGTTGCGCTTATTGGCGCGGCGATGATTGCACGAAGGGAAAAGAACGCATGAATACGCAAGAATTGATCGCGTGGCTTCAGCATCCCGGATTGACACATTTTCTTATTCTCAGCGGATTGTTATTCTCGCTCGGATTGTTTGCCATTCTCACGCGACGCAATGCGATTATGGTGTTGATGGGAATTGAATTGATTTTGAATGCAGCGAACATCAACTTCGTGGCATTCTCTCGCTACGTGACGGGAACGTTGGATGGGCATGTGGTTGCGATCTTTGTGATTATTCTTGCCGCCTGCGAAGCGGCAATAGCATTAGCTATCATTTTGAATATCTATCAGAATTTTAACACGGTCAATGTTGACGAAATAAACGAGTTGAAAGATTGATTGTCTATCGACAATCGAAAATATAATTTATGTCTTCTGAAACATTATTAACGCTTGCTGTTCTTGTCTGGCTGCTGCCGCTGCTGGATTTCGTGGTCTTGATTTTCCTCCACAAACGGCTCCCGCGCAGCGGCGATTGGTTCGGTACATCCATGCTGTTTGCCACGCTAACGCTGGCGGTCATTATTTTCCTTACCAAGCTCAATGTGTATCACGATCAAACACTCGCAGCGACGTTTACGTGGATCGATCTCGGCAATGTTCCGATGATCGGCCCATTAAAAATCGAACTTGGTTTAATGATTGACAATGTTACCGCAATTATGCTGGTGGTGGTTGCGATTGTCAGTTCTCTCGTACATTTATTCTCCATCGGATATATGCAAGGCGATGTGCGTTACGGTCGTTACTTTGCGTATCTCGGATTCTTCACGTTCTCGATGATGGGCATCGTGCTCACCAATAATTTTCTCTTGCTGTATGTATCGTGGGAATTAGTGGGATTGAGTTCGTACCTACTCATTGGACATTGGTTTGAAAAAACATCCGCCGCGAATGCATCGAAGAAGGCATTCATCGTCAATCGCTTTGGCGACACCGGTATGTTTATCGGCATTCTGATTTTGTTCACGACATTTCACTCATTTCGGTTTGATGTCATCTTCGAAGCCATTCGTGCCGGACATATTCCGTTTGGCAGTGAAGCATGGTTGACAGCCGCCGGCATCTTAGTATTCTGCGGTGCAGTCGGTAAGTCCGCGCAATTTCCTCTGCACGTCTGGCTGCCGGATGCGATGGAAGGCCCAACGCCGGTGAGCGCGTTGATTCACGCCGCCACGATGGTTGCTGCCGGTGTGTATCTCATCACGCGTACGTTTTCCATGATGACCGCCGATGCGTTGATGGTGATTGCATACATCGGTGCGATTACGGCATTCATCTCTGCAACAATTGCGTTGGTGCAGAACGATATTAAAAAAGTGTTGGCGTATTCCACCGTAAGCCAGCTTGGCTATATGGTGATGGGGTTGGGTGTCGGTGCATACACCGCCGGATTTTTCCATCTCACCACGCATGCGATGTTCAAAGCAGGATTATTCCTTGGCGCCGGATCAGTGATACACGGGATGCACAACGCATTGCATCATACAAACGATCATCATACCGATCCGCAGGATATTCGTAATATGGGCGGACTGGCAAATAAAATGCCGATTACATTTTTAGCGTTCCTGATGTACACGTTTGCCATTTGCGGTGTTCCGTTCACTTCCGGATTTTTAAGTAAGGATGAAATCCTTGCAGGCACCTTAGCATACGGATCACTCACAGGGCATTATATTATTCCTGTTGTTGGATTTCTTGTTGCCGGGTTGACGGCGTTTTATATGTTCCGCGTTGTCATTCTCACGTTTCTGGGAGACCACAAAGATAAAACTCGCGGCGATGCAATTCATGAATCTCCTGCGGTGATGACGATTCCATTAGTTGTCTTTGCAGTGCTTTCGTTCTTTATGTTCTACAGTTTCAATCCGATCGATGCATCCTCTGGCTGGTTTGCACAAGCCGTGCAGCGCCCAGAATCAGTTGTGCCGACAGTTGTTGCTCCGGCGAGCACAGAAGTTTTTGAAGAAGCATTGCATCAAGCACATGTGCCCGCAATGCTGTTGTCGCTTACCGTTGCCGGAATTGGAATTCTTGTTGCGTTCGGAATGTATTACTGGAAAAAAATCAGCGCCGATGCTCTTGCTGATAAATTGAAACCGCTTCACACCTTCTTACTCAACAAATGGTATTTTGATGAATTGTATGATGCGACGATCATCAAAGGAACGCTTGCTATTGCAGCAGCGTACCGCTGGTTCGATACGTACATCATCGACGGCATTGTTAACGGTGTAGCAACGTGGACGGTCGGCATTACGAACGGTGTGAATCGAACATGGGAAGAAAATAAAATTGGTGCTGCAGTGTACGTGTTGGCGTTTGCAATATTATCATTGTTTATCGGCTGGCAAATAACTGCCGCGTTGCTTCCTGTCAACGCCGGTATTGGCACAATGGTGGAATTTGGAGCGCTGGGATTTGCAGTGGCATGCTTTGCGTTCTTTTTATTCTATGTGGGCGTCGGCGGATTCGACAATAAAATTATTGACGGTATCGTCAACCTGGTTGCATACCTCACCGGATTTTTTGGATTGATCATGCGAAAACTACAGACCGGCAGAGTGCAAACGTATCTTGCGTTTGTCTTATTCGGTGTGATGGTGTTCTTCTTGTGGTTTAGATGATTTGAAATTTTGATTTGCCGTGATGAAAGTTAACGGTGAATCAGAATGATATAAAGAGAGAAAAAGCTTTTTAAGGAGTCGAAACGAATGGCATTACAATTTCTTGGTATTGGAGTGTTAAGCTGGGCAACGTTCCTGCCGATTGTCGGAATGATTTTGATCTTACTCATTCCGAAAGAACAACGCAGCGCCATGAAATGGACAGCCGCCGCAGTAACGTTTTTGCAAGTTGTGCTTGCCGGATTGATCTACGCGAACTTTAATTATAATCTCGGCGGCATCAATTCGCAGGAAGGCATGCAGTTTGTCGAGAAAGCAAGCTGGATCGATATCAAAACGCTCGGCCACATTCGTATAGAATATTTTCTCGGTGTCGATGGCATCAGTGTTCCGATGGTGATTCTCACGGCGATCATCAGCTTCATTGCTGTGTTCGTATCGTGGAATATCGATAAAGCGCCGAAAGGGTATTTTGCCATGCTGCTCTTGCTCGATACGGGTATGATGGGCGTCTTCGTTTCTCTTGACTTCTTCCTGTTCTATGTGTTCTGGGAATTAATGCTGCTGCCGATGTATTTCTTGATCGGTATCTGGGGCGGCCCGCGTCGTGAATATGCCGCCATCAAATTTTTCCTGTACACACTCGCAGGCAGTGTCTTAATGCTGCTGGCGATGATTGCGTTGTATTTCAGCGTTTCGATTTTGGATCCGACAACGGGCGAAAAAATTCACACGTTCAACATGCTGGCGATGATGAATCCTGCAAACTTCGAAGCAGGTTCACTGCTTGCCGGTGCGGGAACGTATCTGCGAACGCTTGCGTACTTTGCCTTATTCATCGGCTTTGCGATCAAAGTTCCGATTTTTCCATTTCACACGTGGCTGCCAGATGCGCACGTCGAAGCGCCGACGGCAATCAGTGTTATTCTTGCTGGCGTTCTGTTGAAGATGGGAACGTACGGATTGATTCGCATCAGCTTCCCGATTTTCCCGGAGTTAGCACAAAAGTTTGCGTTCATGCTTGCCATCCTTGCGCTGATCAATATTGTGTACGGCGCACTCTGCGCCATGGCACAAACAGACTTTAAAAAATTGATCGCGTATTCCAGCGTGAGCCACATGGGTATTGTGCTGCTCGGCATGTCGGCGTTGAACACGCAGGGCATGATGGGTGCAGTCTTTCAAATGTTCGACCATGGAACCATCACCGCGATGCTCTTCATTATTGTCGGCGTCATTTATGATCGTGCACATACACGTGACTTGAATTCCTTCGGCGGGCTTGCACTCACGATGCCGAAATATACCGGCATTATGACCGTTGCATTCTTTGCAGCGCTCGGTTTGCCGGGTCTAAGCGGGTTTGTGTCTGAAGCATTTTCATTTCTCGGCGCATTTCAAGTGGATCAACTTCGAACGATTACCATTGCTGCAACTCTCGGAATTATTTTAACAGCATCGTATATGCTGTGGACCTTGCAGCGCGTATTCCTTGGAAAACCCAATGAGAAATGGGCATCGATGCCCGATGTGAACTTCCGGGAAATGTTTACGCTCGTACCGCTGCTCGTGATTGTACTTGTTACTCGGCATTTATCCATCGTTGTTATTGAATGTGATGACACCATCGATCAATCATTTAGTTGAGGTCATTGCCAAGGGCGGTGCCGGCCTTGCGGTGTTGCCGTAACGTGAAAGAATATCGATAACTATGTTTGTTCAACAGATTTTACAAAACCTCGTACACTTTTTGCCGGAAACGGCATTAACTGTAACATTTTGCATCGCGATTCTCGCCGGTATTATCTTTCGCAAAACACCAAAGGTAGTCGGATGGATTTCATTCGTCGGTGTAGCGGTTGCATTGTTCTTTGCTATTCAGCAAGCCGGTGTCATGGATTCTGTTTTTTCGGGAATGATTGCTGTCGATCCGTTCGCTGTCTTTTTCAAATCATTCGCCGCTGTGTGTGCATTATTGATCATTCTCTTCTCGTATTATTCCTCCGAAGTTCAAACCACCGTCAAACGGATGGCAGAATATTATGCGCTGCTTGTTTCGATGACACTTGGAATGTTTTTAATGGCCGGTGCATCGAATGTGTTGATGATGGTTCTGGGAATGGAGCTCACGAGTTTCTCGTCCTATATCTTAGCGGGGTACACGAAAGAAGCGTCCGACTCCAGCGAAGCATCGTTGAAATATATTATTTACGGCGCTGTGGCAAGCGGTTTGATGTTATACGGCATTTCGATTTTATTTGGATTAACCGGTGCGACGCAGTTTGTTGCAATCAATCACGCATTGTCCATTAACGTATCAAGTTATTTGGCGCTATTGATGGCGACCGTGTTAATTTCTGTGGGCTTTGGCTTTAAAATTTCTGCCGTGCCGTTTCACTTCTGGACACCGGACGTGTACGAAGGTGCGCCGATTACTATCACCGCGTTTCTCTCTGTCGCTTCGAAAGCCGCGGGCTTTGCGATGTTGATGCGATTCTTCAAAACTGTGTTTATCGACGCCAACGCAATTTTAGTGCCGGCAGGAATGTGGACATCACTCTACGGATTTGAATGGAATAAAATATTTGCCATCATTTCCGTGCTCGCCATGACCCTTGGCAACCTCGTTGCCATCTGGCAGGACAATTTAAAACGCTTCCTTGCTTATTCCAGTATTGCCCATGCCGGATATATGTTGATGGGCGTCGTCGTTATGAGCGATAAAGGTTTTACCGCTGTGCTTATTTATTTTATGATGTATCTCTTTATGAATCTCGGCGCATTTTTCGTCGTGATGCTTGTTGCGAACAAAACGGGCAGTGAAGACATCAGCGCGTATAAAGGGCTCGGCTTCCGATTGCCACTTGTCGGTGTTGCGATGGCGTTCTTTCTTGTTTCCCTTGCCGGATTGCCGCCGACTGCTGGATTTATCGGGAAGTTATATTTGTTTGCGGCATTGTTAGATGCAAAGTGGCTGTGGCTTGCCATTGTCGGGGCGGTGAACAGCGTCGTCTCTCTTTATTATTACGCTCGCGTCTTGCGCTATATGTTTTTACGCGATCCCGAAGCGCAAGCTGCGCCGCTGACATTGAAGCGTACCGAAGCAATCATACTGATTGCGTTTATGATTCCGACCCTCGTTTTCGGATTATACTTTACGCCGTTAGTAGAATTGGCAAACGCTTCTATTGTAATGTTGGGATTACATTAATCATAAATTTATTTTTTGTTCCACGACCAAGCTATATAATTGGGCGGAAGATGATAACTGTGGCTCGTGTGATGGCGGTAATTGATACTTTGTACAGAATTCTGTAGATTGGCAAATAATAATGATGTATAAGGGAGTGAGATATTGGAACAAACAACGTTGCATATTTTAGTGGTAGATGATGATGAATTTTTTGCGAGTGTCGTCGCAAATCAGATCAGGGAAGAATACAAACACCGCACGACGGTCGTGCACGATGGTTGTGAGGCGAAGAAACTTTTAGAACAAGGCAACAACCACTTCGATATTATTTTAACGGATTACGATATGCCGGAAATGAGCGGTTTGGATTTGTTGCGATGGATTCATCAACAGAACATTGAAATTCCCGTAGTGATGCTTACCGCGGCAGGATCGGAAACAGTTGCGGTGGAAGCGATGAAGCATGGCGCGTATGATTATGTGCGGAAAGAACAGTTAGATTTGCAGCATCTCGGTATCGTCATTAATGCCACCTATGAACGGAGGCAGTTGCGCATTGCACGGGCAATCGAAGAAGAGCGGTCACGCGAAGTGGATTTGAATTTGATGGCGACCGATAAAGTACGTGATATGCTCAACGTCTTAACGCCGAAACTCAACGCTTCGCTTGCCGGGATTAATAGCGATCTCGATATGCAGGGCGAACAAGTTTGCCGGCAGTTATCAGAACCGCAGCAGCGCGAGTTCAAACAACTGTTGCAGCACATCAGAAATGAAACGGCGGTTTTGGAAGCATCCGTTCGCAGTTTGCTGAAATTGTACCGCATGTTGTATGCGCATCACACCGGTTCAGAGGAACTCGACAAATTGAAAAAAGAAATGGATGCGATTGTCCGTTCGTTATAATCAACGGCGGCATTTTTTTATATTCCGTTCATAAATCAATCGAATGCCATCCAGCACAAGGAATGGTTCCACATGATGAATGATGCCGGAATGTTTCGTAACAAATTCTGAAAATCCACCGGTAGCAATGACGATTGCTTTTTTCTTCTCCCGCTTTTTTATTTTTTTTTGAAGACGTTTTACCATTCCCGCCGCTGCATCTATTGCACCCAATAAAATTCCTGCCTGCATGCTGTTCACCGTGTTTGTGCCGATCACATCACGCGGCAATTGTAATTCGATCTTGGGAAGCTTTGCTGTGCGCTGATGAAGCGCAGAGGCCATTGTTCCGATTCCCGGTGCAATCACGCCGCCGAGAAAATCTCCGTTCTTCGCAATCACATCGTACGTCGTTGCCGTTCCGAAATCAACTACGATTAAAGGACCATGATATTTTGCATATCCTGCAATGGTATTGCATATCCGGTCGGCACCAAGCGTGGCCGGATTTTCATAGTGGATTTTTATTCCTAACTCTAATTCGGAATTAATGATGAGTGGAGATCGGTGAAAGAGTTGTTGCGATATTGCAGCATATTTTTCTGTCAAATCAGGAACGACAGAAGAAATTCCAATGTCATCGATGGTCGTTAAATCAATTTTTTCTTTTGTAAAAAAGGTTTGATTCAACGAAGCGAGTTCTTTTTCGGTTACTGCTGAAGTACTCGCAATGCGCCAATGCGAAATCAGTTTCGATTTTCGATATATCCCTAAAACAGTGTGAGAGTTGCCGATATCAATTGCAAGAAACATAGGAATTATGATTGAGTTGGTGAAAGAGAAACTTCGCCTGCGTAATACACCTGTGTGCCGGTCGGCATTTCAAGTACTAATCCGCCGTCGTTTGTAATATCGCGTGCAACGCCGTGCATTTGCTGATCGGCATGAAACAGTGTTATTTCTTTTCCCAGCATTGTTGTGCGCCGCCGCCAATCGTTTAGCACGTCATTCCAGTTGTTGTTGTGAACCGTGGTATAATATCGATCAAAATGTTCAAAGATGTTTTTCAACAGCGTCGTGCGATCGATGTCGTTTCCGCTTGCTAATTTCAGCGATGATGCGCGTGGTTCCAATTCTTTTTCAAAGTGCGTTTGGTTGACATTCAATCCAATTCCGACAATCGCATAATGAATCGATGCCTGAGTTAATGAACTTTCCAATAAAATCCCACAGCATTTCTTTTGATTCAATAGCAAATCGTTGGGCCATTTGCATGTCGTTTTGATGTTGGCGGTTGCTTCAATCGCCGCTGATGTTGCGACAGCAGCGAGTAACGAAAGCATGCCCGTTTGTTCTGCGTCCATCGTTGGGCGCAGAACGATAGAAAAAAGTAAATTCATTCCGCGCTCCGATGTCCACGTTCGCCCTAATCTCCCCTTACCGGAAGTTTGTGTTTCCGCTATGACGACGGTTCCTTCTTCGCATCCGGCTTCGGCAAGCGTCTTGGCGCACACGTTTGTAGAATCAATGGATTCAAAAACAAACAGTTTCTTTCCAATGATGTTCGTATAAAGATCGTGTTGAAGTTCGGTTTTGGAAAGCATCTTATTGAGCAAACGGTTTCACGAGCGGATGTTCAAGGTTGCCCAACTTCCATGCAAGATCGTATATAACATGATCGATCTTGATCATTTTATCGAATTGAATTTTATCAATCGTATCGGTCGGTTTATGATAATCTTTATGGTTGCCGGTGAAGAAAAAGACAACCGGCACATTGTGCTTGGCGAAATTGTAATGATCGCTGCGCCTATAATATTGTTCCGGATCGTTTTCATCATTGTACTTGTAATTGAGATCGATGTTCTCGGATTCTTTGTTGGCAGCGTTCAATAAACTGTCAAGCTGCGGACTGATTTTATCCGAACCGATGACATACACATAATTCAGTGCCGGACGATCCTGATGTAAATCATCCGTGCGTCCAATCATATCGATGTTCAAATCGGTAAAAGTATGTTCCAGCGGGATGATGGGGTGATTGGTATAAAATGTCGAACCAAACAATCCTTTTTCTTCGCCGGTCACCGAAAGGAAAAGAATGCTGCGCTTCGGCTTAATAGGATTATTGCTGAATGCTTCCGCTAAA
Organism: Ignavibacteriota bacterium; assembly: GCA_963790045.1. GTDB lineage: Bacteria > Bacteroidota > Ignavibacteria > UBA10030 > UBA10030 > DATKMP01. Next base: position 166,444 of record CAWBMS010000013.1, on the reverse strand, counting down.
TCCATGAGTGATGTTGTCCCCGATCCGTCATCATCTGCGCCGTGATAAATATTTCCCGCTAAATCTTTTCCAAGATGATCGTGATGCGCGCTGATGACCACGACTTCGTTCTTGAGTTGGGGGTCGTTGCCTTCTAACAATCCGACAACATTCTCTGTCTGGCGTATTTCATGGATCGATTTACTATTCACTGTTACGGTAACATTGTCCAAGAATAACGGTGAAAATCCATTTTCTTTTTCTGCCGCGCTGCGAAACTGTTGTAGTGAAACGCCGCTGCCTTGAAGAATCGTTTGTGCAAGTTCTGCGGAAACAATAAACCGAATGCTGAGCTGCTGCACCGGTTTCATCGTATCCGGCATTTTGATAATGGCTTTATCGGTGCCCATATCCCACAGCAGCGAACGGACAAGCAGAAACGATGCCGGGCCTTCTTCATCGGTTATCATAAGAATGGCTGCCGCAGATGATTCACGGCGCAAGGCATATAAGCGTTGCAGGAGGAGTGCACGCGAAGTATCATCGGCATATCGCCGCTTTCCGATGAACACGAACAATATGCGTCCTGCTAATTTTTCTTTTGCTGCTTCGTCCAATTCACTGTCGGTAAAACCGATGAACGCAACTTTGCCGGAGACGGTTGTATCGAACACCGGCCCGCCGATAAAATCTGTTCCCCAATGAAATGTTTTCGATGTACTGCCAACGGTTGTAACGATGTTTGTTGCGGAATCCATTCCCGTTGCGGTGACATTGAAATGTTGAAAATATGTTCCGCTGTCGCCAAGGGGTTTGAGATGGAATTGCTGAAACTCACGCGCAATGTACTGCGCAGCTTTGTGCTGGCCCAGATACGATGTCTCGCGTCCTTCCAGACTATCCGCCGTGAGAACAGATAACCGTGAATATAATTCTGTGGTTTGAATGGTTTGATATCCCGTCAGCGCTGCCGGATCGATGTTTTGCGCAAGAACGAAGGCAAAAGGGAAAATTAAAATCAGAAGTCGTTTCATAATTATGTTCGGAAGAGTGAATAAAAGTTGTCTATCATTTACGAAATACAATACCGAAAATGCAGAGGAAAAGCAAGCTGGGGAGTGAAGACGATGGCTTTCAGCTTTTTTTAAAATGGTCAGGCAACCTTATCTGATCTCAATTTGTACAATGAAATATTGGGAAGTTGAGCTTTACTCATATTATTTGGTATATCTTAAAAGGTCATAAAGGTACTTCAAGTGGACAAAATTTATAAAATTAATCTTTGTTGTATCTGATTCTTTCGAGTTAATAACTCTTCCATTTCCACCACCGGTAACCATGCCTACCGGAACGTAGTCAGTTCCATGTCGCACAAGAACCAACCCCCCACTCATTCCACTTAAATCTTCACTTATATCGATAGTTGCATGATTTTGTTCTATTACTGTCTTATTGTAGTTTATTGGTTTAGCATCTGATATATATGACAAAAACTTGGCTCGTAAATTCTTAAACGGAAGTTCTCTCTCATTATTGTAAATTACATCATATGAGAGATTATTCTTAGGGTAACCAAGTATTAATAAATCATCGCCATCATTTAATGGTGGGAAGTTTGCCTCCAAAGGCAATTCCAAAAAATTATATTTTTCTGGCATCTTTAAAATATGGTCGAAATAGTACAAAGCAATATCCCGAGTTTTATCATCGATATCATCGGGGTGGAATCGTAAATTAGTTGAATCTTTAAAGGTGAAAAGAGCGCTATTCAAGGAACAGCTGTCTTTATATCGAATTTTTAAAAAGAATTGGACTTTTGATTTATTTAATTCAGGATCAATGACATGTCTGCAGGTAAGAAACCATATCCGGTCTTTGTATATGAAGTTAATTCCAGTGCCAAGAGTATGATCTATTTTTGCTGGTGCATCAAGTGGTGTCGCACATACGACCGATATGGATCTCTTGAAAATGGAAAGATTCCTCTCACAGTTTTGTGTGACACTGCAATCCATATTGCTGAGTCCAGCTAATAAAAGAAAGTAAATTGAATAACGCATCTTGTATTCTAATTAAAGATTGCCCAAATAGTAATTAGATAGACATTGCATATCTATCATGCATATAGCACATGAATTATCGATATTATAAATTATTTCTTGAAATAAATTCGCAATCACTTTTTCTACCATACCGCAATGCCCGTAAAAAAATTAAAACTGTTTTGGTGAAGCTTGTATGTACTTTAACACTCCAACACGAAAGATGCAATGGTAATTGTAATGTGTCCTTGCAGATGCAGCGAAGCAAACCTTGTCAAGGTTGCTTGCGTTGAAACATTTTGAACCTTGACAAGGTTACTGTGCCGCAAATTTTGCCGATGTTCTGCCAATATGCGGTTAGCAAATGCGGAACTAATGGCAGACGAACTGACACATTGCCGACACGATGTTTTGGGAGTGCCGAAATTTTTCTGAAATCAGTGTTTCATTGACTGGCACGGCGATTGAGTTAATAGCATCAGTTAGAAAAAACAAAATCAAAAATTTTAAGGAGATAGAACAATGTTAGTACCATTTGATGTTCCGAGAACGTTTGATAACCTGATGAACGATTTTTGTGCAACAGATTATTTCCCAGAACGCATCTCCTATCCCGCCGTGGATATTTCCGAGCAAGAACATGAAACGGTTGTGCTGGCGGAATTGCCGGGCGTGAAAAAGGAAGATGTGAAAATTAAATTTGAAAATAGCGTGCTGACCATCAGCGGCGAGCGCAAGCAATATGAATTGCCGAACGAAGCGAATGTGCTGTTGAATGAAATGCGCGTCCGTAACTTTAGCCGCTCGTTTGAGTTTGAGCATGCCGTCGATACGGAAAAGATCAGCGCGGAGTTGAACAACGGTGTGCTGCGTGTGGTGCTGCCGAAAGCAGAAGAAGCGAAACCGCATACCATCGAGGTGAAGTAAGAAAGGAATGAATGTCATGGAGAAAATAACGAATGCAATGATGCAGTGCTGCTCCGATGCGGCGACGAAGCATCAACAAGAACGAACAGTGGAACCGGTTGCCGATATTTATGAAACGGCGGATGCGTTTGTCGTGAAACTCGATATGCCGGGCTCATCCAAAGAAGAAATTAAGTTGAGCATCGAACCGAACCGGCTGACCGTTCGCGGAACCGTTGGTGCTCAGTACGGTGAAGATGCGAAAGTGTTCTTCAGCGAAATTGGACGCAAGAATTATGTTCGCGAATTCAATCTTGGCAATGGCGTCAATCACGATGCGATTGATGCGCAATATGAAAACGGTGTGTTAACTATCACGCTGCCGAAAACAGAACATGTGAAGGCGCGTGAAATACAAATCCAATAAATCATTAACTTATTAAAAGAGAGGTACGATTATGTCACTAGGACCGATGGAATCCAACGCGTGAATTGACCGCGTGGCCCTCTGGTCTTTTCGGACTTCAGAGGGAAATGAACAATATGTTCGACAGCTTTTTCCGAGGCACGCAGGATGATGATGTTGCGTTTGCAGCATGGTCCCCGGCGGTCGATATTGCCGAACACGACAATGAATATGTTGTGAAGGTGGAACTGCCCGGCGTCAATAAAGATGAAGTGAAGATTACGCTGGAGTCCAACATTCTCAGTATTCGCGGCGAGAAGAAGCAGGAAAAGGAAACGAAGAAAGAAAACTATCACCGGGTTGAACGGAGTTACGGTTCGTTTCAGCGGTCCTTCACGCTTCCCACAACCGTGAAGAATGAAAACATCGAAGCGCAGTATAAAGACGGCATCTTAACCGTCACGCTGCCGAAAGCGGAAGAAGCAAAACCGAAACAAATTGAAGTAAAAGTTAAATAACAAATTCGCCGTGAGGCGAATGATCGATCAACGTGTCGGCGGGCTTGGATTGGAGTGGAATCAATCCGGCTCGCTGACGCATTATTCCACAGTGCAGCAACAAGCTGCAAGAGAAGTAAAGGAGAAACATAATGGCTGGTAATGCAGGTAAAATAATTGGCATCGACCTCGGGACCACGAACTCGGTCGTTGCGGTGATGGAAGGCAGCGATCCCGTTGTCATCGCCAATCCGGAAGGTGCACGCACCACACCGTCGATTGTCGGATTTCCTAAATCCGGCGAGCGATTGGTAGGCGCTGCGGCAAAGCGGCAGGCGGTCACGAATTCACAGAATACGATCTATTCGATCAAACGATTTATGGGACGGTTCTTCAATGAAGTGAATGAAGAGATGAAACTCGTTCCGTACAAAGTGGTTGCCGGTGATAACAACACGGCGCGTGTAGAAATTGACGGACGGAAGTATTCACCTCCAGAGATTTCTTCAATGATCTTGCAGAAGATGAAACAGACCGCGGAAGATTATCTTGGAACAAAAATTACCGAGGCAGTCATTACGGTTCCCGCATACTTTAATGATGCGCAGCGTCAGGCGACAAAAGAAGCCGGCGAAATTGCCGGGTTGAATGTCCGCCGTATTATCAACGAGCCGACCGCAGCAGCGCTTGCGTACGGCATGGATAAGAAAAACAAAGACGCAAAAGTAGCGGTGTTCGATCTTGGCGGTGGAACGTTCGATATTTCTGTGCTTGAATTAGGCGACGGCGTGTTTGAAGTAAAATCCACCAATGGTGATACGCACCTTGGCGGCGATAACTTCGATATGCGTGTGCTGGAATACATTGCAGACGAATTTAAGAAAACTGAAGGCATCGACCTTCGCAAAGATCCGATGGCATTGCAGCGTTTGCGTGAAGCTGCGGAAAAAGCGAAGATGGAATTGTCGCAGCTTTCGCAAACGGAAATCAATTTGCCGTTTATCACGGCAACGGCAGATGGGCCGAAGCATTTGAACTTAACGCTCACGCGTTCCAAGTTCGAACAGCTTGTTGATGATCTCATTCAGCGCTGTGTGCCTCCGGTAGAAAAGGCATTGCACGATGCAGGGCTTTCCCCGAATCAAATTGATGAAATCATTTTGGTCGGCGGTATGACGCGCGTGCCTGCTGTTCAGGAATTAGTAAAAAAACTATTCGGCAAAGAAGGACACAAAGGCGTCAATCCTGATGAAGTGGTTGCCGTTGGTGCAGCAATTCAAGGCGGTGTGTTGACCGGTGAAGTAACCGATGTGTTACTGCTCGATGTAACGCCGTTGTCACTCGGAATCGAAACGCTTGGCGGTGTAATGACGCCGATGATTCAGGCGAACACGACGATCCCAACCAAGAAGAGTGAAATATTTTCTACGGCAGCGGATAGCCAGCCGTCGGTAGAAATTCATGTTCTTCAAGGCGAACGTCCGATGGCAGTGGATAACCGCACGCTTGGACAATTCCATCTGGATGGAATTCCACCCTCACCGCGCGGTGTTCCGCAAATCGAAGTGACGTTCGATATTGATGCGAACGGTTTGCTGCATGTTTCCGCAAAGGACAAAGCGACGAACAAAGAACAAAGCATCCGTATCACTTCTTCCAGCGGATTGAGCAAGGATGAAGTTGAAAAAATGAAAAGCGATGCGCAGGCGCATGCCGCAGATGATAAAAAGCGCAAAGAAGAAATCGAAATAAAGAATCAGGCGGATAACCTTGTCTTCCAAACGCGCAAGCAGTTGAAAGACTTTGGCGATAAGATTCCGGCGGATATGAAAGCAAAGGTCGAGAATGCAGCGACGGCACTTGAAGAAGCAATCAAGGCCAACAATGCAAGCGAGATCAAAACGAAGACGGAGGTGCTCAATAACGTCTGGAGTGAAGCATCGACGAAGATGTATGAGTCGGTGAAGAACCAAACGCCTCCTCCGGGCGCAGATGGAGCGCAGCAAAATCCGTTTGCCGGCGGCGGACAACCGCAAGGTGAACAGCAACAGCAGCAAGGCGGCGATGGCGGCAAGAAAGTCGAGAACGCTGACTTTGAAGTTGTGGATGATAAATAAGACTGCTTCGCATCAATGAAACATGGATAAACAAGCAAAAGGCGAGGCAACAACCTCGCCTTTTGCTTTAAAAATTGTGAGCTTATTTATAAAAGATATTTTAATCAATGGGGATATTCAATAATTTGCAAAACAAATTTTGAAGGACGGAAAGAATGAAAGGTAATGTCGAAATTACGAATGTTCAATATGATTTTTTAAAGAAAGTATCTTCAATAGCTCAAACATATCTTCCAGAAAAAATATCTCTTGAAGAAGCGAATAGAGAACAATATAAAAATGTATTTCCGTATGCATTTCTCACTAAATACATACGAACATATAATGCCTTGTTGTTATTGATCCATGAGGGATATTCTGAGGATAGCGCTGTTTTACTACGATCTTTATTTGAAATCAGGGTGAAACTATTTCGAATATCGAACTATCAACAAGAAACCACATTTCTCAATGTCATTCAATATTTACGAAGTGATAATCAAGGAATTGATCATTTACGAAAAGAAAAAAACGACTATAGTTCAAAAGATTATCTTAAAGACGAAATTCAAAATGAACAAAGTATTCGATATTATATTGATGAGTTAAAGAAAATCTCTATAACGATTGGGGAGGAACTTGAAAAAGAATATAAATCTAATGCAAACAATAGCACTTGGTGGCCACAAAAGACTATTTATCAACTATTAAAAGATACTCCCAATGAACTGTGGCTATATGAACCAATCTATAAACAAGCATCAAACATATTGCATTCAAACACGGGAATATTATTGCCCCTATATTTTACCAAGGCAGACGATTATATATTCCCACTACTAACCTCAGATGATAACAAAGTCGTTTTTGCATTTGTTGCATCAGGTATGTTGATTGAACTTCTTGGTATTATAAATAGCATGTATATGCTTGCACGTGATAGCGAAATAGTCGCAATTGGAAAGGAACAAGATAGTTTTCTTACACAAATTGTTACAGAAGTATCAGCAAACCATCATGATTTTGCTGGATGAATGCTTGGAGTAACGGAGTGTTGGTACGAAGAAGTTGTTCTATTTCTTTTGTGGAACAGTTGCCGCGGCGAATCCAAACAACATGCGGAGGAAATCCGCGCAACGTGAGAAGAGCATTAAAGTCGCTATCTTTGGTAACGAGAGTAAAGCCGTTCTCCTTTGCATAGTTCCACACAGTTAGATCATCGGCTTGGTGAAGATTGACACTTGAACAATGAATAGACTCTGGAAAATCCGATGCAAGAGAAGGAACAAGAAATGGAGAAAGATTATTATCGAAAAGAAGTTTCACACTTATGCGACGAGAGTCAGGCGCTCTTGATCGGCAGCATAGCTCAAGCAAGCTAAAATATCGGTTTCGATAAGAGACGGAAAATCATGCAGGATTTGTTCGTGCGTCATGCCGGAAGCAAGATACGAAAGCACATCGTACACGGTAATACGCAATCCGCGAATGCACGGCTTGCCGCTTCGCTTGCCAGATTCTATCGTGATAATATTTTTATAATCGGTCATATAAGCTGTACTAAATTTAATATAGGAACGTGTTAATAGCAAATAGGAATATTGGCTGAAAAAGTTTTTCTCTGGAATAACGAGGTAATTATGAACTTCAATAAATTTACAATCAAATTACGCAAAGAAAAGGAAAACCCACTCCCTCTCCTTTAGGAGAGGGTTGGGGTGAGGTCATAAAACGCTATGAAAGAAGGATAACCACATTGCCGTCTTGTTGGCGGGCAAGCTAACCTTTCTCTATAAATGGAAGGAAATGGGATGCCGTAAAATGGGAAAGTATATTTTAAAATATCCCCATAAAAATATTCAAACAGCACGAATGCTGCGAAAGAATATGACGGAAACCGAACGGATTCTCTGGTCACGGTTACGTTCCCATCGTCTCGGAGTAAAATTTCGAAGGCAAGTAGCGTTTGGCTCCTATATTGCAGATTTTGTTTCCATCGAATCCCATATAATTATTGAACTTGATGGAAGCCAACATTATTTGGAAGAAGGAATACAAAAAGATCTAGAGCGAAATCAGTATTTTCGAAATGAAGGATTCACGGTTTTAAGATTTACTAATACCGACATAATGAAAAATATTGATGGCGCCTTAACATCGATTTTAGAAAAAATAAAAATTGAACAAGACAAATGACCCCATTCTAACCTTCCCCTATGAGGGGAAGGAATGAGATATCAGAGAATCAAGAAATAAAACTTGTTTTCAAGGAAGTAAACGAAATGAACTTCAATAAATTTACAATCAAATCGCAGGAAGCTGTGCAGAATGCACAGGAAATTGCATCGAGTTATAGCAACCAACTCATCGAGCCGGAACATTTGCTCGCTGCAATGGTGCAGGACAGCGAAGGCATCGTCGTACCGATATTGCAAAAACTCGGCGCCAATGTCAATTATCTCAAAATTAAAATCAATGAGGCAGTAGAAAAACTGCCGAAGGTACAAGGTTCCGGCCTCGGAAACCAGACACTTTCGCCCGCGCTTGGAAAAACGTTTGAAGCTTCGCAGCAAGAAGCACAGCAGCTGAAAGACGAATACATCAGCACGGAACATTTGCTCTTAGGATTGCTGGAAGGAAAAACAACGGCGACAAAATTGTTGACCGATCAAGGTGTGACGAAAGAAGATATTTACAAAGCATTGAAAGAAGTCCGCGGTTCGCAGCGTGTCGTCGATCAAACGCCGGAAGATAAATATCAATCGCTGCAAAAATTCGGACGCGATTTGAACGAGCTTGCTCGAAAAGGAAAACTCGATCCTGTTATTGGACGCGAAGAAGAAATTCGCCGTGTGTTGCAAGTGCTTTCACGCCGTAAAAAAAATAATCCGGTGCTTATTGGCGATCCGGGCGTTGGTAAGACAGCGATTGCAGAAGGGATTGCGAATCGAATCGTTCATGGCGACGTGCCGGAAAGTTTGAAAACCAAACGCATCGTTGCATTAGATATGGGAACGTTGGTAGCGGGAACAAGTTTCCGCGGGCAATTTGAAGAACGATTGAAAGCGGTGCTGAAAGAAGTTTCAGAATCGAACGGAGAGATCATTTTATTCATCGATGAATTGCACACACTTGTCGGCGCCGGCTCGGCGCAGGGTTCTGTCGATGCGGCAAATATGTTAAAACCCGCATTGGCTCGCGGCGATCTGCGCGTTATCGGTGCAACGACGATCGACGAATATCGAAAGCACATTGAAACGGATGCGGCGCTTGAACGCCGATTCCAGCCGGTGCTGGTCGATGAACCAAGTGTTGAAGATACGATTTCTATTTTGCGGGGATTGAAAGAGCGGTACGAAGTGCATCACGGCGTGCGCATTACCGACGGAGCAATTGTTGCTGCGGCACAATTGAGCCACCGTTATATTGCGGATAGATTTTTGCCGGATAAAGCAATTGATCTTGTGGATGAGGCAGCGTCAAAATTACGGATTGAAATTGATTCGATGCCGGAGGAATTGGATGATGTGGAGCGGCGCATCAAGCAGTTGGAGATTGAACGTGAAGCGGTGAAACGCGAGAAAGACGAACGATTCAAAAGCGCGGCTTGAGGAAATTGAACGCGAGCATGCCGAATTAAATCAAACACGAAAATCATTAAAGGCACATTGGCAATTGGAAAAGGGCTTGATCCAATCCATCCGAACAATGAAGGGTGAGATTGAAAATGCAAAGAAGAATGCCGAACAAGAAGAGCGGCAGGGAAATCTTGGAAAAGTTGCCGAACTGCGGTACGGCATTATTGCCGGATTGGAAAAAAAGTTGAAGGATGCATCGACAAAGTTGAATGACGTTCAGCGGGATCAAAAAATGCTGAAGGAAGAAGTGGATGCAGAAGATATTGCAGAGATCGTAGCAAAGTGGACGGGCATTCCTGTGCAGCGGATGTTAGAAAGCGAACGCGCAAAATTATTGCATCTGGAAGACCGCATTCACGAACGCATGGTGGATCAGGAAGATGCGGTGAAAGCCGTTGCGGATGCAATTCGCCGCAGCCGTGCCGGATTGCAAGACGAACGCAAACCGATTGGCTCGTTTATCTTTCTGGGAAGCACCGGCGTCGGAAAAACCGAACTTGCAAAAGCGCTTGCCGAATTTTTATTTAATGATGAAAGCGCTGTCGTCCGAATCGATATGAGCGAGTATATGGAAAAGTTTTCTGTATCGCGCTTGATCGGTGCGCCGCCGGGTTATGTTGGCTACGAAGAAGGCGGACAACTGACAGAGGCCGTGCGTCGCAAACCCTATTCAGTTGTATTGCTGGATGAAATTGAAAAAGCACATCCCGAAGTATTCAACGTGCTGTTGCAGTTGTTGGATGAAGGCAGATTGACGGACAGTAAGGGACGCACCGTGAACTTCAAAAACACGATTGTCATTATGACGTCGAACCTTGGATCACATCTTATTCAAGATCAAATCGAAACGCTGACCGAAGCAAATCGTGAAGATGTCATGGGCGAGTTGCGTGTGAAATTATTTGAATTGTTGCGGCAAACCATTCGCCCTGAATTTTTAAACCGTATCGATGAAATTATTTTCTTTAAACCGTTGTCGATGGTTGATCTTGCACAGATTGTTGAACTGCAATTACAACAGGTCAAACATCTGCTCGCAGAAAAAAACATTACGCTGGAATTTACGAACGATGCAAAAGCGCGCCTTGCAACTATTGGCTACGATCCGACATATGGCGCACGTCCGCTAAAGCGTACGATTCAAAAATATGTCATCAACGTATTGTCGGAAAAATTACTTTCCAACGAAATTGCCGAAGGCGATACCGTGGAAATTGGAACCGATCATCGTGGTATGATTGAATTCGTTACGAAAATAAAACCGGAAGTGGTAAAATAACTCCGTCTGCATTCATCGACAAAAAACCGTATCTTGTAGATGAAATGAAGATCACAATACAGTTTTGTTGCGCAGCAAAATCGGGTCGGTGGAAAATCCTATGCAAATGACGTCGCTTATCGGGCACACGCAGGAATTGCTCGGCATCATTCTCGGATCGGATAAACCCGCCGATAGTTTGATCGACACATTCTATCGTTCGCGTAAATATCTTGGATCGCACGACCGCGGATTCATCACCAAAGTTACGTACGCCACACTTCGCCATTTGCGCCGATGCGAATATCATCTTGATCGGTCTCTCGCGGAGTTTCCGGAAAAGTTGCTCAATACCGACAGAACACTGCTCTTGCTTGCTACATCGTTGGTACTTTTTCCCGCAAGCCAAATGGTTACCGTCAATATTTTACTGCCGCTTGTAAAAGGGACGCGGCTCCAGGAACAACTGCCGCAGATATTTGAGAACCTTCAGAAACCGGAAATTCTTCCAATCGAAAATAATGTGGAACGTCTCGGTGTGCGGTATTCTTTTCCCGATTGGATGATCGAACAATTCATCTTACTGTATGGCAACGAAGAAGCGGAACAATTATGTGCGAGCATGAATGAACCCGCACCGTTGACGATTCGCGTCAATACGTTGAAAGCGGACGTAGAAACATGCCGGAAAGAATTGGCAAAGCAAGAAATTGAAACCACGCCGGTGAAGTATTCGCCATTTGGATTGAATGTTACAAGGCGCGTGAATATGTTTTCGCTCAACGCATTTCGCGACGGATTGTTTGAAGTGCAGGATGAAGGCAGTCAGCTACTGCCGCTGCTCATCGATCCGAAACCGAATGCAAAAGTATTAGATGCGTGTGCGGGCGCCGGAGGAAAAACATTAGAACTTGCTGCGTTGATGAAAAATCGCGGAGAAATATTTGCATCGGACATCAACAAATTCCGATTAGAAGAACTTCGCAAGCGAACGAAACGTGCCGGTGTGCAAAATGTCCGCGTACTTCCGATTGATTCGATCGACGAATTGCATGAAAAATATTCAGGTTTCTTCGATATCGTGTTAGTCGATGCGCCGTGCAGCGGCCTGGGAACGATTCGCCGCAATCCCGGCATGAAGTGGATGGTGACGAAAGAAATGATTGCCGAAATTGCAGAAAAGCAAAAGATGATTTTGCAAAGCGCCGCACCATTAGTAAAATCCGGCGGGCGGCTTGTGTACGCAACGTGTACTATCTTAAATCAAGAAAATGAAGATCAAATCAATACATTCCTTGCAGCAAATGCGGATTTTCAATTGCAGGATGCTTCTCTAATTATTGAAAAATGGAATTTCAAAACGATGACATCGAACGGATTCATCAAATTACTCCCTCATCGTCACGGAACCGATGGATTTTTTTGTGCGTTGATGGAGAAACGAACTACACATTGATTCTGCAAAGATGATTTAATATTTTTTATAACGAACTCGGAAAAAGGTATAACAGAAGATTGTGGGTAATAAAAAATTGAATTTAAGGAGAACAAAAGAAAAATGAGAACAGTCATTGTTTCGATGATCGTTGCCGCGGTGCTCTGCGGATGTTCGAAACCCAGCGCGACGGCGATGTTTCAAAAAGGGACCGAACTGCAAGGTTCGGAACAATATGACGGAGCAATCGAACAATTTCAAGAATTGGTAAAAGCTTATCCCGACAGTGCGGTAACACCGGAAGCATATTATGCGCTCGGAACAATTTATCACGATCGTAAAAACGATCCGTATAAAGCTCTTGAAAACTATCGTGCGCTGGTTGCAAAATATCCGGATAATGCCACGGCATCCAATGCGGCATTTCTTATCGGATTCATTTACAATAATGATTTGAAAAAAATCGATTCGGCAAAAATTGCTTATACCGAATTCCTGCAAAAATATCCCAATAGTACCTTAGCACAATCCGCACAGTTTGAATTATCGACGATGGGGAAAACGCCGGAAGAAATTTTGAAGATGCAAAATCAATCTGCACAGAATGACAAAGACGCAGATCAAGATTGAACGAATCGCTCAAATATCTTCAGCCCGCGGTTGTTGCACAGCTTGCCAATATGGAACTTCGCGCGCGTTTTGTGGTGGAAGGATTTATTACGGGGTTGCATAAAAGCCCGTATCACGGATTCAGTGTGGAGTTCACCGAGCACCGGCAGTATATGCCCGGCGATGAAATTAAGCACATCGATTGGAAAGCATACGGTAAAACGGACCGATTTTACATCAAGCAGTTTGAAGAAGAGACAAATCTTAAATCATATCTCGTGGTTGATGTCAGCGGTTCGATGAAGTATGCGTCCGAAGGCCGGTTGAAAAAATTTGAATATGCTTCTTACACCGCCGCGTCGCTTTCGTATCTTATGATCGAACAACGCGATGCGGTAGGATTAACGCTTGTTGATGAACAGATCAGAACCTCGCTGCCTCCGCGAGCAACGCGTTCCTATTTGCGCGAGTTGTTAAAAGAACTTGATGCTGTGCAGCCGTCCAATAAAACAGGTATTGCCGCTTCGCTGCATATCGTTGCAGAACAAATCAAACGGCGCGGATTGGTGATCGTCATCAGCGATTTATTCGACGATCCAGAAAAAGTGATGACGGCGCTCAAACATTTTCGCCATCGCGGGCATGAAGTGATCGTGCTGCAAGTGCTGGATCCGATGGAACGAACTTTTGCGTTTGGCAATGATGCGGTCTTTAAAGATGTCGAAACGCAGGAAACGATCACGACGCAGCCGTGGCATATCCAAAAAGCATATCAGCAATCGATGCGTGAGTTTCTTGATCGTTATAAAACGCAATGCCGTGATAACGGAATCGATTATGTACTGCTTGATACTTCGACGCCGTTCGATAAAGCATTGATGGAATATTTGAATAAGCGAAAACGAATGCACTGAGTGAGTCGTTGAGCAGGAAGTTGTTGAATTATAAATTGAATTTGAGTTTTTCCCATTGTGAGTGAAGATACCATCATCGTGCGTGGTGCGCGTGTGCACAATCTTAAGAATATCGATGTGGATATTCCGCGCGAAGCATTGACCGTAATTACCGGCCTGTCCGGTTCTGGAAAATCTTCGCTTGCATTCGATACGATTTACGCGGAAGGACAGCGTCGTTATGTGGAAAGTCTTTCTGCGTATGCGCGTCAATTTCTTGATATGATGGAACGCCCCGATGTCGATTTGATCGAAGGACTCAGTCCGTCTATTTCCATCGAACAAAAAACTGTCAGCAATAATCCGCGTTCAACGGTTGGAACAGTTACCGAGATTTACGATTATCTTCGTTTGCTCTTTGCGCGTGTTGGCACACAATTTTGTTATCAATGCGGACGCAAGGTACAGAAACAATCTGTCGATCAAATTATCGACGCAATCATGAGTTATCCCGCGGGCACAAAACTGCAAGTACTTGCTCCGATTGTGAAAGGGCGCAAAGGGCATTATCGCGAACTGTTCGAGAGAATTGCCAAAGATGGATTCCTCCGCGTGCGTGTGGACGGCGAGACGCAGCAGATCGAAAAAGGGATGAAGCTCGACCGCTACAAAATTCACAATGTCGAAATCGTTGTGGATCGGATCGTGATGAAAAAAGAATTGCGCTCGCGTGTGGCGGATTCAGTGGAAGTCGCGCTGCGTTTCGGCGACGGCGTTGTGATCGTGAATGACGGAGAAAACGATCAGCTCTTCAGCCAGAAGTATTCATGCGATTTCTGCGGCATTAGCTATGAAGATGCTGCGCCGAACGCCTTTTCCTTTAATACGCCTGCGGGCTATTGCCCGAATTGTGAAGGGCTTGGCGAACTGAAACGGTTCGATCTTGATTTAATTTTCCCGGATAAAAATCTTTCTATCAACAAAGAAGGCATTGCACCGCTCGGCAAACCGCGTGAGACATGGATGTTCAGCCAGATTCGCGGTGTGGCAAAAAAATATGAATTTGATTTCGATACGCCGATCAAAAAAATATCCAAAGAAGGAATGGACGTGCTACTGAATGGCTCGCACGGCGAGAAAATCGAAATCGAATATGCGCACAGTTCCGGACGCGTAACGATCTACAAGCATCGTTTTGAAGGATTAATGAAAATGCTGGAACGGTGGTATGACGATACAGCGTCCAACAATATTCGCGAATGGGTTGAATCGTTTATGCTGACAGGTGAATGTGCAGCGTGCCACGGCGGAAGACTGCGAAAAGAATCGCTTGCCATTTGTTTGGAAGATGCGGCAGCCGGTACGCGAACCGACATTCATCAAATCGTTACAAAATCGATTACAAAAGCAAAAGAATATTTTGATACTCTTGTCTTAACTCCGCGGCAAACAGAAATTGCCCGTCCCATTCTGAAAGAGATCACGCAGCGGTTAGAATTTTTGCTGAATGTCGGATTGAATTATCTTACGCTCAACCGTACGGCACGGACGCTGTCCGGCGGAGAAGGGCAGCGTATTCGCCTTGCCACGCAAATCGGAACGCAGCTTGTCGGTGTGTTATATGTTTTGGATGAGCCGAGTATCGGTTTGCATCAGCGCGATAACATCAAACTCATCAATTCACTCAAATCGCTTCGCGATCTCGGCAACACGGTCATCGTTGTGGAACACGATAAAGAGATGATGGAATGCGCGGACTATGTCGTTGATCTTGGGCCCGGCGCGGGTGAACACGGCGGAAAGGTTGTTGTTACCGGAACGCCGGAACAATTGCGCGCGAAGAAAACATTAAATACATGCACCGGAATTTCTTTAACGAAACAATACTTGCAAGGCGAGCGCACGATTCCTCTTCCGGCAGTACGGCGAAAAGGAAACGGCAAAAATCTTATCCTGAAAGGCGCGGCAGGAAACAATCTTAAAACGGTTGCGCTGAAGATTCCTCTTGGAACGTTCGTGTGTATCACTGGCGTGAGCGGTTCCGGCAAATCGACGTTGATCAATGAAACGCTGTATCCGATTCTTTCTAGAAAATTTTATAAAACGAAAATCGTTCCGCTGTCGTACAAATCGATTGATGGATTGCAGCATATCGATAAGGTGATCGAGATCGATCAATCGGCGATTGGACGAACGCCGCGATCCAATCCGGCGACGTACACGGGATTATTCACGCTGATTCGTGATTTATTCACACAGCTTCCCGAATCGCAGATTCGCGGCTATAAAGCCGGGCGTTTCAGTTTCAATGTCAAAGGCGGGCGATGTGAAAACTGTGAAGGCGCCGGCGTCAAAAAAATCGAAATGAATTTTTTGCCGGACGTGTACGTGCAGTGCGATGTCTGCGGCGGCAAACGATACAACCGCGAAACATTGGAAGTGCATTACAAAGGCAAATCCATTACCGATGTGTTGAATATGACCGTGGAAGAAGCGCTGGAAGTATTCAGCGAACTGCCGCGTTTGCACAGGCATTTAAAAACTTTGCACGATGTCGGGCTTGGCTACATTCGGCTTGGCCAGCAAGCCACAACGATTTCCGGCGGCGAAGCGCAGCGTGTAAAGTTATCGACGGAGCTTTCGAAAATCGGTACGGGACAAACGCTGTACATTTTAGACGAACCGACAACCGGTTTACACTTTGAAGATATCCGCATGCTTCTCGATGTATTGAGTAAACTTGTGGACAAAGGCAATACCGTGATTGTGATCGAACACAATCTCGATGTCATTAAAACCGCGGACTGGGTGATCGATCTCGGTCCCGATGGCGGCGATGCCGGCGGCGAGATTGTTGCAGAAGGCACGCCGGAAGAAGTTGCGCAGTGCAAACGCTCGTTCACGGGTGAGTATTTAAAGAAAGAGCTGAGGATTTAAAAGTTCTTTTCCTGTTCGATTTCATCAATATAAATCAAAAAATCTGTTGCAGGTGGTACCTTGCCTATCTGTCTCAACATCGTTGCAAGCTGCCCGCGATGATATGCCGAGTGAAACACCAAGTGCTGAATAAAATGCGTGATGGTGTATTCACATCGCTCGTTTTTAAAATTCAGATAACTAAGTTTTTCCTCACCGGCATCTTTCGGGAATGTTTGTAAGAATTGGATTTGCTTGGCGTGGATTTCTGTAAATCGGTTTTCCATTGCTTCGAACGGCGGAGCATTCTTCGGATCGAACCGCCGCTGTATGTGATGCCCCTGCCAGCGCTCGTACCATAATTCTTCGACCCACAACATGTGCCACAATGTTTCACGGATGGAAGAAAAGCTGCTGGTCAACGGTTGTGTTAAACACGATGGTTCCAGCTCTTTCAGCGATTGAACGTACCGGCGCATCGCCCATTGGTTGTATTGTAATTGTTCGATGAGAAGGTGCATAGAAGTTTAGAACCTTTTTCGTGACACCGATAAACTTTTCGTATAAAAACAATTTAATTTGTAGAAATCTGTGACGAGAATCAAGTCATGACCTCTCCACGCCAAACAGAGGGGGCGCAAGCGAGCAGAGTTACCTTCCGAAGGACTTAGCGATTACGGAGAGACCTTCGGAAGGTCGTAAACTATTTATAATAGCAAATGTACGAGACATCGCTGTTCGCTTCCACATCGAACGAAGCATTGGGCGCAACGATAAATTCTGTATTCTTGCCGAACGATTTCCATTCTGCGCCGGGTAGCTTTGCTTTCAGCGTGCCGGAAGTAATCACCATCCGTTCCTGTGAAGCTGTGCCGAACGTGAATTTTCCTTTGCTTATAATGCCTACGGTTGCATTGCCTTCTGCCGTTGTTAAACTAAGACTCTGTACCTGCCCATCGAAATAACTGTTATGCTTCATGTTTACTCCAAGTTTTATTGAGTAGTATTATATAAACAGTTTTAAAACTCACCGTGATACCCACGGATTTCCGTCAATAAAGAATCGCCACTGTTTTTCTAATCCTTGCTGAATGCCGATGCGCGAAGATCGCTTGATATGGTTTGACGAAATGTGCTCGCCTTCGGTAATACGGATTTCACTGTCGAGCAAGTCCAAGCCATTTTCGTTTCGCACAATACCGAATGCCTGACAGAACTTTGCAGGTCCGTTGGTGAGATTGATGATAGATTTATGATCGATTGATTTGAGTTTAGGAAAGCGGTTCTTCATCATCACTTCGATACCGGCAATCGGTTCTACAGCGCGAATCAATACAGCTTCTCCGATGCCTTCTTTTCCCGTCACAACATTAGCGCAGAAATGCATGCCGTACATAAAGTACACATAGAGATGTCCACCATCTTTGAACATTACTTCGTTACGCTGCGTTTGTCCGCGGAAAGAATGCGACGCAGGGTCGTTCTGGCAGTACGCTTCGGTTTCCACAATCGTACCGACAAGAAGTTTGTTGTCTAACAGGCGAATGAACTGTTTGCCGAGAAGATCGTGTGCGATCTTCAGCGTCGGTTGAAGATAAAAATTGTGAGGCAGCGGATTCATATTCGTTTCATATAAATGAGCATTTTGTTTTCATCAATGTACGACAATAATATTTTGAGGACAATGTTATCTTTGTGCTTGTTTCTTTTGTTTCTCCCTTCTACATTGAATAACAACGATGCGATGGAAATTAGAACAAATATTAAAAAAGACTGGCGGTAGTATTGTATTTGAAGATGATGCGGTTGTTGTTGTGAACAAACCTTCCGGTATGCTGACAACCACATCTGCACATGAAACTGCGCCGTTGAATTTACATGAACTCTTGCGTGAAGCATTCCCCTCGATGTTTGTTGTTCATAAAATTGATGGCGATACGAGTGGGTTAGTCGTGTTTGCGAAAACAGCAGAAGCGCGGGATCATCTTTGTACACAATTCGAGCAGCGTGAAGTGAAAAAACAATATCTTGCCATCGTGTGCGGCGTTCCGCCATCTGACAGTGGTATTATAGAACTGCCGCTTGCAGACGATGAGCAACATGCCGGTAGAAAGGTCGTGGATCAGAAAAAAGGAATTGTTGCAGCGACGGAATATATTACGATTGAGCGGTTTAACCGATATGCATTGCTCGGCTTATCTCCGCATACAGAACGCACGCATCAAATCCGCGCGCATTTGAGTGCAATGAAATTGCCGATCCTTGCCGATCCGTTATACGGCGATGGACAGGGATTTTATCTTTCGTCAGTGAAAAAAAATTATAGGGAGAAAGAAATAGAGAAACCACTGCTTGCGCGCACCGCATTGCATGCGGCAGTTTTATCCGTGGTGCATCCGGCAACGCACAAGCCGATAGAATGGAAGGCACCGCTGCCGAAAGATATGGATTCGGTGTTGAAGTATTTACGAAAATTTTGTGCGGTTAGTTGACGCTCAAACCGAACAAGGCAAGCTGCGTATTGGCATCGACGCTGCTCCACGATGCTCCGCCGTCGGTGGTGCGAAGAATGGTACCGGTTTCGCCGACAATCAATCCGATGGAATGATTGATAAATTGTACAGCGCGTAAATCGCTGGAGGTTTTACTGCGAACAGTTGTCCAACTTGTTCCGCCATTTGTGGTGGCGAGAATCAATCCACCTGCGCCGACGACAAAACCATTCTGCTTATCGAAAAAGAATACTGCAAACAATTCGTTGGTGGTACCGCTTGGCTGCGGTGTCCAAGTCGTTCCCTTATCGGACGAACGAAGAATGGTGCCGTTGGCTCCGACCGCAACGATGGTCGATGCATCGATGGGTTGGACGGCATTCAGCCAGTTTGTTGTTCCGCTGGATAACGTTTGCCATGTCGTTCCGCCATCTGAAGTTGACAGAATAGCACCGCCGCCGCCAACGCTGAATCCATGTTTCGTATCCAGAAAATGAATATCGCGTAAGTGATTCATCAGTCCTGTTGACACCCTCGTCCATGTCGAACCACCGTTTGTTGTGTTAAGGATAACGCCATAATCTCCGGCGACAAATCCTGTATCGGCAGACGGCAGAGAAATTCCGTACAACGGTATTTTCATATTGGTATTTTGTTGTGTCCATGTCGTTCCGCCATTGTGCGAACCAAGTACCTGACCTCCGATACCAACTGCAATAAAAGAATTGTTATTGGCGGTAATTCCCATGAGCGTCGTTTGATTTTCGCTTGTGCTGGATTCCCATGAAGCCCCCATATCCTTTGAGATAAGGATCACGCCATTCACACCGACAGCCGTTACAACAATTTGCTTTTGTGCCGCCGCCGGTGGTGCGACAGAAGGAGTATCTCTTCTTTTCGTTCTGCCGTATTCCATGAAATGCCACCGTCCGTGCTGTGAAGAATGGTAAGTTTGCTTCCGATGATAACGGCATTATCTTTACTGCCAAAAGCAATCGATGTAAAATGTGCTGAGAAAGAACCTGTTTGTTTTTCCCATTTGCTATTTCCGGTTGTTGAGATAAGAATCGTGCCGTTCAATCCGACAGCGAATGCAACTTGGGAAGGAGAAAATAAAATACTGAGCAGCAACCGATCTGTTTCGCTCGGAATCAATCCCCATCGTTCGCCGCGATTCATGGTATATAAAATTACACCATTGTCGCCGGAAATAAGGCCTGTTTCGCCGACAAAAGAAACACTAAATAAATTATTACTTAAGAACGAAGAAGAGAGGTTGTTCCACGAACTGCCTCCGTCAGTTGTACGCAGAATCGTTTACCCTGATCACCGACGATTGTTCCGAAAGTTGCCGAGGCGAAGCAAAGAGCGTTCAGTTTATTCGTTGTGCCGCTTTCGATATGATTACCATGTTGTACCTCCATCCGTCGTGCGAGTGATAAATCCACCAGGTCCGATGATGATGCCGTTCAGTGCATCAGGAAAAAATATTCTCGTAAAATCTTGATTGGGGACAATTTGTTTTTGGCTCCACGTACCTTCCTCCATCAGTCGATCGGAGCAACATGCCGTTCGTACCGACGAATAAAACCATGACGGGAATCGATAAAACGTATATCGCGGAACGATGTGGTGATGCCCGGAAGATGGGTTACCAGCCAGGTCGCACCACCATCCGTTGAACGTGCAAAAAGAGCATTATCACCGACGATAAACGCCGTTTGAGGATCGCTGTATGTTACGGAATAAAAATTCGCAGAAGCGTTTTGTGCAAAAGCGGAAGGAAATATCGATAACGTATAGATGAAAATCATCATGCATAATGCTCTTGCGAGGAATGCATATCTCGAAATGTTTTTCATGGCTCGGCCGCTCTTCCCTTGTCGAAAAAGACTATAATGTTGCTATAGTCATACAATATGTAAATATATCAATTTCTTTGTTCTCTGTAAATGGATTTTTAAAAATATTTGTGCGTGAACGGTTGTTCCAAGTATCGATATTATATTTTGGAATATCTGCTTCCGCTGGGGAAAATAGTTAGTCACCAAGTGTCAATTGCCGTTCGTTGGATTTCTTGTTTGCGGTCATTCCGAAATAGGAATAGGCAAGTGCTGTGGCTTCTCGCCCGCGCGGCGTGCGGTCTAAAAATCCTTCTTGAATAAGATATGGTTCATACACTTCTTCCAGCGTTCCCGGTTCTTCGCCGACGGCTACTGCAAGCGTATTTAATCCTACAGGGCCGCCTTCATATTTTTCAATCAACGTGAACAAAATTCGTTTATCCATTTCATCAAAACCGTGATTATCAACTTCCAATGCGCGTAAAGCAAATTCGGCGACTTCTTTTGTCAAGATACCGTTGAAATGCGATAATCGCGTATCTGCTTCTGCAAAATCTCGGCAGCGTTTGAGCAATCGATTTGCAATGCGCGGTGTTCCGCGCGATCGTTTTGCGATTTCAAGAATGGCGGCAGGTTCAGTGGGAATAGATAAAATTCCTGCCGCACGGCGAATGATGTGCTCTAAATGTTTATTGGAGTAATAATCTAATCGGTTAGTAATTCCGAATCGCGAACGAAGCGGAGAACTCAACAAGCCCGCACGCGTTGTAGCACCGACCAATGTGAAAGGCTGCAAACCAAGTTGTATGGTTTTTGCTCCGGGCCCGTTATCGATCACAATATCTACCATAAAATCTTCCATCGCCGAATAAAGATATTCTTCGATCTTGATCGGCACGCGATGTATCTCGTCGATGAACAGCACGGAAGATTTTTCCAGCGAAGTCAAAATGCCTGCAAGGTCGCCGGGTTTTTCTAAAGCCGGGCCGGAAGTGATTTTCAAATCGCTTCCCATTTCGTGCGCAATAATGTGCGCGAGCGTGGTTTTTCCCAGGCCGGGTGGGCCGGTCAACAAGACGTGGTCTAATGCTTCACCGCGTTTGCGTGCAGCAGCGATAAACACATGCAGGTTTTCTACAATTTTTTCTTGTCCGACAAAATCTCCAAGACGTTCCGGACGAAGTGTTTGATCGATGTCCGCTTCTTGTTCTCGCCGTTCAGGTTTTGTCATATCAGATTTTCTCATGATGCAAAAGTAGCAAGAAGCCCAGAGAATAGCAAGACGACGGCAACATTATTCGTAATATTTATTTGTGATAGAAAAATAGTTTGGATGGAAACAGCGTATTCTTTTTCAGAAAAAACCGAGACAGAATAAAACATATTATCGCGCAGTCGTATGTCGAAGAGCGCGTTTAATCAATTCTTCAAGCGATAGAGAAATGCCGTCCGCTTCGTTGTATGCAAGGCGAATGGCTTTCTCGGCTGTCTGTTGATTGAATCCAAGCGAAGTCAATGCCATCAATGCTTCGTTGCGGATGGCGGCGTTTGCGTTGGTGGCGGTAGAATTAATTTCTGTAGAACCGATTGTCTTTACAATTTTGTCGCGCAATTCCAGAACCATTCGTTCTGCCGTTTTTTTGCCGATGCCGGGAATTGCCGTCAGTGCACTAATGTTGCCGGTACGTAAATGTGAAGCGAGTTCACTCGCGTTCATTCCCGATAAAATACTTTGTGCAAGCTTTGGGCCGATACCAGAAACAGAAAGGAGCATCTTAAACAATTGCCGTTCTTCTTCTGTGGCGAAACCGAACAACTGCATCGCGTCTTCACGAATATGAAGATGTGTGAGCAATGTCGTGGGCGAGCTGACGTCGCCTAATTTTTCGTACGTCGAAAGCGAAATGTGTACCGCATAGCCGACGCCTTGAACATCCAACAATACTTCCGTAGGATTTTTTTGTTTCAAAATACCGGTCAACGAAGCAATCATTTTATTTTTACCACTCGTTCAGGATACAGTTGAATGAAATTAGACCAATTTTTTTGAATTTTGCCAGAAGTTTTTTTAGAACGTGTTGATTTTATTTTTCCATTTTGAAATCGGTATGCATGGCATAGGGCAACCGCCAGGGCGTCGGTGGCGTCGTACAGCTTTGGGACTTCGCGCAATTTCAATTGCGCCTTCACCATATACTGCACTTGTTGTTTGGTTGCCGCGCCGTTGCCTGTTACAGATTTTTTCACTTCTCTCGGCGAATACTCTGCCGTAGGAATTTGGCTGTTCACGGCTGCAAGAATGGCCACGCCGCGTGCGTGCCCAAGTTTCAATGCGGACTGTGCATTCTTTCCGTAAAATGCAGTTTCAATTGCAAACTCATCGGGATGAAATTTTTCGATCACATCACATAGGCGATCATAAATGTGTTTCAAACGAATCGGCATGGTTTTGTCGCCCGCATTTTTTATGACATCAACTGCCAAGACGCGCTGCGTACCGCGCTCGATATCGATGACACCGAAGCCGGTAACTAACGTGCCGGGATCTACACCAAGGATAATCATAACCGGTTGCTCGTTTGCATCATCGTTATCGAATTATTATTTGATGTCGCGAATTTTTAATTGCGGAATAATTTCACCGCCGTAATCGCTTTCATCCAGAGAGAATGCAATATCTATTTTACTGCCGGACTGCACACGGGGCAGCAATTCGCCGAGATTGAATCCGATGGCATCCAGCACGTGTGTGTTGCTGCGGACTTTGAAGCGCAAATGATTTTTTCCGACGATGCGCGGTTGTCCGGTTACTTCGATGTTGTGCACGGCGAACACCGGACGCATGTTTTCCGGCCCGAACGGCGCAAATTGACTGAGCACGCGCACGAACTTCGGCGTTAAATCTGCAAGTTGCACTTCGGCGTCGATGCGAATTTCCGGTGTGCGTAGTTCCTCGGTCAATAATTCGCGCGCCACTTCGTTGAATGCTTCGCGAAATTCATCTACCTTATCCAATTCCACGGATAATCCCGCTGCGTATTTGTGTCCGCCGAATTGAATCAGTTTATCTTCGCAACGTTTCAACGCTTCGTGAATATTGAAACCCGAAATGCTGCGAGCCGATCCTTTTGCTTTCCCGTCAACCGTCGTCATAAGAATGGTCGGGAGATAATATCGTTCTACCAATCGTGACGCGACAATGCCGATGACGCCGGGATGCCATTGTTCTTGATGCAGCACGATTGCGCTGTCGTTGTCGCCGTTCAGATATTGTTCAACGATTTCCTGCGCTTTGATAAATGTTTCCTCATCAATTTTTCTTCGTGTGAGATTTTCTTCTTCCATCACACGGGCGAATTGTAATGCATGATCGTACGACGACGCCGTTAATAATTCCACGGCACGATTTGCATTGCCTAATCTGCCGACGGCATTAATACGAGGTGCAAGCACGAAGACCACTTGTCCCGATGAAATTTTAGTAGAATGAACGCCTGCAGTTTCGATCAGCGCGCGAATGCCGGAAAGCGGCATGGAATTAATCAATTCCATACCGAGTTTGACTAATGTTCGATTTTCTCCCACAAGCGGAACGATATCTCGCTGTTGTAGCAAGTGTTACGTGACTGCAAATAATTCAGAAGCGATTTTTGCGCTTCATCGCCGAGTTTGCTCTTGATCGGTTCTTTGGTACATAATGCTTGAATCAATTTGAATGCAACGCCGCAGCCACATAAAGATTTGAACGGATATGAGCACGATGGTTTGAGCGCATCCAACAACGCAACAGCATTCGGCAGTTGATCGTCCGGTTCGTGATGATCGCAGATGACTACATCGATGCCATGCGAACGCGCGTATTCAACTTGTTCCACAGCAGTAACACCGCAATCGACAGATATTAAAAGAGAAACGTCTTGCTCGCGAACATGATCAATTCCGATCGTTGAAAGCCCGTACCCATCATTCACACGATCAGGGATGAAGTAACGGACATTGGCGCCTGCATCATGCAAGAACGACCACAACATTGCTGTACTGTCGGTTCCATCGACATCGTAATCGCCGTACACAACAATGGGTTCGTTATTGGTAATGGCACGAATAATACGCTCGACGGCTATATCCATTTGATCCATTAAAAACGGATCGTGCAAGTCTTCTAAACTCGGACGAAAAAATGCGCGTGCTTTTTCATAAGAATCAATGCCGCGATTGACCAGAATGCTCGCAAGAATAGGAGAGATGTTTAATTGATCGATCAGTTTTTTTGTTGCTTCCGATTGTTCTGCGGAAGCATCGGTTTCAGACCGAAATGTCCAGCGATATTCGCGAATGGGTGACACATGTACCTCAGTTCTTCTGATGAATGAATCGTGAGGTGAAAAACCATGTCATTGTTGTTCTAACCAGAAGCATAAACGTTTCGTCGATAAGCCGAATTCTGTCTTTCCGCATTACACGGAGAGGCAGCCATTTCTCTAAGCGACCTACCCATCACGTCTCTGCGTGTGCAGAATGGAGCGGGCAGCTCTGTGTCTCGATATTCCCGAAAGAATATCGGAACAACGGGACCTACGTGGTCTTGCACCAGACGGGGTTTCTCTTGTCCCGATATGACCGATGGTCATATCGGGATTGCTTGCGCAACCATCGTCATTACTGACGATGCGGTGGTCTCTTACACCGCCTTTTCACCTCTTTCTCAATTTTCCCGCGAAGGAAAATCGGGATGTATGTTTTCTGTGATACTGTCCGTTCCGGCGGGATATTGCCCGCCGAACCCTCGCTTATCGCGAGGCGTCTCGCCCTACGGTGTTCGGACTTTCCTCCCTCCGCACAAGGCGGAGAGCGGCTGCCTGACGAACCGTCTTCTGCTTCTGGACAATTGTCGAGGGTTTTTCACACGCGACGGCATGCAGGCGGCAAGCGCTTGCATGCGTTTTATAATTTCAATGGCGTTTTTGTATCGATGCCGAGATTGGCTAACTTGTCGGCTTCTTTGTTTTGTTCTCTCGGCACATGCTTGATGATGAATTGAAACGCAGCTGCTTGCAGCAATTGACGAACCGTTTCGAATTCTTTTTTGATGCCGGCATCTTTCACTTTGTATGCACCGTTCAATTGTTTTACCATCAACTCGCTGTCGGAATGTACGATTAATTCTGTACACTCCAACATGACTGCTTTTTTTAAACACGTTTGCAGGGCGGTGTATTCCGCAATATTGTTTGTTGTCCTGCCGATATAACCATACACCGATGCAAGACATTCGCCGTGTTCATTGTTCAAGACGACGCCGATGCCACTTTCACCGGGGTTGCCGCGCGATGCGCCATCGGTAAAAGCATAAATTTTCATGCTTCGACAGTTTCTTTGGTGACGCTTTCAACAATCGAATCGGAAACAAGGATTCTGCCGCAGCGTTCGCAGACGAGCATAGAATTGTTTGCACGAAGTTCTAGAATTTTTTGGGGCGGAACACGATTGTAACAGCCGCCGCATGAATCACGCTTTAACGGTACGATCGCTTTGCCGTCTTTGGCTTTGCGGATGCGTTCGTACATCTGTTGATCTGCTTTTGCCAAGTGGCTGGCAAGTTTATCGCGCTTGTGTTTCAGTTTCGATTCTTCGTCTTCATGTTCCTTATTGACGGCACTCAACTCTTTTTTCTTTTGGACAAGCTCTTCCTGCATCGTTTCGATTTGGGGAGCAAGCGTTTCCGCGTCTTGCTTTGCTGTTTCGGCTTTGCCTTCAAGCATTTCCATTTCTTTTTGCAGTTTGGTGATGCGTTCTTGTGCTTGATCGGCTTCGCGCGCTAATGCATCGTACTGTTTATTGGTCTTCACCTGAAATTGCTGCGATTTATATTTTTCGATGCGTTCTTTCAGCGAAAGAATTTCTGTATCGATTTGGTCGCGCAGCGATATTGATTTTTTCAGTGTGTCTTCTAAATCTTTTTTGAGGGCAAGTTTCAGTTTGACATTTGCTGATAGGTCTTCTACGACCTGCGGAAGATCACCTTTCATATATTGTAAGTTGTCGAGATTTGCATCGACAACTTGTAAAGCATATAATGCACGTAATCGGTTTTCCAACGATAACTCCTTTACATCTATAGTATGAATTATTCTATGTTCACGGGATTTGTTACTTGTTTTGTGATGCTGATTGAGAGCGATGAACCGGCAGCGCGAGCGGCTGCTTGAATGCACTCAGCAAGCGGTTTTAACACAACTTGTTCTGTCTCATAATGTCCGGCATCGATCAAGACGATTTGGTCGGACGCGGATTGAAATGTATGGTACCGCACATCGGCGGTGACAAAAACTTCTGCACCTGCGCGAATGGCATCTTGCAGTAAATCACTTCCTGCACCTCCGCAAACTGCGACACGTTGAATCTTTTTCGATGTTGTGCCGCTATAATTTACTGCTTTAAGATTCAATTTGCGTTTGAGGTGTTTGAGAAATTGCGGAAGTAATTGGGGTTTCGACAATTCGCCGATGGCGCCCATACCAAAGTTCGGATTCGGATTTAATAATGGATGCACGTCATACGCAACTTCTTCGTACGGATGAACTTCTTTCATCGCATGGATGATGGCATCGACACGTGCACGCGACGCAAGCATTTCCAATCGGACTTCATCCGTAAATTCCACCTGTCCGGCTTTTCCAATAAATGGTTTTGAAAATTCTGATCCGCGGAAACTTCCTTTCCCGGTAATCGCAAATGAACATTCATCATATTCACCGATGATTCCGGCGCCGGCGTTCGCCATAGATTTCCGAACACGCTCAACATGTCCATCGGGAACAAAGACAACGATTTTTGCAAGTGTCTCTTGCAAAGGGCTGAGAAAACGAATATCGGTCAGTCCCAATTCCTGTGCTAACGAAAAACTGACGCCGCCTTTTGTAAAATCTAAATTTGTGTGGGAAGAATAAACTGCGATGTGATGTTCTGCGAGGGTAAGGATAAGTTTGCCGACAGGATGTTGAGTAGAAATGCTTGCCGGCGGACGAAACAACAATGGGTGATGTGAGACGATTAGTTCTACTTTCTTTGCAATCGCTTCTTTGATCACAGGTTCTGTTACATCAAGAGCAACAAGAACTCGTGTTACTGGGCGCTGCGGGTCACCGACTTGAAGCCCGACATTATCTTTTTCCCATGCCGTCCACGTTGGTGCCCAAGTTTCTATCGTTGTGATGATATTGGCAATTTGCATATATAATAAAAAAGTGTCCCGCTTTTTTGGGGCGGGACACTTTCAAAAAACTCTTTGATTTTGTCGAGTGCAACGTTTTCGGAACATCAATTTTTTATAGGCAATCATTACTTCCAAAGTTACAACTCGTACACTTCTTATTAAACCATGAACATGTAAAGTATAGCGAAAAATGGATCGACATGCAAGGCACGGATTATGACGATTTTTTCATCAAGTCAGAAACGATAGGATGAGGCGCTTCGTGAATGTCGGGCCGTTCAAAATTCATATCACGCAACTGTTTAATTTCCGAATCGATTTCACCGAAGTGGTGATTGAATTCCTCGAGCAATCCCACCTCAGGGTATGAAGTGAATTGTCGTTTTAACAAGTCTAAACTGATTTTGATGGCAGCAAGCGGATTATTGAATTCATGGCAAACTGTCACGACCAATTCTCGAATAGCGCGCGCCTGATTTTCTGCCAGCAGCAATCTTTTATCGATCGCCTGTTTTTGAACGCGCAATTGTACCCGGTCAAGAATGCTGACAATGGTTTTGGGAAGTTGCGCATGAAATAAATCGCCCTTGAACAGAACATCTTCCACTCCCAATTTCATCGCTTCCACTGTTGCACGAAAATTTTTTGTATCGGTTAAAAGAACAAGGGGCTTTTGAATGTTGGATTGATTCAACTGAAGACAGAATTCCCAGCTCTCGACATCCGAAGATTGAAAGTCATCCAGAATGATGTCGATATTCGGGTTGGAAGAAAGTTCTATCAACGCCTGGTCAGCAGACTTTTCCAAAATCACTTTAAATGTTCGCTCTGAATCTGTTGTGAGCGCCTGTTGAACTAATTGAGCAGATTCGGCATCTTCATCAATAAGTAAAACAACAATCGGCTTTTTATTTTTCCCTTGTTCCATATACTATAGGACGATTCATTTAGTTTACTGTCAAATCCATCGGATTATAGCCGAAAGGGCGGCATTGCTTTGCCTTTGAATGCATAATGGGCTATATTTTAGCTGTTTTAAATATAAATTGAATATTCTGGAGTGCAAAGTGGATAAATTTATCATCAAGGGCGGCAGACCATTAAGCGGAACAGTTTGTATCAGCGGCGCAAAAAATGCTTCGCTTGCTTTGATGCCGGCGACGTTGCTTGCGGGCGGCGTGTATCATTTGCACAACACTCCGGAGTTGCGGGATGTAACAACGATGAGCCGTTTGTTGGAAACGATGGGATTGAAAACATCGCTTGTCAATCAAACGCTGACGATTGATTCGTCATCGGTTACAAGTTATGAAGCGCCGTACGAACACGTAAAAAAAATGCGCGCATCCATTTATGTTCTTGGACCATTGCTCACGCGATTCGGACGCGCGAAAGTTTCTTTACCCGGCGGTTGCGCGTGGGGGCCGCGTCCCGTGAATTTACATATCGATGGCATGAAAAAACTCGGTGCTGAAATTGAATTGGAAGCTGGCTACATTCTGGCAAAAGCCAAGCGTTTGCATGGCGCACGAATTTTGTTCGATGTGTCCAGTGTCGGTGCAACGGGCAACGTCATTATGGCGGCGGTGCTTGCAAAAGGAACGACGCTCATCGAGAATGCAGCGCAGGAACCGGAGATCTTACAGCTTTCAGAATTATTGGTGAAGATGGGTGCAAAAATTTTTGGCATTGGTACAGGAAGATTAGAAATTGAAGGCGTGAATGAATTGCATCCCGCAGATATTGAAACGATTCCTGACCGGATCGAAGCCGGAACATTTTTGATTGCAGCGGCGATTGCGGGAAAGAAAAAATCAAAAATCCGTATTGAACATTGCGAACCGCACCACATCGGCGCGCTGTTGGTAAAGTTAGAAGATGTTGGTGCAAAAATTACGACTGGCACAAATTGGATTGAGTTGACGCCACCGAACGAAATTCAACCGGTCAATGTTACGACAGCAATTTATCCGGGATTTCCAACCGATATGCAGGCACAATGGATTTCGCTGATGGCACTGGCAAACGGTACCAGTGTTATTACCGACACTGTATATTTTGACCGCTTCACGCACGTGCCGGAACTGATGCGTCTTGGCGCGAATATTACGATGAAAGAAAATATCGCTACGATTGTCGGTGTGAAAAAACTTGTCAGTGCAAAAGTCATGTCCACCGATTTGCGTGCAAGTGCATCGCTTATTCTTGCCGGGCTTGTTGCCGAAGGCACGACGGAAGTGCTGCGCGTGTATCATATTGACCGCGGTTATGAATCGGTTGAAAAGAAATTGCAAGCGCTCGGCGCCGATATTCGGCGCGAAGCGGGCGAAGAGTTCTAAAACAATTTCCCCAAAACGTCATCTATCATGAAACACATGGTTCGCACACGCGCATTTTATTCTTCTGTGATCATCCTTGCTTTTCTCTCAATCGTACTTACACGCGTTCCCTTGTTCAATTATCTTGGATTCGAGTTTTCTCTTGTCATCGCTGTAACAGCGGGATATGTTGCCGGATTGATGACACTTTCATTATGGCGAACGCAGTCGGCTCAAACAAAAAATGATGTGTGGCGGTTTATTGCTCTTGCATCGGCTGCTGAGTTGCTTCTGATCGTGGTTCCATTTTTTATTGCAGCAGCGAATGCGCTCCTCGTAAAAAATTGTTCCTTCATTGATGGAATAAAATTTTATGCACTGTTCGTGTTGCCGACTGTTTTATTCTCTGAATCGCTGGCAGTCTTGGTCGCTGTGATTCTCGATCGATGGAGAAAAACAGGATTCAGTGTTTTGTATCTTTTGATTTTGTTGCATATCCCATTCGTGGTTTTTCTGTATCCACAAAATTTTGTCTACAATCCTATTGTTGGCTTTTTCCCGGGATTCGGTTATGATGAAACCATGCAACTCAGCCGGTCGTTGGTTGTGTACCGAATCATTACACTTGTGGCAGCATTATTTTTATTTTCTGCCAGCATTTGGATTTGGCAAAGCAAACAGATGCGTCAACATTCCGAAAATTCTCCTCATCAAAAAACATTTTTGGAATTAGTACTTATGGCGTTGATTGTACCGTTATTAGTGACGATGTTTTTATTTAGTGATCGGCTTGGCTTTTCATCTTCGGAATCATTTGTCAAACAAAAACTCGGCGGTTTTTATCGGACTGCGCATATCGATATTGTCTATCCGGCGGGTTCGTTCAAATCGGATGCAGTGGAACAGTTGGGTGAACTGCATGAATTTTATTATCAGCAACTGTGTGCGCAGTTGCATGTTGCACCAACGTGGCGGCTGAAATTATTTATATATGAATCACCGCAGCAAAAAGAAAAATTGATAGGTGAGTCACATACGGATATTACCAAACCGTGGCTGCATCAAATTCATATCAATATGGCGGATGTGGGAGTTGGGTCGAAACATGAAATGACGCATGCACTCGCCGCGGAACTGAACACATCATTGATGAAGGTGCCGATGAATTCAGGGCTTGTGGAAGGCATTGCCGTTGCATTAGGCGATAACCTTTGGTACGGCGAACCGTTGGATCGCGCTGTTGCATTAATCTTTGCTTCAGGCGCGAATGTCTCTCCAGAACAAGTATTCACCAACGCCGGATTTTTCCAATCGTATTCCGGCATCAGTTATGCAATTGCAGGATCGTTCTGCAAATATCTTTTGGAAACGTACGGTATCGAAAAATTCCAACAGGTCTATGCGTCGGGAAATATTTCTAGAGTCTATCAACGAGATGTCTCCGCGTTGCTTGCTGACTGGAAGCAGAAAATCAATCGACAAATACTTACTCATGCCGATAGCGTAAAAGCAAAATATTATTTTAAACGCTCATCGATCTTTATGAAAGATTGCGCCCGTGTTCTCGCGAATCATTATGAAGAAACAAGGACGTTGCTTGCTCGCCATGATTTTGAACACGCTCTTGCTTCTGCTGACCGGTCGTTACAGTTACACAAAACCCCGGAAGTCATTGTTCAAAAAGCAACGGCGTTGTTTGAATCACAAAAATATTCTGAAGTCATTGCATTCTGCCGCGCTCAGCTTGCGGATACTTCCGTATCGGGAATGTTGCTGCCTTTACACTTACGCTTGGGTGATGCATGCTGGATGTTAGATTCTCTTTCGCAAGCAACTTCGGAATATCAATATTTATCTTCAATAGGATTTGGACAATGGTATGTGGAAGGATGCGCCTTTCGTCTTGAAGCGCTTACTTCGGATGAACGTCATGCATTGCGTGCGGCGATCATTCTCTCGATGGAAGACTCGACGCGCATCAATCAGCTTTCACCATTGCATTCTTCTCTTGCTCGATATTTGTTGGCACAGGAGTTTATAAAAAAGCAACACTATGTTGAAGCAGAAAAATTGTTGACATCGTTTTCGTGGAATCAAACATCCGTACTCGAATATTTTCGCCTTCAACAATTAGGCAAAACCTATTTTATGGCGCAAGAGCCGGTAAAAGCACAAGTAGTATTTTTGGCGGCAACATCGATTGCACCGACAGAATCATTCCGCATCGAAACAGATGGATGGCTTGAACGCTGCGCATTTTCACAACGTTGACTTAGAACGGCAAATCGCTAACTAACAAAATAAATTTTTCACCAACCTTTTTCCGAACCAGAGGTCTAATATTATGACTGATGAACAACAACATTCGGAATCAATGATGCCGGCAGACAGCGAATTGATTGTGCAAGCCCAGCGAGGCGACATGAACGCCTTTGAAGAATTGGTGAAGCGTTACGATAAACGCGTGTTCACCATTGCGGCGGGCTACGTGCGCAGTGCGGACGATGCAAAAGATATTTATCAGGAAGTGTTTCTCCGCGTGTATAAAGGACTGTCGAAGTTCGAATTGCGTAGCGAATTTTCTACGTGGCTCTATCGCATTACCACGAATGTTTGTTTGAGTCACCGTTCGAACGGAAAACGGCATACGCATCAATCGCTTGATGAGCTTTCTAACGATGAAGACGGACGATCGTTCGCTTTAAAAGAAACGATTGCCGGTGATGATGCAACAGATCGGCATACGCATGATGCAGAAATATCTGAACGGGTGCAGCGCGCCATGAACACGCTATCGCCGAAACAGCGGATGGTCTTTGCCTTGAAACATTATGAAGGATATAAGTTGAAAGAAATTGCAGAAATGCTGAAGTGCACAGAAGGCACGGTAAAAAAATATTTATTTGAAGCGACTGCGCGTATGCGTGTGCAGTTGAAAGATTTGGTGTGAGGGAATGAAATGACATGAAACATCAACAATATAAAGAATGGGTACAGCTTTCGTTGTATCACGAACTCAACGAACGTGAACAATCGTTGTTGGACGATCATCTTCTTGGTTGTTCGGAATGCCGTGAAGAATTGAATCGGTTACAAAAATTTCATGCTGCTTTAAAGCATTACAATCCGCAATTTGTTACAGAGAAGGAATTGGCGGACGCCCGGCGTTCGGTTCGTGTTCGGCTTCATGAATATATCGAGCATCCTTCATGGATTCAGAAAATGATTGCCGGAATAGAAAAAATATTCCCGGCTCCAGTTCGCTTGGCATTCGGCGGTACTGCGATACTTGCCATCGGTGTGTTTACGGGATACGTTATTTTCAAATCGCCTGCGGAAAAAACGCTTTTCCTGCAACCAGCATCATTGATGCAGGCATCATATTCTTCCGGCGAAATTCAAATCACGAATGTAAAATTCGATGAACGCAATGAACAAACCGGCAATGTCGAGTTCACCTTCGAAGCCATTTCGCCGATGCATGTGCGCGGGAATATCAACGATGAGCATGTGCAAAAAATATTAGCGCGTGCGTTGTTGAATGAACAAAATCCCGGTATGCGCTTGCGAACCGTCGATATGATCGGCAGTAAGGCCGAACAAACGCCGAATCTCATGAATGCAGAGGTCAAGGCAGCGCTCATTGCCACACTGAAGCATGATCCGAATTCTGGCGTGCGCAAACAAGCATTAGAAGTGCTGAGCGATTATTTGCCGGATACGGCCGTCACGCGTGCATTTTTGTATGTACTGGCGAACGAAAAAAATACCGGCTTGGTCATCAACGCCATCAATTTATTAGATGTTTCAAAATTTGAACATCATCCGATCAGCAATGAACTTCAACAATTCTTACAACACAAAGTTCTGTCGGAAGGAAATCAATACGTAAAAATAAAAGCAACCGCAGCGTTGCAGGAGATGCAGCAATGAAAAAATGTTTTCAAATTTTAAGTCTTCTTCTTATCAGCGGATGGGCCGTTTGTCTTGCAGCGCAAACGAATCGTTCCAAATCGTTTAATGTCAGCAAAGGCGGCACGCTGGAAATTTCTACCAGTGTTGGCGATCTTCACATCAAGCCATGGGAAAAGAACGAAGTTTCTGTTTCTGTGGAGGGATTAGACGATGAAGAATTAGATCGTGTCAAGATGACACAAACGGGGAACACGGTTCGCGTAACATATCGTTCACGTTGGAATAATCAGTGGGGAGAGAACGTCGTGTTTGATGCGTACGTTCCGCAGCAATTTATTTTGGATCTCAGCACATCCGGCGGTAATGTGACTGTGAGCGGATCGTTCAATGGAAAGATCGATGGCTCAACCTCCGGCGGCGATATTAAACTCGGAGATGTTTATGGCGGGCCGGTGGAAGTAACAACCTCCGGCGGCAATGTTACCACAGGTGCTATTCAAGGAGACGGTACATTGAAAACGTCCGGCGGTGATATTCAAGTCGGAAAAGTGAGCGGACAATTATCAGTCTATACTTCTGGTGGAAATATTCGAGTGACAACCGTACAAAAAATCGTTGAATGCAAAAACTGCCGGCGGCAATATCGAAATCGGCGATGTCGGCGGCGAAGCGACGGTTTCGACTTCCGGCGGGAATGTCATCGTTGGAAAGGTTAGCGGCAATGCATCACTCGGTACTGCCGGCGGCGACATTGAACTGAAAGGCGCCAGCGGAAAAGTGAAAGCTCATACGTCCGGCGGCGATGTACGATTGGAAGACATCACGGGTTCGGTTGATGCAAGAACGTCCGGCGGCGAGGTGAGCGCAGAATTGATTCCTTTCGGCAAAGGCGGCAGCAAACTTTCCAGCTCCGGCGGCGACATTCGTTTGTATGTTGCGCCGAATGCCAAAACAACCATTGATGCGACGATCCGGTTGAACGGATGGGGATTTCATAAAAGCCAGTACGTTGTGCGGTCGGAATTTCCAAAAGAATCATACGAAACAGATACGGATGCCGGAGAAATGCATGCCGTGTATAAGCTGAACGGCGGCGGCGAATTGATCGAACTCAATACCGTCAACTCCGATATTGAAATTCATAAATTAACACATTAGAAATTTTCGATCTCTTTTCACAAGCCGCTGTTTTTGATAGCGGCTTTTTTTTGCTATCAATAGCTTGTCTATTATCTCCATTAGGCATTGAATCCATGTTCACACGACTATAATTGCCGATTCATGCTTCCGCGATAGAGACAGTGAAACGGTTTCTTCTTCAAGTCGGCTGGAACAATCATCTCTCATTTCGTAACGTGTCTATGACCCTTACACTTTTTACCTCTATAACTTAACAGAAGCATAACAGGCGTGTTACAGTGCGATAACACATTCGTTATATCTTGTGTCAGTTTTTAACGTACACAGAATCGCTGGTATGTAGCGCAGCGCTGGTACGAAATGGCTAACGAACAAGATAGTTGTGCAAACGTACACACCATAGTTCTCTCATCTCTGTCTTGTATAGCGACGCCGATCTATGTCATCATCAATTTAATAGAGGTAGAAAAATGATTTATATCTTGCACAATCAACAGGACCGCGCACGTGCGCTGGAACTTATTACTCATCTGGAAGAATCGGGATTTCCCGCTTTTGTTTCGCCGGCGGAATCTCTTCATAAATTGCCCGACAATATATCTACTGTCGATGCCGTGATGGTTATTGTGTCGCAGGCATTTCTGCAAAGCGGTGCTTCGGCATTGGAAGAAATCCAGCGTATCAAAGAACTCGGCAAACCAATTCTTCCATTGTTGGATGGCATTACTCGTAACGCAATTCAAACAGAACATAAAGAGTGGAACAGCGAGTTGGGCAATATCGCTACCGCACAAATTACAAATGAAGGAATCGGTGCGCTGATGCCCAAACTGATTCAGGCATTGCGTGCGCTGGGCGTGGCGCGGCAGGCATCAGCGGTTGTCGAAACATCAGCGCCGTTGAAGAGTCGAAAAGGTTTTAAAATAGGGAGATGGGCGATTATCGGTATGACAGTCATCGTCCTTGGCGTTGCGGGATATTTGTATTCTACACTGCATACCGGACCAACGATAGTCACGCTTCGAATTCATGGATCCAATACCATTGGAAAATCCCTGATGCCGAAATTAGTGACCGCTTACATTCAGAAAAAGCAAGGCAGTGTTGTCGGCATCGACACGGTGAAAGGCGAAGAAGAAAAAGAAATTTGCTTTACTACGGCTGGTTCGAAACAACGGTACGCCATCGAAGTGTTCTCGCATGGTTCCGGTACTGGATTTACCGATATAATTTCAGGCGGCTGTGATATTGCGATGTTGTCGCGTCCGGCCAAAAGTGCAGAAGCACAGACATTCAAGGAAAAAGGGCTTGGACTTTTAACAACGGCTGCGTGCGAGCACATTATTGCTCTTGATGGTATTGCCGTCATCGTGAACAGTGCAAATACCGTTCGCAATTTAACGATCAAGCAGCTTGCCGATATTTTTTCTGGCAAGGTTATGCGATGGTCGGAGGTCGGCGGACGCGATATGGACATTCATATTTATGCACGCGATGAAAAATCCGGAACGTTTGAAATGATGCAAGGACTTGTGTTGAAGCGTTACGGCTATGCCAATATTGCGGCGGCTGCGAAACGATTTGAAGACAGCGATTTGCTTTCGGATGCGGTGTCGAAAGATTTAGATGGTATCGGCTTTATCGGTTTGCCGTACATCAATAATGCCAAAGCAATTTCAGTTGCCGATGGCGATGCTTCGCCGATCTATCCGAATGTGCTAACGGTTTCTCGTGAAGACTATCCGTTAGCGCGGCGCTTGTTTTTATATACGAGCGAGAATCCGCAAAACTCCGAGACACGCGAATTCATTCAATTTATTTTTTCCGATGAAGGACAAAAAATTGTCCGTGCAGATAAATTTATCGATTTAATGCCGACGGTAGAAAATAATCCATTCTGTGATCCCAACGCATCCAAAGAATATTTGCAGGCATCGCAAAATGCCAAACGATTGTCGGTCACGTTCCGTTTTATGTCGTCGGGAAATTCGCTGGATAATAAAGCGGTCAGCGATCTTGAACGCATCGTGAATTTTGTCCGCCAGAACGGCGATCCGCAAATATTATTGCTGGGTTTTTCCGACAACGATGGAACTCCGGCATCGAATCAAACGCTTTCGCTGTCGCGCTCGCAAGCTGTTGCTGCGGAATTGCATACCTATGGTGTGAATGTTGCACCTGCGCATGTGTACGGCTTTGGTTCTGAACTTCCTGTATCGACGAATGATACGCCGGAAGGAAAACAGAAAAACCGCCGTGTGGAAGTTTGGTTAAAGTAAATCGTGCAATTATGCCGTGTGCCTGCCGGCAGAACGGCGTTGCGGTTCCGGTTGCGATGTGCGTGGAGCAAGAGCACTTTGTTCTTGCTCTATCATCGCACGCAATTCGTGGTAGCGATCATTCAAAGCATCGAGCAGGAGTGCTTCATCTAATATTTGTAATGCAGTCCGATAGTTTTTTTCTGCATGGAGTTGGGCAACGGCAGAAACGAAATGCGACGCTTTATAATTGTGCCGTGCGCTTGCCTGTACGGCTTCGTACAACCCGAACAAGGTTTCGTTCAACGGGTCGGTGGCAAGCAGAACAAACAGATATTCAAATGCACCACAATAATTTTGCTGCCGGATCAATTCCAGAACGGCCTGCCGGATTTTCGGAATGCTCTGCTGTACTTGCCTGGCATCGGTGAATACCGGCTGCGGTGCTGCTGCACGAGGTGGCGTTGCAGGAGCAGTGTTGCTATCCGGAGATGCTGCGCGGGAACTTTCCGATGTTCGTTCGGCATCGCGGAACGCCATAGCACATAATTGTTGAATGACCAAAACATCTCGCTGGAATAATGTTTTGATTTCTTCATTGTTTTCTGTAGGCGATAACCGGTGGTCCATCAAAGAACGGAAGCGATTATCTAACGCCATTAAAAATATTTCTTTTGGATTTCTCGCCCGTTCGGTCGATGCAAGCGATGCTGCTTCCGGCCACATCTGGGCGTCCGTCAGCTTGCGAATGCTTTCAATAACCTGTGCAACGCGATTTTTTTGTTCAGGATTCATAGTTTTCCTCTCCACGGAAGCGATGTTATGCTTTCCGTTTCAGTATAGGAATTTGCATGAACAACGGCAAGCATGGCAACATTATCATTGAGTTAAGCAATTATGAATATGGTATTGGTGAAGAAGAAAAAATATCTTGATATCGTTAGCACATTTCGTTCTTCCTTTTTATATATTACTGACAAACACAGAAAGACAAGAGATAACCTATGGCAGTTCGAATTTTGGTCGTGGATGATGAAGCGGATATTGTCCGCATGTTAAAATACAATCTTGAAAAAGAAGGATACGAAGTTATAAGTGCGAGCAATGGGAAAGCAGCACTGGAAAAAGCACATTCGCGCCCGGATTTAATTGTGCTCGATGTGATGATGCCGCAAATGGATGGATGGGAAGTGATCCGCCAGTTGAAGCGCACACAGGATACCGCATCCATTCCCGTCATGTTCCTGACGGCGAAGGGGACAGAGATCGATGAAGTGCTGGGATTAGAACTCGGTGCGGATGATTACATCGTCAAACCGATCAGCCCGCGTAAATTGATTGCACGCATCAAAACGGCACTGCGAAAAAAAAATGTCTCTGCCGATTCATCGAAACAGGAAGATATCCTCCGTATCCAAAATATTGTTATCAATCTTCCGAACTATTCCGTGAAGATCGATAAAGAAGAAGTGTTTTTGCCGAAAAAAGAATTTGAGGTGCTTGCGTACCTTGCGCAGCATCGCGGACGTGTTGTTACGCGCGAATCGTTATTAAATCGCATCTGGGGCGACGGTGTCATTGTCGTTGACCGCACCATCGATGTGCACGTGCGCAAAATTCGGGAAAAGCTCGGGAAGTATGCCGACCTCATCGAAACCGTCAAAGGCGTCGGCTATCGGTTTAAGGATGATGAATGAAACATCTCCGCACACGGCTTCTGCTGACGTACATCGGTTTAACCGTGCTGGTGCTTGTCGGACTCGGCACACTCGCCACATTAGAATTGGATTCGTACTTTCGACAGTGGCTTGCCGCTGATCTTGGCACGCGCGCCGAATTAATTCTTGCTTCGCTCAAACCTTCACCAGCAAATCATGCGCAGCTTGTGGCGCTTGCTCATTCTGCCGGAGTGCGTGTAACGTTTGTAGATTCCACGGGTGTTGTTGTGAATGATTCTGAAGTTCCCGATGACAAATTATCGACAGTGGAAAATCATCACTTACGCCCGGAAATTCAGCAAGCGCTCCGACAAGGATCGGGAACTGACACACGCCATAGTGCAACCATCGGCGTGGATTATCTGTACGTCGCGAAACGTATTGCGGATTCTGTTGCCGTTGCCGGCAAGCGGGTGGAAATAATTCGTGTCAGCATTCCGTTGACGGAATTGAAAACGATGACGGATGAAATTCGCTCTAAAATATTTTTTGCTGGTGTTCTTGTACTGCTCTTGGTTGTTGGTGTCAGTACGTTCGTTTCGTATCGCATCTCGCGCCCGATGGTGAAGATTGCAGAAAGTGCGGAAAAAATTCGCGCGGGTAATTTTGATACACGAATTGAAATTCACTCGAAGGATGAGATCGGAAAAGTGGCGTACGCGGTGAACGAAATGGTCGATCAGTTGAAACAGGACATAACGAAACTCAAAAAACTCGAGCAAGTACGTAGCCAGTTCCTTGGCAATGTTTCGCACGAGTTGCGTACGCCGATTTTTGCTTTGCAGGGATTTTTAGAAACGCTGATCGACGGTGCTATCGATGATCCGAGTGTCAATCGGGATTTTTTGGAAAAGGCGCATGTTCATGCACTGCGTTTGAATACCTTGTTGAACGACCTCATCGAAATCTCCAGCATCGAATCCGGCGAAATGAAAATGAGCTTCCGCTATTTTAATGTCAAGGAATTTCTTAAAAACGCTGTGGAAGATTTTCAGCCGGTTGCCGCATCGCAGTCGGTTACGCTGTCGCTTGCAGAGAACATCGATTCGGCGCTGCAAGTGCTCGGAGATCGAAACCGTTTGATGCAGGTCATGTCCAACCTCATCAACAACGCTATCAAATATAATATGGCTGGCGGAAGCGTCATGGTTTCGGTGCGGGATGAAAAGAATGTCGTATGGATCGATGTTGCCGATACCGGTTACGGCATTGCGGAAGAACATTTAACGAGAATTTTTGAGCGCTTCTACCGCGTGGATAAAGAACGCTCGCGCGAAGCCGGTGGTACGGGGCTGGGACTTGCGATTGTGAAACATATTGTGGAAGCGCATGGCGGGCAGGTAACAGTAACGAGCACGCTGGGCAAAGGCAGCACGTTCTCGTTTCCGGTGAAGAAGTAGCAAGGGTCATCCTGAGTTTATCGAATGATGACGATTATAATGGCGTCAGTCTTCGATAGACTCAGTCTGACAAGTGTTGTGGCCGTGATTGTTTTTGAATTTATTTCTCTTCTCGAAAAGAAATTGCTTTGGATAACGTTTGATGCACCGGGCAGGTTTTTGCAATTTGATGCAACCGTTCCTTTTGTTCCGAAGTTATTGGTCCTGAGAGATCGATTGAATATTTAAATATAACTTCGTCGGGATGGCTTCTATCGACAGTAACGGTTGTTTGTATGCTTTCAAGCGGTACATTGTGGTGTTGAGCATACATTCGCAAATGCATATTGATGCACGATGCCAACGCAGCTTCCAATAATTCGTGCGGGCGAAATCCGGAATTATGCCCGCCTTTATCTTCCGTCGTATCGGCAATGCCGGTATGTTGTCCGTTGGTAAATGTTGTTTGATATTGCAGGGGTTCGTTTTTTGTAGTGATCATAGTGGTTTAGAAATATATTTTAAGTGAAGGTTCAGTATTTAATTTTTAAAATATTCTTTTTCGGACACAAACCGCCAAACAGACGGCAGTTAAATATATTGTGTCCCTACGAAATAATTTACACCTCACCACTTACCTACTCCACGACTTAATTTCTTAACGACTTATTAAAACCTGATTCAATTTCCTCATTTCTGCACTCAAAAGCAAATAGGGGGAGAACCTTGTCAAAGGTACCAGAGATGAAACTGAGGAAACTTTGACAAGGTTTCTGTGACTAAAAAAATAACCAGTGACCAGAATTTGCTTAACAAATCCATAATGTGGAAGACATTCTGAGCTAATGCCATTCTTGTATCTTTGTATCAAAGATTTGAAAGGATACACGATGAAACAATTGCTTGCCTCCACATTCCTGACACGGGAAGACGAACTGTTCCATGAGTTTGAAGCAATGACGAGCCGCCAGTTTTATGCGGTAATGTCGATGGTCGGCGGCGCGCTTGCCGTGTTTGCATGCATCGTGCATCTGATGTAATGAAAACGTCATTCTGAATGCGTGGGGAGTTCGGGATAGAATTTCTTCACACCGCGACGCGGAGTTCAGAATGACGACGATTTTTTAGCGGAGTTTATGAAGGGTGAATATGAAAATAGCATACTTCAATGCGAATTTAAAAAAAGGCCAGGACGGCGTAACGCGCGTTATTTACAAAATGCTGGAAGGCGTGCAGGAGCGTAACCACGAAGCAATCGTTATTACATCCACATTGCCGCTGATGCAAGACCGCATCGTGCCGATGTATCAAGTGCCCTCTGTACCGCTGCCGCTGCAAAAAGCGTATCGCATTGCGATTCCGGGATATCAATCCTTCCAAAAAATTTTACAGGAATTTCAGCCGGACATTTTACACATCAACAGCCCGTGCACGCTCGGCTTCGGTGCGATGAAGTACGCAAAACATTTTGAAGTACCGATTGTGGCAACATACCACACGCACTTCCCGACCTATCCGCGCTATTACAATCTCACGAGTCTGGAAGAGATGACATGGAAAATTTCCCGCAATCTCTACAATAATGTTGACCGCACCTTTGTGCCAACGCAGCCGATTCTCGAAGAACTTCAACAGCACAATATTCGCCATTTACAATATTTACCGAACGGTGTCGATACCGGATTGTTCTCGCCGGAACGCCGTTCTGAAGAATGGCGCAAGCGATTCGGCAACGGCGAAAAGCCGATTGTGTTGTTCGTCAGCCGGTTGGTGTGGGAAAAAGATTTACGCGTGCTGGCGAAAGCGTACCAATCGATGCGCTCTCGCCGTTCGGATTTTGAAATGGTCATCGTTGGCGACGGACACGCCCGCGAAGAATTTGAAACGATGATGCCCGGCGCACATTTCCTCGGCTATCAAAGCGGATTGACGCTGGCAGAAAGTTTTGCATCGTCAGATATTTTTGTTTTTCCATCGACAACAGAAACATTCGGATTGGTGACGCTGGAGGCGATGGCATCCGGTCTTGCGCCGGTCGCTGCAGAAGTCGGCGGTGCGCAGGAAATTATCGAGAACGGCTGTTCGGGATTGTTTTCCGAACCGCTCGTCGGCGAAGATATGGCGAAGAAAGTAGAATGGCTGCTCGATCATCCGATTTACAGAAAAGAAATTGCAACGCAGGCGCATCTGCGTGCACAGCATTATCGCTGGGATGCGGTGTTGACAAGGTTGTTTGAAAATTATGAGAACGTCATCGAAACATTCCGTCATCGAAAAGTTTTGAAGAAAGCCGCTTAAAAAACTATGTATCGCCTTGCACATATCTCCGATCCGCACATCAGCCGACAATATTATCGTGA
Source organism: Ignavibacteriota bacterium (assembly GCA_963790045.1). Classification (GTDB taxonomy): domain Bacteria; phylum Bacteroidota; class Ignavibacteria; order UBA10030; family UBA10030; genus DATKMP01. Next base: position 123,129 of record CAWBMS010000013.1, on the reverse strand, counting down.
ACACATCAAGTCGTTCAAGATGCTGTTGCGTGCCCTTGTCGAAGCAAAAGTGGATCATATTGTCATCAGCGGCGATATTGTGAGTACAGGTAACGAAGATGATTTTTATTTAGCGCGTGAAATTTTTTCCAAATTGGATTTGCTGCATCCTGAACGGCTGACGGTCGTTCCGGGCAATCATGATATTTTCGGCGGCCCGCATCGTGCGGTCGATGTGCTGAGTTTTCCACAACATATCCGCAGTGTGGATTACCGAAAGAACATGAAATTATTTTTACAGGCGTTTGCCGAAACGTTTTCCGGTGTACGTCATTTGAACGAGCACAACGTCTTTCCATTTTTAAAGCAAGTCGGTCCGTTTAATATTTTCGGCATTAATTCCATCCCTCCATGGTCGCTCCGGCACAATATCCTCGGAACAAATGGTTATATCGATGAATCCCAGGCAACCGCACTTCAAACCGTAGTCGATACCGGGGGTGAGCAGGAGCGTGTCAACGTCGTTCTTTTGCATCACCATTTCCATGAACTGGTCAAAGAAGAAGTTGTGTCAAGCGATTTTTGGAGGAAGGTGGAAGCGCGAACTATGAAGTTGCGCAAGCGCCGAAGACTGATCCGGTTGTTCAACGAATTGAATATCCGGTACGTGTTGCACGGGCACATTCATGTGAACGAAACGTACGAACGTGAAGGGATTTTATTTGCCAACAGCGGCGGTTCTGTATGCGACGATCCCGTGCGCTTTTTGAAATATAATGTGTTGGAATATAACGACGGTTTTTGCGCGATGCGAATATGCCAACTGCCGATCCCGTATCAGGAATCGACCGTGAAGATGGAATTGCAGCGATTCCGCAAGCCGTTGCACTTGCCGGAATATGCGCTGCGTGTTGTGGAGTAGAACATGAAATTGCCAATTGAGATTACTGAACTTGTGCTTCAACTGTACCGCCGGTATGAAGAAACACCGGCTTGTAGAATAAACAAGACAGCTGTGTTCGATTTAGACAACACCTTGATTGAAGGCGATATTGGCGAGGCAGTGTACGCGCAATTAGTTGCAGATGGCGTGCCTCTGACGGTAACACCCGATATTTATCGCGTCCTTTTAGAAATTGATCGCAATCGTGCGTATGAAGAAAGTGTACGTGCGCTGGAATTTATTTCCGTAGAAACGGTGATTGAAGCGACACGCAAAGTCATGCGTTCAAATAAAGAATCGATGGAGTTCGGCAATGAACGTATTCCCGTTCCACGGCCGAATATGATGATGAAAGAACTTGTGCGGCTTCTTCGCTTTTTGGATTTTACAACCTATGTTATCTCGGCAAGCAATGATGTGTCGGTAAAAATTATTGCATCGGAATGGTTTGGCATTCCGGTCGCCAATGCGTGGGGTATTAAATCCGTCATGCAGAACGATCGATTAACAGGTGACTTGTGCCAACCGGTACCGGTGGGCGAAGGCAAGGTCGTGTTGTATCATCAAAATACCAACGGTATGATTCCCGCCGTTGTAGCGACAGACAGCATTTTAGATTTGCCGCTTTTACAAATGTGCGACCCGCTTGGTTTGGCATTCGTTGTCGGCGATAATGAAGAACTTATTCGTGCGGTAAAAGAAACGCTGCCGTTTTCCATCAATGTTCAAGTCGTGCCTTCTGTGGGAATTTCCGAATTCAATCTTTACGGCGGCGTTGACGGAGAAAAAGAATCTGGGCTTTCCTTCAAGTGTCAATAGATTGAATCAAACGACAGCAGTTTATTTGCGATCTTCTTACTCGCTGGTTAACCGTCAGGGAACATGCGTGGTGTATCTTAGAATAACAGTTGTGAAACTCATGTTTAATGTGTGAATAATTTTGGATTTTTTCCAACAAATAGCTCTAATCCGGTTTCAGTTTGATTGGGCGTTCTTTTTTCTTCCTGTTCCATTTTTAGCAGGGATGTTAATCGATACGTTCATCTGGAAGCATTTCTTATTACGGCGGATTCATATTTCCTTTAAATCTTTATTTGCTGCTCATGCCGGAGCAGAGGCGGTGCTGCTTTCCTTGCCAGGCGGCTTTGCTATTGCCGATCCTATGAAAGTGACATGGTTAAAAAAGAAACTTCATGTTATGCCGTCAGATGTTATAGCCGGCCTTGTTGCACGCCACTGGCTTCTTGGAATTACACAAATAATATATGTTCTGTTGATATGCGTCGTCGGATTAGCATCGATCCACTCACATGCCGTTGCTGCATTTTTCCAAAGCAGCTCGATGATATTCGGTCTTGCTGCATCGATCGGGCTTGGTCTTGTGCTCGTTCTTTCCATAAGGGCATTGTTTCGCGGTGAATTGGCGCGCCTGTTCTGGAGATTGTTGTATCGCATTCCTTTTCCATTTTTCCGTTTATGGTTGAAACGAGTTTATCATGTATTTATAGAAACAGATCATCAATTCCGTTTATTGGGTAATGAACCCGTACTTTCTCTTGCAGCGATGGCCACTTCCTATTGCGTTTTCTGGACGGTCGAAGCATTCGAAACATTATTGGTTGCGCACGTGCTTGGTTTTTCTATCGGGATGATGGAAGCGCTGATGATTGAAGCTTTGCTTTCGGCGTTGAAGCTCGGCATGTTTTTTCTGCCTGCCGGAATCGGTGCGAAAGATGCTGGGTATGTCGCATTGTTTGCTGCGCTGGGAATTCATATCGGCGGAGCGACGCTTGCCGGGTTTGTTATTCTGAAACGAATCGTGTCGATAGGATTTATTGTGCTTGGGTACGGATTTTTAACAGCGCAGGGAATCAGTCCATTCTTTAAACGCCCGCTTACATTGAAAACAATTACTGAAAGTTAATCACTCACTCACTATCTTTGTCGAGAAAAATCGTATGCTCATATATTTTCTACGTCATGCTGTTGCTGTTCCGAAAGGCGAAGCAGCATATCCGAACGATGACCGTCCGTTGACGGAAGAGGGGATCGAAAAAATGTCGAAGTCTGCAAAAGGCATTACACGGGTTGTGGAAGAAATCGATGTTATTCTTACCAGTCCGCTATCACGTGCGGCGCAATCAGCCAAGATCGTTGCAAAAGCACTCGGTGCAGAAAGTAAAATACAGGTGTGCCGTGAACTTTCGCCGGGCAATTCCACAAAAAGTTTAATTTCCTATCTCGCCAAATTCAAAAAACTCCAAAGCATCATGTTAGTTGGCCACGAACAAGATTTATCGTCGCTGACGCTTTCGCTGCTCGGCACCACATCTTCCGTGCTGCATCTTAAAAAGGGAGCGTTGTGCTGCATCGAAGTGCCGACGATACCATCGCAGCGGCACGGCACGCTACTGTGGCTGCTCACATCAAAACAATTACGATTGATCGGTCGTTAGAAAGAATTTCATACTATGCCAAGATTATTTGAACAGAAACATCCGCTGCCGGGACGGCTTATTGTTGTCGAAGGCATTGACGGTTCTGGAAAATCGACACAGCTTCAACTGCTGCAGAAATGGCTGCTGAATTCCAAATATCGCGTATGTTTTACGGAATGGAATTCTTCCGCCTTGGTGAAAGAGACCATCAAGCATGGAAAGAAAAAAAATCTGTTGACGCCGACGACATTTTCCGTTCTCCACGCAACGGATTTTGCCGATAGGTTGGCGCATCTCATCATTCCACCGTTGAAGGCAGGAATGATCGTCTGCGCAGATCGATATATCTATACGGCATTTGCCCGCGATGTTGTGCGCGGCGTGCATCCGGAATGGGTGCGCAACTTATACGGATTTGCCGTGCGGCCGGATATTGGATTTTATTTTAAAGTGCCGATTGAAATATCGTTGCAGCGAATTCTCAGCGGCCGCGTGGAATTAAAATTTCATGAAGCAGGAATGGATATGGGATTTAGCGACGATCCTAAAGAAAGCTTCCGCCTTTTTCAATCGAAAATTTTAGAAGAGTACGATAAGATTGCAACCGAATGCGGATTAACGGTGATCGATGCGACGTTGTCGATCCAAAAGCAACAGACAATGCTGCGGGAAATTATCGCTGAAAAATTGAAAGACTATCAACCCCTGCCGTTCTTACAGAAGAAAGAAAATGTCTATGTCGCGTAAACAAAAATTATTTTACGGGCTTGGGCTTCCGTATGTAGAATTAAACGAAGTCAAAGGGAAACTTGTTGTCATCGAAGGAACGGACGGCGTCGGACGTTCGACACAGCTTGAAGAATTGAAGAAGTGGTTAGAAGTAAAAGGATATGGTGTTGTAACAACCGGATGGACGCGCTCTCCGTTGATGGGGCAGGCGATTGAAGAAGCAAAATCCGGACACACGCTGAATGTAAATACGTTCAGTTTGTTGTATGCGGCAGATTTTGCCGACCGGCTGGAACATGAAATTATTCCGGCATTGCAAGCGGGCTTCATCGTCCTCGCCGACCGCTACATCTACACGGCATTTGCGCGTTCTGTGGTGCGCGGTGCAGATCGCCAGTGGATTCGCAAAGTGTTTGGCTTTGCATTAGAACCGGATGCCATTTTTTATATGCGCGTGAAAATAGAAGATCTCATTCCGCGTGTCATCAACAGTACAACCTTGAACAAGCATTACTGGGAAGAAGAATCGGGCGAGGGGATGGATTACTGGGAATCAGGAATGGATTTGCACCTTGGCGAAGATTTTTACGACAGCTTTGTCGAGTATCAAAAACGCATTTTGCCGGAATTCGATAAAATGACGCGAGAGTTTAAATTTCAAATCATCGATGCATCACGGCAGTTCGAAGATGTAAATCGAGAATTAAAACAGGGCATCCTTGCGGTGCTGGAACATGAAACAGAAAAAGACGCGGCTCGCCGCAATTGATATAGGAACAAATTCCTTCCATCTACTCATTGTCGAAGTGCATCCCTCGACCGGACGATTTAAAATTCTGGGAAAAGAAAAAGAAATTGTCCGGCTCGGCTCCGGTTCAACAGATATGAAGTATCTTTCGGAGGCAGCGATGAACCGCGGCGTGGAAGCGCTAAAACGCTTCCGCGTAATTGCGGATTTGTTTCAAGCAAATATTCGTACGATTGCTACCAGCGCAGTGCGCGAAGCATTGAATCAAGATGAATTTCTCCGCCGTGTAAAAAACGAAACGGGAATCCGAATCGACATTGCTTCAGGTGCTGAAGAAGCGCGGCTGATTCAACTCGGCGTCTTACAGGTGCTGCCGCTGTACAAAAAAAGAATTTTGTTGATCGATCTTGGCGGGGGCAGGTACGGAATTCCTGCTGGGTAAACAGCGGTCGATTCTTTTCAGCAACAGCTTGAAACTCGGCGCCGTGCGATTGACGGAACGATTTTTTGCAAATGAGGCACTTCGGAATAAATCCATCGAACAATGCCGGACATTTGTTCGCGGGTCATTAGCGCCTATTACACGAGAACTACGAAAGCGCCCGTTCGATATCTGTGTCGGTTCCTCCGGCACCATTACCACGATTGCGAATATTATTCGCGCACAGCGAGGCGAAGAAACTGAACTGTCACTGAATAATTTTACCTTCTTCAAATCCGAATTGAATGAAGCGGTCTCTGCCATCCTTGATGCACCGACCGCGCGGATGCGGTCCAATATCGAAGGGATGGATTCTGCGCGTTCCGATATCATTGTTGCCGGCGCGATTATCCTTGAAGAAATTTTCAAGGAACTGCATCTTCAGCAGATGACCGTTTCTGAATATGCGCTGCGGGAAGGAATTATTTTAGACAGCATCGAAAAGCTGCACCGGCATCGGCATGTCGATCATTTACACAATATTCGCAGCAGCAGTGTGTATCATATTGCTGAGAATTTTCAATATGAAGAGAACCATGCTAAACAAGTGGCTTCACTTGCTCTTCAGATTTTTGACCAGACGACAAAACTGCATGGATGCGGCGAAGAAGAACGCGAATTTTTAGAAGCGGCTGCGATCTTGCATGAAATCGGATTATTTATTTCGCATGCCCAGCATCACCGGCATTCATACTATTTGATACGCAATTCTGAATTGCTCGGGTTCACCGAGCGCGAAAAAGAAATTATCGCGAACATTGCGCGATATCACCGCAAAAGCCATCCGAAACTAAAACATGAAGGATTCCGGTTGCTTTCGAACGATGAACAGCGAATTGTCGTCAAACTTGCCGCCATTCTCCGTATCGCCGACGGGCTGGATCGTTCGCATCGTTCGTTGTTGAAGACCGTGCGCACCGCCGTTAAAGGCAAGACGATAACGTTTCGACTTCATCGCAAAGCGAAAGCAAATATCGAAATGGAATTGTGGGGTGTGGAACGAAAGAAAGATTTGTTTGAAGAAACATTCGGGAAAAAACTTTCGTTGCTCACCGCATAAAAACCAGAGCATCATATCGGAAACACGAATTTTTCTATTTGCTTTCTTAATTCATCAATTCCTGTTTCTGCATGGCAAACACTTCTTGAATTTTCCTCGATAGCTCGTTGGGCTTAAACGGTTTGCTGATATACGATATTGCTCCTTCTTCCAGCACTGCTTTGATCAACGACTCATCGGAATATGCGCTGATAAATAAGACACACACATCGGGAGAAATTTCACGCAGCTTTTGTGCGGCAACGCGCCCGTCCATTTCCGGCATTAGCATATCCATCAACACAAGCTGGATGCTGCAATGTTGTTGACTGTATATTTCCAGCGCTTCTGCACCGCTATGTGCACGCAGCACTTTGTATCCCAGTTCTTCTAAAAACAATCCATGATTTTCCAGTACAAGGTCGTCATCATCAACGAGCAGCAATGTCTCATTGCCTTTCACCGCTTGTGTCAATGAATCTGTTACTGGAAGAGTCATCTCTACTGCTTCGGTTGGCGGAAAATAAAATTCAAATGTTGTGCCTTTGCCGACTTCACTGCGGACGTTGACGAATCCGCCATGTTTTTGAATGATGCCGAACACCACGGATAATCCCAGCCCTGTTCCTTTTCCGACATCTTTGGTCGTAAAAAACGGATCGAAAATGCGTTTCATATTATCCGGTGCGATGCCGGATCCGGTATCTGAAACACGGAGCACTGCATACGTTCCTTTTGGAATGATGACGAACGACGCGTCTTGATCCTGCTCTGTATGTACCATTGCCGTTTCGAGCGTGATCGTACCATCTTTTGCAATGGCATCGCGGGAGTTGACGGCAAGATTCATCAACACCTGTTGAAGCTGTGATTCATTCCCGATGATTGCCGGATGTTCTTCGGCGAGGATGGTAATAATATTAATACGCCGCGGCAAACTGTGGCGCAAGATGGTAAAGGTTTCTTCCACAATGCGGTTAAGCGAGAGCACGCTGGTCGCAATCGCCTGCTTCTGGGAAAACTGGAGCAGCTGCTTGATGAATTGCGTTGCCCGCTCTGTGCTTGCTTCGATGGAGTCGATGCATTTTGTTATGCGCGGGGATGACTGCATGTTGTACCGGAGCACCGCTGTGCTGGAGGTAATGACGCTTAAGAGGTTGTTGAAATCATGGGCAATACCGGCGGCAACAGTGCCCAGGCTTGCCATCTTTTCTGCATGCAGCAATTGTGCTTCAGTTGCACGTAAACTATCCAGCGCAGATTCTAATTCCGTGTTCACTTTGGCAAGATTTTGTTTTTGGTTGTCGAGTTCTTTTACCTGGCGTAAAATGGAATTTTGCTGTGCACGAATAACACGCGCCACCGGCAGTAAGCCGCAATAGCAGTCATTGTCGGTAATAATTAAATCTTCGTACATCAAGTCGTCGCTTCGCTGCAGCACCTGTTCGGCAAGATCGGTAATGTTCGTATCTGCATCGACCGATATATGTTCAGTGAACATAATATCCTGCACCGGTTTTCTGGAATACAAGGCAAAACCGAATTGTGTCGAAAGCAGTTCCGCCATTTTTCGGTATGTAATAAATCCCACTGGATGTTGATATTGATCGATCACGGCAAGCGAAGTGGTTTTAGATTGTTCAAAAAGAGCATTTAAATTGCTGACGTGTTCTTCAGGAGAAATTGCTGGAACAGCACGTAATAGTTCGCGTATTTGAAATATAGACCGTATCATTTTTTTCTCATCAAAAAACATTATCCCCTACAACTGCAATGATAATTTACGTAAGACAAGATACTTGAATGCTATCCGAATGTTACCATTGTGTTGCATTCAGATATGAGAATATTAATCCCTTAGCGCGTTGTGAACACAGAATAATTTCAACGACTGTTTTATATCTCTATCTTCACCGTAAAGCTGCCGGGGAGACAGCGCAGTTGTGTCGATCGTTCGCCGTTGATAATTTCCAGCAATTGCTGCGGCGCTGAAGCAACTGCGCGCTGGATGGTGAATGGTAAGTGGAATAACAATTCTTTCTCCCTGTGTTTCTGTTCTGTGAGCTGCTCGATAGTACACCAGAGAATTTTCTCAGAAGCAAATTCACACTGCACATTCAACATGCCGATGCTGGTAGGAAGATTTTTCGCTGCGATTGTCCGCCGCTGCATCCAGAACGATTCCGGCAATCGATTAAAAAAGTGAATGTATCGTGAATCTTCATGTGCGATGGTGTCTAAGAGGAACAAAAGAATTTCCGCTGCCGCCCAGCCGTGATGCCCATCGCCCATCGCGCCACCGCCGGTAATTGGATGAATTGCTTCCGGCAGGGAGTACAGGTGAAACGCAATGCCGAAAAACGGTTTCGGCAACATCCCATGCTTTTTGTGTATGGCCAAGGATAAGAAACGAATGCGCGATGTGCATCGTTAAATAAGCATTGTATCCTGAATGAACGATAGGATGGTAAAATCCTTTTTCATTGACGAAGGATGCATGAAGCTGCGAGAGAGTATTGGAAAAATATTCCGGGGCAATGTCGTGGATCTGTGTCGGATAAATGCCGCAGAGTGCACCGATCGCGCTTTCATCGAATGAGCGGGAAGGAGAAGCTGGAATAATTTTTTGTCCGAGCCGTTCTGCTGTTTGTTCCAACGATCGTACAATATCGCTGGTGAATAATTCGTATTGGTGTGAAAAATATGCTGCATCTTTTTCGTTGCCGGATTCCTGTGCAAGAAATGCTGCGGCACGAATTCCTGCCGCCGACCAGAGCGAATCCCAATAATATTGATCGACAGTACCAAAATGTTCTGCACTTAAGCTTTTCGGCATCAAACCGCGATGTGTGGTTGCGGTGTCCGTACTTTGAGATTTTTTAGAAAGGATCCATTGTGCCGCGCGTTTGATTTCGGGATAAATATTGCGCAGCCACAACGGAGAAGAAACGAGCGAAAAATGCTGCTGAAGAAACCACAACACCTCGCCATTGGAATCCCATTCGCCGTCGGGACCTTTTAAGAATCCTTCATGGTCCATGTATTTCCAAAATCCGTTAATCGATTGGCGTACACGTTTATGAAAGCCGAGCCGGTCAAGTGCGTGCAGCATCGGTGCGGCATCGCGAAACCAGAAGTGATGATACAAATATGGACCGGGAGAAATAAAATCTTTGTCATGCAATTGCAGCAGTGTCAGTACATTGGCGTCAAAAATATTTTGCAATCGTTCATCCGGCCACGTTATTTGTAAACCGGTGAATCGTTCATTGTGCCATTGCTGTTCGTGTTTGGCAAGGCGGCTTTCATAAGAAACGCGCCACGAAGGTTTTGGGAAAACGATTTTGAGTCGCGCTTCCGTACCGAGCGCAACACTGTGATGAAGAGAATAAGATTCGCCCGGCTGTAAAGAAAAACGAAATCCTGCCACAGCGTTTGCCAAAAAAGTTGTGCAATGTGCGGCTTTTTGCTGTTGAGGTGAAGATGCAATGGCATCAAAATCATGCTGTTGAATGAAAGCTGCGCAATCACCGGATTCTAAATTTGAGCAATGCATCCAATCCGGTTCAGCGGAAAATACAATGCCAAGTGCGCCGTTCACAAATAATTGCTGCGGTGCACGAAACTCCACAGATTGAATCGGCGCAACACCTTCGGGATTGAACGGGCGAACAGCGATGAACAACCACCCATTCAGAATATCGGTGCCTCTATTATATATGCGTGCTTTATTGAATATGATATCCATATTATTGCGAATTGTACCGGTAAAGGATTCGAGTTCTAATACGGAATTTTTCTGTTGAAATATTGTTGTCAATCGCGGTGCGTGTGTATTAAAATTTTGCAAAGGCGGTTCGATTAAAGAAGGAAAGAGTAAGCCGCCATCTGTACGGAGCCAAGTGTCTATCGACCACTCGCGCGGTAACGGTGTAACCAGTCCACGCGGATCGATAATTGCTTCGTGTTCGCCGTACGGGCTGCCGAGCATCGTCCAGTTGCGATGCGTGATGTTGAGCAGCAGCGGATTTTGTGATCGTGCCACAAACGATTTGCTGTTCGGATTAAGCTGTTGATGCACCCAAAACGGGTACAACCAATCTTTTCTCATTTGGAGAAGCGCAAAGTTCAACAAGCCGCGCGTAATCATCGGTGCACTAAGCTGGAAGAGTTCTGCGGGAAAACCGGAGCCATCCACATCGCTTAGCTGTCCGGCAATTTGCAGATGACGAATGGCATGTGCAGGAATTTTTAATTGTTTGAGAACCTGTTCAAAGACAAAGGAGGAGACATTCATATGATGTAATCTTCTCTTTCAACGCCGATAAAAGAATTGTTGAATGACAACAAATCATGTGTGATGAAAAATAATTTGAAGCTATCACAAAAATAATTTTGTCACCCTGAGTTTATCGAAAGGTGATAAAAACGGTGATGTGTCGGACTTCGACAAGCTCAGCCTGACTCCATAAATATTTTGCGATAAGTTCTAACAAATATACTATCACAATACTGCGGAGACAAGATTGGTTTTGCCGGAAGTTCAGACTTAACAAATTCATAACATTGCTTTTATCGACAGGCAAGACGCAATTCGTATTATTTACAACGCAATGAATAAAGGATTTGTCCGCTATGTGTTTTGAAGTCTCTCGCTGTATACAGGTTGTCGCTGTTGTACTTTTTACGTTTTGTGTTTTGATTGCACATCCATCACGAATCGATCATCTATCCAAAGGCGATGAGTACTATCGTTCGTTCGATAATGAACATGCACTTACTGAATACCAGCTTGCATACCAAGAGCATGCGTGCCGGTATGAAACGTTGCTGCGCTTGGTACGGCTTCATAACGATATGGGCGTCATCACTCTGTATAAAGATAAACCCGCATCGGAAGCGCAATATCGTCTTGCGCTTGTGTACGCCGATACACTGAAGCAAGAATATCCCGACAGTGTTGTAGCGAATTTTTGGTACGCCCTAGCGAAAGGCAGTCTCATTCCCTTTGTCGGTGTACGGGAAAAAATTCAGATCGGAAAAGAAGTGAGACAAAGTTTGCATGAAGCGATCAAACGGGATTCCACATTTGCGTATCCGTATATTGTCCTTTCAATTTTTGAACGCGAAGGTGCACGCTTGAGTTGGCTTGAAAAAGGATTGGCGCGGATTATTTTTGGCGAAGATGTTTCCGGTTCACTGCAAACATCCGAACAGTGCCTGCGCAAAGCATTGTGTTATGATCCGGGCAATTCATTCGCGTACTATGAATTGTATTGGACGTACAAGGCGATGGGCGATACAACGCGCGGGATCGAGGCATTAAAACATGTTATGACAATTTCGCCGCGCAATTTGCGAGAAAAAGACCAGCAGGAAAAATCACGGGAAATTTTGCAAACGCTCCTTGCCGAGAATAGATGAAACGGCTTAACAATTCCATAACATTACTGCAACATTGGAGTAATGTCATTTCTGTAGATTTGTATCAGAACATAGGAGTAATCCATACGGTGTTCTTCCACATGAAAGATAATGAACAGCAAGATACGTTTTTATTTACGCTTGTCGGAAAGTGCCTTGATGCCGATGAAACGGATGAGCAAGAAGAGCAGCACCTTAGTAATGCGGAATTTGTTATTGCTATTGTTGGTGTTAGCTTCATTGTCGTTGCTGTCCGAGCGATTATCTGGTTGTTCTGCGGATGCTGAAAATAAATGAATATAAGAGTGTTGGTATATCGAAAAACGTGTAATTCAAATCAATCATTTCTCATAACTAAATAAAAGGAATCACATGATGAAAAAGCTTCTTGGTAGTACTGTATTCTTGCTTGCCATGGCAGCCAGTGTTGCGATGAGTCAAGGAAAGTTTTCGGGCTATATGTTCGGAGATTACTATTATAATGTCGGACGTGATGCGGGCGTTTCGAGTCTTTCGAATGTCGCCAGTCCTGCAGGCGGTCAAAATTTTAGCGCATTTCAATTACGCCGCGCATACTTCACATACGATAATGATATTTCAGAACAATTTACAACACGATTCCGTTTGGAAGCCGATCAGGGTGCTGGCAATACAACAACTGTCGCCGGTGATGAACTCGCAGGCGGTAAAGTAGGCGTGTTTGTAAAAGATGCATATTTAAACTGGAAAAATGTTTTTACAGGAAGCAATTTGATTTTCGGTGTGCAGCCGACTCCAGCGTACGATGTATCCGAAGCTGCATGGGGGTATCGTTCGCTTGAAAAAACCATTATGGATTTACGAGGCATCGTTGATTCACGTGATTTAGGCGTCTCGTTGAAAGGAAAAATTCTTGATGATGGCACGTTGAATTACTGGGTAATGTTTGGCAACGGCGCAGGTACTGGCAAACCGGAAACGGATATGTATAAAAGATATTATGCACATATTCAGTACAAACCAATCACTAATCTTCAGGCAACAGCGTATGTAGATTATAAGGATGCAGCGGGAAATGCAACCGGCAGTACGGGAACATGGACCGAGGCATTATTTGTCGGTTACAATGAACCGTTTGCATATAATATCGGTGCAGAAGCTTATATGACATCTCAATCTAATAGTTACACGCCGCCAGGCGGCTCGTTAGGTTCAAAGAATGGTCTCGGATATTCGATTTTTGGTTCATATAATTTTATTCCTGAACTTGCTCTCGGTACTTCGGTATGATAACTACGATCCCAATACCGACGGAGCTTCAACATACGATGCACGCAATTATGTTATTGCAGGCCTTTCATGGAAAGTCGATAAAAATGTTTCCATTCAACCGAACGTATTGTATGAAACATATCAGGCAACGGCTGCTGGAAAAGGCACACCTGATCCTTCCGTTACAGCTCGTGTAACGCTCTATTATGTGTTTCTGTAATCAATAAAGAAATTATTGTGAAGCATGAATGCGATTTCTGAAAAAGAAATCCTTCATGCTTCACAATGCTTATGTGTTAAGGAGAAAAAAATGAAATTCACAAAAATTATTTTAAGCATTGCTCTTGTGTCGATGGTGGTTGGTAATGCCTTGGCTCAAACGAATTTGAACGGTGCCGGTGCAACATTCCCGTATGTCATCTATTCCAAGTGGTTTGATGTGTACGGCAAACAAAGCGGTGTGTTGTTCAATTATCAATCCATCGGCAGCGGTGGAGGAATCAAACAAACGACTGAAGGTACAGTCGATTTTGGTGCAACAGATGGTCCAATGTCGAATGCTCAATTAGCTGAAGCAAAAACCAAACGCGGGACAGAAATTTTGCACATTCCGACCGTGATGGGCGCTGTGGTTATTACGTATAACTTACCCGCAGCAGGAAAAGACTTGCGATTAACTCCGGATGTGCTTGCACAAATTTATCTTGGCCAAATTACCAATTGGAGCGATTCAAGAATCAAAGCTATCAATCCGGATAAGAATTTTCCCAATAAGATGATCATCGTTGCGCACCGTTCCGATGGCAGTGGCACGACAAATATTTTTACAGACTATTTAGATAAAGTCAGCAAAACATGGTCAGTCAATGTCGGCAAGGGCACGTCGGTGAGCTGGCCTGTAGGATTGGGCGGCAAAGGAAACGAAGGCGTTGCCGGATTGGTGAAACAATCTGAAGGCGCTATCGGATACGTAGAACTGGCGTATGCGGTGAAAAACAATCTGAGCTTTGCGATTCTCAAGAACAAAGCCGGCGAGTTTGTCGAAGCGAATTTTGAAACTGTCTCTGCTGCAGCAGCAGGCGCCAGCAAGAATATGCCGGCAGATTTGCGTGTTTCCATTACCAATGCCGACGGCAAAGATTCGTATCCTATCTCCGGCTTTACCTGGCTTCTGATATACAAAAACGGACAGGACAAAGCAAAAGCAAACGAGATTGTAAAATTTCTTCGCTGGGCATTAACCGACGGACAGGCGTATGCAAAAGATTTGTATTATGCGCCGTTGCCAAAACCCGTTGTTAAACTTGCTGAAAAATTAGTCGATGGTATTGAAACAAAGTGAACATAAAAATAGAATAAGTGAATAAGTGATGCGGCAATTGGGTGTGCGAACGCTCAATTGCCGCAGGTTTATAAAACTATGGAATCAGTCCAAGCATAACAAGTAAAACCCGAAGTACATAAAAGCCGATCAATCAATGCCGGTGATTTGTTATTCAAGAATTTGACACAATTCTTTGCTGCCATTATTTTAGTCTTGGTTGTGTTGATGGCGTTTGAGATGGTGCGGTCATCGGGATTGTCGTGGGAGAAATTCGGATGGAATTTCTTCGTCAGCAGTAAGTGGGACCCTGTTCAGGAACAATATGGTGCGCTTCCGTTCATTTATGGAACGCTCGTGTTGTCGTTTCTTGGGCTTCTTATTGCAGTTCCGCTAAGTCTTGGCATTGCCGTGTTCTTAACAGAGATGGCGCCGAGATGGTTGGAGCAGCCAGTTTCTTTTTTTGTGGAATTACTTGCCGGCATTCCAAGTATTGTCTATGGCGTGTGGGGATTTTTTGTGATGGTACCATGGCTGCGAGATACTATTGAACCGTTCGTTTCGGAAAAACTTGGATGGATACCGTTGTTTCACGGCGCGCCGTACGGCGTCGGCATGCTTGCATCGGGAATGATTCTTTCCATTATGGTGCTGCCGATTATCGCGTCGATTTCGCGTGATGTGATTCGAGCTGTGCCGCGTGCGCAGCGAGAAGCGGCGTTGGCACTCGGTTCTACACGCTGGCAGTCAACGCGGATTGCGCTGGCGTATTCCCGTTCAGGAATTATCGGTGCGATTATTTTGGGACTTGGCAGAGCGATTGGCGAAACCATGGCAGTGACCATGGTCATCGGCAATCGTCCTACAATTTCTGCGTCACTTTTTGAGCCGGGCTATACGATGGCAAGCGTTCTTGCAAATGAATTTACCGAAGCGACATCGGATATGTATATCAGTGCCTTGATTGAAATTGCACTGACATTATTTATTATTACAATCATCGTAAATTCCTGCGCCCGTTTGTTGGTGTGGAGCGTGACGCGTAATTCCGGAGCAGCGAGGTCATAATGGAAGATTATCGATTTCGTCTCCGTAAATATATTAGCGCAACCATGTTCACGTTGTGCGGATTGAGTGTGTTGATCGCGCTTGTTCCGTTAGTGCTTATTTTTTATCGCACAATCGCTCTGGGTGCTTCCGCGCTCAATTGGGATTTTTTTACAAAGCTGCCGACGCCTGTCGGTGAAACAGGCGGTGGTTTAGCGAATGCAATAGTCGGTACCATGATTCTTGTCGGGCTTGGCTGCTGTCTCAGTTTGCCCGTCGGTGTAATGGCAGGAATTTATTTGTCGGATACGGAGAAAATTGGTTTGGCAACACCGTTCGCTTTTTAACGGATGTCCTAAACGGCGTCCCATCGATTGTGACAGGTGTTGTGGTGTACACTCTGGTTGTGCTGCCAATGAAACATTTTTCCGCGTATGCAGGCGGCGTTGCGCTCGGCATTTTGATGATTCCCACCATCACACGCACGACGGAAGAAATTTTAAAAACTGTTCCACACACACTGCGTGAAGCAGCGCTGGCGCTCGGTATTCCGCAATGGAAAACGTCGCTGCAAATTGTTTTACGGACGGCAATGGGCGGTGTGGTAACAGGAATTATGCTTGCAATTGCACGCGCTGCGGGTGAAACCGCACCGCTGTTATTCACGGCGCTGAACAATCGTTTCTGGCATACATCGCTCGGCCAGCCGATTGCCTCACTGACGGTTTTTATTTATAATTATGCGGTGTCGCCATTTGAAGATTGGATTGCGCAAGCATGGGCGGGCGCGTTGGTATTGATGATGTTGATTTTGATATTAAGCATTGCTGTGCGTTTTGCTACGCGCAGTAGTTTGTCGGAGAGATGAGAATGATGGAAGACATAGAAACGATAGAACCACCGGCCATGAAAACAGAAATTCATTCAACGGGTGGCGATGGAAGAATATTAGATCGAGTAAAGATTTCAGCGGAGCATGTATCCGCCTATTTTGGAAAGACACAAGCGGTAAAAGATGTCAGCATAAATATTCCTGAACATGCTGTTGTCGCGATCATCGGCCCATCGGGCTGCGGAAAATCCACGTTTCTGCGTGCGATCAACCGCATGCACGAATTGATTCCCGGCAGCCGATTGACGGGAACAATTTCTCTTGATGGCGAAGATGTGTATAAAATGGATGCTGTGTTGCTGCGGAAAAAAATCGGTATGGTATTCCAGAAAGCAAATCCATTTCCCACAATGTCGATCTTTGATAACGTTGCTGCCGGATTACGCATGGCGGACATGCATGACCGGAAAAAAATTTCCGAAATCGTTGAACGCAGTTTACAGCAGGCAGCATTATGGAATGAAGTCAAAGATTTGTTGAGCAAGAGCGGCGCCAGTCTTTCCGGCGGGCAGCAGCAACGATTGTGTATTGCCCGTGCGCTCGCCGTCAATCCCGAAGTGCTGTTGATGGATGAACCCGCCAGCGCACTCGATCCGATTTCGACCGCAAAAGTAGAAGACTTGATTTATGAATTGAAAAAAACTGTACACGATTGCGATTGTTACCCACAATATGCAGCAAGCTGCCCGTGTAAGCGATTTCACGGCGTTCTTTTATATGGGCGAACTGATCGAGTACCGACGAAACAAGAAAAATATTCACGATGCCATCCAAAAAACAAACGGAAGATTATGTTACCGGACGATTCGGCTAAGAAGGAACCAATAATGGAACGACATTTCCAAAAAGAACTTGAAGGATTAAAAACCTCGCTCATCAAAATGGGAAGCGTGGTGGAAGAGAGCGTAAAGTTATCGACGCAAGCATTTCTCAACGGTGATGTTGAATTGGCACAGCGCGTCATCGATTCTGATAACCGCATAAACTCATTGGAATTAGAAATTGATAATGCTGTGATCGACTTGCTGGCATTGCAGCAGCCGGTTGCGCGCGATCTGCGTTTTATTGTTGCCGCGCAAAAAATTAATAACGATCTCGAACGATTAGGAGACCACGCGGTAAATATTGCAGAGTCTGCTATTACGATGAAAAAACTTCCCTACATCGAAATCCTTGATGAAATTCCCACAATGGCTTCACTGAGCCAGACGATGTTGAAAGAAGCGTTGGATGGATTTATTTTAATGGATACGGTATTAGCGCGTTCTGTTTTAAAGTCCGACGATCAAATGGACGATCTGAACCGGCAGGTAACACGCGATGTGATTGAATTGTTGAAACCGAATCCGCAATTGATTGAATGCGGGCTGGAATTAATTCGCGTCAGTAGAAATTTAGAACGTGTTGCCGATCTGACGACGAATATTTCGGAGGAAGTGATTTTCCAAACGCAGGCGCGGATTGTCAAACATCACGCGGAAGAAAAAACCGATCCGCCGCTATTGGAAGATAAAAGGTCGCGGTAAAAAATAGCAGGCGACAATATATATTGTCGCCTGCTTTGTATCTTATCCACTTTTCTCCGCCCGTTCTAATTCATCAGTGAATTTCGACCAGTTCCGGTATGTCCCCTCAATTTTTTTCTTGATGACGCCATATTCTTCGGTAACATCGGATGCTTCTGCACCTCGTTTGTAGAATTCCGGATCGGCGAGCAACGTTTCGATTTCTTTTTTTCGTGCTTCAAACTTTTGAATCTCTGCTTCTGTCTGGTCAATTTTTTTCTTGATCGCACGTATTTCTTTTGCTAGGATTTTTTTCTTTTCCTGTTCTTCCTGCCAGTTCTTTTTCTTTTCTTCCGGCTTTATGGAAACAACTATCTGCTTTGCCGATTCCCGTTCTGTTTTTTTCTTCGCAAGATATTCGGATACATTGCCAAGATAGGTTTTGATCTTGCCGGGCGTTATTTCCAATACTCGCGTCACAATCGGATCGAGGAATGCGCGGTCGTGCGAGACGATCATAAATGTGCCGTCGTAGTTGGAAAGTGCTTCTTGCAGCACACGTTTCGATTTCATAT
This sequence comes from Ignavibacteriota bacterium, assembly GCA_963790045.1. Lineage (GTDB taxonomy): Bacteria > Bacteroidota > Ignavibacteria > UBA10030 > UBA10030 > DATKMP01. Next base: position 104,757 of record CAWBMS010000013.1, on the reverse strand, counting down.
CCAAATGGTTTGTCGGTTCGTCCATCACCAAAAAGTTTGCGGGTTGCAACAACATTTTGGCAAGTGCCAATCGGCTGCGTTCGCCGCCGGAAAGTACGGAGACGCTCTTGAAAACATCATCGCCATGAAAAAGAAATGATCCGAGCAGCGTTCGCAAACGCACGCGTGTTTCGGTTGCCGCATCTTCTTCCACCACGGATAACACGTCTTTCGTCATATCCAATTCATCCGCTTGATTTTGGGCAAAGTAGGAAATCTTGGTGTTGTATCCCACGATGCGCTCACCGGCATCAAGGGATTCTACACCGGCGATCATACGCGAAAGTGTAGATTTTCCTGCGCCGTTCACGCCGACGACGGCAATTCGTTCGCCGCGTTCAACCCTGTAATCCAATCCCGAAAAAATAACATGCTCGCCGTAACGTTTATCTAACGCCTTTAACTCCAATGCCACACGCCCGCCTTGCTGCGGCTGTGGAAATTCAAAATGGATTTCATTTTCTTCCGAATCGATTTCGATTAGGTCGATCTTTTCCAATTGCTTAATGCGGCTTTGCACCTGCCGTGCTTTTGTGGCTTTGTAACGAAAGCGTTCGATGAACTCCTGCGTTTGTTTCAATTGCTGCTGCTGATTTTTATACTGGTTCATCAACAGTTCTTTGCGCACCACGCGTTCGCGTTCATAAAAAGAATAATTGCCGGCGTACGTTTCAAACGATCCGTTTGCGAGCGCGTATGTTTTTTTTGTGATGTTGTCCAAAAATGCGCGGTCGTGCGAAACAAGAATGATCGCGCCATTGTAATGATCCAAATATTCTTCTAACCATTGCAATGATTCGATATCCAAATGGTTCGTCGGTTCATCTAATAGCAAAACATTCGGTTCTTGTAGCAATAACTTCGCAAGTGCAATCCGCATTTGCCAGCCGCCGCTGAACTCATCCGTTTGCCGTACAAAATCTTGCTCCGAAAATCCCAAACCCACTAGCACCTGCTCGATGTTGGATTTCATTCGGTAGGCATCGAGGTCTTCCAATTTATGATGCAGTTCGCCAAACACTTCCAGCGTGTCGGTGTATGCTTCGCTCATTGGATCGAGCGTGGCAAGATTGTGTTCTGCTTCTTCCAATTGTTCCTGCACGGCAAGGATGTTTTCAAATGCGGTTGCCGTTTCATCATACAATGTTTTGCCGTGCGCCGCTACGCCGTCCTGCGGCAGATAGCCCACGGTAACATATTGAGCTTTGTTGATGTTGCCGCTTTCCGGCAATTGAAGTCCGGCAATAACTTTGAGCAATGTGGATTTGCCCGTACCGTTGGAGCCGACCAATCCCACACGGTCGTGCGGGCTGATGAGCGCGGTTAAATCTTCAAACAAAACTCTTCCGCCAAACTGAACGGTTATGTGTTCTAATGATAGCATGATCCTATAATATACGAAAAAGAGCGGGAGGGAGGAAGAAAGAAACGGCGAGGAACATGAACAAAGAAACTCATTCTGTCGAAAACAAAAACTTTTTTGAAAACAAAATTAATGATTTACACAGAAGGGAAAAGAAATTCAAAGAAATATTAACCGACATCGTTATCATGTTCTAAGCGTTTGCTCATGCTTACAACATCATCAACAGCATAACCAAGATGCCGGTAAAATTCGATGACACCACGGTTGGACGACCGAACCTGCAAATTTATTTTTGGACAGCCCGCGTTTCGTAAAAGCCGTTCGGCTTCTGCAAGAATGTTCCGTGCGTATCCTTGTTGTTGAACCTCCGGTGCAACCGCGAGATAATTCAACCAGCCGCGATGTCCTTCATAACCCGCCATCACACTTGCCACGATCCGGTTATCCACAACGCCGACTATAAATAATTCCGGATTGACGCAAAGTTTACGTTGGATATCTCGATGCGGATCGTTCCATGGACGAACCAGATCACATTGCCGCCACAATGCAATAACGGCATCTTCGTCTTCTTGTTGAAATTGTCGAATGAACATTGTTCGTTTAAGATGACATAGTTTTCTGCTTCAATATATTCATTCAACGAATCGATAGCAAGATGAAACGAAAGATAGATGTTTTACTGTCTGCAATACTCTACAATATGAATACAAAAGAAGTCGATGGCAGATTCTCAACGGCATTTTATCACAAAAAAACAGCAAGCAATTCTGGCATTATAATGGTAATATCACTGTAGAAAAAAGAGGAGATGGTTATGAAACGATGGTACATACTATTGATACTCCTACCGATTCTTTTTTCGGGATGCGTTGTCTATTTTGTCGATGAGGGACAGAGCGAGGAAACAGAAGAACAACCGATAGAACCGGTGCCGGTATTTCCGATTTGGTCGCCCGCCCCGCCGCCGCAACCTTTCTATCCGCCAACACCGTCATTGCCATTGCCGGGAAAAGTACCGCCTTCTACATCGGCACCGGCAAGGCCTATCACTCAACCTGCCCGTCCGGGTTCGGATATGCATGAGAATAATAATAGAAATGGTTCATCGGGAACGACGACTTCTCCGACTTCAGGGCGAACGACGGGACCAACAAATACATCCGGCCAAAACACAACGACAAATACAAACTCTACGCAGCAAAATACCCAAACAACGCAGCCCAATCGCACTAATGGCGACCACCGTTAATGGTTCGTTGATGTGAAGAGAACAAGGGAGCGCTACTTTTTCTTTTCTACAAGCCCGCGGGATTGTTCCAAGGCATCGGCGAGCGAACCAAACACATTGTCTTCACCGATCTTGTCGAAGAATCCTGATTGCTGCATCGCGAACAACGGCTGTTTGTGAATGCCGCTAAGCAAGAACCGCGTTCCCTGCCTGCGAAGATCGTCCGTCAATGATTCTAAGGCACGAAGCCCTGTGGCATCGATGGCAAGCAAATTTTTTGTTTCGAGAATAAAAACTTTCGGCTTCGATTTCAATTCATGCAGCGATTCGGTGAATTGATCGACTGCTCCGAAGAATAACGAACCGAACACTTCAAATACTTCTACGCCATTCGGAACAACTAACGGCGATTCGCTTTCGGCAGCATCATCTTCTTCTTTTAGATCACGTGTCAGCGGCGTTACCTGACTAACTTCCGACATTCTGCGAATGAAGAACAAGGCGGAAAGCAGTATGCCGATTTGAATCGCAACGGTCAGATCGACAATGATGGTGAGTAAAAATGTTACGAGTAAGACAGCAACATCGCCTTTCGGGCTTTTTAAAATATGAATGAACGAACGCCATTCGCTCATATTGTATGCAACGACAACCAGCACCGCTGCGAGTGTTCCCATCGGAATAAGTTTCGCCCATTGTCCGAACACCATCATTATTAAAAGCAGCGTGATGCTGTGAATAATGCCTGCGATGGGAGTTTTACCGCCGTTTTTCACATTGGTTGCCGTGCGGGCAATCGCACCGGTTGCAGGAATTCCGAAAAACAACGGCGAGACCATATTGGCAACACCCTGCCCGATGAGTTCTGCGTTGGAACGATGGCGCGAACGAATCATGCCATCCGATACCACCGCCGAAAGCAGCGATTCGATTGCCGCAAGCAGAGCAATCGTCAATGCGGGAGAAAACATTTGCGTGAACACGTTCCACGAAACTTTAGGAAAATGCGGCACGGGCAACGACATCGGCACATTGCCGAATCGAGAACCGATGGTTTCTACCGGCAATTGAAAAATTTGCACGACAGCAGTCACGAGAATAATGGCAACGAGAGAACCCGGAATGCGCTGCGTAATGCGCTGCCAGAAAATGATAATGAACAACGAAACAATGCTGACGCCGAGCGTGTAAGGATCAAACGAAGCAAAATGTCCGGCATAGGTAATCCACTTCTGAACAAAATCTGCCGGCAGATTTTGAATGTGGAATCCGAGAAAATCATTGACCTGCGAAGAAAAAATAATGACGGCAATGCCGCTGGTAAATCCGACCGTCAGCGGATAGGGGATAAATTTCAACAGCGTCCCGAACCGTGCGAATCCCATAATGACAAGAATGATGCCCGCAAGAAATGTTGCCACGGCAAGCCCATCGTACCCGTACCGCTGCACGATGCCGTACACGATAACGATAAATGCGCCGGTCGGTCCTGCAATTTGCACGCGGCTTCCGCCGAGCAACGAAACGATAATACCTGCGATGATGGCGGTGAACAAGCCCTGTTCCGGTTTAACGCCTGAAGCAATCGCAAAGGCAATCGCTAACGGCAATGCCACAACACCGACAATGATACCGGCGGTGAGGTCAGAATAAAAAGTTTTTTTACTGTAGCCCTCTTGAAAAACTTTAAACAGTTTTGGCTTAAGCAAATTATTCAACTGTAAAAATCCCGTTCCATTGTATGATTCTGTGTTACCATAAACACATCTATAGAATACGCAGTTTGAAATACAATTTCAAGAGCGGCAAAAGAGAGAAATCATTAAATTAAAATAACCATTATCTGCTTGCGATTGATCGGGGAATTTTTAAAGAAGCTATCTTAATAACAGAGGAAAAAATCATCCTGAGCTTGTCGAAGGATGATCTGTACCAGTCAGTCTTCGACTGGCTCAGACTGACTGGCTTTTTTAAACATTCTTAAGAAAAGTTCTACTTTAGTAATGAACAAATGCTTAACGGCAAAACAATCAGGACAGTTTATTCTACAAGGCCGGTCGCAGACAATTCTTTTTTATAACACCGCCGCCGTTTATGCAGGCGGGTATCGTAATGTTTCCACTGGGCTTGCACTTTGGCGTTCGTCTCTAACTCGCGGTTCGTTTCTACTTTTTCGATGCGGTACTTCGTAAACGTTTTATTCATTTCATGAATGAGAATCGCATTGATGCCTTTGTTCTGCATATCGGGCTGCACAGCGGTGAGATACAAATCCGCTTTCCGGTTATTTTTCATTGCACGCAGCACGTACAAAAAATCCAAACGGAAAGAGCCGCCCGTTACATTTTTGAAAAGCATAGGAGAGCGAGGGCATCGCAATGCCGAACGCAACCACCTTGTTGTTCGTGTCCACCACCACCGGCGCAAATTCGGGATTGATAAAATTAAAATATTGTTTCACATACATATCGATCTGTTTGTCGGAAAGCTCCACGAATCCGTATAAATTTTTATAGGCATCGTTCAAGAGTTTGAATATTTCTTTTGCGTACGGAAGCAAATCTTTTGCTTTCCGGGCTTTGAGAACGGTAAGATGATTCCGCTCCAGCGCAATGGCGGCAAAGCGTTCGATCTTTTCGGGAATCGTTCCATGCATGGTCACTTCAAATTCCACCCAGTCCGTATCTTTGGTATATCCCGCCTGTTCAATATGCTTCGGGTAGTACGGATAATTATAGAGCGAACCCAGCGTGCTGATTTCTTGAAATCCTTCCACCAGCATTCCTTCGCCGTCCATATCCGTAAATCCTAACGGCCCGTGGATGCAATCCATTCCTTTTTGCGCAGCCCATTGTTCTGCCGTGCGGAGCAGAGCGGAAGAAACTTCTGTATCGTCGATAAAATCGAACCAGCCGAATCGTGCCGCTTTTGCATGCCATCGCTCGTTATATTTTTTGTTGATCATACCGGCAATGCGCCCGACAATTTTGCCATGCTCGTATGCGAGCCAATATGCAGCATCGTAAAAATCGAACGCGGGATTTTTATCCTTTCGCAGCGAAAACAATTCTTCGGCGCGCAGAGGAGGAACGATATATGGATTGTTGCGGTACAGCGAATATTGAAACGAAACGAATTGTTTTAATTCGCGTGCGGTTGTTACTTCTTTAATTTGTAGATCCATAAGCCGCTCCTTTTGGGCATGAGATAAAGCCCGCACAACGTACGGGTACAATATGTGCACAGCGAACTCGCATAGTGAATAGTGCCAGTTGGAGGCGTTATACGGGACACGGATAAATACGATGTCCCGTATTTCGATTTAAATTCTGCAGGAAATATACTAAACCTCTGCGTGCAATGCAAAGTTGCTTTGCTGAATTATATGTTTTTTTATTTTCAGTGTTTATGTGTTCAGTATTTTTGTCTCCTTCTTCTACATTCCGTCTTCTTACTCCGAAATTCTTTTCTTGCTTCTTTCTACAAACCGTGCTACATTTATTATAATCGTAGCACGCAAATGACAACAAAAGAACTTATTCGTTTCGGTATTTCGATGGAGGATGATTTGCTCCATCAATTCGATCACTTGATTGCCCGCAAGGGTTATAACAACCGTTCGGAAGCGATCCGCGATATTGTGCGGGAAAAGTTGGTGGACGAAACAGCCGAAGACCCGTCGGCATCGACGGTTGGCGCATTAGTGTATATGTACGACCATCACAAACGCGATTTAGAAAAATCCCTCTCCAATCTCCAGCATGAGTATGTGGACAATATTATTTCCACATCGCATGTACACGTGGACCATGACCATTGTATGGAAGTGGTGATGCTGCGGGGAACGGCATCTGTTTTGAAAACTATTGCCGGGAAACTATTGAGCTTTAAAGGCGTGCAGCACGGCAAACTCACCTTAACTGCGGTCATCGATACGCCGCACCATCATCCCCATGCGCACCATTAGTATTCATTATGAACATCTGATGCTCGTGCATATCATGATCATCGTCTGGAATTCTTACTACTAATATTGAGAATTGCTTCCGTTTCTATTTTGGTATATGGGAACAAACAGAAGCAATATCCTTGATTTAAATATGTTCACGTACCCATACTTCATTACATGATGATGGAGGGTCCATTTCTTATTGAAAGAAGAAAGTGTAGTAAGATGAAAAAGTCATTATTAAAGAGAACCATTCAACAAATCGATGCAACGAAATTCGATACATCGAAGATTATTGATGCCATGCGGGAAATGTCGTTTAGTTCGCGCGATACTGCACGCGCCGCTGATATCCTTGTGAAGATGATTAACGAAAAGAATTGCACCACTGCGCTTGTCCTTGCCGGAAGTACCAGCGCTGCCGGCTGCATGAATATTTATGCCGATATGATCCGGTTCAATATGATCGATATGGTTGTTGCCACCGGAGCTTCGATTGTCGATATGGATTTTTTTGAGGCACTCGGATATAAACATTACAAAGGCACACCGTTTACCGATGATGCGATGCTGCGGAAAAATTATGTGGACCGGATTTACGATACGTTTATCGATGAAGAACAACTTCAGCATTGCGATGCTGCGATTAAAATAGTTGCCGACGCATTAGAACCGCGCCCGTATTCTTCGCGCGAGATCATTCGAGAAATGGGGCGCTATTTAACGACCCATGCGAAGAAGAAGAATTCGTTAGTGCAGTTGGCGTATGAGCACAACGTTCCGGTGTTTTGTCCCGCGTTCACAGATTCCAGCGCCGGATTCGGATTGGTGATGCATCAGGTGGAACGAAAGAAACAGAGCAAGCCGTATATCACCATTGATTCCGTTCAGGATTTTTACGAACTGACGCAAATTAAAATGGCGGCAAAATTTTCCGGATTGTTTATGATCGGCGGCGGCGTGCCGAAGAATTTTATTCAGGATACAGTGGTGTGTGCGGAAGTGCTCGGCAAAGAAGTGCCGATGCATAAATATGCCGTGCAGATTACCGTTGCCGATGTGCGCGACGGCGCGTGTTCCAGTTCCACCTTGAAAGAAGCAAGTTCGTGGGGAAAAGTCGATACGACATTCGAGCAAATGGTGTATGCCGAAGCCACGACGGTTGTGCCGTTAATCTTCAGTTATGCGTATCACCATGCCAACTGGAAGAAGCGAAAAAAATATGAATGGACAAAATTATTTCTTGAAAAAGGAATAACTTTCTATGACAACGACCATTCAATTTGAGTTCTTAGAGCTTTGGCATATTATGATTATGGTGTGGAATTCCTATTACTGATTTTGTGCCGTGCAGTGCAGCAACACGACGACCATCGTTCACCACATCATTCATTATATTTTGAAAGAATGCAACATGCGATATTTTATTTCTTCTTTACTATTCTTGGTACCGATATATCTTTTTGCGGAAGGTGCCGATACGACAAAAAATTATTATCTTAATCCCGTTACGGTTACTGCAACACGAACCGAAACGCCGCGCAATTTAGTTGCGCCGTCGATTTCGGTTGTATCGGCGGAAGATATTCAGGCAAATCCCCAAAAATCAATTTTCTCATTGGTAAGCCAGCAGGTACCGGGAATCTTTGTGACGGAACGTGATGTGCTTGGCTTCGGCGTCAACTCGCCGTCCGGACAAATTACGATCCGCGGTATCGGCGGCAGTCCGAATAATGAAATCTTGATCTTAATCGATGGACAACCGCAATATATGGGATGGTACGGACATCCATTGGATGACAGTTATCTTTCTGCCAATGTGGATCATGTAGAAGTGATACGCGGTCCCGCGTCGATGCTCTATGGCTCCAACGCCATGGGTGGTGTCATCAATATTATAACACACGGAACACAGAAGGACGGAATTTCCGGCAATGCTTCGATTTTGTACGGTTCCGACGATGCACAGCGATACGGTTTGCAATTGGGCTATCAAGAAAAACAATGGAATATGCTCGGTTCGTTCACGCATGAACACACGGACGGCGACCGGCCATGGTCGGAATATACGGCGAATAGCGGATATCTCGAAATCATCTTATCAACTCAATGAGCAGTATAAGGTATCCGTGGATGGAAGCTATACGCAATTCAACACGTACGATCCGGGACAGATCGACGCGGTGCATATTGACGATTGGATTCATGTGCAGCGCGGTTACATCGGAGCAGAATTAGACAACGACTTTGGATATTCAAAAGGCGGTGTTCGATTTGCGTACAATGCCGGGCATCATGAATTTTCACCATACTATGGAAACGGAAGCTGGGTTTCCGACGACCATCTTGCTGCCGTGAATGTATTCCAATCATTTGCACTTTTGCAAAATAACACAACGACAGTCGGAATCGATGTGCAGCAGAACGGCGGCACAGGAAAAAATGTCTTTGCGGATTTTGGAGATCATACCATCAACGATTATGCAGGATATGTCAGTACGCAGCAATTATTTTTTGGCAGGTTACTGGGAAACGCCGGAATCCGTTGCGTGCACAATAGTTACTTCGGTGATCTTATTGTTCCGCAAGCAGGAGTAACATACAAGCTTGATGACGAAACAAATGCCCGTGCATCGGTTGCGCGCGGATACCGTGCACCGCAAATTTTTGAATTGTATCAGCTTTCTTCCTTAAGCGGAACATTGCAGCCGGAAAAATTATGGAACTATGAAATCGGATTCTCGCATTTGTTCGCGCAGGTTGCGAGTATCGATGTTGCAGGATTCATCATCGATGCCGACAACACGATCAACGATGCGTGGTATATGATGAAGGCATTTAACACCGGCGGTTTCCATCGCAGCGGTGTGGAAGTATCTGCACAAGTTTTTCCCTTTGAAGATGTAAAGTTCAATGCAAGTTATACCTACAATGATAAACCGGATGTATCGCAGTCTGTTCCCAAACATAAAGCATATCTTGGCGGAGAATATCGCTGGCAATTTGTAACAATCTCTGCCGGTGTACAATACGTCAATACCTTGTATGGATGGGATTCCAATTTTTATACACTCAAAAAACTTTCCGATTATACCAATGGCGAAGCGCGGATTGCAGCACAAGTGTATAAGAATGTTACGGTTTCTTTCGGCAGCCAGAATCTTTTCAATCAATCTTACCAAACCATTTATGGTTATCCGATGCCGGGAAGAACATATTCGGTCGGTGTGCAGGCCCACCTGCTCGGCGGGCAAGCGGGATTATAATTTCTCTTGCTTTTTCAGCAGAGTATTTCGATGTTTAGCAAGCTGTGTGCATACGAATGTGAGCACCGCGTTGCTGTCAGTTTATGGATCCAATAAAAATATTAGACATTATTCAGATCATCGGTATTGCGGCGGCAGTGGTTTCCGGTGTGATCGAAGCAAAACGGAACGGCATGGACCTTGTCGGCGTTTGCATTGTGGCTTTCATTACAGCGCTTGGTGGCGGAACGATCCGCGACATGCTCTTGAACCGCTACCCACTGTTTTGGATTTCCGATCCGATGTATGTTATCGGCGTTTTAGGATTTGCGATTCTTCTTGCCGTGTTAGTGGTCTTTGCCAAAATTCATTTGACGGAACGCACGATCATTTTTCCCGATGCCCTCGGACTGGGGTTGTATGCCGCAGTCGGTACGGCATACGCCATGGAGCTGCATGTGCACTGGAGTATCTCGCTGATGATGGGCGTCATTACGGCAACATTCGGTGGCGTGATGCGTGATATTCTCTGTAATAAAGTACCGACCGTATTCATCCAGGGCGAGCAATTGTACGCAACGTGCGCGCTCGGCGGATCGGTGGTTTATGTGGTGATCAAGCAAGTGACGGGCGACCATGTTTCCGCATCGACCGCAGCGGTGCTTGCAACAACAGTTCTGCGGATGCTTGCGGTAAAATATAAAATCGGTTTGCCATTTTAAATGATATTCTATGGACATTGCTTCAGAAACCCGCAGTGCCTTTTTTAACCGTCGTGCGGAACGATGGAATGAACATCTTTCGCATGACGATGCATTGTACTTAAAAAGAATTATTTCTTTTGTGGAAACACCGGAAGACATCGGTAGAAATGTTTTAGATGCCGGATGCGGAACCGGTGTGCTGTTTCCGTTTTTATCGGAATGGAATGTAACGGCAATAGATAATTCCGAAACGATGCTTGCTTGCGCACGCAAAAAAATGAGTCCGAATGTTGTTGAGTACGTTAAAGGTGATGCGCACCAGCTTCCGTTTTCCGATGAAGCGTTTGCGCGCGTGTCACATGCTTTCCGTCGTTCCGCATCTTGAAAATGTTCCCGCGGCATTTGTGGAAGCACGACGCGTGTTGAAATCCGGTGGAACGATCAGCATCATCCATCTTCTGAATGCGGAAACTATCACAACAATTCATGCAAAGATCGGCGGTGCAGTAGCACAAGACCGCTTGCCGGAAATACCCGAATTAAAATCAGTAATGCTTGCGCTGAAGTTTGAAATTTGTTTTGAAGACTCAGCAAAACGAATGACATTGATTTGCCGCAAACCATAAACAAAAAACCTTCGCTCAATCTGTTTTGATAAGAATGAACGAAGGTTCTGTGCGAACGTCATGGATGTGATTGCTTCATCCGCTTGCGCGGATTCGCAATGACAGTATAATTATTTCGGTATCTTAGAAACGATTTCCGGCAAAGCGCTTTTAGGAAACATCGCTGTTAGCATTTTCAACTTCACGAAATCTTCTTGGAAAAAATAATATCCGGGATGCGAATTGTTGCGCGAACCGGCTCCGGAATCTTTAATCAAGTACCAATCTTTTCCATCTTTTTCCGCATAGCCGACGAGATGAATGCCGTGGTCATCGCCGGTTGTTCCGTTTTTATAGCGGAAGATGCGCGCATTCTCATCGATGTATTGCGATGGAATATCGAACGACGGAATAACGGCAATGCCTGCATGTCCTTCAATGCCCGGTTCTGAAACATCGCCGCCAATTGTTGTTGTGTATCCAGCACGAATAGAATGTTTGATCGCTGCCATAAACACATCTAATGGGACGTTAAAATATTCTTTGCTGTGCCACCAATTGTCTTCCACGTCATATTCCGTCCATTCATAATACGGCCGGTCGGAGAACGACGTGAGTTCGATGTAATCGTTCAAATTCAATTTCAAGGTTTTCTCTAAATATTCTTTCGGCGTCACTTCTTTGCCGTTCACAGAAATTTTCTCCGGCGGCGCGCCGATATAATGATCGAGAATAGAACGCACCGTATGTTCGACAGCATCTTTATCCCAAACATTGGAATTCTTCACTGATTTTAAATACGCATCTAATTCGGCAAACAATTTTGTATGATCATGAAACGGCTGGCCGTTCAACAATCCCGTGAACGCATCTTCTGGCACGATGCCATGATTTTTCCATGCACGGAGAACAGCTTCCGATTCTGATCCCTGCCCAAATGCCTGATTGCCGCGCGCATCAACAAACCCCCGCGCTTTTTCTACATATTCCCAGTACACCGTGTACAGTTCCGAAAGTTTTACTTCGCGTTTTGTCGTTCGGTAAATTTCTGATTCTAAAAACGACGTTGTGGAAAAACACCAGCACATGCCGGAGTTTGCCTGCGATACCGGTTTGTTGTGCCAGCATTGTTTGAACTCATCGAGAGATTTCGGCGGATTGTATCTGCTGAAATCCACAAACAGTTCTTTTTTGGACGATGGTTCTTTCTTGTAAAACTTATCTAAGGATGTAGTAATCGAATCCCAGAATTCGCTTTTCGGCTGAACAAACAATGCCGTGTCGTGCCGTTCGACTTGCGCCTGCATTACTGCTGCTGCAATGCAAACCAAAACACCGGCGATGATAATTCTTTGTTTCATAAAACTCTTTCTGATAAAATTCTAAAAATTTTTGTTGAAAGAATGTAGGAAGGATTTTGGAAGATGTCAAAAACAAACTGCGCGTCAGCTTATATTGTTGGAGGAAATCAATCCGTTCAGCAAGGCGTAGATTGTCAAGCCCGCCACGGTTTTAATTTGCAGTTTGCGCGTAATGTTTTTTCGATGGGAGATAACCGTGTGCAGCGAGATGGAAAGTTTATCCGCAATCTGCTTGTTGAGATCGCCGCATGCTACAAGCCGCAGTACTTCTATTTCGCGTTCTGTTAAAGCATCGTGATTCCGAAACCCATTTGCCTTGATCTGTGCTTGAATGGTAGCGGCAGGCATGTGTGCCAGCGGCAAGGAAGAATGTTCGGCGCTTTGCCATGAAGAAAATTTCTTTTTGGATATATGAAATAACGTGCTTTCCATTTCACCGACTAACGGCATCAGAATCGTGTTCTCGATGCGTGTGTGGTCTTGAATGTCTTTTTCTAATCGGAACAATTCAAAAATAATTTCGTTATACACGTCGTGCATCTCATCGCCGTGCACGTATTTGATCAGAATGTTTTTCAAATCGTACAGCTTTGCGTCGATGTCGCTGTGCTCTTCTTCATACACCTTCATCGAATATTGCGATAACGCTTTTCGTTCCTGTTCGGTAGTGCGTTGTTCATGAAACATCCGGTACACTCGCTTGATGTACGGAAATGTCGTTTTTTCTTCGCGGGCAAGGTGATCGAATAATTCTTGTTTGTATTCCAGAAAAAATTTCCTGATGAGCGTCAGATTTTTTTTGTCGGCGGAGTGATGCCGGATGAGTTCGCGAAGAAGTTTTTCGATCAGTGGAACTTCTGTCTCAATATAATACGTGTGCGTTGTTTGCAGATACTCCACAATCATCAGCACGTTGAACGCCTGTAATTTCTTCTCCGGGAAATAGTGCTCGTTGCTGAATGCGTTGGCGATGGCAAGAAAGAATTCCGTATTGATGTTGTGCTTTTCGCAAACGGCTTTAACGGTGTCCTCGCCGAATCCCAGCGGAATCCCGAACCGGCTGATGACCGGCATCAGCAAATAATTGCTGTGCACCACGTCTGCCATTTTCATACTGGGCGTTAAGAGTTTCATACTGCTTGTTTCAATTCCATAAATTCCTGTTGTTTCATTTTACAATATTTTCTTTCGTATGGCAATACCATGGAATCTGTGTCAAAACCCTAAAAAGCACGGTAGTCGAAACCTTTAGGTTTCGTTTCCAGAATTAAAACGAGGACTAAAGTCCTCGACTACCACTGTTATTTGACTTTTTACACAGTCTCCATGGTTTCACGGTGGCTGGCATTTGCTGAAAAACTATTTATAGTGTCTTTGCGAAGCTGGAAGCATTTAACAGAATCACACGAAGCGTGATACAATTTATCGAAGCGACGATGCAATCTTCATTTTGTCCGAGAATCAATGCTGAGATTGTGAATTTTGATTTGTAGAAATCTTTAAAGAAGGAACCAGCAATGAAAGAGCAAACAACGAACAATCCGGTTCAGCGACGGCAATGTGCCGTCGGCTGAAACCGGTTGTTAACTTACTGTTTTTATCCCCGCTTAACCGAGATCGAAACGATCGAGGTTCATGACTTTGTTCCAGACCGATACGAAATCACGTAGAAACTTTTCCTGAGAGTCCTTACTTGCGTAAACTTCAGCCAGAGCCCTGAGTTGGGAGTTCGAACCGAAGATTAGATCGACCCGTGTGCATGTCCATTTGAGATCGCCCGTAGCGCGATCACGGCCTTCGAATACGTCACCGTCTTTTGTGGTTGCCTTCCACGCTGTGCTCATGTCGAGCAGGTTCACGAAGAAATCATTGGTGAGCGCCTCGGGCCGTCTGCTTTCGGTTCGAGGACAGCAAAGGAAGCCGCATCGGTTTGCTCCTGTGAAGCGTCCATACGTCCCGGTGTGAAGGGAACATTTACTTTGTGCCCGGCATTCTTTGCGGCTTGTTCGATACCCGCGCAACCTGATAGAACAATCAGATCGGCGAGTGACACTTTCTTCTTGCGTCCAGAGTTCGATTTGATGAATGTGCTCTGGAATTCATCGGTCGGCGGTGATGCAGAATCTTCTATCACCTTGAATCCTCTCAACGAACCAAGAACGATTCACCATGAACAGTATTTTTCTCTTGCATCTTAATGAGCATATGCCCATATTAGAATATGCCGCGTCCGAAATGCTGTCGAACCGTCGGCTCGATGCCGGCGTCTGAATATTTTAAACCGAGAGGAATTCCTCTCATAGACCTTGATGAAATCGTCCTGACCGTCGATGAGTTCGAAGCCGTCAACCTTGCCGACTACGAACAATTGTATCAGGAAGATGCCGCAAAGCAAATGCACATATCGCGGCAAACATTCGGACGCATTGTGGATGCAGCGCACAATAAAATTGCCGATGCACTCATTCACGGAAAAGCATTGAAAATCGAAGGCGGAAGTTACGTGCTTCAAAAGAACCATTGCCCAAAACACGGTAAACGTTCTTGTTGCAAATCAAATCATTAACGTCGTTTGCATTATGTGTACAATGTATTAAAAAAAGGATATTCAATCATGACAAAAATTGCACTCCCCTCAAATAATAATTCCATTGACGGCCACTTCGGCCACTGTGCATACTTCACCATACTTACTGTCGATGAAAACAAAAACATCATCGCCGAAGAAAAACTCGAATCATCACAAACCTGCGGATGCAAATCCGGCATTGCCGGTACGCTCGCCGAAAAAGGCGTTACCCTCATGCTTGCAGGCAATATCGGCAGTGGTGCAGTCAATGTTCTACAAAGTCATGGCATTAAGGTCGTTCGCGGCTGTTCCGGTGATATCAAGACTGTCGCGCAGCATTGGCTCGAAGGTGCTGTTATCGATTCCGGCCTCACCTGCCATACGCATGAACATTCCGATGAATGCAGCCATTGATGATGTAACGATGAAATGAGCTAATAGTACAAAAGGTCAGTTCTTCGGAAAGAGCTGGCCTTTTTATTTTGTTTTTTGTTTCTGAAGATATGAAGAACAATTTGAGGTTACAAATAGATCTTACATTAATCCATATTCTTCCATTATTTCTTTAGAAATACGCTCTGCAACTCCACTTCCATAACAGGCGATGTTGCGCGACATCGCCTGCTTACTTTGTAAATAGTTTACATTGATTCTAAAATCACATCCTTATACACGCTTAATGCGTTTGCTTTACTACGAAATGTTTTTAACACACTTGCAACCTGATCACAATAAGAATTAAAATCTTTCATTAGAGATCGAAGTACCTTCTGGCATAACTCAGGATCATCTGGCAATTTGAGTTTGGTATCTTTCACTTGAAGAGTATTCCAAAGCCAATGATATAATTGTACTTGTTCTGGATTGGCAAAATTCACTGTTATTTGGCGTACATTATCCTTAAAAAACACTGGGTATTTATTAAAGAGATTGCTTGGACCTGTTTTTGTATCGTTGAGAAATTTAGGCTCAAGATTTGGTATCGTAAATAATGACGTTGGAATTTTACTTATCAGGGTATCATATCGCCTAATTTCAGGGAATCGTTCTTTAATCAATTTCACAGATTCTTCATGGGTGAGTTTTTTCTTTACCTTTTTGGTCACCATTGAATCTGATTTTTCGCTTCTCTGTTTTACATACAAACAAGCTTCTTTATATAAATCATCCACATCAGAAGCATTCAATCCAATTGCTTCAAAAATTATTGTATCTAGAGCTCTTCGATCTTGCTGTTTTATTTCTTCATATATAGTACCTTGTTCACGATTCTTTAATGATTTCATTATAGACGAAAGTTCTCGTTTGCGTTCCTGAAATAATTCAGGTTTAACAATAAAAGTTCTCTCAACGACATTAACATCAACATCACTTATTTTCACGACCATTTGGCGGGCAAACAAATCAATAAAAAAACGGAACGTTATACTGTTGAGCATTAAAAAGATAATATCGGAATAGTCTTCGTACCGTTTTTTTATTTTAATATTATAATTCACCTTATCACAATAAACCTTCGCTTCTCGGTTATCAATCAGTCGATAATATTCACCTATCTTTGATGGAAAAATAAAATCACCGACAAAAAGGTCTTCCCCCAAATGGAACCAATCTTTTTCCTTTTCCGGGGATATGCGACTATAACATGAAGGACGAGTATTGATTTGATTTCTTGGAGATTCCGCCTCACTGATATATTCAGCAATTTTATCTTTGAACTTTCGTAGGGTTGCTTTCTGTTCATTGCAAACAAGAACTTTATATTTAAGGTTACCTTTTTCTACATTTAAGTTCACTGCTTCTTTTTGCGTTTTAAATAAGGGTTTAAAATAACGCCGCTCCATGACATGATGATTCTTCGTCATTTCGGAATAATACCAGCCATAAGTTCGCCAGTCTATTTTATGTTTATCCCTTGTTATGCCAAAATGAAGTTTATATTCTTCTTCTGATAATAGTTTAGCTCTTTCTGTTTCATCAATAACATAAAAGAATTCATTTGCTCCGGTGGTGAATCCACGTTTTATTTCCACTATTGCTGATAAAGCAATCAACTTGTCACCGGCTTTCTCAATGATTTTATTGTAAACCGGTGGTGTCCGAAAATATTTTGCCCCCCAATGCCCATTTTGATATTTCCCCCCTATGGTTGAATCTTTTTCCAATTCTCCTTGATTACGTACAAAGACAGAATAATCTGCATACACGCCTGTCTTTGCATCTATAATGTTTTTTATAAATTTGTTAATTGTTGTCCATCGTTTATCTTGTTTGTCGCTTCCAAATATTTCATCGTATTCTTTATGGACTTTAACAAATCTAACGCTATTGCTTTGCCTTTCGACCGGAATTTTATTCTTTTGCAAAATCAATATTGCAGTAGTTATCGATGCCGTTTCAAAACTTCGAGTGGTTGAATGACTGATAATTGCAATAATTTTAAAATGATCAAGAATAAATTTCTGTAGGTCTCTTCCAAAAGAAACATCTAACCAACTATCAGAAATTACATAACCAAACCATCCGCCCACTTTTAGGAAAGACGATGTATGCATTAAATAATAAACAAATAAATCGCATTGCTGATTGATCTTGTCAATATTCCACTCAACCTTTGCCAGGTTATTCCACTTTATTTTTCCCGTAATTCGTTCTTGGCGTATATAAGGTGGATTTCCTATACAAGCATCGAACAATGGAATTTCAACTTCACTGTGCCGTTCATCCAACCGTTTTGTTTTAAACAGATGGCTTTCGTTTTTAAAAAAGAGCTTATATGCAGCGCTTTCTTTTACATCAGAGAAATCGCTTTGTATAATGACGGGGTAATTTTCAAGTGCGGCTATGTTTAATAATGAAAGATTCATGGTCGCAAGAAAGGCAGGGAATGGTGCAATCTCTACACCCCAAAGCCGTTCCAACAATTGCGAATGAGTGAGTGTTGGATTAAAGCTCTTCATTAATGAATAAGCGCGCACCAAAAACGTTCCAGCACCACAGCCGCTGTCCATTACATACCTTGTGCTTTCGTTTATACAAAACGCATTGACGATATCGACTTCATTAGTATTGGTAAAATGTTGTCCCCTGTCATGTTGCTCCTGATTATCGATAAGAGTATTGTAAATAGCACCGACAATATCACAACTAAGATCGTGAAAATTTAAATGCCGGATTTGATCAACATTTCTCTTAAGAACCGGAACATATCTTTGGTTAAACTCAAATTCGTCAAGTACAGACTTTTTAAAGATGAGATCAAAATCATGTTTTAAAACATCATCAAAGTATTGACGAAGGACTTTGTTAAGAATTTTGGTTTCTTCCGGTATTTCCAAAACCTTTAACTTCAGATCGGGTACGTCTCTTTGAAGATAAGAATAGAATACGAGCTTTAAATAAAGCAAGTAGTTCGCAAGCTGGCATATATTGTAGATGTCTTCAGGATTAAAGGCAAAACTGACATTAAATATGTCTTGCTCAGTAAGGTATTGCCTTAACCTTATTTTGAAGTCGTTGTCTTCCTGCGCGCGGTCATAAACACTTTCAAATGTTTCAGCAGATGCTTCAAGAATGTATGCAGAGAGTTTATTGACAAAGAACTTATCAATTGTATCCCATTGAACAGTTTTTTCTTCATGAACGACGCTCTCTAATTCTTTAAGGAATACTTTGAGTTTTGGATAAACCTGTTTTTCATATAACGGACTTTTTACATCGTCGTCTTTTCTAACATTTGAAAGTGGATAGATCTTAAGTCGTCGTTCATGGATTGATGTATTAGGTCGGAATGTTTCAAAAATTACCAGCTGGCGTGGCGTTCCAGTAACAAAAAATTTCATCCCTGCGTGAAATGCCTTCGTCATTGCATCTTTAACTAAAATTTCATCAGTTGCATCCCAGCTTGTATTCTTAAGTTCAAACCCTGTTTTTACACCGGCATCAACTTTTGAATAAAGAAGCAAATCGGCAAACCGTGATTCTGAAACTCCAATGTTTTCTTCTTGGGTAGCAATCTTAAATTTTGAGGATTCATCTTCGTTTAAAATACGATTGATGAAACTTCCCAGCATTCCTTGAAATGTGCGTTCATTTGCAACGGGCTCGCTCATTTATCGTTTCCTCTTCGCTTCCTCAATCGCCTTCATCTTTTTCTCCACATCATTCTCCCGTTTTATGCGTTCAAGAGTTTCGGTATCTATTTGTTTTGCATCTATGGAATCGAGCAGGTTAGCAAGAACAGAACCGAGGCGTTGATATTCTTCCTTTGAGAGTTTGTCCGGTATTGGAGTTTCGAAGTACGTTTTCGTCGTGGTGACAATACAACCTTCCGGCGTTACGCCAACTTTGAGATCATCTTTCGTGAAGCCGCATTCATAGTGAGCAAGAACATTTGCAGCTACTGCCTCAGCAACGCGCTGAATAAATTCTGCATCTGAAAGTAAGCGGCCGTGTTGGTCGTATCGTGGTTGAGACATTTCGCTCCGTGTGTTTTTCTGTCACGTTTCGACTGTGCTCAACGTGACAGTTTTTTGTTTGGAGCTTCGGGAGAGTATTGTTTTTACCTGTCATTCCCGAAATCTTTAATCGGGAATCCAGCCCTACGATAATCGCGGGTCTGGATGCCCGCTAACAACATGCGGGCATGACAATAATGGAAAGCGGTAAAATTCTTTTCGACTGTCTTTTTACTATGCGGTGATGGGTACAAAAAACAAGGGCGTGAACATCATCACGTCCTTGCTCTCGGTACCGCGAAGCACCGCACAACAAAACGCAATGAGCCACGCCCCTTTCGGGGCGCAACTCAACCATGTTTGTTGTGTCTTTTAAAAATTCGCGGTTTTAGAGCAAGACAGCAGCCGAAGCTACGCTATTTAAAAAGTATGTTAGTTATACGTTATTTGTTATTGTTTATTTGTTTCCTTCGTAAAGTCTGTTGAAAATATCCATTGTAAGATATAAAAAAGAAAATTATTGAACAACTCCACAGACCGGAGCAAATTCTTTTTCCACCTGAAATGATTGATCGATACAGGTGTGGCACATAACAGACATTAATGGCATAAATATAAACAGACTCTGTTTTTCGTGTATTTCTCGTTTGTTTCTCGTTAACTTCTTGATTCAACCTCGTATGATTCTCGTATCATCCTCGTTTCAAAACCGTTAAGAGTCGTTGCAATCGGCTTAACAACCCTCTTTCCACATTGTAAGCATGCACATCCATCATAATACTCTGCTTGTACTCTGATTGTACTGTATTTGTACTCTGTTAGGTACTATAAAGCCGTCATAACCATACTCTTTTTATACACAAACCATACCTGCGGTGTACATCCGCATACACGGTATCGGCAACGTCTGCTTCTTGCAGCGGCGCTGCAGCACCGACCGTAAGGAAGTCATGAATCTTTATTACACCGTTGATAACTTCTTCAGAAGTGATGACGTACCCCAAACGCCAGCCGGTCATAGAATACGTTTTCGATAACGAACTGTACGAAATCGTCCGTTCGAACATTATAGGCAATAAAGCGATGTATGTATGCTTGTGCAGATGATACACAATGTGTTCATACGCTTCATCGGTAATGACAAACGTATCATGCACTTGTTCCAGCGCAACGATAAACTTCAATTCAGAAGTTGAGTGAGATAACGAGCGAATTTGGCAAAGAGAGAGGAAATCGTTTTTCCAACTCCCGGACATGAACCAATCCGATTAAGCGCACACCACCAGATCATGGCTCGTGCACACCAAGGCTCTTCTGCAAAATTACCTTAAGGTCGTCTGCATTATTCGGTTCAGGGATGACCCAACGTCGGCCGAAAATCAGCTTAGGGACGCCGCCTTTACCGTTCTGGACGGTCTGTCCGTAAATCCGAGTAGAGGTTTGTATATACTGTTGAATCCATGGATCGTTCCAAGCGATATCGAATTTCGCCTGACTGACCAATTCAATCGCTTTGGTGCGCGCACTCTCGATGCTCCTCGGATGCCAGCTATCACCGGATTCAAACCCATACATCCAGTTTTCGAAGGCAGGAAATGCATCGTGTTTAGCCACCCATACCGTTAGGCCAATTTTAGCGAGTTCGCAGGAGTTTTTAAATTCATCCACATCTCTCGGAATGTAAGGATTGCACCGGCTGTTCAATGGTACCGGACACAACACAAACGCCAGTTTGCCATCGAAGCGGCGAGCAGTCTCATCGAGCATGAAATGTAATTTCTGACAATGAGGACATTGATAATCAAAGAGCAAGGTGACAATGTAGGGAGCATCTGGAGACCCGACCATAGGTACAGTATGATAATCGATGACAGGTATGGTATTCTGTGATTCGCCGTCGCGATAGACGGCTGAGGAAATAAAGCTAACCTGACAAGCCGCCAGAATGCCGGATAGAACAAGACCAATCAGTACCATACCCATCGCAGGCAAAGGGCGAATGATATGCTGTGTGTTGAAAGAGAAAACACTATTGTCCATTTCGTGATTCGTCGGTGGTATATCGTTTGAATGACCGACGATTTTCTTAGTTGCTCGCCAGATAACCAGAGCAGCCAACAGCACACCGGTGATGTGAGTAGCCATACAATAGGGGCAAAAGTCCCCAATGAACCATTTTTGTATAATAGTGAACCATATCGCACTTCCGGCAACTGAGCCGACCAGTATCAATAACACACTCCACGCCAGACGACGAACCGGCGCCTCAGTATCCGGATCAATAAATAGACTGGCAACAAAAATTGACAGGTACACTCCTACTGCCAAACCACTGACAGGCAACACCCCTGCTATCGTTGACCAACGGCTATTGAGCACATGTTCACATGGGCTCCCACCGCTGCAGCCAACCATCGTTCCTCCTTCCAGATAATGCCAACTCAAGATTATGCTAAAAACCAGACCTAAAATATTCAATACCGTCAATATCCATCGCCACCATGGCCAAGACTTTTGAAGACGGATCATTTCATTATAAATAACCAAAGTTGGATGTACCTACACTTTGAAATAGAAAACTCCGCGGTTTCTCAGTTTTCTGTCGAGCCGCGGAGTAATAGAATAGTTTAATGAAACCCTGCGAATGTCTTCACTAAGGTTTCCTGAAATATTGATTCGGCTCACCCGGTGTGGGAATGTTACTAGATACTTGGTGTACCATTTTCATGAGCTTTAGTCAAAGGTGCGCTTAGTGTAATGCCACTGCCCGAAACCTGTGCACCAACATCGTGCACTTTGGTTAATGGCACGGTGACGGTGATGGAGTCAATTGGACCGTTATTGCGGCTGCCAAAACGAGGACGTCCAACAGTAATGGAAGAGATTACTGCTGTTTCTCGGTATTCACCATTGTCAATAGTGATGGTCTGACCAGCACTAAATCCTTCCACACTAGCAATAGGAATAACATTCGCGCCAATTTTAGTGGCAGTACCTATTGTAGTTCCACCTGCTGTTCCGATGGTTGCAATAGTAGCTATCTCGCTATTTGCACCTGAACCGATAAAAATATTTTGTCCGATCGCAAAGTCAGCCACACTGGCAACTTTAATATTGTTTAAACCATTGACTGATGCTACCAATAGAGTAGTGGTGTTTTGCAACAGGAAATCGCGGCCATTATTGTCGCTGTCGGTGCCGTCCGGATAGCGGCCTGCACTTCTATCGGGTGGTGTGGTAGATGAAGGAAGCCACCATCTAAAACTTCTACTCATACCGGGTGAAGGTACACTGTTTCCGTTTTCCCCAGTTCCTGAATTGGCTTGATAACCTTCAGCAATCCATGGATCGACAAGTCCACCATAATTGAGGCCATCAACAATTTGACCAGCAGCATTACGTAGAACTAAACTACCGGCATTCGAAGAAAGGGCTGGGCCTCCGAATCTTTGGTTTGGCGTTGTAGTTCCCTGATAGCCGGCAGTTGTTACCTTTTGATCACACACAACCGCGTGAATCTCATGATTTCTTATGAGAGGTTTATCAAGTGTGATACCAGTGCCAAGCGGCAAAACGGGTTCGTTACTTGAGTGAGCAAAAACCGTCGCTGGTTCAAAACTGATTCCAGTTCCTCTGACACTGAAAGGTATATTGCATGAATGATTGAACTTCAGCGGTTCTACCAGATCGAGCCCTGTTCCCGAATCATCAGTCTCCTTTAAAGGACCATTCAAAGTATTACGAACTGACTGTGTGCCAACATGCTTCACGGTAACGATCTCGGTCCCGTGACCTTTGCTATCAATATCTAATCTGATTTTGTCACCTACAGAAATGTTTGTAACGGAAGACACCTTTATGTTCGTGTCACCGGCTTTTGCATCTTTCGACAGGTAAGCTTGTGTACCAGGTTTGCCGATCTTGGTAACTGTAACCAACTCATATTTCTCTATAGCTTGAGCAACGGTTGGGTAAGTTGCACCATAACCAATAGCCATTTTCTGGCCAACTTCGAAGCCGTCAACACTAGTTACAGGCAGATTGGTTGAGCCTGCGGGAATCGTTATCACCGGGCCATCGGGAAGAGGTTGCCACACGGTTGTCGGAGTGCCGGGTTCGACTGGACGACGAGGACCAAACGGAGATGGTGTTTTAGATTCTCCCAGACCGGCCGCTGTACCGATGCTCGCAATTTTATGAATTTCCATTGCAGAACCATTGTCGATTTCAATTTCATCGCCAACCGACATGCCAATTGTGTTCCTGACGTAAATAGTAGATTCGCCCTTTTTTGCAGTAACTGCCAACCCTGAATTAGACAGACCGAACAGGTAAAAACCGTGCGCGGCAAGCTTCGTTTCAGTCAGGATCTTTATCGATGAAAAGATTGGCAATTGGGCCGGGTGGTAGGTCAAAGTCCAGTTGGAGATATCGACGGCACTGTTGCCAGCGTTATAGAGTTCGATGAATGAATTTGTCGAGTTGCCGGGAGAACCGCCGCTAATTCGGAATTCATTAATTTTAATCGGGTTAACATTTCGTACTTTTTCAGCCATTGTCTCGATTTGTTTCTTGCCATTCAATGTGTTCGTCCATGATGCTTTGCCGACCAAATCACCATTAAATGACTCTGACCCAGAGGTGACTGTAAAAGTTGCATTCATACTCGCACCCGGCGCTATCGGATCAACAAACGTCTTCGAAGTTTCTTTGGCGTTTAAGACCACAGATTTCCATCCTTTAGGCGCGGAAATACTCAAGGTAACGTCCTTCACAGGCACTCCAGTAGTATTTGTAAATGTGACGGTAGTGTTCTGCGAAGATTGTGGTGAGAATGTTTGGAGTCCCGGAGGTGTGGCGATTTCATTCGCCGGAGCTAAGCTCAGACGCTGCACATCATACCTGGCAGCCACGATATTGTCCTGAATCTTCTGGTTGGTTTCCTTCGTCGGGAAAGTACCAGGGGCCGTCATTGCACCTTCGTAAAAGGTACCCTGTGAGCCGTTGCTATTATCTCCACCATTGCCCAAAAGGATCGCTCCCTGTTTGCGCATCGGATCATAGCTGTTTTTATCATTGATAACGCGAGGTCCATCGAACATAACTTTTAAATCACCATGCTGTGCGTCTCCGCCCATAGATCTCCAGTGATGAGGTTCTCCATCTGCCATTGCAGTCACGAAGCGCCAGGTGATACTCGGCAGATTGGGGAGGTATTTATCGTTTGGAGAAGCGTTGACACCACCCACCAGGTTGTTCTCCTGGTCGGTCATAATCCACGGGCCTGAATCTTGTCCATGATACCAATAATTGGCGTTACCATAATAGGTGGTTTCCATAGTGCCATCGCCGTCGTCGCGACTATCGGTCTCAGCGTTACCATAGTCATAGCAGCAACCATTATTATAGTGGTGACCGTTAATGACCCAATACTGACCCTCTGCCTGGTCGTCGACTGCAGTACCCTTTAGTGTCGTCCAAGCGAATGCCCATTCCCGGCTCAATGAAGATACCGTAAACCTTGTGACCCATAATTGTGATCGGTGCCATGTCTGCGATCGGGATGTTGTTAAACCCGCCCATTCCCGGACCACTGAATCCACCGCGGGGTGCTTGAACGAGGTGATTGCCTTTACCTGACTGGTCATAGAGAGTGGTGATCCAGCAGTATGTATTTGCACAGAATGCGTCTTGCGCGGATGCGTCGGCGTATCCGCCCGGATCACCTTCACTGGGCTGAACCACGCCTATGTCTAAGGTTTTTCCATCCGATTGACGCATAACCTGATAAAGCGGACCGTTGTAGGAAGCGTACAGCGCACGTGTGCTGCTGTGGGCTGCCACGCATGGGCTGCCTGCAGCGGCATAAATATCACACGGACCTTCCGGTCTGGGTGGAGTAACATTGCGCACTGCCCAAGACATCGCGATCAACATCATCATAGCAACAGGCAGTATAAGCGCCATTACAAGCATAGTCAATAAACGATTTTTCTTTTTCATGTTTTTTCTCCTATTGATTTTCTATTTGGCTCCATGCTCATAATCGTTAAGGACAACGATGGAGCATTATGTTCTGTCATTCAAAAGAGAGCGAGTTTTAGTTTTTTAAAAATTAAGGTTCTTTTTCCAAGCGAGTGGGTAAAAAGAGCGGGTATTCGTTGTTAAAAATCAGGCAACATACAGTTTAAGATTTTCATTTGAAGATACTCTTCTTCACTAAGACCTATGTTCCACGTTGAAGATCGCTGATTTTCATATTAAGTCCCTCGACAAAACCGTGGGAGATTTTATTCTCCGGCCTACAGAAAGCAGCGAGACCAACCAAATGATGTCCGAACAATTGAGCGAACGTTTCACAGGATTCATACTCTTTGAAACAATAAGCATCTATCAATTGTTTGTGCATAGTCTCAATATGCAAAATTATTGCTTATGAAAACATACGAATCAATCAATAAAAAGATCAAGGACTCCTTCACAGCGTGTTACATCCCGGAGTACAGTCCTGTTGCTCATCCGCCGCAGGCGTGCGTTGCCATGCGCGTGACTTCCTCTTGATAGACTTCGACATTGCTATTAAAGGGGAGCAGTCAAGATGAACACCTGTTCATCTTGACTGAGGGGTTATCATGACCATCCATAAAAATGTCCACAATCAATCATTGTGTATCACAATGTAAAAGAACACTTGAGCATCTTGCAATTCAAGATGTTCAGGGAGAGTATTTTCTTTGAAAAAGCATTATAAATTCCATCTGCTTCAACACAACGAAGAGTTGTTTATTTTTTCTATATCCGATAGGCTGTCAAATATTCCGTAGAAATATTTGTAGCACCAAGATAGGATGGAGTTGCATTCACGACCATCTCTGTTCAGGAGTTTAACTCCTTCACAGCAGGGACAAGATAAATTGTGTCCCTACCATATCGCAGGGCGGGACAACTTATTAAAAAATTCCGTCTCAGGTAAAGCTTATCGAATACAATGTTATAAATCCCAAATCCAAATGCAAGAAAACAATATTACCACAAACGATCCGATCTCTGAGAGAGATCGGATCGTTACCATATATTTGTGGATAATACTATGATTCGATATGTTTAATTCCTTTCTCTATCCGGCAAATTATATCAGTTCATTCCAGATTAAAGCTGCCGCGCCAAGGATTGCAGCGTTGCCTTTCGGCAGTGCGGAGGGCAGCAAGCGAACTTTGTTTTTAAAGATGTTCAGCATGTACTCTTCCATATATTTCTTTGTGGGCTTAAAGATATAATCGCCGGCAAGCGCCAATCCGCCGAACAAGATGATCGCCTCCGGACTTGTGTATGCAACGGAATCCGCGAGTTTCATGCCGAGATATTTTCCTGTTACTTCAAATGCTTCCAGCGCAAGCGCATCCCCGCGTTGTGCCGCTTCAAATATTTGTTTGGAGGTAAGGTCTTCGAATTTAATTTTGCGCAGTTCGCTCGGCGTTGCCGTCGTGCGAACAAGTTCATCGACCGTACGGCGAATGCCGTTTGCCGAAGTATAGGTTTCCAAACAGCCGTGCCGTCCGCAGCCGCACAGCCGTCCGTTGTAATCGATAATGCCATGGCCAATCTCTCCGGCAAAACCATCGTGTCCGTAAATCAAATTTCCATTCGCAACAATGCCGCTGCCGACTCCGGTTCCCAAAGTGATCTCGATAAAATCTTTCATTCCTTTTGCCGCGCCGAACAACATCTCGCCGAGCGCTGCAGCGTTGGCATCGTTTGTCAGGACAACGGGAATGGAATACCATTGCTTGAGCGTGCCGACCACATCGACAAAATCCCAGCTCAAATTCGGCGGCTGCTCGATGGTACCTTTGTAATAATTTGCATTCGGTGCACCCAATCCAACTCCGACAAGATTATATGTTTCTTGCAATTCAGAAAAAAGCGATGCTGCATGTTGATGAAACCGTTCGAAAAATTCCGGTGCCGGACGATCTGCGTGAGTTGGAATGGATTCTTCCGCGAGGATTGTTCCGTTTTGATCTACGTATCCCATCGCAGTATTGGTTCCGCCGATATCGACTCCCAGCACTACATCTATCTTTGTCATTCTTTTTTTCTTTCAAACTTTTGGTGACGTCCTTGGTAAGCCGTATAATGTAATTGCTCGCGGAGTGAAAAAATAACCATTACTTAAGATGCAAAAGTCTCGTTTGAGAATCAATCCTGTGCTTTTATTTTTTATGGAAAGGCCGAACGGTTGCAGCGAATAATGTGATGTAACAAAGATCGGAAAAGCCGCTATTGCTGCCCACTTTGGACATTCCCGTAATTTTTTTTGTACCTCTTGTATTTTTCCCTAATTTATGTAACTTTCTGGTGAGTGTTTGTTGCATACGTTGCAGCAAATGAAACTCAAAAAAACATTCACATTCATTTTCCTTGGAGGGTTGTATGAATATTAAACGGATGTTGATACTTGCCGGTGTAGCAGTGGCATTAGTGCTCGGCACAACTGCATTTTTACAACAAGAAAAAAAACAGGATGATGCTGTTGCCGCGCCGCAGATGAAACAACTTTTGGAAAAAGACCATTCCATTAGTTTAAAAGAAGCAAAGGAGCTTATTAAGGCACGCAACGCAGGATTGAAGGGAACAGCAGTAAAAGGCGGCGTGTTCAATAGAAAAATATTCGATAAAATTCTTTCACAAAAAGGATGTGTGGCAATTCGTTATTATTATGCACAGGAAAAAGACGGATCGCCGACGATAGTGTTAGTTGGTGTTGATGCCAATGGAAAGGATATGACAAAGGCAGCGATTGCGGAAAGAGCTATGGATTGTCCCCCATGGTGTTGGTCGGATAGTCCTTTAATAAAATAATAATATGTTTTTTTTATTTGGTGTTATAATTATTTTTCTGGCGCAGGGGTGGGTATGTGTTGTCGGAATTGTTGGGCTTCGTCGGTTGAATACACTTAGCCCTCCCTTGCGGTATTTATTGTTGTATATTTTAGCGGCTGTTGTCATTGACATTGCAAAAGATGTCATGAGCTTTTATAAAATTCACACGTTATGGCTTTCTCAATGTTTTAGCATTATAGAATTATTCTTGTTTGTAATTGTGTTTTGTCTTTGGGGGATGAGCAAAAAACAAACAGCACTTCTTTGGTGGGCTTATGCTGCGTATTTGGTTGTATGGATTATCGGCAAGTTTACATTCGAACCGTTAACAGCGTCCGATGTATATTCTGGTGCAGTTTCGCAAATTATCCAAATAAGTTTTGGAAGTTGGTTGTTGATGGCTGTGTTGAAGGACGACAGCGTTGTGTGGAGACGTGACCCACGATTTTGGGTGATATTGGGTATAGTATTATATGCTTCGGCAACGTTTTTTCTTTTTGGATTATTTAACGAGATGTTGAAGATTTCTCTCGAGGTGATGAGAACACTTTGGTTAATGAATAGTCTGTTCATTATCGTTCAACATTATTTCTTTCTTCGCGCATTTTTATGTAAATCGGAGCCGGCGAGGGAAGCCGGTAATGGAAGTGTTGTGGAGACAGCGATGTAGTATCAAGCGTTTGTCAGGCAAGGTTTAGTCGGCGAACGCTTTATCGGCGGTAGTAAAGTTATAGCGGGGGACAAAGATGCAAGTGTTGATGTTATGGGATGTTCTATGCAAATAAAACGTAAACGATACAGGTAAGAAAATAGTGGAGAGTCGTGAATATTCAATTTGACGTTTGGTTTGTTGTTATCGTTGGAACGCTGGCAATGCTCGGCATTGCTGTGACGCTGATCGTTGTCATTATCATAAGTAAACGGAAGGCATTAGAAGCAAAACAGCGCGAATTAGAACGCATTGCAGAAAGTGAAAAAAAATATCGGAATCTGTTTGAAAATTCGTTGGTAGGCATGGCTCGTTTTTCTATATCGGAGAAAAGAATTGTCGAAGCGAACAGTTCGCTGCTGCATATTTTCCAAATGGATGCGCTGGAAGAAATTACAAAGGCAATCTATGCTACACCGCCATCATACCGAGAAACGATTCGGGAGAAAATATTTACACAGGGTTTTATCGATAATGAAGAATATTATTTCCGGCGCGCCAATGGATCAGATTTATGGCTTTCATTTTCCGCAAAATATTTCTCTTCCACAGAAATTTTGGAAGGTGTCATTATCGATATTACCAGACGCAAGCATGCAGAGCGCCGGGTCCAAGAGCAAGCGGATCTGTTAAACAAAACTCAAGATGCTGTCATCGTAATGAATTTAGCTCAAACAATTCGCTATTGGAATGCCGGTGCCGAACAGATGTACGGCTGGAGTTCTGAGGAAGCGATCGGAAAACAGATTACAGAATTTTTATCGTACAGCAGAGAAGCAGCGTTCTCTGAAGCATGGAAAACAACTTTCACAAGAGGAAGCTGGTCTAGTGAAGTACTCCAACGAACGCGCAGAGGGAAAGAATTTGTTTCGTTCATCCGGCTTTCCATAGTGCATGGCCAGCAAGATTTTCCCGACGATGTGATGATCGTGTGTACGGATGTTACGGTAATCAAACGCCTGCGGGAACGATTTCTCCGCACGCAGCGTCTTGAAAGTATCGGTGTTCTGACCAGCGGCATTGCGCATGATTTGAGCAACGATTTTGCACCGGTGATTATGGGTGTTGAGATGGTGAAGGCATATATCAAAGATGAAACGTTACAGCCGGTGATTGCCGCCATGGATTTCAGCACTCATCATGCAAAGAACATGGTCGATCAAGTTCTTTCATTTGTCAAAGGAGCGGAAGGAAGTCGTGTGGAACTTCGGCCTGCGTTGCTTTTGAGTGAGATACAAAAAATAGTGCAGAGTACGTTTCCCGCATCCATTCACCTTTCAGTTCACATGCCGGAAACGGTTTGGAATATTAACGGCGATGTCGGACAATTGCATCAAGTGTTTTTGAATCTCTTAAAGAATGCAAAAGATGCGATGTCGAATGGCGGCGAGATTACTATTTCTGTCACCAACAGCATTGTCGGGTACGAACTTGCTGAGAGCAATCCTGATGCCGTACCGGGAAATTTTGTCTGCTTCGCGTTTCATGATACCGGCCACGGCATACCTGCGAAGGACATTGACAGAATCTTTGATCCATTTTATACGACAAAAGAAATTGGCAAAGGAACGGGATTGGGCTTATCCAATGCCATAGGAATTGTGAAAGGGCACAAAGGATTTATCGCCGTAGAAAGTGAAGTAGGAAAAGGTTCGACGTTCTTCGTGTATATCCCGGTGTATCGAAAACCCGGCGTGCCGGTACAGAACGACATGAATCAGTGAACGACTACGATACGTGTGAACGAAAATTACGGTGGTGCAGAAAGTAGCGAATTGCTTCTGCGCTGAATTTTGATTTTCGTTTCACCGCTTCATACGAATTGAATGCGTTGTGCGGAGTGAAGATAACATTCGGATGTTGAAGAAGCGACGCGATTTTCTTTGCCGGCAAAGAATCTGTGGTACCGTTCCGTAAAGCCGTTGCAATGGATGGTTCATTCTCATATACATCCAATCCGATACCGCCGAGATGATATTCTTCGATGAGTTTATGCAGAACAGAAATGGGTGTGTGTTCGCCGCGCGCAATGTTGATCAGAATTGCACCGCGTTTAGTTTGCCGCAAGAGCGGCTCGGAAAAATATCCGGAATTCTCCGGCGTTAAATTCATTGCGCAGACAATGATATCTGCCCACCGAATTCCTTCTTCACGCGATACATACTGAACGAAAACATGTCGCTGCACAAGATCGACGCCGCGGACATTCATTCCCAATCCCGTTCCAACCTTTGCAATCTCGCTGCCGATACGTCCTACGCCGACTACAAGAAGATTTTTTTCAGCACACTCAAATCCCGTCAATCCATCGCGTTCAAAATGTTTGAACTGTGTAACTTGCTGCGGAAGTTTTCGCAGCAGTGCCATCATCAATAAAATTGCATGCTCGGCAACGGCGCGTGTAGCGTATTCTTCTAAATAGCCGCACGGAAGTGGCTTTTGGATTTTTGCAAGGTATGTTTTTAAATGATCGTAGCCGGTGCTTCTGCTCAACACGCCGTCTAATGTATCAGCCCACGCAGGAGGAATGATTGATTGTGTACGAATGCTGATCAGTCGTGAGGGCGGCTGAATATGACCGGTTTCTTGAATGGTCTTCGACGTCATCTCGAAAGAAATGCCGGAGCCGAGATATTTTTTTAATGCTTCTGCTTCTTCTTCGAATGCTTCATAAAAATAAACATCCATCGGTATATTCTTTCATACAGAAAACGGCGA
The DNA here is from genome assembly GCA_963790045.1 of Ignavibacteriota bacterium. Lineage (GTDB taxonomy): Bacteria > Bacteroidota > Ignavibacteria > UBA10030 > UBA10030 > DATKMP01. The sequence continues at coordinate 72,921 of CAWBMS010000013.1, read as the reverse complement.
GTGCCAAGCGTTACAGTAACATCGTTATAAAAGAAAAGGTCACGCTAAGTGACCTTTGAACTATCTGTGTGCCCGAAGGGGGACTTGAACCCCCAAGGCCTTGCGGCCACTAGCTCCTGAAGCTAGCGCGTCTGCCAATTTCGCCATCCGGGCATTTACTAGACTCAAAATAGAGAAAATTTGTGGGAGATTCAAATGCTTACTTTTTATAAACTACCGAAAGCAGAGCACAGCGTTGTTCTTGCCGTCTTGCATTTCAAAAAACTTTCCAATAGGTTGACGATACGAAAAAAATGAATTCACACATTCACATAATGATGATTGTACCATGATAAACTTTCTCAAACGTTTCTGGGATGAACACCCGCTGCTTTCTGTTTTAATTATTGCACTGATTCCGCGCCTGATTGCTGCATTTCTCTCAAAAGGATACGGTATGCACGACGACCATTTCGGCCCCGTCGAACAACCGTTTCAAATTATGCACGACATTACGTATTGGACCGACCGTGTCAATAATGCGCCGCACGGGCACAGTATCGTGTATCCTCTGCTGCATTTCGGATTGTTCAATGCACTGCAATCGATAGGGATGCGTGATCCTCAAAATAAAATGCTGATCGTGCGATTACTGCATGCATTGTATTCGCTCTTAGTCGTTTCGTTCGGATATAAAATTGCAGAACATTTTTCTTCGCGCAAGAATGCTCGAACCACCGGTCTAGTGCTGGCATTGTTTTGGGCATTTCCGTTTTTGAGTGTGCGGAATCTTATCGAGATGGTTTGCATTCCTCCGTTGATGGCGGGTATATATTATATTCTCAAATCTTCTGAACGCCGTTCATATATCTGGTATTCCGGTGTTTGCTTCGGCTTGGCGTTTGTCTTCCGCTATCAAACATTGTTTGTTACTGCACCCGCAGCAATGCTCTTGCTGTATCAAAAGCAGTGGAAATCGTTTTTTTATTTTTCACTCGCGTGTTTCTTTACCATGCTGCTCGTGCAGGGAAGCGCAGATATTTTTGCTTGGGGCTATCCGTTTGCTGCATTCCTTGCGTATGTCGGTTATAATTCCACGCACAGCATGGATTACGTTATCGGTCCGTGGTACAATTATCTTCTGCTGATCGCCGGCGCGATGATTCCGCCAACCAGCTTCGTGCTGTTGTACGGGTTCGTCAAGAACTGGAAAAAGACACTCATGGTGTTTTTGCCGGTCGTCGTATTCTTTGCGTTCCATTCGTATTTTCCCAGTAAGCAGGAGCGGTTTATTTTTACCGTCATACCGCTTATCGTGACGTTGAGCGTTGTCGGTTGGCTGGAAATTACGCAAACGTCTCCGTTCTGGCTGCGTCATCAAAAACTTGTCCGCGGTTTCTGGATCTGGTTCTGGATTATGAATACCGTTCTGTTGGTACCGTTCACCGTGTATTATTCCAAACGCTCGCGAGTCGAATCAATGTATTACTTTTACAACCACAAAGTGACCGCGATGGTTTTGGTCGGAGGAAATCTTGGAACTATTCAGCCGCCGCTGTTCTATTCTGATCAATATCCGATGAAAATTTATCCGATTGAAAATGACGGTGATCTCCAGCAATTGCCGGTGCACATTCAGGAGTCGCAGGTGCAGCCCAATTATGTGGTGATGTTCGGCAAGGAAGATATTGATCGGCGTGCGGCAAAAGTTGAGACAACGATGCAGAAAAAATTGGTCATTGAAAAACAAATCGATCCGAGTTTTTTAGATGACGTCTTTTATCATCTCAATCCGCGCGGCAACAAAAATCAGGCGGCATTTATCTATCATATCGCTTCATAAGCGAAATGGGAACTTTGTCTCTTTGAGGAAATCTTTCTATCTTACCATAGATCAGATTTCTCAGATACAGTTCTGATGGAGTTACTATGACAACCAAAGCGCCAGCATCGATACTTGAATCTTCCAGTGAGTCATTAGAAAAAATTGCTTACGGCATTGTTGCCGATATTCCAACGCAGGAACCCAACGATCGCAATCGGCTGGGCTATTGTTTGTGGGCGTGGCTCACCGAACATCGCGGTTCATTAGAACAGGTAGTGCATGCATCCGGTGTACGCAGCTCGCTTTCTAATGAAGATATTGTCGGCATCATTCGCAAAAAATTGGAAGAAAAAGGCACGAAGGTTTCATAAGCGATCCCAAGGATTCTATTATGGATGTCAAAGTATTTTTTCTCTCATTCATTCCGTTGTTTGTTGCTATCGACGTCGTGGGATTGATTCCTCTCTACCTGTCGTTGACGCAATCGATGGATCAAAATGCGCGGAACAAATTAACGACCGATGCATCGATGACTGCAATGATTGTATCGATCATCTTTTTGTTCGGCGGTAAAATGATTTTCAATTATCTCGGTATTACAGAAAATGATTTCCGTGTCGGCGGCGGCGTTGTGCTGCTGGTGATTGCTGTTGTGGATTTGATTACTCCTTCGGATGAACATCGTGCGCCGTCTCAAACAGTCGGTGTTGTTCCCATCGGTATTCCGCTGATCATTGGCCCTGCTGCGCTGACAATGATTGTCATCATTGTCGATCAGTACGGATATTTTGCGGCAATTCTTGCGCTGCTTTCAAACTTGTTTATCGTGTGGTTAGTATTTCGTTACTCCACGCATTTATTACGTCTGATGGGCGAAGCCGGTTCCAAAGCGGTCGCAAAAGTAGCGGCATTGTTCATGGCGGCAATTGCTATTATGATGATTCGCGGCGGGCTAACTGCGATGATTAAGGGATCATAAAAATAAATCTGTTTGCCCTTGTTGGTATGGTTTCCTTATGGCTGACAGTCAATGTCGCGTGACATCGTCTGCAAATAATGATCTTCACAATTTATCGTTCATCAGCTTCCTTGCTTTCCCTTACTGTTTTCCGTAATTTTAATAAAAGAGATGCTATCAACAACGTCAGGTAATCTATCGGCGTGTCGTTCTTCTATTATTTGCTGTGCGGCTATGTTGTCGGCGCAATTCCAACAGCGTATCTCATTGTGCGGTTCGCATCGGGAAAAGATGTGCGCACGAATGGCAGCGGCAACGCCGGCGCGTATAATGCGTTTGCTGTAACGCAATCCAAACGTCTCGGTATTCTGGTCGGTTTGTTAGATGGCTTAAAAGGATTTGCTGTTGCGTACGCTGCCGGGCAAATGTTGGGCGCAGAATTCTGGCTGCAAGCAACGGCACTCTTCGGCGTGTTGCTCGGACACGATTATTCCGCGTGGCTTAAGTTTCGCGGCGGCCGCGGGCTTGCTCCGGCGGCAGGCGGTGTGTGCGCCATCGGCATCAGTTATATGATCGTATGGTGCATCACGTGGTTTATATCGTTTAAAAGTATGCACGATATTTTGAAAGCGAACCTTATAGCAATTTTGGTTGCTCCGCTTGTGCTGCTTGTTGTTCCGGCAGGATGGATAGATATTGGAATGATACATGCGGCGAGTGCAACCGATTACCGGTTGTTTTCGTTTATACTAAGTGGAATTCTTTTATTAAGTCACTTGGAAGTGACAAAAGAATTGACGAAGGAACGAAACGATGTTAAAGTATAAATTTATGAGAGGTTGATTATGAACAATCCCTACATTCGCTTTTTTGTGATACTGATAATTTCGCTGTTGATCGGATTCGGTGTCGGTTATGCGATAAAATCCAACGGTGTAAAATCTGCGAGCGCAGCAGAGCCGTTGTTTGAAAAATCATTTCCGCAAGCAGTGACGACACAGGAAAAATCGTCCACACAAACGGATGACGTTGCAAGCACACGGAAAAATGCTATCACGCAAGCGGTCGCGAAAGTAAGCTCTGCGGTGGTCGGCATCAATGTAACAGCTGTACAGCAGGTGCGGTACAGCGACCCGTTCGGACAATTTTTCGATGATCCGTTCTTCCGGCAATTTTTTGGCGACCGTACGATGAAGCAGGAAGTGAAAGAACTCGGCTCCGGCTTCATCATTTCTCCCGACGGGTACATTGTTACGAACGACCATGTTGCCGGTAATGCCACAGAAATCACCGTAACACTCACGGGCGGGAAGCAGATGAAAGCAAAACTCATCGGCACCGATGCGGCAACAGATATTTGTTTATTAAAAGTTGATGGCGAAAATTTACCGTTCGTTACATTCGGCAATTCCGATAATGTGATGATCGGCGAGTGGGCGATTGCGCTCGGCAATCCGTTCGGATTATTCGAGATCAACGACAAGCCGACGGTAACCGTCGGTGTCATCAGTTCGACAGGAATGAAGCTCGGTCAAATTGAAAATCGCTACTATCGTGATATGTTGGAAACCGATGCAGCGATCAACGGGGGCAACAGCGGCGGCCCGTTGGTGAACAGCGATGGCGATGTCATTGGCATGAACACGCTTATTTATACGAACGGTCAAACGACAACGTACATCGGTTACGGGTTTGCTATTCCCGTGAACAAAGTGAAAAAGGTTGTTGCGCAATTAAAGAACAAAGGCAAAGTCGCACGCAGTTTAACGGCGGGATTCGATTGGCAGATTGTCGATGGGCGCATTGCAAAATATCTCGGTATGAAACAGCCGGAAGGAATTATCGTAAGTGAGATGGCGGCAAAAGGCCCCGCAGAAAAAGCTGGCTTGCGCGTGGGCGATGTGATTTTGAAAGTGAATGGAGAAAAGATTAAGTCGGGTGAAGATGTGCTGGCTATGATGGTGGATATGAGTCCCGGCGATACGTTGAACCTCACCATCTACCGTGAACGAAAAAATCTTGAATTACAACTTGTGCTCGAACGAGCGCCCGGAGAAAAGAACGAATGATTGACCGCTATACGCGCCCCGCAATGGGAAAAATATGGGAAGACGAAAACAAATTCCGCATCTGGTTAGAAATTGAAACGCTCGCGTGCGAAGCGCAAGCGGAACTTGGCGTGGTACCGAAAGATGCTGTGAAGGTGATTCGAGAAAAAGCCAACTTCAAGGTTGATCGTATTCTTGAAATCGAACAAGAAGTGAAACACGATGTGATTGCGTTCTTAACGAATGTCGGCGAATACGTCGGTCCGGAATCGCGCTATATTCATCTGGGCATGACTTCTTCTGATGTGCTCGACACTTCGCTTGCCGTGCAGATGAAACAGTCTGCGGAAATTCTGTTAAAAGATTTGGAAGAGTTGAAAGCGGTGCTGGGACGCCGCGCGAAAGAATTCAAGCACACGGTCATGATCGGCAGATCGCATGGCATTCACGCAGAGCCGATTACTTTCGGATTGAAACTTGCGTTGTGGTATGCAGAGATTTGCCGCAACATCGAGCGATTAACAGCAGCAAAGAAAACAATTTCCTCAGGAAAGATTTCCGGCGCTGTCGGTACGTTTCAGCATCTTGATCCGTTCGTGGAACGTTATGTTTGCGAGAAAATGGGATTGCAGCCCGCACCGATTTCTACACAAATCTTACAGCGTGACCGCCATGCCGAATTCATGACCACGCTTGCCATTATCGGCTGTTCGTTGGAAAAGTTTGCAACAGAAATCCGGCATCTCCAAAAAACCGAAGTGCTGGAAGCGGAAGAATATTTTTCCAAAGGGCAAAAAGGTTCATCGGCAATGCCGCATAAACGCAATCCTATTATTTGTGAACGCATCGCAGGACTTTCTCGAGTGCTTCGCTCCAACGCACTTGCGGCAATGGAAAACGTTGCTCTCTGGCACGAACGTGATATTTCGCATTCATCTGTTGAGCGTGTCATTATTCCCGATAGCTGCATCCTTCTCGATTTTATCCTTGCCGATATGACAAGAATCATCGACAATCTCCTTGTCTATCCCGAACACATGCAGCGCAATCTGAATTTAACGCACGGATTGATCTTTTCACAGGAAGTGCTGCTGGCGCTGACGAAAAAAGGAATGAAGCGTGAAGATGCGTACCGGATGGTGCAGGAACAGGCGATGAAAGTGTGGCGCGATGGAAAAGAATTTAAAGAATTACTGCTTGCAAGTGACGATGTGATGAAGCATCTTACAGCAGCAGAGTTAGATGAATTGTTTGATGCCAAACGCAGTTTGAAACATCTGGATTATATGTTCGGGCGCGTCGGGCTGGAATAATACAAAATTCGGTCAGTCTGAGCTTGTCGAAGACTGACCCTTGTGTGCATCGTCATCCTTCGACAGGCTCAGGATGACTTTGTCTCTTTTCGAGACTTTAAAAAGAATATATGGAAACATCTCGACGAACGAATAGAGCAGACTTAAAAGTGAACGCAGATCTTGTGCGCGATTTGCTGGTACGATTTATTCACGATGAAACTACAGCGGCTGGATTTACAAAAGCGGTCATCGGTGTTTCCGGCGGCGTAGATTCCGCGGTGTCGGCGGCGCTTGCAGCGAAAGCACTCGGCAACGAAAATGTTCTTGCCGTGATGATGCCGTACCGTACCAGCAGCGCCAACAGCTTGACCGATGCAAAGCTTTTGATTGAAAAATTCGGCATTCGTTCTGAAGTTGTAGAGATTACCAAAATGGTGGATGCATACTGCGACGAAAATAAAATCACCGATTCTCTGCGCCGCGGCAATGTGATGGCGCGGATGAGAATGGTGGTGTTGTATGATCTTTCTGCGCGCGAACGTGCATTAGTGATCGGCACGAGCAACAAAACCGAAATTCTTGTCGGCTACGGAACGCAGCATGGCGATCTTGCTTCGGCAATCAATCCCATTGGCGATCTGTACAAATCACAAATCTGGCAGATCGCAGAAGCATTAGAGGTTCCAAAGTCGATTATCGATAAACCTCCTTCAGCAGATTTGTGGGAAGGGCAGACCGACGAAACGGAAATGGGCATTACGTACGCAAAGTTAGATGCACTGTTGTACGAAATGATCGATGAACGCCAGCCGGATGAAGAATTGCTCAAGCAAGGATTCGATTTAACACTCATCAAAAAAGTGCATGGAATGATCCAACGCAATCAATTCAAGCGCCGCCCGCCGGTAATTGCGAAAGTTTCGTACCGCACCGTGAATGTTGATTTCCGCTATGTGCGTGATTGGGGAATCTAATCAAGTATGAGCGAATCAATACAAGCGGGAACGCTGTACCTTGTTGCAACACCTATCGGCAATTTGGAAGATATTACTTATCGTGCAGTGAAAGTATTATCATCTGTAGATTTGATTGCTGCAGAAGATACGCGCACGACAAAAATTCTTCTGGATCATTACAATATCATCAAGCCGATGATCAGTTATTACAGTTACAATGAACAGGTGCGTGCACCACAACTCATTGAAAAATTACTTGCCGGCCAATCCATTGCCGTTGTTTCCGATGCCGGTACGCCGGGAATTTCCGATCCAGCATTTCATATTGTTCGGCAAGCGTTAGAGAACAATATTCCGATTATACCCATTCCTGGAGCAAGCGCGGTACTTTCTGCATTGGTTGTCAGCGGTTTACCGACCGACCGTTTTGTGTTTGAAGGATTTCTTCCTTTGAAAAAAGGAAGAAAGACAAAATTTGAATCGTTGAAAACAGAACAGCGAACAATCGTGATTTACGAATCGCCGCACCGCATTATCCGTACGCTGGAAGATATTCAAACATATCTCGGCAACCGTCAGGTAGTTATTGCGAGGGAATTGACGAAGAAGTTCGAAGAAATTTTGCGCGGAACAACAGAATCCGTTTTAACCGAAATTAAATCGAAACAACCGCGAGGCGAATATGTTCTTCTGATCGGCGGCGCCGTCCGTGGTGCTGTTGAAGAAGAGTAAAAAGGAATTCGTCATTCCAATCCGATGCTTGTCCTGAGCTTGCTCGCTACGAAAAAGTCGAGTAAAAGGACACGGGGAGCGAGGATCAAAGCAGTTTGTCTTGTCCTGCTATAGGTTGACAAGAACGGAGTCAACCAATGGAACAGAAACGGATGTGCTATCGCTATAGCACTGCTTTTAAGCGGAAAGTAGTGGAGGAAATAGAAAGTGGTCAGATAGGCATTGAAGGAGCACGAAAGCTTTACGATATTCATGGAACAATGACGATCCGACGATGGATCGAAGAGCTTGGCAAGCACCACCTGTTAAACCGCGTTGTGCGGATAGAAATGAAAGACGAACAAGATAGACTGAAAGCGTTAGAGAAGGAAAAGAAAGCATTAGAATCGGCCTTAGCCCAAGCCCATCTCAAGATCATCGCGTTGGAAACAACCGTGGAGGTGCTGGAAGAAAAATACGGAAGCGGCGATAAAAAAAAGACCGATACCGGATCATCGAACGTATGTTCCAGCGACGAGCGTATCACGAAGGAGATTATAGGATGAGTCAGGTGTGTGCATTGTTTGGGATCAGCCGTCAGGCGGTGTATCAGCAGCGTGCCGTGAAGATCCGGCAAGAGGTCTCGACCCATTGCATTGTGCAGATGGTTCAAGAGCAACGCCGCTGGATGCCGAAGCTTGGCGGGAAGAAGCTGTATTGGAAGTTAGCTGAACGCATCCACGCACTTGAAGGAATGTCCATCGGACGGGATAAATTCTTTGACATCCTGCGCAACGAGGGCTTATTGGTGAGACGGAAGAAAAAGTATGCTCTCACCACCAACGCTCATCATCGTTTTCGTGTGTATAAGAATTTAATACGGGAACTGGATATTGACCGGCCCAATCAAGTCTTTGTCTCGAATATCACCTATCTGCGGTTGCGAGAAGGGTTCTGTTATCTTGCCTTGGTCACCGATGTGTATTCTCGCAAGATCGTTGGCTATGATGTGAGCCGGAGTTTATCGTTAGAAGGTGCGTTACGCGCGATGAAGATGGCATTATCCGGTGTTCCTGCTTCGGCAGGATTGATTCATCATTCGGATCGCGGCATTCAATATTGCAGTGATGCCTATATCTCGTTGTTACAGAAGCATCAGATACAAATCAGTATGGGTGAGTGTGGCAATCCGTATGAGAATGCCATTGCCGAACGTGTGAACGGAATTTTGAAGACAGAGTTTTTGTTGGATGGAATATTTACAGATATGCCTTTTGTCCAGCAAGCCGTGAAGGAAGCCATAGAGACCTATAACACCCAACGGCCACATCTGAGTTTAAACTTCCTGACGCCTGAAATGAAATACGCTGCATGAAATTACGAAACAATCATAATGAACCAATACTTATAAATCACTATTTTACCTGTCAACTTTTTTCAGGACGAGACAGTTAAAATGTCCCTACGGACGATTCAAATGCTCTTGCGAACGAGTGGAATGCTCCGCCGGACGATTGAAATGGACTAACGGACGAGAGAAATGCTTCGCCGGATGACTGAAATCGACTAACGGACGAGTGGAATGCTCTTCCGAACGAGTGAAATGCCACGCCGGACGACAGAAATACCCTGCCGAATGGAATAAATGCTCTAACGAAACGTATTTTTACTCTCCCGAAAGGTATTTTTATTCATCCGAAAGGAATAAATGCGCTTTTGAAGCGTATTTAAACACTGCCGGATGGTATTTATATATCAACGGACGACATAAATAGACCGCCGGACTGAATAAATACCCAGAAAAAACCAATATATTTAACGGAGAATGCCAAAATGGTGCATAAATGCCGTATCCGCCGCTTTTTGGGGAAATGTATATGGGAAATGGCGAAATGGAAGTTACGCTGGTGACTCGATTTATATGAAAAACGTTATTCTGTCTTTCTCTCAGTAAAAGATTATATCTCTTCAATTAGAGTCGCAGGTTTTATGAATCTCTCTGATGAAATATTGACAAAATTTCTACACAACTCAAAAGATTATGAGTTCTTGTTTGGCGACGAAATAAAAGATTATTTGGGAGAATTATATTCAAAAGGAAGTTCTTTACAAATATATGCGCGTCGTTTTGAAAAAACCGTTGACGAGAAACAACGAAACGAAACCTTGGATCATATTAAAATCCTTACAGAATGGTTTGGTGCACAATCCGAAGTATCCAATAAATTGTTTGGCGCTTATTTAAAAATTGACAAAAAATAGTCTTGTTGTTGCGCTCTTCTGGGTAACTTCCCGTTGAGCAATGAAGTCCAAAATAAAAACGAGGACTAAAGTCCTCGACTACCGTATTTTTTCAAGTTTTCACACAATCTGAGATTTTTAAAACGAGAGTAATGGAATATCGAAATCATTTAAAACGGAAACTTCTGGTTCAGCCAGTGCTTCGTCATCTCTAACCAGAAGATGAGTCCGCGCCACTTGCCTGTACGTCGCATAATATTTTTCGATGGTCTTGTCGCTTACCTTCCTGCCGTTGTGATGCAGTTCATAAAACTTCCCGCGTGTCCACGAATCCAATCCCAATCGGTCGTAGTGTCCGAGCAATCGCAGCAAGTTGCTTGCGGCATATTCTCCTACGCCTTTAATGGAACGAAGTTGTTTGTACATTTCTTCCGTTGATAAATCTGCTGTGCGCCACGATTCGACATCGAGTTTATGCGAAGCAACCTTTTCGGAAAATTCCAGCAGAAAGGGCGCGCGGTAGCCGGCGTGAATGTTCTTGCGCAAGAATGTTTCGGTTGTACCGGCAATTGCTTCGGGCGAAGGGAAGCTGTAGAGATCGCCATCGAACTTTTTGCCGAGCGATTGAGTAAAATTATTCACCATCACTTCCGTCAGTGCCCAACTGCAATTGGTGGTGCAGATCATCTTCACAATATCTTCGAACACGAACGGCGAGCAGAGCAATCTGCCCGTGTGCAACTTGGCGATCCAGCGGTATTGCGGGAAGCGTTTGACATAGCGAAAGAATTCCGTGTAATCTTCATCCAACCGAAAGCAAGAACGAAGCTGCTGCTTCACTTCCTGTTGTTGATCCGTGTGCAATTGTTTTTTTGTTTGAAGTGAAAGCCGGAGTTTTGTTGGCGCAGAAGAAGAGATGGAGCAGTGAACGAGCGATCCATCGGATAATTCCAGAATTCTGATGAGCGCCTCGTTCTCTTTATCGATCTGAAATGGCGGTAGCGAACTCCAGCCGTGACTGTACACGGTGCGCCAGAAGTGAAAATCGTGCGGTGTTGTTATTGTGAGTGATTGTGCTTTCATGGTGTTCCTTCATTCTTACAGAATATAGCAGGAGGCAGAGCAAGAAGCAATGGAATCGGTTCCTTGAATGCTGAATCTTTTCCCATATCTCTGCATCTTATCTTCAACCAAACGTTGCACTTCGTGCTGCGGGATAGTACTTTACAGATAAAATAAATTATCGCAAAGGATTCTATGACAAAAGAAATTTTTCTCCGGCAACTCAAAGGAAACACGTTTGCGGCAAAAGCGAGTTCGAATCACTGGATAGTGATGGACACAAAAGGCGAAGCGGGCGGACACGAAGGCGCATCGACGCCAAAGGAATTGCTGCTTGCAGCGCTTGCGGGCTGTACCTCGATGGATGTGATTCCGATATTGAAAAAGAAACGCTCGCCTGTGGTTGCGTACGAATGCAATGTAAAAGGCGAAGAGGCAGAAGATCATCCGAAAATTTTTAAAACGATTCACATCGAGTATGTCTTTTATGGCGACGGAATCAAGCCGGAGGATGTGGAACGTGCGATAGAGTTATCGCGGACAAAATATTGCTCGGTCTCTGCGCAGCTTGCAGCAAGTGCATCAATCACGCATTCCTACCGCATCGAACCCGCGGCGAAAGCAACGGGCGAATGATGTGACGTCACCGTGTTTTTGTAATGCTACAAAAACTTATTACGATGGATTGCTTTAACTCCACGCTGCAAGATTGGCCTTGAGCTTTTCCAAATTGAGCGCGATGTTTTTCTGCTTTTCGCGTTCTTTATCGACAACCTCCTTTGGCGCTTTCTCGATGAAACTGGGATTGGAAAGTTTTCGTTCAATGCCGTCGATCAATCCCTGCACGCGGGCAATCTCTTTTTCCAATCGCTTGCGCTCTGCATCGAGATCGATAATGCCTTCGAGCGGAACGAATAGTTCTGTTCCCGCTACGACTGCGCTTGCAGAATTTTTGTGTTGCTGCGGCTTCTCTCCGTCCTGCAGCCAGCTTGGAATTGCTTTCGCTTTGCACAATCGCTCGATGTAGCCGAGCAAACCTTTAATGTAGCCGGCGTTGTTCGCAAGTTTTTCGCCGAACTCTCCATGCAAATAAATATATACATCGATTTGTTTGCTGGGCGGCACGTTCAACTCGCCGCGGATGTTGCGCACGGCATCGATGAGCTTCATCATAAATCCGACTTCTTCTTCAATGACCGGATTGATGTAATGCGCATCAACGACCGGGAATGCAGCGCGCATTAACGATTGCTCTTTGCGGTCGGCGAGATGCTGCCAGAGTTCTTCGGAAATAAACGGCATCACCGGATGCAGCAACCGCAGCGCTTGATCGAATATCCAGAGCGCGCGCGTGATGGTTGCTTGCTTGACTTCCTGCGGTTCATCGCCGTAGAAGCGCGTCTTCGCAAGTTCCACATACCAATCGCAGAAATCATGCCAGATAAAATCGTACAGCAATTTGGTTGCTTCGTTCACCTGAAATTCATCTAATGCGGCGTTCATTGTTTTGACTGCCTGATTCAAACGTGAAAGAATCCAGCGGTCGGCAAGATCGAGATAGTCGGAAGGAAGCTGCTCTAACGAAATTTCTTTTTCGCCGAGAATTTCCTGTTTGTTCATTAATAAAAATCTTCCGGCGTTCCAAATCTTGTTGGCAAAGTTTCTGCCAAGTTCGCATTTCTCTGTCGAGAACATCACATCCTGTCCGAGCGGTGCAAGATATGCCGTTGTGAAACGCAGTGCATCGGCGCCGTATTGATCGATCACGTCTAACGGATCGGGTGAATTGCCGAGCGACTTGCTCATCTTGCGTCCCTGTTCATCGCGGATGATGCTGGTGAAGTACACATCGCGGAATGGCACAAGATCGTCATCTTTTTTTCGTGGCTTGCCGTCTTTGCCCGGCGTGCCTTTCATAAATTCCATGTTCGCCATCACCATACGCGCGACCCAGAAGAAAATAATATCCGGCGCGGTGACAAGCGTATCGGTTGGATTGAAGTAATGCAATTCCTCATTGTCATTTGGCCAGCCGAGCGTCGAAAATGGCCAGAGCCACGATGAGAACCACGTATCGAGCACATCTTCGTCCTGCGTGATCTTCACACTTGCGTCGATGCCAAGTTTTTTGCGTGCTTCTTCTTCGCTGCGTGCGGCGGTGTAAGCGCCGTCCGGTGTATAATAGACGGGAATGCGATGTCCCCACCAGATTTGCCGCGAGATGCACCAATCACGAATGTTCGTCATCCAGTGCTCGTACACTTTTGTCCAGCGGTCAGGATGGAATTTGATTTTACCTTCGTGCACCACGCGCAATGCAGGGCCTGCGAGCGGCCGCATTTTTACAAACCATTGATCGGAGAGCCATGGTTCGATCACTGTGTGACACCGATAACATTTGCCGATGTTGTGGACGTACGGTTTGATCTTTTCCAGAAAACCCGCGGCTTCTAAATCTTTTACTAATTGTTTGCGGCACTCGAAACGATCCATTCCCTGATATTGTGCGGGAACAGATGTATTCAAATGTCCGGCTTCATCTAAAATGTTGATTTGCTGAAGATCGTGCCGCTGCCCGAGCATAAAGTCGTTGGCATCGTGCGCGGGAGTTACTTTCATAATGCCCGTGCCGAATCCGAGTTCGATATAATCGTCAGCGATAATCGGCAGATGCCGGTGAACGATGGGAAGCACGGCGGTTTTGCCGATGAGATGTTTGTAGCGTTCGTCTTTCGGATGCACGCATAGCGCCGTATCGCCGAGCATCGTTTCCGGACGAGTCGTTGCAACGATTGCAAATTCATTCGTGCCGAGAATCGGATATTTAATGTGATATAAATTGCCGTTCGATTCTTCGTGATCCACTTCGTCGTCGCTTAATGCCGTTTGATGCTGCGGGCACCAGTTGACGATGTACTTACCGCGATAGATCAATCCTTTATCGAACAATCGGATGAACACTTCTTTCACGGCTTCCGACAAACCTTCATCCATCGTAAAGCGTTCGCGTTCCCAATCGCACGAGACGCCAAGCTTGCGAAGCTGATGAATAATGGTGCTGCCGTATTTTTTTCTCCAATCCCAGACAAGATCGACGAATTTTTCGCGTCCAAGATCGTACCGGTGCTTGCCTTCTTTTGCTAAAGATTTTTCTACAGCGTTCTGTGTTGCAATGCCTGCGTGGTCGGTGCCGGGGATCCAGCATGCTTCGTAGCCGGACATGCGCTTCCATCGAACGAATACATCCTGCAATGTATTGTTCAAAACATGTCCCATCGTCAAAATACCGGTGATGTTCGGCGGTGGAATGACAACGGTGAAAGGGTTTTTATTCTTTTGAACGGTGGCGTGGAAAAGATTATGGCCTTCCCAGTAAGAATACCATTTGTCTTCCACATCTTTTGGCGTATAAATTTTTGAAAGTTCTTGCATCATCAATGATTACTTGGAGATAAAAAAATAGGCAGCACACGCTGCCGCTGATATTATTGCGTACTTCAATTAACGAAAAAAGTGGAATGAAATCAACGTGCGAAGAAAAGCATTACGCCTGCATCAACGGCAGGATGTTTGCCGGTTGCTCAGCAGGTGCTGCTGCTTGATGACGTGCGATTAATTCCTGTGCGAGATCGAGATAGGCAAGCGTGCCTTTGGATGTTGCGTTGAACAGCACGGCAGGTTTTCCGTAAAATGCTGCTTCAGCAAGATGTGTATTGCGGGGAATGATGGTGCGAAGAAGATATTTTCGATACCGAAGTTGCAGTTCACGGTTGGTAATTTCCGTCACTTTGGTATTTGGCTCGTACATAGTTTGTACAATACCTTCTACCTGCAGTGTTTTGTTTGCTGCTTCTCGAATCCAATCGAAATGCTTCATCAGCTTGTCTATTCCTTCTAACGAAAAATGCCCGGAACGAATTGGAATTAAAACAGAATCTGCGCAGGTAAGTGCATTCGTCGTTAAGCCGCGAAGGAACGGCGGCGTATCGATGATGACGTAATCGTAATGCGGAGCGACGGAGCGCAAAATATTTTTAAGCAGGGTACGATTTTCCGCAAGGCGCATAATACGTTCTTCCGCATTGGGAGTCGTAATGTTCGCAGGTACAAAATCCAAAAATGCTAAATCTGTCCGATGAATGACTTGCGGCATGGAATGGATAAAATTAAATACTTCATACAAGCCGCCGGTGATTTTTTCTGGTGTGAATCCCAGCGACAAACTGCATGCACCGAACGGATCGGTGTCTAACAACAGCACGCGTTTTTCCAGTACGGCTAAACTTGCAGCAAGGTTCACCGCGGTCGTTGTTTTCCCGACGCCGCCCTTGGAAATTGCTATGGCTATGATCTTTGTCATCGAATAAAAAGGTACTAAAATAAAAGATTAAAAACAGATATTGTGTTATAACAGCTTGCCCAGAATGAATCCGATCGTGATTCCGACCAGAAGTGCGACCGTTAGACCTCGGTAGCTGATAACGTCTTTTGAATAACCTCGTTTAATGGCAACGAGCGAGACAAGATATCCGATGCCGTTAAGGATCCAGATGAATGGCAAGGCAAGCACGTGAGCGATGATCGGTCCGACAACGGGAATTAAACCGATCAAAGCAATTGATGCGGTAAATGCTTGCCCCGCAAATCCCACGAGCACGATGACGGCGGCGATGATGCTGCCTTTGATGTTGAAGTTAATTCCCAGCGCTACGACAGCGAGAATAATGAACCATGAAAATATCGCATTCTCGTTGCTGGAGAAAAATTCTTTGAGTTTCGGTTTCATGCTTTATTGAACAGAGACGTTGAGCGAAACGATGGTGTTCCCGGCGGCGTTCAATAATGCTGCTTCAAGTGTGTCGCCGTGCGTGACACGCGAAACGCCTTCCGGTGTGCCGGTGTAAATAATGTCGCCGCGTTCCAGCGTGATAAATTGTGAAATGTAAGCGATCAACACATCAACCGGAAAAATAAGATTATTTGTTTTTGATGATTGCCGGATACACCGTTGACATGAAGTTGCACGCCAAGTGTTGATGGATCTCCAACAATTGTTACGGGAAGGAATTCCGAAATCGGTGCAGAGGTATCGAAACCTTTAGCGAGTGTCCATGGCTGTCCTTGTTTTTTTGCTTCCATTTGGAGATCACGCATCGTCATATCTAATCCGATGCCGTAACCGGCAACATGCTGCATCGCATGTTCGCGCGGAATATTTTTTCCACCGGTACCGATCAAGACAGTAAGTTCCACTTCGTGATGCACATTATTGGAGATGGAAGGAAGAACGATGTGTTCGCCATCGTGAATGATTGCTGTCGGTGGTTTAAGAAAGAAGATCGGCGATTTTGAAATATCGCTCTGCATTTCTTTCGCGTGTGCAGCGTAATTCTGCCCGATGCACAAAATTTTTCCGACAGAAATTTGTTCTTGATAACCTTTTATCGAAACGACTGCCATAAATACTCTTTCAATCTTAAAAAGAATATACGGAAGATTCTCGAATAGATAATGTCCTGAATTTCAATTTTGCTGGTAACATAAGGAGATTGACTAAAAAAGTAATGCTGCGTAATCATATTGGGCGCATCGTGACACGTCTCTACAATATTATACTCAACGACAAAAATACTTACGGCTCAACAACTCAACGACTCATTTCAACAGCAGCATTTTTTTTGTTTCGGTAAAGTTATTTGTTGTGATGCGATAAAAATATACACCGCTGGAAAAACGTGAACCATTGAATGTAGCAGTGTGTGGTCCGTCCGACATCGGTTGGTTCACGAGCGTTGCAACGTCACGCCCTAAAATATCATAAACTTTTAATGTGACAAATCCTTGAACGGGTAGTTGGTACTGAATCGTTGTCGTCGGATTGAACGGATTTGGGAAATTCTGATTGAGACTAAAAGAAAGAGGCGTTAATTTAGTTGTATCGTTTCCATCGGAACTATTAAAACTCACATACGCGCGAACGATATAATAATAAATTGTATCAGCCGTGCTTGGATAATAAACATACCATTGTGCTCCGCTCTCGGCTTGCGAAGAATAAGTAAAACTTGTCGCTCCGTTTCCTACAGGACCAGTGGTGACCATCACGTAATTGTACGTTGTGCCCGAGTATGCACCGTCCATAATAAAACCTACGGCAAACGGAGAATTTGTGCTGATGTTTTTTGATCGGAGATCGATTGTTCCCCAGTTAGCCCAAGGAACAGGATATGCACCTGTGACCGTTGAAGTTCCAGCAGTTGTTAAATTTATTGCTAACGGCTGCCCAAGCGGTGTCGGATTGCTAGTGCCGGTGTATGCCCAAATTCCGGCGCGTATGGTACTGCTCCGTCTGAGCGCAACGCGCACAGAATCTAACTTGCCGCCTTGCACAGCATCAAAGGCGACACAAACAGTATCACCTGCAGCAAGTGGAAGAACGCCTACTGGTTCGGATGCATCGTGTTTTAATTCGACTTCCTGCGATATTCCGGAGGAAGAATACGTGTACGTGTACGCGTTGGATGGATCGGTGTTCATCACAATAAAATGAATATCGGTGTATGTGGAACCATATAATGGTTCTGAAAACACTGTGCCGTTTGGTACAGAGACAACACGTTTTGAAGTCGGGCCGGTTTCAACAGCTTTGACGATCAACGCTGGATTGGTTTCGGTGAATGTTGCTGCAAGTTGAGCACCGTCTTTATAATCGAGATACCGCGCGGCATAATTTTTTATTGTATCGGTAGTCAACGAAACATTGGGATTGTAATAGTTCAATCCGTTCACTGATGGTAAATTGGGATACAAATATCCGTACTTCGGATCGACTGTTCTATCGTTCAGTGTGTTGGCAATAAACCAATTTTGTAAAATATCTGCAAACCGCATGGAACTTCCAAATCGTGTCAACGCATCATTAAGATTGTCCACACCATCGTATTTGCTGTTGACGATATCTTTAAAGACACCGATGCCGACTTGATCGCGAATGTACGTAAAGAAGCGAGCAGCTCGTGAATAATCCTTTAGCACGGTGTCCTTGTTATCGCGCCAATCAAAAAGATAATGATTAGTTTCATTGTCGTAGCCGCTTTGATCATAAATAGCATAGCCCGCATTGACTTCGGCGAGAACAGAACATCCTTCATTAATAAAAGCCATCCGACTGATGTTGTTATTCAAGATGTTGGTATAATTGAAATGAATCATGTGCTGGAACTCGTGTGCGGTGGTCGATAATCCATCCGTGAGACCTGTCGTTGTCGTCAGGTCTGCAGGATTGACATCGAGGAAATATATTTCGGGCATGGTTGCTTGTTGGATATTGAGTTGAGATAGGCATCTCGTTATACCCAAAGAAATATCCGGCAATATATCCGCCGCTGCCGCTGTATCCATCTTTGATATCCAGTAAAAGAATGATGATACGCGGATCGTTATCGACATCTGGAGGCGTGCCAAACGCAGCGGTATCCATTTGAAAAATTCCCAGCGAACCATTGGCAGGAGTACCAGAATCGAACGCAAGACGCACCGAATCGACAATAGCTTGAGTTACACGTCCACTCTTTCCATCCGTCCAGTTTGCATCTTCCACAAAAATATAACAGTTGTCTCCAACCGCCCGGCAAGTCGAAGGCACAGCATAACGGGTGTTAGTTACCAAATTATCGGCATACCAACTGTGCGTAGAACCGACAGTGAATCCCCACGTAGTTGCTTTGTGCAATGCATTGGAGCGTTGAATTGCTTCAGGATGTAATCGAATGTATGCATGAATTGCTTGTTCCTGTTTTTGTAAGAACAGCGAACCGGGAAGCGGGTAGCTTGTTTTTTGCGACGAGGAAATGGTTGATCGCACCGCATCTTGCTGTGCAATCAACGGAAGTGCGATGATCGGAATAAAAAGCGCTAAATAAAATAATTTTCTTGCTGGCAGTTTGAACACGTTGCCATCCTTTCAGAATTTAATGCGCTATAAATGCTGTGTCAGCATCGATAACATGCAGTGCTTGTCCAGATAGTGTTTGTTTCACACTATCGTACCACACCGTTGTTTGATATCCTTGATGGCTCAACAATGCCCTCCGAATGTTGGAAGGGCACTGCAGGATGTACGTTTTTCCTGTTGAAGTTTGAAGCGCTAATGAAGTGAATGGTTCGTTGCCAATGACTTTGATAGAACCGGTGAATACTTTTTTTCCTGCAGTCATTTCTTTGGTCGTGGTACATCCAGCGAACGACGAGACAATAAAAAAAATGATGAGAATATTCAATTTCATTTTCATGGGAATTCCGTCGTCGCCGATTATTCTCGTTTCCATTCAATCCGATCACCGACAGAAATATTGTGTTTGTCGGTGAATCCGCCTAATACTTCCAGAACATAAATCACCGGCGAAGTTGATTGATATGTTTGGTCACTGAACGGTGTGGTATTCTTATGGATGGTTTTGATAATTCCATTCGTATCAATGAACAACATGTCGAGCGGAAGAATCGTATTGTGCATCCAGAATGATTGAATCTGTGGCTGCTCGAAAATAAAAAGCATTCCCTGCTGTTCTTCCATCGTCGGCCTGCCCATCAATCCAACTTCACGCTTATTGTCATCATCAGCAATTTCAATATTGATTGTTGTAATCTGCTTTTTGTCTGTTCCAAGAAACGTCAGAGTGCCTTGTTTCTTAAACATTGGTGTACTCGGATCGGAAGTGGCATCGTGTGATTTTTTCGGCATAACAATGAACGCAATTGCTGCGATAATAAGAATAGCGATCACACCAATAATCCATCGACGTTTTTCTGGAGATTGTTTTTGATTCTTTGTTTCTTGTGTTTGTGGCATATTGAATTTTAAACTCCATGCGTATGATTATCGAATTCCAATTACTGATTTTTTTACAAAGGTAAATTCCGGTTCAATATCCACCGGAATATTCGAAAGTTTGTCTAATGCTTTTTGCATAGCAGGATGAATAATACCGAATCTATCGCAAAGCGCTTTTGCTTTTTCATAGGATCCTTCGGCTTGTAATGTCAAAATCTCGCCCGTCAACTTTGTGACAGCATCTTTAATTTTGCTTTGATCGATGCTGAACTTCCCGCTTGTTTCATCAATGGTAATTCCGCCTTCTAAAGTGAGATAATTAAATTGGATCGCAACACCTTTGCCGTGCGCCTCGTTGGTTCCGAATCGTACGGAGCGAAACATACTGGCAAGATATGTTGTGTACATTTCTTGTTCTAATTTTTTATCGAGCGATCCTTTGTCGATTAATAACTGTAACGCAAACAATCCTGTAATATCTGCTTTTGCTTCTTCGATGGCGGAATATAAATCCTGCAATTCTTTGCGGACGGTGGTTGCTTTTCCATTGACCGTGATGTTGTGTGGTCCGAGCCCGTGCATTAACTCGTGACACAAAATGTGTGTAAAGAATGCATCGAACGAAACATTGCTTTGCTGCGTTGAATCTAATACAAGGTGGGAAATAGGAACAAGAACCTTGTTGAATTTTGCTTCCTGCATGTTTTTCAGCAGCACACGTTTCGATCCTTTTTCACGCACGACACGCTCATCGTTCGGAAGATTGTATGCTGCAGTTTGCACGCCGCGGTTTCCTTCGCCTGCCGCATACACGACATCCACCACACGAATCGGTGACAAAGCTGCAAGTTTTGGATTGCGGTATTTCGGATCGATGGGAAGATTGTTTTCGATGTCCTGTAAGTAGCTTCCAAACTTTTCTAACTTTGCCGATTCAACTTCATCTCGCAAGGTAACAAACACTTCAAACGCTGCTTTGTAATTGAACAATTCATCCATATACGTTTCATACGGCCCGATCGTTACGTCGATGGGCGCATCCAATTCCATCCACGCAACATCGCTTGCATAATAATCGTTAGAAAGAAATGCATCGGCGCGCGCGGTGAGATATTTTTTCAACGTCTTGTTTGTCGTTAATGCGGCAGCTTCTTTCAAAAGTTTTGCGGCCGGCGTAAGCCACTCGTTATATTCTTCGTTATATGGAACACTTTTTAATTTTCCATCAGCGCCGCGATGAATAGTAGAGAAAAATCCGGTTGCCTGCTCTTTTTCTTTCTCCGGCAATCCATTTAACCATGCGGTGAATTCTTCTTTACTCATATCCGTTGGATAATAATTTGCTCCGGCGGGACGCTGCTCTGGTACACCGGCAACAAACGGCGTATCGCGGTCAAGCGCTGACCATGGGCTTATGTTGATCTGAAAATAATGGAGCCGCTCTTTGCCTTCCTGTGTCGTGTCGGCTTGAAGTTGGTGCAGCACATCGGGATTGCCGCTCCACACCTGACGGAAATAAATTTGATCCATCAATCGTGCAGCGTCAATAATCTTCTCAAGCGCTTTCCGGTCATTCGCGGAAAGTTTGGAAACATCTGCGGTGATGGGAGTAGGAGCAAAGCGAGAAATTTGTTGTGCGAGAGTCATTGGATCATTTTCGGGTTTTGATTGTTCTTTCGGTTTGCAGGAAAAAGCAAACAGTGTAAGGATGAAGATAAGTGAAAGCGGTTTCATACGATTCCATCAAAATGAACATTCGGTCATTACACCTATAATTTCATCAATGAGGATTGGAAAAGCAAGAAGGAAGAAACTGAAAACGCCATCTTCTTGTTGAGAAAAGATGGCGTTGATTATGATGGGAATGATTATTCTTTATCGCGCGTGAACAGGCGCTTCAGTTTTTTCTTCAGCTTGCCGCCGCTGCGTTCTTCACTCATCGATTCTACTAACGAACGCCAGTCCGTTTCCGGCGCGGGCGCTTTGGCTTTTGATGGATCAACGAATGTGGAACGCTTTCTCGGATATTCTGTACCGCGAGCAGCTTGGTTGCGCGTATCGATACGCTCGCCATATCGTGTGACTCCGCCTTTTGGACGTTCACGTCTATCGTTGCTGTGTTGTGTGGTTCCGTGCGGACGTTCGCGGCGTTCATCATTATTACGCTGAGGTCTTCGTTCTGAAAATCCTCGTGGTTTATCATTATTACGTTCGCCGTCATGCTGCGGCTTTCGTTCAGCGAAACTGCGCGGCTTGTCATCGCGTCGGAAGTTGCTTTGTGAACGATCACGATGTCCTCCATCGCGTCGTTGTCCGTCATGCTGGCGTGAACGCTCATATCGCCGTTCCTGCGAAGAGTTTTCTTCTGCCGACCGCTCCGCAATAGGTGCTTTCTTCGAGCGTTCAAATCCGGGATAAGGAGCAAGATCAAAATTTTTCTCGGTGTACCGTTCGATCTTCTTAAAATAATTTCGTTCATCGCTGCCGACAAACGTTATTGCGTCGCCGGTAGCGGAAGCGCGCCCCGTCCGTCCGATGCGGTGAATATAGTCTTCTGCAAATGCCGGCGTGTCGTAATTGATGACGTGTGAAATGCCTTCAACATCGATACCGCGTGCAGCAATATCGGTGGCAACCATCACTTTATAGCGGCCTTGCTTAAATCCTGCAAGTGCGTTTTGCCGCTGTGCTTGAGTTCTGTTGGAATGGATTGCAACGGATTTTATTCCTGCATGTTCTAATTTTTTCGAAATCCGGTCTGCGCCATGTTTGGTGCGCGAGAAAATCAGGACGCTGTCTAATTCCTGTGTGTGGAAAATATGCAGCAGCAAATCGATTTTTGCATCTTGCGGCACGGAATAAAATTTTTGCCGTACAGTTTCCACCGGCTTACGCCGTTCGCCGATTTCGATTTGTTCAGGATTTTGTTGAATTGCTCCGACGAGCGATCGTACTTCCGGCGACATTGTCGCCGAAAACAATAATGTTTGGCGTTTTGCCGGAACGTACGATATAATTTTTTTCACATCTTGAATGAATCCCATATCGAACATGCGATCTGCTTCATCGATCACTAAAAATTCCACGTGTGATAAATTCACGGTGCGGCGATTGAGGTGATCTAACAATCGTCCCGGCGTTGCAACAACAATATCGACGCCGCGTTGAAGGCGTTTGATTTGGTTGCTCATATTCACGCCGCCATAAATAGAGGTGCTTTGCAAATTTGTAAAGCGTCCGTAGGCAACAGAAAATTCATCGACCTGCTGTGCAAGTTCACGCGTTGGTGTTAACACTAATCCGCGTGTGAGGTGTCCTTTG
The DNA here is from genome assembly GCA_963790045.1 of Ignavibacteriota bacterium. Lineage (GTDB taxonomy): Bacteria > Bacteroidota > Ignavibacteria > UBA10030 > UBA10030 > DATKMP01. The sequence goes on along the minus strand of CAWBMS010000013.1, from coordinate 49,692 downwards.
TTTGAAGGATGATTGAGAAATAAATTCAGCATCGGCGGCATGAACGCCGCAGTTTTCCCGGTGCCCGTTTGTGCGCATCCGATAATATCGCGGCCTGCAACGGCTAATGGAATTGCTTGTGATTGAATGGGTGTTGGTGTCGAGTATCCTGTTGCAAGAATTCCCTGCACTAATTGGTCGTTAAGGCCAAGTTTGGTAAAAGGCATAAATATCCTTATGAAATAAATACGAAACGCGCTGCAAAAGATAGAAGGCGCAAAATGAAACACTGGGGAAAAACTGCAGAAAGGTCCTGGAGGTTCCCGTGCACTACTTTACTTTTTATCATCGGAGAGCGAGTCTCAAATGCCCGCTCCCGATGCCCAAAGGCACGGATGCGGCTGTCGCAACTTGCGACTATGAATAAGATAGAAAAATTTTCGGTGACTTCCTACAGGAATCCTGATGAAACATCATGAAGAAAAAAGGATGAGGAACTGGATATAGGAGCTCTGGTATTTTATCTAGATGTGAATATCTGAAAAGGAGAAGCCCATATTATTGCTGGCTGCATAATTATTTTTACACAACTCTTGACATTGAACGAGCTTTTTTATATTATGGTTAATAGTATTAATTAGTTTATTGTTATAGATATCTCATTAAATTTAAAGGATACAAATGGACAAAACAACTTTAACACCCGAAGGAAGTCTCTTGTTAATTACAAAGACAATAGAAGAAACTAAAAAAAGATTTGAAGAAAACGGCCACATAATTGTTTTGTGGGGTTGTTTGATGTTTACGGTATTTTTTAGTCAGTATGTTTTTTCATTAACGGGATTATACAAGAAATTTGACATAATATGGACTGTTATTTTATTTCCGCTTGGGGCGATCTATACATTTATATATGATAGGAGAAAAGTAAAAAAGAATAATCTGCCCAATACTATAATCGGCAGGATAGTAGGAACGTTGGGGTGGGCGATGGGTGTAAACCTTATGGTTTTAGGTTTTCTTTTTAGTCGGCAACTTGGTGATGCCCTTGCACCAATATTTTTAATTTTGTTTGCTTTATCTATGATTGTTACGGGATCATCCATTAAATTCAAACCGCTATTTATTGGAGGTATCTTAATGAATTTAATTGGATTCGGTACTTTCTTAGTTAGCAGGGATTATCATGGGTTTAGCATGATGTTAGGAGCGTTAGTAGGATTGATAATTCCTGGGATTTTACTCAATAGGGCAGATAGGAAGGAACATGTTTAACGATTTAGATCCCTTATTACATTCGCAGCTTCGTTTGTCAATAATTTCTATTCTAATGACAGTGGACGATGCCAATTTTACTTTTATAAAAGAATCTACTAATGCTGCGGCTGGAAACATTAGTATTCAGATAAAGAAATTACAAGATGCAGGATATATTCAAGTTAAAAAATCTTTTAAAAATAATTATCCAAATACTACCATATCAATTACCTGCAAAGGAACAAAAGCATTTGAAAATTATGTAATTAACCTTAAGAAATATATAAATCCCAAATAGTATTTTTTTTGTCATTATGGTTTATTTTATTAACTACTTAATAGGATTATTTATGAAAAACACAATTTATTTTGTTTTGACTTCCATCCTGATGGTATCAGGTTGTTCGTATAATATCCCGCAAAAGTCTGATGAATTAAGAGATTCTGAATTCTCTAAATTTATCAAAATTAAAGCGGATACAACAAACCGTGACGATTGCATAATAATAGAACCATCAAATAAAGTTATGATGGGCACTTCCATTCATATCATGCTAGATCATTTACCGCCAAATAGAAATATTACATTACATGCCTATCGTAGAAAATGGGAAGATATTATTTATTCATTTGCCTGCTTTAAGACCGACACCAAAGGACTAATACAGCTTAATAATGATATACCGATATCAGCCACATATTCAGGTGCTGATTCTTTGGGTATTTTTTGGTCAATGACAAAACCATCCTATAGAAATGAAGAATTACCGTTTGAAATAAAGAATCTGAAATTGAATACGATATATTTTCAATTGGAAGTAGACAGAAAGATCATTTCAAAAAATGAACTTCAACTAGTGTTGGAAACACCCGATATTTATTGTGAGGTGATAAGAAATAAGGAAATGGTTGCAAACTTCTATTATCCCAAAAACAAAAATAACTTGCCGCTTGTTATCATGTTAGGTGGTTCGGGTGGTGGAATGAAAGAAGTGGACGATCGTGCTAAAATAATTTCTTCTCATGGTTATGCGGTTCTGGCCTTGGGTTATTTTGGCATGGATAATCTTCCCAAGAATCTGGAAAGAATACCTGTTGAATATTTTTTCAATTCAATTAATTGGGCCAAAGAAAAACAATTCATTGATACTAATAAGATTGTCATTTTAGGATTTTCAAAAGGTGGAGAAGCTGCTTTATTGGTAGCATCGATGCGCAGAGATATTAAAGGTGCAATAGCATTCGTACCAAGTAATGTTCGATGGCAGGGAATACCAAATGGGCCTAGTTTTAGCAGTAAATCATCATGGACATTCAATGGTAAAGACCTTCCTTACCTTAAATGCAATATTGGCTTTTCATTTTTCTGGAAATTTATCACCAATTCTAAACAGATTGTACTTCGTGAAATCTTTGAACCTATTATCACTGAGGATAAATCGATAATTGAACCAGCACTTATTGAAGTTGAAAAAATTAACGGTCCGGTTTTACTGATTGCAGGGAAAGATGATAAGGTATGGCCATCTTATGATATGTGCCAAATGATTAAAAATCGATTAGACAGTTTAAAATTTGAACATCAAGTCGTGTGTTTAAATTATGATAATACCGGGCATCTTATTTATGGACCAGATCTAATGCCAACTGTAAATTATAAATATGATCAAATAAATGTGGGAGGTAAGGATTCAGAGAATGCTGCTGCGCAAATTGATTCGTGGAATAAAATGATGAGTTTTCTTCAAAAATATTTTCCTGTAGAATAATATCATAATTACTTAAATGGATTAACATGAAATCTGCAATCATGGAGATGTCGCTCAGCGTATCGTGATGGTGGCACTCCTCCGGGCATTAAAGGTGCAGGTGATAGTTCCAGAATTGTAAAAGATAAGTAATAAGAAAGAGATCACAGAATTTATATGTTAATTCAGTTCCGAAATTTTTTTTCTAAATGATTTCAAAAGAACAAAGAGATAAAAATAAAATTGAACAGATAATTATTTCAACCCATACTTTCGAACATGCTCATAAAGCATGTAAGCCGTTCCCCCCATTTTTAGAGAAGAGAGAATGGTTTTCCATGTCTTGCCTTCATTCTGTAAGGCAAGTTCGTGTTGCCAGATATCCTGAAGTTCACGATTTGTTTTTTCGGTGAGCGAAGGCGGTGCAGTTAAAGATGCACGCAAATATTCCAGAGAATAATTTGTTGTTATAAGTGTTAAGGAAGGAGGAAGAGGTAGATTCCGTCCGTTCAAAAGGTAACGGCGGAACAAAAAAATTTATATTTGTAACAGCAGTGTCGGTCGATAAATTCTTTTCTTGACTATACAATGAAAATGATATAGCAAGAAGGAAAAGAAATATTGTGAGTTGTCGATACATCATGGAATGAAGAACGAATGGGGATAAGATTCATCTTATCCCCATTCATTAATAAAATTATTGAATCACGTTTCCATTTGTATCGATCAAGTGCACTTCACCGAATCCAAGCTCGCGGATACCGGCTTCAATCTTTGCACGGTCGCCAACGACTAACCACGTAATGTTGTCGGGGTACACGACTTCCTTTGCTGCTCTAGTAATGTCATCTAAAGTCAAACTCTTGATTTTTTTGACGTACGTTGAAAAATAGTTGTCGCTGTAACCGAAACGGACCATTTCAATGATAGAACCGGCAACTCTGCTGTTGGTTTCCCACGAACCGGGTAATTCCAACGTCATATTGTTTTGGACCTTCAACAATTCATCGGCTGTGGCGGGGCGCGTGCCGAGAATGTTGCGCAGTTCTTTATTCAGTTCAATCATTGATTCTTTGGTTTTATCTGTTTGCACAATGCCGTACGCGAGGAATGGTTGCTGCCCGCGTGCCTCATACACAAAACTGCCGGAACCATACGACCAATGTTTATCTTCGCGCAAATTCATGTTGATGCGAGAGGTAAAGGCGCCGCCCAGGATGGTGTTCATAGCTTCGATGGCAATCGCGTCAGGATTATTTTTCGGCAGCGTAATGTTTGAAGGGAAAATAATCGATTGCTGCGCGCCGGGTTTATCTATAATATAAATTGAAGACTTTGTCGGCAATTGAACGGCGCCGATATTTTTTTGCGGGATGTTGCCTGACTTCCATCCTGCAAACAATTTTTCTAACTTCGGCTGCAATTCAGCAAGCGTAATGTCGCCGACAATCACGAGTGTTGCATGGTTGGGCTTGAGCCATGTTTGATAAAAATTTATCATATCTTCTCGCGTCATCTTTGCAACTGACTCTTCCGATCCTGAACCGGTGAACGGGATGCTGTAAGCATGATTTTTCCCGTAGAGGAGACTTGGAAGTACGCGCAATCCCATTTGTACAGGTTGTGTTTTTTCTCGTTGAATGCCGGCAATTGTTTGCTTTTGCAAACGATCAAAATCTTCTTTCGGGAATGACGGATGCAGCAGCACATCGGCATACAATGCAAGCGAGGCATCAAGATTGGATTTTAACGCCGAGAGCGAAAGATTGGACATATCAAGATTCGATCCTGTGTACAAATTTGCTCCGAGGTTCGCAAGTTCTTCGCTGATCTGCAATGCGTTGCGTGTGGTTGTGCCTTCGTCGAGCATATTCATTGCAAGCGCGGCGGTGCCGGGCGCGGCAAATTGATCAGCGGCATATCCTGCGTCGAACATCAAATTGAAGTTGACGACGGGAATGGATTTTCGTTCTGCAAAAATAATTTTCAGACCGTTGGAAAGCGTTGCACGCTGTAAAGCAGGGAACGTTGCTTCGGGCGGCGTTCCCGGCTTGGGAAGCGATTTTCGTACGGTCGTATCCGTTGGCGTAGTTGAAAAATTGGGGAACGGATGGATCGTTAAAATATAGGAACCGTCACTCAGCCAGTCGTTGGCAGCTTTTTGTAAATCCTTTTCCGTTGCCGAAAGAACATTTTGATAATTTATTTTCCATGCATCCGGGCTTCCGCCATACACCTGACTCATCGCAAGGATATTGGATTTGCCGCCGAAGCCGCCGATGCGTTCCAAGCCGCGAATGAATCCGGCTTTGTATTGTGTCTTCACGCGATTCAATTCTTTTTCTGTCGGGCCGGATTTGAGAAACTTCGCAAGCTCTTCATCAATCGCACGCTCGACTTTTTTCATATCTTCGCCTTGCTTTGCTGTGACTTCGATATAAAATTGTCCCGCGATCTCGCGGTCATCTAAATACGAATTCACCTGCGTCGCAATTTGATCATCGTACACTAACCGTTTGTAAAGGCGAGAAGTTTTTCCGGAAGCAAGCACATCGCTGACGAGATCGAGATACGATGTTTCAGGAGTTCCACGCTGCGGAATGTTCCAAACTTTGTAAATGCGTGCTTGCGGTACACGATCCTGCGCGTCTTGCCGTTGTGTACCGGTGCGTTTTACAACCCACGAATTAAAATGTGCTACCGGAGGGCCGGAAGGAATATCGCCGAAATATTTTTTAACCTTTGCAAGCGCGGTATCGGCATCGATATCTCCGGCAACAACAAGCGTGGCGTTTGCCGCGCCGTAATATGTTTTGAACCATTCGTGTACATCATTCACCGAAGCAGCGTTCAAATCTTCCATCGAACCGATGACCGTGTGAGAATATGGATGTTCCGTCGGCCACGTTGCATTGGTGATCAGATCTTCAGCGATGGCATACGGTTGATTTTCTCCTTGGCGTTTTTCGTTTTGCACAACGCCGCGCTGTTCATCTAATTTTCCTTGATCGATGGCGCCGATCAAATGTCCCATCCGGTCGGATTCCATCCACAAGGCAACATCGACTGCCGAAGTCGGAACATTCTGAAAATAATTCGTACGGTCTTCGCTGGTTGTGCCGTTCAAATCTGTTGCGCCAATGCGTTCCATCGCCTGAAAATAATCATCGTTATTGTTTTCGCTGCCGTTGAACATCAGGTGTTCAAATAAATGTGCGAATCCGGTGCGCCCGAATTTTTCGTTCTTCGAACCGACATGGTACCACACGTTTACCGCAACAATCGGTGCTTTGTGGTCTTCGTGCACGATCAGCGTTAAACCGTTATCGAGCACAAATTTTTTTGTACGGGATATTGATATTGACTGCTTTTTCTTTTGCGGTTTGTTTTTGTGCAAAGACGATCATCGGCACAAGTGCCGCAACAAGTGTGAGGATTACAAAAATGGCCATAGGTTTCATAGTACCTTCCTCTTATGAATGGATCTCTATTTGAATCTAATATAATAGATATAGACGGCAGAAAGAAACGAAATGTTTCGGCAAGCCATCAAGAAAGGAGGAATTCTAAAACTGTTTGTGCGAAATCTTCCGGCGCATCGGCATGAACCCAGTGTGCAGCGTTTTTAATGGTGATCAATTCCGCGCGAGGGAATAATGCTGCAATGGGTCTCAAATCTTCCAATAAAATATATTCCGAATGCTCGCCGCGAATGAATAACGCCGGTTTTTCAAAACGCATTTGTTGTGTCGGAAGCGCAGTGTTCATGGAATCGTAATTTTTTTGGATGACGGGCAGATTGATTTTCCATCGAAATTTTCCTTGTTCATCCCGCGCAAGATTTTTCATCAATAACTGAATCGTTGCTTCATCAGCAAGATGTTGTGCAAGTTTTGTTTCAATATCGATTCTTCGAACCATGACCGAGAGATTGATAGAATTCAACGCTTCAAAAATGATTTCATGTTCCGGTGGATATGCGCGCGGTGCCATATCGACAACAATAAGTTTGTCGATGAGTTCAGGATGCTGCAGTGCTACAAGCATTGCCGTCTTGCCGCCCATCGAATGGCCGAGGAGCGATGCTGATGCAAGACGATGTTGTTGAATAAATTCAACAACATCGTCTGCCAGCACCTGATAATCGAAATCATCACTGTGCGGCGATCTGCCGTGGTTGCGGGCATCGGGAATGAGTGTGTAAAATCGTTCTCCAAATACATTGCCCAACGAATGCCAATTATCCGATGATCCAAACAACCCATGCAAAATAATGAGTGCAGGCAAATCACTGGAGCCGTATGCATGGAAATGGAGATTCAGATTCGGACCTTCTATTATTGTGTTGTGGATGATACGTTCACAAATATTTTATTAAGTTAATATAACGCACCAACCTTTTGAGTGCAACTCCAGTCATAGTATCAACGTAAGAAAAGAAAATTAGGAGAACAGGATGCGTTATTGGATAGCGGTGTTTGTTGGAATGATGTTCGTTTGGAATTTGCTTCTGGGGCAGACACCGAAATTGGTTACGTCGGTAACAGCAGTGCGGACGACAGAGTCGATTCATATCGACGGCATATTGTCGGAAACAGTATGGCAGCGTCCCGGCACGACAGGATTCTTTCAGCAAGATCCCAATCAAGGGAAAGCCGTCACGGAATCCACAGAAGTGTGGGTAGCGTACGATGATAATGCGTTGTATATCGCTGCACGAATGAAAGACTCGCATCCCGATTCAATCATCGCTCGTTTGTCAAGACGTGATAACGACATCGGTGCAGATTTTTTCGGCGTTGCTATCGATTCCTATCATGACAAACGCAACGGATTTTATTTTGTTCTTACCGCCGGCGGCACGCAAATCGACGGGATTGAATATAACGATGATTGGAGCGATGCAACGTGGGATGGCGTGTGGGAAGCCAAACGTACCATCACATCGGAGGGATGGTGTGTGGAAATGCGTATTCCATTTTCACAGTTACGCTTTAAACCGAGCGATCACTATGTTTGGGGAATTGATTTTGAACGGTACATCGGGCGAAAAAAAGAAAGTGCGTACCTTACTTATACTCCGCGAAATCAAAGTGGCTTTGTTTCCCGTTTTCCCGAATTGCTCGGCATCGAACACATCACACCGCCTGCGCGAATAGAAGTTTTGCCATACATCAACGAACGCGCGGAATACTCGAATCCAGCAGCGGGTGATCCGTTCAACAATGGATCAAAATATTCTACAAACGTCGGTGGGGATCTGAAATATGGGTTGGGTAATAATATGATTTTAGAGGGAACGATCAATCCTGATTTCGGACAGGTGGAAGTTGATCCGGCGGTCGTGAACTTAAGCGATGTTGAAACTTATTATAATGAAAAGCGCCCGTTCTTTCTTGAAGGCATGAATATCTTTTCGTTCGGACAAGGAGGCGTCAATAGTTTTTGGGGATTTAGCTGGTCATCACCAAACATTTTTTACAGCCGCCGCATCGGGCGTGCGCCTGAACGCAGCATGCCGGATTATGATTATGCCGATATTCCGCTTGCGGCACATATTCTTGGGGCTGCAAAAATCACCGGAAAAGTTTCCGATGGCTGGAACATTGGTGCGATTGAAGCAGTAACACGACGTGAATTTGCCGATATGGAAGCGAATGGAACAAAGAGCAGTTTGGAAGTGGAACCGTTGACATTGTACAGTATCGAACGCGTTCAAAAAGATTTTAACGACGGGAAACAAGGATTCGGAATGTTGTTTACAGGTGTGAATCGTTCATTCAGCGATATTGCTATAAAATCGGATGTGAACGAAGCTTCGTATGTGTTGGGAATCGATGGCTGGACTGCGTTGGATACCGGAAAAGTTTATATGGTTTCCGGTTGGGCTGCGGGTTCGTATGTTGAGGGAACACAAGATCGTATGATTAGCTTGCAGCAGAATTTCGCGCATTACTTTCAGCGTCCAGATGCATCGTATCTTTCTGTTGACAGCAATGCTACGTCGATGTCTGGTTATGCGGGGCGTGTAACACTGAACAAACAAAAAGGAAATTGGATGCTCAACTCTGCCGTCGGCATCATCAGCCCGGGATTCGATTGCAGCGATCTCGGATATTTTTCTCGCGCTGAATATCATCAACTATCATGTTGCCGGAGGTTATAAGTGGAACGATCCGACGTCGTATTATCGGTATATTAATCTTTACGGTTCGGTCTTTGGTAAGCTAGATTTTGGCGGGAACGAAACGTGGCGGGGATTATGGACACAATTGACGTATCAATTGCCGAACTATCATACCTGCAATATTTCGTACGATTATGGATTTAAGACATACAACGATTTTCTGACGCGCGGCGGTCCGCAAACAGCGAATATGCCGACAAATGAGTGGTCGTTCGATTATTGGACCGATTATCGCGATCAGTATTCGGCAGAAATTTATTGGTCTGCGAATAAAAGCGTCAGCGGTTTTTATAATGGGTTTGGTCTGCCCTTGACGATGCGTCCCGTTGCAAATCTGTCTTTGTCGTTCACACCCGCATATACATTATCGGTCGATGATGCACATTATATCGATATTTATGATGACGCTGCGGCGACGGCAACGAACGGCAGGCGGTGTATCTTCGCCGATTTGAATTACAAAGAACTTTCTGCACAGTTTCGTGTGGATTGGACTTTGACGCCAAAGTTAAGTTTGCAAATATACGTGCAGCCGTTTCTATCCTCAGGAGATTTTACGAATTACAAAATGCTTCGTCAATCGCGAACGCTGGATTTTATAAACTATGGAGAAGAGGGATCGACGATTGTAAAAAACATTGGAAGCGATGGATCGATTTCCTATGATCTCAGTCCGGATGGAAACCCGGATCATGTGGTTTCAGAATCAAATCCGAATTTCAATTATGTTTCCTTGCGCGGTAACGCCGTTTTACGATGGGAATACATGCCCGGTTCTACGTTGTATTTTGTGTGGACACAAACTCGCTCGGATTCGAACGACTACGGCGATTTCGAATTTCATCGTGCCACCAATTTGCTTTCTGGCGCCAAACCGGATAATATCTTTATTATTAAGTTAAGCTATTGGATCGGCGGATAATCTGTCTGTTGTTGTTCGTGGTATGCTGTGAGCCGCTTTTTTAGTCGGGGTGAAAAGTATCCAGTCCAAAAATATTTCTTTCTTTTTCGTAAAGCATCATGTATATTCTCCTCAATGAATAACCGCCAGTTATTAAGACGATACAACGTCATAAGAAATGTTCCTTTCCGTAAAAGGAAAGGTCGTTTCTGAATTTCCGATTCATACGTGGAATCGATGCGATTGCTAAGAGACGGTATTATTCATATTGAAGTTCTATAGAGAGGAGTAGTTATATGAATGTTCCAATAGCTCCAATGGAGTTGGGCGATATTTTTGAAAAAACATTCACCCTCATTGGCAAAACGTTTGTCCGCAATCTCATCATCGCGCTTCTATTTCTTGCCATCCCGATGATATTGATGGCGATTGCTGCGGATAGTTTTTACTCGTCCTTAACAGATTTGCAGGAATCACTTCAAAGTATTCCGAAAGAAAATAGTTTCAATATCATCATGTCGCTGCTCGGCGCTTTATCTTTTTTCGGTGTTGCGACACTTGTCCTGTTGCTGGGGGTTATGCTCGCTGAGATTGCCATCAGCGTTGTCGTGAATGAAGAATTGAATTCTCGTACCATTTCTTTTCGCGATGCTATCGATGAAACTTTTCATGGAAAATGGTTGTATGGTATCGGTCAGGCATTGCTCCAAATTGGTATTTTTGTGGTTGGTGCTATTGTCGTGGGCATTATTCTTGCCGTACTTGCTGCTGTTTCAAAAGTGCTGATGGGATTTGTTCTTGTGCTATTGCTGATCGGTATTGTACCGGTCGCGAGCTATGTTGTGCTCAAATGGTATTTTTCATTGACTGCTGTTGCGGTAGATGATATGACCGTGATCGAATCATTAAAAGGAAGCTGGGAATTAGTAACGGGATATTGGTGGCGAACGTTCGGTATTTTAATGTTATTCACGTTGATCACACAATTGGTCATTATGATTGTGTCGCTGCCGATTACGTTCGGCAGTATGTGGGACGTGTATAAAGAATCTTTTACGATGCTGGGAAAAACCGGCGGCAATATCGATCCCGTAGCGATAAAAAATATGGAATCATCCTTTGGACCGGGCATCAGTATCGGTACCGGAATAAATTATTTGCTTACGCTGCTTATTACTCCGGTCTATACGGTGGTGATGTATGTCGATTTGCGCGCCAGAAGCAACGCGATGAAACAACCGTCTCCAGAACCTCTTCTGCCAGATTCATCTTCCCAACCGATGGATTTTAACCAAATGTAATAGCGCCGTTGGAAGAAAAACGAAATCATTCCACGATGCCAGCGTTGAACGGTTCGTGGGAACAAAAACATCGCAGTTCGACGGCGGCAGCTTTCCTGGGTTTGCTGATTGTCGGCGTTCTCTATTTCCATGCTCAGGCACTTCTAAGCGGAATACTCTTGATGGTTGATGCTGTTCGAAATCACACATCGGTTCATGGAAAAACATTCGTTGAACAATTAACACACATGGCAATGGTGATGAAAGGGCCGATGCGGATCGCCGTTGTTGTTTCTCAATTTGGTTGCATGCTGTTGCCCACACTATGGATCGTCAAACGCTGGCATTCGACCAATGTGGCAGCTTATATTCGATTCAAACGCATTCCTCTTTTCGAAGTCGTTCTTGCTGTTGCCGTAACGCTTTGTGTGCTTCCATTGAATGAAGCCATCGGTGAATTTTTTATCGAACGGCTACATATTCCGGATTTTTTATCGCGTATCAATGCGCAAGTATTCACATCCTACAGCCGGGAAGAATTACTCTGGCTGATCTTTGTGGTGTGTTTAAGCCCGGCGTTGTGCGAAGAAATTCTTTTTCGCGGATATGTACAGCGAACATTAGAACGCGCACTCGGTGTTAAAAGCATTTTCATCGCCGGCATCATTTTCGGATTGTTTCACATGCAGCCCATCAATTTGTTGTCGCTGTCACTGCTTGGCATCCTGTTCGGATTTTTCTTTTATCGCAGCAAAAGCATTTTCCCCGGAATGGCGGCACATTGTACCAACAATCTGTGCGCAGTTCTTTCGTTATACCGAACGCCGGATGACCGCACGGCGCTGGAGATGTTCACCTACCGGCCGACATGGTTAGGCGTTCTCGTTGCGGTGGGAATTGCCGGTGTATTGTTGATGGCATATTATTTTGCAACTCAAGAAAATTTTGAAGAAGCAGTCTTGTAGCATTCTACATTTCAAAAATACTTTTTCACGGCTATTTCGGTTCCATTTCGTTCACATCAACCTTGACATTCTCGCGGTATCTTTGTTCTTTGCATGGAAGGAAAAGGTGCAGGTATGTTGAACGAAAATCTTGAACGAATGATTCAGCTTGCCGAAGAATTCTTCGGAGCAAAACATCATCCCGAACAAATTCAAGTCAATGATCATGTAATGGCGCGTCTGAAGAAGATTCATCCTGCAAGTATCACAGAAAAAAGTACGTGCAACGGCCCCGTTGCATGGATGCTGGTGCTTCCAACATCGCGTCGGCTGATGGAACTCTTTATCCGCAAACAAATTACTGAACGCGAATTGCTGAGACGAACTCACGCAGGAAAAACGTACGATGCGGTGTATTTGTGTTCTGCACTCGTGCTGCCGGAATATCGCGGCAAAGGATTAGCGAAGCGGTTAATGATTCAATCCATCAAATCCATACAGAAGCAGCATCCGATCCAGTATTTGTTTTACTGGTCGTTTGGTGTTGCCGGTGAGGGATTAGCGGATGCGATTGCGCGTAAACTTCATCTACCGCTTTATAAAAGAGCGAAGTGAAGCACGATTGTTGCACAGGCACAAAAAAAAAGGTATCTTATTTCAGTAAAATTTCTCGGGACGTAGCGCAGCCCGGTAGCGCACTTGCTTGGGGTGCAAGTGGTCGCGGGTTCAAATCCCGCCGTCCCGACAAATAATATTAGGAGAGGACATGGTATGTATGTTGTTTATGTTCTCGAAAGTTTGAAAGATAACAAATATTATATCGGTCAAACTTCTGATCTGAATCGCAGGATTCAAGAACACAATCAGGGTCGAGTGAGATGGACGAAAGCACATCGTCCATGGAAAGTTCTTTATTGCGAAGAATTTGAAAATCGGACTGAAGCGATAAGACGTGAACAATTTCTTAAGTCCCGAGCTGGATGGCTTGAAAGTCGAAGGATAAAAGATGGTCGCGGGTTTCACGACGTGATCACTTCGTGACAAATCCCGCCGTCCCGACAATTCAAATGCAGCACAGATGAATTTTTTGTCTGTGCTCTTGTTGTCTTTAGAGATATGGAAGTTAAATCACATAGAAAAATTATTCTTGTCGGCGACCGGGTGCTGATTGCTCCCGATAAGGATAACGAACGCACCTCGCATGGTTTGTATCTTCCACCCGGCGTAAAAGAAAAAGATAAAGTGCAGGCGGGATATGTAGTGCGCGTTGGTCCGGGGTATGCCGTGCCGAATCCGCAATACATCGATCAGGAATCGTGGTCCACAAGCCCCAAAGAACCGGTAAAATATTTGCCGCTGCAAGCGGAAGAAGGTGACTTCGCCATCTTTGTGCGAGACGCTGCGATTGAAGTGGAATATGAGCAGGAAAAATATCTCATTGTGCCGCATTCTTCTATTCTCATGCTGCTGCGTCCGGGTGGCATAGAAGAACTGATTCGCCAATGACAGAAGATGTCCACAGGTTTTCGCACGAGCATATTCTGGAACAATTGAAAACCGCCAAATTCCGAAACGGATATTTTGTGTTAGAGTTTTATTCCGAAAACAACTTGCCGTCGTCCAAACCGACCCAATCTATATCAAAATTTTATCTCTATCCATCCGGCGGCACCTTGCGCGATGAAAATTTTAATTTGATTACGTACGATTCGCGGTACGATACCTATCGCGGATTCCAACCGCCGCGGCAAGAAAGTTCTGTATGAGTTTGTTTTACAAAGCTGCTCCGAAACCGACAACGCTGTCGGATTCTCATCCCGTGTTAATTCTTCTTCACGGAAGAGGAACCGATGAAAACGATCTGCTGGGATTGACGCCGTACCTCGATCCGCGGTTTCAAATTTTCAGCGTGCGCGCACCGATGCAATTTCCGTACGGCGGCTATACGTGGTTCGATTTGAACGATTTGGGAAATATCGATGCAGGGCAGTTGCAGCAGAGTTACCAGCAGGTACTGCAGGTCATCGATGAATTACCGGATAAATTTTCCATTGATCCATCAAAAATATTTTTATACGGATTCAGCATCGGTGCCATGATGTCGCTAGTGCTGGCGCTCGCGCATCCGGAAAAAATTCGCGGTGCCGTTATTCACAGCGGATTGCTGCCGGAGAATGTCGGCATTGATTATAAATGGAATGAATTGAAAAACACTTCGTTCTTCATAGCACACGGAACGTACGATCCCGTTGTGCCGGTTGGCTTTGGAATGCGCGCAAACGAACTGCTGTCTAAAACACAAGCACCGCTGGTGTATAAAGAATATCCTATCGGCCACACGATTAGCGAAGAAAGTTTGCACGATTCTGTTGAATGGCTGCACTTAAAACTTGAACAGCTAAATCCTCATTCTTAAAACATAATTTATTGCACACTCTGAAGATTTCTGTTATATTTCTGCAAACATGAATATCTGCGAAAAGTAAAACAGAATGACAAAAACAAAAGCAGCGTTTTTTATTTTCCTTCTAATTCCTCTCACGCTTATGGCACAGCAGGCGGCGTGGGAAAACATCCTTCATGAAGTTCAACAAAAATATGCACCGGATCACCGCACGGCAGTGTTTGATGTCACGGGAAATGAGATGACAGAAAGTATTGAACTTCGCGGCGAAGTTGATAATTCTGCTGCAAAAAAATCACTCATCGAAACAGTAAAAGAAAAAACACACAAATCTGTTGTTGACCACATCGCCGTGTTACCGGATGAAGCTGTTGGCGCAAAATATTTCGGTGTTATCATCGTGAGTGTTGGAAACATGCGCACCAAACCGGGCGAAGCGGCGGAGCTTTCATCGCAAGTGCTGATGGGTATGACGGTCAAAATATTAAAGCGTTCGCAAAATTATTTTTATGTGCAGTCGCCGGATAAATATCTTGGCTGGCTTTCGGCAGAAGCAATGCAACGGTTCGATAATGCAGAAACAAAAATCTGGAATGATGCGCCAAAAGTTATTGTCACGGAAACATTCGGCGTCGTGCGTGAGGAACCGTCGATAGAATCTTTTCCTATGTGCGATGTTGTTGCGTTGTGTGTACTCAAATCCCATGAAACAAAAAATGGCTGGACAGCAGTCGAGCTTGCCGATGGAAGAAGAGGATATGTGCAAAGTTCGCTTGTACAGGATTACGACGAATGGAACAACAGCCGGCAATTAACAGCGAGTAACCTTGAAAAATCTGCCAAGGCATTGCTCGGCATTCCATATTTGTGGGGAGGAACTTCTACTAAAGGAGTTGATTGTTCCGGATTTACGAAAACCGTGTACCGTTTGAACGGCAAAGAACTTGCGCGCGATGCAAGCCAGCAAGCGGAAGAAGGAATTGCCATTGCTGTTGGAAATGATTTTCAGAATCTTCAAAAAGGCGATTTATTATTCTTCGGACGGAAGGCAGAGGGTACAGCACTGGAGCATATTATTCACGTGGGAATGTATTTAGGGAATAAATTGTTTATTCATAGCATCGGCAGAGTTCGCTATGGCAGTTTCGATCCGGCTTCGCCGTTTTACGATGCATCGTTAGAAAAGAGTTTTGTGCGCGCACGGCGCGTTATTCAAAATATATCGTCTTCAAAGTAAAAACATAATTATGGCCAACACAGAACATCTTGCAAAGATATCGAAAATAATTTCGCGGCTTGTGATTGCCCACATGCTCTTGGTTGCCGGAAATGCTTACACACATGAAAAATTAGGCACGTTCTATTTTGTTGCCGATCATCTTCCAATCATTTTCATATTTACCATCATCCCGATTATTGCTGCGTTTATGATTGAAAAAGAAAAAGCCCGGCAGGGGAATATCGTGCTGCAAGGCACCATCGGCGCAGCATTATGCTATAATATCTACGATCACTTCTTTTCTATCTCAATTCCTGTCTTTCAATCCATTCCGCTTCTCTGGAAAATTTTATATGAAGGATCGTTCGGTGCGCTGTTGGTGATAGAAGCGGTCGTGCTATGGTACGGAACGAAAATCTTTCGCAACGTGGATATCAATAACGTAGCGAAGAATAGCAACGTGTAATCGAGAAAATTTAACTGTGAGTATCTGAACAAGAAAAATATTTATTCAATGACCAATCAAACTTTTAAGAGGAGAGTCGAATGCAAACATTGAAATCCTTGCTTGGCCCGATGAGGGTACCGTTCTTGATTCTGACGCCCGCGTGTGTCGCTGTCGGCGTCGGAACAGCGTACTGGCAAACACACGAAATCAACTGGATTCAAATTCTATTAATTCTCATCGGTGCGGTTGCAAGCCACATTTGCGTCAATGTGTTTAATGAGTATTTTGATTTTATCAGCGGACTCGACAACAAAACGCAGCGAACACCATTCAGCGGCGGCAGCGGAACATTGCCATCACATCCTGAAGTGAAGAAGCAAACATTGTATCTCGCTATCGTGTCACTTGTTGTGGTTGTTATGATCGGATTTTATTTTGTCTGGCTGCGCGGCTGGCTGTTGCTGCCGCTCGGATTTTTCGGTTTAATTTTACTTGTGACATATACCGTTTGGTGGGCGTATAATCCGATTTCTTGTTTAATTGCACCGGGATTGGGTTTCGGTATTCTCATGGTGATGGGAACACACTTTTCGTTAACAGGTTCTTACACGTGGATTGCATTTGTTGCTTCGCTCATTCCGACATTTTTAGTCAGCGACTTGCTGCTGCTCAATCAATTTCCTGATGTCGATGCAGATATTACCATCGGGCGAAAACATTTTCCGATTACGATTGGGCGGAAAGCCAGCGCAATTATCTACGGTACTTTTTTATTGCTGACGTATGTTACGGTTGTTGTTGGTGTGATGTTTGGATTGATGCCGAAGTTTAGTTTGCTCGCGTTGCTGACAATTATTCCCGCGTGGATAGCGTTTCAAGGAGCATTTCGCAACGCAAATAATATCCCTGCTTTGATTCCTTCGATGGGATTGAATGTCGTCATCAATATTTCAACTCCTGTGTTGCTTGCCGTAGGATTTTTTATCGGTTGAAAAAGTCACACTGGGCTTGTCGAAGCGTGATCTTTAAACAAACAGCAGGCGACGATATATATCGTTGCTTAAATACTTGTTTGTGTTTTTGTTGTATAATGGACAGGCAAGAATGCCTGTCCTACCGTTAAACGTAATTTAAAGACAGTCTCCTGCTGTGTTTCAATGTTGCATCTCATCGAACAATTTTCCTGATTGCGAACTTGTTTGCGGCAGGCGTTTTACCTGTCGATCATTTTGTCGTCTTGCTCCTGAGTTGGATGCCTAACTTTTCAAACTCAATCTTTGGGTTCCCACAATTCAACTTTGTTACCTTCTGCGTCAAGGATATGTATAAATTTACCATACTCTGCAGTTTCAAGAGTATCCACAATGGTAACGCCGTTCTTTTTTAATTCCTCAATGAGTGCTTCCAGGTTTTCTACCCTGTAATTGATCATAAAATCTTTTGTCGAAGGTTCAAAGTATTTGGTCGTTTCGGAAAACGGGGTCCATTGTGTTTGTCCTTTTTTTGTGCTGTCTGCGCCTTCATACCATTCGAACGTTGCTCCCCATGGGTTTGTGTTTAGGCCAAGATGAGTGTGGTACCATTCCGTCATCTTTACTAGGGTCTTTGCATTTGAAGAAAATGCCGCCGATGCCCGTTACTTTTTTCATAGAGGTCTCCGTAGTAGAGTGATTTGAACTAATGGTCTTGAACGCGAACCCTCCGCAGAAGGATGCCACAAGAACGAAGATGAAGAATAATGTTTTTTTCATGTGCTTGAGTAGTTTCTACTGTTGAGTGTTTTTCCTGTTACGCTTAACGTTCATACAAATACAATATAACATTTTTAATTTTTCTTCATCAATGCCGCTCATAAAACTATTTTTCTAATTGCAAATCATTCCGTCACTCACAGATAACTGAGCTTGGGAACAAGAAGAACATTTATTTTACTTTATCCACAAACACAATACTGCTCATAATACTAATCAGTACCACTCCTACAAAAAATATGAATAATCCTGATTTACGTTTTGAATTTATTCTGCTCACTCTAAAAAGGAGATATCCTGCAAGCAAATTCAATAATGCCCATAAAACATTTACCAACGGAGATGAAAGTCCCTGACCGGGCGGATGAGCAAATGGTGACGGAAAAGCGTTTCCCGAAATTCCGTTCACGAAATGCGGAACCGCATTCGTTAAAAATGCTCCCGCAAAAAATCCTGCAATGTAATGATACCATTTCATCGGTTCTTCTAACAAGTTGTCTGTTGTTTTCATCGCTGTGACCTTTTCTTTGTTTTTCTTCCTGTATATTTTTCCCGTGTTCCCTGTGGATCATCGAGTGCGTGGATTGTATATGTTATCTTGATCAAATGTATTATATAATTTTTTATTTTCCCACTTGCATCCAACCCTTGCCTGCCGATAGGCCTGGTTGGGCGCGTTGTTGTCAATATTTTATGTACTCTGGAACTTTATCAAGTATAAATCATATTGAATATGCCGGAGAATATTCGATATGCTCAAGCACCCTGCTGGTTACCCGGAGCACCGGTTCCCCGATTTCTTGATCCATTGTTCTTTTAATGTTTATCCATTCTTCGTCTGCTAAAAATAATTTCCATTGCCGTTCCATCGTTTCAATATCCGGCCACTTCAAAATATAAATGAATTCAAAATTTACAACGGAAGAACTTTCCCATAATGCAACCGGATTGAAATTATATTTTTTCATAATTCGAAGCGCATGATTTTTAAATCGGTTATGAAACGCGGCCTTTTTATCGGGAGATACTTCATAGATCCGCAGTTGATAAATACTTTTTTCCATATTCACTTTTCTTGTTGTGTGTAATTTATTTTAACTCCTTGCCCCATGCCCCGTCGCAGCGGGTAAAAGAACTTGGGAACAAGATAAAACGAGATGACATGCAGGGCGGGATTTTACCCGATGAACTTCCTACGAAGAACTGCTTTTCAACTTATTAATCAATTCAAAAAGAAAATCTTTATATTTAGTATTATTCATTTTGTTATGCAATGCATTATACGCATCAAGTCTTCCAGATAATTGATTTATCTTTGAAGTTTTTTTGGTTAACAGAAAACTTCCCTTTACAAATCTTGAACATTCTCTATACCTGGGAGATTCTTCTGATAGATAATTCCCCTCATTGTCAATAAATATTCTTTCTTCAAATTCGTGCAAGTTTTCTTTAAATATTGGTTCAATTTCCTCAACTTCCAGTCTAAAATAACTCCAATCAAAATCGTTCATAAATTCAAAGTATAGAATTTTGGGTTTAATTATCTCATTGTTGTTTATAATCAAAAATTCTTTTGTTTTATCAAGTTCAACTTTATCAAAGTCCATACCCCCTGAACGAGGATAAAAGCAATGATTTAAATTATCGTAACGTTCACATAATATTTTCAGAATTCTATAAATATCCTCAAATTTTTGCCAAGAACAGCTGTTTGGAATTGAAACAGGAAAAATTCTTTTTAATGCGTCAATCCACTCATAAGGGTTTCTCTCAAAATAATCGTCGCAGGCTAGTATACCAATATTTGAGTTTATCTGTAAATGATTTTGCATCAGGTCTTTTTAATGGGTCGTTGTCAGTAGATTCAGTTAAAAGTTGATTTAACAGCACAATTGAATGATAATACCATTTACTGGCTAAGTGCGGTTTATTTATTATCATTTCGACGTAATTGTCAACCGATATTGAACTATTGGGAATATACTGACCTTCAAAACCCCACCATTGTTTGGTTATTAGCATCCATAATGTTTTACCAAAAGAATATATATCTGCTTTTTTAAACTCAGCTGTTGATGAGATTCTTTTCATCTCCGGTGCAATTGTCCATTTAGGACCTATGTTTTCGTTTTGGCTTGAAACTCTTACCTTTTTGGGAAAATTAGCTAGACCAAAATCTGAGAAGACTGGTTTGTTGTCAATAACCAATATATTTTCAGGTTTTATATCTCTATGGGTTATATCTTTAGAATGCAAAAAATCTAGAGTATCACAAAGTTCGATCACTAAATTTATTATTTGTTCATCGTGTAAGTTTTTAATGTAATCTTTCAAACTTATCCCAAGAGGCATAACATAATAGGGTTTATCATGTTTAGAAAACTGATTAGGTAAATAAGCATCAATAATTTCAATTACCCCCTTTCTTTCTTTAAGCCCATATAAAACCTCTACTTCGTCCTTAAACCTTTGATATGCTTTTTTTGATCTTATATTTTCAAGTACCTTTTTAGCAAAAAAATTTCCATTCTCATCTGTTACTTGATAAACTATCCCATTTCCTCCACGTCCTATTTTTTTAACTACACTATATTTTACCATATTTGCTTATTAGAAGTTAATATTGGTGCCAACTCCTGTAACAACGCATCGCCTATATCCAGTCAATTTCTATTTTTATTTCGAACCATAAATTGTTTGACTACCTCATTTTTTCCCTTTCCATTCTCCAAAACACCATTACCATCACCAATTATTCCATTCCCTGCACCAAAGTACCGTTCAGTATGTCAAAAATACTATAATCAACGCCAATTATTCCTTCCGGCAGCACAATTATTCCTTTCAGCAGTCCATGTATTCCTTTCGCCGGGGCATTTATTCAATTCCCCACGCCATTTCCCTCATTCCCAACGTCATTTGTGTCGTTCCCAACGCCATTTCTCTCATTCCCGACACCATTTCTGTCATTCTCAACGTCATTTGTGTCGTTGCCAGCGTCATTTGTCTCGTTGCTAACGCCATTTGTGTCATTGCCGACACCATTTCTCTCGTTCCGCAGAGCATTTTATCGATCCGGAAAAAGACAAAGTTCGTCCACGGAGCATGTTGGTATGAACAACGAAGGGAGATAAAGGCAGATTCCAGAAGGGAATCTGCAGCAAAATTTCTTTTCAACATCCACCATAAACTTCTTGACCCGGAAAACATGTGAACGCGTTTAATATCTTGACAGAATTCTACTGTTTAATTATTTCAATGTCAATTCTTTTACTCGCCGCTGAAAAGATTATTGAAACACCCTTGCTGCAAATATTTTTCTTGACATCGATTCTGCATCGCTGTATATTTAAGTAGTTCTTTTACATTAACATATTTATTCATCCGTTAGGGGTGTCCTGACGGTTTCATCAGACGAAGAACTTGATGAGATCGGGACTGAGATCAAACCCTGCGAACCTGAACCGGGTTATACCGGCGTAGGAAAACGGAGAACAGCTCTTCTTTCTTCAAGCCGTTTTCTTTTTCCTATGGAAACGGCTTTTTTATTTCTGAAAGGAGAAATACGATGCTGAACTATTCACATCTTCTTGCAGCCGTCACCATAGGATTTTCAATTGCCACTGCGCAAGAGAAAATCGATCGTGACACTGTCTATCACGAAGCACCTGTTACAACCGTTGCGGCAACACAGGCAACGGAGCGTTTATCGCCCGTAACATTTTCTAATTTATCCAGATCGCAAATCCAGCAGCAATATACTGTGCAGGATGTTCCTGTACTGTTATCCGAACTTCCGTCCATCACATTTTATTCTGAAAATGGAAATGCAAGCGGCGGGTACAGCTACATTAATTTACGCGGCTTTGAACAGCAGCGGCTTTCTGTGATGGTGAATGGCGTGCCGCAGAATGATCCGGAAGATTTTAGCGTGTACTGGATCGACTTTCCGGATTTGCTGGGAAGCACATCCACCATTCAAGTGCAGCGCGGAGCAGGCAGCGCGTTTTACGGACCGCCGGCAATCGGCGGCTCTGTGAATTTGATTGCAATTCCGTTCCAGCCAAAGCCGAGTGTTTTGCTTGAAAGCAGTTTGGGATTTCAGGAATACGGTTCAACAAATACTGTTGTGCTTTCTACGCGGAAATATTCCGCAACATTCAACTCCGGTCTTGTCGATAGTCAATATATGTTTTACGGGCGGCTTGGCAAACTTTCTACCGATGGGTATCGCGATAAATCCTGGGACGAAATTGATTCTTATTTTTTCGGTGTCGAACGATTGGATGCGAACATGACGACACGCATACATTTTTACGGCGGTCCGTTCACCGATGGATTAGTATATAATGGCATCCCGAAATTTTATAACAACGACCTAAATCTTCGTCGTACGAATTACAATTATTTTGAATTGAACGATGCGCAAGATTCTGTTACCTATGCCACGAATCGTCGTGCGCAAGAAGCAGAATCATTTTCCCAGCCGCATTTTGAATTATTGAACGAATGGCGATTGACACCGAAGATCACACTCTCCAATACATTTTTTTATATTCAAGGCGATGGATATTATGACTATGATGGAAGTGGTTTGACGGCATCGGCGATTCATTGGGATTCAGCAAACGGATATGTCGGTGCTGCGGATCCGATCAATTCGCTTGTGCGCGCGTATGTCGGTGATAAACAATTCGGATGGCTGCCGCGGTTGGAAATCGATCACAACACCGGTGTGCTGACGCTTGGTGCGGAATTGCGTTTCCATCGTTCGCTGCATTGGGGAAAAATTCAGTATGCAGAAAACTTTCCGTCGAATTACGATCCTGATTATTATATCTATAAATACAACGGCGGAAAAGATATCGTTTCGTTCTACGGTAATGAATTATATAGATTGAACGACGATCTGACATTAATGACCGATCTTCAATTTGTCTATGATCGCTATACACTGAGCAATGAAAAATTTTATAATGATGATTTTGCTGTCCCGTATTTCTTTGTCAATCCACGTGTCGGCGTCAATTATAATGTGGATGAACATTTTAATTCTTACATCAATCTCGCATACACGTCTCGCGAGCCGCGATTGATAGATTTATATTCTGCGGAAGAAACCATCTGGGGCAGCACGCCGCAGTTTGAAGCCGATACGGTAGGCGGTGCCGTGAAATACAATTTCAATAATCCGATTGCCAAACCGGAACATTTGTACGATTTAGAAATTGGTGCGGCATACCGTAATGAATATTCGCTGCTGGCGGCAAATATTTTCTGGATGGAATTTAAAGATGAACTCATTAAAAGTGGCGCGCTTGATATTTTCGGAGAACCGGTGATGGGCAATGCTGACCGCACGCGGCACATTGGCATCGAACTTGAAGCGCAAACATCGTTCAATAACGGATTCAGTGTGAGCGGCAATGCAACGATTTCTCACAATCGCCTCATCAGCTATGCGATTGCTGATAGCATCGTGAATGGCATCACGTATCGCCATAGTTTGGATGGCAATCCGATTGCCGGCTCACCGGATTTTATGGCGAACCTTCGGTTGACTCAAACTGTTGATGCTTGGAGTGCCTCAATCGATGCAAAATATGTCGGTGCATTTTATACGGACAATACTAAAAATGATCTCGAAAAAAATGATGCGTATATGGTACTGAATGCATCTGCATTGTATCGGTTCACGCTTGGTGCCGGCGTGCATCTTATCGTGCGCGGTGAAGTGCACAATTTGTTAAATCGATTATATACGATGACTGGCGAAGGGCAGGAATTCTATCCTGCTGCCGAACGCAATTACATTATTGGTATGGCGCTGCAATTATAATTTCTTTCTGTGTTTTTCTTTCTCTGTTGCGTACATTACACAGCGTGACAGAGAAAGAGAAGATAATGCGAGACGGAGAAACCTTTATGGTGGCTATGCGTTTATTGTATGTGCGTACGGATTTATTCCGTTATGTACAATTCGCCGCTGGGTTGTTGCCTCCCCTCGATCTGGCGGCGTTTTTATTTTTATGTGCGATATGAACAAACGGATCATTATTCTGGCGAACGGCACATCGCCGACAAAACAGATTCTCAAACAGTATCAAGAGCCGAACGATATTCTTGTCTGTGCCGATGGCGGTGCGAATGCTGCAGCCGCATTGTCTATCGTGCCGCAAATGATTCTCGGTGATCTGGATTCAATAACAGCGAAGACGTTGAAGCTCTTCAGCAAAGTGCCGATTAAACAAATTCGAGAACAAAACAGTACCGATTTGGAAAAAGCATTATCGTACGCAGTGGCGCATCATTTTTCCGAAGCAGTGATCTTTGGTGCAACAGGCGGCAGAGCGGATCATGAATTTGGCAACTTCAGCGCGTTATCGAAATTTTCGGATTCCATCGATATTACCTTCGTCGATCAATATGGCAAATATTTTTCTGTCGAGAATGAAACGGTCATCCAATTGCCTGTCGGAGCAACAATTTCTTTATTACCGTTGACGTTGTGCAGCGGTGTTACGACTTCAGGACTCAAATGGAATTTAAAGAACGAATCACTCGGACTTGGCGTGCGAGAAAGCACGAGCAATGTTTCCACTTCAGAAATGGTCACAGTTAAATTCCGCACCGGTAAGCTGATCGTTTTTATCGCCCATTCATTTAATAAACTAAAAATTCATAATTCGTAAACCGTTTTTCATCATTTACATGGTTCATTTATCCATTATCGATATTGTTTTAATCGTTGCATACTTTGCTGCGGTTGTCTTTATCGGATTCCGCGCATCACGAAAACAAAAATCGGATAATGATGAATATTTACTTGCAGGGCGCACACTCACGCTGCCGATGTTTGTTGCGACATTAGTTTCGACTTGGTACGGCGGTATTCTTGGTGTGGGAGAATATTCCTACAAGTACGGCATTTCCAACTGGGTCGTTTTCGGTGTTCCATATTATATTTTTGCATTGATCTTTGCGCTGTTTCTTGCAAAGCGTATTCGTGCAACCAACCTCTACACCATTCCTGACAAGTTGGAACAGGTGTATGATCGACGCACGGCACTCGTCGGCGGAGTGTTAACATTTTTTCTCGTTACTCCCGCTGCGTATGTGTTGATGTTGGGTGTGTTGGTGCAATTAATTTTTGGAATCAATCTTACGCTTTCCATACTCATTGCGACGTTTATCACGATTATCTATTTATACAACGGCGGTTTCCGTTCTGATGTTTGGGCAAATGCATTTGAATTTGTGTTGATGTTTCTCGGCTTCGCGATGGCTGTCATTTTTTCGTATTTCAAATTCGGTGGAATGGAATTTATTCGCTTGCACGTACCGGAATTACATCTTACATGGCACGGCGGCAATAGCTGGCAATATATTGCTGTGTGGTTTTTCATTGCGCTCTGGACGTTGGTCGATCCGGCGTTTTATCAACGCTGTTATGCGGCGAAGGATGGTAAAACAGCACAGCGCGGAATTCTCATCTCTATTTTATTCTGGCTCGTGTTTGATTTTATGACAACTTCCGCCGGATTGTATGCGCGTGCAGCATTGCCCGTTCTCTCGCAGCCGATGTTTTCTTATCCGATGCTTGCCGAAGTTGCGTTGCCGGCAATTGCCAAAGGATTATTTTATATCGGCATGCTTGCTACCATTATGTCCACCTTAAGCAGCTTAACGTTGATTTCGGGAATTACCATCGGCAAAGATATTGTTGGGAGATGGAAGAACGCTCCGCACGATTCGGAATTGGTGCGTCGGTGGACAAAAATTGGATTGATCATTTCTGCTGTTGTTTCTGTTGCTCTTGCGTTGTTGGTACCATCGGTCGTCAATCTATGGTACACCATCGGCACGTGCATTATTCCCGGGCTTCTTATTCCGGTACTCTCAAGTTATTTTGATCGATTAAAAATTCCTGCTACGTATGCGCTGGGTGCGATGGTGAACGGCTGGTTTATTTCTACGTTCAGTTTGGTCTATGGGCAATTGAATCTCGTGAATGGAAATCCAAAATATTTCTTCGGTGTAGAACCGATGTATCCGGGATTATTTATGGCGTTGATGTGGTGGGGATGGGGGAAATTAGAAAAAAATACTCCACAGAAAAAAAATATTATTCCAACGACCGAATCGTCGGAGCAAACGTCCACACCGCCAGAGCAATAAGCGTTAAACATCCACCGCTAAAAATTAAAGTAGAAACTTCCCCGAATCGTTCGGCAAGTGAGCCGTACATCAATGCGCCGATTGGCATCGAACCGAAGAATAACATGCTGTACACGCTCATCACACGGCCGCGGATATTTTCCGGTACCGTCGATGTTACGAGTGCGTTGGCATCATTCACAATAAAGATTGATGCAAATCCCAGACACCCGATGAACACGAATGAAAGCGGCAGCCATGTAGTTAGTGCAAACAAGATAAAAAACACTGGCAGGAAGCATGAACCGAATGTGACCATCTTACCGCGAATTTTCATGTGTCCTATTGAAGCAATGACGAATGCACCGATGAGCGAGCCGATGCCGCGTGCCGATTGGAGCAAACCGTTCGTTGCTGCATCGCCATGCAAAACTTTAACGCTCCATGCTGGAATCAATGTGCCCATCGACATCCCGAATAAACTTGTTGCGCCGACCATCAGAACAAGTGTGCGAATAGTCGGTGTATGAAGCACATACGAAATGCCTGTCTTGAGTTTGGAAAATGTCGATCCTTCACTGTGTTGAATTTGCTGTATCGGCGGTTTGATCATTAATAAAGCTCCGATGACCGCAAGAAATGAAATGCCATTGAAAGCAAAGCACCAAGCTGGTCCCATGGTGGCATAGATAACACCGGCGATGCCGGGGCCAAGCGTTGTGGCGGTGTTCATCATCATTGCATTCAGTGCAATCGCATTGGTCAATCGTTCTTTTGGTACTAATTGCGGAATAAATGCCATGCGAGCGGGCGCATCAAAAGCATTCGCGATGCCGAGCAGAAACGCGAGCACAATGATATGCCACGGTGCAATGAGATTGAAAAATGTAAGGATCGTAAGAATGAACGCAAGCACCATCATCATCGTCTGTGTGGTTAACAGCAACGTGCGGCGTGGAAAACGATCGGCGATGACACCGGCATACAGCATGAACACCAGCGATGGTAAGCCGTTGGCGAATCCAACGAAACCAAGAAATGCAGGAGACTTGGTGAGTTGATAAATTAAAAATCCTTGGGCCGTTACCTGCATCCACGTACCGAATAGCGACACAACTTGTCCGGTGAACCACAAGCGATAATTGCGGTGCTGCAGCGCGGCAAATGTTTGTGCCAAGCTGAAATGTTTTGTGGAGTTGTCTGCTGATTGTTTCATCGCTGATCAAAATAAAAAAAGCACCTGTGGACAGCATTGTCCTACAGATGCTTTTAAAAAGTAAAACAATGCTACTTCTGAACGACGGGCTTTTTCATAGTTGTCGAAACTTTTGTTTTACGCTTTCGTGTTTTGCCGAATGTTCCAAGAAAAATCTTGCCGCGCTTCGAACGATAATCGCCTTTTCCCATACTGTTACTCCTCTTGCTAATAATTTGTTCTTCGATATACGATTATCTATAACATACGGAGCGAAAAGTCATTAATCAAGATTCTTGTGTGTTTTCATCTACCTTTTTGTATCTTGGAATAATTCAGGAACGGATTAAAGAATGGCAGATTTCGAAATAATTATTATCGGCGGCGGCGTTGTAGGGCTGGCAATTGCCGCACGATTATCACAAAAACATCCGCGGCTTGTTGTGTTGGAAAAAAATGAAAAGTACGGCATGGAAACTTCCAGCCGTAACAGCGAAGTGATTCACGGCGGCATGTATTATGAACCAGATTCTCTCAAGGCAAAATTGTGTGTCGAAGGGCGCGAAGAGTTTTATGCGATTTGCAAAGCGAACAATATTCCGCACCGGAACATTACAAAAATTATTACTGCAACGATTCCGGAAGAAATGTCGAAGTTGGAAAAGATTTATAAAACAGGAACAGCGAACGGCGTACCGTTAGAATTTTTAGATACTGCGGCAACTTTAAAATTGGAACCGAATATTCGCACTGTCGGTTCGCTCTTTTCTCCGCGCACAGGCATTGTGAGTGTGCATGACTTGATGGATTATTTTTATCGTACCATACTTTCCAACGGCGGTATTGTGCAGCAGAGAAGCAATGTTGTCGGCTTGCATTCGTCTTCCGGCGGATATGAAGTTACAATTGATGAAAGCGGCATTCGTTCTTCATTCACAAGTGAAATCGTCATCAATGCAGCGGGATTGCAATGCGATATGATTGCAGAATTGGCGGGCATCGATATTGATAAAGCAAATTACAGATTGAATTATGTGAAAGGTTCGTATTTTGCCGTCACGCCGTCCAAAGCAAAATTAGTTTCACGGCTTGTGTATCCGGTTCCGTTAAACGAAGGACTCGGTGTGCACTCGCTTGTCGATTTGGGTGGAAGAATGAAGTTTGGCCCGGATGTAGAATATCTCGATGACCGCACATTGAATTATCAAGTGGATGAATCGAAACGTCATGCGTTTGCAGAATCCATCCGCCGCATTTTGCCGATGATTGCAGACAACGATATTGTTCCGGATATGAGCGGCATTCGTCCGAAGTTACAAAAGAAAGGTGCGCCGGCAAGAGATTTTGTGATTGTTCATGAAACTGAACGCGGCTTGCATGGCTTTATCAATTTAATCGGCATTGAATCTCCCGGACTGACATCGTCTCCGGCTATTGCACGATATGTTGAAGAATTATTGTTCGGAAAATAAGAGAAAGGAAGAATGATGATTGTCTTTTTCGGATATCTTGCTTCTGCATTTCTTGCGGTTTCGTTAATGGTAAAGCGTGAGATGTGGTTTCGGTGGATTAATCTTTTTGGATGTCTCACCTTTGTAATCTACGGCGATATGATAGATGCATTTCCGGTGATTCTTGCAAACGGAATTCTTGCAATCATCAACATCGTGCAGATCATCAATCTTTCGATGCATCGAGAGCACTTTGAATACGTGCAAATTCATCATGGCGATGAGATCGTTGAGAGTTTCATGAAATTTTATCAAAAAGATCTTCATAAATATTTTCCGGAATTTCGTTTTACCACTGATGAGAATCGTATTTGCTTTATGGTGCTGCGCAACGAGACGATGGCAAATCTTTTTGTCGCACGCAAGGAAGAAGAAGGCGTCATCGTTGTCGAGATTAATTACACTATTCCGAAATTCCGTGATTATAAAGTTGGAAAATTTATTTTTGAAGAAGGACGAGAGTATTTACAATCGCACGGTGTGAAAACGATTGTCACAAAATCCTATTATAAAGAACACACGCAGTTTTTAAAGCGTATGGGATTCAAATCTACCGTGTACAACAACGAATCCTATTTCATAAAATCATTATAATGCTGGATTGCGTTTTAAAAATATTCGTCAATAAGCGAACGTTTTTTAGCATTAGTTTGTTTTTGAAATAAGTAGTAAAACATTGATGAAAGAATTTTCATGCGGACAATCATCGTCATATTTGGCGCAACAGGTGATTTAACAAATAGAAAACTGATCCCGGCGCTCTATAACGACTTTCGAAAAAAGCGTTTGCCGGAACAAACCTCGATCATCGGCTTTGCACGCAAACCGTTGAGCGATGATGTGTTCCGCAAGCAGTTGCAGGAATCGTTGTCGGCATTCGATCCGGCTGATTACGATGAAGTGCAGTGGAATGAGTTTATGTCGCATGTGTTTTATCAGCAGGGAGAATTTAATCACGCCGAGGCATATCGCAATCTCTCCAAACGAATCGATCTGCTCGGTGGCGCGGAGAAAAATTGTTTGTACTATCTTGCCACCGCTCCGGAATTTTATCCAGATGTCGTTGCAAGATTGGCGGAAGTCAATTTGTTGAATGAAGACGGTCAGTCCGGTTACCGGCGCGTGATTGTCGAAAAACCGTTCGGGCATGATCTTCCGTCGGCGCTTGTTCTCAATCAAGAATTTCATCGTGTATTAAAAGAAGATCAAATTTACCGCATCGATCATTATCTCGGAAAAGAAACGGTGCAGAATCTTGTCGTGCTTCGGTTTGGCAACGCGATCTTCGAACCGCTCTGGAACAGAAACTATATCGACCACGTGCAAATTTCCGTTGCGGAAACTGTCGGTGTCGGCAGGCGCGCAGGATATTACGATCAAGCCGGCGTGCTGCGCGATATTTTCCAAAATCATCTCTTACAAATTTTAACGCTTGTTGCAATGGAACCGCCGATCACTATTCAAGCCGATGCGCTGCGAAATGAAAAAGTAAAAGTGCTCACCGCGATGCGGGAAATTTCAAAAGAATATTCGGCACGCGAAACCGTCCGGGCACAATATGAAGGTTATACTGCGGAACAAGGTGTGAATCCGCATTCCACCACTGAAACGTATGCTGCACTGAAAGTGTTCATCGATAACTGGCGCTGGCAGGGTGTGCCGTTTTATTTGCGTTCGGGAAAAATGATGAAAGAGAAATCTTCGGAGATCACGATTCAATTTCGCCGTCCGCCCACGCAGATTTTAGATTTGCAGGCAGGACGAACGGAGTTGTTCACCAATCGTTTGAGCATCGTCATTCAGCCGGACGAAGGCATTCATCTACGATTTATTACCAAAGTGCCGGAGCAAGGCATGCAAACGATGCCGATGGAAATGGATTTTAATTACAAAAGTTCTTTCGGCGATAAAGCCATTCCGGAAGCGTACGAACGGTTGCTGCTCGATGCGCTCAATGGCGATGCGTCGTTGTTTGCCCGCAGCGATGAAATTGAACTTGCATGGAATTTTATCGACGGAATTTATGCTGGATGGAACAGCGAATTCGCACCGCCGTTAGTTTCTTATCAACCTTCCACGTGGGGGCCGACTGCTGCCGATCAGTTGCTCGGACGCGACGGGCGCTGGTGGATTCATGATTGCAAAATTCATCATGGCATCGATCCAGATAAAGATTGTTGATGATGAAGTTGCCTCCGAATCTAAAAATTTATCCCGCTCTGGAGTTCGAACACAAAGTTGTCCAGAGAATTGTCCGCACCATCAACGAAGCTATTGCAAGCCGCGGCAGATGTTTGCTCGCGCTTGCAGGAGGGGAGACGCCGAAAATTGTGTACCGCTCGCTGGGAAATCCACCGCTGCGAAACCGAATCAATTGGAAGTTCGTACATCTTTTTTTTACCGATGAACGTGCTGTGCCGCCCGATGACCCGGAAAGCAATTACGGCATGGTGCATCGGGAATTGATCTCTTACATTTCCATTCCACCGGAAAACATCCATCGCATTGCGGGAGAAAAACAACCGGAACTTGCGGCACATGAATATGAATGGGATTTTAAAAAACTTGCCGGTGAAAATAAAATCCTTCGTTTCGATTTAATCCTGCTCGGCATTGGTGAAGACGGCCACACAGCATCGATCTTTCCGGAGACAACGGCAGTTGATGACCAGCGTGCATTTGCAGCGGCGGTCTTCGTTCCAAAATTTCAGTGCTGGCGTATCACGCTCACGTTGCCGGTGATCAACAACGCGCGGGAAATATTTTTTCTTGCGACCGGAAAAAATAAATCAACAATTCTTCAGCAGGTTCTTACTGCAAAGTCACCCGACGCAAGTTTTCCAGCAACATTGGTTCAACCGGTTGATGGAAAAATATGCTGGATGCTGGATGAAGACGCGGCGATGCAGCTTCATTCTTCCGTGGGGAAGAAATAAGATTCAGTCATTCCTGAAAGAAAAACAGCAACCAAAATGGATGAAAGCACAATACAAAGTATGGTGTTGAGTCGTGAGGGATTGTTATACAGGTACAACGCCAATACGCCGGCAATGAACATTCCCAGTTCGGGAAGAATCGAAAGGATGGTTATTTTTGAACCATCGGATTCTTCTGCATGAATTTCTTGCAGCTTGTTAGGCAGCGATGCAGGAACCGATTCTGTTTCGATGGATAATAATGCTGAATCAACAAGCTGTATCTCTTGTATCCACTGAGAACATTCCGCGCAATTCCGAGTATGTTCCATCATTTCTGTCGTGAGCTGATTGCTGTGCGAATCCAGCAGCATCTGGTATTCCAATCGTATTTCTTCACAGGTCATAACTGCACCTTTGCTTCTGCTAAAAGTTTTCTTAATCGTTCTCTGCCTCGATGGAGCGCCGTGGCAACCGATCCGGCAGGAATCTGTAAAATTTTTGCAATCTCATCGTAATCCATTTCTTCTAAATAAAACAAAGAAATTGCCGCTGCCTCGCGTTCCGGTAATTGTGCAATAAAGGAAGCGAGAATCTCGCGGCGTTCGAGTTGATGTAATTGTTCATGAGGATTGCAATCGGCGGCTGTTTCGGGAATCGAACTTGTTTGTTCATCGAGAGACTGTGTTGCAAATTCTTTTTTCCGCTTTCGTGAGAGACAGACGTTGAACGTAATGCGCCATATCCATGTAGAAATGCTTGCATCGCCGCGAAAATGCTGCAAGCCGTAATAAACGCGGAGGAAAACATCGTACGTCGCTTCTTCGGCGTCTTCGCGATTGCCCAGAATGCGATACGCATGGTCGAATACTTTCGGTGTGTATTCATTCACCAAGTCCGAATATTCTTTTCTCTCGTTCGTTCCCATCTGTAGTATTAGACACAGTATGAACGAATTTTCTTTCAATTGAAAGAAAAAAATATATCGCGGCGTCTAATACAATGAACAAGAAAGGATGCAAAAAAATATGGATCGTGTAGCAGTTATGTCGTATTTGGGGAATGGACTTATTATTGTGGTTATGCTCATCACAATGGCAATGGAATACCGGCGGCGAGAAATAAATCATCGAAAAAAAATTCAGCGGATATTATCGGGAACGGATGAAGATGTCGATATATCATTTGAAGAAATTCATTCGGGCGATATTTCCGATACTGTGGTGGGAATATTGATTGCTGCTATCGGGCTGTTCGGTATCGGCCTCATACTCTATATTACTCATTTTCATAAAGGCGCTATCATTATTTCTGCTTTTATTGCCATCGCTGTTTTATTTACACTTATGATTCTTCGGGAAAATGCGAAACGGAAACGGTTCAATCGTGAATCGATTGCCAATATGCCGATAAATGCCTCCACACAAAAAATATTTTGGTTTAAAACCGTTCTTATGTCTTCCATAAGTATTTCTTTTCTTTGGTTTACCATTTTTGCACAGCCGATGTGGTTCAATATGCTCATTTCGTTTCTGTTCATTGTTATGACAGTACCTGATGATTGCAAACGAACATAAAAAACTCAAAGCATCACAAAAATAAATGTGAAAGAAATACAATGTCGAATATATTTTATTGTGTATGGTTTATCTGGATTGTGGTTCTGCGCTATCAACAGCGGCGGCACAAAAAAGAAGTGAAATTGGTGTATACGCAAATTGGAAAACAAATGCCACCTTCCAAACCGCGACTAAGCGTACTGGAATCCTGGTTTAATATTATGTTAGGATTGGTGGTGTTAGGTGTTATAACATTTACGACGATCACAATGATACAGATACAAGAAAAGAACTTTTTCCAAAACATGATTCTTTCTCTTATTCTAGGATATGCGGTTGGTCTTTGGGTTATGGCGATGGGAATAAAATCTCTCTTGCATCATAGAAGAATAAAAAAGAATCTTGGAGAGAAAGTACAATAATTAAAAGTGGTAGAAGTATGAATCGTTTGCTTACCATCGAAACACAGGAATCCATTCCGCTGCAGTACCGGCAAACACCGGTCGGGCTGCTGTTAGAATATCACAATCTCGATAAGCCGTTCGATGTGTACACCAACGCGCAAGTGCTGGCTGCTCCACTGCTTTACAAAGTTGAAGATGGAAAATTGTACGCGATTGCAGAAGGTTTGGCATTTTAAATATACTTCGGTCTCTGCGCATAAGGAATCGGGTCTTCGATGCCGGCAAGTTGAAAGGCGCGCAAACGGAGAGCGCAGCTTTCACACACACCGCAAGCTTTGTCTTCGCTTTCGTAACAGGACCAGGTTAACTCCAACGGTGCTTTCAATTCATTTCCGCGTTTAATGATTTCCACTTTGGATAAATCGATGACAGGCGTAACAATGGAAATATGTGTTTCCGGTTTTGTACCGAGATCGATCATCTTTTCGAACGCATCATAAAATTCTTTCCGGCAGTCAGGATAACCGGAACTGTCTTCCTCCACCGCACCGATGTACAAATACTCTGCTCCGATGACTTCTGCCCAGCTTACCGCGATGGATAAAATATTGGCATTGCGGAACGGAACATACGATGTGGGGATTTCACCTTTTTCTGGATGGAATAAAGTTGTCGGATCAGCTTTGGTGACATCGATGTGCGAATCTGTTAAACTGGAACCGCCGATCTTGTGTAAATGTGTTAGGTCGGAAACGAGTCGATGCTCGACGTGATAAAAATCTGCAAGCGCGTGGAATGCTTTTAACTCGCGTTGCTCGGTGCGCTGTCCGTAATTTACATGCAGAAACGCCAGCTCGTGATCTAAGTTTGCAATAGCCGCTGTTACGCAGCTATCCATGCCTCCGCTTACCAACACTACAGCTTTGCTCTTGCTCATTTCTTCCGTTTTCCTTTTTTCGCGTGTTCGGTTTTGACGGTTGTCGAAATACCGCCGCGAGCGGTGAAGGAACCGATGACTTCAATCCATTTGGGCTGGAGCAGGGAGACGAGGTCATCCAATATTTTATTGGTCACGGTTTCATAAAAAATTCCCATCGAACGGTATTCGAGGAAATAATATTTTAACGATTTTAATTCCACGCATTTTTTATTCGGAATATAATTGATGGTGATGGTGCCAAAATCCGGCAAACCGGTTTTGGGACACACGGACGTAAATTCGGGATTCACAATTGTCACGGTGTAATCCCGCGCGGGATATTTGTTGTCGAACACTTCTAATTTCTCTGCTGGATTCATGTTAAACTCCTCTTGTTGTCGGATTCCAGATGTATTTATGTAATTGTAGTTGATACGTCGCCTTCATGTTATCGTGCAGCATCCATTCAGCTAATTCGCGATTGTTCAATGTACCATACACGGGTGAAAGCAGCACCGTGCAGCGATCGGATAATGAATATTGTTGCAGGATTTGTTTTGTCCACTCGTAATCCGCTCTGTCGGCGAGAACGAATTTTATTTCGTCGTTCGGTGTCAGTAGCGGAATATTTTCCCAGCGATTGCGTTTTTCCATTTTGCTGCCCGGGCACTTGATATCCATAATGCGTTTGACGCGCGAATCGATTTTACTGATGTCGCGGTGCCCACCGGTTTCAATCATCACATCGAAACCAGAATCGCACAATAATTTCATTAACGGCAAAACATTTTCTTGTGCCAGCGGTTCGCCGCCGGTAATTTCCACAAGCTTGCAGTTGTACGATTTCACTTTTACCAGAATGCCATCGAACGACATTTCGGAACCTTCTTCAAACGCGTATGCAGTATCGCACCACGAGCAGCGAAGATCGCATCCCGTTAATCGAACAAAAACACACGGCTGTCCCGCGCGAGTGGATTCGCCCTGAATGCTGAAAAATATCTCGTTGATAACGAGTGTGTTTGTGGATGCTGACATGAAAAAATTATTCTTCCGAATACTTTGCGCTGTATTTCGATGTTTCGCCGATTGCCACCGACGAAAGCGTAACGTGTGCCGGCAATCGATTCTTTAATTGCTGATAAATGTACCGCGCAAGATTTTCGGACGTCGGATTCAATTCGTGATCGAACGGGGGAACGGTATTCAAATCGTGATGGTCGAGTTGTGCCAGAATATCTTCGGTTGTTTTTTGCAGCACATAAAAATCCACGCTCATACCGAGTTGATCGAGGTCTTTGGAGGTCGCTTCAACGGTAACTTTCCAGTTGTGTCCATGCTGCCGCGAGCATGCGCCGTTGTATCCCCGGATAATGTGTGCGGCGGAAAATTCTGTTTCGATACTGACAGTGAACATAAACCAATACTACTCTTTTCCAATAAAATACGGAAAATGTGCCGCGGTTACAACCTGAAATTGTGTAACCTCTTGCCATTATAAGAGAGAAATATATTCGATTGAAAAAAGAACGTCGTTGGTTAATGCATCTTATCGACGAACGCAAAGCTGCACATAATGCTGATAAACACGATGCCAGCGAAGAAGGCAAGCAAGCTCCAATTATTTGCTTTAGAAACTTTACCGACTCTCGCGAGCACATATCCGACAACTAAATTTGCCAATGCCCAAAGAACATTAACGAACGGTGAAGACAATCCTTTTCCCGGCGGATTGGCGAACGGTGAGGGGAAGCTGTCACCGGAAATGCCGTGGATATAGTGTGGAACGACGTTCGCTAAAAATGCTCCCGCAAAAAAACATGCAATGTAATGATACCATTTCATGCTATACTCCTTCTGTTTCGAAATATTGTTTGTAAAAAAAATTATTTGATAAAACACTGCACACAATCTTATCAAACCTCCCAACAAATGCAAGGGAAAAAAATCATCATGGTAGCAGTAGGGGCGAGGTTATCGCTCCCCTGCCAAAATTCATCTATAAAACACCACAGCCCGTCTTGTGAACGGGCTGTGAAGAAAAGTAGTAAATAAAAAACGATTACAGAAACGAAGCATCGATATTGCGGTTTGCTGCTTTGGTTGCTTCCACGCAATGGAGCGTATCGCGCGCAATCAGCAATTCTTCGTTCGTCGGGATGACGTAAATTTTCACTTTGCTTTTTGCCGTGTTGATTTCGCCTTCTTTTCCGCGAATCATCGCTTCGTTCAGCTTCAAATCGATTTCGATACCGAGCTGCTCTAATTTCCTGCACGTATGTTCGCGAACGTACAGAAGAATTTTCGCCGATGCCGCCGGTGAAAACGATGGCGTCTGCGCCGTTCATCTCCGCAAGGTACGCACCAAGATATTTTTTCAGCCGATGCACGAATAAATCGATTGCAAGTTTCGCGCGCTTGTGATTTTTCAATGCAGCATCTTCCAGATCGCGCATGTCGTTCGTTAATCCGGAAACACCGAGCAAACCGGATTTTTTATTCAACAGCGTGTCGAAGTCATCCATATTCATCGGCTCTTTGTGAGATAGAAATGTCAGCACGGCAGGATCAATATCGCCGCTGCGTGTTCCCATCACCATACCTTCCAACGGGGAGAGCCCCATCGAGGTATCGTACAAAACGCCATGCTTCACTGCACATGCCGAACATCCGTTGCCGAGATGCATCGTAATGATGTTCGTGTCTTTCGGAGATTTTCCGGTGAGCTGCTGGTAGCGAAGAGTGACATACCGGTGCGAAGTTCCGTGTGCGCCATAACGGCGCAGTTTATATTTTTGGTACCATTCGTATGGAATAGCATAAATGTACCGATTCTTCCGGCATCGTTGCGTGGAATGCCGTATCGAACACGGCCACGTTGGGAACGTCCGGCCCGAATGCTTCGCGCGCGGCCGCGACACCTTTGAGGTTGGCAGGATTGTGCAGTGGCGCAAGGTCGATGCATTCTTCGATGCCGTGATACACTTCGTCGGTAATAATCATTGTGTTGATGAATCGCTCGCCGCCATTCAACACACGGTGCCCAACTGCATGAATGTCTTTCAATGAATCAATGCCGGGAATTTTTGTTTCCGGCGCGACGATCCATTTCAAAATATATTCCAGGGCAACACGGTGATCGGGAAGCGGCAATGCGTCTTTTCTGGAACCGCTGCCATCGACTTGCAGCGAAACGATCGATTGTTCGCCGCCGATGCGTTCGATCAATCCTTTCGCTAAGCGATGATCAGTATTATTTTCTGCCGCTTCAGCATCTGTTTGGATGATCTGAAATTTCAGAGACGAACTTCCACAATTTAATACGAGAATATTCATAAATGTTTAATTTTCAAACTTGTGAGTGCCACATTATTTAAGAAGAACTTTTTTAACGGCCCGTTCGTCATTCTACGCGAACAGCATATAATGGTACGGGAATGTTGCTGAAAACTCAAGCACACATTTGTGCGTTTTGCCGGTTTCTTTTTCCAAGTTTTTTCCAGTATCTTTTTTAAAGATGAAAATGTCATGAAAAAGTTCACACTTAAACCGTTACCGGGCGAAATCCTTCATCTTGTGCAGCCGCAGCATTTGCGCATCGATTACAAGAAAGAATTGAACGATGCCCAGTATCAAGCAGTTACGTCCGTCAATGGGCCGCATTTAATTATTGCCGGTGCGGGCACGGGCAAAACGCGTACGATTGTTTATCGCGTGGCGTATTTGGTGGAACTCGGCGTTAAGCCGGATTCTATTTTGCTGCTTACGTTCACGCGCAAAGCCGCGCAGGAAATGCTGCGCAAAGCGTCGATTGTATTAGACAGCCGATGCGAACAAGTTTCGGGCGGAACGTTTCATTCGTTTGCCAACAGCATCTTGCGAAAGTACGCCGCACAGATCGGCTATGAAAATAATTTTACGATTCTCGATCAAACCGACGCCGAAGACGTGGTGAACTTGCTGCGTACCAAAATGAAATTCGATACGAGAGAAAAACGATTTCCGCGCAAAGAAACTTTGTACGATTTGTACAGCCGTTCGCTGAATACTCTGGTGCCGGTGAAAGAATTGCTCGCCGCCGATTATCCGCAGTATCTTGAATTAGAACCGGATATTACGCTGCTGCATGCTGCGTATGTAAAATACAAACGCGAACATAATTTGATGGATTACGATGATCTGCTATTAAATCTGCACGAACTTCTGCGGAAGAATGACGCCGTCCGTTCGATTCTTTGCGAGCGTTACAAATATATTATGGTGGATGAATATCAGGATACGAATCGTGTGCAGGCGGAGATCGTAAAATTGCTTTCATCGAAATACCGGAATGTGATGGTCGTTGGCGACGATGCGCAGTGTATTTATTCGTTCCGCGGTTCCACGATTCGCAATATACTTACCTTCGGCGAAGAATATCCCGATTGCAAAACGATTGCACTCGAAGAAAATTTCCGCAGCACGCAGCCGATTTTGAATTTAGCAAATGCTATTTTGTTGCGAGGAAATGAAGTGTTGAAGCCGTGAATAAAGTTGTTGAGTGAAAAGTATATGAGCCGATAAGCCATGAAGTCGATGAGTCTTTGAGTGATAAGTCGTCCCGCCTGCAGCGGGCAAGTGAGTAGTTGAGTAATTGATGTTACGCAAAAAGAAAAGAACAACTGTCATTCCCGCATTTTTTTGGCGGGAATCCAGAAAACTAGATGCCCGACTAAAGAATTCGGGCATGACAACTTTATTTGTTAGGCGTTATTCTTAACCATACGTCACATGAGTGAGTAAATAAAAAGTCATTGAGTCTATGAGTCAGTTTATTTTTTATAGAACCCATCTTATAAGCGGAGGTAAAGTCATCCTGAGCTTGCCTGCCCGCCATTTTTTGGGCGGGTCGAAGGATGACGATATGCCGCAGTTAGTCTTCGATATGCTCAGACTGACTGTATTAAATGCTTTTGAAAAACTGCAATTAATTTCTATCTTCCAACGCCTAACTTCTACATTCTGTATTCTAAATTCTAACCATGTTCACCAAACAATTATATACTCATAAGCCCGGCGGATCGCTGCCGCAGTTGGTTGCAACGGAAAACGAAAACATGCAATCCCGCTATGTGGTACAGAAAATTTTAGAGCAGCGGGAGATGGGAATTCCGCTGGAAGATATGGCGGTGTTGTTTCGTTCCTCGTTTCATTCCTTCGATCTGGAAATTGAATTGACGAAAGCAAATATACCATTTCTAAAATTTGGCGGGTACAAGTTTATCGAAACAGCGCACATTAAAGATGCCGTTGCGTACTTGCGCGTGCTGGCAAATCCGCGGGATGTGGTTGCGTGGAACCGCATTCTCTTATTAATCGATGGCGTCGGACCGCGCACAGCAGAAAAAGTGATCGATGATATTCTCAAACGCCGTGTTGGGCTTGCCACGGAATTTCAGGAAGCGGTAACGACAACATCGAAGTTCTGGATGGATTATGGAAATTATCCAGAGAACATTCGTTCGCTCTTCGATATGCTTAAAGAAGTTGCCGCGCCGACCGTCACGCCTGCCGAAAAGACGAATCACATTTTGCGTTACTACGAACATCTGCTGCGTAATAAATACGAAGATCATCTGAAACGAAAAAAGGATCTCGAGACATTTCAAAACATTACCGAACGTTATAAATCCGTGGATGAATTGCTGACCGATCTTGCGCTGGAGCCGCCGAATGAAAGCGTGAGCGATATCGAATCACCCGGCAAAGAAACGGAATATCTTACGCTGTCCACCATTCACAGCGCCAAAGGATTGGAGTGGAATACGGTGTTTGTGATTTATGCGCTGGACGGACGTTTCCCCGCCATGCGTGCCGCCGGAAGTGATGACGATATGGAAGAAGAACGCCGCTTGATGTATGTTGCATGCACGCGCGCCAAAGAGCATCTCATTATTACGTATCCGATGAATATTTATGACCGTGAAAGCGGATTGATTCTGACAAAACCTTCGCGCTTCTTAGAAGGCATTGGAGAGAATTTATTGGAACCTTGGGTGGTGGAATAAAAAATTTTTGTTTTGAATTGTAATAAAAACATTGTATATATTTTTATCTTCAAACATTCGTGAAAGCAACAACAAAAGAATTATGATACAATAGTAAAACGTTCAAATTACTCATAACAAAAAGGAGGATGTCGTGAAGGTTCTATTGCGTGTTTTTGCTGTAGTAATTATTAGTTTGGTATTGTGTAGTACTCTTGTATTGGGACAGGACGTATGGCGATTGCCGCTTTCGGGTTCGTCGGCGTCGGTGGAATA
This sequence comes from Ignavibacteriota bacterium, assembly GCA_963790045.1. Taxonomy (GTDB): domain Bacteria; phylum Bacteroidota; class Ignavibacteria; order UBA10030; family UBA10030; genus DATKMP01. The sequence continues at coordinate 8,612 of CAWBMS010000013.1, read as the reverse complement.
TCTTTCTCCAAGCATAAAAACCAATTTATTTTCTGGATTGAATGGATTCCTTGGAATTGTTAATTTCAATCCGAGCATAAGCATGTATTCCATCGTTGCAACGGGGAATTTTCAACTTCACAATGGTAACAGATTGATTGTGGAAATTCCTTATGTTCATTATCACATGGATGGAAGTCAAGTAACTATGAATTATTCAGAAGGTACCTACACATATACAGTTCCTGCAACCAACAGCGGCAATATTGGCAACATTTATGTTGCATACGATATTGCGGGAAAAAAAGATGAACATTTCTCAACCACGCTGGGTATTTATCTTCCAACAGCATCTGATAAAGAAGAAGCGCCTGTGATTGGTACAGCGTATGATTACGATCAGTTTGCTCTTTATGTGCCGAATCTGTTAACGCTTCATCCGCAATTCAATTATCATTCAGAATCAGAAAATGGTTTTGTGAAGATTCAGGGCAGCCCGACATTTACCTTCTTGACGAAATCGGAACCCGGCGAACACACGCTTGATATGTTCCTTGCGCTTTCGTTGCAAGCAGGATTCTTTATTGGGGATTTTACACTCGGAGCCGGATGGGCAGAAAACTTTGTGGCAACAGAATCTGGAAGTTTTTCTGATCGGTTCATAGATCAAGCAGGAGTGATGGCAGGATATAAGATCGGCAAATTCAATCCGGAGATATTTTTTCGCTTCCCGCTTAGCAAGAACATCTCTGATGAAATTAATTCTGTGCTTGGTGTGAATGTAGCGTTTGAGTTTTAAACGTTCGCGTTTAATAGTTGTGACTGCCGCTTGCTTTGACTGAGTTTGTAACAGTCACAAACTTTGTTATGTGTTTTCATGTTTTGTTTATGTTACATTGATTATGTCAAATCTTCTACCTCTTTAGTTCAGGAGTACATTTATCCGCCGTTGGCGGAACTCCTTCATAGCTGGGGCATTGGAGAGAATTTATTGGAACCTTGGGTGGTGGAATAAAAAATTTGTCAGCAGGTGGGAGGGGAGTATTTTGATTGATGCCCCGCGTCTTCGGATGACAATTTCCTTCATTTGGATATGCTTTCACCTCATTTGGATGTCCATTTCCTTCGTTCGGATGTGTTAGAATTTCATTTTTCGTGTAAAAAGTTCGTTTGGATGCTCGCTCCCCTCATTTTTTTTGTAAAAAATTCATTTGGAAGAGCTTTCCCCTCGTTTGGGTGTCTTAGAATTTCATTTTCCTTGTAATATTTTCAGTCGGATATGTGTTTCCCCCATTATTTTTGTAAAAAGTTCATTCGGGAATGGATTTCCCTCGCTTTGATTTGTAAGAATTTCATTTTTTAAAACAATTTCCTGTTTTTCCGTGGAAAAATTGGATTTTGATATATGTGACCGTCACTTGTTCGGCATCAACTCAGTAAGTGACGGTCACAAGTTTTAGCTTTCATCTTATAATTTCTTGCTTGCTTGGTCATCGAGATTTTACACTTGGGGCTGTCCCAAAAGTACGTTTAACGGTAGGATAGGCATTCTTGCCTGTCCATTTTAAATAAAAAAGGACACACAAATCACAAGGTGATGACTTTGTCAAATGTGTGTCCTACCAATATTTATTTGGTCAACCCCTACGAAGTATTGTTCGGGAGATCATCTCCCTCACAGCGCGGCAGCGCGGTATTGTCAAATTCATCTACGCTTTGGGAGGGGTGTTATCGGGCGAAGATGGATTTGCCGGCGGCGGTGTTTTTGTTTTTCGGGGCGGAGCAACGTAGCGCAATTTTTTTGCCGCTTGAAACTTTATCAGAATCTCCGGCTTGTCGGTAAAAGCAAGCGCGGCGGCATTGTGAATGGAATCGGCAATCTTGACCATCGTATCGATGGAATCGTTATATGCCTGCGTGGCAATTGCCGCATCATTTTTGGATTCTTCCTGCTTTTTATTGATTGCCTCCAGCGCAGCGCCGTCGGTTTGCAGCGCAGTGATGTCGGCGGGCAGCACACCTTGATTGGCAAGCCGTTCCTGATAATTTGGAAACGCCTTAGCGTAGTCCGATGTCCAGCCGACGAGCACGGGAGTGGAATCGGAATGGACATCGCCCACATGCAGCACTTTGCCCTCCGGACTGGTTCTGCCGTATTCTTTTTTGGTGGCGTCTTTAATGGTCTGGATGCGGCCAGCAACGGGTATGCGCGCTGCTTCTTCCTGTTTGGTGAGGGTCTCTTTTTTTTCCGCCGCCGTATCCGCCAATGAACGTTTCGTCATCATATCGTCATTGGCGGCAGTGTATGCGGTTATTTTTGTTTCCGGCACGCGATCTTTGAGCAGATCTTTGTTATCGGTGTATAAGTTTACCACCATGCCGTGTTCTTCGGTAAGCCCTTCGGAATAAATTGTTTGTGTTGACATAACATACCTCCATAAAATTGGTGAATGAAATTATGAAGGGTCCCCATTTTAGTTAAAACGATTCGTGGGGGCCCCGCTTGGTTATGTGAATCGTTTGTTTAGTTGCTTGTGTTTTGTTCTCCGGTGTTCTGTGTATGTGACCGTCACCTGCTCGGCTTAAACTTGGCAGGTGACGGTCACATACAATGTTTCGCAACCTTGTCAAAGTTTTCTCAGCATTTACTCAGGCAACTTTGACAAGGTTCTTTGCTTCCTCTTCACTCTGCATCATTCTTCGGGCTGTCATTCCCACACGTTTCAAGTGGGAATCCAGACCAGCGTTTATCTCGGCACTGCATGACCATGTTCTTCTCACCACGATCTATCTCTACTCTGGATGCCCGACGAAAGAACTGGGCATGACACCCAAGCTGGGAGTGAGTTTGCCTGACCGTCACCGACTCCGCTTAAACTTGGCAGGTGACGGTCACGGACTTTGTTATTCTGAATGTGTCGCCATCATTTATGTTTTCTGTTGGGGTTGAAAATTTTCAACCCCAACAAAGTATGACGTTTGTTTAGTTATTGCTGTTTCTGTTGTTGGTAATGTTGTAACAAAACCAACATTATAACTCGATGTCTGATCGTTTTGGAAATTAAAACGTGCATAGGTTTGGGAAGAACACCATGTTCCAGATGCTGCGGTTATTAAACCTGTGAGGCTAGCCACATTTGCTGCAGATGTTGAACCAACATAATTAGTCGAATTAATTTGATTGATATTATAACTTACTGTGTTTGTTGACCATTTTGTGCCAAGATAACCCCAAGGAATATCATAGACGATTGAAGAATTTGATGTCCTATTAACTCCTATATTATTTGTAATACACACAGGCCCACTACTAGCATACGTTGGAATATAACAATCTATTTCGTTATCGTTCCAGCCACTCGGTAGAATAGTTGCACTAACACATATGCCAAACCCAGTAACAGCATCTGTACTAATATTGGGGTCGTTATTACCAGAATAAAAATAAACCGATCCATTACCTTGACTACCTCCAAAGTTTTCTCCCTTAATTTTTACAATGGCACCCCAACCTGCCGGTTCATCACATTGATCAAAACTTGTAATTGATGGGGGTGCAGATATGTAAAATTCTCCCCAATCTGAATAATCATCACTAAACAATTCAGTGTTATCATTATATGATTTTACACGCCAATAATAAGTTGTCCCATTGTTTAATGTTGGTGTCTCAAAATAATTTATTCCATCGGACCATTGATCTATAAAAGGTGTTGATGAAGTGGAAGTTGCAACTTGAACTTCATAATCGGTAGCATTCGAGGCTTCATTCCACTGTAGTTTTACTGATAAGGTTGGTTCTAACACATCATTAATGGGTGAAATCAATGTTGGTATATCTGGTGGCGTTGGTTCCTGGGAAAACGCATTACTTTGAAACATCAATCCCCAAAAGATAATATTAATGAGAAAAATAAAGAATCGTTTCATTTTGCACCCCCTTTTATCGTATCAGTGCTTACCGCATTGGGATGCTTTTTAAGATACTCTTCATGTTTTTTTTGCATAAGAGCTTGATGAATACTATCGGCTATCTCTCGCGGCATTTCTCCGTTTATCAATCGTCGATTTATTATCCGGCCTTCTTCTTCTTTTACTTTCAATTTATGTATATATCTGGGATATGCGGTCGTATCGGAAACGGACTGTTTTAAAATATTTACATAATTTTCAGCGTCCACATTTTCGACGCCCACATCAACTTGGCCATGTCTTCCATTGAAAGCCCCCCAAATATTTATTTGTCGTGAATAATATAAATACGTGTTTTGTTCTTTATTCTTAAAAAAATAAATTGCTCGATGGTTTAATTCAAATCTTGGTATATGGGTAACTGTTGTTACAGTATCGCCAATTTTTCCTCCTTCGATATTAAATTTTACCACATCACTTTGCAATGTTCCTTTGATCCAATGATGTACCTTAAATGTAACGACAGTATAAATTTCTTTATTACCTTTGGGAAACATTTCATCGTAAAACATTCCCCATTTCGACTCCATTGAAATTACCTGTGCATCCATGACCGTTTCTGCATTGTTCATCATATCTTGGAATTGTTTGACCAACGCTTGCTCACTCGTATCTGGCATGTAAATATGATATTTGTGATTGCTACTATTTACTATATGAGGTTTTTTTGATATTGCTTGCGTATCAATAATTTGTTGAGAAAAAATACGGCATGGTAGAAGCAAGAACATAAGCATGCTTGTTATTATGAAATACTTAAATATCATAAGTTTATTGATAGTTTCCGTTGTCACATTTGAGTGTGATACAAAGTCTTCCACCTTTGTGCTATCATGTCTTCGCCACTATTGTTTATTAAATAAATTAATTCTCATCATTATTATAATCCTTTCATGAATTGTCGCTTATGAGTGGTTTCTTTTTGTAAAGCAAGATAAGCTGCCTTGTAATATTTATGAAATTGTGCAATCTTTGTTTTTATTACCTGATATATGTGTCGTTTGTCTGCTCAAATATAAATTATATACTACCTTTTTCAGTGTTGTAAAACACCAGATTTTACGTACTTATTTTGATTTTGTCCATACCCTAAATAGGGTATATTGCATGAATTGTAAAGATTACAAAATTGGCGTTCATCTGAACCTTCATCCTCATGCCTGCGCTCGGTATCGGTTGCCCAGGCAATAATATTGTTGGCAATATATGCGCGCACGTTATTGAAATCTTTTTTCATTACGGAGAACGTGTTCGTAATAACGAGATTGCCAACGGAAATCATTATAGCCCGCATCGTGAATAAATTTTGTAACGCGTGCTTTATAATGACAAACAATTTTCCCCAGCGTCAATTTAGGATTTTTCATCAATCCCCACCCATTCGTAGGGACGTGATTCATCACGTCCACATAACGGATTTGATAAATCAAATCCCTACAAATTAATTGTGTTGGTATATTATGATGACGCACTGCAATCATCGTATGTACTCTTTATTTTTTCCACCGTCTTCCCCAAACGTACTCCTTGGAGAAGCACATTATATCCAACCGTTATAAACTTGTTGTAAAGTTACTGTATCAAATATTAAAACACAAGCAATGGGAGGCAAATCAAGTCTGTGACGGTCACATACCTGTAAGTGCTGGCGATAATATTTTATTTCCTTTCTCTAAAACTCGTTGACTTTCCGCTGTCTATTTCCTAATATATTGCCGTATAATAACTTATCGCCTAAGAACGGTTTATATAAAAGAGAATAGGATTGCGATGTCGAAAACTGCAAAATGGATTTTAGGAATTATTGCCTTTCTGGTCGTGTTGATTGGGCTTGTGGTGCTTTCGGTCGTGTTCTGGATTTTTTCTGATGATAACGATGAGACAACATCCACCAGCGGCGATAAAGTTGCCGTCGTGGAGTTGAAAGAAACGATTGTTTCCTCGGAAGATGTTGTGCGGCAATTTAAAAAGTACAGAAGACAATCATTCGGTGAAGGCGATTGTGTTCCGCGTGGAATCTCCGGGCGGCGGCGTTGCAGCGAGCCAGGAAATATTTGAAGAAGTGAAAAAAGCGCGCAACAGCGGCAAGCCGGTTGTGGTCTCGATGGGATATGTGGCGGCAAGCGGTGGTTATTATGTTTCGTGTCCTGCAACAAAAATATTTGCCAATCCCGGAACGCTCACCGGCAGCATCGGCGTGATTATCGAATTTATGCACTTCAAAGAATTGATGAATAAAATCGGTGTGGATGAGACGACGATCAAAACAGGAAAATTCAAGGACATCGGTTCGCCATATCGAAAGACAACAGAAGAAGAAAAAGAATATTTTCAATTTGTCATCGGCGATGTGTATAATCAATTTGTCGATGCAGTTGCGATGGAACGCAAGTTAGACCGCGAGCATGTAATAAAATATGCGGATGGGCGTGTGTTCACCGGCAGGCAGGCATTGGAATACGGTTTTGTCGATACGCTCGGCACATACGAAGATGCGATTAAAGATGCAGCGAAGCTTGGCGGAATCAAAGGCAAGCCGAGTGTTGTCAAAGAAAGTAAAAAGAAAACATTGGTCGAACGCTTAGTGGGCGATGCGGCTTCCGAAGTAACGAAGATACGCGAACAATTTTTGCAACAGCCGGTGCTGCAATATCGGTTTTCAGCTTCCAATTAACTAAAGGAGGATTTGTGACTAAAGCGGATATTGTTGATGTGATTGCTTCTGCAACCGGATTGACCAAGGTCGATACGGAAGTCGTGGTGGACGGTTTTATTTACACCGTCATTGATGCGATGAAGGAAGGAAAAAATATCGAGATTCGCGGATTCGGCAGCTTCAAAGTCAAACATCGCAAAGGCCGAATGGCGCGCAATCCGCGAACCGGCGAACAGGTGATGGTGGAAGACCGCATTGTGCCGACATTCAAAGTATCGAAAGAGATGAAGCAGCTTGTGAATGCAAATCTGAATAAGGCAAAAGCATAATGGCCGGGATGCAGCCCAAAATTCTTTGTGGACATTGTGGCGGGGAATTGCAATGGAGTGATGCTTCGTGTAAATCCTGCGGTGTTGCTGTCGAGTGGCAAAAAAATTCCGATGTGGTTGCATCAACAGTTACGCAACGACAATCTTTTCATTCGTCCAAATCGTTAGAGAAAAGAAATACATCCAAAATGTTTTCTTCTCAACTGATTTTTGGTATTATCATTGGTATTGCCGTTTCGTTAGTGGGATATGAAATATTTTTGGATAAACGCACCAGCATTGAACCGGCAAATGCGCAGCCGGCAGCGGCGAATGTTCAAGCGATGCAGCAAATTCAAGATTTGGAGAAGCAATTACAGGCAAACCCCAAAAATAGTTCTGTGGAATTGGAATTAGCAAATCTTTTTCACGATAATATGATGTGGGATAAAGCAATTGCACATTATAAATCGTATCTTATCATGAATCCCACAGATGCCAATGCGCATGTTGACCTTGGCATTTGTTATAAAGAGAGCAACAATTTGCCGGAAGCGAAAAAACAAATGTTAGAAGCATTAAGCATTGAACCGAAGCATGTGCTGGCGCATTTCAATCTGGGCATTGTTACATTGGCAGAAGGAAATTTAGAAGAATCGAATACGTGGTTCAAGAAAACGATTGAGCTTGCTCCCAACAGCGATGTCGGGAAGCGGGCGCAGCAATTATTAAAACAACACACTCAATCAATCACTCTTAAGTAGGAAAGGAGTCGCGCATGCCCTGTGGACGAAAACGAAAGCGTCACAAGATAGCGACGCACAAGCGGAAAAAACGCTTGCGCAAGATGCGTCATAAGAAGAAGATCCGTTAGTGACCAACATCCTCGCCGCCTGCTGTAACATCTTACAGCGGGCGGAAGAGCATGGAAGATGTGTTGCAGAAAAAATTTTCTCACAAGCATTCAATATAAAGAATAGGAGATTTCTATGGCACAAGAAAATGATGGAATGGCAAAAGGGTTGATTGTCGGTTTTATTGCCGGCAGTATTGTCGGTGCTGCGATTGCATTGTTGTATGCACCGAAACCGGGGAAAGAATTACGCGCAGACCTTCGCGAGAAAGCAGGCGACCTGGTGGATGACGCGCAGGAATATGTTGCACGCGCAAAGACCAAAGCCGTGGACGTGATCAATGAAGGAAAACGTAAAGCATCCACGTTGGTGGATGATGCACGCCGCCAGGCAGATTCTTTGCTCGGCGATGCGAATCGCATCATGAGCGAAGCCCGCAAAGGCGACAACACGAAAAACGCTTAGTTCTTGTATCTATTTATCACTATCTAACAAAAAGGATTGCAAGTGGAAACAGTGGTTGACCTTGCCAAAATTCTGGCGCTCGTAAGCGCCGCCGCGTTGTGTGTGTACACGATCGTTGTATTGATCCGTGTCAATGAACTCTTACGCGTGTTGCAAAACGAAATCATCGACCTCAACAAATCCCTCAAACCCGTTTTAGAAAATATCAATATCATCGCTGAGCGGCTGCGTTCGATTGCCACAAAAGTGGATGATCAAGTAACGATTTTGCATGGATCGTTTTCTTCGTTCCAGCGTGTTGCCGATAACGTGCTTCATTTTGAAGAACGCATCCAGAACATTATGGAAGAACCATTCAATCGTGTGAATTCGCTGCTG
>CAWBMS010000012.1:0-46409 GCA_963790045.1 Ignavibacteriota bacterium | reverse complement strand
TTCAAACGATAGGTTGTTTCTTTTTCATAATAATCCGCTAATTGCAATGCCGTGGTCTTCACCGTGCCTGTTTCCGCACCGGAACTGAAACGCGAGATGGCCGTTTTCGTGAACACACCGGTCGCTTCGAACGCTTCGGTCAATCCACGACCGCGTTCCAGCATTAACGGAATGGCGATCGTTTTTATTTGGTGTTCCATATATTTGTTGCCGCATGCTTCAGCGGACATGCGAATGACTTCGATATTTTCACCTGCCCCGCTGTATAATGAATAAAAAACACGGCAAAAAATTTCAATCGCAGTTTTATGAAATAGCTGTCCCAATACGGGAACTTTAATCATATATTTATCACGATAAAATTGCCCTTGTTCAGTTCTCATAAAAACAATAAGGCCAATAATCGGAGCAATCGTCAAGAACATCAACACCCACATATTGCTCATCAGCCACCCGCTGAATTTCAGTGTCGCTGCAGTCATCGGCGGAAGTTTGATTTTGAATTTCACAAACATTTCTGCCGTTGCGGGAAAAATATATGCGACATAAAATAACACGGCAAGGAACAACACAAACAACGTAATCATGGGTGTTACTAATGCGCTTTTGAGACTCCGACGAAATTCGGCAGTGCGCTCTAAAAACTTCGCCGTGCTTTCATAAATTTCTACCATGTTGCCGCTCTTGGAGGCAAGCCCCAGCATGTTCGCAGCAAATTTTCCAAACACGATCGATTGTTTTTGAAAAACTTTTTCACTGTCTTTGCCTTGTTTGAGTTCGGCATTTACTTCTCTCACCGCATCCCGCAGCGTTGCATTGGGAATATCATTCAACAGCAATTGCATCACCTCGTTGAAGGGAAGCTTTTGCCGCATCAAGTCCGTGCTTACGCGAATGAATGCAATAACATCCACCGATGGTGCAGGCCGTTGTTTGTTCCCGAACAATTTCTTGCGCACGTACAATACGCGGAAGCCCATTTTTTCCAACGCAATGCGTACTTCATCTGCCGAGAATGCTTTTTGTTCGCCATCAATCGGTTTATCCGTTCCTTTTTGGACGCGATAGATAAACGAAGTACGTTCACGAACCGCAACGACTTTGAATTTTTTTTCATGCGCAAGTTCCGTTGCGCGTGTTTTTGCTATCCGTTTGGTATCTGCGGATAGAGTACCCGAGATAGCTTTCCCCGATATGGTCACTCCGTCAACACGATATTCTGGCATGGTCTTTATCTGTCTTCATTGAAAAAACATTTTTTTCGTATTTATCTACTACGATAATAACGCTTTTCACCTTCTGTGTCAAGCATTTTAAGCCAATCGCTTGTCAAAAATATTTAAACGAAAACTGGTGGTGATCGGTAAATATTATAATGGCATCGGCTTTCTTAACGGCTTAGCATCCCGCAGAATAAAATCGTATCTTATTTTGTTATGGCACGATTTAAATTAACGATTGAATATGAAGGCACACGCTACAGCGGCTGGCAGGTGCAAAAAAATGCGCGCACAGTACAGGGCGAACTGATCGGAGCAATGAAAAAAGTGTTCGGCTCAAATGATTTTGAACTGTACGGTTCCGGCCGTACCGATGCCGGTGTCCACGCGCTTTGCCAGATTGCACATTTAGATGTGACCACGCAGCTTGCCCCGGAAATTATTCGTATGAAAGTGAATGACCTGCTTCCTGCCGATGTGAACATTATTGAAGTGGAAAAAGCTGCTGCCGATTTTCACGCACGCTATAACGCCGTAACGAGAAGTTACGTCTATCAAATTTCCCGCAGGCGTACCGCATTCGGTAAACGCTACGTATGGTGGATTAAAGACAAGCTGGATATTGAAAAGATGGAACAGACCGCGCATTTATTTGTCGGGTTGAAAGATTTTCAGTCCTTCACGGCAGATGATCCAGACGAGAAATCTACGAAAGTACAAATTGATTCCATTCAAGTAAAAGAAGCCGGCGATTTAATTTTGATTCGCATCATCGGTTCGCATTTTATCTGGAAAATGGTGCGGCAGTTGGTCGGCGTGATGGCCGAAGTCGGGCGCGGCGATCTGCCGTTGAACGATGTTAAACGATTTTTGCACGAACAATCCGACGTGCCTGCAAAATTTACTGCGCCGCCATCGGGATTATTTTTAGAACGCGTCTATTATAAAGACGATATGCGGCTGCACGCTTTACGTCCGGTGATGGAAATTTCCGGCGGCAAACAAGAACAACTGCACAGCCAGCAGTATGAAGCACGCAAGCAAGAAGACGAACACAAAAAACCCAGGCAAAGACATTGAATCGCTGCCACTGTTTTGCGATTTTTCATGCTAATAACTGGGAGGGAGTTCCTACTCCCGACCTCAATATAAAGAATGTCACACTGGAAGATTATTCAAGGTTCAGAAGAAGCATTGTATTTTCTTACAGCAACTCTCGTTGAGTGGCAATATGTTTTTGTTGAACGGATATTTTTTGAAATCATCATCAACAGTTTACGACACTGTCAATCGGTCAAAGAACTTAGAATATTTGCATACGTAATCATGCCCAATCACCTCCACCTTATCGCATCCGGCACAAAGGAACACCCATTGTCCGACACTATGCGAGATTTTAAACAGTTCACAGCAAAAAAAATCATTCATGAACTTCAAGCAATACACAAAGCGGATATTTTAAACGCTTTTCGCAAAGCTGCCGTTGTTGATGCAAAAGGGAATGACTATAAAATTTGGACAGAAGGAAATCACCCCATCATTCTCGAGAATGAATCAATGTATCGAGAAAAACTTGAATACATCCGCAACAATCCTGTACGAAAAGGATTTGTAGAACAACCAGAGCATTGGACATTTTCCAGTGCACGTAATTATATCCTTAACGACCATAGTGTTTTAAAAATTGAATGTCTTTATTAGTTAAACCACATCACCATCGGAACAATTCAATCAACAACTTGGTCGGAAGCACAGCTTCCTCCCAGTTATTTAAAATTCACATTGCATAACAAAGAATCGATGAATCGTAAAATATTTATGCTCGTCGCGATGCTTCTCTCGATAAGCGTCTGCGGATTTGCCCAGCAAGAAAAAAATATACAACAAAACGTACAGGAAGAAGTCCGGCAGCATCCGAAATTAACGATGCAGGATTTATACAAGTTCGCGTATCAGGCGGCAATGGGAAATGAACACATCATGGCCGATACGGCAATGGTGCGTTCATACTTGCAGGAAGAATGGAACGGAATCGACACATCATCGCAAGAACCGCGCGCGGAATATCTTGCCAGCGATAGTTCCATCGTACGCATCAACTTGCGGCCGTACAAACAACACGGCGGCAGTATCGAAAAACTTATTGCAGCAATGGTTCAAACAGCAAAAGAAATTCAACCGTCTGTCCCGCTGCTCAAAATTTATCTCAGTAACATTATCGCGCTTGCTACTGAAGCGCTCATTCCGTTCAAAGTGGAAAGTGTGCAACATTATTTTCATGAGATGGAGGAAAATAATTTTCCCGCGGTTCATCATTCAGCAGAATATGAACAATGGTATCATCCGTCATATCGCGTTGTTGCCGGAACATTCGTGAAAGGACTTGAATAAGGATTGTACGATGTCTAACTCTATTCTTACAACACTGAATCATTTTGCAGAGACGTACGTAAAACTCGTTCTCGCTGTCGGGCAGCACGATGCCGACTACGTCGATGCGTTTTATGGTCCCGCTGAATGGACGGATGAAGCAAAGGCACAGCGCAAGCCGCTGGAGCAAATCAAAAACGAAGCGCTGCAGGCAAAATTAGAAATTGAGTTGCCCGATATTTCCGATGAAGAAGAACTCACGCAATTGCGTTACCATTACTTAACAACGCAGCTTTCCGCGTTGATTACGCACGTAGAAATGCTGGGCGGGAAAAAATTATCGTTCGATGAAGAAGCAAAAGCATTGTACGACGCTATACCGCCGACGAACAGTGAAGAATATTTCCAAAAGTTAATTGCTGCATTAGACACACGCGTTCCCGGCAAAGGACCGGTTCCAGAACGAGTTGAACAATATCGAAAGCACTTTACCATCGCTCACGATCAACTCGATGCGGTGTTTCAAGCGGCAATTCATGAATGCCGCGAGCGTACCGAAAGACATATTCACCTTCCTGCAAACGAACAATTCAAAATCGAATACGTCCAGAATAAATCCTGGAGCGGCTACAATTGGTATAAAGGCAACAACGAAAGTTTAATTCAGATCAACACCGACCTGCCGATTTTTTTAGAACGCGCCATCGATCTTGCTGCGCACGAAGGTTATCCCGGGCATCACGTTTATAATTGTTTATTGGAAACGGAATTTGCTCGCACGCGTGGCTGGGTGGAATTTACCGCGTACGCACTCTTCAGCCCGCAATCGCTGATCGCGGAAGGAACGGCGAACTTCGGCATCAACGTCGCGTTTCCCGGCAAAGAACGCATGGAGTTTGAACGCGATGTGCTCTTCCCTATCGCGCACTTAGAAAAAAAAGAAGCGGAAAATTATTCTGCCGTTCAGGCGATAACGGAACAATTAAATTACGCGCACAACGAAGCCGCACGAAGATATTTGAATGGACTGTGCTCGCGCGAAGATGCCGCTCAGTGGTTAGTGCAGTACGCATTGATGTCGCCGGAACGCGCGATGCAGCGCACACGGTTCTTCGATCAATACCGCAGTTACGTCATCAATTATAATCTCGGACAGGATTTGGTCAAGCGGTATATCGAAAACCGCGGCGGCATTGCCGAGCATCCCGAAAAACGCTGGACAGAATTTCTTAAACTCATTTCTTCACCCCGCTTGCCGTCTGGATTGGTATGAGCACAAGCAGTGCTTCCGTAAAACGAAGTAATTGTCTTCACAAGAGCATCTATGAACATCATCATACGCAACACCATCGATCAAGATTTTGGAATTATTTTTCCGCTGTTCCAACAATTATGGCCGAACAAAGCCATCCATAAAGCCGAACTGCAAAAAGTTTTTGAACGCGGGAACGCATCGGCAACAGATGAATTGTTTTGTGCTGAATTGAACGGTGCTGTTGTTGGATTTTGTTCCTACGCCATCGTCAACAATCTCTGGCAGGAAGGATTCATCTCATATATCTATGCTTTAGTTGTCGATGAAAAACTCAGAGGCAACGGAATCGGCACGCAGCTTATCAATGAGGCGATCCGCCGGTCAACACAACAGGGAATGAAGCGCGTAGAACTCGATTCTGGATTTCCGCGTGAACAAGCGCACAAGTTTTATGAAAAACTTGGATTTGAAAAACGCGCATACTTGTTTTCATATATTTTATCATAAATCAATTGTATGTCACCAATCAAATCTAAAATTCCGCGCGAAGAGCGCCCGTTCATCGACCGGCTGATGGACGAAATCAATTACCGGATGTCCGAAGTCGAAGACCTCGATCTTGCCGGACAATCGGTTCCGCGATTCATCGGTGAGTTCTGGACCTCGCAGCAGCGGCAAGGGCATTCATTGCATGAAGTTTCCTATCGTGCATGTTTCAAACCACAGCTTCCAAAATTTTTTATTGATCTGTTGACCAATCCGGATGACGTGGTGTATGATCCGTTCAGCGGACGCGGCACCACGATGCTCGAAGCAAGTTTGCTGCAGCGCAGCGTCATCGTCAACGACGCTAATCCGTTAAGCGCAATGTTGAGCCGCCCACGATTATTTCCACCGAATCCAGAACTTCTCATTCAACGATTGGACAAACTCCCGATTGATCCTGATGCGGAATCCGATACCGATCTCTCGATGTTCTTTTATAAAAAAACAGAAGCAGAAGTTGTTTCGATCAAAAATTATTTGGAGCAGCGGCTCCATGCAAATGAAGAAGACGATCTCGACCGGTGGATTCGCATGGTTGCAACCAACAGGTTAACGGGACACTCGAAAGGATTTTTCTCTGTCTATACATTGCCGCCCAATCAAGCCGTGAGCGCAGATAGCCAGCGCAAGATCAACATCAAATTGAAACAAGAACCGGAATACCGCGACACGCGCGTGATCATTCTGAAAAAATCGCAAACGCTGATGCATGATCTCACAACGTCCGATCTCGCATCGCTGCATCACGCGGCAGGAACTGCCCAATTTTTGTGCGGCGATGCACGCGAAACAAAAACGATCAAATCCAATTCCGTACAGCTCACGGTTACATCCCCGCCATTTCTCGATGTCGTTGATTACGCGCAGGATAACTGGCTGCGCTGCTGGTTCAACGGATTGGATGCAAAGAGTATTGCAAAAAATATTACGATGGCGCATACCGTGGAAGAATGGTCGGCAGTTATGCTTGGCGTGTTTCGTGAACTTCATCGCATCACCAAACCGCGCGGCTTTGTGGCATTTGAAGTCGGTGAAATACAAAAGAACACAATGCAATTAGATGAGCACATCGTTCCGCTCGGATTGAAAACGGGATTCAAATGTATCGGCATTGTGGTGAATCGGCAAAAGTTCACGAAGACTTCCAACATCTGGGGCGTGGACAACAACGAGAAAGGCACCAACTCCAATCGTATTGTGGTGTTCAGGAAAGAAGCGAAGTAATCTATCGAACTATTTTTATATTCTTACTACAAGCCATCTCAAAAATAGTCATACTACAAAAACATCCGTGTCATCCCCGCAGCCGGAGGCGTTAAACAGACGTCCCGCTTAGCGGGACGACAATATTATTCTTCCAGATAGTCCAACGTCTTTCTCCACACCGCAACCATTTCATCCTCTCTACAACATCATTTCCGCCGCTGTTGCGAGCTGTTAAGTTTTAAACAAGTGCGCCTCATTGCTTTTCTACCACCCCGCTCCGATTGCATCGGAGCGGGGTGGTAGATTTTATCTCGGCATTGCAACCACTTCATTGCAATTGAGCATCATTTCAGCAATACAAGCTTCTTCACGGACGTGTAAGCACCCGCACTTATTCTATAAAAATACACGCCGCTTGCAATCTTGTTTGCGTTCCACACCGTCTGGTAACTTCCCACATCTTTTGTTTCGTTCACCAGCGTTGCGAGTTCTCTTCCCATAATATCATAGACCGCAATCTTCACATTCGATTGCTGCGGCACATCGTAGCTGATCGTCGTGGTCGGATTGAACGGGTTGGGATAATTCTGATTCAATGCAAAGCTCTTCGGCGTTGCTATCGTTACTTGAGCTTCATTAGAATATTTGTATGCTCCGCCGTTATCGATTTGTTTCAATCGATATACGTACGTCCCTGCTGTAATAGCATTATCCGTGTACGAATAACTGTGTGCACTGTTGCTCGTACCATTGCCCGCCACAAATCCTACCTTCTCCCATTTACCACTTACCGTTTCCCCAACCGTTCTTCTCTCCACATCAAAACCGTAGTTGTTTACTTCCGTTGCTGTCTGCCATGCAAGCGTTGCAGAGGATTTTGTTGTCGTTGCGGTAAAGGACGTTAGTTCGACAGGAAGCGAACTCACAATCCATGCCGGGCTATTGGCGAGCCCCAGAGTATAGCCATTTCCTGAAGCGTCTGCGGTCGTTGTGCCGCTTCCTTCATCGAAATGATACAGCGCAATAGTATTAGCATCTGTAGTAAAAGGCGTCGAAGACGGTGTGAAGTTCGAAGTGTATCTCACAACATTGGAAAATCTTACTTCGTCAATAACCCCATTAAAGTAGCCTCCTATATCAGAGGTCCCATAGTAGGAATCGGTTACACCTATTGAAAAAAATTCAGCTGGAGTACTGGGGCTACCAGCTTGTGTAAGGACACTTGTTCCATTTACAAATATTGACCAGGTACCACTGTTACTAACAATAGCAATATGAGTCCAGACACCAATTGGAATTTTTGAAGACGTTCCATCTCAGCCATGCTCTTTCCGACAACAAAATTACAGGAGTACCATCAGCATAAATCGCCATTGCGTATCCGCTTTGGTCGCGACCGTTCGTACCGTTCATTACTATAAATTGAGTATTGACGCCTCCTGCCCATTTTACCCATGCTTCTATTGTAAAGTTATCTGTGATCGGTACTAAATGTACTTGTAGCGGCATATTGAGATGAGCCGTTGAAGCTGAGCGCGTTTCCCCACTGTGCATTGGCCGTGGTGAAAAACACGAAGAAGATAGAAAATAGTAAAAGATGTTTCATAGTACCTCCATATGTATTAATAGTGAATGATTGAATGATATACTAAAAATCTCCGTCTTGAATTCTTGCTATGCATCTATAAAAATCATTGTACAAATATATGTGCCAATCCTGCCCCGCACAATAGCCCATTTGTGTACCACTCAGAGAAAATAAAAAAGGCGAACGCTTGTTCAACGTCCGCCTTATATTCCGTATGACTCGAGCGCTCATTTACTCTCTAAATATTTTACCACTGCCTCCGTACGTGTGTGCACTTGTAATTTTTCGTAAATATTTCTCAAGTGATTGTGAACTGTCGATGGGCTAATGGAAAGCCGTTCCGCAATTTCTTTATACAAGTATCCTTTTGAAAGAAGATCAAGAATTTCATCTTCGCGTGTGCTTAATGTGACTTCACTGTTATTTCTTCCTTTGACCGGTATATGATGAAATGATTGTACCACCTTTCGTGCAATCTGTGCCGACATCGGTGAACCGCCGGAACACACATCTTTGATTGCATCGAGTATTTTTGTCGGCGAGGTCATTTTCAACAAGTATCCCACTGCCCCGGATTTCAGCGCATCGAAAATCTTTTCCGCATCTTCATACACGGTGAGCATAATAATATGGACAGCCGGCAATTCGTTTTTCAATCGTACGGTGCATTCGATGCCATCCATCCCCGGCAGGTTAATATCCATTAACGTTACATCCGGTGTTTTACGCGGGATATTGATAAGGGCTTCTTCGGCATTCGGATACGCGCCGACGCAACGAAATCCTTTTGCCGTTTCTATCAAGGCAATAAGATTGGTCCGTAATTTTTCATCATCTTCAACAATTGCTACACGAATCATATTTTTCTCAAACTTAGCTTGCAATTGCCCGGCGTGCAATAGCCCATTTGGGCTATACCGCTTGGAGATTCTTTGTATCTATCTGAAATGTTACCGTTGTCCCTTGATCGAAGATACTCTCGATGCGTGTCGTACCGCCGATGCATTCGATTCGTTTGCGAATATTTGTTAATCCGTTTCCACCGTTTCGCACCGTCGCTTCATCGAATCCATGTCCGTCATCCTGTATCACAATGCTCAATTGGCCGTCATCGATGGCGATGCCGAACAAAACTATCGATGCATCGGCATGCTTCACAATATTGTTCAACGTCTCTTTCGTTGCCAAGATAAGATGATGCCGTACCTGTGATTCAATCTTCAGAGCGGGAAACTCCGGCGGCATATCCAATCTGCAGCGGATGTCTGCTTTCGCCAGGAAATCAATGGCACGCTGTCCGATGTACGCGGCAAGATTTTCTAACGAATCATTCTTTGGATTGAGCGACCAAACAATTTCACTGAAGGTCGAGATCACATCTTCCGTTGCCGTGGATAGTTCTCCCAATTTTTCTTTGATGGTACCGCGGCGCCCTGTATGATCCTTCGCCATTTCACTAACGATCCGAATCTCCGTAAGGCGCGAACCGATCTCATCGTGCAAATCCTGTGCAATGCGCAGCCGCTCCCGCTCACGGGAAAGGATGAGATTCCGTTCATGCTCTGCACGTTCACGCTGCTGCCGTTCCATCGCTTCGTGTGCAGCAGCTTGATTTCTCAATGCGTCTTCCTGCAGGGCGATGATGCGTTTATTCATTTTATCATAATGCGAAAAAACCATCCAGCCGAGAATCACAAAGAGGAAGAAACTGCCGGTATTAATGAAGGGGATTCCTTCTCTGCTTTCCCGTGCATAGACACGATAATAGAAGAGGACGATTTCGATGATGACAAGAACAGCGTACATATTCAAAGCGGTCAACGGCACTCGCATTTCCCGTTCAACCAGACGCATGCTTTTTGCGCTGTACCAGAACAGCAGACCCATACAGAGGACGATGATGAAGTACAGCGGGATCATTTGCACCAGATTGCTTGTGTAGACGGTCACTTCACCGATCAGCATGGCGGTTCCATAGATAGTCATTGCCTGCCACAACCGCCTGAATATTTTTTGATAGGGAAACGCCATCAGTGATTCGATGAGCATCAGGAACCCCACTGTGGCAATGTACATTCCCGCGTGTTCAAGGAAATAATACAACGCAGGCGCGAAATAAATCCACTGCATGATCTGCAATGGAAAAAGCCCGAACATCCCGATACCGATCGGTGCAACAATGACGCCCTTGAAGACTCTTACGTCACGGGCGACGACAGCAATAACCAAAAAAATTATTCCCGTTAAAATGGTTCCGAGACTCAGAAGAAATCCGACAATATCATTCCGAAGCATTTTCTCCAGCAGGAGTTTTCCCGAACCAAAGAGAATTTCACCCTGAATGGAGGGTTTGTATACGTTGCTGCGAACATGCAGCGTCAGTCTGCGGCCGGAACAATCCTGCGGCAGATCGACAAGATGCCATACCCAGGCGCGCTGCGGTGTTGTTCGCTGAAAGGCGAAATCGCCGAACCGATAGACCAGCGAATCTTCAACATATACTTCGATGGATTCTACAACATACAGGATAAAAATAGCAGGAGCGGCGGTCTGCCTGTGTGGAAGATCCGTTCGTGCCCACAGGTCGGTCTCGTTTGGATGATCATCGATCAATTCAGGCCGGTCAATGAATTTCCATGCTGTATCTTGTGTGTTCGCCGCAAGCCACGCATAGTTGCCTGTAGAGTCTTGCAGTGACATGCCCCAGCGGTATTGCCAAGGTCCTTCCAGATTTATAGTGCTATTGGATGAATCTGGAACAGCATATCCTGTACACCATAACAACATGAAAGAGAGTATGATGAACAGTTTTCGGTATTTGAACGTTTTGAATTTCATTTATCGGTTATTGATGTTACTGTATCTTGCAAAAGTATCCGTTGAAATTCAATCTTTTAATTACTTGTTTTTCCTTTCCGGTCAGCCCTCCCTTGAGGGATTATCGTTTGTGGCCAAAAAGTAAACTAACGTCATTGCGAAGCTGGAAGCATTTAACAGAATCACGCGTAGCGTGATACAAATTATTAAAGCGACGAAGCAATCTAACATTTTGGTTTAAAATCGAAATCGAGATTGTGGCAACGCCATCACTTCGTGGCTTCTCCCGACTGTGTCGGGATCGCAATGATGTAATAAAGGACTTTTTGGACAACCTCCACTACTATCTATTTCAACACCACAAGTTTTTTCGTTTGAGTGAACGATCCTGATTGTAACCGATAAAAATAAATACCGCTCGGCAGTTTACTTGCATCGAACGTAACATGATATGTGCCCGCCGCTTTCGTTTCATTCACGAGCGTTGCCACTTCACGCCCCAAAATGTTATACACACGTAGGGACGTATGACCATACGTCCCCGCAGGTATATCATACGTAATCGTTGTTGTTGGATTGAATGGGTTGGGATAGTTTTGCGACAACGAGAATCGAGAAGGAACTTTCTTCCCGTCGTTTGATACTGATGTAATCAATGCTGAGATGGGATGGTAATAAACTCCTTCTGTTGCAACCGAACCGAACAATCCCGCATATATGTTTGTGGAATCAGCAATAAGTGTATATGCTCCATCGTCTAGAAAAGCTGAAGTGACGGAATTCCATGTTGCTCCGTCATTCGAAGTATAATACATACCGGTAATAAGAAGGGCAAAAACATATTTGCCTGCGGTTACCATTCTGACGACACTCGGATAATTTTGTGGCAATCCCGTATTGGCGGGTTTCCATGTCGATCCATGAATAGACAATGTATAAATTCCATAGCCACCGTTTCCTGCAAAGACAGTAGAATCATGAATAGCAAGCGCAGAAACATTGGCGCCATTAACAGGTAATCCGTTTGTATCGGCGATCCATGTAGTCCCATTTTCGGTAATGTGACAGACTCCTCCGCCGCCGCCATATATTGTCGTACCACTTGTGGCAAAATAGGATCCTGAACCATAGGGGACAGGAACCCAGTTTGTACCGTAATTGGTACTTCGGAAGATTCCTCCTGTTGAATAACCGATTGTAGCAAAAAGTGTCGTATCGCAGAATATGAGAGGGAGTTCAAGAAGAAGAGGATACTCATAAGAAGGAAGAGAGCTATCGCTCGGTAGACCATTATTGACCAGCGTCCAGTTTTCTCCTTCATTATCGGAGCGAAAAATTTTACCAAAGATTGTTCCGGCGAATACGTTTGTTCCGTACGATGTGAGCGAAATAACATGTTTCAGCCCCAAACCGGTATTTATTTCTTTCCAGTTCGATCCTTTGTCCGACGACCGGAATATTCCGCCTCCATCTGTACCCGCAAACAAGTTCCCTCCTTGTAACGCCAGCGATTTGACAGGCAACGGATACGACGCTGCGATACCATTATTTGCTTCAGTCCATGTAACACCATTGTTGCTCGATCGATAGATTCCGCCATTCGCAGTTCCGATGAGAAGAATTGAATCAGTAAGTGCTACAGCGGAAATGTTTCTATTGGTTACACCGCTGCTCACGTCTGTCCATTGGGTGCCGTTGTTCGTTGAATAGTAAGTACGGCCGCCCATGATAATATCTGTTGAAACTAAAATATGCGATCCGTGAAGAGCAAAGATTTTAGGATTCTTGATGTTTCCGATCTTGTTCCAACTTTTTCCGGTGTCGGTGGATTGATACATTCCGCTTCCTCTGCCATAAAGGACGGAATCACTTCCGACGATATTCGTGCACCCTCCCGTTTGCAATTGAGTCCATGATATTCCATTAGAAGTAGAACGAAAATATCCGGAATCATTCACGGCAAATAAATTTTTTCCATAGCTATAAATTAATCCGGTATGCAAATTTTTTAATCCGCTATTTACCGCTGTCCATGTTGTGCCCGAATCTTTCGAACAAAATACTCCGGCCCCGTATGTTCCTGCAAATAAATTGGAATCAATCGATGCAAAATTCCAGATAGGAGCGCCTGATATGCTATCGATATACTTGCTCCAAGTTAATCCATTATCCTTCGAGTGATAATGACCGCCTCCATTATCTATAACGAAGAGATGATGTCCGATAGTATCAAAAGACGAAAATCCGTTGCTGGGAGGAGCGATGCCTTTGCTGATGGATGTCCACGTCCTGGCATTGTCCGTAGAAAGATAAATACTATCGGATGTTAAGGTGAAAATGTTATTGCCGCTTACATAAAAAAGATCGATGCCGCGGCTAAATGGACCGTTTGCTTTTTTCCACTGAGCTTCCACATTATTCAAAAAGGTAAGCACGAGAAAAAACGATATCAAAACATAAATGCGAACTTTCATAAGAATTCTCCTTGATAATATTTCGAAACTAAATTAAATATCCGCTTATTCTCTATTGGGTTCAATACCCCGATCCTGATACATCGGGACGTTGTCATCCCCGCGTGCTTTGCCAAAGGCATCACTTTCGTGACAAGCGGCTTGCTCGCCGAAGGCGAGGAATCCAGCCATCGTTTATTCTGGTAATACATAAGCATATTCTTCTCACCAATTTCATGCCCTCTATTCTGGATGCCCGATTACAAAACTTGGGCATGACACTTTTTTCTTTTTTCGCTTCACCTAAACAGCATGTGTCATTCCCGGCATGCCGTTAGCGGGAATCCAGCCCTGAGTTTATTCTGGCAATAGAAAAACATTCTCTTCTCATCAATTGTATGCCTCTGTTCTGGATGCCCCTCCATAAAGAGGTCACGCCTGCGGCGGACAAGGCGGGCAAGCCGACAAAAGATCTGGGGCATGACAACTCACAAATCGACAAAAACAAATCTTAAACCTTATCCCGATGCGTTCCCGAACTGCAACGAAACCAAATGTTCGAGGCTGTCTAAAAAGGGTAGCCGCAAGCTTCACGCTTGCGTTTTCCAATCAAAAGCGCGGACGTAAAGTCCGCGGCTACCTAAAATATTTCTTTTTATATAACCTCAAGAGAGCACATCGGCACGTATAACCGATTTATTCGTACTACTTCTTTTTTTAGTCTTCTTATCTGATATTAAAACTGAGAAAATGGTACAATGTATTTTAATTACATGCAAGTGAAAAATATATTTTTTGGGCTCACGGCAAAATATCGTTTGCGCAGACACGCATTGCTTCGCTATTCAAATTCTTTCTTCAAACTTCCGTATATTATAGAGGAATGAAGATGCCATTACAAAGAGAAACAAAAGAAATTATCCGTCGCGCGCTGCACGAAGACATCGGTGACGGCGATATTACCACGCTCAGCACGGTACCGGCACGCACACAGCTGCACGGAATTTTTATTGCGAAGGAAGCCGGTATTGTTGCAGGATTGGAAATCGTTCACGACACACTCAAGCAGTTGGATAAGCGTGTCGTATTCAAACCGTTCGTAAAAGACGGCGACCGTGTTCACAATAAACAAAAGCTTGCAGAAGTCATTGGCAACGGACGCGCATTGCTTTCCGCAGAACGTACGGCATTGAATTTCTTCCAGCGTATGAGCGGCATTGCAACCGCGACTCGCGCGTACGTGGATGCAGTGAAGGGAACGCAGGTCATCATTCTCGATACGCGCAAAACCGTTCCCGGACTTCGCACGTTAGATAAACTCGCTGTAAAACTCGGCGGCGGAGAAAATCACCGCATCGGTTTATTTGATATGGTATTGATAAAAGAAAATCACATTGAAGCTGCATGCGGTATTACACAAGCCGTTACGCAAGTGTGGGCAACAGATACAAAAAAACGCCCGATTGAAGTGGAAGTAAAAAATCTTGCAGAGCTTCGTGAGGCGCTGGCACTAAAAGTGGATCGCATCTTGTTAGATAATATGTCGATTGCGGAGATGCGAGAAGCCGTTATCATTACCGCCGGACGTGTTCCGCTCGAAGCATCCGGCAATGTAACACTCGCCAATGTTGCCGAAGTTGCGGCAACCGGCGTGGATATGATTTCCATCGGTGCGCTCACACATTCCGTGCGCGCTCTTGATATTAGTTTTTTGATCAAAGCATAAGAATATGAACGCAGAACAAATTTATCAAGAGTTACATCGCAAGTTGAAGAACGTTGTTCCCGACGTTGAGTTGAAATATAAAGCCGGAATCGCGGCAGAAATTATTGAACTCAAACACGCACGCAACGCCATTATTCTCGGCGACAATTACATGGAACCGGCGTTGTATCATTCTATATGCGATATTACAGGCGATTCGTTGGAACTTGCGCGCGCAGCGTCAAAAACAAAAAATGATATTATTGTCTTTTGCGGCGTCAAGTTTATGGCGGAGACGGCAAAGATTCTTTCGCCGGATAAAATCGTTTTGCTTCCCGCAAAGAAAGCCGGCTGTTCGCTTGCCGACGGCATCACCGCAGAAGATGTTCGCAAATTGAAAGCGCAATATCCCGGCGTGCCTGTGGTAACCTACGTGAACACTTCTGCTGAAGTAAAAGCAGAAACGGATATTTGCTGCACCTCCAGCAACGCATCAGCGGTTGTTGAATCGTTGAAGACGGACACAATTATTTTTCTGCCGGACGAATATCTTGCACGCAACGTTGCGCGAGAGACCGGACGGCATATTATCTTCCCCGCAACCAACGGCAATCCATCAACCGATACAACATTAGATAGAGTGTTGATTGCGTGGCATGCGCGATGCGAAGTTCATGAAAAATATACGGTGGAAGATATTCAGAACGTGCGCAAACAATTTCCCGATGCAGTGATCCTCGCGCATCCCGAATGCAGTCCCGATGTGACCGCTGCCGCAGATTTTTCCGGCAGCACCTCTGCAATGATCAAATACGTTCAACAAAACAACGCGCCGCATTATTTATTATTGACGGAATGTTCGATGGGCGACAACATCGCTGCGGCAAATCCCGATAAAAACATGCTGCGTATGTGCAGCGTTCGCTGCCCTCACATGAACGAAATTACTTTGGAAGATACGCTGGAATCGCTCAAGCAAACGCGCTACGTTATCGAAGTGCCGGAGCATATTCGCGTGCGCGCACTCAAAGCACTGGAACGCATGCTTGCCATTGCGCCGTCCGTTCCACGCCCGCTCGATTGAAAGTAAATTATGCAGGAATGTACTGAATGTGATGTGTTGATCTTAGGTTGCGGCGTCGCCGGAAGCATCGCCGCATTGCAGCTTGCCGATGCCGGCATTCATGTCGTCGTTGCTACGCGCGCCTCTGCGCCGGAAGATACCAACACGTATTATGCGCAGGGCGGAATTATTTTCAAAGGCGAAGATGATTCTCCCGAGTTGTTGGAAAAAGATATTATTCATGCCGGAGCAAATTATTCCAATCCGCAAGCAGTAAAAATTCTTGCGGAAGACGGTCCGAAACTCGTTCAATCGATTTTGTTGGATCAAATAAAAATTCCGTTCGATCGAACGCCGGATGGAACCTTGTCCCTCAATCGCGAAGGCGGGCATTCCGTAGCGCGCATTATTCACGCCACCGATGCCACCGGCAAATTGATCGAAACATGTTTGATGCAGGCAGTTCTAAAACATCCCGGCATTACACTCTTAACAGGAAAAACTGCTGTCGATTTTCTCACGCCCGCACATAACTCCGTCAATCGATTAAGCATGTATGATCCGCTGTCATGCGTCGGCGCATATTTATTAGATCAAGAGACGGGATTCGTGCAGCGTGTGCTTGCACGAGCAACCATTCTCGCCACCGGCGGGCTGGGACAAATTTATTTACGCACCACCAATCCCTCCGGCGCACGCGGCGATGGTCTGGCTATGTCATATCGTGCCGGTGCACGCGTGTTGAATTGCGAGTTCGTGCAATTCCATCCCACCGCATTTTATCAAAAGACCGCGCCAACGTTTCTCATTACCGAGGCAATGCGTGGCGCAGGTGCAACACTGATGAATGAAAACGGTGAACCGTTTATGCAGCACTACGATGCCGAATGGAAAGACCTTGCTCCCCGCGACATCGTCGCACGCAGCATTCATCAGGAAATGTTCACGCGCAACATCCCCAATGTGTATCTCAATATCGCTTCCAAACTTTCTGCGGATGAAATTCGTGCGCGCTTTCCTTCCATTTACAAACGCTGTCTTCAATACGGCGTCGATATTACGAAGGAACCGATTCCCGTCGTTCCTGCTGCACATTTTTTCTGCGGCGGCGTTTGGTCAGACGAATGGGGACGCACCACGGTCAATCAATTGTATGCTGTCGGCGAAGTTGCATGCACAGGTTTGCATGGAGCCAATCGACTTGCGAGCACATCGTTATTAGAAGGCGTTGTGTGGGGACATCGCGCTGCAATGCACATTAAAGATTCGCTCGACACATTTCCTCAGCCCTCACCACTTGAATTTCCCGCTTGGCACGAAACCGGAACCGAAATGCCGGATGCCGCGCTCATCAGTCAGGATATGAGTGTGATTAAAAACATCATGTGGAATTATGTGGGATTGATTCGCACCAACGAACGCTTACAGCGTTCCATCCGCGAACTGCGTCATCTGGAATCTGAAATCGAACGATTCTACCGTGCAGTCAAATTAACGGACGGCATTCTTGGATTGCGCAACGCCGTTCGTACGGCAATCATCATTGCCATTGCCGCATGGGAAAATAAAACAAGCGTCGGCTGCCACTACCGCCAATAAATTTCCAATGAATTATACCGTACGACATGGGGCGTTAACCGACGTTGAGCGGATTATCATGCTGTACCGTCACGTTGCCGCAACCAGCGGCGGATTAGCACGGACGGAAGAAGAAATCACTCTTGCGTACGTGGAAGGGTTTGTACAAAAGAGTCTTGCAAAGGGAATTATCCTTGTTGCTGAAGAGGCGGGAATGATTGTTGGGGAAATTCATTGCTATAAACCAGAGCTGGATATTTTTACAAATGTGTTTGGCGATCTCACCATCGCTGTTCATCCGCAATTTCAACATCGCGGCATCGGAGGTGCAATATTTTCAACGTTGATCCATGAAGTAGAAACACGTCATCCTGAAATTTTACGGATTGAGCTCGTTGCGCGGGAAAGCAACACCAAAGCAGTTGCATTGTACGAATCGCTCGGATTTCAGATCGAAGGCAGATTCAAAAAACGCATCCCTACTTCCGACGGCGGATTTGAATCGGATTTATCTCTAACGTGGTTAAGAAAATAATCTTCAATCGTTACGTTGAGTATGCTTGCCCGCCAGCTGTTTGGCGGATCGAAACGTGCTACCTTTCCTTTTTTAACTATCAATTAACTTCTTGTAAGGATTCCCATAGAAGATATCGGGAATGACTTTTTTTACTCTTTAAAGATTGAAAAATGATGGAACTTATCAAACCATGAAAAGGTTGAAATTAAAAAGAGAACGTTAACGATATTCCATTGATTGGAAAACATACATTTTTTTGAGAGGCCTCTATGAGTAAAGCAATTGAAAATCTGCAAGCGGCATATCAGCAGGCAATCACAGGACGTCCGAAGGTCGGCGGATTTCCATATTTTATTGAAACGCTCTCACGTGCAGGCGTCAGGCACAATATCTGCTCTCTTCCTTCCTGCCAGAGCATTTTTATTACCAAGCAAGGAAACGTTGTAATGCCGGGAATTCCATTGGTGAAAGATGTAACCGATGTCCCAGTATTTAACCGTGATGCACTTCTTACGACGCTTCAAAAAGATTATGCCGGCAACAGCAGATTCTCGGAATTTTTACTTGCAGTGTGGAACGCCGGCGTGATTCGGTACGACGTAGATTTTATCGGACGGACTGCATCATTCTATGGAGCCGGGAATGAACGGCATGTGGAATCGTATCCTTCTGTGGAGATGTAAGGCAGCTGTTATCGACAATCTCAACCGATGCGGATATGTGCCAACGACATAATTTTCATTTTGTCGGAGATGTTGAATCCCAGCCGTTTGTAAACGGGAAACAGTTTTTTGTGCTCGCGGAACATCGGCATCGTTTTGATGATATGAATGTTTTCATTCCAGCGTTCTAATTCTGTAACGTCATCGATTCCCCATTGTAAATAAGCGGACTGTTTCATTCCGCTTTTATCGATTACTTTTTTATTAGCAAGAGCGACACCTTTGTTGGAACTGTAATCGAAAACAATTTCAACACCGGGGAATGCATTATGAAAACTGATGAATAATTCTTTTACCTGCTGCTCTGTAAAATAGTATAGCACGCCGGCAATCAGAAATAATACATGCGTTTTATTTTTTCTTTCGCTATACCACGCGTTATCAAAAACTGAGAAGGCAAGCATCCGCCGCCGTTCGGTTTCTTGAAAATATTGTTTGCGAAGTGCAATCACATCCGGCATATCGAGATCGAACCATTGGATCGTTCCGTTATCGACGCGGTCGAACGTTGTATCCAATCCGCAGCCGATATTCACAATCGTTGCATCGGAATATTGTCCGATGAACGCTTTGATGGTTGCATCGAAGAAAATACTTCGCGCAATCCATGCTGCCCGGCTGATCGGGCTGATGTTTTGTGAGATGACAGAAAAATCGTATGGAATGGCTTTAAGAATTTCCACCGCCTTCGTATCGATCAGCAGCGGGCGATTCTTCTGCGTTTCCATTGCCCTTCCCCATAACGGAAGCAACAATGTTTCCTGCACACTGCCAAGATCAAGTTTACTCGCTTCTTCCATCTTCTTCTTTTATTCAATCCAACAAAAAGATTCTTTGAAACATATCAGCGATAGAATGCTATGCCAACACAAATCTGAATCATAGAAATATTTTGTTTCAGCGAATTACTTGTATTGTCCGAGTACGTGACATTATAATTAAACGTTCCGGTCAAATATCGTGCATTGACTGTAACTAAATCTGCAACAATCATTTCTACAGTTGCTCCATACATAAATGCTATGCCCTTTGCCGAGGCCTGCGTTGCGGAACCCGTTAATGTGTTTTGCACAAGTCCATCTGAATTTACCGTATAATATTTTCCAGATACATCGCCTGTTATTTGCGGCGACATTACATAATCCAGACCGATCACAGGCGCAAAGAAGACGTTAAATCCGAAAGGACTTTCCGTGCCGATTTTTCCACCTGCAAGTAAAAGAATGTTGGACCAACTGCCTACCGAAATATTACTGACAGCAATGTTTCCACTTCCATAGCGACGATTGAGATTATTCTGCAATAACTCCGACATTGTTGTGGTATTCGTTGAGTTCGACGAGAAACCGATGTCCGCCCAATATCCTATTGTGCCGCTCGAAACATATTGAGCGCCGATGGTAAATCCCGTTTTTGCAGCGCCGTCGGAAATCGATGTTTCCGAAAAGCTTCCGATAGGAATAGCAACCCCGGCATAGATATTGAACATCGCCGGCAAATGATAATTCATTCGTTTGATTTGGGAAACAACTTCATCAAACGTATTGTCATCAGCAAGGATATTTCTTTTTAGGACCATGACATTGCCAGTGCCTGTTTGATATGTCGCTGTGCTATCTGTCGCCGACATAAGATTTCCGTAAAATGCTTCTTTATTACGCATAACAACCGCAAAAGAATTTACTGATCGAAGAGAATGATTGTCTAATGATACATTCAGGGCCATCATCACATTTTTCTTAAGAACGGTTGCACTGTCGGTTTTTCTTTCAAACGTTATAGTTGAATCGGTTGACGAAAGCAGGACGCCGTCAAACGAATCTCCATTAAGCATTGTGATCTTAAATGAATCACCATAACGGAGAAATTTATTGTCGAAAGGGATATTACAAACAGTCATCATCCTTCTTTTCATGTTGATTTTTAAAACCGTAAGGTCCCCTAAGTTTGTCCGATATGTTTCGGATGAATCTGTTGATGAGATTAACATGCCCTCAAACGATTGTTCATCGCTTAAAGTAACCCTAAACGTATTTCCCAGAAAAAGATGCCTATTGTCGAAAGAAGCGCGACGAATATTTTTAATGCTACTCTTTACTACTGTAAGATACCCTTTGCTGGTTTGGAAGGTAACGGTGGAATCCGTCGAAGACACTTGTTCGCCATCGAATGAATCCCCCGTCAACAGTGTTACCGTAGATGCATTTTTAATCTGATGATTTTGATTGCTTAAGTACGTTGGCTCAACGATCAGGATTCTAGAGATAGTAACAATTCCATATTCTGTATGTAATGCTATGACTGAATCTGTATGCTGAAAAACATCTCCTTTGATAATTTCATGGTGGAGAGTGGTAACTGTTGTCTGGAATGCTGTATCCGGTTTTATATGACGATCGCTGTAGTATTGCTCATATAGTTTCTGTCTATAGTCGCTCAGTATAATCCGCGCCGGTTGCGAAGAGTCGTACACCGACATTTGGCGATCGTGAATTTGGGCAGGCGTAAGAGATACGACAATATCGCTACCCTTGTACCGAACCAACCCATTGAGTGAATCAACGAGTTGAACATTCTTGATAACATATCCATTGGTAAGATAGATTTCATCGGCAAACGACAAAGAGGAGAAAAGAAAAAATAGAAAGAACAACTTTGATTTGGTCATATTTATTTTCCTTTACGAATTTGTAAAATCCTAATGTAAGTATTGTTACAATCCCAATTGATATAAACCCAGTATTTCAGCATCGGTTAATGCACGACGATATATTCGCACTTCATCTATTGTTCCGGAAAATCGTGTCGAACTACATGGAGGAGAACCACCCCATGTGTGCGAAGCAATAAAAGCAGCACTTCCGCAGATATGAAGTTGTTGCGGAATGCTCATTTGTGGAACACCATTTTTATATGCCGTAAGAACACCATGATCATAAACCAATGAATAGTGTGCCCACTTATGCATATCAGATGGATCAAAAGCAATTGAGATGGGAGCAACAGGAAGAGGAATGCCCAAAGAATCAGTTGCACCTACGGCAAATTGTATCTTACCATAAAGATGACCGATACCACACCAAGCGTATGAAGCATCACCGCTAAAACTGATGTACGCCTCGCCATAAGTAGGTTCGTAAAGCGTATCTTCTTTCACCCAGATACTTATCGTCAATGCTGTAAGCGCCGAAGTATCTAGAGGGGGGATCTGAACATAGCCGCCCATTGAATGATATACAGCATTATCTCCGATCAAGCTAATTCCCAGTCCCTGCTTTCCAGAAACATACGAATATTGACCTATAGCTGTTCCATTCTTCCCATTTCCGCTTGTATCATTCGTATTACCTTCGAATGAATAATGTGCGATAAGTCCTGTCGATAAATTATTTGAATTAACGATCACATTCGATTGAGTAATGATCTGTGCCGTATTGGTGAAACTATCTTTACAGTTGAAGGATAATAGTATTATTGCAACGAGTAAAACTATTTTAACCACCGTCATTGATTTCATTATATAATCCTTTTTGTTGTGTCAGAGACAATAAGAACTAAATCTTGATATAATTACTTAAGACATTATTTGTTTACAACAGTGGGAATGTTTCTGGAACAACCAAACCACAACATCCCGAAGCAATTCCCGCGTATAATGTAATGTTTCAAGAAATAAAATGCAAAACGAAATCTCGTAAGGGTTGAATATATTCAACCTCTACCGAATTTGTGACCCAATGCTGTGAAGGAGTTGAACTCCTGAACTAAATGTATGTCGGGAGTCCAACTCCCTCCGAGCTACAAGTGTGACGGTCACATAATTAATTTATTTCCATCACTTCTTCGGTGCTTTCTCGCTTATCAGCTTTTCTACTTCTGCAAGTTTGTTGTATGGCAGCGAGTTGAGCACTGCAAGCACATTTACATTCGGATTCACCCGTATCAAATCCCGCAACGGCTGCGTTTCAACATCCTTCTCCGCAGCAGAAGGAATCCATTCTAATAAATCATTCGGTGTACACTGGAACAGAATGCAAAGCCGTTCAATCTTTACAAGATCAACTCGTTGAAGCTTGCCTGCACTCAGGCGCGTTGAGAAATTCTTGGAAAATCCTTGCTTCACAAGGTACGTGTACGGATTCGCTATCGCCCGACCGGCGAAAATTCGCTGTAAATTGACTTTCAGCATCGTTTTACTCCTTGATGGTAAAACAATATGGACTTATCTTAAATTAAAAATACAGTATCACAAATGCAAACGCCTTTAGAGTAACTTCAGCTTACCTTATTTTAAACTCAAAAGTCTTTATACTAAACTCAGGAGTCCTTCTCACAAATTCGGATATCTTCTCAGTAAATGCAGAGGTATTTATCCTAAATCTAAAAGCCCTTATGATAAAGCAATAAGATCTTATCCCAAATGTAAAAGCCCTTATGGTAAACCTATTTTGACATTTCAGAACTGCCGGACGACATTTTCCCCGTTTCGATCACCCTCGGAAGAGTAAAGAAAGACGTTTAGTAAGTGCGGTAAAAGATGTTGGAACTCCATCACGGTTCAATAAAATCAATATCTCTTTAAAAAGATTTTTGCAATAGCGGAGTGTTCAGCCATGCCGAAAACCGGAGCCAATAATACGAGCCGGCAGCATGATAATACTATGCAGCAAAGAAAAGACTCCGTTCACGGTTATCCCGATCAATCGGAACGGCAGCAGAAATATCCAGAGAAGCGGATAGAGAATGAGCGCAGCAACCGCCAGTGGCCAGCATAAAATCAAAACGATAATCCATAAAAGAAAGGCAACCATCTTCATACTCCTTGATCGTTGTCTTTAGTTACGGACTCTCTTGAAGAATGTTGCGAACCTTTTTATAAAAAACTTCAGGTCTATTTATGTCAGACTGAGCTTGTCGAAGTCTGATATATGGATGTTGGGTCACACTTCGATACACTCAGTGTGACTAATGTGCATTCTGATTATTACTTCGACTGCAAAATATTTTTTACAACACCGCGAATAAGTTTTACATCGATGGAATCCACGACTGTTGTTTCTCCGATGGCAGAAGGAAGAACAAATCGTAATTTTTTACCGTCGCGTTTTTTGTCGCGCCCCATGGCATCGAGAATTTCATTGACCTTGAGCGACGAGAGTTTCACCTTCATCGGTACGCGATGGATGAGGGCGGTAATTCGCTCAACGACGTCCTGCGTTATCAATCGGAGTTTGCATGCTAACTCCGCTTCGGCAACGAGACCGAACAAGATAGCTTCGCCATGTTTCAGCAAACGATACTTTCCCGCTGATTCCAAACCATGGCCGATGGTGTGGCCGCAGTTTAAAATCATCCGCAGTCCTGCTTCGCGTTCATCACGCGCAACAACATCCGCTTTGATTGCCGCGCAGCATGTTTGCACATGCAAAAGC
This sequence comes from Ignavibacteriota bacterium, assembly GCA_963790045.1. Lineage (GTDB taxonomy): Bacteria > Bacteroidota > Ignavibacteria > UBA10030 > UBA10030 > DATKMP01. Next base: position 21,937 of record CAWBMS010000012.1, on the reverse strand, counting down.
GCTTCTGTTTGTAAATTCAGCACGTCATCGAGATGCGATTCGAGATAGGCAAAGAATTCTGCATCGCGAATGATACCGTATTTTACCACTTCGCCGAACCCGCAGACAATTTCACGGCGCGGCAACGTTGAAAGATAATCCGCATCTATCCAGACAATTTTTGGCTGATGAAATGCGCCGATCATATTTTTCCCCAGCGAATGATTGATACCGACTTTCCCACCGATGGAACTATCCACTTGCGCAAGCAATGTTGTCGGAACTTGTATCACCTTCACGCCGCGTTGATATGTTGCCGCAACAAATCCGGCAAGGTCACCGATAACACCGCCGCCAAGTGCAATGATGGTTGCACTGCGCGAAATCTTTTTCTTCAGCAGCTCCGTGTAAATTGCATTTGCGCGTTTGAGATTTTTTTGCGTTTCGCCTGCCGGAAGAATAATCGTTGTTGGCTGATACTTGAAGTGCAAGAGATGTTTGACGAATGGAACAAGATGTTGCTTTGCCACATTCGCATCGGTGATAATGACGACGGAATCGCCGATGCCGTGTTTGCGACATGCCGGTGCAAATTGCGAAAGGATATCAGAACCGATATAAATGGGATACGAACGCTCGCCGAGTTCCACACGAAGTTCTTTCTGCATCATAGGTTATTCCTTTCCGCTCAATCCACGCAACTGTTTCACAATTTTATCTACCGTTATGCCGATGCGCATATTATCCGCTGCAATAACAATATCCGCACGTGCATAAAACGGTTCGCGTGTCGCAAGCAGATCACGCACACACTGGCGCAACGCATCTCCCTTTAATTGATTTCCATGCTCATCACGCAGCATCGGGCGGTCATTGCGATGTTGCACTCTCTTCACGATTTCTTCCGGGGACAATTTTAAATATAACAACATGCCATGCGTTCGTGCAATTTTGAAATTTTCTTCATTGGTAATCGTTCCGCCGCCAAGAGACACGATACTGCGCGTGAACGCTGTTGCTTCCCGCAATGTTTCCCGTTCTAAAGGTACGAAACGCCGGTTCGCCGTCATCCCGAAAAATATCCACAATTTTTTTGTGCGCTTTTTGTTCGATGAGTTTGTCGATATCATAGGAATCATAGCCCAGCGTGTTGGCGAGAATGGGGCCGAGCGTACTTTTTCCGCTTCCCATAAATCCAAGGAGAAAAATGAGAGAACTTTTTTGCGAAGACAATTCCGGCATATCGATTATTCGTATATAAAAAAGGCGCACCACAGTGCGCCTTCTGTTATTCTATTTTTACTTTCTGCTACTTATAGTAAAGTTCGCGATGATCAACAATGTCTGCCTTCTCGCGCAATTCCGTTTGCCATTCGCTCATCATGCGGCTTCCTTTCTCCTGCAGCAATTGCTGGCGTATAGCTTCATGTTCGGCATTGTATGCAGTTTGATTGAACGGCGATTTCTCCATCATCTTGATGATATAAAATCCGCGTTCGCCTTCAACCGGTTTAGAAAGCTGTCCGGTATTCAGCGCTTGGGCGGTGCCGATGAACTTCAAATCGCGTCCGACGCCGGCAGGAGCTTCCGATGCTTTGAATGGACCGGTACGCAGTGCCATAAGCGCCGGATTCGCCTGCGCAGCAATCAGTAAATCTGTGGAAGGTGAAAGCGTTTTGTAAAACGCATCGACCTGATCACGAATTTTTTCCATTTTCTTTTCTTTGAGCGCTATCATCCTGACAAGATTTTTCATTTCGTCAAACGGACGAATGCCTTCTTCGCGTATGGCACTCACTTTGAAGATCGCCACACCGCCATGAATGGCAAGCGGTTCACTGATGGTACCAACTTTATTGGTGAATGCAAAATTGGTTATGATGTCGTTACTGCCAATACCGGGAATACTTCCCATCTTCATAAATTCAGGAGTTTCGCGTACTCTTGTACTTGCTGTTCTCAGCCGCTTTTTCAAATCCTTCTTCTTTTGCAAGATATTGAAAATCTTGCGCACGCTGATTCGAAGCATCGACCGATTGACTGCTGGCGCGAACCTTCATTACCAGATCGGCAATCTTCACTTCACGTTTGTCTCTGCCAGTCACTTTAATAATATGCCAGCCGTACTGCGTGCGCACCGGGCCCACGACTTCACCCGTGCGCGCTTTGAACACCGCGTCTTCAAACGGTTTTACCCATGCGCCTTTTTTATTCCAGCCCAGTTCACCGCCCTGCATTGCAGAACCATAATCCTGACTGTTCTCACGAGCCAACTTAGCAAAGTCCGCACCGGACTTTGCTTGTTTTACAAGATCTTTTGCCCGCTGCAAAATTTTTGCGCTATCTGCGCCCGGAACAAAATTAAGCAGGATGTGGCTGGCGCGAACATATTCATCTTTTCCCTGTCGTTCGTCAAGCACTTTCATAAGATGCACGCCGTCGTTATCTTTCAACGGCCCGATGACATCGCCTTTCTTCGCCGCATAAATTGCGGATTCTTTGATGCGGGTTAACTCGCCATGCTTAGAATATACATCTGTCACAGGATTTTCAGAATAGGTTTTTGCGAGTTCCACAAAATCCATCTGTCCGGATTTCACCTGATCTAATAATTTCAGTTCATCATTCACTACCGCCGCCGTATCTTCAGACGAAGCGATCTGGTTAAAAATCACATATTTTACTTTGCGGGAAGCTTTCGCTTTGTATTCCGGTGCGTGTTCATTATAGACTTTTTTCAGATCGTCATCGGTAACTAAGATGGTATTGTCCGGTACTAATTTATTCACATCGAACAGAACAAATTCAGCATCCATAGTTATATTCCGGTTGCGGAACTCTTGCTGCACTTCACCTTCACTCACTTGTACCGTTGCCAGCAGCATACTCTGAAGCTTGTTCCGTTTTTGCTGCTCGCGTATCACGTCTTCTACTTTAATCCATGCTTGTTTATTTTGCGGATCGCTCATTGCGCGATAGGTACGCATCCTGATGGAAGGTGCCTGCGGAATCACGAAATTGCTGTACGAAAAAATCTGGCGGATTCGGCCCCATCACCACATCGCGCACTTCCTGGTCGGTCACGGTAATACCCAGCCGATCAATTTCCTGCTGAAGAAGCATGCTATTCATCATCTGTTCCCACACTTGCGAACGAATCTGGCGTTCGGTTTCATCATCTACGTCTGTACCGGTTTGCTTCTTTCGTTCTTCAACTGCTTGTCGGACAGATTCAGAGAACAACTTTGAATCAACTTCTTTGCCATTCACTTTACCCAGCACACCACTATCATTTAAAACTGATCGGCCGCGCCGACCGCTTATATCTTAGCCCCCAATCAAATACGATGAGGACGATAAAAATTAGTGCTGCACCAGCGATGATGAATTTAGGGGATTTTTCTCGGATATCATTTAACACAGCCATACTTTGGGAAACTCCTTTATCTATTTCCGCTTCTTTTTCAAAATTTTGATATTGATGAATATAGCCGACAATCACTTTATATGCAATGACTTTCTTATTGACTTTGTAGGCATATCCGGTTATATTTTTTAACGAAATTTTTCTTATGAATCCACTTGTGGAACGCGCGAATTGTTTGCAGTGCGCGTCTTGTTTATTTTAACCATTGATGTATTGGGAGATCGTTTGTGAAAAATCAGTTTACCAGAATCGTCATCATTGTGGCAGCGACAGTGCTGTCTCTTGTCTTTCTATGGCCTACATATAAAGATTATCAGTTCAGAAAAACCTTGAGCAGTCTGCATGGACAGGATAGTCTTAATTATGTCGATCAACATCACGAAGACATGGCAGATGCCAAATTAAAACGCATGAAACTCGGTTTGGATTTACAAGGCGGTATGCGTGTCGTATTGGAAGTTGACGTTGTCAGCTTGTTAGATGCGTTGGCAAAAAATAAAGATGATAATTTTAATGCCATCATAAAAGAAATGCGCGCAGAAAACACCGAGAACGAAGTGTCGTTGATACCGGCTTTTGTGAAAAAATTTCAAGTTCGCGGTATTCGTTTAAGCCGTTATTATCTTACCGTTCGTGATGATGATGATAGAATATCTAAATATCTAGAAGACGAAGCAACAAAAGCTGTTGACCGTGCAAGTGAAGTCGTTGGCAACCGTGTTGACCAGTACCACGTTTCCGAGCCGAATATCCAAAAGCAAGGCAGCCGTCGAGTCATTGTCGAACTTCCCGGTGTGAAAGATGAAAATGAAGTTCGCCAGTTGTTGCAAGGAACAGCGTTATTAGAATTCCGCTTGGTCAAGGATCCGCAGATCACCTATAAGGTGATGGAAACGATCGATAAATTTTTGACGGGAACATTGCCGACTGATTCCACCGCTCCTGAAGCAGCAACAAAAACAACCGACACTAAAAAAGCGGAACCGAAAAAAATTACCAACGCCTTAACAGAATTAACCGGCACAACAGAAACACAAAACGCCTCTACGGACACATCTTCCGAAACAAAGTTCGCGCGCGAACATCCGTTCTTCTTTTATGTGCGCTCCGACCGCCGCGGCAGTGGGGATGGTTTCGTGATGGCAAAAGATAAAGATCGCGTTACGAGACTATTAGAACGGCCGGAAGTACAAAAATCTTCTTCCACCGGATTTCGAATTTCTCTGGTCGGCAAAAGTACAAAAGTATGCAGATGGAACTCAATATAATGTTTTGTATGCTGTCAAGAGGACTTCAGAATTAACCGGCAGTGTTGTCGTCAATGCACAATCCAGTGTTGATCCTGAAGACAGTCGCCCCGTTGTGAACATGGAAATGAATAGCGAAGGCGCACGCGAGTGGGCACGCATTACCGGTGCGAACATCGGCAAACGGATTGCGATTGCACTGGACAAAGGCGTTTTCTCTGCGCCGGTGGTTCAAGGAAAAATTCCCGGTGGACATTCCCGTATTAGTGGAATGGAAAACGCAAACGAAGCACGCTTGTTAGAAATCGTGCTTAAAGCCGGCGCGTTGCCGGCGCCTGTTTCGATTATCGAACAACGTTCCGTCGGTGCCTCGCTGGGTGAAGACTCCATTCGTTCTGGGTTCCTCTCCTTTTTGCTTGCCTTTGTACTGACGGTAGCATTTATGATTGTGTATTATCATGTTTCCGGCGCGATTGCAGATTTTGCACTCTGCTTCAATGTCGTCTTTATTATGGGTGTTCTGGCAGCATTTCAAGCAACGCTCACCTTGCCCGGTATCGCAGGCATTGTGCTTACCATCGGTATGGCGGTGGATGCTAATGTGCTGATCAATGAACGCATTCGTGAAGAAATGGCAGGCGGCAAAACTGTTCGTGCCTCTCTTGATGCAGGATACTCGAGAGCGTTTGCAGCTATTTTCGACTCACACGTGACGAGTTTTTTGACCGGACTTGTGTTGTATCAGTTTGGAACCGGACCCTGTACAAGGATTTGCTCTTACACTGATGATCGGTGTTGCTGCAAGTTTATTCAGCGCCGTTGTTATCACACACGTCATCTTTAATATTATGCTGGATAAGGGAATAACTCCGCACTTCGGATAAAAAACAACCACACAAACCGAACTCACTATAGAATTGATTAACATGGAGATTGAAGTTCAATGAGACTATTTAAAAAAACCAATATCGACTTTCTAGGTAAACGGAAGATGTGGTATGTTGTATCCACCATTATGATGCTAATCGGTGTGACAGGGCTTCTCTTTCGAGGCATAACACTCGGCATTGATTTCCGCGGTGGCACGGAACTCGTTATCGCGTTTGATCAGAACGTCGAGATCAGCGCCATCCGTACTTTGTTAGATAAAATCGGATATGGAAAAGCTGAAATTAAATATTATGGATCCCAAAACAATGTACTCATTCTTGTTTCGGAACAAGAAGCGGGCACGACTACTGGGGATAAAATTAAAACTGCCTTGAATACAACTTTTGCAGGGCAAAAAGTGGAAATCTTAAGAGAAGATAAGATTGGCCCTAAGATCGGGCAAGAATTACGACGCGATGCATTACTTGCCGTGTTGTGGTCCCTCATTGCGATTCTTTCATACATTGCAATACGATTTAAGTTCAAATACGGTTTGGGCGCTGTCATTGCAATCGTGCATGACGTCCTTACAACATTTGGTTTTATCGCACTCCTCAACGATGTGGTAGGAGTAAATCTTGAACTCACGCAGGAAGTGATCGCTGCATTTCTGACGCTTATCGGCGCTTCCGTGAGCGATACCATTGTCATCTTCGACCGTATTCGTGAAAACGAAAAAATCTATCGCAGCATGCCGCTGGTAGATGTGATGAATAAAAGCTTGAACGAAACATTAAGCCGAACTATTATAACTTCCGGCACTATTTTTATGGTGTTGATTATCCTCTTGTTATTCGGTGGTGAAGTCAATCGTGGATTCGCCTTTACGATGGCATTTGGTATTGTCACCGGTACTTACTCCTCCATTTACATAGCCAGCGCGTTCGTGTTGGACTGGACAATTTATCGGAATAAAAAACGTGCAGCGGCAGCGGCTGTAAAGAAATAAACGGAAAGTGAAGCGCCCATGAAATTCAAAACAAAAGAAACCAAAGGCATAACGGTTGTTGAACTGGAAGGAAATATTCTGGGCGGACCGGATGCTTCGGCGCTGAACACACAATTGCACACGTTCGTCGCCACAGAAAAAAAACATATCGTGGTCGATCTGAAAGATGTCAGCTTCATCAACAGTTCCGGGCTCAGCATTCTTATCGGCGGTTTGACGACCATGCGCAAAGCCGGCGGTGATTTGAAGCTGGCGAACGCATCGAAAAAAATCGAGAGCGTGCTGGAAGTCACCAAACTGCTCAAAGTGTTCGAACTTCATAAGACCGTTGCGGACGCAGTAGCATCTTTTAAATAATTTTTCCGGCGGATTTCGGAACAACCATCCGCCGTTTGTTTTACACCACCAACGAATGACAGCACATGCAAACTCAACCTCTTTTTGTTGCAGTCGCAGGAAATATCGGCGCCGGTAAATCGTCGCTGGCGCGCATGCTGGGCGCACGATTTCAATGGAAGCCGTATTACGAATCTGTGGATGACAATCCGTACCTCTCTGATTTTTATGCAGACATGTCTCGCTGGTCGTTTCATTTACAAATTTATTTCCTTGCAAACCGTTTCAAGTGCCACAAACAAATTGTCGAATCTAACGAATCGGTGATTCAAGACCGTTCAATTTACGAAGACGCAGAAATTTTTGCGAGAAATTTGTATGACATCGGAAAAATGTCCGAACGCGATTATACCAATTACGTTTCGCTTTTTCATGTGATGATGGAATACTTAAAAGCTCCTGATCTCATGATTTATCTTCGCGCAAATGTCGATACGCTGACTCGCCAGATTCACAAACGCGGAAGAGATTTTGAGATGGGAATTCAGCGCTCCTATCTTGAACAATTAAATGCGTTGTATGAAGACTGGATATCCCATTATAAACTCGGGCCGCTCCTTATTCTTGAAAGCGATGAATTAGATTTTGTAGCGCGAAGCAAGGATTTTGAATATATTATTCGGCGCGTGAAGGAAGGGTTGCCGCAGCTTCAGTTGTTTGAGTCATAAAACCCCTGTCTTTCCTATCTAAAATTCACTTTTTTACCATTGTTGAAAACTGCAACGGCTCAAAATTTTTTATAAAATTTTTAAAAAAGTGCTTGCAAATAAATCCATTCTGTTGTATAATAGAAGTGCCCCACTTCCCTCCTTATTGAGTGGGGCGTAAAACCCCCGAGTCTCGACGTTGCTGTTTGACGTCGAGACTTAGTTTTTTTATGAAGGAATTTTTTCATGAAAATTCGACCAAACACTTTACTGCTCTACATTGCTAAATGCGTTACCGGCGTTGCGGTGGTGGTCAGCTTAGCATACCTTCTTCATTATCCTGATTACGCATGGTGTCTTATTTCTGTTATGCTGGTAATCTCCCCGGATAGCAAAGAAGCGATGCCGCTTGCGATGACGCGTATGAAAGCAAATCTTACCGGCAGCACCGCAAGTGTGTTATGCTTGCTCGTTTGTCCTCCCAACTTGCTTACCATAAGTTTGGCTGTGGCATTGTCCATTACATTATGCTATGCATTTAATGTAATGGCAAGCAGCCGATCTGCATTGGCTGCAGTCATTATCGTGTTGGTGCACAGCTCGGGGTTGCCGGTGTGGGATGTTGCATTCGAACGAGTAGCATCCGTAATGGTAGGTTGTCTTTTAGGTATTGCAATTACGTACGTGTTTCATAAAAAGATCTGGACAATAGCAGATATTGACCCCGTGGAAGAAAAAGAAGAAAAAAGGGATGCGGAATAATTTCTGCATCCCTTAGAATGGTTGAAAAATTGTTTCGAATAAAAAATAACAATCGGCCCGTGTCGTTATTTTTTAATTTCATTCAATAATTTGTTGTACGCTTTTTTATTTTTTACGATGTTAATGGCAACTTGCAATTGTTTATCGCGCGGGAAAATCGATTTCCATGCGCGCTTTATCGCCTTTCATCCGTCCAAGAATTTCTGAATACAACACTTCGCCAACTTCTTTGCGGAACCGTAGAATCTGCAATTCTTTTTCTTTCTTTGCCATTGCTTCTAATTTATCAACGCCGTCGAAGAATGATTTATCGTACCGGGCGGTACTTGCTACATCGCGCAATTCTTTCAGCTTCTCACTTCCTTCTTCCTGATATTCGAATCCTTTTTCTTTAAGAAAGCGCTCGAAGTCTTTGACGATGTCGTCTGTTACTTTGAAACTATCCGGCAGTGTTTTCTTTTCCGCGGCATAATGATTGGCATACTGAAAAAACATTGCTTTACGAGACAACGCTTCAAGATACGGGATATGAACACTGTCGGCCACGACCGTATCGGGCGCAATGCCGCCGCCGTCCCACACAACACGATTATGTTTTGTTTTGAAGCTGTGCTTCAAACTATCTGGTATGGTTGTGGCATCGCCATCTTGATCGCGATGTTCATAATCAACCTCTTGAATGCATCTGCCGCTGGGCGTATAATATTTTGCTGTCGTCATTTTCAATGATGCATCTTCTGAAATTCTCGTAATTGTTTGCACTAATCCTTTGCCAAATGTGCGCGTTCCGACAATCACTCCTGCATCTAAATCTTGTACAGCGCCTGCAACAATTTCGCTTGCACTAGCGCTATAGCGGCTGACCAACACTGCCAATGGAATATTGCCAGCCATCGGTTTTTCGGAAGAAAAATATTTTCGTTCAGAATCACTTTTGCGTCCGCGTGTGGAAACAACAAGCGAACTATCCGGCACAAATTTAGCAACAATATTCACGGCGCTTTCTAATAATCCGCCGGGATTATCGCGTAAATCTAGAATCACGCCGCGCAGATTGCCGGCCGCTTGTAGGTCTTTAAGCGCATTGCGCAAATCGTCATCCGCCGTACGCGAAAACCGCTCTAAACGGATATAGCCGATGCCGTCTGCAACATAGCCGGCGTACGTAACATTGCGCACGGATATTTCTTCACGCATCATTACAAAATCCAGAGGATTTTTTTCTCCTTCGCGCGCAATTTTCATTTTGATGGGCGTGCCAGGGGCGCCGCGTACGAGTAAACGAATATCTTGCAACGGCATTCCGTGAATTGTTTTATCGTCAATTGCGATAATTTGATCGCCCACTTCCACGCCTTGTTTTGCCGCAGAAAATCCTTCCAGCAAATCAATCACAGTAACCGCGCCATCGCGCAAACCGATCGTTACACCGATACCGCCATATTTTCCCGTTGTTACTAAATCGATTTCATCGCCTTCTTTATCTTCAATATACACGGTGTAAGGATCTAACGTTTTCAACATACCGTCGATGCCCGCGCGCATGAAATTTTCTGGATCAACTTCATCGACGTAATTCACCGCAACTTCTTTATACACTTTGGTGAAGATATTGATACCGCGGTACATTTTGAGAAGGAGTTCGGAATCGTTGAGTGTAACAAATCCCAGCGTGCCAACCCCCAGTATCGTGGCTGTCAACACGATCAGCCCTAAACGGTGACGGCGTTGCGAAAACCATTTTTTCATATTGTATCCTTTAGTTTCATTTTTTCTCCGCAAGCTGATCGATTTCCTGCCAAATCTCATCATGCAAATCATCAATCGATTTTAATCCATCCAGTACTCGGTATCGACTATGTCTTTTTGCGATCTGCAAATAACCGTCACGCACGCGCTCGTAAAAGCTCATATCATTCGATTCCATTCGGTCACGATTCGCTTTGCTACGTGTGATACGTTTTTCGATTTCTCGAATAGGAATATCCAAAAAGAAAGTCAAATCCGGTTCTAATCCATCGGTCGCAAATTTATTGATGGCATCGATAGCGGTAAGATCGATTTTACGTCCATACCCTTGATATGCTGTGGTCGAATCGTAATATCGATCACAGATCACCGTCATATTCCCTTCCAGCGCCGGAATGATGACTTCTTTTACCAGTTGTGATCGGCTTGCCGAAAATAAAAACAATTCGCTCGCATCTGTTAAGCTGATGTTTTCTTTATCGAGTAAAATTTTTCGAATCTTTTCGCCGATCTCGGTGCCGCCCGGTTCGCGTAGCAGTAAAACGCGATTCCCTTGCATGGTGATACGATCCGACAACATTTTCACTTGCGTTGACTTGCCGGAATAATCAAGACCTTCAAACGTGATAAGCATGGTATGTAATCTAATAGAAGTTACTAAAATTCAATTGTCAACAAGTACGTCCCATTTACATGAATCAAAGTACCAAAAATCGTTCTGTGATGCAACCAAAGTTCCAGCGGTAAAAGGAATGAACTCCTTGCTCCTCTGCATTTTTTTTGCTACCATAGTTTTACAAATGCTGTCATTACGATAACAGAATGCCCAAAGCAACGACGTTACATAGCCAGTCGCATTCCGTGCCACCAACACCCAAAGCTCAAGAGTTGTTGGAAAAAAGGAAACAGGAATCGCGAGAAGAAGATTCTGCGCTCATTAAGCGAGCACTTGCAGGCGATCAGCGTGCATTCCGCCGCATCCGGCAAAAATATCAAGAAACCATTTCCCGTCTTATTGGACGAATCGTACGAAATAAAAAAGAAGAGGTGGATGATTTAACACAAGAAGCATTCATCAAGGCATTTACTTCGCTATCAAGTTTTAACGAAGAATACGCATTTTCCACATGGCTGTATAAAATCGCTACCAATAATGCCATCGATTACATTCGCAAAAGAAAACTGCAAACCTTTTCCATCGATAAACCGTTGGAATCGGAAGAAAACGATTACTCATTTGAAATACCGGATACCGAACCGGTGCCGGATCAAAAACTGATCGCGTCGCAGCGAAAAAAAATGTTGGATGATGCGATGAATTCTCTTCCACCCAAATATCGCTTAGTGATGACGATGCGGCATGTGGACGAAAAAGAATATCAGGAAATTGCAAAAATTCTCAAACTTCCGCTCGGTACCGTCAAAGCGCATATCTTCCGTGCACGGGAAATGCTCTATAAGCAGCTAAAAGACAAAATGCGGCATTATTGATGCAACCTCCCGCCTTTTCTTTTCGTAGTAGGGATAAGAGAGAATATATAGATATGCGACGTAAAATTTTTATTGGAACACTGACAACGGCAGCAATCATTGCTGCCCTTGTGGCTTTTGCAGATGCATCGCCGCTCAAGCACCACGAAATAGAACGCGGGAAAGAACGCAAGTTACAAGTGGTGATGGAAATCTCATTCGGCACGGTGACAATCGAACGCGGCGCAGGCAACAACGTTGTTATTCTGGATTATGATGAAGCAGCGGAAATCCGGAATAAATTGCAAATTTCCTATGACGTCTCCAACGGCTGCGGTTATCTTCATATCAAATCAAAAGAATCAACGCATTTCTGGGGCAATGATGATTCCGATAACAACGGCAACAAACATCATTTATATGTTAAGTTAACCGATGCGATTCCGATTGATTTCGATCTCTCGCTGGGTGCAGGCAAAAGCGATATCGATCTCACAGATTTACAAGTGAGTGAATTAAAAATATCGACCGGTGCAAGCAGTGTGAAAATGCATTGCGATAAATTGAATCGGCTTTCCGCAAACGATGTGACCATTGAATCCGGCGTAAGCAGTTTCAAAGCTGACGGTTTATGCAATTTGAATTTCCGCAACTTAAAGTTCAGCGGCGGTATCGGTTCCTACAAGTTGGATTTTAATGGAACTCTTGCACAAAGTGGGCGTGTAAAAGTAGAAGTGGGTCTGGGATCCATTACGGTGACTATACCGAAATCTATTCCTTCGAAATTATTTTACGAAGATAATTGGCTTTCCAGTATTCATGTGGATGATGATTTCGAAAAAATTCACAGCGGTGAATATCAAACAGAAGATTTCGAGAACGCTGCATCACGATTAACATTCGATGTCGAAGCTGGACTCGGCAGCGTAAAAATACGAAGAGCGCAGTAACACCTTCTTCGCACTTTCTTCTTTTATCCAATTCCAAAATGGAAAAATTGTCCCCATGAACGCGGGTGACTGACTTCACGTGTACGAATAAGATTGAGCAATGCTTGACGGTATGCATCGCCCGGTGCAAGGCCGTTGGCAAGCTGCGTGTAAAACGATTCGCTGAAAAATTTTGCTGCACGCCGATCTGCCGTCCATTCATTCAAAAAAACATCGGATGTACCATTCAAATGCAATAACAATGCTTGTTCCGATGCTAGTCCAGTTCCTTGCCCGGATTGGTTGGAAAGAAGAATGATCGGTACCGCCTGCATCTCCGATAATTTTGGAAACGGTAGCGTTATCGATTCTTCGACGGTTAATCCATTGGAAAGAAGGAAGGTTCCAAGCGGATACTCAGCGTTCGAAGCGCCGAACTCGGTGGAAAGCTGAAACACATCCGCCTTCACTGATCTTAAATTATCCCACGATGCTTCAATGCCGATTCTGAGCGTAGCACTGCGGAAAAAACTTCGTACGTCATGCAGTTCATAATCAATGGACCAATTTTTTCCGGTGGGATTTCCAAACGCAACAATATCGCGAATATGCGAGGCATCCACCGTGCGGTATCGTAATGATGCCATTGACGGCACATAATCAACACTTGTCATTTCAATGACGTACCGAACATTATTATGTCGATCTTGCTGCTCGATAGCATGGAATGGAAATCCTTCCATCGCATTATCTGAAACGATTACCAAGTTCTTATCAAATAAATCTTCCACCGGACTCAATAACAGATTATACAATTGTGTTGAAAGAACGGCAAAGCGTGTCATCGCTGGCATACTTGCAACACCACCTTCGCCGGAGTACACATTCGGATCTTGCAAAAGCCGCTGGTATTCATGCATCAAGTTCAAAAGATTATTTCTGCCCACCGCCGATGTCCGGACGACCAATTGAGTATGCGTCATCGCGAAGATATACAACTGATCGTTGGCTGGCAACAATTCTATGACAAGCGTACCGCGCGGAATATATTTTTCCAGCGATATGACATCGACCGGTTGCGGCGCCACCAATGTTTCATAATTCGGCTGCGCGGTACTAATTTGGCGGCTTTCGTTTTGCACAAATCGTTTTGATGATTCAAGGTCTCCACGCAGAACGGCAATTTGCTGGTTCTGTTCTGCCAATTCTTTTTGAGCAAGCTGGGCGCTCAATTCCGATTCTATCCAGCAGGCATTTTGCATTCGTGTACGGAGATCGAGCGTGCGTTGTTTGATTTCGGGAACACGCAGGGCAATGTCCATAAACCGATAAGGTTCTGCCAACTGATGGAGACGTGAAAGTTCTATGATCTTCAGCGCTTCTTCCGGTTTATGCAGTTTGATTAACACCACACCCAGTGCCCGGTACCATTCTTCATGATTGCGCGTTATACCGAGCGGTTCTTGATAGACCGAAAAAATTGCAGTATTGGAATATTCGGCAAACGTATTCTGCGCAAGTGTAACAGCTTTTAGATACTGTGTACGCGCTTGCATAAGATCATTTTCGCGTTCTGCCATCGTGCCGAGCGCACAATACATATATCCTTCGCCTGCAACATGCCCGCATTCATGGAATTTATTTGCGATCTGTTCATACAATTTCCGTTCTTGCAGCATCCGCTGTGCAGGTGGTATCGCTGCAAGGTTACAACGAACAAGAAAAATCGAAAGATAGTTTTCCGTTACCCGATCTCCAGACACACGCGCCGATTCCATGGCATCGGTATAATATTTTATCGCATCGGAAATATTACCATTATGTTCATACAGTTGCGCGATACGAAACAGCCCGATGATTTCTTCCTCTTTTCCTGTGCGTGCACGACGGAGAATATTTACTGCATCACGATAATTGCGCAGTGCTTCATTCAAATTGTGCTGTACTTCATACAATTGCCCATACGCAATATGTATTTGCGAAGCAAGGAGCGGATTTTGTGAATCAGATATTGCATTGAGCGCTTGCGCTAAAGAATTTACCGCTTCAACATCCTGCTGCTGAACGTGATACACTTGACTCATCTCCAAGAGAACAGCGGCAACACGTTGCGGATCTCCTATTGATTGTGCTTGCAGAAGAGCGGTTTTGTATTCTTCCAGCGCTTGGTTAGAACTTCCATTCGTTTGAAACACAAATGCAAGACGGAGATGAGCATCGACGGCGGCAGCTTTGTCATCAAACGCAGAAGCAGATGCTAACACGGCTCGATATTGAGTAATCGCCTGCTCATATTCCTGAAGGTTAACAAACAAATCGCCTTCCAACAATATCACCCGTTCTTCACCGTGGACATCGCCTTCTTTCCGCTTGAGGGCAATGGCTTCGTTGAACGAATCCAGCGTAGAGCGAAATTCACCTAATTGCACTTTCACTTGCGCAAGCGATAGGAGTGCATCCCCCAGTTTGGTAGTATTATTGATTTGGCGATAAGATGCAACACTTTGTTCCAGCAAAGGTTTTGCCTGCCGAAACGAATGTTCGTTCACCAAGGTAAGTGCTTTGTCATACAGTTCTCCTGGATCATTCGCCGTACGGTCGCCGGTATCGCATGCAAGCCAAATCATGCTGACAATCACGATCAAGATCAAGTGCAGCTGTTTCACAAATACAGACATCGATATGTTTTATGGAACATGATATTTCCGTTTCAACTTACTAAGTAGAAATATAGTGAGACGCAATTCTATCTTCAAGGATAGAATTACCGTGCGAAACGATTACCTTTCAAAATGGGAACGATGTCGTCTGCGTTGTTGGACATAATTCCATCGACACCCATTTCCAACACTTTCTGTGCATTTTTGATGGAATTGAGAGTGTACACATACACCGCAATGCCGTGTGCATGCGCATCTCTTACAGCACGAGGCGTTAACTCTCGTTTGGCGCACACATAGACAGATGCCTGAACCGGCAGTGCCAGTTTCGACGGCAGTTTGCCCATATCACGCGTCATGTGAAAAAGTACGCCCGTCGTTGATGATGGGTTGATCTTTTTAAGATTGGCGACAAGATGATGATTGAAAGAAGAAAAAACAACGCGATTGTTCATTTCGCATTGTTCTACTACATCAAGCACTTTTCGCTCTACCAAGCCATCCGGCTCGCGGTGTCCCCAATCGGATTTGATTTCGATATTGACAAAAAGTTTTTTCCCAACAGACAACAGTACTTCACGCAATGTTGGAATGCGTTCATTGGAAAATGAAGAATGAAACCATGAACCCGCATCGAATTGTTTCAATTCCTCCAGCGAATAATTTCTCGCCGGACCATTACCGGTGGATGTGCGCTGCAGCGACCGATCATGAAACACGATCACTCCTTCATCTTTGGACAAACGCACGTCCAATTCGATCATGTCAATACCGTCTGTTTGCGCCGCGTGCTCAAATGCTGTAAGCGTGTTCTCGGGAAACTTTGCCGAGATACCGCGATGCGCAATAATGTACGGTTTATGTGCAGATTCCGGTATTGGCTGCAACGAGAGCATAATTAAATGTGCGTTTTGCCTTTATATAAAACGTCCAGAATGAGTTTATGCACATAACCGATTTCGTGCATGCCGTTCACAGCAGCAAGCCGTCCACTCTTTTGATAATAATCAATGAGCGGTTTGGTTTGTTGCTGGTACACATCCAAACGGCGTTTGATGGATTCCGGTTTGTCGTCATCGCGCTGATAAATTTCTCCACCGCACTGTTTACAGGTTCGTTCGCTCGCTGCAAGCTGCGACGCAATATATATTCGCCCGCAACCGCGGCACAACAAGCGTTCGCTCAACCGTCGAATGATTTCATTATTATCAACATCCATGCTGACAACATAATCCAACTGAATATGCAGCTTTTCAAACAATCCATCTAACGCGGATGCTTGCGGAAGCGTGCGAGGGAACCCATCCAAAATAAAATTCTCGCGTGCTGCATCGGATTTCAAAACTTCTTCAATCAACCCGATGACAACTTCGTCCGGCACCAAATTGCCGGCATCCATAAATGTTTTCGCTTTGAGTCCAAGAGCGGTTTTATTTTTTACTGCTTCGCGCAGCAAATCGCCAGTGGAAATATGCGCACAATGAAATTCTTCCACAAGAAGTTTTGCCTGAGTACCTTTACCTACGCCCGGAGGCCCAAATAATATTATTTTCATACGTTCCTTATGTTCATGTTAAAGTGAATGATGTACTGTTGTAATACTGTTAATGTAAGAAATATTTCGTTCGTCTCACACTGCAATTTTAAAAGACCGCACGTAACGAAAGCGTAAATGATGTCAACTGCGATTGATATTCGAGACCCGGTGTAAGTACTATCAACGGCCCGCGCACAACACGTGTTCCGATTTCGATTCCGCCGCGCAATGTGGCTATCCATTCGGTATTCGTAATCGATAGGCTGCCGCCAATCGTCGGTTGAAAAAAGAAGACATTCCAATATCCAATTCGTTTATGCGCTCCGAGGTCTATGACAACAGCATTCACCGTCTGTGCCGTTGTCATCGTATCTGTGTGATAGGAAAGAGCTGGAAGTGAATCCGGTTCAACAGCGGTCGATGTTTTTGTTGATGTATAATGCCGGTATCCGATGGAAACGCCAACGGTCGGTGCACGCAATCCATCTTCTTGTTTGACAATATAGTACGTAATGCTGGGAGAAAGAATTCCATTTTTATAATCTCTCGCATTCCCTTTGAGGTACAGCAATCCAGCATCAAGAAATCCTTTGTAGGAATATCCTGCTTGGATGCCGAACTCGCTTGCTTCGCTATTGAGCTGCATTAATAAATCACCACTCCAAGCGCTTGTTCCGCGGGTAACAAATTCTCCTTGTGCTTGCATCAAGGAGAGAATACTCAATTGTAAAACGAGAAGAACAAGAATACGTTTCATAATATTCCATTCATTTTATTGGAGAAGCAGTTACTGCCAACTGTCCGCACGCCGCGTTGATATCTTCGCCTGAACTTCCTCGGACAATCGCTGTAACATTTGCCCGCCAGAGCGCATCGGCAAAAGTTTTGATTCGGGAGATTGGAGTCGGTTTCAATGTTGCCGCAAAACCTGTGGGATTCATAAACTGGACCGGATGAAATGGGATCAAATTGAATTTACACGGTATCCGCTTGCTTAATTTTATGATTGCTTGAAGATCATCTGGGGTATCGTTAAAGCCATCGAATAAAATATATTCTAACGTCGGGCGGCTGCGTGTTAAGCCGTAATAATAATCTAATGCTTTCAGCAGTTCATCAACGGGATATTTTTTTGTGATGGGCATCAGCTGCGCGCGCTTCTCATTATCTAACGAATGCAACGACAACGCTAATTTCACTTTTCGATTTTCGTCTGCCATACGCCGGATATGATCTGCATAGCCGGCAGTAGAAATGGTGATATGCCGAATGCCGATATTTAATCCGCAATCATCGTTGATGATATCGATTGCCTGCATCACATTTTCGTAATTCAACATCGGCTCGCCCATTCCCATAAACACAAGATTCGTAATGCGCTTGTCGCTGATGTATTTGGCATGAAGAACTTGATCGATAATTTCGCCGACCGTTAAATTTCGCGTGAAGCCCATCGCACCCGTCGCACAAAATTTACAATCCAACGGACAACCAACCTGCGTCGAAACACAAAGCGTTAATCGCTTATCTGCATTCGGTGAATCCGGCTGAGGGGGAATCAAAACACTTTCAATAGCAAGTTGATCTTCTAACTGAAACAAAAACTTTATTGTGCCATCTGCAGCCACTCGGCGGGTCATCAATTGAAGCGCGGCAATCGATGCGTGTTGCTTGAGGTTGTCACGAAATTCTTTTGAGATATCCGTCATCTCGTCAAACGTCGTTGCACCTTTTGCATACAGCCAAGTAAATAATTGTGCTGCACGATATTTTTTTTCGCCAAGCGATTCTACAAATGTTTGAAGCTGGTATAGGTTGAATCCTTTTAAATTTTGCATAATGAAAAGTACGGAAAGATGTTCGGGTGTGCAAGAGATGAACGATCTGAACAGCACATAAAAATACTCAATGACAAACGATGAATGTGTCTCCATGGCCATTCAGCGTACTCAACAAAAAGAATCCCATCTTGAAAAATTTCACAATGGGATTCATAAAAATCAATATGGCATCAGCATTCTTCCCGTGTGGTCACACACATAGTACCAACGGTTTAGGGTGATGTTATTTCTCCGATAAAATTTTATCTGCTCCTAAGACAGAGAACATAAAGTAGCAGGGTGATGTGATGATGTATTCCCTTTCTTGCCAAAGGAATGGCCATGTTTTATCTTCGGCTAAATCAGGACTTACCAGATTTACAGCATTCCAGAATGTACCTCCAGGGATGTAACTCCAGTCTGCCCTGTTTGTGCCGTACGCAACGGTTGGAGAATTTACACCGACGCCTGACACTAAACTATTGGTCGACCTGCCCGGCTTGCAGCCGAGAAGGTAATTCACAATCGAAAACAAATAATCTGCTGGATACAGGTTTGGCCAGAATTTGTGCAAATAGTATGCTTCGAATGCAGAAAATTCCGCATGCGACATTGGCGATCCAAACGGAGATTGAGATACCATTTGTTCAATCATCGGTTTGGCTGCAACTGCAGCAGCCTGTTACCGAATCTTTGAACTCTTGACAATGGAGAGAGGATAACACTCTGCCGATACTCGCGATAGAAAAGACAAAAGATTTTTTTGCCTCGGAGCTCATTGTGCAAAGTTCTTTCTCGTATTCGGGTTTTCCGGTAGTGATATATAACTCAATAAGTGCTTCGAGTTTTTGCGGTCTCACCATGAATACCGAATAATTATCCATGGAGAGTTTGATATCCTTATATTTTTTATATAAATCTTCTGCAGCATCCAAACACTCTTTTGATAGAGAAGGATTATATTCCTTTAACACACGTGATGCAATCGCGAGACTTTTAGCACCGATGAGTTGCCAATCTGGATTGGTTTCCATAAACACAAATCGATCATCCAGGTCTGGAACAACCAGTTTAATTTGATCAAGATTTAATTCTGGATCGAAGGAACTCGAGTATCGATTTGCAACTTTTTTGTACCACAATTCATCAAAGGTCGCTGCTTTTGCCAGCAAATCTTTATCGCTGCAAATTTTGTTATCCGTATCTGTCGAAGCATCACCCAGATGAACATATTGACGCAGTGTCGGGCAAATAATTCCTCTGTATAACATGCCCATTTGTCGGTATCCCGATAAAATTGCTAACACGCCATGTTCAATCTGTTGAAGGATGTCAGGTTTCCCATCAGGTTGAAATAATTCTACTTGTCTGTTTTTTTGATCAACGGATGTTTGATCTAATTTTATTCCGAATTCTTCATATACTAATGCAAGTGCTATGACAGCTTCCGCCTGACTTTCAATTCGCAAATCATAATCGCCAGCATCGTGCCAACCGCCCACATTCAATCCGGGGACATGATCGAGAGGTTTGAATTTTGACAACGTGGATGTTTCCGCCAAATTGCCGTAACCATCGAAGTGAAGAATATGCAAAGGTGCCATAAGTGCGTCATCAAGATGGCAAGCGCCATGCCAGACACGGTATTTCTGATTCACCTGCATATGGCACATCTGGATTGGAATAAAATATTCCAAGGTCGGCTGCCAAACATTTTGTTTATAGACATCTGTATCAATGCGAAAGAGGTTTGTTGATACATCACCATATTGAACTTGATATACTCCTGCTTCTTTAATTTCCGAGAAATCGAATGTTGAGTACTGATACCGCAAATACTTTCCCCAAGGAACAGGTGTTTGTTCTTTCATTGTCGTGTACGTACCCTCCGGCGACAATTTTCGCAACGACACTTTGAATATGCGAGTATCATTTTTATCAAGTTCGATGAAAGCAATTTTGGGTTGATTGGGATGATATCCAACCTGACTGATATGGACAACAGGTTTATCAATCCATCCTGGAATGACATTCGGCGATATTTTCCATTGAATGGCTCCTTTCGTTGCTCCCGGTGGAACAAGCGAACGGACAACAAACCAGCCGTTGTTATGCTGAAGACTGCCATCAATCAGTTGTAACTTTCCGCTGGCGCTTTCGATGGTCATTCGCAGCAGATCGCTCTCCGGCGCAACGACAAGTTTCTTTCCTTCGGCCATCGGCATAGCTTCTGCTTCCTTCTTGTCATTTAAAATTGCAGGTCCATTTGTCTGACGTTGGAATGTTCCACTGGATGCATCCATGAAAAAAGTTTTCCCGTACAAATCACCGGGAAAAAGTTCTAAATTGTAACCAACCTTGCCTATCCATTGAGCTGGAAGTGGTTTTTCAAGGTCGACTGTTATTATAAACGATGGTCCCTCTGCTTTTACTTTCACGACGTAGTTAAATTGCAAGTCGGGATACAGGATAGGATTAAACCCTTTTCGCATACGGCTGCTATCCGGGTAACTGGATGGTACGCTGATTTCATTGTTCATAGAATCAACTATCCTGCCAGGGATTCCAACCGCTAAGGGACTGACACCGACAGATTCGAAGCCAAGGCCGATCTTAGGTATTGGCTGCCACTGTCCCGGTGTTGCATTCAATCGTAACTCACCGTTAGTTGCCACACGATTTCCATGTCGAATAATTTCAACGCCACCCTGATGTCCCTCGGGAAATGTGTCATTGTACACGGTACATTGAGTCCCGGCATTTCAAAATAACTGCCGTTGCCAATGGATAATTTTTCATTGGGAATCTGCGCGAATAAAATGCTGAAACTCAGGGTAACGGAGCAAAATATTTTCAAAAAATTTTGTACAAAACGTCTTTTTTCAAACACGGCGAATTCCTTTATTATAATTGTAGAAATTTATTCTTTGTGCTTCTTTCATATACCCTAAATATAGAATACGGTGCTATGATATGCAAAAAAGTTTTTGTTGTATTGTGCGGTTTGAATGATTAACGGCTTGGCAACTAAAAAAAGTCCCGGCTTGATTTTACTCAAGTCGGGACTTTAAAAATAAATCTGGCATCGACCTACTCTTCCATGCAGTTACCCACATAGTCACCATCGGCTCAGAAGGGCTTAACTTCTCTGTTCGGAATGGGAAGAGGTGTGACCCCCTCGATATAGACACCAGAAAGTCAAAATCCAATTGGGAAGCTAAATGCATAGCACTATCATATTTTTTACGTATTGCGTATGACTACCGCCATTCTGTTGATGCACTTCATCGTTGCGAAAAAATCTCATCGATGTAGCAACAAAAATATAATGGTTAAGTCTATCGACCGATTAGTACCTGCTTGACTAAATATATTACTACACTTACATCTACAGCCTATCAACCAAGTCATCTCCTTGGGGTCTTATCCGCCGAA
>CAWBMS010000011.1:0-532734 GCA_963790045.1 Ignavibacteriota bacterium | reverse complement strand
TTGAATCCCGTCGTTACAACAACGGAACCGACCGGCACTTCGATGATTTCATCCTGCTGATCGTACTTTATTGCACCGGCAGGACATTTTGTCGAACACAATTTACATTTTCCCGTTTTGAAATATGTACATTTTGTCCGATCGATAACCGGTTTATTCGGAACGGCTTGCGGGAATGGAACATAAATCGCACCGCGCGTGCCGAGTCCCATATTAAATTCACTCGGATTCTTTTTGATCGGACATGCCGTCGTGCAAACACCGCAGCCCGTGCAAATTTTTTCGTCGATGCTTTTTGCTTTTTTACGAATGCGCGCTTTAAAATTGCCTATGAAACCGTCGAGACTTTCTAATTCGGCGTACGTATATAGCGTAATGTTGGGATGCTGGGCAACTTCCACCATCCGCGGTGTGAGAATACACTGCGAGCAATCGAGTGTCGGAAATGTTTCCGACAATTGCGCCATGTGTCCGCCGATGGACGGATCTTTTTCAATCAGAATTACTTTTTGTCCGGCATTTGCAATATCGAGCGATGCCTGAATGCCTGCAATACCGCCGCCGATTACCAGCGCGGTTTTCGTTACAGGAACTTTGATGGGATTCAACGGCTTGTTGCGTTTTACTTTTTCCACCATCATCGAAACAAGATCGATGGCTTTCTCTGTTGTTGCTTCACCTTTTGCGTGAACCCATGAACAATGCTCGCGCAGGTTTGCCATTTCGCAAAGATACGGATTCAATCCCATTTCCGAACACGCTTTGCGGAACGTCGGTTCATGCATTCTCGGCGAGCATGCAGCAACCACCACGCCGTCTAATTTTTTTTCTTTGATCGCTTCGCGAATGAGACTCTGCCCCGGTTCCGAACACATATATTTGTAATCGACACTGTGTTCAACGCCGGGAATGCACGCGCAAGTTTTTGCGACCTTTTCGCAGTCCACCGTTCCGGCAATGTTCTCGCCGCAATGGCAGATAAATACTCCGATTCGTGACATCGATTTTCTCTTACTCTGTTAAGACACTACCGCAATTGCGGCAGGTGTTGTTTGCTGAACTTTCATCTTCGCTTCAATCTTCACCGGAACAAAATGCCGCTGCACTCCAAGCTGCTGCGGTGAACATCCCAGTGCAAGACCGATTGCCTGCGTGATATATAAAACAGGAATTGAATATTTTTTTCCGCTGACGCGCTCAATTTCTGCACGGCGCATATCGAGATTGGAATGGCACATCGGGCAAGCAACGATAATTGCTTCCGCTCCGCGCGATGTTGCATCTTCCAAAATGTTTGCGCAAAGCTTTCCAACAATATCCGTACGCGTAATGGAAAAACTTGCACCGCAGCATTCAGTCTTCATCGCCCAATCTAACGGCGTTGCACCGATGCGCTTCATCAGTTCATCCATTTCCATCGGATCTTCCATACGCGTATGATGCATCACGCTCGTCGGACGAACAAGCAAGCATCCGTAATAACACACAACTTTGTGCGCGAATGTTGCCGGAAATGTTTTTACGACTTCCGGTGTAAGCAGCGGAGTCAGAACATCCAAAATATTTTTTACGGATGTCGATCCGGTATATTTCATATCGACAATCTTCGCAATCTTCATCCGCATGGATTCATCGTGCGCAAGTTCAACTTTTGTCGATGCAAGACGATTGTAGCACGCTGCACACGGCACGGCAAGTTCGTTCATCTGCTGCACTTCTGCCTGCGCAAGAATTTTTGCCGGCAACGCCAGCGACAACGTGTGATCGACTGCATGAGCAGAGCTTGCACCGCAGCAATTCCATCCTTCCACTTCTTCTAATTCCAATCCAAGTTTGGGAGCAATCGCGTGTAAAGATTCTGCATATTCACGCGCTGAACCTTCCATCGAACATCCCGGATACAATCCCATTTTCATCAGGCATGCTCCTTTGCTGCAAAAATTTTGCTGACGAATTTTCTACGGAAACCGGGAAACAATGAAAGCTTGCCTTTGAGAAACATCACGGGCGCAACAGTGATATCCTGCATAAAATGTCCGGTGCGCAATTTGTATTCGCCGACCATTCCCATTTCCCACATTCTTCCAAAATGCTTGATCGTGTCGATGAACGAAGTGTGAAATGATACAATATCTTTTGCTTTTGGATTGACAAGTTTGCGTTTGAGAGATTCTGCACGGAGAACATCCATGACTTTCGGAAGATCGACTTCCATCGGACAGCGTGCAATACAGGTTTGACAGGAAAGACACAACCAGATACTATAACTGCCGAGCACGCGCGTTTCGGATTCTGCACTCCGAGTTTGCAGATGACGAAGAACAACACTTGGCGCGAGATCCATTTCCGAAGCGGCAGGACATCCGGCAGAACATTTTCCGCATTGATAACACCGTTCCACCGAAATACCTGTTCGGTTCTGAACTATGCCGACAAGCGAAATATCTTCGGCATTGTGAATATTATGCGACATTCGTATTCCTATTCAAAATGAAACGAACAACCGGTAAGTTTGGACGAATTGCATGCGCAAAAATGCGCCGCAGATGGTGACGGATAGGTTATTTGCTAACTAATAATTTTATTATTCGAACGTTGGTTAATTCAATAATCGTGAATTTAAAATTCCTATTACAAAATATAAATAGTCACTTCCAAATACTTCCTGTTTTGTAGATGTAAGATAAGAAAATAATCCCAAAATTATGAGAGCCAAAATATTAATTCTACACAAAGTTCAAAACTGAGAATGTTTTATTTTTGAATATCGCTGATGTGTGGTTCGTTTTAAACTTTAAAGTTCCAATCGTTCGATTAAATCGAATCGCTTGAGCCGCCGTAATTCATTTTTCAATTCTATCCGTTTTTCCTTTTTGTAGAGGAAGAAAAATAATTGCTGCAATTTCTTTTCCGGAATGGAGCGCGGTGTAGAAAATAGCTCCATCGTGTACGGATTGATGCCAGTATAGAACATCACAGAAGCAAGTGTCATCGGCGTAGGAGTAAAATCCTGCACCTGTTCTAAATTCATATTCAGCTTGCGCAATTGGATGGAAAGCTCTGCCATATCATCCAGGTCGCTTGCCGGCAAACTGGAAATAAAATATGGAATAGCTGCTGATTCAATCCGTTCGCTTCGCAGATGTCGGTAAAACGTTTTTGCAATTGAACAAAACTTGCAAACGGCGGTTTGCGCACAAGCTTCAATACTTTTTCCGATGTATGTTCCGGCGCAACTTTTAATCTACCGGAAACATGATGCACAACAAGTTCTTCAAGATATTTTATTGCGGAAGCATTGACCGGCTTGTTGTTCGGATCAAGAATTAAATCGTATCGAATGCCGCTGCCGATGGTAATTTTTTTAACGCCTTTCACTGCGCGCGCTTCTTGATATAATTCCATCAACGGCGTGCAATCGGTATCTAAATTTTTGCAGACGACGGGAAAGATGCAGGACGATCTCTTGCATACTGCACATTGCTGTTCATTCACACCTTTCATCTGATACATATTTGCCGATGGCCCGCCGAGATCCGAGATGTGCCCCTTGAATGTCGGTGCAGCGACAATAGTTTTCAATTCATTCAGAATAGATTCTTTCGATCTGCTCGCAATAAATTTTCCTTGGTGCGCTGAAATAGTACAGAATGAACATCCTCCAAAACATCCGCGATGAATCGTAACAGAATCTTTAATCATCTCAAACGCTGGTATCGGTTCTTTTCCATCATATCGCGGATGCGGTAACCTTGAGAACGGCAGCGCATACACGTCATCCATTTCCTCCTGCGTCATCGGCGGAAACGATGGATTGATGACAACCCATTCATCGCCAGATTTTTCTGCAAGCGGACGCTGCTGCAGTTTATTTGATTCTTCTTCCGTGATGACAAAATTTTTCGCAAACGCTTCTTTATTCTTCACGCATTCTTCAGAAGAAGCAAGCATCAACAACGATTTATCCGCAGGAAGATTCTTTGTCCGGTATGCTGTTTGCGGAATACTGGTGATACTTACAATTTCATTTCCGTCACGAATTGCATTTGCAACAGCAACGGTAGATTTTTCGCTCATTCCATACAATAAAAGATCGGCGCCAGAATCCATCAAGATCGACGGCTTCAACGAATCGCTCCAGTAATCGTAATGCGTCAAGCGACGGAGTGATGCTTCAATGCCGCCGATGATGAGCGGCACTTGCGGATATAATGACTTGAGAATTTTAGAATAGACCGTCACGGCATAATCGGGACGCTGGCCGAATGCATTGCCCGGCGTGAATGCATCATTCGAACGTAACCGCTTGTTTGCCGTGTAATGGTTCACCATCGAATCCATATTGCCGGACGTAACACCGAAAAATAATTTGGGTATTCCGAGTTTTTTAAAATCCCGAAGATCATCGCGCCAGTTTGGCTGCGGCACAACGGCAACGTTATAGCCCGCATGTTCCAGCACGCGTGCAATCACCGCAACACCGAACGATGGATGATCGATATATGCATCGCCCGTGAACAAAATCACATCCGCTTGTTCCCATCCCAATGCTCGCATCTCTTTAATGGAGGTAGGAAAGGACAAATGTGTTCGTTCAGTATAAGAAGACGTGTTCTTCATTCATTCTTTAACAAATTCAGAGAGAATCTTGTTACACAATATACGCTAATATGAATTTTATTAGATGAGGTATTTGCGGGAAATAAAAAAACAACGACGGGTAACATTTTCCGTTACCCGTCGTTAAAAATAATTGTGGGCGCTACTGGGATCGAACCAGTGACCTTACGCGTGTGAGGCGTACGCTCTGAACCAGCTGAGCTAAGCGCCCTTACTTGTTGTAGTAAAATATACAAACACTTTGTTCACAGCGCAAGGGGAAGACCGTGTAGGCGCTCTCTCCGTACTCGCGCAACCTAATTACAATATTTATCTAAAGCGTAAGATGCCTGAGAATTGCCCAGCTTGACCGCCATTTTAAAATCTTCACAAGCATCTTTCTTTTTTTTCATTCCAACCTTTGCCATTCCGCGCATATAAAATGCATCGGCATATTTTGGATTACATTCTATCGCCATCGTAAAATCCGAAATAGCGCCGGTATAATCTTTAAGATTAAATTTGCTGATGCCGCGGTAATAGTACGGTTTTGGTTCCGTTGGTTGCTGTTCGATCACTTTGGTAAAATCTGAAATTGCTCCATAGTAATCACCTTTGGTGGTTTTGTTTAACCCGCTGTCATACAAGCTACCTTTGTCTTGTGCATTGACAATGTTCAATTGCATTGTCATCAATATGGCAAGAGCAATATAAAATGTTCCTCTTCTCATTGCAACGACTCCTGAGTCACTCCATGAATTTATTCAGTAATTCCAAATCCAAACTCTTTTTACCTGCGCACAAGAGTAGCAATTTTTATTTGAGAACGCAAGAGGATTTTTTTTTCTTTTATATTTTTTTTGAGAAACAGAGCGGGCATTCACACATCGCTCTCAGTACTTGCCATGGATATATTCCTGTGTTGTGCCCATCACCCCATGAAATCTGCAGCGCATAATGACCAATTGTTTCAGCGCCGCGCAATTCATATTTTCCCGGTAAGGCCGGGCTTGATTGTGGTTTATATGTTCGCAACAACACTGTTTCTCCTTGACATCCCGCACAAGGACATCGATCACGAAGCGTTTGTAAGGAAATCACACTTTCATGTCCATCATCCCACGTAATGCCTAATTTTTCTGGAGTGGACAATCGAATTTGAGTAGGGACCATAATTACCTCATCAAAAAATGAAAAAGGACAATCGGTACCGATTGTCCTTTTGTGGACCGTACCGGGATCGAACCGGTGACCTTCCCGTCACACATCGTTTGTGACGGGAAGCTCTCCTAAACTTTGAATTAATTTTACAATATACGTGCGGCTCTTTTTCCGTTTTATTTCTGATTCGCGTTGCATTGCCAATGAACGCGTTTCATAGTGCTCTGCATAAACTAACCGCCATGGGCGAAATTGTTTTGTATATTTT
Source organism: Ignavibacteriota bacterium (assembly GCA_963790045.1). Classification (GTDB taxonomy): domain Bacteria; phylum Bacteroidota; class Ignavibacteria; order UBA10030; family UBA10030; genus DATKMP01. Next base: position 526,706 of record CAWBMS010000011.1, on the reverse strand, counting down.
GAAAGTCCGTTATTATGCTCTTCCAACCGTCGAGAAAGAGAATCGGTGTGACCAATGTAATACTTGCTGTGTTGTTCACTCTGCAAAATATACACGCTATACATCGCGTGGACCGTACCGGGATCGAACCGGTGACCTCCACAATGCCATTGTGGCGCTCTCCCATGCTGAGCTAACGGCCCATTTTCTGTTTCTAATATACCCAAGCATTCAAGGAAAGTCAACGAGAAATTATTTGCAGAGTGAATTGCATTTCTGTATCTTATAGAAAAAATAATTTTAGAGCGGTATGCATTCAAAAATTAAAATTACATTTCTCTTCCTTGTAGTATCTTATATTATTTTAATGTGCTGCAATTCTTGTAAAGATATAAATGGCGGTAACGGTAATTTCACTTCCAATATTGTTTTTCCAGAGACAGGCACCATCAGTTTTGAAAAGTATGTTTGGCCCTTATTTCAACAAACCTGTGTCGCAGCACAGTGCCACGGTGGAAGTCTTCCAGCTGCCGCGCTCAATCTTTCATCAGGCACAAGCGACCCATGTTGGGAAGCAATTCATGACTACCAAGCTGGTATTTTGGTCGGCCCAAACAGTTTTCTCTATAAACGCATTGCAGGAATCGGGTACACACGAATGCCCCCTTCGCCATATTCTGCTCTCACAACGAATCAAATCAACGGCGTCAAACGTTGGATCGATCAAGGTGCCTTAGAGAACTAACGGTGTACTTCCGTTGTACGCCCGTCTTTTCCCCAATTTAATTTCCGGCGCAGAACATCGTAAAAATTAGTATTCAATCGTTTGACTAATTGCATCGGCGAAGATGCTTTTCGTATTGTCAATTCCACCGGCGGTTTTCCCAATCGCTGCTGCTGTCCATCTGCGGCAAGATACACATTGTTGAAAGCGGATTCGACACGCAATCGAATGACCGAATCATCCGGCACAATCACCGTACGTGCTGTCAACGTGTGTGGGCAAATCGGGCTGAGTAAAATAGAATGCGTTGTCGGAGTAACGATCGGGCCGCCGTTGGAAAGTGCATAGGCGGTGGAACCTGTCGGCGTCGCAATGATCAATCCATCGCCTCTGAATGTTGAAAGGTATTCATCATTGACAAACGTTTGAATACTTACCATGCGTGAAGAATTGCTCAACGCAAGAACAATATCATTCAGGGCAGCATCTTTCAACGGAGTGCCGCCGACATTCGCTTGCAGCATCATTCGTTCTTCAATGCGGTACTTTCCTTCCAACACTTCCGTTACACACATATCCAATTCTTCCACAGGAACTTCGGCAAGGAATCCGAGCGAACCCAGATTCACACCGAGCAGCGGTACAGGATGGCCACCGATCATGCGCGCCGTGCGTAACATTGTTCCATCGCCGCCGACAGAAATAAGCATATCGCATAACGAGGGCAATTTATTTTCTGTGGCAACGGAAGCTTGTTTCAATACCAGCGGATCAATTTTATTTTTCAACGCTATTGCCAACATATCGTGCAAAACACATGGCGTGTGCTCTGCCTGACACCGTTTGAGCAACCGCTCCACGAGGGAGGACAATTCCTCTTTTTCTGTATTTCCCGTAATTCCAAAACGCATTAGTTTGCTTTCGGTTGAGTTGTTTCTGTGGGTGCATTTTTATCTTTCGCTGCTTCTTCCACATAATTTAATTTTAATTCCTGAATCACAGATTTTAATAACTTCGTTTCGTCGTCGGTAAGATTGCCATGTGTTTTTGCTTCCAGCATATCTAAGAGATCGATTGTCATCTGCGCTTGTGCTAAATCGCGTTCAATTTTTTCTGTGATCGGATTCTTGCTTTTCCCCATTTGCTGCATCGCAGCAGCTTGAAACGTCATAACAAGTCCGAAGAACAATGACGTGTTTTTATCGAGTTCCATCTTTGCCTCCTTGTTTTGATACTTCCCACAGTTTTGCATATTTCGTGAATACATAATTTGCAGAACACACGCATAAAATCAAACCGGGTATTCCGTCTAAAAATCCCAGCCGCACTATATACATCTTAAGAAATATCCAGACAGGATTAAAAATAAGTTTAAAAAAATGGAAGCGTTTACCGCGCGCCGTTAATTCCACCGCTGCAAGCGACGTGTAGCGGTTATACTTTTCAAAATAATGATATAGATCGGGGTCGGTATAATGCAGAAGATCCGATTGCAATGTTCCGATAGTTCCGTTGACATCAAGATGCTCATGAACTTTATCATCCGAAAATGTTCCTGCTGCTCGCCGAAACAATCTTACAACTCTTCCCGGATACCATCCGCAATGATTGATCCAATTGCCAAGAAAGTTTGCCTTCCGCGGTATGCTGTATGCAGCAAATATTTTTTGATCAGCAGCAACAACAGCTTGTGTTTCAGTCTGCAATTCCGGCGTTACGCGTTCGTCGGCGTCAATCCAGAAAATCCATTCGTTTGTCGTTTGGGCCAGCGCATAATTTTTTGCCGCGCCGAATCCTTCCCACGCTCGCACAAAAACCTTTTGCGTAAATTCTTTTGCAATCGTTACGGTGTTATCGGTGCTGTCGGAATCGGCAACCACCACGATCTCATCAGCCCATCGCACAGAGTTCAAACACTCATGGATATTGCGTTCTTCATTCTTGGTGATGACGATGACCGAAAGTTTCGGCATAGCTTATCCTGCAATTACAATGTTGACCAACTTGTTCGGTACGACAATTTTTTTCACGATCTTCTTGCCATTAAGGTATTTTTGAACATTGGCATCGGCAAGCGCAAGTTCTTCCAACTTCTCTTTTGGTGTCGAAGGCGCGACGGATACTTTGGATCGAATCTTTCCGTTCACCTGAAAAACAATTTCGATGGCCGCTTCAGCACATTTCGCTTCATCGTACACAGGCCAAGATTCGTACGCAAGCGAAGTTTTATGCCCGAGTTTCTCCCATAATTCTTCCGCCACGTGCGGTGCAAACGGTGCGAGCAATTGAACAAACCCTTCCATTTCTTTTCGCGGACGGACTTCCAATTTCATCGCATCATTCAAGAAAATCATCATTTGAGAGATTGCAGTGTTGAACCGTAATCCTTCAATATCTTCACCGATTTTTTTTACGGTTTGATGGTACAACCGTTCAAAATCTGTATTCGGTGCAACATCTTGAATCGATGCATCAAGCGTACCTTCTTCGTTCAAGTATAATCGCCAGACACGATTTAAGAAACGATACACGCCTTCCACACCGCGCGTGCTCCACGGTTTCATTTCTTCCAACGGACCCATAAACATCTCGAACAGCCGCATCGCATCTGCACCGTATTCTGCAACAACCGCATCGGGATTGACAACGTTGCCCCACGACTTCGACATCTTGCGGGAATCTTCACCGAGAATAATTCCTTGATGCCGTAATTTCACGAAAGGTTCTTTCGTGCTGACGTGACCAAGATCGAACAACACTTTGTGCCAGAAGCGCGAATAAATTAAGTGCAGCACCGCATGTTCTGCACCGCCGACATACAGATCGATCGGCATCCAATATTTTTCTTTTTGTGGATCGACAAATTGCTTTTGATTTTTTGGATCGATAAATCGTAAATAATACCAGCACGAACCCGCCCATTGCGGCATCGTGTTCGTCTCTCGCCGTCCTTTCAATCCGGTTTTCGGATCGACAACATTTACCCAGTCCGTTGCAAGAGCTAACGGCGATTCGGTCGTTCCGCTTGGCTGGAATTTTTCCAAACTCGGCAATACAAGAGGCAATTCCTTTTCATCCACCGTTGTCATCGTTCCATCTTCAAGATGAATAATGGGAATCGGTTCGCCCCAATATCGTTGTCGCGAGAATAACCAATCACGCAGTTTGTATTGTATCGTTCCTTTACCGAATCTTTTGCTCACAAGCCATTCGGTAATTTTCTTTTTTGCTTCTGGTGTCTTCAGGCCATTCAACGAAATTTCATTGTTGGATGAATTGATTGCTACGCCGTCATCTGTAAAACATTCGGGCGCACCGGCACCGCCATCAACAACTTTGACGATAGGCAGATTAAATTTTTTCGCAAACTCCATATCGCGGTCATCGTGGCCCGGCACAGCCATAATTGCGCCCGTGCCGTAGCCCATCAACACATAATCCGCAATCCATATAGGAATTTCTTTTCCATTCACCGGATTAATCGCGTAGCCGCCGGTGAACACGCCGGTTTTTTCTTTTTCCGTGCCGCGTTCAAGATCGCTTTTGTGCGATGCCGCTTTGCGATATTCTTCAATTGCCGCTCGCTGCTCCGTCGTCGTCAGCAATTCCACAAACGCATGCTCCGGCGCAAGCACCATATACGTTGCACCGAACAACGTATCCGGCCGCGTGGTAAAGATGCGCAATTTTTCATTCCGTCCTTTGAGAGAAAAATCGACTTCAGCGCCTTCCGAACGTCCGATCCAATTTCGCTGCTGTTCCAACGTAGAAATCGGCCAATCAAGATCATTTGTATCTTCCAATAATCGCTCGGCGTAAGCTGTAATGCGCATCATCCATTGCCGCATCGGACGGCGTTCAACCGAATATCCTTTTTCCACCCACTCGTTCACTTCTTCGTTAGCGAGAACCGTTCCTAATTTCTCGCACCAGTTCACAGGAATTTCTGCCACATAAACTAAACGAAACTTCGCGATGAAATCATACTTCTCTTTTTTCGATTTCTTCTTCCACTCATCAGCAGTAAAATTCTGTTCAACACCTAAATTCTTTGTGCCGTTCGCTGCAAGTTCTTGTTCTAATGTTTGAATCGGCTGCGCTTTTTTCACACGCGGATCGAACCATGAATTATAAATCTGCAAAAATATCCATTGTGTCCATTTGTAATATTCGTGATCGGTTGTGTTTATTTCCCGCTGCCAATCGTAACTCAATCCCAGCATTTTAATTTGTCGGCGGAAGGTATCGATATTCTGATTCGTTGTTACACTGGGATGAATGTTCGTTTGCATCGCATATCGTTCTGCAGGCAATCCAAACGCATCCCATCCCATCGGATGCAGAACGGAGAATCCCTTTGCGCGTTTGTAGCGGCATAAAATATCTGTTGCCGTATATCCTTCCGGATGCCCGACGTGCAATCCCGCACCGGAGGGATACGGAAACATATCGAGCACATACACCTTTGGTTTTGCTTTATCATCGGAAACGTGAAACGTCTGTTCGCGTTCCCAGTATTCCTGCCACTTCTTTTCAATCGCTAAAAAATCATATTTCATTCATTAAAACTTTCTTACCGGATAATGACTGCAGTATTAAATTCTATAGAATGTAATGAAACAGTGCTCGAAGTTCAATGGAAGGAAGAGGAAATGCAATGATTTTCATTACCCGAACGAGGAGGAAGTTGCAATGAGCAGGTGATCGAAAGCTATCGCTTCCGTTTTAGCACATAAATGCGAACATATCCAGAATGAATGGCTCCGCTAAAGTTTGTGACTCGCGTGCATTCATTCTTTTTGGTCTGCTCTGTACTTCCAACTCATAAAAAATAACATGCTTATAATGACCAACGGCCCGGCTACGACGAAGTAAACAGATAACGGAAATCTTCGCCATGCCATGACGATATACGATACTGCAAGGATAAGGAACACAATACTGCCAATCCATTCCCATCGCCATGCAATAAGCAAGAACAACACAATAATGACACTCGGAATAAGATGAAGAGCGAGTGCAAGCAAAGTATTCCAGAAATCATATCCTTCACCGAATGCGTCGAGAGCAAAAATGGAAATAAAACCAGTGAACAGAATGCATAAAACTCGTGGAGACCAAAAGAGTATTTGTTTCGATGTCTTTGTCATGAAAATTTACTTCTTTACTGCGTTTTTCTTTTTATGAAGTAATGTGCCAAAGGCATGGCTTTGCCACCTTCGGCAGACATATTTTCTCTCATCGCTCTTGACTTTTAACACAGTACGTGGTTAGGCGCACAATTGTGTAGAATGCATAAGTACAGGTTTATTTTTCCAATTTCTTCAATCGTTCATCGATGGAAGTAATAACAGAACGTAAAATATATACAATGATGCTCAAGACAATAAAAATTATAAAAATAGGAATCCAGATATTGGAATTATTCCAAGTAGCAAAAGAAAAAATTATTGCCAAGAGAATTAAGCCAATTGATGACGGTAAAAATATTTTGCTGTTCTTCATAAAAACCTTTCTGAGATAATTGATTTGCCCCTTTTGTGCGCCTAGCGACCGACGGCTAAGCTGCGGCACACTGAACTTTCATTTTCCACAACCGTCGCGCAATAACCGATATATTTTATTTTATGCATAAATTTAGTTTCTCATACTCACCCATCTTGGTTCAGGAGTGCATTTATCCGCCATGGGCGGAACTCCTTCACAGCGCGGGCCGGGCTCTTTTTAAAATGGTTAGAACACACAATAGAATGTTCTAAATTTTATTAAATGATGTTTTCAATTTTTTAGCAACTACGAATATTGATGTAGATTTAAATGGAATTGTGGTTGTGTCTGTATTAAAAAAATTGTTGATCACAAAGTCTTTAAGTTTCCCCTTGGGCAACACATCCATCGGAGCAGTAATATATTCAATAGAAATTATATTAAATCCGTATTGTTTAAGTAATTTAACGATTCTGTTTTTTGTATAAATTCTGGCATTTGCATATTTTTCATGTATTCTTCTTGGCAGCCAAGAAAATAAGGGCACTCTGTTCCAAGGTAACAATGGCAGTTTTGCTCCATGAGTTTCAAAAATCCACCACTTGTTTGGAACAGAAATGGCTAATAGTCCCCCTTCTTTTAACGTATTGTAATAAAACTCCAATCCTTTTTCATTTTTTAAATGTTCTATCACTTCAAAACTAATAATTCTGTCAAATAGCATTGGAAGATTGTTCTTTTCAATATCTAAAATTCTGCATTCGCAATTTGTTGTTTTTTGTTCCTCTTTAAATTTATTAAATTCAGATAAATGTTCATCTGTAATTTCTAATCCTAAACAATATTTCATTTTGTGTGATAATCCAAACATTGAAGCTCCATTTCCACACCCTATTTCCAACAATGTTAAATCTGTCCCTGTAAAACCTTGGATTTGCTCTACGAGCCTTAGTTGTCTTTGAATTATTCTATCATCAAAATCAGCCGGCCTACCTAAATAGTGACCGTCTTCGTTGAATAGAGGGTTGGGGATTCTTTCTTTGTATTGCATATTATTACTCTAGTTTTAAATATCAGCCACTTAAATAATTATACTAAAAGTATTTCGTGTTTGAGTTAATGTCAAGAGTTGTGTAAAAAAAGATTAAGCAACATGCTGTAACTTGGGCATGGAGTTCCGTTTGAAGTTGTCGATTGTCTCGGCAACGATAAATACGCATTAATTTTTCTAAAGTGTTCCTGCGTCGACCATCTGGAGTTTGAAAACGAAAAACAAGGCGGATTCCTGCGAACTGCATATATGTAAATAAATCATTGAAAGCTTCGTCAAGCGATGCAATAGATATTTTGCTGGGAGTGTGTTGGCTTGCCCGCCGTCGTATTGGCGGGACTCACGACTATCTCTGTTCAAAAGTATATTTATTCGTCTTTGGCGAAACTCCTGAACAGCATGTGTGCAACCTTGTCAAAGTTTTCTCAGCTTTTACTCGGGCAACTTTGACAAGGTTCTCTGTTTCCTTTTCTCTCTACCAATCCGACCTCTGTAAGAGATCGGGTTTGGTTACTTCATCTTGTGACCATCACCAACTCAGTATAAACTTTGCAGGTGACGGTCAGATATATCGAGGCACTACTTTAACAGCAGCATCTTCTTCGTCTCAACAAAATTTTTATTGGAGCCATCTAATGAGGTTGCTACGATACGGTAGAAATACATTCCGGATGCAACATTCGCATTCCAAACTGCTGTTTGATATCCAGCTTGCTGCTCGGTATTGATAAGTTCTTTCACAACCTGACCCAGGACATTATAGATGACAAACCGTACACTGCTTCGTGCAGGCAATCCATATTGGATTGTTGTTGAAGGGTTAAATGGGTTAGGATAATTTTGAGAAAGAGAATATTCCTTTGGTATCCCACCTGTATTTTCAATACCTGTTGTGGGGATAGCGATACCCGCTACTTTCATTGTATCAGGCGAACCTCCTGAGTTACTTTTGATAACAAACAACGCTGAATCAGCGCCAGCGGTTATAGGGGTGAACCGCAATGTATCTGTGAATAATTGTCCAGGGGGAATAATCTTTACCGTTGGCCTTGCGGTAAATGTTGAACGTGATGTAACGATGTTAGCTATCTTTAATGTATCGTTCCCGGAGTTAGTAATTGTTACGCTCGTGTCTTTGAATGTTCCAACGTTCACGTTGCCAAAGGAAATTATTTTTGTATTAAATTGCAACGTTGGGATGCCGAAACCGAAGCCCGATACTTTAATTGTATCGGGCGAACTTCCTGCGTTGCTTTGGATAACAACTAATGCTGAATCAGTGCCAGTGGTTGCCGGTGCAAACCGCAATGTGTCCGATAGTGATTGGCCAGGAGGGATATTTATTACGATAGGTCTTGCCATAAATGTCAAGCGTGATGAAGCGATGTTGGTTATTTTTAATGTATCGTTGCCGGTATTGGTAATAGTTATGGTCGCGTCTTTGAATGTTCCGACCTTCACATTATTGAAAGATATTGTTTTTGTATTAATTTGTATTGCTGGATTACTAACACACCCACCCGTTACTGTGGAATGGTAATAAAATACCCACATACCAGAACTATAATCCCAATTAATTCTATTTCCATAGGAATCAACGAGTGAAACTCCTGGAAAATAAGTAGAATGTACAATAGAAAGAGTAGTAAGATTTTTATATGAGTCGTAAGCAAACCAAAAATCACCATCCCCAAGCATATTTCCATTTCCATCATAATTATAATAAATACTATCAAGAGGGACTAGAGAACCGGAAGAATAGGAAGAAGAAATTTTTTTAATCATTCTTCCAGAAGTATCAAAACAGTATGTAGGAGGATTATTAACAAGCATTGTATCTCCAGCCATCTGCGTCAATGTATCAAATGAGGAATAACTTTTTGTAAGTGGGATTTCCTCGGAAATCAAAGTAACATTTCCTGACGTATTATATCGATACACCGATAAGTAATAGTAAGTCGAATATCCCCATGATAATCCGTCCAACGTTGCCGATTTGTTCATAACTAACCGCCCCAAAGAATCATAGCTATAAGAATTAATCACCGTATCTGCAATAAAACGACCTCCCGATCCATCGCTTCCAACTTCATAAACTTTTGTTAAAATAAGATTACCGATTGAATCATAGAAAAAATTTTCAGAACCATTACCATTTAAATATATGTGAGAAATTAATTTCCCGTCGTTGGAATAATAATTTTTTATGCCAGAATAACTTTTCCATGTGCTATCAGGAATACTATAATAACTACATCGACTGGAATCGATTTTTCCATTAGTATTGTAATAATAATCGTTTAAGATCGGTTCATAAACAAGCTCATTTACTGGGCTTGGGTGATGAGGAATTATTACTGAAATACTTGCTGTCATCGTATTAAAATTACTATCGCGTTTTAATCGGTGTTGTTCGTCATATTCTAAACGTAAAGTTTGAGATTGGCGTTGGCCTGCTACGCAAACAATACTATCCAAGAGAAATCCCGGTTGAATTAAAATAGTGGTGCTCGGCAATCCGTTGGAAGATCTATATCCATACGGCACGTCTTGTGCGAAACTCATTGAGCAATAAATCACACTCGCTAAAATTATAAGAAAATTTTTCATTATACCTCCAATAATATGTTTAACTCTACGTATCTTTTACACTTTTTTTCTCTTGTTCCAAAGCTCGCTTATCCGTCCACCTGCAGCGGATAAACTTTCAGGCGGAACGACTCAACACTCATAGACATACTACTTACCAATGTTTTGCAACCTTGTCAAAGTTTTCTCAGCTTTTACTCGGACAACTTTGACAAGGTTCTCTGTTTCCTTTTCTCTCTTACCGATCCTCCTTCGGTAGTACCTTCATGATTTTGTTACCGAGGAGGGTACGCCAATCTAATATCTTTCGTCTTCAACCTTATACGGAATAAAATCGAGTTGTTTAATTGGTATCTTTAAATTTTTTCCATATTCGATTGCATCTTTCCAACTCGAAGGATTTGTGGTTACTCGAAAGATTTTATTCCTAAACACAATGATCAATTCATCTCCACGATAAAAATGAAAATAGAACTCATGAACCAGATGAACATAGTGTTTTGCCATATTTAATTGAAGCTTGTGAATAAGGACGTCAAGATTCTCTGAAGAAACATCTACCTTATAAAGAACGAGTAATCCTAAAAGAATCTTCTTCTTTCCAATAATGTCAATGTTGGCGAAGATCGACTTATCTCGTTGGCTTATGTTAAGAATGATACCGTGATAATTGTTAGTACTCATTTTATTTTCAAGATTGGTGCCTATTGTGACTCTTTTAATCCCATTCTTTATATCATCTCGTCAGCTATGCTTCATCGCTGGACGAAATCACTCACCATCACATCTACTCAACGACATCCTCCTACCCTTTGCTGTTTGAACTATCGTTTTAAGAAAATGAACCTTGGGCATAATATAATCGGTTGGAAAAATAAACGCAAGAAATAATGCAAATGTCAGACACCTTCAAGGTGTCAGACACTTACATTCATCCGTACACTTCAAGCAAACGGATTGTTTTTCTCGCCAATTGCATATCTTATGAAGTAACATACGAAGCACAAAAATATAAAATCCTCGTTTTTGTGCTAAAGGCCACTTTTGCAATTTGCAAAAACACATTTTTCAATTCTCGAAACCACTTTTCCAAATGAGAATTCGACTATTTTAATTCTCCAAAGCATTTTTCTAAATGGAGAATGGACTAAAAATCAAATGTATCCGGATCGGCGCCAACACGTTGATGCTTATCTAAATTATCGATGAGTTTCATATCTTCATCCGATAAAGCAAAATCGAATATCTGCGCGTTGGAAATAATTCGTTCTTTGTGGATCGATTTGGGAATCGTGACAACGCCTTTCTGCAAATCCCAGCGCAGAACTATTTGTGCAACATCCTTTTTATATTTTGCGGCAAGATTTTTTAATTCCGGTATTTCGGTAATTTGTCCCTGCATCAGCGGGCTCCACGCTTCATACTGAATTTTTCTTGCCGCACAAAAATCTATCAGCGATTGCTGCACAAGATAGGGATGAAACTCCATCTCGTTCACCATCGGAACAACATGGCTCTGCGGCAGCAATTCTTCGAGATGGTGCTGAAGAAAATTGCTGACACCGATCGCTCTGACGCGCCCATCGGCATACAGTTTTTCCAGCGCCTTCCATGTTTGTATGAACTTGCCTTTAACGGGCCAATGCACTAAGTACAAATCCAGATATTCGAAACTGAGAAGCTTTAAACTTTTTTCAAATGCTCGCAGCGTGGAATCGAACCCCTGATCCGAATTCCAGACTTTACTGGTAACGAAAATCTCTTTTCGCGCGATGCCGCTTTTTGCAATTGCTTCGCCGACGCCTTTCTCATTCGCATACAGCGCCGCCGTATCGATGTGTCGATATCCTGTTGCCAGCGCGTTTAACACCGCTTGCTGCACTTCATTGCCTTCGTGTAGTTGAAATACTCCAAGTCCAAAATATGGCATCTGCACGCCGTTCGCTAAAGTTACGGTTCCTTTTAAATCGGTAATATTCATGTTAATTCTCCTGTATAAAATGTTCGCCTTACTAAGATAAGAATAATTTTTCACGAAGGGACAGAGTATTACGCGCGTGCTGTTGGGCAAAATTATTTCATGTTCACTTTACGGATCCCTTTGAATGGACGCTTCAAAGAAACAACGATGTAGGGCTAAAACGGAATGCCAACTTGTTGCAGATCGATCTCTTCCCGCTGTATCCTGTTTTAGAATTTTCTGTAAAATTTTAAAATCGTTCATCTTCCGTTTTCTTCATGGAATAAACACTTCTCTTTTTAGAAGTATCTTCATTTTGGTATATACATAACTCCTCTTGCCAAATTCATCAATTGTTCATTTACTCTCTTAAAGTCCATCATTACCAATGGAATCCTTCTTTCAAAGGCGATTTGTTTTGATGTTACACTTCATATTGTCTAAAATTGATCGGACAAAGTTCCCATCCCCCTTAAAAAAGAATTAATTCCTTTTTCATCCTTTTGGGTTATTCCCGATGAAACAAATCTTCAACATACTATTTCTTAGGAACTCTTGATTTTGTATGAATGTTGAAAGGGAAGCCAACATGACAGAGCACTGGGATTTTGAACAAATAGCTGTTCCGCACATGCCTCGCCTGCATAACTATGCATTAAAGTTGACGATGAATTCCGAAGACGCAAAAGACTTAACGCAGGAAACGTACCTGAAGGCATACCGATTCTGGAACAAATTTGAAAAAGGTACGAACATCAAAGCATGGTTATACCAGATCATGAAAAATTCATATATCAATCAATATAGGGCAAAGATCAAAGAACCGAAAAAAATTGAATACGACGAAACACACTTTTATAGTGCACCTCATCCTCAGCCGCCCGAACAAAAAGGAGAACCCTTTGATAAACTCTTTGGAGATGAAATTGCACAATCCATCAAATCGCTCCCGGGTATTTTCAGGACGATCGTTTTACTCAGCGATGTTGAAGAACTGACCTATGCTGAAATTGCGAAAAGAGTTGCTTGCCCTGTAGGAACCGTACGCTCCCGTTTGCACAGAGGCCGAAAGATATTACAACAACAACTTTTAAAATTTGCGACGATCAATGGTTATGTTCCGAGAAAATTCGATGACTCAAAACATCTCCATAAGAGCAGTTTCAAAGAATGAGGATGCACGATAGCTTTTGTTGCAGGGAACCCATGATCTGACATTGTATTCAACATCTTTCGACAACCCTCGCCAAGAAGATAAACGCCTCTTTCATCCCTTTGAGCTATAACCATTAAAAAAATTTGAACTATGCAACTTGACGAATTATAAGCAATGCGGATAACCTTTACAGAGAAAGGATGAAGAGGATACAAATAATAAATGGAGGTTCAACAAAGATGATGGAAATTCATGGCGTTGGAGATGCAACGGTCGCTGCTACACGATGGTGCGGATGATGTCCAAAGTTCCGTTGAAGTTCCCAAGCGATGCGAAGCAAAAATTAAGCACGCAGCTTTTTGTTCTATGCCAATACCTTTCTGTGCTATATGCTGCTCAAGTGCTTTTACCAACACACTCATCAATCTATGCCCTCTGATTTCTCTCAAGTTATTTTTTTATTGCAACAATGATGTTGCGACCCGCCGTTGAATCTGGTTGTTATGGCTCTATCGCTTTACATTGCAAATGGCAATCGAACTTTGTGAAAATGTAGATTCAATAGAAATTGTGCGTTTGATCAATGTGCGTATTCTGATGAGCAGGAGAATATAAAACATAAACGATATATGGTTTCCTCTGCGGAGAGCGAGGGACTCGAACCCCCAAGGGCTTGCGCCCGCCGGTTTTCAAGACCGGTGCATTAGCCATTCTGCCAGCTCTCCATCGTGCGCTTACTATTATAATATACGAAACGACACCACAGAATTCAACCGATGTTATCATACTGCCTGCCGCTGTAACAAGACGGCTTGCACTTCTTTCAATTGATCTAATGTATTCACACCTTGAATTTCTTCGGGGTGTTCTGCTTGCAACGCAACAACCTTCCACTGATGCTTCCAGAAATATTCAAATACATCGGTCAGATAATATTCTTTTTGTGCGTTGTCGGCAGTAATGTTGCTTAAGCCGTCAAACAATTTTTCACGGTCGAATACATAAATTCCGGAATTAATTTCTTTCACCTGCCGTTCTGGTTCTGTTGCATCTTTTTGTTCAACGATTTTTTTTACTGAACCATCAGCGTTCCGCACTATGCGACCATAACCGGCCGGATCGGAATATTCCGCCGTTAAAATTGTTGCCACCGCACCGGTGTTTCGATGATGATCAATGAGCCGTTGCATACTTCTCACCGTCAACAACGGAACATCGCCGGATAAAACAACCACATCACCATCGTAATTTTTTAATGCTTCACGTGTTTGCATCATAGCATGACCGGTACCAAGTTGTTCTGCTTGAACAACCAATTCTGCCTTCGGGTAGGATTTTTTAATATACGTCATCACCGTCTCGCGTTGATAACCTGCAATAACGACGATGCGATTGGAATGTAACGCATACGCAACATCCAGCACATAATGAATCATGGGCTTGCCTAACACTTCATACATTACTTTTGCTTTGCTGGGATCTTTCATACGGGTTCCCTTTCCCGCCGCCATAATGACTGACGCAAGTTGTTTCGTATTCATAATTTTTGATTTGTTGGTTATGTGGTGATAAGAATGTTATCGATCAATCGTGTCGTTCCGAAACGAACAGCCAGCGCAATCAATAAACTCTGACTTGGTAAATTCTCCGTCGGCTGAAATGTTGCTGGATCGATAAATGAAATATAATCGATGCCTGTCGGTTGCCCGGATTGTATCATGGTTTGTATTTCAGAACGAAGTTGTGCAAGATCGCATTCACCTGCAAGGATTTTCTCTTTTGCCTTCAACAATGATTGTGAAAGTACGAGCGCTCGTTTACGTTCATCATTACTGAGATAGGCATTACGTGAACTCATTGCCAATCCATCCGCTTCACGGACAATCGGAACAATTTCTATCTGCAAATCATAATTCAATTCACGAACCATTTTCTGAATGATGAATGCTTGCTGTGCATCTTTTTGTCCGAACACAGCAAGATGCGGTTTGACAATGTTGAATAATTTTGCAACGACCGTTGTGACACCGCGAAAATGTATCGGGCGAAACTCGCCCTCAAATAATTTCGAAATATCTTCCACGATCACGTACGTGTTGAATGCCGGTTTATACATCTCCGATGCCGTGGGATGAAAAATAATATCTGCGCCTGCCGCTTCTGCAATTTCTGTATCGCGCGCTAAGTCACGCGGATAACGGGCAAAATCTTCGTTCGGCGCAAATTGTGTCGGATTGACAAAAATCGAAACAACAACAACATCGGCAAGCATACGTGCACGTTCGATAAGCGCTGCGTGTCCATGATGTAAATATCCCATCGTCGGAATGAGTGCAATTTTTTTCTTTTCTAATCGTAATTGTTCTGAAATGCTTTGCATTTCAGAAACAGTTTCAATGATGCGTACAGCCACAGGAATAAAAAACCTTCTTTCTAATTCACTAAATGTTTAAGCAGTTTCGTGATGGTATCCTTTAAATCTTTACGATGGACGACCATATCCACAAAACCTTTTTCCAATAAAAATTCCGACCGCTGAAATCCCTCCGGCAAATCTTTACCGATAGTTTGTTTAATAACACGAGGACCCGCAAATCCAATGAGCGCCGACGGTTCCGCAATTTGCACATCGCCCAGCATCGCAAAACTTGCTGTAACACCACCGGTTGTCGGATCGGTCAACACTGAAATGTACGGAATGCCGGCATCGGAAAGCTGCGCAATCTTCGCGCTCGTTTTTGCCATTTGCATCAACGAGAGCGCCGCTTCCATCATCCGCGCGCCGCCGCTGGAAGAAAGAATGATGAGCGGAATTTTCTTTTCAAGCGATTTATTTGCAGCACGCGCAATTTTTTCTCCGACGACCGAACCCATACTGCCGCCGATGAAGGCAAAATCCATGCAGGCAATAACAACCGGCAGGCCGTTCATTTCACCTTCACCGGTACGCACGGCTTCATTCAATCCGGTTTTCTTCATCGTCTCTGTTAGACGCGTGCTGTAGGGCTTGGTATCTGAAAAATTTAATGGATCGATGGAACGCATTCTCTTATCCATCTCTTTGAATGTTCCTTCGTCCAACAGAATCGAAAAATATTCTTTACTGCCGATCCGAAAGTGGTAATTACATTTGGGACAGGTAAAAAGATTTTGTTCCAGTTGTTTCTTGTGAACGATTTCTCCACACCCGCCGCATTTCGTCCACATACCATCGGGAATATCTTTTTTCCGGCTATCGGACGAAATGTTTTCTTGTGATCGTTTAAACCAAGCCATTGCACCTCCTACCGTACCGGTTGAGTATTCACGATAAAATCTTTTAAATACATCGGTTCCACAGATGTAATATCAGAAAATATTTCTTTATGTGCTCGTTTAATTCCGCACATTGCAACCACACTGCCTTTGGCATACTGAACCGCATTAGGAAGAACGCCGTTTATATCTTTTCGATCCGTAATGACAAATAAATTATTCTGATTCAAGAATTCATTAGCACGCGATTTTTTTACCATCGAAAGCGGCAGCCATTCAACCAAACTATCACTAATTAATTGATACCCGCCGACATAACAATCGCCCTGCTTGGCATCAAGACAAACGAACACACGTTTCACTTCTTGAGGGTCGGTGTAAACAGCCATTGCCATGGCTTCCAAAGTCGGTACAATCACTAACGGTTTTCCCAGCGCAAAGCACAAGCCCTTCGCAGTGCTTAAGCCAATGCGCAGTCCGGTAAACGAACCGGGGCCGATGGAAACAGCAATCGCATCGAGTTCGCTAAGTTGTGTATGCTGCTGTTCTAATATTTCTGTGATCAACGTCAATAATTTTTCGGAATGAATGTGCGATTCAACAAGCGCGCGTTCCGCATACGCACCATCGTCATTCGCTAAACCGACAGCACAAACTTCCGTTGATGTTTCAATACCCAGCACAATCAATTCAATGTTCTCCTACCGACGAAATTTCAATTCGTCGTTCCATTTCTTCTTCGCCATAATAAAAGTGAATATCATAACGCCGCGACGGCAGCAAGCCGTTCAATAACTCCGCCCACTCGACAAAACAAATCCCGTCACTCTGAAGAAATTCTTCATAGCCCAGATCATAAATTTCCGAAAGTGATTTGACACGATACAAATCGAAATGATACAACAACATTTCATTCCCGGAATGATCGACTCCCTCATAGCGATTCAACAATACAAAGGATGGACTCGTTGCTTCTGTTCGCGCATGGAATGCATGACACACACCTTTGACAAACTGTGTTTTGCCGCTGCCGAGATCGCCGAACAGCGTTACAATATCGCCTCGATTCAGTTGCGCAGCAAAGGTACATGCCGCAGCAATCGTTTCATTCACCGAATGTGTAATTAACCCTGAATTCATTTCGGCTGCATCTTCACAATCGGCAAAATCATTTCTTCCATCGAAATGCCGCCGTGCTGAAAGCTATCACGATAGTAATTAAGATAGCGATGATATTCGGTTGGATAGACGAAGAAATAGTCTTCTTTTGCCACGACGCAATTCGTCGTGACGCTGCCGTGCGGCAATTTATATTCAGTTGGGTCTTTGATAAAAACAGCTTGGTGTGTATCGACCTTCAGATTCCTGCCAAACTTATAACGCAGATTTGTCGAAGTTTCACGATCACCGACAATTTTCGTTCCCCGCATACAACGCACGCTGCCGTGATCGGTTGTCAGAATAATTTTGACATTCTTTTGCGTGCTCAATGTTTTCAACATACCGAATAACGATGAATGCTGAAACCACGAACGTGTGAGCGAACGATAGGCCGCTTCATCCGGTGCAATTTCTTTCAGCAACGGCGAATCGGAACGGCCGTGAGCGAGCATATCGACAAAGTTGACAACAATCGACGTCAAACGTGTTTGCATGTACGAGAGAATGTTGTTCTCGATTTGTTTGCCAAATTCAGGATCAAGAATTTTTACATATTTAGATTCCGGTTTGAGGACGATACGACGACGTTCCAAGAATTTGTCCAACAGTTCATGTTCATTTCTATTTAAGCTGGACTCATCCTCTTCCCCGTCTGTCCATATTTCGGGATACTGACGTGCAAGATCATCTGGATAATATCCGCTGAAAATAGCATTGCGTGAAAACGGCGTTGCTGTCGGCAGGATGCTGAGATAGTATTGTTTTTCGATGGTAAAATATTCCGACAACAATTCTTCCATCACCAACCATTGATCCAACCGCAAACAATCGACGACAAAAAAGAAAACCGTAGTGCGTTCTTTTAATTCCGGGATCACGACTCGATCAACGATTTCTGGCGACAACATAAACGATCGGTCGGTTTGTTCCAGCCACTTCCGGTAATTTTTTTCGATGAATTTTGAAAACTCTGCATTGCATTCACGTTTTTGATTTAACAACGTTTGCCGCAGCCCCAACCCTTGATGCGAATCAAGTTCAACGTCCCAGTTTGTAATTTTCAGATAGAGTTCAATCCATTCTTCCATCGATAACGGTTGAAGGAGCTGCATACTGATGTTTTGAAATTCTTTAATGTAGTCGCGAGAGACAACATGGTCGGTGATTTTTTTTGCTTCGAGAATTTTTTTGCAAGCCATGAGAATCTGGCTGGGATTAACGGGCTTCACCAAGTAATCGGTAATTTTGCTGCCGATGGCTTCCTCCATTAAGCTTTCCGCTTCGCTTTTTGTTACCATCACAACCGGCAACGCAGGAGAAATTTCTTTAACGGCAGCAAGCGTTTGCAGCCCGCCCAAACCCGGCATCATTTCATCAAGGAAGACAAGATCGAATGACGTTCCTTTCACCAATTCGATGGCATCTTCACCATTGGTTGCCGTTTCGACATGATATCCCTTTTGTTCCAGCAATCGCAGATGCGCGCGCAGCAAATCGATTTCATCATCGACCCATAATATTTTTTTTACAGCATCCATATTATATCCTTGAAAATAATATTGATTAAAATGACGAGAAGCAATGCAGCCGTCTTCTACTGAATAGCGATGTGAATATCGACTCCACCTTCGTTCGTGGTGGAACCGGTTACCGTTGACCCGCTTGCATCAGGTTCAATTTTTTTGTAACGATAATATGCCTGTGCAGTAACACGCGCACTCAGCGTATATTTTAAACTCGGCTCCAGCGTCATCGTACTGGAACCGCCGTTTGGCATGCCGCTCGAAGAATAGTTGTTAAAGTCGAACAACGTTTGGCTGTTATGTTCCAAAGTATAATGAATGCTGAAGTCAATATCGTTCGACAGCGATAATCCGAGAAACGGAATTTGCATTCCGGTCCTTCCATAAGAAAAAGAAAACGACGTACTCGTGGAAGAATTTTCATTCACCTGCGCGTTGGATGGAATGAGATCGTAGGAATCGCTTGTCCCGTAACGGAAGGTCGCACTCATATTGCCTTTAATAAATTCTTTGAGTGTAAGATTCAAACCGACCAGCGGAGAAAAAGCGTAGTTGATCGTCTCACTTTGTGTCGTTTTGAGATAATCATCCGACGAGGCGCTGGTCCAGCGTTCTTTGTAGGAAGAGCTGTACGCGTGATCCAACGAGGCACGCGAAGCAATCATGCTGAGGATCGGAAATTTTTCAAGTCCATCCCAATGGAATGACCAGTTGGCGCGCGGTGCAAGATCGCCGAGGATTTTCGATAACCACGGCATACCTTCAAACCCATCGCGAAATGCCTGTGAAAGTTTCGCACCGGGTGTGGATGTTGAATCCCCAGGATCTGCCGCTTTCATTTGTTGATAGCGATTGTTGACTTCATCTATTCCCATCTTTAAATTTTTAAAAATAAATACCGGCGGCAGTGTAAAAAATGATCGGCTTAAGTCTCCGCTCAAGGTGCGGCTTGTGATAATCGGTATTGCATGCATTGAATCAGTTGACGATGTAACATTTTCTGCGTACGACCAACCGATATTCCAGTTGAGTGTAATCTGTGCGCCTTCCCACAACGGACGCGAAGTTTGCATAGTAACATTATTACTTTGCGAATAAACATCGCCTAAGATTGTTGTGGAATTATCTATGCTTTGCGCACGAATTCCGGGATTGGTATAACCGGTAATAAACGGGAACGAATTTTTCAACTTCATCACCATCTCACCATTAGGATCCGAAGCGAGACCTAATTGATATAACAACGAAGGGCCATTTTCCGGTAACGAAGATTGGAAAAAAGGAACACGTGCAAAAATATTCGCAAAGCCGTTGCTTCCTACAACACCACTATTTTGCGAACTATTTTGCTGCGAGAACGATATATTGAATTTGTCAAAATCAAAGAGTGTATTTTTGAATAACAAGCGGGAAATTTTATCCAATTGTTCCGCCATGCTCTACTTTCGGTTTGCCGCCTTTGGTCGTATCCGCAGCAGATCGAACATACGCAGACGACCAGATCATGTCTGTTAAAGGTTTTGCATTGACATCTAAAGTAAAATTTACGTTCCCGTTCCATTGGGCAGATTTACCTCTTTCTGCTGCTTGTATATTATTATTCCATCCATAGCCAACACTGTATTTGAAATTAGGATTGAATATTTTATCTAGACCGAGAATATGCGGAGCGGTAATTTTCGTGTTAAATGCTATAGATTGCTGATAGCTCTGGTCGATACCAAAATTAATTAACCGGTCGCTGAAAAACATATCCTGAAGAATTTCTGAGAAAGGGCGTTGTTGTCCAAATCGGTCTGTTTCAAAATTGCTTAAACTACTGCCAACCGACACATGATAATCGATAACCAAAATCAAACAAACCGCCTTCAAAAAATTTCCAGTTGAACCCGAGAGAGCGCTGTCCTGTAAAACTTCGCGTCGTATCGGTGGTATTGATAAACCGTGTTTGAGAATATAACTGATTGCGCGCAAGAGACGCTCCGAGTGTTATTTGGCTCGGCGTGAAAAACACCTTCATCGTTTTCCATGGCCGGAACAGGAAAAAATCTCCAAAGACTGAAAACGGTGCGATATAATTATTTTGACTTAAAGGAAGCGCATAATTAAAAGAAGCATTCCAATTCCATGCTTCAGAATGCTCAATCGTTGTACTGCGACTCCGTGTGTCGGCGTACGAAAACCCAAAACTCATCCGGTTGATGGTTTCTGTTATAAGCCATGTGCTCAACGGAATATTTAAATGAATCGTCGGAACAGCGTACGTGTCTGTTACATTCAATGTTTGCGTACTGGCGATCAGTTCTGTGGTATTGGCATATTTTTTCCGAGACGCGGCCGATGTATCGGCTGCATTGTATGCTGCTACCGCTTTATCAACTAAAATATCCGTTCCGGGAACATACAGCGGATTGGAAAATCCCTCGGTGTGTGAATATGAAAAAGCGAGATTCGTGCCATTCCATGTTTCCGGTAAAAATTTTTCCCAATTCACCGTTGCAGACAAATTCCAATTTATATCCGTATTGTAACTGCCGAAATGATCTTCCAATCCATGAAAATATGGGTTACGCTGACTGTAACCAAAAGAAAGCGAAGCCACATCTGCAAACTTCACACCCGCTTCCAAACGGTACGCCCAACCCGGCGTGTTATCGACATCCAACAGTCGTAATTCATCGCACCATAATTCCCCGATAAGCTGTGATTTGCCGGTATTGACAATGCCAATAGAAATATAGGTGACTGACGTTAATGTCGGGTTTCCACGCAACTGATAGGTTGACCCCCAAACTCCTCCGTTCACTGGAACTCTTACGGAAATGCCATTGGAATCAGCTTTAGCAAATTTCAATGCTGTTAAATCCGCAAAATGGATTTCCATACTGTTTGCTCCTGATATGTTGCCATTATTGAAGAGCCAACCCGGAGCGACTGGCGCACGATATTCATAATAGTTGAGCGAATCCGTTCCAAAGCGGAAAATAATTTCCGCATCATGATTTGTAGTTGAATCATTATCGGTTGGAGCATAATGAAATGCCTGATATCCTTTCGTCGCTTGTTCCGACCCATCTTCGCCGTGAATAAACATTTTCAGCGTGTGATAGTTGAACATATTCAAGGGACGCGCCTTAAACCATTTTATTGCGTCCCGCTCTTCACCAGCCGGAACGTGATTCAAAAGCAAGGACAGCGATTGTTCATTACCAAAAAGATTAATGTCGGGACGGGTGAGATCTCTTGGGCGCGAGACACCGATTAGGTCAGTGTTATAATTCGGGTCATCCTCATAGCTCACAACGCCGACTTTGAAAGACGTATCATTCTGTACCTGCGCTGTCCACTGGTTACCGACGAGATTGAATTCTGTCATTCGGAACAACACCGAATCCTTTGTGCCTGTAACCCACATGCGCATTCCTTCTACGCTGGTCAAGGTTGGGGCGCCGATCATGCGAGCATAATCGTTAAGCGGAATGCGAAGTTGTATCCATCCATTGAAAGGAGTTACGGGCGATCTTCCAATAATGTATTGTTTAAAAGTGGCGTTATTAGTATCCAACGGAAGTTCATATTCAAAATATGAATTCGTTTGATCTAAAAAATTGTTACCGTTTAAATCTTCAGTGTTCGGAATATTGCCGGCAACACTATTGGAATTTCCTTCCGTTCCAGTACATCCATCCCAGTTTCTCGCAGTGCTTGGTGCACAATATCCGCCGTACGGCGGCTGCTTCCAATCATCGCCGGATGGATCGGCAGTATATTGAGGATAGTTTTTGATGAATGAACTATACACATTTTTTTCTTGGTCATCCCAGAGACTATCCAGCCCCACATCATTTTTGGGATCAAGTATTTCCCGTCCTGTTTATTGTACCTAAACCGTCTTCCGTATCCAATCTTTTGTTGGCATTCACGTCTTCACTGATGTACCCAAGATCGATGTTCAGCTTAGCAGTGCGCGCTGCATCGCATTGCTGCACATTTACCCACATCTCGATAAAATTGATGTTCTGATCTTGCAGGTTCGTTGAATTCGTACCAAGAACCAACTGGCAACCGCCCCACGTTTGTTCACGATGATTTTGGTTGAAAATCGTCGAATCTATAATTCTCGAATAATTATAATTCCCGTTCACATCTTTACTTTGCGAATAATTATACATACCGCGTTCATAGGGACGGAAGAAAAAGTTCAACACCGATACTTGATTTTCCCCCGGCGCATAAGACTTCCTCTTTCCCCAAATCGTATCCATATAAACATCGGTTGGAGTAACATTGAACCAGGTCGCATGCGCTTTGTATGACATTTTATCTAACGGAGCAAGGATCTGTCCACTGCTCGTTAGATTATCATCAACCGGAATGGTTTTACCATCTGACGGTATATATGAATCCAATCCTTTAATATAATACGGTGCACTTGCTTCTTTCCACGCCGTAAATGAAATATTGAGCGGAATTGATTGTACCGATCCTTCAAAGTCATCGACATACGCAACACTTTTTCCGTTGTCCGAAGCGATGGGGCTTGTTCGTGTATTGGGATTGGGAGACATATACGCGTATTCGCCGCGCAAAGTAATTTGCGAGGTCGTTAAGGATTTAAATCCTGGTAAATAATCTAATGCTTTTGTCAGCCACGGTGCATCGATGGTTGTCGAGCCATCGAAACCCATGATGGTATTGGATATTGGCTCTTCTCCCAAACGTACTTTATCGCTTAAAGATTGCTGGCTCATATTCATAATCGTGAGCCCCAGCGAAGTATTTTTCGATAAGTTTAATTCCGCACGCGCGCCGGTGAGCGTTTTGGAAGCAAGCTGAAACATGTCGTTCGCTTCATATTTAATTTGTAAATTTTTTCCGGGCGTTAAGAACGATTGATTCTTAATCGTCACCTGTCCCGAAATATAATCGACGGTATAGTCGGAATTCAACACGGCACGCTGTCCATCGACATCGACTTCGACGCTCCCTTCAACAACATTAAAGCCGATCGAATAGGTTGATGATTGTGAACCCGTTACTGAACCATCGAAAGAATAAGCGTTACGAATATCACTGACGGCGCCGTTATATGTTGTATCATAGATTGCTTGATAGGAAAGCGTATCAGCCAACTGTTGCGCAGTTGTTGGATCAAATGCACCACTAACACGAGTAGCTAAAAACTTTTTGATGCTAGCCGCACTAAACGGTTCGAGCACAGGAAAAATAATTTCTCCCCGATTCTCATCCACGGTAATTCCATTACCGGCACTGGCACTTCCAACATAATCGAAGATTTTATCAGGCGTTCCCGTTCCTGCATCAATATTGCCTCTATCCAATCCAAAAAGTTCTAACAATCCCATATCATACCCGGGAACAGTTTGCACAGGAGTTTGTCCCGATTGCGTATAATTGATTGTAAAAGTAAATCCGGTTTTTTTGATGGAACGGACGCCGAGCAAATAACGATTCTTTAGCATCATACTCCATGCCGTTTTCATTTGCGGACTGCTTGGCAAATTTTTAGGACGAACAAGTTTCATCACAAGATTTAAAGTATCGTTCGTTAAACGAGAACCGTAATTACCTACATTTCCATCATTAGACGTGGTGTAAGCAACGGCAATAGCCTGTTCATCTTGAAGACCGCATAACATCGTAATGATACCAGCGTCGGCGTTGACCGTATAATCGGTTCCTTGTTGCAATTGGATAAAACTACCGGCGACCATATCTTCTGTACTGCCGCTCATTCCGGAAGTCAAATCACGATGCGCCATATAAGTCTGTGTCTTCGTTTGATCTAAGAAGGCAACGACATTTCGCAGCTTCGACGCATTGGTTAAGTTAACTGCAGACACCCAGACCTCGATAGTTTGAAGCGTTTTATTTGGGTTTACAATCGGAGATGGATAGTTGTAATTTTTTTCATACAAACTGATGTATGAAGTATCGACAAAGTAATGATCTTTGGAATAATCTGATGGATGGATATGAAAGGTCTGGGACGAAGATCCGCCTCCTACCGACATCTCTTTCATCTGTCCTTTTTTCTGTGAAGCAATCGTTGTGAGCGATAACGGTCCTGCCTGGAATTTTGCTTTGATACCGAACAACGCCGAACTGCTTGATATAAACGATGAATTGGTCGTTAACGAAACGTTTCCTGCTTCAATGCTTTGCACCAGATCATCATCATACCCTTGGTATTTGACATGCAGTTGGTTCTCATAATCGAACGTACGCTGTGTATTCCAGTCTGCATCCATTTTTAATTTATCGCCGATTTCGCCGCGCACATTGATTTGCACCTGCTGGCTGAACTGCGGTGTGCTTTGCGATTGCCCGGTGGCGCTTGCCGTGTACAAATCGTATTTCACATTTTGAAACGCCGCGTGAATATCGACGGCACCATTAATCGTAATGTTGATATGCGGCGGACCAAAAATACTGAAGATCGGATTCTTCGGAATGGGTATATCGATTTTCGTAATTTTCGCAAATACATCACCCAAACCAGCTGGAGTTTCGCTGGAAAGCTGATACACCTGCGTAAACGATTCCCAATTCTTTCTTACGGCACCGTGCAACCGGAGGGTCGTATAATCTTCCATTTTCATATCAAGCGGTACACGGATATCGTTATTGGAAACTCTTCGGTGAAGATGATAGACATTCTGATTAGAATCAAGCGTCGCTTCGTTACTGACTGCAGCCGGGTCTTTTAAATACAACGAAGGAGTTTTATAATATTGCGGTTCTACCTCAGGCGCATCTTTGCGAACATAGTGCAACTGTGCCACACGTGCAGAAGAATCCCGCGGCAAAGAACGAATATAATTTAAGACGGCACGAGAGGTATCAACGGCATTCGCTGTCACATTTGTTCGCGCGTTCCGCATCAATGCTGCCCGCGCACGGCGCGACATTTTTCCGCTGGGTTGCGGTCCATCCGGTGGTGTCTCTACGCTTGCAACGACTTCGTCAGTTTCAAATCGGCTGGACGTGCGTTCCCCTATAAGGGTACCCGCGCATAGCACAAGACCCACAGGTACCCACACAAGAGTACGCAACCACCATGACATTTGAACAGATTTCACTTATTCAGCACCAATCAAAGCACATCACTACAAAATTGCAATAAACAATTTTCAAAAAACAACAGTAGCTAAATGTTCGATAGTGCTCCAGAGGATTTCGATAGGATTGAAATAAACTTTTTGTTTTGCTCCACAATTCTCCTTAAAACATACAGAAAAGCGAAATGAATTGCAAGACATCTCATGTTAAAATTCTATTTTGATGGAATAAGTTTTCGCGTTTTTAACATACGCTCAAGATATTTCCCAAGAACATCAAATTCAAGATTCACGGTATCACCGGGTTTTAAATCTTTGAACATCGTCACGTCCATCGTGTGCGGTATAATTGAAACAGCAAAACTTTGTTCTTTTACCTCCGCCATCGTCAAACTGACGCCGTTGACAGCAATGGAACCGACCGGAATAAGATAATGACAAAATCTTTTTGGAATGCTAATCCAAAAATGCCAGCTTGTCACACGATCTTCAATCGATAGAATTTTTCCCATGCCATCCACATGCCCGAGGACAAAATGCCCGCCCAAACGATCAGACGGCAACAACGGGCGCTCAAGATTTACCTTACTGCCGATTTTTAAATTACCTATCGTCGTTTTCTTTAACGTTTCTTCCACTGCCTGCACGTCAAAAGTAGTCGCCGTATGTTTGATCACCGTCAGGCAAACGCCATTGACAGCAATACTGTGATCGATGCGCAGCGTCTTGACTGTCTTCTTACCGGCAACCGTAAAAATGACGCTGCCGTTTTTTGATTTCAGTTTTTTGATTGTCCCAGTTTCTTCTACAAGTCCGGTGAACATAAGTTTTCTTTCAAAATTTTTTAATGGTGAAACTCTACAAAGATCCTTCTATAAAAACATCATCGCCAAAAAGATTATAGGAAATATCTTTTAGATGAATGATTTCGGCGATACGTTTTTGAGATCGCTCCAATCCCGGTAATCCGCTGCCAAGGATTTTCGGCGCGATGAAACAATATAATTTCTGTACAACATTTGCATCAAGAAACGACGCAATAGTTTGTGAACCGCCTTCGATTAGTACGGAAGAAATTTGTTCTTGCGCTAATGCTTTCAATGTTTTTTCCGGTGATAATTTCGGATTCGAATCGACAGCGAAAATACGCACGCCGAGTTTTTTCATTTGACGTACTTTACGTGCATTCCGTTTCATTGCAACGGATGAAGTAAGAAGGATGGTTCGTGCTTCCGCTGTGTGAAAGATTTTTCGCGATACGGATACCGAAAATTTTCCATCGACCACAACACGAATTGGATTCCTTCCTTTGGCCACTCGAACCGTTAATTCAGGATCATCGAGTTCGACGGTCTTTGTACCAACAAGCACAGCATCATAATCAGCACGAAGTTGATGCACAACACGGCGGGATTCCTTTGATGTAATCCATTTCGAATTCCCCCAAGCATCCGCAATTTTACCATCGAGCGTTTGCGCAACTTTTACGCCGACAAACGGCAAGCCGGTTTTCATGAAGGTCATGAATTTTTCGTTCAACGCCTTTGCTTCATTCTTCAGAATGCCCACTTCAACTTTTATTCCCGCTTGCCGCAGCTTTTGAATTCCTTTTCCACCGACTAAGGGATTGGGATCTTTTACGGCAATAAAAACATTTTTAATTCCGGCAGCAATAATTGCTTCAGCGCACGGCGGCGTTTTGCCGAAATGTGAGCATGGCTCTAAACTTACAAATAGCGTTGCGCCTTTTGCTTTTTTCCCCGCTTGCTGTAACGCAAAAACTTCCGCATGCGGTCCGCCATATCGATGATGATATCCTTCGCCGACAATTTTATCGCCGCGCACAATGACACATCCCACCATCGGATTCGGATTGACTTTCCCTTCCCCTTTTTGGGCAAGCAAAAGGCAGCGTTGCATCAATTCATTTTTGCGTGTCTTCGTCATTGCCAGTACACTCGAATCGGTGTTTCAAGATTTGCAGCAAAAAGTCCAGCAGCGCTTTTTAATTTCAAGGATACTTCCACAAGTCCGCTACTGCCGACAAGAAGGCACGGCGTATTCTCCGGTGCTTCCGAATATGTCCGTACCCAACGCGATACAAGATTACCGCCCACGGCAATCGCTTTGATTTTTTTTTCGACACTATCTAATTCACCGATACGTAAATTCGTAATGATGTTGCCGAATCGATCTATATGAAGAATGACAGCTTTGGTTACAACTTCCTGCCCATGAACAAACGGCGAGTGCACAAATAAATTTTCTCGTACCGAACCCAATTCGTGAATTGACATATCCACGCCAAGACGTGCTGCTATCGGCGCAAAGATATCGCGTCCGTGGAAGGTGGGAGAAATATTCGTCGGCATAATGCTTGCTATTTTTTCCATCGACACTTCAACCAACTCGAACTTTGTTTCTTCACTCAACACGGCATCCAACAATCCATTATCAGGAGCAAGGAACGTGTAGTTTGGTGTTTGAGCGGCAAGTATTTTTCGTTCGCTGCCGACACCGGGATCAACCACACAAACGAAAAGAGTGTTTTTCGGAAAATATTTGTAGGACGACCACAATAAATATCCCGCTTGAGAAATTTTGTGCGGTTGAACATCATGCGAGAGATCGACGATTCGCACCGACGGCTGCAAAGAAAGAAGAACACCTTTCATCGCTGCAACATATTGATCCTGAAGTCCAAAATCTGTCAGGAGCACAATCACAGATTGCTGATTCTTCGATGGAGATTTTCGCGCCGCCATTTGTTTGCCGCCGATGTTATTTTAATGCAACAGCTTTTCCGCGCTTTGCGGATTTGTAAATAAGATCGACAATCTTCATGCGATGCACCGCTTCTTCCCCACTGGAAATGACGGGATGCAATCCGCGCAATGCACCGATCCAATGTTTCAATTCGTTCTCGTACGATTTGCGGTACAACATTTGCGGCGTTTCCAACGAAGCCGGCGCGACATTCACAAGATTATCATGCATCCGTTTGATGATACGGAATGGATTGAGCGATCCGCTGCCTTCGGTTCCGAAACAATCGCAATAAAAAAAATCGGATGTCGATTCAAACGACCAGCTTGCTTCAATCGTCAGAATCGAACCATTTTTCATTTTCAACGATATGATAGATGAATCTTCCACATCTTTCGTGTGATGCGAATAATTGGTCGCACTTACTTCTTTCACTTCGGGATAGCCCATCATCCAAAACGCAAGATCGAACATCACGATGCCGAGATCCAGCACAACACCGCCGCCGGATTGTGCGCGCTTTGTCGACCATGCACTTTCCGGATTGAGTTTCTTAAACCATCCTGCTTTCGTATAAAATAATTTCCCCAGCGCTTTATCTTCAATAAAACTTTTCAAGATCATCGCATCGGGACGAAACCGGTTGTTCATTCCAACCATCAATTTCGTGTGCTGTTTTTTCATCACTTCGACAATTTCTTCCGCTTCCTTTGCCGTGCGCGAAAGCGGTTTCTCTACAAACACATTGCGCTTTGCTTCTAATGCGGCAATCGCCATCTCTTTATGCCACAGCGTCGGCGTGCAAATGGCAATGCCGTCTAATTCCTGTTCTACGATCAACATCTTTTCAAAATTGTTGTAGTAGC
Organism: Ignavibacteriota bacterium; assembly: GCA_963790045.1. Taxonomy (GTDB): domain Bacteria; phylum Bacteroidota; class Ignavibacteria; order UBA10030; family UBA10030; genus DATKMP01. The sequence continues at coordinate 497,107 of CAWBMS010000011.1, read as the reverse complement.
GGCGCACCTTAAATTTATCGGCAACATATTGCGCCTTTGTGCGATCAATATCGCATACCGCGACGATTTCGACATCAGAAAATTTACTTAAGATGGGCAAATGGATGGTTTGCGCAATTGTCCCAAGCCCTACAATACCGATACGTGCTTTTTCCATACTTAACAGCCCCGTTCAACGTTTAGAAAGTTCTTCTACAATAGATGGACGTAATGAAGATAAAAATTCTTGTGTCAAATCCGCAATACCTTGTGCATCAAGATGAGTTAAGCGATATAATTCGCCCGGCGATCCATGTTGAATAAATTCATTCGGCAAGCCATGCACTTTCACGGCTACGTTCGTCATGCCAAGAGTTGCAAGCGACTCCAATATCGCAGAACCGAATCCGCCTTTCATAACATTATCCTCAATGGTGACAAAGGCATGAACGCGAGTGGAAAGTTCTTTCAGTAATTCTTCATCCACGGGTTCGACAAAACGCATGTTCACGACCTCTGCTTCAACACCAGTTGCCGCTAAAATTTCTGCGGCTTGTTCTGCATGCGAAACCATTGCACCGACAGCAAGCAGTGCGACATCTTTTCCTGCACGAAGCGTTTCCGCTTTTCCGATTTCTAATTTCCGAAATCCATCCCGCAGAGAAACACCAAGTGCGTTGCCGCGAGGATAACGAAGCGCAATGGGACCGCGTTTGTATTCAATTGCCGTGTACAACATATCGCGCAATTCCTGTTCATCCTTCGGCGCCATCACAACCATACCTTGAATGCAGCGCAAGTACGATAAATCCAGCGCGCCGTGATGCGTAGGGCCATCAGCACCAACAAGCCCGCTACGATCCATGACAAATACAACGTGCAAATTTTGAAGCGCGCAATCATGTATCACTTGATCGAACGCGCGCTGCAGAAACGTGGAATAGATTGCCACAACCGGCGTATAACCTTCCGTTGCCATACCCGCTGCAAATGTAACAGCATGCGGCTCTGCGATGCCGACATCGAAAAATTTATTTGGCATCTGTTCCTGCAAATGAATCAATCCGGTGCCATCTGGCATCGCTGCAGTAATACCGATGACTTTTGGATTCTGTTTGCAAATTTCAACGAGCGCTTTCCCGAAGACATTGGTGTAAGATGGCGTTGGACTGGCTTTCTTAAATTCTTCACCGGTCTCTTTATCAAATGGTGTTACTCCGTGCAAACGAGTCGCATCTTGTTCCGCCGGTGCGTATCCTTTTCCTTTTTGCGTGATGACGTGGATAAAAATCGGGCCTTGTAATTTTTTTGCGTGTTCAAATATTTCAACTAATTTTACAACATTGTGTCCGTTGATGGGGCCGAAATAGCGAAACCCCAACGCTTCGAACAACATTCCGGGAGTGACGACAGCTTTTAACCCGCGCTCCATTTGCTGAGCAACAGAGCGCAAGCGGTCGCCAAATGTATCTAACTTGCCGGTTAAATCCCACACGTTCGCTTTCAATTTATTGTATGTTGGATGCGTGAGCATTTTCATAAAATACTCTTGAATGATCCAGCGTTTCGGTTCGCGTGAAGAAAGAGAAACCATTTGATTATCGTTCAGTACAACAATCATGTTTTTCTTCAGCATGCCGGCATTGTTCATCGCTTCGTATGCCATACCACCGGTCATCGAGCCGTCGCCGACAATGGCTACAACATTATATTTTTCTCCCGCAAGATCTCGCGCTGTGGCAATACCCAGCGCGGCGGAAATTGCTGTGCTTGCATGCCCTGCACCGAATGCATCGTATTCACTTTCATTCCGCTTGAGAAATCCGCTTAGACCGCCGAGTTTGCGCATCGTTTGCATCTGATTTTTTCTGCCGGTAAGAATTTTATGCGGATATGCCTGATGTCCGACATCCCACACGAGTTTATCTTTGGGAGTATTGAATACGTAATGCAATGCGACCGTCAACTCCACCGTTCCAAGCCCCGCGCCAAAATGTCCGCCGGTTTTGGAAACGCAGTCGATTAAAAACTCGCGCACATCTGCACACACGCCGCGCAAATCTTGCAGTTTCATTTTCCGCAAGTCAGATGGAAATTCAATCTGGTCTAAATATTTATATTTCGTATCGCTCATGCTTCATCAAGTTCGGTTACTTCAAACTTCCCGTCAATATCTTTCGACAACTTTTTAATTTTTAATTCCGCTGCTTTTAAACGCTCTGCCGATTCTTTGGCAAGCGTCATGCCTTCTTCATATAATGCAACAGCATCGTCCAATGCAACATCACCGCGTTCTAACACATCGACAATTTCTTCCAACCGTGCCAACGATGTTTCCAAGGAATCTTTTTTCGTTTTCTTTGTCGTCATTCTTCTACTCGCGTTGTTACTTCTCCATTATGAAATTGAATCTTCGCTTCATCGCCTTGCTGTAATGTTTTTGCCGATGTTACAACTCGTCCTTGATGACGAACAATCGTGTAACCGCGTTTCAATACACCTTGCGGACTTACGGATTCTAATCGATGCTCAAGCGCTTGATGTCTTTGATGCGCTACCTGTGCTGCATGCAACACTGCCGTACTCATCGCGTGTTCCAAATCATCTGTTCGCTGCGAATACTCGCGCACTAAATCCCGCGGACGGTTAAATGAATAACTCGAAATCGCACTGCCGATGGTCGTCTTTGCCGCATCAATCATGTTCTGCATCGTTTCTTGCATAGTATAGCATAAGTTGGCAAGATTTTCAATGAATATCGGCACGATGTTTTACAGCAAGTTCCGCAGCAGCAGAAGGCGTCGGTGCACGCAGGTCGGCGACGAAATCTGCAATGCTGAAATCAATTTCATGTCCCACCGCACTGATGATGGGAATCTGTGAAGCAAAAATTGCACGCGCAACAATTTCTTCATTGAACGCCCACAAATCTTCCAATGATCCGCCGCCGCGTCCGACAATCAGCACATCAACATCGCCAAAACGATTAAATTCTTCTATCGCATGCGCAATTTCTTGCGCAGCGCCTTCGCCTTGAACTTTGACCGGATACAAAATTAATTCGACTGACGGATGCCGGCGAGAAAGTATGCTTCGAATATCTTGCAATGCCGCGCCGGTTTCCGAAGTTACCACACCGATGCGTTCGGGATATTGGGGAATAGGTTTTTTATATCCTTCATCGAACAATCCCTCTGCCGCTAATTTTTGTTTCAGCCGTTCAAACGCAATTTGCAATTCTCCAATTCCAAGCGGCTGCATTTGCTCAACATCGATTTGATAATTGCCTCGCGGCGGATAGACAGTGATCGATCCGCGTGCAATAACTTTTATTCCGTCTTCGGGTGTGAACGGCAGCATTGGAACGCGGCTTCGCCACATCACACCGGAAATCTGCGCACCTTCATCCTTCAATGTAAAATACAAATGTCCGGATGTATGCTGCTTACAATTGGAAATTTCTCCCTGCACCCATACACGCGGAAAATTTCCTTCCAGCGCATATTTAATCTGACGGGTAATTTCACTAACGGTTAATACGTTTTTTTCAACTGCCATAATACTTCCTATTTCAAAGTACCGAATGTTATCCCTACAAGCAACGGGTTGTTAGTGGCTCTTGGTAATTTGTAATTTGTCGATTCGCTCGTAGCTTATTAGCTCAAAGACTTCATACTCAACGACTTATTAACTCATCGACTTCCTTGTCTTTCACTTTCCGCTTTCTTATATTCTTGTAAGGAGAAATGATTATGCAAGCAGATGTTTTAGCAATTGGCGCACATCCGGATGATTTGGAATTGGCTTGCGGCGGTACGCTTGCCAAGTTGACGCAGCAAGGATACAAAGTTGCTCTTGCCGAATTAACACGCGGCGAACTCGGTACGCGCGGCACAAAAGAAATTCGTGCCAAGGAAGCCGCAGACGCAGCCGAAATTCTCGGCGCAGTCGATCGACGCAATTTGAATATTCCCGATGGGAATGTCGAATTGAATAGAAAAAATTTGTTGAAGGTTGTTACGCTCATCCGGGAATTCAAACCCACAATCTTAGTCATTCCTTATTCCGTCGAACGGCATCCCGACCATGTGCATACACACCAGCTTTGCAAGGAAGCTTGGTACTACAGCGGACTAGAGAAGCTGAAAACCTCGCTGCATGGCACGGAACAAAAGCGGCATCGCCCGCATCATTATTTTGAGTTTATGCAATGGCATGAATTTGAACCGAGTTTCATCGTGGACATCAGCGATACGTTCGATTTGAAAATGAAATCTGTGCGTGCACACGCATCGCAGTTCTTCAATCCGCAAAGCAAGGAAAGCGAAACCAAATTAACACGACCGGATTTTTTAGAAGTGATTGAAACACGCTGCCGATATTTCGGTTCCAAGATCGGCACAAAGTACGGCGAGCCGTTCATCTCTCCATTTTCGATAGGCGTCAATAATTTATTCGATCTGAAAATTATTCAGGGATAGCGTTGTATTTCAAAAGGCACTGCGGAAATATTTATCTATGAACCTTCCGTAGGTTTTTACCGAACATCCATCAACCCTTCATCCGATCCAGCACAACAACAAATTCGCCTTTCTTTTCTTCTTTCAAGAATTGCTGGTACAGTGCAACAGCAGTGCCGTGATAAATTTTTTCCGTAGGCAGCGTAAGATCGAATGCCACACACACACGGCGCGATTCGCCGAACACTTCTGCCACATCTCGAATCAATTGTGTTAAACGATACGGCGTGTCCATCAACACCACCTGTACGATGTTCTTTGCGGAGCAGCTGCAACTCGTGAATGCGGCGCTCGCGTTTGGGTGAGAGAAATCCGGCAAAAACAAATTCCGTAATGACAAATCCGCTGACAATCAACGCGGGCATCAAGGACGACGCTCCAGGCAGTGGAACAATATTGATGTGCTGTTGTATGGCGCGTTCCACCAAAACACGGCCAGGATCTGAAAACACCGGCGTGCCACAATCAGAAACGAGCGCGAGTGATTTTCCATCTTTCAGCAAATCGATGAGAATGCTTGCCGATGCAGTTTCGTTGTGTTCGTTCAGCGTTTCAATTTGTTTTTCAATTCCGTATTGACGCAGCAGACGCAATCCTTCGGTGCGTTCTTCGCACACGATGATATCCGCACTTTTCAGCGTATTGAGCGCACGGACGGTAATATCGTCATAATTGCCGATAGGAGTAGCAACAAGAAACAGGGTACCTGCCATCATTTATCCTTACGTGTGAATATTTCGTGAAGTTGGGATGATACCGCGTTTGCGCGCTTCCCATTCCCGCACAAACAAAATAATTAACGCAGTCGTTGGTACAGCAATGAGAACACCAACAAAGCCGAGGAAGTACATAAAGATCAGCAGTGATAAAATCATAAGCAACGGATGCAACCCCACTTTGCTGCCGACAATTTTTGGAGACAAGAACACCGTTTCGATGATGTGCAGCATACCAATAGAGCCGACGGCAAATGCAAGTTTCGGCATAACCGGCGGATCACTGAAGACCGCTACAACTGCCGAGAGCACAGAAATAGAAAGAAGGCCGAAGTACGGAATGAGATCGCACACGCCTGCGAGCAGCCCAAGCAGCAATGCGTATTTTATTCCAATGATTGAAAACAAAACGGCAACAAGAATACCTTGCAGTAATGCAACGGTCAGTGCGCCGCGCAGATAATGGCCGATCAATTCATCTGCGCGTGAAAAATATTCTGCCACACGTCCGCGTGAACGATGGGGAATGAGCATAAGAAAGCGGTGCGTGATCGTTGGAAAATCCGTTAAGAAATAAAACGTGAGGAACGGAATGAGAAAAATATAAAACACCTGTGTGATGAAACTCGAGACGCTGCTCAACAATGTACCAGCGGCACCGACTAATCCTTTTAAAATATCTTCAAACCTCGGCGTCAACTGATTCGCAAAGGAGTTGCGTAATTCATTGGTGGAAATTCCGTAGCGTTCTAATAAATTGATCAGTTTACTGCTCCAAAATGCACTGCGAAAATTATCCATCAAACGAGAGAACGTATCGAGCACGCCGCTTAATTGCGTGATAGCAATCGGCAAAATAAAAAAGAGTACTAACGCAATGCCGGTTACAAACAATAAAATCAACACCAGAGCGCTGACCCAGCGAGCAATATTCCACCGTTCGAATAAATCCACAACAGGATTTAAGATGTACGCAAACACTAATGCGATAACGAATGGCGTTAAAATGTTAGAAACCGCATTGAGAAACCAAAGAGCAAACAGAACGATTGCCAGCCACATCATGTTCCGTGCAAGCATGTACCGCCGCAGCGGATACAAAAGAAACAGCAGCGCGCCCAGAACAAGAAATGGAGAAAGAATTTCGTGAATAGTGTAAATGAGTACCAGCAGTAACAACATTCCGCCGACTAAAAGCACAATCTCGATGCGCCCAAGCGATACGAACAACGAATCCCATCGCCTCTCGCCAGCCGCTTCCTGCTCGGGCGGGAAAGAAGACGTTTGTTTTTTCTTGGGGCGTGCAGCCATTTTTAATTCTTTTCTTTTAATGCAATACCTGTGTGGCCAAAGCCGCCATCGCCGCGAGCAGATTGCGCAAGCTGCGCTTGTTCATTCCACAAAACACGTGCATAGCGAGCGATAATCATTTGCGCAATCCGGTCGCCGCGATGAATCGTGAACGGCACCGTGCCGAAATTCGTGAGAATAACTTTTATCTCGCCGCGATAATCGGAATCGATTGTGCCGGGAGCATTTAATATTCCGATGCGATGTTTGATTGCTAATCCGCTGCGCGGACGAATCTGCGCTTCAAAGCCGGGAAGTAATTCGATACTGAACCCGCTGGGAATGAGCATGGTTTCATTCGGCGGAAGAACTACATCTTCATCTACAGCGGCGCAAACATCCATTCCCGCAGACCCTTCAGTTGCATACGCCGGTAAGGGAATATCCGTTTTCGTCTGATCGGTTCGTGTAATTTTAATTTGAATATGTTCTATCATCTGGTCTTTCATTAGTTATTCAAACTCTCTCCCTTCAAGGTACAAAGTATTTTTGAAATAATGCAAAAAAAGGATACGGCATCAAAGAAATATCACGTTCAGATTTGACTTTTGCGAACTGTATCCCTAATTTAGCCACACAACGAGTTCATAAGGAGGCAATATCATTAACCACAACGCACAATATATAAAAATACTTTACACCATCATTTTTTCTTGTTTTATACTTGCAACGAGAATGAACGCACAAGAAACCGGAACACCGGAGCCCGCAATTCCGGTGTACATCGTTTGTCCGTATCACGTGGATAGCTTAAAGAAAGCGTACGAACAATCGCTTGCTCATGGCGAAGGATTTGTCTCCGAAAAAAAATATGATACGCTCCAAATGCAATTGCAGCGCAGTTCCGCAGAAAACACTGCGCATTTTACATGGTTGTATATGCTGATCGCTTTGCTCGGCGTCATGAATATTGCGTTGCTATTTTTCTTCATTCGATTACGGAAAGAGATTTTAGAAATCCGTTCAGCAGAACTTCAACAAAAGTTTTTATCCCTTCCACCACCACCGCCTCTTGATGTGCCTGTTGTTGCAACCGTTGAAGAAGTAAAACCCGTGGTAAAACGGCGAAGAACAACGACTCGAAAACCGAGAGCGCCAAAATCACCGAAGAGCAAATAACGACATTCAATTGCTCATGACTTTCATTTTGTCGCTCACAGATTTTAGTGCTTTCTGTGAATAATGCATTTCGCACTGTTTCCAAATTTCATTGCCGACAAATGCGCATACTCCCAACAGAGGAATCACGGAACAAATTATAATTATACTTATTGTCACTGCATAAGAAAGGATAAGAAGAAGAAGCAATGAAATAATTCCTCCGCGAAGAAGCACAAAATCATAAAGAATAAATTTTTGTTTTCCCTTCTTCCGTATTTCTTTCCAGTGCGCCATCCTATCGCGTTGTATTATTTTCCCGAAACAATAGATCAATATAAGAACAATAGCCCCAATTGCATCTCCTCTCAATAAGGAAATTAAGTGAGACCTTGTTTCCCAGATCATTAACGTTATGCCGATAATAAATGCCGTAGCTTTTAAAATATTTTTCTTTAAATTTATTTTCATTGGTTCTTTATTTAGAATGTCCTTGTAAAATAATCCTCTTTTTCGTGCGTGTGAATTCTCAGCACACCAGCGCGCGTTAATTGAATAAGCGAACGCGATGCGCGGCGATGAGAATTGTTCACGAGTTGTGCGTATTCGCTTACGGTAATGCGTTCATGCGCGTCTAAATATTCAAACAATCGCCGCTCGGCATCGCCGATAGCAATGCGCAACGGAGGCGCGTCTGCGTTTTCGGCTTCAAGAATTTTTACAACTTCTTTGCTTGCTTCAACGGTTTTATCGTTCACGCGAATGAACACCCGGGTTCCAATCGCGCTGTCGTTTTCTCCGTCGAGATTCAAGTAATGCGGTTTCTGTCCGCTCTCTTCTACCGTCGCAACGATCACATCGCGGCCTTTGTACGGCACGGTATCAATATCCGGTTCAATCGGCGGATCGCAATACACATTTCCCGCCGTCCGGATCATTTCTATTTCTTCTTTCTCGCTCGTTACGCCGATGATCGTACGATCGTCATTAACGCCGAACAACATGATGCCGCCTTTGGTGTTGGCAAAAGCAATGAGTGTCTTGGCGATTTTTTCCGTCGTAGAAAATTTCCGTTTGAATTCTAATTCGAATCCTTCCCCCTCGTCAATCAATCGCTTCAAATCATTCAGTTTCATAGCGCCTTCGTTCCGTTACATACCGCGTGCGTTCATTCGTTCTAAAATAATCTGCGAACGGCGCAGCACATATTTCGTATCCATGTCCGCACGGTGCCGCAGCGGGCTGGGAATCGTCGCTGCCAAGCGCGCACATTCTTCGCGTGAGAGCGCCGCTGCCGGTTTTCCAAAATACACGCGCGATGCCGCTTCGATGCCATACACACCGTTGCCCCACTCTATGACGTTCAGATACAATTCGATGATACGGGACTTGCTGAGTTGCCGACTCATATACCACGTCAACGCCCATTCTTTTAATTTGCGCAGCGGATTTTTTGACGACGACAGATATAAATTTTTGACCAACTGTTGCGTAATGGTGCTGGCGCCGCGTGCCGCTTTGCCTTCTTCCCAATTTTTTTCCACCGACTCGCGGAATTCGTACCAATCGAATCCTTCGTTCTGCCAGAATGTTCCGTCTTCGGCAACGACTACTGCATCTACCGCATCCTGCGGAATGGATTTCAGCGGAACCCAGTGCTGCACAAGGTGGAACGGTTTGCCTTCATCCTTGGCACGTTCTGCAGCTGCTTTCATAAATGCTGTTTCGCCCGGGTTCTTCGTTCTCAAATCCCGCACATTACCGAAGGGCAACAATAAAAATTGCAGAACGATAATCATTCCGCAGACAATAAAGAATGTTTTGATCGGATATTTTTTACTCCGATACAATAACTGTTTTGCAATTTGCTTTGCTCGTTCTGATGCCGGAGATTTTTGCTTTATCTGAGATTCTTCCATCTACTAAATTTGGGATCGTTTTTTACTGTCCAAATAATTTTGCAGCATCACTGCTGCCGCCATCGAATCGATGCGGCCATTTTTTTGTTGCCGTTCTTTCTTTTTTGTGCCCATAGTTATCATGGTCTGCTGGGCAATCGTCGTGGTGAACCGCTCGTCCCACGTTGCAACTTCCATCGAAAGTTCTGCGCGTAGTTGTTCCACAAATTTCTGCACTTCCTGCGCGGTCTGTGCCGCTTGCCCTTTTAAGTTCAGCGGCATTCCGACAACAACCGTATGCACACGCTCTCGTTCCACCACTTGGCGAATCTCTGCCATAAGTTCGCTGCTCTGCTTCACTGCATCAATGGGCTGTGCAATAATTCCCAGCGGATCGCTTAACGCTAATCCAACACGGCGTGTACCATAATCGATACCGAGCACTCTTCCATCAACCGAATTGTTCATCCGTTAAATCGCTCCACAGCCAAAATACCTTGCACCTTCTTTACTTTTTCTACAACACGCGCCAGATGCATCGTATCCTTCACATACACAATAATTTTTCCGTCGAACGATGATCCCTTGGAATCGACATTGGCACTGCGAATATTCGTGTTTTGGTAACCAGCAATCGCGTGCGTGATGTCGCTTAACAATGCCGGCCGATCTTCGCCGGTAATGTGCAGGCCTGCAATAAAATCGACGGTGTTCGTCTGCGGCCAGGAAACATCCACAACGCGTGCGCTTTCTGCAAGCCGCAATGAAATAATGTTACGGCATTCTTTCCGATGGATTTTTATTCCTTCGCCCGTTGTCACGAATCCGACAATCTCATCGCCGGGAATCGGGTTGCAGCATTTTGCGTACTGGTGCATAAAATTATCGTTCATGCCAAACAACGAAATGCCGCTGGTAATATCCCGTGCCGTGTTCACAAATTTATCGAAGAGCGAATTGCTTTCAACCTCTGTTTCGATGCCTTCGGCCGTTGGCGTTTTCGTACGCAGGACAAATTGTTCTATTAACGAATCTAATTCAATCTTTTGATCGGCAATCGCCGTAAAAAATTCGATCTGGTCGTTGTATTTCAAACCGTGAAGAAACTTGTCTAATTCCTCTTGCGGCACCTGCACCTTGCGCCGTTTGATTTTCTTTTCCCACAATTCTCTTCCTTCATCCGCATGCTTGATGCTTGCTTCGCGTATAATTCTTCTGATGTGTGATTTTGCTTTGTGGGTAACAACAAATTTTTCCCAGCCGGGATTTGGAGATTGATTTTTAGAAGTAATGATTTCGACTTGATCGCCGCTGCGCAAGAGCGTGTTGAGGGGCACAATCCGCCCGTTCACCTTTGCACCGATACAATGCATGCCGACGTTGGAATGGATCTCAAACGCATAATCCACTGGCGTGGCATCGCGCGGCAGAATTTTGAGATCGCCTTTGGGCGTGAAAATATAAATTTCATCCTGATACAAATTCAGCTTGAAACTTTCCATCAACTCTCGCGGCGTGTTGGCATCTTTCTGTTCAAAAATTTCCCGCACCCAATTCGTCCAGCTTTCCAACTCTTGATCCAGCGATGCTCTGTTTTCTTTATACATCCAGTGCGCCGCCACACCGCGTTCGGCAACTTCATGCATCGCTTTCGTACGCACCTGCACTTCGACCATTTTTCCGTCGGGACCGATCACGGTAGTGTGAATAGATTGGTAGCCGTTTTTTTTGGGGATGGAAATATAATCTTTAAACCGTTCGGAAATGGGTTTATACAATTCCGTTACAACGCCATACACAAAAAAGCAATCGCTGTTTTCGTTGGTGTCTAACACGATGCGCACCGCAAACAGATCATAAATTTCCTCCAACGGTTTATTCCGTTTCAACATTTTATTGTAGATAGAATAAAGGTGTTTGGGGCGGCCGGCAATTTCATAATTCAATCCTTCATCCGTCAATCGCTGTTTAAGCGGTTGAATAAATCGATTGATATAATGTTCGCGTTCGCGCCGCTTGGAACGCAATTGCCGCGAGATCTGTTCGTATTCCTGAGGATGAATATGTTTGAAGGATAAATCTTCCAATTCCCATTTAATCTGTGCCAAGCCGAAGCGGTGCGCGAACGGCGCGTAAATATCTAATGTCTCTTTTGCCATGCGGAGCCGGCGTTCCGGCGGCAAATATTCCAGTGTGCGCATATTGTGCAAGCGGTCGGCAAACTTGACGAGCATCACGCGGATGTCGTTCACCATCGAAAGCAGCAACTTGCGATAACTTTCCGCCTGCGTTACTTCGTGGCTTTCAAAAATATCCGTAATCTTCGTTGCGCCATCCACAATATCGGCAACGGCATCGCCGAACTCTGCGCGGATATCTTTCAATTCAAATTCCGTATCTTCCACTACATCGTGCAGCAACGCCGCCGCCACCGAAACATCATCCAGCGGAATTTCTTTTGCAACAATTTTTGCCGCTTCGTACGGATGTTGAAAGTACGGTTCTCCCGATGCGCGCAAATTATTTTTGTGCGCTTCCAAGCTGAGCATGAACGCCCGCGTAATTAAATCTTCATCCACCGAACGAAGATTTTTTCTGCACAACGCCAGAAGTTCATCCAAGCGCTTTTTATTTTTATCGTCTAACACCATAATTTACACGCATCGTGTATCTTAAGAATATAAACATTCCCCCTTGAATGTCAAACCGCGACAATAGTTTTATAAAAACTAATTTTGATAGATTGGAAATTGATTTTGGACTTTTTGCGATGAGCCAAGCGACGAAGCAAGATTGTGGCAATACCACCACTTCGTGGCTTCTTCCGATTGCATCGGAATCACAATGACATATTCTTCATTACAGCAAGCACGTCGCTTTTACTTCGTCGCTCCACACACCGAGACGCCTTTCCTTTTTCATCATAATTGAATTCTACCAATCGCTTTGTAAGGAAATATTTACACCAGAAATTTTGTTGCACCAAGATGCCGAACGCGTCAGTATCGAATATCTAAACAAGATTATCACTCAAAAATAAGATAGACGATTCAATGCCCCTTTCTCTTCTTTCCCTTTCATCTTCTCAGATTTTCTCTTACCATATTGAGAATATGATTTGAGAACAGTTTCTTTGATTAAAATAATTCAAGTTTATGAGAGACATTATATCTGATATTAACCTTATTAGTGAAATCGTTTCGTTTCCGCAGGTCATTGCAGAGATTCAATCAGAGGCAACAAAAGAAAATGTCGCTTCCGTTCGAATCGCCCAATTGATTGAAACAGATGCGGCACTTACGATTCAGGTGCTTCGTGCCATTAACTCGCCATTTTATGGATTGCGCTGGGAAGTTACTTCGGTACCGCAGGCCGTCGCTTTTTTAGGATTTGAAGAAGTGAGCCATCTTGCGTTGCTGTATCACATGCGTCAGGAATTTAATCAATTCAACGATCAACAAGTCGATTACTTGAATGATTTGTGGAAACATAGCTTAGCCACCGCAATTCTTTCGCAATCGCTTGCATCAAAATTAGCGCAGCGCCCGCTGAGCAAAGCGTTCACCGCCGGTATTCTGCATGATATTGGAAAGATTGTTTTTGTACAATGTTATCCCATTTATCATGATGAAGTTCGAAATTTACTGAACACATCGGATATTGCGGATGTCGAGGCAGAAGAACAACTCATCGGAATTTCTCATGCAACAATCGGCGGACATTTATGCGAGCGATGGAAGCTTCCGGCAGAACTCCGCGATATTATTCAGCATCATCATAAGCCGGCAGCTTCAAAATATTCTCCCGTTCTCACTGCTATTGTGCGATTTGCCGATGTGCTTGCAGAAATATGGGAGCACGGTATCAACGAATTACCTAAAAACTTTTCACTTGCAGATCATCCCTCCTGGCATATTTTGCAAAAGGAAATCCCGTCATTCCAAACAACGCCGCTCGATAATGTATGCCTTGAGCTTAAGAAAGAGCTTGAACGGCGTATAGAACTGTTCAATATTGGATAATGAGAATTAATCAAAATCCGCTATCAAATTTCCGCCCTTCTATTTCACGTTAAGGCGCGCATCTATATATAAAACATTCTATTCTGTTGCTTTTCCGCGCTTGGCTGGCTATATTGACGGCACTTGAATTATGATAAAATTTTATGTCTTTGCTTAATAAAGCTGTCGTTACAGCGCTACCATTTATTCCAAAATCCATCGTGGGGCAGGTTGCAAAGCGTTATATTGCCGGTGCAGCGCTGGAAGCCGGCATTACCACCGTGCAGCAATTGAACAGCAAAACTATTCTTGCCACAATGGATTTATTGGGCGAAGATATTAACAACGCGCAGGAAACTGTTGCGGTGCAGCAAGGCATTCTCTCTCTATTAGAGGCAATTAAAAGCAACCGGCTTGCGGCAAACGTCTCGCTAAAACCGACACAGCTTGGTTTAACCATCGACAAGGAACTTGCGTATCGCAATATCAAAGCTGTTCTCGAACAGGCACAGAAGTACGATACATTTGTTCGTATCGATATGGAAGATGCAACAACAACCGATGCAACGCTCGATCTCTATCGACGATTACGAAGCGAAGGATTTACGAATACCGGTGTCGTGATTCAAGCATGTTTGCGCAGAAGCGAATCGGATGTTCGTTCGTTAGTTCAGCAAAAAGCAAACATACGATTGTGTAAAGGAATTTATGACGAGCTGCCTTCGATTGCATTTAAAGAACGAAAAGAAATTCAGAAAAATTATATCAAGCTCTTAAAAATTATTTTAGAAAGCGGTTCCTACATCGGTATTGCCACGCACGATGATGTGTTGATCGATGCGGCATATAAATATATTTCTGAGTTGAAATTAAAACCGGAGCAGTATGAATTCCAGATGCTGCTGGGAGTACGAGAGAAGCGTCGTGACCAAACCGTGCGCAACGGACACCGGCTGCGCGTGTACGTGCCGTTCGGCAAAGATTGGTATGGATATTCCACGCGGCGGTTAAAAGAAAACCCGCTGATGGCGTGGTACATTACAAAAGCAATTTTTATACATTCATAAAATACATAGTCCTTGAAGGAGAAACTTATGGCAGATGGAACAGGAAGCGAAAAGAAATTCGTTTCGTATGTGCCTGCAAATACCGATATGAAAGAATTTACTTTCCGCGCATTGCTGATCGGTTTGGTGATGTGCGTGGTGCTCGGTGCGGCAAATGCGTATCTGGGATTAAAAGCCGGCATGACGATTGCGGCAACGTATCCCGCCGCCGTCATCGGAATGGCTTTACTAAAAGCAATGAAAGGTTCATTGTTAGAAGAAAACTTTGCGCGAACGGTCGGTTCCATTGGTGAATCAGTTGCAGCGGGCGCCATCTTTACGATTCCCGCGTTTGTGATTTTACACATCTGGACATTCAATCCGCAAAACATGTTAGAAGAATATCTTACGGCAGCCGCATTGATGATCCTTGGCGGCATTCTGGGAATTATGTTCGTCACCATTCTTCGGCGTGTGATGGTGGAAGACCCGACGCTTCCCTTTCCTGAATCCGTTGCAGCGGCAGAAATTCACAAAGCCGGACAGCGCGGCGCGGAAGCAGCGATTCAATTGTTCAAGGCAATGGCAATCGGCGCGTTTATTAAATTGTTAGATGGCTTGAATATTTTCCATTCATCGAATGATTTTCAAGTTACAGTCGGACGCGTGAAAGAATCGTTTGTAAAGCTGGGATTGAAAGAAAATTCCGAAAAAATTCTCGGCGGCGGCATTACCACCATCTCCGCTCCTGCCGCGACACCGGCATACATCGGCGTTGGCTACATTATCGGACCGGAACTCGGCGCGTTGAACTTTGCAGGCGGCGTGCTTGCGTGGGGATTGTTTGTTCCCCTGCTTGTATTCTTCCTTGGCCCGCAGCTAATTGATAAATATCTTGTTGCATCCAACGGCGACTCTCTCGCCGCATGGGGCGCATTAACCGGACATCTCTATCGCTACATCGTCCGCCCGATTGCCGTCGGCGGTATGCTTGTCGGTGCGTGTTATACATTATGGAAGATGCGCAAGAATCTTATTCTCGGCATCAAGCGCGGAATTGCAGATGTTCGGAAATCGGCAACCGCAACAGCTTCCACGGAACGCACGCAAAAAGACTTGTCATTCAAAGTTGTTCTGCTGGGTATTGTCGTTATTTTTACATTGATGATCGGATTATATTTTTACTTCACACAAAATTTTATCGGCGCAATTCTTGCTGCTATCGTGATGTTGGTTACCGGATTTTTCTTTGCAGCGGTTTCCGGTAATCTTGTCGGGATGATCGGTTCATCCAACAATCCTATTTCCGGTTTAACGCTTGCCACCACCGTCATTGCCGCATTGGTTATGGTCATCATCGGCGCAAAAGGTGTGCAAGGTGTTGCAGCAGTGCTTGGCGTTGCTGCTGTTGTATGCGTTTCTTCTGCTGTTGCCGGTGAAATGCTGCAGGATTTAAAAGTCGGGCACATTCTTGGTGGAACACCTTCGAAGATGCAAATCGGTGATATCATCGGCGTTATTCTTGCCGGCTTGGTAATGTTTTTCCCGCTCTATGTGTTACACAATTCAGATCTCGCAAGCAATCCGTTAACCGGCGGATTCGGAGGAGCAAAACTTCCCGCACCGCAAGCAGGTTTAATGGCTGCATTATCGCAAGGCATTGTGGGCGGAGAAATGGCGTGGCCGTTAGTGTTAGTTGGAATTGCGCTGGGGATTTCGTTAATTATGATTAAGGTTAAAAGCCCGATGTTGTTTTCTGTCGGAATGTATCTTCCGTTAGAAACAACGTTCGCCATCTTCATCGGCGGATTGATTCGCGGCTTCGTCGATAAGCGCGCAGCAAAACGCGGCTACAATGATGCACAAAAAGCCCGCGTGGAAAACGCAGGTATTCTTACTGCATCAGGATTGATCGCCGGTGAAGCGCTGATGGGATTATTTATTGCAACGGTCGTATTCATTCGGGATCGCGTGAGCGGCATACCGGAATTCTGGACTGTCGGCGGATTTGAATCCATCGCCTCGTGGTTAGCAATTCCCGTATTCGCTGTGCTTGCGTTGTATTTGATCTTTAAACCGTTGTCGAAAGCCGGAAAAGCAGATGAACCTGCACCGCCCACAGCAATTATGTAGAAGTGATGAACAGATGAAAAATAGTATCACAAATAATTATTAGAAGAGGTTGTTATGTCGAATCTATTACAAGGAACAAAACCGGAGTTAGTGTGGAAATATTTTGCCGAGATCAGCAAAATTCCCCGCTGCTCCAAGAATGAAAAAAAGATTTCGGATTATGTCATCGAAACCGCAAAGAAACTCGGATTAGAAGTAAAGCGCGATAAATGGCTGAGCGTTGTCGTGAGCAAACCCGCAACAAAAGGACATGAAAAATGCTCCATCCATTTGTTTGCAGGGACATCTCGATATGGTCGGTGAAAAAAACAAAGACACAGTCCATGATTTTGATAAAGACCCAATCGAACTTGTGGTAAAAGGAAACTTCCTCACCGCGAACGGCACAACGCTTGGCGCTGATAATGGTGTTGCCATTGCAACGAATCTTGCGATCATGGAAGATCGATCACTGGAACATGGTCCGTTAGAGTTTTTATTCACCATCGATGAAGAAACCGGATTGACCGGCGCGAATAATTTGCAGCCGGATTTTGTCAAGAGCCGCATTCTGTTGAATCTTGATTCAGAAGAAGAAGGCATCCTGTATGTCGGCTGCGCCGGCGGACAAAATACCACAGCTTCTTGGAAAGCTGTATACGAAACTGCTCCAGCAAATTATACGCCGACTGTCATTAAGGTGCGAGGATTGAAAGGCGGACATTCCGGCGCAGAGATCGACAAAGGCCGCGGCGATTCGATCAAGATTCTCAATCGCGTCTTATTAGCACTTGAGAAAGTGAATGCACGCGTTTCCTCCATCGAAGGCGGCAACAAAAGCAACGCGATTCCCCGTGAAGCCGAAGCCATTGTTTTCATCCCTTCGAAAAAATTAAACGAAGCAAGCGGTATTGTTTCGCAGGGCGACGCTATTATCCGAGCAGAAATCGAAAGCGTTGATCCGAAACTTTCCATTGTCATGGAAGAAATTAAATCAAAGAAAAACAGCAAGGTCTTTAAGAAACCGTTGCAGATAAAAATCATGAAGACCATTTCTGCCTTACCGCACGGCGTCATTAAAATGAGCGCGGATATTCCCAACTTAGTTGAAACATCCACGAACGTTGCCATTATCCGTTCCGATGCGAAAAAGGTTGAGATCATCACAAGCCAGCGCAGCTCTGTCGCTTCTGAAATCAGAGAGATCGGACAAACAGTTGCCTCGGTCTTCACGCTTGGCGGTGCAGAGCTTACCGTGAGCGATGCGTATCCGGGATGGAAGGTCAATCTCGAATCTCCGATTCTGAAGGTGGCAAAACAAACTTACACTTCGCTGTTCGGTAAAGAACCGGAAGTGAAAGCCATTCACGCCGGACTTGAGTGCGGCATCATCGGCGAAAAATACGAAGGGATGGATATGCTTTCCATGGGGCCAACGATGGAAGGCGTGCACACACCGGAAGAAAAACTGCACATCGACACAGTAGAAAAATACTGGAAGTATCTGCTGACAATTTTGAAGAACGTACAATAGAAAAGCATGTTTACCAGTCCGATCCCTTAAAGGGGTCGGACTGGTTCTGTCTTGCGATATTTGCCCTCTCCCATATATTTTTTTTATTTCCCATTTACCTTCTCCCCTTTTCCTTTTACCTTGGAAAGAATAAAACTTAGAAAGAAATAATATGAATGATAATCAACCCTCAGGTATTTTTCATCCAACCGGACGATTATATCGTTATTCTGTTTTAATTGTTGTAAGTCTTCTCACCTTCGGAAGTTATTTTGCGTACGACAGCATCGGCGCAATTGCTCCCGTCCTTACCAAAGCGCTCGGCATAGATCGTGAAACCATCGGACAAACCTACACACTGTACAGCGTTGCAGCAATTCTTTCCGTCTTCATCGGCGGTTTGCTCATCGATAAAGTCGGCACGCGCAAAGCAAGCATGATTTTTTCAGCACTCGTTACTATCGGTGCGCTTATCGTTGCGCTTGCACCGAATGTCTGGATCTTATTTTTCGGCAGATTTATTTTCGGATGGGGATCGGAATCATTGGTCGTTGCACAAAGCGCTATCTTTACGAGATGGTTCAAAGGTAAGGAACTTGCCTTCGCCTTTGGTGTCGGCTTGACATTAAGCCGTCTCGGAACATTGTTCAGTTTCAATACCGAAGCATTGATTGCAGGTTACTTCGGGACATACAGCGCAGCACTGTGGGCTGCTGTCATCTTTTGCGTACTGTCGCTGCTTGCCAACTTGTTATATGTTGGTATGGATATGCACGGCGAAAAAGCTCTGAAGCTGCAAGAAGAAGGCGGCGGCGATAAAATTGTTTTTTCGGACATCAAAAAGTTTAGCGCATCGTATTGGTACGTGACGCTGCTGTGCCTCACATTTTATTCTGCAATCTTTCCATTTACTGCACTTTCCACAGATTTCTTTAACAGCAAATGGGGCTTACCGCTGACCGTCGGTTCAGAAGGCGGATTCTTTACGCAAGTATTTTACAACGTCATTCACATGTTCAGTACGGCAGGCGGGACAACCACCATCATTATTTTTGCATCGATGTGTCTCGCGCCATTCTTCGGGCAATTAGTAGATAAAGTCGGCAAGCGCGCTTCCGTTATGGTGATCGGATCGATCTTTATGGTTCCCGCATTTTTAACGATGGCATTTACGATGGTGCAGCCGGCAATTCCGATGATCATTCTCGGCGCAGCATTCGTGATGGTACCTGCGGCAATGTGGCCGTCCATTCCGTTACTCGTAGAAAAGAATCGCGTGGGCACAGCATTCGGATTAACAACCACGATTCAAAATTTCGGGCTTGCCTTATTCCCGTGGCTCAACGGATTGCTGCGTGATACGACAAAAGATTACACCGCAAGTATGATAATGTTCTCCACGCTTGGCATTATTGGTTTAATCTTTGCTATTCTCCTTTTGCGTGCAGATAAACGTGAAGGGAATAAATTAGAAACGGTCGATAAAATTATACCATAAATATTTTCTCAAACTGATTGAACTTTTTATTTTAGGTTCAACAAAAGAAAACAAATTACACCGCCATTTGTAAAGGATCATCGTATGGTAGAACAATCTCTGCAACGGCTTCATTATCTCTGTACCATCATACCACCGTTATTAAAATCTCTTTCAGAAGATGAATATTCGAATAAACCCGCGCCCGATAAATGGAGTAAAAAAGAAATCTTAGGACATCTTATTGACAGCGCAACGAATAACCATCAAAGATTTATCCGTGTACAGTTTGAGCAAGTGCCAACCATTACATACAACCAGAACCATTGGAATCATTTTAGTTATCATCGATTTATAATTAGCGCACAGCTCATCACGTTTTGGGAGGTGTACAACCGACAATTCGTTGAATTAATTTCTCATATTCCAAAAGCATACCTCACCAGAGAGTGCTGTATTGGAAAACAGGTAACAATGTTACTCTTGAATGGCTTATTGACGACTATATCCGACATTTGGAACATCATCTCAAGCAAATCGTCGAATATCAATAGAATATTGTAGAATATTTTAGCCGGAACGTTTCATCATCGATTCTTTGTTGTAAAGAATGCATAAAATCTCATCCTTACAATTTTATGGAAGAATAAACTATGGAATATAGAATTCTCGGTCAAAGCGATCTAAAAGTTTCCGCGCTCGGACTCGGTTGTATGGGTATGTCCGAGTTTTACGCCGGTAGAAACGATGAAGAATCGGCCGCAACAATTCAACGCGCTATCGAATTGGGTATAAATTTTTTCGATACTGCCGATATGTACGGTGTCGGAAAAAATGAAGAATTGGTTGGACAAGCTCTTCATGCCAATCGGCACAACATTATACTTGCAACAAAATTTGGAAACGTGCGCGGCGCGGACGGAAGTTTCCTTGGCGTGAACGGCCGTCCGGAATATGTTCGCTCGGCTTGCGAAGCAAGTTTGCAGCGGCTCGGCACTGATTACATCGATCTCTATTACCAACATCGTGTCGATCCTCAGGTTCCGATTGAAGAAACCGTCGGTGCAATGGCAGAACTTGTGAAGCAGGGAAAAGTAAAATATCTCGGATTGTCTGAAGCAGCGCCGGCAACAATTCGCCGCGCTGTAAAGATTCATCCGATCGCTGCCTTACAAACTGAATATTCACTCTGGACACGGGATGTGGAAGCAGAAATTTTACCGACATGCCGTGAGCTTGGAATTACGTTCGTTTTGTACAGTCCGCTTGGCCGCGGATTTTTTACCGGCGCGTTTAAAAATATTTCCGATGTGCAGAAGGATGATTTTCGCCACAACAGCCCGCGCTTTCAGGAAGAAAATTTCAATCATAATCTTGAATTGTTCAAACGTATCGAATCCATTGCTCAAGAAAAAAAATGTACACCGGCACAATTAGCGCTCGCATGGCTGCTTGCACAGGGAACTGATATTGTACCGATACCGGGAACGAAGAGACGAAAATATTTAGAAGAAAATATCAAAGCAATCGCACTTACTTTATCCGCTCAGGATGTTGCGCGAATCAACGCGGCAGTTCCAGTTGGTGCTGCAAAAGGACTGCGATATCCGGAACGCACGATGGCGGCAGTGAATAAATAAAATATTGGGAATACGAGTAGTCATATTCCAATTTACATAAAAGAATAATTCACTCCTGCCTATACCAGTAATTTATAGGTGTCCTTCCTATTGAGGGTAGAGATTCAAGATTGTACGTCTCTACCCTTTTTTTCTATTCGAACAACATCTTCCTTAAATGGGGAACTTTTCAAAATGTCTGTACGTTGAATTTAAGAGGAGTCCATAAAAATATATTTTTCATTGTCATTTAACTGGAGATCATAATGGACAGAAAAGAATTCCTCACGCTGCTGGGAGTTGGTACTGCAACCGTTATTTGTAGTTCCTTACTTGAAAGTTGTAACCCGTTAGATCAAGTTACCAATCCACCGACTAATGTCGATTTCACATTAGACTTAAATGCTTCTGCTAATAGTGCACTGAAGACAATAGGTGGTTACATTTACAATGATAACATTATCGTTGCCTACATTGCAGACGGATCGTATGTTGCCGTCAGTTCTATTTGCACCCATCAGGGTGGAACGGTGGCTTATCAACTGAATGGAAACGAATTTCATTGCCCGCTTCATGGTTCCAATTTTGCAACCAACGGTTCCGTACTTAATGGACCGGCACCAAGTTCTTTGGCTACGTATAAAACATCTCTGAACGGTTCCATGCTCAGAGTCACATCCTAATTCATCCATACCAACTACAGGAGGACTATCTATGAAATCTCTAACGTTGATGTTTCTCATGATTCTGGGAATGCACACCATGCAGGGACAGTTGTATGCCGATCTTCCATCGGTGAGAAGCGCCCTTCTTGCCCCACTGCCAGCAATAGAAACCGATTCTCTTCCGCTGATGATGAAGCCCAGATTGCTGCCGGAAAATATAAGCTTTATGGAAAGAGGACTTTGGGGAGAAAATGGATTGCTTGGTCCCATGGGCATTGCTGCACCACTGACGCCTGAATCACGAAAAAGCGAATTATCGCTTCGCCGTACGATGCTCGTTGCGCATCAGATCGGTGGATTTGTTACACTTTGGTCTATGATAACCGCCATCTATTTTGGCCAAAAAATTATCGACGGAGACCGCGGTTATGTAACCAATCATAAAATTCTTGTTGCAACAACCATCGCTTCATATAGTGCAACAGGATTGCTTGCCGTCCTTTCGCCGCCGCCGATGATTCGCCGCGATGAAGCAAGCACGATAACGATTCACAAGACGCTGGCATGGATTCATTTTACGGGAATGGTCTTGACGCCGATTCTCGGTTCGATGATCAGTCGGCGTGCTACCGATTCGCAGATCGCACACTTTCATCAAATATCTGCCTACACGACTGCAACAGCGCTTGCCGCATCATTAATCGTTGTAACATTTTAAGGAATAAGAAGAATGGTAAAGTACATTAAAATATTTTTTCTGCTGTTCAGTTTTTGTTTTGGTGCATCAGCTCAAATGAAAACGATCGGTGAAAGCAAAGAAGAATCATCAGTCACATATACACTATCGCATCCTCTCCATACAATGGAATCAATAAGCAAAGATGTTGCGTTTCGTGTGGACGCTGATCTGGCAAAAAAGAAAATCAGCAAAGTAACTGCGCAGGTCGATGTAACAACATTTGACAGCGGCAATTCGAATCGCGATTCCCATGCCATGGAAGTGATCGATGCCATCACCTATCCGTATGTTACGTTTACCAGCACATCAGTCACACAATATGGCGACAGCATTCGTGTTGAAGGAAAGTTGACGTTCCATGGCATCACCAAAGATATTGCCATGCTTGGCAAAACAATATGGACGCAAAACAAACTCGAAGTGAATGGCGGTTTTATCTTGAGTCTTACAGCATTTAAAGTTGAGCGGCCAGCTTTGTTGTTAGTGCCGGTAAGCGACGATTTGCATTTTTTTCTTAAGGCAGTCTTCAATATAAAATAAAGTGATTTCTGGGGCGGACAATTGTTCGTTCCTACATCTCATCTATGTAGAAGCTCAAAGACCATATACTCACCGACTCATTTCATTACTACCAACTTTTTGGTTTGTACCTGTCTGCTATTTTCTAAGCGTGCAAAATACACACCGCTCGATAACTTTGATGCATTGAAACTTATATTATTCACTGTTCCGGCATTCACCTCTCCGCTAAATGCCGTTGCAACTTCCTGCCCTAACATATTAAAAATTTTCACAATAGCTTTTCCATCATTTGGGACTGTGAACTGAATTGTTGTCGTCGGATTGAACGGATTGGGATAATTGGCGAGCGTCAATATCTTCATAGCCATTCCAACTTGCACTTCCGTTTCATTCGAATATTTAAATGTTCCATCATTGTCAATCTGCTTTAACCGATACGCGTACGTTCCAGATGGAATATTATTATCAGTGTATGAATAATTGTGTTCTATGTTGCTCGTACCATTCCCCGCCACAAATCCCACTTTCGCCCACTCAACGACTCCACTACTCACAGACTCAACTACTTTTCTTCTTTCAATCTCGAACCCGTAATTGTTCACTTCCGTCGCTGTTTTCCATGCCAGCGTTGCACCATTCTCTTTGCTTGCGGTTGTAAAGGAAACGAGTTCGACCGGTAGGGAAATCGCTACATCAATCGTATTGTACCACACAATATTGTCTAACGCTATTGTAGCTACATTGCCTGTGGAACTCTCTCCGTAGAATCTAAATGCGTTAATATTTATCGCATTGGCAAGCTGGGCTTTTGGCAAATCATCTCCAACAAGGACGTCATTGACATAGAGATCAAATGTGTTTGCAGCAACGCTGCTTGATCCATAAGTGACCGTGTTGGCGGAATTATTCCCTACGATGTCAATAGTGTATGCTACATTTTGAGCGATAGGCGTTCCAATAATGCCCGTCGTATCCATCCACTTGACGTACGGTTGTAAGTCGTAATAGCGTTTGATGCGCCGAAAACAAATTTAAGTCCTGTAAAAACCTCTGTACTGAAAAATTGAGAAGTTTGCGTGGAACCAAATGTAGTTCCATTACCAGCAAAGAAACACCAATCACCCGAACTGCCGCCGGAGAAGTAAACTTGAAACGTAATCGTGAATAATGTCGTTGCGGTTCCATATTCTGAACTCGTTATCCCAACACTATTCACAGAAGTGCTGGTCGGCGCAACGCCTTGTAATTCTGCGCCACTCCCGATTGTTTGTCCTGGATTCTTAATCGTAAAACTACCACCGCCACTACCGATTCTTACTCCTCCAAATCCGGTATTGGTTGTCGTTGCTGTGGTTCCGTCTGCCGTTGTGCCAAAATCCAATTTTCCATTCGGTGTTACGCTGCTCGTTCCTGTTGTTGTCGCACTTGCCGCAGGCATTGTGCCGTCTGTTTTATAATTTCTCGCACTTCCATCGCCATTGTATGAATATAATCGAAAATCGTACTGCGTCTCCGTATTCAATCCGCTGAATGTATAAGTCGTTCCGCTTCCGTACGTAATGTTCACCACGGCTGATCCATCGGATAAATTCGCATCATCTGTAGATGTTGTTCCATCGCTTGGCGCGGTAAAGCTATTTGTGGTGTTTGCCATTAACAAATATCCTGACGGTAATTGCGTTCCCGCTGCTGCATCTGTCCAGTTCAATTGAATCGTCGTGTTGTCATTAAGTGTTGCGGTAAAATTTGTAGCATAGTTTGTTGGTTCAGTAGCAAGTGTTACGGAAGCACCTTTCAACGTCAACGTATTGAAGTCAATCAAATTCACCCACGAGGGATGATCGATAAAAGGATTGCGATTCCCTTGCAGCGAATCGACATATTCGTTGCGTGCTTTCTCCATGCATCCGGCGGATACCTGATGACTTCCATGCAAGAAGTGTATTCAAATCTTCCGGCCCCTCTTTCATCGAATCCGGCAAGATCACATTGTTCAAATGATTGAATGTCCAATCATATCCGTCCTTGCCATTATAACATACCGCCATATACAACATTGCTCGCGCAACATCGCCCTTATGGCTATTCCGCGGCTCGAACACAGTATATCCATTCGCATCTTTTCCCAATTTGCACTCTAAATAACTACTCGTGACAGTTGCGACAATTCCGTGTGGATGATTGTTTCGCGGTTCGTTTGCATACTTCTGATTGGTCGGATATAAATGATGCTGGTCAGAATACTCCGGACGGCTCGTGAACCCCGATGCGTTGACACTCGGCATCCAGCTCTGACACCATGAGTGCTCACGGCTGAATCCCGAATCAACGTTCACGCCGGCCGTACCATACCACTTGAATGGCGGCGTGTACACATAATTCAACCCGCTGTACACGCATGTCACCACACGCTGCCCATTCGTTGTATCGCGCGAGGCAAAGTTCGCAACATTCGTCTCATCATAATTATCGTATGTAATTCGATTGTGGGGATAAATAATATTTTGCAGATCGGTAACGAAAGTCGATCTCGTTGTATCGATACTGTTGTAGTAATTCGTGATCGGTACATAATGGGTTGCCTGATACGATTGTGCAACAACAACTGATACAAACAACGGCATGGAAAGACATACGTATTCTATGCGTTTCGATATAGTTCGGTACCGATTTTTACTAAAATGATTCATAGTTCCTCTCTTCTCGGCGCTTGGTGTGCACCTCAGTATTCAATCACTACAAACAACAGCGAGATATTTTTGCATCGGCATATTAAGCAACGATGCAACATTTCACCTGATCACTCTGCAGCGATTGAAATAAAAATAATCTGGAGGAATTATACTGTCGGATGGCTGGGAGCTATCCCCACTACTTCGGCACTTGGCCTGCGCAACAAGACAATTCCATCTTGCTTCATCTATCTACAGAGAACAATTTACTTATTTAAACGAATATATGATAGTATTCTATCTCTTCGCTATAGATACAAGAGATTCAATTTTGATGCCACACGAGAATAATTTGAATGTATGATAGGAAGAGACAGGAATACTACGAATGAATTGTTTTATCGAGTCATGCCATTTAGATACTCGCAAAAACCAAAAATATTGGTGTAGATTCTACAAAAGAATTCCGCAGGAGTTGTCTTTTCTGATTCAGTTGTCTATAGATAGCCCTGACAAAGCAGATGTCTGACACCTTCCTGAGTTTGTACCAAGTGCGGTGTCTCACACCTCCCAAAGCATCTTACAAAAAAAGGCAGCAAGATTTCTCTCACTGCCCTTATTGGACACAATGTATTGTGTCCCTACTTTTCGGCGGACACCATCCGCCCCAACAACTAATTGCTATTTCATCATCAATCTCGCTGTACGGGACTTCGATGAAAATAACTTCGTTATTTCATCATCAATCCCAACGGGATTTCGACGAAATGATTTCATCATTTCATCATCAACATTTTCTTGACCATGCGCTGGCCGTTGTTTTCAATCGAATAGAAATAGACGCCCGAGGAAAGCTTTGAGCCATCGAATGTTGCGTGCTGATATTGTCCGGCTTTCACATCACCGCGAAATGCCGTAACAACTTCCTGTCCCAGAATGTTGTAAATTTTTACCGTCGTCATGCCGTCGGTCGGAACGGTGAACTCAACCGTCGTCGTCGGGTTAAACGGATTGGGATAATTGCACAACGATAAAATTTTCGCCGCCGCACCAACCGTGACTTCAGATTCATTGTATGTCTTCACCGTTCCATCGTTATCGATCTGTGCAATGCGATATGCGTACGTGCCTGCTGAAACATTGGCATCGGCATAGCTGTAGGAATTTGCACTGTTGCTTGTGCCATGACCTGCAACAAACCCGACCTTGCTCCAACCACCCCTTACATCCCCTCCTTGGTAAGGAGGGGATGTTTGACTATTTACTACTCGCCGCTCAATGTTGAAACCGTAGTTGTTCTTCTCTGTTGCCGTCTTCCATACTAACATTGCGCCGTTGTGTGTGCCGGTTGCGGTGAAAGAAGTGAGTTCGACGGGAAGAGCTGATGCGCCATTACCAATAGCGTAGCTTGTGTTTGTGTTTAACGTATTAACACTTGTTACTGTATATGGATCACCGGTCAAGTTCGATGAACTGTAAAGATTCGTTGTCGGGTTGCTAATATCATATAATTGATCGTATGTGGCTCGATTCGCTGCAAAGTTTGTTCCCTCTGCAGTACCCGGCCATTGGAATGTCGCTGCATAAACCGTTGCACCTGATCGACCAACTGTCCATTGAAGTTGAACACGATCGGCACCGCTATTACTACCTG
This sequence comes from Ignavibacteriota bacterium, assembly GCA_963790045.1. Lineage (GTDB taxonomy): Bacteria > Bacteroidota > Ignavibacteria > UBA10030 > UBA10030 > DATKMP01. The sequence goes on along the minus strand of CAWBMS010000011.1, from coordinate 469,526 downwards.
CGGTAGCAGAAGCAACGAGAGCACTGTATCCATCTGCATTTGTGCCATCTTGATTGGCGACTGTTACTGGTGCATACGCAGAAGCAGTACCAACAGGAAAGGTTTTACTCGAAGATGCAGCCACACTTTGCAGCAAGGCGCCTGTGCTGTTGGTAACAATATAACTTGTTGCACTTGCACCGCTAATAGGTACTACCAATAGTAAGATTATTTGCACCAAGCGTAAGTTTACCACTAGTAAGTGTAAGTGTGCCCCCAACAGTAAAAGCCAAAGTAGCTATTACATCACTACTAGTTGCTATTTCAAGATTTGTTATAGTGTTTGAAGTACCATTATTAATTGTTACACCTGATCCGGGGAAAGATGTAGCACCACCGTTTAATTTAATAGTTCCTGAGTTGTTAATTATTCCACCTGTAACATTATAAGTTCCAGTAATTGTTAATGTAGTATTTGCATCAACAGTAACAGTACCAGATGTCATGCTAAAATTATTTATTGTTTGATTAGTGCTGACTTTTAAAATTCCTCCATTGATATTAATATCATTAGTAATAGGAATAGTAGTTCCACCTGTTCTATTTAATTGTAATGTGCTTCCAGAAACAGTAGTTAACCCTGTATAGATATTAGCCCCGCTTAAAATAATCGGTGTAGTTCCCGTTCCACTTATTGTTAAACCTACTCCACTATTTCCAGAGATAATACCTGAAAATTGACGACTTCCTGATGTAATGTTATTAGTAATTGTTCTTGTCGCAACCCCAAGTGAAACTGCAGGTGTATATATATCAGCTCCAGTACCAGTGAATGTGAAATCACCACCAATTGTGATTGAAGTTACAATATAAGTAAGGCCACTTGACGATTGAATTGTTCCGCCATTTATTGTGAGTGTTCCATTGCCCAGGGCTTTACTACCTGAGACTATAACTGTTCCGTTATTTAAGGTGAAACCGCCGTTCATATTTGTGGAAAAAGTCAAAGCGCCGAGATTCAAAGTTCCCGAACCACTTTTGGTTATACCTGCAGCACTATTCGATGTTACTGATTGACTAGTCCACGTAAGCGAGGAACTATTACCAATATTAAAAGTTCGTACAGTACCAGCCATACTTAAAGTCCCAGCATTACTTATTGTAACCGTTACACCATCATTAACTGTTACATTACCAATTGATACCGTTGCAAAAGTGACCGTAGAATTTGCACTAAAGATTGCATCTGTATTAGCTGTATATGCGGTGCCACCTGTCGCGGAAGGTGAAGCCGACCAATTTGTACCAGTCCATATTCCACTAGTTCCATCTGTTCTCCAGTACCAACTGTCCCCACGCCGCTGTTGTCATCAACACAACAGCACAAAGCAATACCAAAATAGTTAAAGAACGTTTCATAAATATTCCTCCTCGAAATGTTTTTTAGTTAGAAGCCCTTAGACAAAATCAATTTCAAAATATTCTATGCAGAAAACAAGGTGCGCATGACGAATTAATGATTTAGTAACAAATACAAAGAGATGTCAGACACCTGACCTGGTCTAATCTCAGGAAGGTGTCAGACATCTGCCATACTTTTGTATGAGCAATAATTTTTAACATTCTATCACCTCACGGCCTTAAGAGGTTTTTTATATCGGAAAGAATCTAATCGCCAGCCCGCTGGGAAACGCTGACAGCAGTAATTTAGTAAATATCTTCTCTATGTCAAGCTTAAATAAGTAGAAATTCTATAAACAAACATTGATGTTGGCACCGGCACGGGTAGATCCAATTGGTGGTTGAAATTGACTTCTGCATACGATAATGATGTTTATCGATACACAAACCGACCCTACTCTCGACACACTTCCCTGAGCCAACCCAACATTTGCCCGAACAGACCAATTTTTTGCCTGTTTTAGCCATTTTTCCATCTTCATCGATGATTCAGAAAGCCATGTAAGCCATTTAGACGGGTACGCAGGTCATTTAGAACGGTACGCGGATGATCGAGAAGTGTATCAAGTCACTTAGAACAGCTTGCATGTCCATTTGACGGGCATACAAACGACTTAGACAGACATGCCTGACCAATCAGAATATAAATTCACCCCTTTGTCTCAGCTACTCGACTACTCATCGACTCAATAACTCATAGACTCACCGAAACCGTTCTTTATGCGCCCACAACCCCAGCGCGGGATTGGAAATGTAAAAGATTTTTTCTCCGTCCGGCATAACATTGTAACCGTCTTTGAGTTTTGCGGGATCGTAGCATTTGATCATGTGGTCGAGATCGGCATACTTGAAGTGAACGCTTTCCACTTCTTGCTTCGTCAAATGTCCCGGACAATAAGTGATCGTGAATCTGCCTTCGGACGAACCGTGAATGAGATGCGCCGCTGCACTGAGATTATTTTTTAGATCATCGTTTTGTTCAACAAGCTGCAAGACTTTCGGTGTGCCGACATATCCATACTTGCGGATAAGCGCATCGATCTGTTTATCTTCTCCGAACTCCTGTAATGCCGGTGCAAGGATGATCAATTCGCCGTCTGTCTGCAATTGCCATACGCGTACGATACACGGCTTTGTTGCCAAGCCACGTACTTTTGAATTCCGACGGATCGAGATAGACGATAACTTTTTTGAGCGGCACCTCGAGCATTTCAAAATTTACCTTGAGCGAAAGTTCCGCAGCACGTTGAAAGCATTCGATGTTGTCTCCGATATACAAACCGCGAACCTTCAAGTTGCCGTCTTCGCCGCGCGATACGACAGTTTGCACATAGATGATGGGCAGATGTTTTGCAAAATGTTCGGAGCCATAGTTATACAATCGCCGCACCGGATTATCGGCGCGCCCCATAATGCGTTCCATGCCGTACACCGCACCGAGGAAATGACTTTTGTTGATACCTTCGGGTCCGCCGGTTCCCACAAAAATATTTTTGTTATAATTCGCCATACCGATGACTTCATGCGGCACCACCTGACCGATGGATAAAATCAAATCATATCCACCTTGCGCAATCAGTTTATTAACTTGCACCTTCCAGCTATAATCTAATTTCCCTTCCGATTGTTCGCGGATAAATTCCGACGGCACTTCGCCGAGCGTCACGACGTCGTTCCGCCAATCATGGACGCGGAATAAATTCTTCGGTACATTGCCGAACATCGTTTGCAATTGTTCATCCGTCATCGGCGCATGTGTGCCGAGTGCCGGAAGAATGTCCGTTAATTTTTCTTTGTAATACTCCCACGTTAAACGCGTGAGAATTCCGGCATGAGAATGAAAGCGCGTAAAATCCGGAGGCACGGCAAGAACTTTTTTCTTTGCGCCTAATTCTTTAAATGCTTCTTCAATGCCATTCCGCAAGTCCCGTTCTTGCAGCACATCGGTTTCGGAGCCACGGCTATAGAGCAACATGAGTTCACTCCTTTAATAATTCTTATAACTTAAACACGGAAACGCCATCGTTCGTTCAACAATAGGGCCTCCTGAAATCATTCGTGATGAAAAATGGATTACCGTTGAATACGCGCAGATCCGCCTTTTGCAAACGCTTTGACTTGATCGAGAGTAACCATCGTTGTATCACCCGGCGTTGTCGTCAACATTGCGCCATGCGCCCAGCCAAGATTTACCGCTTCCTGCGAATCCAATCCAGAAAGCAATCCGTAAATAAATCCTGCTGCATAGCCATCGCCGCCGCCAACACGATCAAAGACATCCAATTCAGCCGTCGGTGAAACAAACGTTTTGCCATTCACCCAAGCAACCGCGGCCCAGCTATGACGATTGGTCGAATGCACTTCACGCAGTGTTGTTGCCACTGCTTTGACGTTCGGAAATTTCTTTACCGCAAGCTCGATCATTTTAAAGAATGATGTCGGATCAAGTTTAGATTTAGATTCCACATCCTGTCCTTGAATGCCCAAGCCCTTTTGTAAATCTTCTTCATTGCCGATCAGCACATCGACATTCTCGACAATCTTTGCGATCACTTCGGCAGCTTTCTTTTCGCCGCCCCAGAGATTCCAGAGTTTCGCGCGATAGTTGAGATCGAAACTTGTAACGGCTCCGGCTTTCTTTGCCGCTTCCATGCCTTCGATGATCACCTGTCCCGTGGTTTCGGAAAGCGCTGCAAAAATTCCTCCGCTGTGGAACCAGCGGACACCGCCTGCGAATATTTCATCCCAATTAAAATCGCCCGGCTTCAGCATCGACCCAGCTTCATTGCTGCGATTGTAGAACACCACCGGCGGGCGAACACCATGCCCTTGATCGCTGTACACAGTTGCCATGTTCGGGCCATTCACGCCGTTGTGTTTGAACTGTTTATAAAATGGTTTCACACCCATGGCACGAACGCGCTCTTGAATCATATCGCCGATCGGATAATCGACCATGGCAGATACGATGCCGGTTTTCATTCCGAAACAATCGGAAAGGTTCGCCGCCACATTGAATTCTCCGCCGCTGACATGAATCTGGCATTGCGTTGCCTTGCGAAACGGAATGATACCGGGATCAAGTCGGTGCACAAGCGCTCCCAATGAAACAAGATCGAGTGCGCCATCTTTTTTGATATTCAAACTGTTACTCATTTGATATTCCTTTCATATTCAATAAAAAACAACCTCAGCTCATCAATGAAGAACCGTCATTGCTTTTAGATTATATCAATTAAAAATCCTAAACTTCGCAGCATCTTGCTGCTTTCAGTTTGCTGTGCTGAAAGAACTACAACGCGATTGAAGAATTCGCGGCGAACACGATATTCGGCACGCAGTTTCATGAAATATTTTCCGTGCTGGGTTTCGTCCATCTCCAATAGTTTCCGCAATGTCATATCATCGTATTCTATGTCGTACGCTTTCATGAACGACAAATGATACAATTTCATTTTCCGTTGTAAGATTTTGAGGAATGAGGATGCGAGCAGATTCGGGAGGATGGATAGCGGTATTGATTTTCCATTCGGGCAAGATATTGGTAAACTTGCACGCTGCTTCATAGACCATTCGGCATGCATTCAATTTTCCGTCCAACGAGTAACCCGCGATGTGCGGTGTAGCAAGCATTACTTGCGAAAGCAATTTTGTATTGATCTTCGGCTCGCCTTCCCATACATCCAACACTGCGGCAGAAAGATGCTTGGACGCAAGTGCATCGCTTAATGCTATTCCATCCACCACGGCACCGCGTGATGCATTGATCAACACCGAGCTGGGTTTCATTTTCTGAATGCGTGCTTCATCGAATAAATGATACGTCGCATCTTCGCCGGATTTTGTCAGCGGAACATGCACCGTAATAAAATCCGCCTTCATCACTTCTTCTATCGGACGATATTTTAGTTCGCCGGTTTTCCGCGCCAACGGCGGATCATTTAAGATCGCCTTCATACCGAGCGCCTTTACCACACGCAACACTTTACTGCCGACATTACCAACGCCGACAATACCCATAATCTTTCCGTGCAATGATTCACCTGTACGGCGTGACCACGTGAGCAATGCTGCCGACATATATTCGGCAACAGAATTGGAATTGCTGCCGGGTGCGCTGACAAACGTGATGCCCTTGGAAGCAAGATACCATTCATCAACGTGATCTGTTCCAATCGTCACGGTTCCGACAAAGCGCACAGAACTGCCTTCCAGCAAATCCTGATTGACTTTGGTTTCGGAACGTACGACTAAAATGTCCGCATCGCAAACAGCATCCCGCGTAACATCGACGGTTTCCAATGCTGTCACTTTCCCAAGGTGCGAAAACACTTCGACGACGGACGGCGTGTTTTTATTGACAACAATATTGAGTTGACTCATACGCCGGAATAGGCAGAAAAGCCGCCGTCAATAGGAAGCACAATACCCGTGACAAAGTTCGATGCAGGCGATAAAAGCCACAACATCGCACCAAGCAAGTCGGTTGGTTCGCCGAATCGATTCATCGGTGTGTGTGCTAATATTTTTTTGCCGCGCTCTGTTAAGGCGCCGGTTTCTTTTTCCGTCATCAAAAAACGATTTTGTTCCGTCAGAAAAAATCCTGGAGCAATGGCATTGACGCGAATGTTCGGTGTATATTCCTGTGCAATATGCACCGCCAGCCATTGCGTGAAATTACTAATTGCCGCTTTTGCTGCGGAGTATGCAGGAATGCGTGTCAATGGGCGAAACGCGTTCATCGAAGAGATGTTCAGAATAATACCTTCTTTGTTTTCCACCATGTGTTTACCGAAAATTTGACTCGGTAGAATTGTTCCAATAAGATTTAAATTGGATACGAACTGAATTGCTTCCGAAGGAATATCAAAGAATGATTGCTGCGCATTAGTCGTTGCTTTCGGATTGTTTCCACCGGCACCGTTGATAAGAATATCAACCCGCCCGTACTCTGCAAACACTTTATCTGCAGCTTCTTGCACTTTTCCTTTGTCGAGCACATCGATAAAAATCGCTTTGTGCTTTCCCTTGGTGCCAGCAAGCGCAGTCACCACTTTCTCACCGAGCGACATATCACGATCAAGAACAACAACGTTTGCATTGCATCCGGCAAGACATTTTGCCATTTCACTGCATAACACGCCGCCGCCGCCGGTAATGGCAACGGTTTTTCCAGCGAAATCATACATCTTTGTGATTTCATGTAAATTCATAATACCTTCTTTATAATTAACGTTTTACAACAATATCTTTCTAATGTTCGAATTCTATGCAAACGGAAAATATCGTTTTGCATTATGATATGAAATATCGGACACAATTCCTCCGATATGTTTCCAATCACTGGGAATGATACCTTGTTCCATTTCTTTGCCCAGGATATTGCACAACACACGGCGAAAATATTCATGACGCGGATATGACAAAAAGCTGCGCGAATCTGTAAGCATGCCGATAAACTGACTGAGCACGCCGAGCGTGGATAACGCTTCGATCTGTTTTGTCATTCCATCCCTTTGATCCAAGAACCACCATGCAGCACCGTACTGAATTTTTCCGGGAACGGTGCCGTCTTGGAAACAACCGATCATCGTACCGAGTAGTTCGTTGTCACGCGGATTCAGATTATACAAAATGGTTTTTGCCAATTTATTATCCGCTTCCAGACGGTCAAGAAGTTTTGCTAACGGACGCGCGACATCAAAATCACCAATCGTATCATAGCCGGTATCTGGACCGAGAATGTGCACCATTCTACTGTTGACATTGCGCAGCGCGCCGATATGAAATTGCTGCACCCAACCTTTCTCCGCGTCCATTTTCCCGAACTCATACAACATTGCCGATTTGAATTTCGTAATTTCCAATGCAGTTAATGATTTTCCTTTGCGTGCCTTCTTGAGAATTTTATTTAATTCATTTTCTGTATAATCTTCGGCAAGAATGGTTTCGACGCCATGATCGGAAAGTCGGCAGCCATTTGCATGAAAATATTCATGGCGAATATGAATAGCAAAAATCAACGATTCAAAATCTTTAATCTCACTGCTTGCGGCTAATTCCAATTTACGGAGATATTGTATGAATGCTTCGCCTGTTTCGATTGCCATGGCTTTATCGGGACGAAATGCCGGAACCATTTTGGTTTTACCGTCCGATTGAGCGGCATACGCTTTATGATATTCCAACGTATCAATCGGATCATCGGTTGTGCAAACCGCTTCTACATTCATTTGTTTTAAAATCCCCTGCGTGGTAAAAGCAGGCGTCGCTAATTTTTTATTTGCCGCATCCCAGATGGCTTTTGCAGTTTTTTCATTCAGCACTTGATTCGCAATGCCGAACGGTCGGCGTAATTCTAAATGCGTCCAGTGATACAAAGGATTGCGAACAAGTTTTGGAACTGTTCCAGCCCACGCTTGAAATTTTTCCCAATCGGAAGCAGAACCGGTGATAAAGCGTTCATCGACACCGCAAGCGCGCATTGCCCGCCATTTGTAATGATCGCCGGATAACCAGATTTGACTAAGATTTTCAAACTTTCGATTCTCTGCAATTTCTTTCGGAGAAAGATGACAGTGATAATCGATAATGGGTTGTTTCTCCGCAAACTCATGATAAAGTTTAGAAGCAGTTTTTGTTTCAAGCAAAATATTATCATGTATAAACGGCTTTTTCATTTCATCTCCATTTTGAATCTTAAAGGATACATCGCAAATATTTTATTCTTTACCACTGCTCTACTACAACTGCACTAAATGAACGGCGAACCCCGCAATGTCCACATCGAGATAGACAGTTTGCAATTTGCCATTCACAATATTTTTCGTTTCTTGTTTGATGCCGACACCGCGATGCTGCAAGTATGCTAACGCACGTTCCACAGAATTAGTGGCAATCGCAATGTGTCCATGCTCACCAAGGTATTTACTTTTGATTACTTCAAAAGCATTTCCGACGAATATCGCGCCGCCTTTATCATTCGGCAGAAATCCGAACATATTTGTCAATTGTGCTGCCGTATTTTTTGCCTCTTGTTCGTCTGGCGTGTTGATGCCGACATGACGCAAAGTAAAGCCGAGCATTTTTTGCACAGCGCGCGCTGCCAGCGCAACGATTTCATCAAACCGCCGACCGGTTACCAAATCCGATTTTACCATCCAGCTTCCACCGCATGCCAGAACACACGGAAGAGAAAGATACGACATCAAATTATTTTCATCGATACCGCCGGTAGGAATGAAGCGTAAAGTGCGGAAAGGACCAGCAAGCGCTTTCAAATAATCGATGCCACCGTTGCCTTCCGCGGGAAAAAATTTCACAACTTCAAGACCGAATTCCAATGCCTGTTCAACTTCCGACGGCGTTGCAACACCGGGAGTGACCGGAATATTTTCCTTCAAACAATATTCGACAACTTTAGGATTCAACCCAGGGCTGACAATAAATTTTGCACCTGCGTCTCTTGCGGCTTTCACCTGTTCGACGGAAAGTACCGTACCGGCTCCCAGCAACATTTCGGGATATTTTTTTGCGATGCGTGTAATGGAATCTTTCGCAGCAGCGGTACGAAACGTCACTTCAGCACACGGCAGTCCGCCATCAATCAATGCTTTTGCCAACAGCTCAGCATCTTCAGCATGTTCCAGGTACAACCACCGGCACAATTCCAATAAGACCTATTTCATGCAATATCTGATTCATATTATTCTTTATTCCTTCAGCATTTTACGTTTTATTGTACTTCTTTTTTTCTACAAAGAACAGTTCGGTTCATCTACACATTCGATGTGAATTGCATAACGTTTTCATTTGCTTTAAAATCGATTGTTACTATCCGACAGATTGTTTCTTGAAGAAAAAACACTTCTCACGTCTATCAAAATAATTTGGGAGATAACTTTATTGAGGGACCGAACAACCGAACTTAGAAACAAATTGAAATGCGGAGAGAGAGGGATTCGAACCCTCGATAGCAGTTACCCACTATGCAGGTTTAGCAAACCTGTGCCTTCAGCCACTCGGCCATCTCTCCGAGCTGAAGTTTGTTTCAAGGATAATATTGTGAAAAGTCACTGTAAAAGCAATGACCATGGGTGGTGCATTTTAAAAGCAACAAAGGCACTGCTGCATTCACATTATCGTCTTCACTTTTTTCTGAGTGAACTATCCCGATTACACAGTAATGACGCTTTCCTCTTTATCCGAGAAAAGCGTCATCAACATACAACGCTCATTTACAAAACACCTTGCCCATGAACTGTTTTAGCCGTTACTCGGCTTTTCGGATCGAACCGGAACCGTTAATAGATTGATCGATATGTTTTGGTTCGCCAAGATATTTGACCGACCCGCTTCCATTGATGTGAACATTTAACGAAGAAAGAACGTTGCAACGAACATCTCCACTTCCTTCGATGTTTATGTTTGCATCTTGCACTTTCAAAGAATCCGCTTTGACATTACCGGAGCCATTGATGACAACCCTCAGTTTATCGGCGGCGCCGCTAAGAATGACATGCGATGACCCGTTGACCGTAAAATGAAAATCATCTGCACTGATGTTTTGAATATTTCCCTTCGTTGAGCCATCGGTGGTAAAATCATTCAGACGTGGTACCGATATGACGATCTTAATACCGTCCGAAGGAGAAAGATTCTTTTTTGTATCTATGTGCAGTTCATTACCGCTCACTTCCGTCCGAATCAAAGGCAGCAGGTTTTCATCGGATTCTATCGCTACCGATTGTTGTGCACCGCAGGTAATTTGAATATCGTATCCGCCATCGCAGACAATCGATTCAAATGAGGAAAGGTCGCGCGTTTCTGTTTTGATCGTGCCGTTGCCCCGGACTCTCGGCCCAAAGCATGAACACAACGTGAACAGACAAACGAGTGAAACCGCAAGTATTTTTTTCATGGTTGACTCCTCTCTGATGATAATATTATACGTTGAATATACGACATCATGATAGGAATGTTTCATGATTTTTTTCCGTTGAGGATTTTATGATCCAAAATGTCGGCTTCGCTGGGCCATGGTGAACTTCAACATTGAGCCAGTTGAAGCAACTGAAAAACGTAATGATACTGTTATTAGGGAGGAACGATGCACACAGGGCTGTCGCCACCAATCGAATCAGTTTTTTCCTTTTTGGGCAGCATATTCGGGATATAATTTTTTCATACAGTCCGGGCAAAGGCCGTGTGTAAACCGCGCCTCCGAGTGATCTTGAATATATGCTTCCACTTGATTCCAGTATCCTTTGTCATCACGGATTTTTTTGCAACTGGAACAGATTGGTACTAAGCCGCTTAATTTTTTAATATCGGCAAGTGCTTCCTGTAGTTCGATAAGGGATTGTTCTCGTTCCGTTTCAGCTTTTTTTCGTTGTGTAATATCCCTGGCAATACTCACCAAACCGATAATTTGCCCTTTCTCATCACGCAATGGAATTTTGGAAGTAAGAAACCAATGTATCTGTCCTTGCTCATCAACAATACTTTCTTCTATATTTACCATGGGTTTTCCTGCCTGTAAAATAGATTGCTCGTTAAAAGAAGGTACTATGGTGAGTTTTTCAATATGATCTATGGTATTTGACGGATTCGTTTTTGAATAAGAATTTGCAAAAAGTGCATCGGCTTGATTGGAAATAGTTTTAAGACCTGTAGTATCTTTTACATAAATCAAGTCTGGAATATGATCAATCAATGTTCGAAGAAGATTACGCTCTTTGGCAATAACTTGGTCTATGCGGTGCTGTTCAGCAATTTTTTGCACTTGCACACGGCGTCGATAGATCCAATAAATAATTACCGCCAATAGGCCGATAACAAGAAGCCGAAACCATATTGTTTGCCAATAAGGCGGTGTGATGATAATTCGTATCGATGCACCTTGTTTATTCCAAACACCGTCATTATTTGACCCTATAACATGAAAGATATATTCTCCCGGATCCAGATTTGTATAGGTGGCTGTGTGTTTATTACCAATGTAATTCCAGTCATGATCAAATCCCTCCATCTTGTATGCATATTGATTTTTTGATGGAGAGAGATAATTCAGAGCAGCAAAATCGAATGAAAAAACGGATTGCTTATGCGAAAGGATTATTTCATCCGTGATGCTGACGTTGGTTTTTAAAGGTGATCCTTCTTTACCGACAGGCACAGGTTGATTGAATATTTTAAAATCCGTTATGACAACCGGAGGGACATACGAATTATCCTCAATTTTATCAGGATCAAAAACATTGAACCCATTAATACCACCAAAATACAATTTTCCATCTGCTCCCTTTAACACCGAGCGCTGAGTAAAAATATTACTCTGCAGTCCGTCTTCACGTGTGTAATTCTTGAATATCGGTTTTATCGGAAGATGTCACAGCATCAATAAATTTTGAAAGCCCGTTGTTTGTAATCAACCAAAGATTTCCATGGTTGTCTTCAAGGATACCGGTAATAGTATTATCGGGCAGGCCGTCGGAAACTTGATATGAACGGAAAGTTTTAGATGAAAAGTCAAAATAATTTAAACCGGCTTCAGTACCAAACCAGAGATGGTCTTTACTATCTCTGTATAAAGAGATAGTTCTATCACCGCTTATACTCGTGCTGTCGTTCTCATTATGTATGAATTGCTTAAATTGCTTTGTGGCCGCATTGATACATATAATGCCAATCGTATTGACCAGCCAGAGATCACCGTTTTTTGATTCTATAATTGCTTCAACATAATCCGTCAGCAATCCATTCTTACTTTGCAATTCTGACGTTTTTGTTTTATATCTTGTAAACTGTTTTCTCTGAGGATCAGCATGTTTAGGCCACCACCCATTGTGCCGATCCAGAGATTTTTATTTCTGTCTTCGCAAAGTGCAAAGATATTATTATTACTGAGACTGTTGGAATCTTTCGGATTATAAACATGATGTTCAAATGTTTCTGTCCGTTCATTAAACCTGTCAAGACCGCCAGCCCAAGTTCCAATCCAAAAGTTGCCCTCTTTGTCCTTACAAAGCGCCCACACAGCATTGGAGCAAAGACTTGTTTTCCGTAGCGGATCGTGAACAAAATGTTTTACTGTCCCATCCTTTTTAGAATAGCGTTCCAGTCCGCCTTCGGTACCAATCCAGAGAAAATTCTTATCTTCTAAAAATGTATTCACCTGTTCGTTGTTGATCGAACGGCTGTTGTCGCGCTAATGTTTAACGATGGGAAAATTGCTCTGTGTCGTACTTATAATGTTGATTCCTTTTCCAAATGTGCCGATCAAGATATTCCCTTGCTTATCCTGAAACAGACAATGAATGGAATTATTGCTGATGCTTGTTTCATCGTTCGGATTGTTTTGAAAATGGGCGAAAATACTATGTCCGATTGTAAATGTATTGAGATCCACCATATTCAAACCACCATTTTCTATGCCGACCCAGAGACGGTGTTTTTTATCCTCCATGAGAGATAAGACTCTATCCTTCATAATACTGTAAGGATCTTTGCCTTTGTTATGATAGTGAATAAATTGTCCTTGCTGCGGATGGTCTTTTGCATTTAGAAATAATTCGAGGCCTTCCGCTGTACCTATCCAGATTCTGCCGACATGATCTTTTACGAAAGAGTGAATCCCATCGTTGCTGAGACTATTGGGATCTTTGTCATCGTGATAATAATTGATCATAGTTCCTGTTTCAGGGTCATAGAGATTGAGGCCCTGAGATGTTCCTATCCAAATAGAGTTATTATTTTCGGCCAATATCGATAGGATGTTTCCGTTGCTTAGAGATCCCTTAGAGAGAGTAAAATCCTTCTGCCCATACGTATGAACGCTGTCATTTTGTAAATCGAGATAAAAAAGATTTGTTGTTGTGCCTATCCATAATCTATGATCGCTATCTTCGGCCAATGCTGTTATCATGTATTGAGGCCAACGTGGATTATGAATAAAGCAATCATGCTGCCGATCGTAAAGATTCAATCCTTGATCCGTGCCTACCCATAGCCGGTTTTTACTATCTTCAAACAATGCCGGAACAGCATGGCCACCGAGCGAATGTTTGTCTTTGGCGTTGTTTTTATACTGACGGAACGTTATTCCATCAAATCGGTTCAATCCATCGTCCGTGCCGATCCAAATAAAGCCATATTTATCCTGATATACGGAGCGTACCCAGTTATGCGATAATCCGTCATCGTTCGAGAGATGCTTAAATTGGATATTCTGTGTTTGTGCACATATTATTCGAGAAAGAAATAACGTGCACGAAAAAATAATCAGAACATAGCTGAAGAAGTGATTTGTATATTTTTGTAATGGACTAAAAGTACTCATAATCTTGATTTTTTCTTGGAGCGTATATGACTCACAGAAATTGGGAAAACAATGTTCAGGAAGGAATTTACACCAACTAGTATGTATTTTTGATACATCTTCAGCATGAAACAGAAAATAATCAGTTCAATATGTTGAAGATACAACGGAATTAGTAAAGATCAAAATGACCTATGAGAAGATAAATGAAAAGATTGGAGATAGCATCAATTTGGAGTTATTTCACTTGCTCAACACGTTTTACATCTTGATGGTCTAATAATATTGCCCGTTCAATGCCGGCACGCAATGTCATAATGGACATTGGACACGTAAGACATGCACCAAGCAGCCGTACTTCAACAATCCCTTCGTCACGGATGTTCGCGAGTTGCACATCGCCTCCATCTACTTGCAAGAATGGCCTAACTTTTTGAAGCGTCGATTCTATCTGCTCTGAACTTGGCATGATTAGTTTTTCGGCAAGAGAATTTCAATTTTCGGCGCTTGTGGTATTCCCTGATATTGAATACTAATCTGTGCGGCAAGTTTTCTTGCGGTTTCGCGAAACACAACTGCTTGCGGTGATTCCGTTTTGCAGGAGACAATCGGTTCACCGTTATCGCCGCTAATGCGAATATTGGTATCGATAGGAATTTCACCAAGAAATGGAACGGCAAGTTCTTCCGCCGTTCGTTTGCCGCCGCCGTTATCAAAAATATTTTCACGCTGCCCGCAATGGCTGCAAACAAAATAACTCATGTTTTCAATGATGCCGAGCAGCGGTACATTGACTTTGTTGAACATCATCAATCCTTTGCGAACATCGGCAAGCGCAACATCTTGCGGTGTCGTTACAATCACTGCGCCGGTCAACGGAATGGTTTGCACGAGCGTTAATTGAATATCGCCTGTTCCCGGAGGCAGGTCGAATACAAGATAATCCAATTCGCCCCAATTGACATCCGACATAAATTGTTTCACCGCACCGCTCGCCATCGGCCCGCGCCAGATCACCGCTTCCATCGGATCGACTAAAAATCCGATGGACATGACCTTGACGCCATAACGTTCCAACGGCTGCAACTTATTATCGATGACTTTCGGGCGTTCATGAATTCCAAACATCAACGGTGCGCTCGGGCCATAGACATCGGCATCTAATAATCCAACTTTTGCGCCATCCATCGCCAATGCCACGGCAAGATTCACTGCAACCGTCGATTTCCCAACGCCGCCCTTTCCGCTTGCAATCGCGATGGTATTCTTTACACCCGGTAAAATATCTTCTTTCTGTGCATGCGTATTGTGCTGCACGCTGGCAGTCATCGTAATATCAATCTTTCCAACGCCTTCAATGGTACTACGGATCGCTTTTTCACATTCCAAGATAAATTGATCGCGCACGGGACATGCCGGCGTTGTCAACTGCAAATCGAATTTAATATCGTTTCCCGTGATGCTAAGATTTTTTACAAATCCCAAAGTGACAATGTCACGATGTAAATCGGGATCCGTAACTGCGCGTAATGCTTGATAAATATTTTCTTCAGATAATTTCAACATATAATTTCTTTATTTGTGATACGACTAAACTTATTCTTCCCTTCAAAACGCGCCGCAGATACAGCAAGTTCCATTTCAAAAAACCAATTCGCGTCCGCTTAATTTTTTCAGCGCTTCCAGATACAAGGCAGATGTTTTAAAGACAACATCGTCCGGTAATTTCGGTACAGGCGGTTTTTTGTTGAAGTCGATCGAAAGTAAATAATCGCGAACGAATTGTTTATCGAAGCTTTCCTGTCCGCGGCCGGCTTGATATTTGTGTTGAGGCCAGAAGCGGGAAGAATCCGGCGTCAGCACTTCATCGATTAAAATGATATTTTCGTTTTCATCTACTCCGAATTCAAATTTGGTATCTGCAATAATGGTACCTTTGGTTTCTGCAAATGCCGCGCCGTACGAATACACGGCAATCGAAAGCTCCCGAACTTTTTCCGCCCGTTCCTTCCCGATGAGATTCGTCATTTGTTCAAAGGAAATATTTTCATCATGCTTGCCGACATCTTCCTTCGTGGTAGGAGTAAAAATCGGTTCAGATAATTTTGACGATTCCAGCAAACCATCCGGTAACATAATACCGCAAACACTTTTTTGCTTTTGATATTCATTCCAGCCGGACCCGGAAAGATAACCGCGAACGATACATTCGACCGGTAAGGGTTTCGTTTTCTTCACCCACATCGACCTGTCGCTCAAGACATCCCAATACGGTTTGCATACGGACGGAAAATCATACACAATCGAAGAGCGCAGATGATTCGGCACGATGTGTTTTGTTTGTTCGAACCAGAAGTCAGAAATCTGCGTCAATACTTTGCCTTTAAATGGAATGCCTTCATTCATCACGACATCGAACGCTGAAATTCTATCGGTCGCTACAATCAATAACGAATCGCCAAAATCGTACAGGTCGCGCACCTTGCCGCGATTCTTTAAACTCAGTCCCGGTAAATTCGTTTGTGTAACAACTGGTTCACTTAAAAAGTTGGACATTTTTTTCACCTTCAGATGAATGTACAATGTTGTTGCAATGCTTGCTCAAGTCGATGTAAATAGTCTTCGCGCGGAATTTCTTGTGCACCGAAACGCGCAAGATGCGGCGTGAGATATTGTGTGTCAAGCAATAAATACTGACGTTCACGAAGTCGTTCGACTAAATACGTTAAAGCGACTTTGGAAGCATCGCGTTCACGACTAAACATCGATTCGCCGAAGAAGGCGCCTTCGATAGCAACGCCGTACAAGCCGCCGACCAATTTTCCTTCTCGCCACGTTTCCACACTGTGACCAAAGCCCAGACGATACAATGCAACATAACTCTGGATAATCGTTTCTGAAATCCATGTTTCAGCACGGTCAGCACAACCGCGCATTACTTCTTCAAACTGTTGATCGATTCTGATATTGAATATTTGCTTTTTTATTGTGAGTTTCAAACTGCGAGGAATTCTAAACTCTTTCAAATCAAAAATCGTTCGCGGGTCCGGCGAGTACCAGCGAATTTCTCCGGTCTCGGAATCCGCCATCGGAAAATATCCGTTGCAATACGCCGTCAACAGAAATTGTGAATCAATGATTTTCCGTTGTTGGAAATGCGGCTCCATCGAACAAAAACAGATCTACAGATCATCGCCGAATGCCGTATCCACGGCTCGCGCAGCTTGAATCAATTGAGAATCCAAAGGCACCGTGCGAAGCTTGAAGATTGCTTCTTTCACCGGTACTGCCGTAACTTCCGTGCCGCGCAAGCTGACCATGTATCCGAACTTTCCTTCCGCTGCAAGTGTTAATGCCATCGCACCATAGCGCGTTGCAAGGATACGGTCGTATGCCGTCGGGCTTCCGCCGCGCAGAACATGTCCAAGCACAACAGCTCGTGTTTCCAATCCTGTCGCTTCATCGATTTTTTTCGCGATAAATTCTCCAATACCACCGAGACGTACAGGGTCTGTACGCTTTTTATCCATTTCCTTTACCACCTGTTCGCCTTCTGAAGGTTTTGCACCTTCAGCAACACAAATAATGCTGAATCGATTACCGCGTTTGCCGCGCAGCAAAACATGTTCGTACACTTTTTCCCACTTAAAAGGAATTTCCGGTATCAAAATCATATCTGCGCCGCCGGCAACACCTGCGCCAAGCGCAATCCATCCGGCATAACGCCCCATCACTTCGACGATCATCACGCGATGATGTGCCGATGCCGTTGTGTGCAAACGATCGATCGCTTCCGCAGCGACAGAAACTGCAGAATCATATCCGAATGTTGCATCGGTTGCAGAAAGATCGTTGTCGATGGTTTTCGGTACGCCGATAAAATTCAAACCCAATTCCGTGAACTTATCAACGATGTGCATGGTGCCATCACCGCCGATAGCAATCAATGCATCGAGATTCCAATCGCGATAATTTTGAATGGCATGCTGCGAATAATCCAGCACTTCAATTCCCTGCGGCGTTTCCACTGGAAATTGAAATGGATTGCCTTTGTTCGAAGTGCCGAGAATCGTTCCGCCAACGTTGACAATGCCGCCGACATCTCTGGGTGTCAGTTCGCGCATGCGTCCTTCGACCAATCCTTCAAAGCCATCCAGTACCACCGATAATGGTGGCGCCAAACTGTGTAATTGCCGGTTTGGCAATACTTCGTATGACTGCATTAAGGCCGGGGCAATCGCCGCCGCCGGTTAATATTCCAATTCGTTTCAATTTATTTTTCATCTATAACTCTCCCTTGTATATACATACTGTTCATTCATAATATATGGAAAACTTTGAAAGGATTCCATTATGCTTTTGTAACCTTTTAAATGCGTTTGTGTGATTTTATTTCAGAGCGATGCATAATAAAAAAGGCGTTTCTAAATAGAAACGCCTTTGATGATAAAAAATATCGTCTGTCTTACCAGACATTCCACCAATCGCTCGACCATTTCATTCTGTCATACCAAGAAAGAATTTGGAAGTATGGCAGTGTTGGAAAACTTGGCGCCGTGCCATTACCTGAAAAACGGTTATCATACGTATAATGTTTTATCAATCCATACATAGTGCCACTGACGGACTTTCCAACATATCCCCTATTTTTTTGTGCCAAAGAACCATAAAGATTTAAATACCCTTGGCTTCCGCTGCCATAACCTTTAGTATTTGCATTTCGCTTCGTAGCGGTAGTATCGTTTTCTTGATTTTGTACACAGAACGTGCTTGCCAATACCGCTGCTTGTAAATTGACATATCCTGTGTTATTCGCAGGATCATCCGTAATAGACATCGTATCTTTAGCAACAAGGCCTAACAGGTCTGTGGACTTATTATTATAGACGACACTCGAATCGATATATACATTTCCGAAACCCAAGTTCGCAATGGTTACTTGACCACTTAACGTTCCTCGTATATGGAGGTTTGCCTGACTCGTATCACCCATTATTCCAAGAACCTTAGTCGTCATATTAGCGATTGTAAGGGTTTGCAAATGCGTTGATTTAGCACTGATAGCTGCCCATGTAGTCCGCAAAGATGAAGAATCATTACTAATATGCATTCCAGTATCGACTTGTATTGTTCCGTCTGATTTAAGTTGTACATAAACATCTGATTGATAAATTTGTGTTTTACCTTTTGAGTCTTTCCATGATTTTATAGATCCAACGTCTATAGAATCGTACCCCGCTATCTTTTTTACAGCATCGAAGTTATCCACCCATCCTAATTTAACGCCTAATGTTGGATTTCCTGCCTTATATACTGATTTATCAGTTCCAGCAGCTACAGATATTGCGGTACCAGACGTATTTACAACTTGATTACCAACAGACACTGCTCCAGAAAAATACGGACTATTACTGATAGTGAGATTACTATCACAATGTAATTTCCCAAAACAGGTGTCACCCGTGCTCCAAGGATTGCCTCCATCATTGCATGTGTACATCGCATAGGTGCTAAATGCAGGAATGTTGCACACAACCGTGGTGCTATCCACCATACCATTGTATGTTGAAACGATATTAAATGTTACATAAGCGTTTCCACCAGGGTACGTCCGCGCCGCCTGAATAGAATAGGTGCCGCCTTCCAGGTTATGGTTATGAACATCATTATCGCCATACAGCCAACTTTGATTTTGAAAAAGCGAACCAATCGAAACATTTGCTGCGCTTTCTGCAAGGAATTGCGCCTGCTCAACGTTATAATACTTTGTATAGTTGCTATATGATTGGCTTGCAATTCCCGCCAAGTTGTAGCCCATCGTCATAAAGATAATGTTAAATCCCACGACAATAATCAAACTCATTTTACCCATAACTCAACTCCAACTTTCTATCACCGGTAAGTCAGATTTTTTCCCACAACTCGAAACTGACGCCAATATATTTTATAGAGTGACGTATCCTGTATATATGCATGAGCGTTATCGGTGATCGTCGTTACACTTTGCAACGATATGGCAAGATCAATAATTCCGATAGATTTTTGTGAAAGAACCACCGGCGTTGTCAATATCGAGCTGTCGGTATTCTGGGTTTTATAATGATAGAGCAATTGTGTACAGCCCACTTTCATACTGTCAATTGTTGTAGCTGCTGAGGATGCTGGCGGTGAGGTTATAACACCTACATCTTTCCAATATTTCCTAACGACAGTTTTTATTATAGCGTTTCCGGGAACATAAGGAGCCCCTAGACTATATTCAACTGCATCGAGAGTACCATTATTATTCATGTCACCTAAAAAACAAAATCGAGAAGTATCGGCATAAAGAACTGCATTGGATGGAGGAGATATTTCGGAGTTCTGACAATATGCAATTTTCCGGAAATCATCTTCCATTCTTGTCGTCAACGTAACAAGACTCGTCTGGAGATTGACGCTGCTATTATAAACAAACTGATTCTCCGATGCCCCTAATTTCAATTGCAGGCAAGAAATTAAAAGCAATCCGCCGACAATGAACGATCCGATAATATCGAGTATCGTTGAACTTCCCATAGAAATTATATTTTATATATATAACTGAAAATATATGTTAGTTTAATTGTATCGACGCCTGTTGATGCTGATGAAGAGCCTTCAAATGCATTTCTTGAAATCGTTCCCCATGTTTTTACATCCATCCTTTTATAAAATGTTCTAATAGGAGATGGTTGTATTACACCTGCCGTATCACAATACTTTACTGAAATATTTGTTGTGTAAATATCCGCCCCTTTAACAGTATCATTCTTCACAAAACCATTATAGTCATCAAAATCGTCAAATGTACTATCAACATTTGCTTTTTCCAATACATTGCTGTATGCGCCAAACGTCGATGTTTCGGGACCCAATGTATTCCCTGCTGCTTTACCCGGTGTCAAGCTATCCGTTTTTCCATTTGCAATCATGTTGTTTATGGTATATTCATCGAAATTTAAGTTCGTTGCTTTTTCGACATAGCTTGTTGCAAGAGACACGGCATAAATGCCTGCTTCGGTTTGTCGTAAAATTGTCCCTTGCTGTATGTTGTTTTTATTAACGGTAAAGATTGTTGCACCGAGCAACATTAAGGCACAAGCAGTAAGCATCATTTGTCCGGTATTCATACGCTTCTCTTTATATGATCACCAAAATTCTTCCGTAGTATATTGTATTCTAAAGAAAAAGTCAAGTACCGTATCTCACAATGTCGTTTTTAAAATTCTTATTCGTATTGCAGTATCATTTTTTTACTGCATATTTTGTACCGAGTAATATATTGAAAAACAAGTTAATATCGACTTATAAAAACTACATTTCTACAAATAAACTATTCATTAGTAGTCATTTTTTGCGAATATGGCAATAGCTAAAATGAGATAACAGATTCCAATGGCGAGCGACCATAAAAAATGATGCACCGGCAAAGAAGAAATAGCTTGCCCGAAAGCTGGATACCGCAACGCATCTGCTGCATCGGCAAGCATACCGTCTAACTGCGGCAATCCAAAATAAAATAGATCGATAAGGCGATGAAAGAATTGATTATTCCAGAGTGAATAAAATATTTCGGAACGAAACTCTAATCCCGTAGAAATATAACAATAGACATAAAATATAAGAAGCGCGAACAATGTTTTTCTCGACCAGACAATGAGCCACACCAAAAACGGCAGGCAAAAACTATACGCCGCACATAACAGCACACTGCCGACAAAAAATCCCGTATGCCACACACCTATCTTCAAACCGATTATTAACCAGATACCGCCGGTTAAATAAAATATACAAATCGAAAACATGAATACAGTCGATGCATATTGCGTGAGCAATAATTTCCATCGCGGTATCGGGTGTATTAAGAGCATTTCTATTTGCGGAGATTGCAGATTACTGCCAAGAAAACTAGAGACACCAATAAGCCCGATAAATAAAATCCATAATTTTGATTGATGGAATATCATCAGCAGGATTACTTCCGCCGCTTTGAGATCACCAATTGAGATGGATGGAAACTTATATCCAAAAATATTTATTGTTTCAAGCTGCGTGGCAGATTTTGTGACACCCACAAGAAGAAACACAAGCAGACATGTTTCCAGCAGCAAACATACACGAATGGACGTTCGATGGAAAAGATCGTTCAGCCAATTGCGCAGTAGAGCCATAACACTTTTTTAAATAGTAGATCAATCTCGCATGTTGTTTCAGCACGGCACTTATTCATAACGTAGCTTTTACCAATGTCCATGCAACGATCGTCATACCGTCCCAGATTTCTCCGTTAGAAATTTTAGCATCGATTTGCTCCGGCGTAAGAATAAAGCGCTCAAACTCTTCCGTCTCATCCGGCTTTGGCGGCACTGACGTAAGCGCTCGTGCAAGATATACGTTACAAATTTCATCGGTAACACCGTTATAAGGATTGAACGTTCCGATCAATTTCAAATCATTGGAAACAAATCCGGCTTCTTCCTGCAATTCCTGCACAGCAGTTTGTTCGTACGTTTGTCCGTCTTTGACGCCGCCGCATGGGAATTCTAAGCTTTCTTTGTCGTTCAAGTACCGGTATTGATTCACCAACATCATCTGTCCGTTCTTCAATAACGGTATAACCATCGAGGCACCGTTCGTATGCACATAATGATATACACCGAGATTGCCGTTTGGCAGTTGTGTTTCATCTTTACGATATTCCCACCACGGATTTTTTGCAATGAAGGTTTCCGATATTTTTTTCCAGCGATGAAGAGACATGAAGAATTTTCGATTGGATGATTTATGATTTTCTGATTTTCAATTGGCGATTCAACGGCTTACACCAATTCTGCTTCTGAAAAAAAGAATGCCACTTCACGGATTCCATTTTCTGCGGAATCAGAGCCGTGAACAATATTCTCTCCCTTATTGTCAGCAAATAATTTTCGAATCGTTCCTTCAGCAGCTTCTTTCGGATCTGTTGCACCGATCAACGTGCGATAATCGGCAATCGCGTTTTCTTTTTCTAACGCAATGGGAACACACGGGCCGCTCGTCATAAATTCGACAAGCCCTTCGTAAAACGGACGGCCTTTGTGAACAGCATAAAATTCTCCTGCCGATGCCTTCGTCAAACGAATTTGCTTAAAGCCCAACACTTTGAATCCCGCCTTTTGAATACGGCCTAATACTTCTCCCTGTAAATTTTTGCGGACACAATCCGGTTTTAAAATTGCTAATGTTCGTTCAAAAGCCATACAACATAGTTCCTTTCATTCGCACTACAATTCTATTGTTAATTATTTCTTTTTCTTTAAAATATTTTTGGGAGCATTTTTTTTCATCTGTTTTTTTGATGTGACGGCTTTCTTTTTCACAGCAGATTTAGATTTATTCTTTTTCTTCGCGAGCGCCTTCTCCACCGCTTCGCCGATAAGAGCTGGGCTTTCAACGACAAGAATCCCTGCTTTACGCATCGCTTGCATTTTTTCTGCCGCAGTACCTCTGCCGCCGGAAATAATCGCACCAGCGTGTCCCATTCTTCTGCCCGGCGGTGCAGTTTGGCCGGCAATAAATCCGACAACAGGTTTCTTAACATTCTTCTTGATAAATGCTGCGGCTTCTTCTTCTGCCGTTCCACCAATTTCACCGATCATCACAATTGCATCGGTCTGTTTATCGTCGTTAAATAATTTTATCGCATCAAGAAATCTTGTGCCGATAATCGGATCGCCGCCAATTCCTACGCACGTTGATTGTCCGATGCCGCGCTGCGAAAGCTGCGCAACAGCTTCATACGTCAATGTTCCACTGCGAGAAACGACACCCACGTGACCTGGTTTATGAATAAATCCAGGCATAATGCCGATCTTTGCAACACCGGGCGTAATCACTCCCGGGCAGTTGGGACCGATCAGACGAACATTTTTCCTTTGCACAAACTCATATACCTTCACCATATCCGCAGTGGGAATTCCTTCCGTGATGGCGACAATCAATTTCACACCGGCATCAGCCGCTTCTAAAATTGCATCGGCAGCAAACGCCGCCGGAACAAAAATCACAGATGCATTCGCTCGCTGCTGCTCCACGGCTTCCCGAACCGTGTTATACACCGGAATCGATTTTGTAAATTGGTCTTTCTCGTTCCCTTGGTATTGCGTTCCGCCTTTTCCCGGCGTAACACCGGCAACCACGTTGGTGCCGTACTCCAGCATTTGTTTGGTGTGAAATGTTCCCTCGCCGCCCGTAATCCCCTGAACAACAAGACGAGTATTTTTATCAACGAGAATGCTCATACCCACTCCTTGCGTTTATTGATTGATGGTTTGATGATAGAAATTATTTTTTTGAATTACAATTTCACAAAACTGTTTCCAAAAAATCTGCAACACGCAAAATGGTTTCTTCGCCGAATTGTGGCCCAAGAATCTGCAATCCAATCGGCAACCCTTGATGATCGTTACCGCATGGAATGCTGATACCGGGAATGCCTGCCAGGTTTGCCGACGTCGTATAAATATCCGACAGATACATCTGCAACGGATCGTTCGCCTTTTCTCCCGCCTTAAATGCTGTTGAAGGCGCCGTCGGCGTAATCAAACAATCGACTTGTTGAAACGCATTGTCAAAATCCTGTTTGATTAACCGCCGAACTTTCTGTCCTTTGCGATAATACGCATCGTAATATCCGGACGAAAGCACATACGTTCCCAGCATAATGCGTCGTTTCACTTCTGCTCCGAAACCTTCGCTGCGAGACCGGACATACATTTCCGTTAAATCTTTTGCATGCTCTGAACGGTAGCCGTATCTCACGCCGTCAAACCGAGCAAGGTTGGAAGATGCCTCTGCTGTGGCAAGAATGTAATACACAGCAATCGTGTACTCTGTATGTGGGAGTGTAACTTCCTGAACGATTGCTCCATTTTTTCTCAGGTACATCAATCTTGCTTTCTATTGCTTCACGAATTTCTGCATCGAGTGCGTTATCAAAATATTCTTTTGGAATACCGACGCGCAATCTCTTAACATTTTTGTTGAGTGCGGAAAGATAATTTGGAACAGGAACGTTTGCCGATGTAGAATCCTTTGGATCATATCCGGCAATCACTTGCAGCACACGCGCAACATCTTTTGTCGTCAGTGCAAAAGGACCAATCGTATCGAACGACGATGCGTATGCAACCAATCCATAACGCGAAACTCTGCCGTACGTCGGTTTCAATCCGACAACGCCGCAAAACGAAGCTGGTTGACGAATCGATCCTCCGGTATCCGAACCGAGTGATGTCGTGGACATTCCGGCTTTCACCGCAACTGCACAACCACCACTGGAACCACCCGGCACACGCGATTCATCTAACGGATGCTTAACGCGGCCGTACGCAGAATTTTCTGTGGACGAACCCATCGCAAACTCATCCATATTGTTTTTTCCAACGACAATTGCATCGGCAGCATGCAATCGTTCAACAACAGTTGCATCGTACAATGAAGTGAAATTCTCTAATATCTTCGATCCACATGTCACCTGTGCATTTTTGATGCAGATGACGTCTTTAATCGTCATCACCATTCCGGCAAGCAAACCAGCCGTGCCGCTCTTGATTTTTTTGTCAACAGCACGGGCTTGTTCTAAGGAATGTTCGGGAAAGACAGCAAGAAGCGCATTGAGAGATTTTGTTCTCTCAATCGTTTGTAAATAATCACTCGTAATACTCTGGCAGCTTGCCTGACCGGAATCAAACTCTGCGCGAATTGCATCGTACGTTCGCATGAACTCTTAATGAATTGTTTTAATGAATGAATTAGACTTTTGGTTTTGTCTCGTTTTTCTCGTCAAGCTTTTTCGGATCTTTTTCCAATTCATCCTGCACATCGCGTGTAGCTTTGCGGAATTCGCGAATTCCTTCACCAAGACCGCGGGCAAGCTCCGGCAATTTCTTTGCGCCGAAGAGAATGACGATGATTAATAAAATGAGAAATAGTTCCGGACCACCTACGCTACCCATAATTGTAACTCCTTAAACTGTGACACTAATAAAATTTTGAATAATTGACTCGAATATTTTTTTGCCATCGGTATGCCGTAAAACGGGATCAGCAACTCGTTCGGGATGCGGCATCATTCCCAGCACATTGCCACGCTCATTGATGATGCCCGCAATGTTATTCAACGATCCGTTCGGATTCGCTTCATCATTCACATTGCCCGCCGCATCGCAGTACCGAAATACCACTTGATGATTATCTTCCAAACTCTTTAATGTATCGGGATCGGTGAAATAATTTCCTTCACCGTGCGCAATGGGAATTTCAAGCACGTCGCCTTGTTTGCACGCATTGGTAAAATTCGTTTCCGCATTCTCCACACGAATGTGAAGATATTTACAAATGAATTGAAGCGAACGATTTCGCAGCAGCACACCAGGCAGCAATCCTGCTTCCGTTAAAACTTGAAAGCCGTTGCAAATGCCGATCACCAATCCGCCGTTGTTGGCAAACCGAACAACATCTTGCATCACAGGTGAAAAGCGAGCAATCGCACCACAGCGTAAATAATCGCCATAGGAAAATCCGCCGGGCAAAATCACCACATCCACATCGCCAATCGACGCTTCTTTGTGCCAGATCAATCGTGCTTCCTGCCCCATCGCTTCACCTGCGACATAATGCGCGTCGTGATCGCAATTGGAACCGGGAAAAACAACAATACCAAATTTCGTCTTACTCACGTTGCACCTTATTGTTTCTTTGTTTCAAGGGTGAACGTATAATCTTCCATCACGGGATTGGATAACAACTTGGTAGAAATTTCTCGCACAATTTGTTCTGCTTCACTTTTCGTTTCTACATCAAGATCGAACTCAACATATTTTCCCATTCGCACACTGCCCACTGCTTGATAGCCGAGCGAATGAATTCCCTGTTCAACCGCTTTCCCTTGCGGATCAAGAATCGATTTGCGTAAAGTGACAACTACTTTTGAATGAAACACCGTTAGCTCCTATAAATCAAGACTGGATAATTCACTTTGTTCAGAATGCACCGGCTGAATTTTCAGCACGGACTTTCTAAACCATGTAACCATAGATCGTAAAATACCGAACACAATAAAACTCATCAACACATAAAACAACAAATGTCCTTTGGAGAAAATGACGATTAATGCAGCGATGACAACACCAACCACTTTCCATGGATGCGCAGCAATTTGTTTTTTAGAAAACTTGGGGAGCGTATCGTACTTAATACGGCTGACCATTAACAATGAAAGAACGATCACCAAATAAATCAATGCGTTTGCATTGACTGGCGTCATTCCGACACCATCGACATAATATTCTAATAGAAATGCACACAAGGTAATCGCTTGCATTGGAATCGGCAATCCGTTGAAATAATCTTTATCAAATCCCACCAATTGCACATTGAACCGTGCCAAACGAATTGCACCCATCGCCAGCGGCATTGCTGCAATCAACACACCGATGGTGCCAAGCGTATGCAAATATGCCGCATAGACCATAAACGATGGCGCGACACCGAAGGATACGACATCGGAAAG
Source organism: Ignavibacteriota bacterium (assembly GCA_963790045.1). GTDB lineage: Bacteria > Bacteroidota > Ignavibacteria > UBA10030 > UBA10030 > DATKMP01. The sequence continues at coordinate 442,194 of CAWBMS010000011.1, read as the reverse complement.
AGAATCTAACTCAACGCCAAACTGGCTACAAGATTTCGTGATGCGTGCCATCACGCCATCTAACGAATCGAAAATCGCTGCAAGCAAAATAAACCATCCCGCGAGATGAATATTGCCTTGACTGGTTTGAACTATTGATAAGAATCCACAAAACGCATTCAGAATCGTAAAAAGACTCGGGACAACCGCCCTCGTAATTTTCATATATTTTATTTCTCCAACATTACTTGCCGGAATATTCTGCCAACACGGTCTCTCCTGCTCGCGTCACATCGCCGAGCTTCACGTTCACAACTGCCGTGATCGGAAGAAACACATCGACACGGGAGCCGAATTTGATCATGCCAAATCGCTCTCCCGCCTTCACAGAATCTCCTATCTGTAAGTTACAAACAATTCTTCGAGCAACAAAGCCCGCAATTTGTTTGAACAGCACTTTTCCGTGTGCACCTTCTAACCCCACAATCATCTGTTCGTTGCGTTCCGATGCTTTATCTTCGAATGCAGCAAAATATTCGCCTTTCACATAGCGCGTATGCCGCACCATTCCTGAAATCGGATTGCGGTTGACATGCACATTGAGCGGTGACATAAAAATGCACACCTGCCATGCTTCGCCTTGAAAAAATTCTTTTTCTTCCACGCGCTTGATGCTGATAACTTTTCCATCAGCAGGCGCAATCACCAGCGAGTCACCTTTGGGTGTGATACGATCTGGATCACGAAAAAAATAAAATGTGAAACAAAAGAATAAAATTGCGATAGCAATCAGCGAGTAGCGCGGAAGTTTGGGTTCGACAAACAATACTGCGAGCACAAACAACACAACACAAATTGCAGCAATCGTAAAGAATACATCATATCCATATCTTGTAATCATCATTCTCAGACCTGTCCTGCCGCATGGTACGAACTGCGCACTAACGGCCCGGATTCCACATGACGGAATCCCATTGTTAATCCTTGTTCTTTCAGCATCTTGAATTCATCAGGATGCACGTAGCGGTCAATCGGCAAATGCTCTTTCGTCGGCTGCAAATATTGTCCCAGCGTCAGAATGTCGCAGCCAACTGCACGCGCATCCTTCATCACCTCAAGCACTTCTTCTGTCCGTTCGCCGATCCCGAGCATCAATCCGCTCTTCGTAACAGCGCCGTATTTTTTTGCACGCTTAAGTACTTCCAGCGATTGCTGATAATTTGCTTGCGGCCTCACGGTACGATATAAACGCGGCACTGTTTCTAAATTATGATTCAGAATGTCCGGCTTTGCATCAAGCACAACCTTCAGGGCTTCTTCATTGCCTTTGAAATCAGGAATCAACACTTCCACTTTGCAATTTGGAACACGCTCGTGAATCATGCGAATCGTTGTTGCAAAGATCGGCGAGCCGCCGTCGCTGCGTTCATCGCGATTGACCGATGTAATGACTGCGTGTCGAACATTCATTTGCTCGATCGCTTCCACCACGCGCCGCGGTTCATCCCAGTCCAATCCAAAACTCGGACGGCCGGTTTTCACCGCGCAGAAACCGCACGACCTAGTACAAATATCGCCAAGAATTATGAAAGTTGCAGTACCCTAATTTCCAACATTCTCCCATATTGGGACAGCGCGCTTCCTCGCACACGGTGTGCAATTTTTTTACGCGCATCAAGTGATCGAGTCGCGCAACTTCTTCGCCGCCGGGAATTCTTACTTTCAGCCATTCCGGCCTGCGAATCCTTTTCGTTTCTTCCGTTGATGATAATGTTGGTTCAGTTGTCATAATTGTATTTGATCGAAATCAAATTGTTCCACGTATCGTCGTATGGTTGCCAAAAATTTTCCGCCGGTTTCGCCATCGATGATACGATGATCGAACGACAGCGTCAAATACACCATCGAACGAATGGCAATTTCATCCTTGCCATTTGCATTCGTCAGAACGACCGGACGTTTTTTAATTGCTCCGGTTCCGAAGATCGCAACCTGCGGCTGATTGATAATCGGCGTGCCGATAATATTGCCGAAGACTCCGTAATTCGTAACAGAAAACGTTCCACCATACAGTTCATCCGGCAACAGCTTTTTTGTTCGTGCACGCTCTGCAATATCGTTAATAGAGTGCGCAAGTTCAACGAATGTTTTCGTCTCCGCATTTTTAATTGTCGGCACAAGCAATCCTGATGGAGAAGCGACCGCGACACCAAGATGAACAAATTTTTTGTAGATAATCGCATCGCCCTCCAAAGAACTATTCACAACAGGAAAGTCTTTGATCGCCTGAATCACTGCAGATGCAAAGAACGGCGTGAACGTCAACTTCGTGTTATGCTGCACTTCAAACTCTTTGACAATGTGCTGTCGATAACGAACGATCTCCGTAATATCCGCCTCATCTACCACCGTCACATGCGGCGATGTCGCCACGCTGCGCAGCATGTGTTCCGCCATTTTTTGCTGCACATTCGTCATTTTTACAACATCATACAACGGTGCGGGATACTTTTTCAACAGTTCTTCTCTGTTGGATATTTTCAAAGAAAATTCGCGTGATGAGCCAAGCAGTGCAGTACAGTTGTTGAAGATATGCAAGAAGATCATTCTTTGTTACACGGCGATTGATTCCTGATCCAACAATTCGATTTAATTCTTCTTCCTTGATATTTTCCCGTTTTGCAATCAATCTTACCAGCGGAGAAGAGAAACGATGCCGTTCCGATTTTGAATTTATTTTTTGTTGGATGAACGACGAAGTAAGACTTATTTCAGCAACTTGATTCGTGGAAGAATGCATTTCATCCCGCAAATCCGATTCCGATATTGTTACAGTGCTATCCGTTTCGATAATGGCTATAACCGTACCAACAGAGACGGTATCGTGCTCTTGCGCAAGAATCTTTGCAACAACACCAGCAACAGAAGATGGAATTTCGGAATCCACTTTATCGGTACTAATTTCTAACAGTATTTCATCTTTGGCGATTTTCTCGCCGACTGATTTTGCCCATCGCAGAATCGTTCCCTCTTGAATGCTTTCTCCCATCTTCGGCATGACAATTTCAACATGCATGTGTATTCCTAATAGACAATTAATTCATTCAATGCTGCAAGTATTTTCTTCTTATTCGGCGGCATGGCATCTTCCAACGTCGGGCTGTACGGTATGGGCAAATCTATTGCAGCAACGCGAAGCACTGGTGCATCAAGATATTCAAAACAATTTTTTGTAATCAACGCAACGAGTTCAGCGCCGAATCCGGCAGTAATTGTATCTTCATGCACAACGGCAACTCGGTTCGTCTTTCGTACAGAGCGATAAATCGTTTCTTCATCCAACGGATTCAGCGTACGCAGATCGATCACTTCGACGCTCACATTTTGTGTTTCCATGGTTCGTGCTGCTTCCAACGATTGCTGCACCATTGCGCCGTAAGTTACTATCGTAACATCAGTGCCTTCACGACGAACAGCCGCAATTCCAAACGGCAGCACATAATCTGCATCCGGTTCTAAACTCGCCGCGTATCCCTGACGATACAAACCTTTGTGTTCCATAAAAATCACAGGATCATCACCGCGAATCGCCGCCTTCAATAATCCTTTTGCATCAGCCGCAGTAGATGGAAATGCAAGACGAAGTCCGGGAATGTGTGCAAAGAATGCTTCGATATTTTGACTGTGATAATGCCCGCCGTGTATATAACCGCCTACCGGCACGCGAATCACAATCGGACACGACCACATACCGTTTGAGCGATAACGCATCATCGAAAGTTCATCACGAATCTGCATGAATGCCGGCCAAATGTAATCACCAAATTGAATTTCCGGAACCGGTTTCCATCCTTTTAATGCCATGCCGATTGCGATACCGACAATACTCGCTTCGGCAAGCGGTGAATTGAACGCGCGTGCCATTCCAAATGATGTGGATAAACCTTTTGTTGCCGTGAACACACCGCCCTTGAGATCAGCAATGTCTTCGCCAAACACAACCACTCTTTCGTCGCGCTGCATTTCTTCATGCAACGCATGATTCACGGCATCAACCAAAACAATTTTATTACCCGTATGTTCCGATTCAATAAAATTTGTCGGCGGTGCAGAATGCGCTTTGCCATATAAATGATCGAAAATAGTTTCCGGTTCAGGAACAGGACGGCTTTCCGCCCAATCTGCGGCTGTTTCAATTTCTTCCTTTACTTCGTTTTGAAGTTGTTCTATCTCTGCTTCTGTAAGGAATTCATTCTCAAGTAAAAACATTTTCATCAACGGAATCGGATCGCATTTTTTTTCTAACGCTAACTCTTCTTCCGCACGATATTTTCGTTGATCATCCGAAGAAGAATGCGGCAACAGACGAACCACATGCGCCACAACAAGCGCGGGCCCTTTTCTAGAGCGAATATGTTCGACTGCTTTTTTTACGGTGGAATAGGTTTCAAGAAAATTCACGCCATCGCATTCAAATCGCTCGAGTCCTTGAAAACCTTTTGTCACTTCAAACACCGAACCGCCTGCGGTTTGCAATTTCACCGGAACGGAAATAGCATATTTGTTATCTTCTATAAAAAACAAAACAGGCAGCGACTCACGCGCTGCCCAGTTCACGGCTTCAAAAAATTCGCCTTCGCTCGTCGCCCCTTCGCCGGAAGAGACATACACCACTTCATCTGTGCGTTCTTTTTTTGCGGCAAGCGCTACACCCACTGCCTGTAAAAATTGCATGCCTGTTGGGCTGGACTGATTGACGATGTGCATTTTTTTATTTCCGAAATGTCCGGGCATTTGCCTCGCACCTGTCGCCGGGTCTTCTGCACGGTGCAACGCCGCAAGAAACAAATCTTTCGGCGTAATTCCCCAATGCAGCACGAATGCTTCATCACGATAATAGGGAAATGCCCAATCGTGTCCTGGTTTTAATAAAGCAGCCGCTGCAACTTGGGCGGCTTCATGTCCCGAGCCGCCGATATGAAAAAAACTTTTTCCCTGCTTCAGCAATCGCAGTTGTTTGTCGTCCATCAAGCGCGCCAACAGCATCGTTCGATACGCTCGCACAACATCCGCGTTACTTAAACCAAGCTCTTCTATTGCATTAGAACTCACCAACGTCTGTCGTTCATTCATTTCAACACGCTCCCGACAGAAATAGCAGATTCATTTTGGATCTCTTTCTCAATAAGACTTTGTAATTCCCTTTTAGAAGTCTGTTTCCGTTCACAGCCAAACACTTGACAAAAATTTTTTACGATCAACGAATGAACTTCTTCTAATAGAATTGTGCGCCCAAGAATTTTCTGCATCGATGTAACACCCTTGTGAAATATGCCGCACGGAATGATTCGCTCAAATCGATTTAGGTCGGTATTCACATTCAATGCAAAGCCATGCATGGTAATCCATTTGCTCACTTTGACGCCGATGGCAGCGATCTTTTCGCCGTCCACCCACACGCCGGTCATTCCTTCTTCGCGTCCGGCACAGATATGAAACTCCGCAAGCGATAGAATAATCGTTTCCTCAATGTTGCGGAGATATAAATGGATATCCGGTTTGTATTGATTGAGATCGAGAATCGGATAGCCGACGATTTGTCCGGGACCATGATATGTTACATCGCCACCGCGATCAATGTGAAACAGTTCCGTATCGTTCGCACACAGTTCCTCTGCGGAGGCAAGTCACATGATTATCGTCGCCGCTTTTGCCGAGCGTAAAGACGTGCTCGTGTTCGGTCAGCAACAACACATCTTCGATTTTGCGATCAACCCGCATCTGCCACAATTGTTTTTGCAGCGCCCACGCATCCGCGTAACGGGTCCGTCCAATATCAACAACAAGAAGAGAATTCAAACAACCTTTCTCGATCCTTAAATATGTATTGCCGCATCGAACGCCTGCCCCGCCGCTTCCATGACTGCTTCGGAAAGTGTCGGATGCGCGTGCATCGTGTTGTGCAATTCTTCCCACGTTGTTTCGAGCGCTTTTGCTATACCAAGTTCGGCGATCATTTCTGTAGCTTCCGAACCGAGAATGTGCGCACCAAGAAGTTCGCCGTACTTTTCATCAAAAATTAATTTGACCATACCTTCACTTTCGCCAATCGCCATTGCCTTACCAAGCGGACGAAATGGAAATCTTCCGATCTTCACTTTATATCCTTTTGCAATTGCAGCGTCTTCCGTTAAACCGATACTTGCAACTTGCGGCTGGCAATATGTGCAACCCGGAACATTGGATTTATCAATACCGTGTTTTGCCTTTCCCATGATGTGTTCGACAGCAACAACGCCTTCATGCGATGCAACGTGCGCCAGCAGCGGCGGCCCGGCAACATCGCCAATGGCATAAATACCATCGACAGTAGTTTTGCCGAATTCATTCACTGCGATAAATCCTTTTTCTATTTTTACGCCGACAGTTTCCAAACCGAGATTTTCTGTATTCGCCTGCACACCGATTGCCATCAACGCAATGTCTGCAACAATATCTTTTTTGCCGTCAGCACTTGAGACAGAAACCGTCACCTGATCACCGACTTTCACAGCTTCCACTCTTGTATTCGTGAGAATATCGATACCGGATTTTTTCAAACTCGCTTCAAGCATTTTGGTGATCTCTTTATCTTCAACCGGTAAAATATTCGGCATCATTTCTACCACTGTGACTTTTGTGCCAAAGGAATTGTAGAAATACGCGAACTCAATCCCAATCGCGCCGCCGCCGATAACAATCAACGACTTCGGCTGTTCCGGCAGCGACATCGCTTCACTGCTGGTGATGATTTTTTTTCTATCGATGTTGACACCGGGAATAGAACGCGGCCGTGCTCCTGTGGAAAGAATAATATGTTTGGATTTGACAGTCTCAACGACTTTTCCATCTTTCGTTACTTCAAGAGAATTCTTTCCCGTTAATTTTGCCGTCCCCGCAATCACTTCGATTTTATTTTTCTTCATCAAATATTCCACGCCTTTGGAAATACGATCGGCAACACCACGGCTGCGCGAAATGATTTTAGAAAAATCATAACTCAATCCTGTGTGTGTAATGCCGAACTCTGAAGATTTTTTGAATGCATTATACAACTCCGCGCTTTTCAACAGCGCTTTGGACGGAATACATCCCCAATTCAAACACACTCCGCCCAACTTATCACGTTCCACCAATCCAACTTTTAATCCCAATTGTGCCGCACGAATCGCTGCCACATATCCGCCTGGTCCCGCCCCAATTACGGTAACATCAAACTGTCGCTCTGCCATTTATTGCCTTCCAATTTTTATCATCAAAATATTTTCTCAAATATACTCAGAACGGTTCCGAAATACAACGAACCGGCAGTGTTGCTGCCACTATTGGAACGTTCCAACCGCACATGCAAGTTCCATAAATAATTTTTAAGAAATGAAGAAATACCGCATGAGTCATTGATTCTTTTTCACTTTTCAGCTAAGTTGAATAGGAAAAATACAGGATGACGGAGCCAAAACAGCGAATAACAATTTCCAACCGGAAAGCACGACACGAATACTTCATCGTCGAAGCATTGGAGGCAGGAATTATCCTGACCGGTACGGAAATTAAATCGATACGCGCAGGCAACGCGAACCTGCAAGATAGTTACGCGGAAATTCGCAACGGCGAAGTATGGTTAGAAGAAATGCACATCAGCCCGTATGAGCACGGTAGCATTTACAATCACGATCCGCGTCGGAAAAGAAAATTATTACTGAATAAAAAAGAAATCCGAAAACTTCTCACAAAGACAAGAGAAAAAGGATTTACGCTGATTCCGCTATCGGTTTATTTTAAGGGATCGTACGCAAAAGTGGAATTAGCGATTGCCCAAGGCAAGAAGAGTTATGATAAGCGCGAAGCGATTGCAAAACGAGATGCCGAGCGCGAAATGGCACGGCATAGAAGGAGTAAAATTTAAGAATTGTTTCCATCACTAAATGAACAGATGGACGTCATCAAGCGTGGCGCTTCGGAAATTATTCCCGAAGAAGATTTAGTTCGCAAACTTGAACGTTCCATCAAAGAGAACAAACCGCTCAATATTAAACTTGGATGTGATCCAAGCCGGCCGGATTTACATTTAGGACATTCGGTTGTCCTTCGTAAGCTCAGACAATTTCAAGACCTCGGCCATCAGGCAATTCTCATCATCGGTGATTTTACCGGAATGATCGGCGATCCATCCGGCAAAAGCAAAACGCGCCCCGCCCTTTCGTTAGAAGAAACTCGCCAACATGGGCAATCCTATTTTGAGCAGGCGACAAAAATTCTCAACGCAAAAAGTATTCAGATCGTGTATAATTCCGATTGGCTCGGCAAGATGACTTTTGCGGATGTCATTCGTCTTGCCAGCAAATATACCGTGGCACGCATGCTGGAACGCGATGAATTCAACGCGCGGTTCAAAGCAGGCGAACCGATTTGCGTACACGAGTTTCTCTATCCATTAGCGCAGGCAATGGATTCTGTGGCAATCAAAGCCGATGTGGAATTAGGCGGCACTGATCAGAAATTTAATCTCCTTGTCGGGCGGGATATTCAGCGTGAATATAATCTTGAGCCGCAAATTGCTTTGACGATGCCGATTCTTGTCGGTACCGACGGCACTGATAAAATGAGCAAGTCGCTCGATAATTATATCGGCATCAACGATACGCCGAAAGAAATGTACGGCAGAACGCTCAGCATTCCCGATGCGCTGATCTATTCATATTTTGAACTCGCATCTGATGTTCCCAAAAACGAATTGTTAGAAGTAAAACAAATTTTGGATAATCCCAAAACCAATCCGCGTGACATTAAACGAAGATTAGCGCGCACGTTTGTTCGGATGTACCATTCTCCTGAAGCAGCGCAGCAAGCCGAAGAAGAATTTGACAGAATTTTTGTTGAAAAAAGTATTCCCGATAACATCGAAGAATATCAACAACGACCCGGAATGAACATCACTACCTTGATGATCGAAGCAAAGCTCGTCGCTTCCAAAAGCGAAGCGCGGCGGCTCATCGAACAAGGCGGTGTGAGCATCGACGGCGAACGAGTGTCCGATATCAATCTGGCGTTGCCGGAGTCGGACGAATTCATCCTGAAAGTCGGCAAGCGCCGATTCCTAAAAGTTAAACGATAATATTCATAATTTAATTTTGGAGAGTAAAAGAAGTGTTCACTCCCACGAAAATGTTTTTTACAAAAGGCGTTGGACGCCATAAAGATTACTTACAATCCTTTGAGCTTGCGTTGCGAGATGCGGGTATCGAGAAATGCAATATCGTTACCGTCTCCAGTATTTATCCTCCCGGATGTAAACGCATTCCCAAAGACGACGGCATTGAACAGCTGAGCGCGGGACAAATTACGTTCTGCGTCATGGCGCGCAACGCGACGAACGAACCAAACCGTTTGATTGCGTCCTCGATTGGCGTTGCACAACCTGCCGACGACAGCCAGTACGGATATCTTTCAGAACATCATCCGTTCGGCGAAACCGACGAACGCGCAGGCGATTATGCTGAAGACCTTGCCGCCACGATGTTAGCCACAACGCTTGGCGTGCAGTTCGATCCCAACACCAATTGGGACGAACGCGAAAAGATTTTTAAAATGTCCGGCAAGATTGTGCGCACCTTCAACATCACGCAGTCTGCTGAAGGGGATAAGAACGGATTATGGACTACCACTGTTGCGTGTGCGGTTCTGCTGCCGTAATATTTTTTATTGTAGCTTAGACACAACAACGCCCGACTGAGAAATCAGTTGGGCGTTGCTGTATATATATTTCCGTTTAGAAATAATAACTTCATAATGAACTATTTCTTTTTTACAACAAAACGATATATCCAAACACGTCTCTATTATCTTTCAATTTGTAATTCAAAACCATTACGCTCAACTCCATTAAGAAAAAACACTCGATCAAAAATGGTCTTATAAGAATGTATTGTAGTATCCCTATCCGGTTTAAAAAATGAAGACGGTCCCAACCAATCAGCAACAATAAGAAGCCAGCACTCTTTACATTGGTTTTTGTAAGTTGGGAGCAATTTATCTTTCTTTTCTATAATCTGTTGAATTGTTTTTCAACAATCCTCTTGCGTTATTCCCACTTTCGGAACAAACCAAAAATTTTCTTTAATAGAATCACGATGAAGAATGTTTATAGAGTCTATTTCAAATGGAAATGTTCGCGGAGAATTATATTGATTTACAAGTTCAATCCATGAATTATGAGTCGGCATGTTATTAGCCACAAGATTAGCTATCGCTAAAGCATATTCTCTTCTGTTCTTTTTAGTAAATTTTGTCTCGTGTAAAAAAGAAACATCAACAAGCACAGGATCGAATCCCATCATCTCATAAAATTGCGCTGCTTCTGACACTAAACTATCTTGTTCGGATTCTTGAATTTTGAGAGGTTTGCTATCACTTGCTTGTATTTTATAAGCTCGAGTTAATTCAATACCAATATTACCGTTATGATTATATACAAGAAAGTCAGGATTTTCTCTATCGAATATCAATGGATCCTTCTGGAAAATCAGGTAGTATTTCCTTTAATAATTCTAAATAAAATTTTTCTATTTCTTTTTTGCTTCTATCCATAGATTTGATTATTTCTTTTCCCATTCCACACCAAGAAATTTAATCATTTATACATCAAAATAATATGCTCGTGGCACACACATTTTTGTGTCGCCCAATAAATTTAACCGCAAAGATCGCAGAGAAGCCGCCAAGTTCGCAAAGTGATTTTTTTATCTCTGTGATCTCTGCGAATAATCTTTGCGCCCTCTGCGGTTAAATGCGCGTCATTACATCTTGAGCACAATCAAGGATGCTTGCCTTCCGGTCAAGCAGGAATGTCCTATCATAATATTTTTACACACCATAATTTTTCTTCAGCACATTTATATGATGCCGTATATGCCCCGCCATAATGTACCCCAGTGCACGTACGGTAATGGAGTGATTATTTGCCGTCCCTCTTCTCTCCCATTCTTCCTCTGTCAACCAGCGGAGAAACTCGAGATGAGATTTCCGAAGCAGAAGCAATTCATCCACAATTTCTGTGAGCAGTCGTTCATGGTCATGTGAATGAGCAACATAATCGTCTTGTTCAAATCCCGGAAACAATGCTGTATCTCCTCTGCTGATACAAAATGCGCGGTACACAAACACTCGTTCGCAATCTACCAAATGTCCGAACACTTCGCGAATCGTCCATTTGTCCGGTGCATATTGAAATGTTTCTTGTTCAGACGAAATACCTGCAACAAGCCGTTGCAGTTCTTCAATCTGATGTTGAAGTACCGGTAGTATATCTGTTTCCGAAATGAGCGAAACATAACGTTCGTGATATGGTTCATATTCATTTCGTTCCGGGCGTTTGTTCATAATACTCCTATTTCGATATTCCCTGCATCAACGCCATCATCGCCTGCATCGGCGTAATCACTTCTTTCACTTCTACTTCGGAATAATATGCACGCCACGTCGCAAACTTCGATTCAAATTCATCTTTTGAATTCGTTTCCCAGATGCTAAAACCGACAGCGGGATCATCCTTTAAGCAATACGTTTCACCGCGGATGCAGCTGCGATCCAATTCATTCATTTGCAACTTTTGTCCGAATTCTTTCATCTTGCTCAGATCGACACGGACTTTTACTTGAAATAACATTGCTTTGTTCCTTTCATCAGTAATAAATGTTTTAATTATTTCTGTGCCTGTACAATTCGCACCGGCGGAAACATTTTAAACGACACTGATGAAACGGTTACCTGACAACCGGCTTTACGAAGCTCTTGTGCATATTCGTCCGTATTGCGATAATCGAGTAACATCACGCGCCCTCCCGGTTTGAGCACACGCACTATTTCTTGTAATGCTTTTGCACGTTCGCCTTTTTCAGGAATGTTGTGAATCGCTAAACTCGAAACAACGACATCTATTGTTTCATTTTGAAACGGCAACTCGCGCATGTCGCCGGTTTTAATTTCGATGCCATCTTCAACACCTTCGATTTTTGCATTTGCCAATGTCGTTTCGGGATTATTGCCCGATTGATCCCGTGTTTGCCAGAGATCGATACCGATAACTTTTCCCAACGAAAGCCGGCGCGCCACCGCTGTCAGCAACAATCCACGTCCGCAGCCGATATCGACAACAGTTTCATCGCCGCGTAATTTCAATGCATCGATGAGTTCTTCCCGCAATTGAATTTTTCCGTATTTACTGCTCCAGATTAATAACAAAACCGTTATAAGAAAAACAATTCCTATCGATAGACCGACGGTCAACGCAGCCGTTGCAATGTCAGACGCCGATGTGTCAAATACTTGATGTGCAACTACTCCTCCAAGAATGAATGCCGCTCCGGCAATCAGCAAGTTGCGAATAACCAGTGGTCCGTCTAAACCGTAATTTCCAATTTTTCTCTCCACTTCAATCTCTTCATTTTTTCGCACCATGGGATGATGTCCTTTCATTTTTTTCCCTCGCATCTTTCACCACATACTCCCTTTGCTGTTAAAAAATTTGTGTTGTGTGAAAACTACCTGCCCGTAATGTTGCAAAATGAAAAATAAAATGCAAGCAATTGCTGGGTAGTGTCTCATTTTGATAAAATCCATTTCAAAAAACAATCAGTCACATTGAGTTTATCGAAATGTGACTGATGTTCCGTCGTCAGTCTTCGATAAACTCAGACTGACACTATGAGAACTTCAAAGTGAGACACTATTAATTGCTGTAATTCCTTTATAAACGCGAAGAAGCGAATTACAGGTTTGCATTCCTATTGAATTGGAAACTCGAGTGATGCTTCACGTCTTCAGCAGCCACTCTAACGCAATGGTTGGATCTTGGAAAACAGAAAACTGAAACCCCTGATTAACACAGACTGTCTCAAAGAAACGGAAATGATTGATATACTTCGGATCGACCACTTCTGCAATTCGTATATTCATCAAAACGCCGATTAATCGAAAGATCGCCGGCCGCCGATAAATTTCCACCGTACTGCCGGAGATGCCGTCGATCAACCGATGGTCGATTAAAATTCGCCTTACTTTATTTTTACGCATATACTGCATAATATCTTTTGCCATCGTGATGGAACTTTCATGATCGGCAAAACCCTTCGTAATCACTTCTCCGTAACCCTCCTCCTTATGTATGCACATTTGCCATTCCATATTTCATTCCCGAAAATTAAAACATCTATCCCGATGCAAGAGACTGACTCTACCAATTTTTATTAATCTGTTATTTTAATCCGCATTTCTTTTTTTCGATGAGAACCTGCGCATCGACCGGCGCGGCGCACACGGGACACACATAGCGGCGTGTGGTTTCATTGAAATCCGGCTCGATATTTTTTTTGCAATGAGGACAGCGGATCGTTAACGGTTGGTTTTGTTTCATAGATAGTTAAACATATTGTGAAAAATTCTGTAATTGGAACGTCATCATCTTTAAATCGGTGCAAATGGGTCAAAGGATAATTCAATAGTTTTTGCATGTCTCTCTTCACGTCCTTCATTGATCCAGCGCAAAGCAGCTTTTATATCCCTGAACACGCAAAAGTTATCCATTTGATTTAATTCGCGATATGCTTCGTACATTCTGGAAACAGCAAAGATTAAATCGTTTACAGCAATCCGCGCCCGTCGTGCTTCCTTATTGAAAATAAAGACCTGCGCAAATTCTTGAAGATCCACCGAACTCATCTGAAAATCGGTTATATCTTTTGTCTCTTCAATAAAATCATAGGAAGGATTAAAATCCTTATCGGATATGATCGCCTGCCGATATTCAAGCATCATCTGTTTCGTAACAATTCCCTTTCCGATTCCGATGACAAGTTGATGTTCTTTATCAATTCGATAAGTAAAAGGCATTCGTTCTTTTCTCAATACTTTGTTTTTTTTATTACTATTTCTATCGGGCAGGAAAGCATACGGAAGTTTCCACAAAAATACAAGGTACTAGAGGATTAAGTAGTGTCTCACTTTGAAGTTCTCATAGTGTCAGTCTGAGTTTATCGAAGACTGACGACGGAACATCAGTCACATTTCGATAAACTCAATGTGACTGATCGCTTTTTGAAATGGATTTTATCAAAATGAGACACTACCGAGGATTACAAAAAAATATGGAAGACCGTAACGATTATCCCACGGAACGAAGGATGAGAAACCCGGCAAGAATAATAAGGGCGGCGCCGAACAGTTTCCAAGAAAGCCGGTGTTCGGAAAATAATTTACCTCCGACAAACGACGCCATTAACACCGAAGTACGTTTGACGGCAAGCACTAATGCTACCGGCGCAATTTGTGTCGCGACAAGCTGCGCATACCGGTAACTGATGGTAACAACAGCAACAAGGATGATGAGCCACAACGTAGAACGATGCTCGTTTGAGAAAAGATTGGGCAATCGTTTTTTCTTTTGAATAAATAATACCGCATACATCAACACAAATACGGCATGCTGATAGAACAACACGACCAGCGGATGCGTTTTATGTCCGCTCACCAACGATTTATCCATAACGGCGGACACGGCAAATAACACCAGCGCAACCCAGATGTACCAATGTGCTTTGACGATGCTGCCGCCTTTGCGTTCCAGCAGTACCATTCCGCCGACCATCAAAACCAATCCGATGATTTCTTGATTGGAGATTGCATCACCGATGGTAATGTATGCAAGTAGCGCTACGATGCCGGGTGTCAGCGCAAGCAGCGGCAACGTACTGCTCATTTCGGCACGCTGCAATGCCATCATCACTAACAGAAACGCTGCCGCATTGACGATGCCTTTGAGAAGAAGAATAAGCAGCGTTTCAGTTGAAACCGCCGTAACATCGACAAGAAAAAGTGTTCCGAGCGAATACACCATCAGAACCGCAGCAAGCAAGAACGAAAATGTCAATGCATCTATCCGAAAAAGAGTTTTCTTTTCCCCAATCGATGCTGCCGCCGAAAGTACGGCAGAACCCAACGCCCAAGCTAACCACATTTATCGCTGCTCCCTTCTTATACACATTTAGAAATGGTACGATGCGGCAAGATACAGATTTCTGCCGGGCTCGTAATTATAATTGCCGCGTAAGGTCGAAAGAAAATTGGTGTAGCTGCGGTTGAAAATATTCTGCACGCCGAACGACACGTTCGCATACGTACTGCCAATTGGCAACGGAACACTGACAAATCCAACATCAACCGTAGCGTAACCGGCAGTCGCTATTTCATTATTCGCAGGATTCTTATTATCTGTATATATATTTGTTTTATCCGAGTAAGAATCAACACCAACATGAATCGTTCCGATAAACGGTACCATATAATCTGCAGTAATTCCACCGTGGAGCGGAACAATACCAACAAGATTTACATGATTTTTTGTGTCCTCACCGCGAACATAATCAAGCATTGCACGAACCTTCAGCGATGCTACTGGCTCCATTGTTAAAGATACTTCATAACCATAAATTCGGGCTTCACCAATATTTGCTTTCCAGTAAGCGTATGTTCCATTTTGTGTACCTAATGTATCGCCTACGAGATTCTGGTATGAGTTATAATACGCATCCACATTCATGATGATATTGGGAACATGAAAGCGAAAACCACCATCGATTGATCGATTTTTTTCAGGTTGGAGATTGGGATTGCCAATAGTATAGGGAGTGTTGTTTGTTAAATACGCATACAATTCTTCTAACTCCGGCGTTCGGAATGCTGTTGACAATAGAACTGAAGCATCTAGATATTCTGTAATGTTTTGTCGAACACCGGCATTTATGCTCCAACTTTGAGTATGGGACGTGTTCTCCGCCCATAAAAGGGTTCGTGGCGGAATAATTTTAATCCCTTGAGCATTAATCATATAAAGTGGATTCCAAGTCGAATCATTATGAACGAGAATAGCGTCATATCGCCCTCCTAAAATAATTGTGGTTTTTTGCGGGACAACTTTCCATTCATCTTGAATATACACACCAGCACTTGTGAATGAAGCATTAGGCAATGGCACTGCTTCGACCATTATATTTTTATTGTAAAAATAATTCTCCCTGCCACTGGAAATATCTCGCTGCCAGAATTCTATTCCACTTGTTATATAATGTCCTTCCGATGGAATAATTGTGGCTTCTGCTTGTATTGTTCCTGTTTTGTGAGTCGCGTGAGGAGTTAATGTTGTGTCAACATTTTTTATCAACTGTACATTCCGTTCAATGTTTTGCTGCGATGCGCGCACCACCAACATCGGAATACTTTCGCTGATTTCGGGTATAGAATATTCTGCTTTGAATAATTCTCGGCGTGCCAACGTATATCGCACTGTCGCCGAAGCCGGAAACAGCGAAGAGCCGCCGGGAATTCCGGCATCATCCGTTTGATAGCGCTGATACGTGAGATCTAATGATTGCGTATTAAACAATCGCACACCGGCTTCTGTGTTAAAGCCCCAATCAGAAAAATCTGAATTAGGAACTTCGCCTGCCGGACTTTGATAATTATCCGCTTTGCGGAACACTCCGCTGACACGCGCACGATAAACATCTGAACCGCTTTCCGCAGCCACATATTCGGCATACGAATTATTCACGGATTCATATCGTGACATTGCTTCACCGCTCACATATCGTTCATCGCTAAACGACGGGCTCTTCGTAATCACATTCACCACACCGCCGAACGCACCCGTTCCCGCAAGCGCAGAATTCGCTCCCTTAATCACTTCCACACGATCAATATCAAACGGGTCAATCAGCGAAAGCGCAGCAGCGTGGTCGTTCGCCGTTTCGATACGCGTGTTGTCGATCATCATTACAACATTGTAACGAGTCATACCGCGAATCGAAACTAATGTTTCCCACATGCCGTCGCGCACCAAAGCAATACCAGGTTCACGGCTTAAGGCATCGGCAACGGTCGGAGCGCTCGTATTCACGTACTGCAAGCCATCAATCGTCACCGTCGGCACCGGTTGTGATTCTGAAGAAACACTGCCTTTAGTACTTCGCACCACAACTTCACCGGCGTGATAGACAATTGGATCTAATGAAATTTGGATTGAATCGTTCGAAGCAATTTTAATGGTACGTTCAATCTTTGCATACGAAACGTGTGAGATAGAAATGATGTACGTTCCGGGAGGCACATGAGAAAAGGAGAAGAGACCGTCATGGGTTGTAACGGTCTCTTTCTTGAGTTCACGAAGCACAACACTTGCTCCATCCACCACAGAGCCGGTCGTTGCATCGGTAACTTTCCCTTGAACTGAAAAAGTTTGTGCTTGTAGAATTGAATAAGCACTTACGAACAAAAATACAGTTGCTTTCTGAATAAATTTTGACATTTGAATAACACCTCAAATATTTTTATGATTCTAACTATAAAGTGCTGAAAAATGTTCCTTCGCAATTGAAATATTTTTAAGTCAGCCAAGCACTACGCATTCTCACGAGCGTACTGAATACGCTGCACAAGCATGTCGCGCACTGTATCGAACGTCGCGTCGGCAACTAATTCGTCATCCACATGCACGGTAACGCCATCTTCACACGGTTCCGTGTTATGATGTGCGACGATGACCACCTTACCGGTCAATCCTTCTTCGGCAACGTAATCTACTAACTTGCCGAGCATTTCATCTGACCCATGCGCAAGACAGTTCGGGCCAAGACAGACTTTCAATTCCACCATATCATGACTATCTGCATTGGAAAGGACCACTTCGCCTTCAAAAATATCGGAACGATCTCGATAATCCGTATGTAACAAATGATGCGCCTCGTGTCCGCCCGGTTCGCCTAAAACATTTTGGTACAACTGTGCGAGGTACGGATTATCCTGCGATGCATGCAACTGCATCGTCTTATCAGCGCGATACAAAGAACGTGTGCGTTCACGCCGCGCTGCCGTTTCAAATGCAACCGGCTGTCCGCTGCCGCCGACACATCCGCCGGGGCATGACATCACTTCGATAAAATCGACATGAACTTTTCCTTTTTTCACCTCATTCAATAGATGACGCGCATTGCGCAATCCGTGCACGACGGAAAGTTTCAGTTCTTGTCCGCCGAGATTGATCGTAACATTGCGAATACCGTTCTCACCGCGAACTTCCTGCACATCCTCTACTTCCAATCGCTTGCCGGATAATTTTTTCTGCAGCATACCGAAGTACCGCTTCGCTGACACCACCGCTGTTGCCGAAAATCACGCCGCCGCCGGTTTTAAATCCGAATGGCATATCGAATGCTTCCGGTTCTAACGATGTGAACTGCAAGCCGGTTTGCTGGATCATCATCGCAAGTTCTTGCGTGGTGATAACGAGATCGACATCCGGCGTACCGTGCAAGGCAAACTCTGCACGATTCGCTTCGCTGCGTTTTGCGGTGCAAGGCATGATGGAAACCATCACCACATCTTCACGATGCATGCCGAGTTCTTTCGGAAGAACTTTCTTCACTAATGAACCGAGCATTTGCTGCGGCGATCGGCAGGTAGAAACGTTGGGAAGAAATTCAGGAAAATAAAATTCTGCAAACTTCACCCATGCCGGGCAGCACGAAGTAATGAGCGGAAGTTTTTCGCCTTTTGCTTTGCGCTGTAAAAATTCATTCGTCTCTTCGATAATGGTAAGATCAGCAGAGAATGACGTGTCATACACTTTTTTCATTCCAAGATATTTCAATGCAGCAACCAATTGACCGGAAACATCCGTTCCCGGAGCCATACCGAATGATTCGCCGAGTGCTACGCGAACAGCGGGAGCTACTTGCGCTACAACATATTTTTTTCCATCGCTGATCAATTTCCATAACCGATCAATATCCAGCTTCGGCGTTATTGCGCCGGTCGGACAGACACGAGCGCACTGCCCGCATTCAACGCATGAAACATCGCCTAATTCTTTTCCGAAACTCGGCACAATAGACATTTCGTGTCCGCGGAATGCAAAATCAATTGCGCCGATACCTTGAATTTCATTACACGCACGCACACAGTCGCCGCATAAAATACATTTATTGGGATCACGTGCAATACCGTACGTCGATTCGTCTTTCGGCTTATGCGATGCTACCTTTTTGAATCGTACTTCGCTCACACCCAGCCGACGCGCAATAGTTTGCAATCTGCACGAAGAACTTTTAATGCACGATGTACAATTTTGATCGTGATTGGCAAGCAGCAGTTCTAAAGATATTTTTCGAATTTGTCGAAGCTCTTCCGTCGCCGTCTGCACTTTCAATCCTTGTTCAGGTTTGGTAGAACAGGAAGAAACGATGCCGCGGCCTTCAATATCCACAATGCACAACCGGCAGGCGCCGTACACACTCAATTCCGAGTGATAGCAAAATGTCGGCAAATCGATATGTGCTTTGCGGATAACTTCTAATAAATTTCGTTCGTTATCAAAAAATGTTTTTCGACCGTTAATAAATAAAAATAATTTCGTATTCATTGTTTTCATTCTCCCTTACGCCACTGCTTTCAAGTTGCAGGCAGTGTAACACGCGCCGCACTTTATACATAATGCCTCGTTAATAACATGCGGTTTCTTTTTCTCGCCGGTGATCGCACCGGTCGGACATGATTTAACGCATAAACCGCAGCCCTTGCATTTTTCCTGAATGATTGTAGGATTCAGCAATGCTTTGCATTTTTTGGCCTTGCATTTTTTCTCCGTCACGTGTGCTTCGAATTCCTCACGGAAATCCCGCAGGATCGACAGCACAGGGTTCGGCGCTGTTTTACCAAGCGCACATAACGATCCTTTACTCACAGCTCGTGCAACGCTTTGCAAGAGCACTAATGTTTTTTCATCGGCACGACCTTCAATAATGTCGTCCAACAATGTCAGCATTTGGTATGTACCTTCGCGACACAGCACGCATTTGCCGCATGATTCGCTCTGCGTGAACTCCATAAAGTACCGTGCAATTTGCACGATGCATGTTTCTTGATTCATCACCACAAGGCCGCCGGAACCAACCATCGCGTTGATGGAACGCAATGAATCGAAATCCATCGGCAGATCCAAATACTTCGGACTGATGCATGCGCCGGATGGACCGCCGATTTGCACGGCCTTAAAATCTTCAATCTTTCCAATTCCCTTTTTCGTCGTCACTCCGCCGCCGATATCAAAAATAATTTTTCGCAACGGTGTTCCAAACGGAACTTCAATCAATCCTGTATTCGAAACATGTCCTGTCAGCGCAAACGTTTTTGTGCCGGGAGATTTTGGCGTTCCGATTGCTGCATAGTTTTCAGCGCCTAAATTTATAATTAACGGCACGGACGCAAGCGTTTCCACATTGTTGATGACGGTCGGTTTGCCGAACAATCCTGATTCTGCCGGGAACGGCGGCTTCGGCATCGGCATTCCGCGCTTGCCTTCGATGGATGCAATCAATGCGGTTTCTTCACCACACACAAACGCGCCGGCACCTTCCATCACCGTTATGCGAAAATCTAATCCTGAACCAAAAATATTTTCACCGAGTAACCCTAAATTTTCTGCCGCGACAACTGCTTTGCGAATACGTTCCACAGCAAGCGGATATTCCATACGCACATACACATATCCCTCATCCGCACCGATAGCACGCGCGGCAATCGGCATGCCTTCTACCACGCTGTGAGGATTTCCTTCCATCACACTGCGATCCATAAATGCACCCGGATCGCCTTCATCGCCATTGCAAATGATATATTTTTTTGGCGATTGCTGAATAGCGGCAACTTTCCATTTGCGTCCTGTGGGGAATCCGCCGCCGCCGCGTCCGCGTAAACCGGATTTTTCAATGATTGAACAAATTTGATCTGCATTATGTTCGCAAAATGCTTTACGCGCTGCTGTATATCCGCCAATGGAAATATATTCGTTTATATCTTCAGGATTGATGTAGCCGCACTCCTTTAACACAAATCGTTGTTGTTGTGTATAAAATGGAATATCAGCAATGCCCTTACAAATTGTTTTCCGTACCGGATCTTTGTAAAGCAACCGCTGCACGATATTTTTTTTCACGATTGTTTCTTCAACAATCTCAAGAACATCTTCCATGCGAACTTTGGTGTACATAATGCCTTCCGGCAATATTGTTACCAGTGGCCCCATCTGGCAAAATCCTTGACAGCCGCTCCCCGAAAGATGAATGCCCGCATGATCCGTTTCTTTCACGAACGACACATCGACATACGTTTGCAGCCCATGCTCTTCCAACACTTGCTGGAATTCTTCGAATATTTTTTCCGAACCGTTCGCTATACAACCCGTACCAGCACAAACGATGATACGCGCCGTGAGACCTTCGACATTCTTTTTATAGATCGCAGCAACTTCCTCAAGATTGACTGTCGTTGTTTGAACCTCGCTCATACAACCAACTCCTTTTCCGATGCCATAATGTTTTTCAATAACGCTTCCGTTTTTTCCGGCGTCATCAACGAATGGACTTCTTCATTCACAACCACAACAGGCGCCAAACCACAAGCACCAAGGCACGACACCGTTTCAACGGTAAAGGTCATATCGTCTGTCGTCGTTTGTTCTCCTTGCAACTTGAGAACTTCACGGACCTTGTCAAGGAGCACAACCGAATCTTTAACGTGGCATGCTGTCCCGTTGCAGACTTTGATAATATATTTTCCCTTTGGTTCCAACGCAAAGTGCGCATAGAATGTTGCCACACCAAAGACACGCGCAACCGGCAAATGCAACGATGCCGCAACGAACCGAAGTACATCTTCCGGCAGATAATGATATTCTTGCTGCACAGCTTGAAGAATCGGGACTAAATTATTTTTTTTATGCTGATACTGTTCCAATATCTTGCACACATTATTGAACATCTCGGTGCGCGCAAGTAAAACTTCTGGTGACATAATACAAGGACCTTTCTTATTTTGTAATTTTACTTTCACTCAAGCGACGTGTCAATACCGCCAAGCTTTGAGTAAATAAAGCATTTTCAACAATAACGTGGGACGGAACTTTTAAAGGAGTTGCAGAAAAATTCCAGATGCCATGAACATCGGCGGCAACAACCATATCCGTTACGTCTTGTGCAGCGGTAATAGGTACAGCGATCACAGCAATATCGACATTATGACTTCTCACATACTTCGGAAAATAACTGATGGGATGAATGGGAATGTGGTTGACAACAATGTTTGAACGTTTTTCCGAAGCATCGAACGCGGCAATGAATCGTAATCCATATTCGGCAAGCCAAGGGAAATTTAATAAGGCGCTGCCAAGATTCCCGACACCAATTAAAATAGCACGATGTTCTTTTGACCATCCGACGTAGCGTTTAATCGCATCCAACAATTCATCGACACGAAAACCGATTTTCGGTTTACCGACCAGCCCCAAGATTTGCAAATCCTTTCGAACTTGAATGGGTTTATATTCCACTGCATTGGAAATAATCGTGCTGGAAGTCATCTCAACTTGCCGTTCTTTCATTTCCGTCAAAATTTGATGATAAATAGATAAACGGCGGAGAATCGGCAGGGGCGCCTTTTTCACAGCCGGAACAACAGATGCAACCGGTATTTTACTCATGTCCGTTTTTCCTTGATTCGTGCTATTTTTATCTATACATTCTTATCGATATAAATATATCGATATAATATTAGTGAATAAACTATTATCTTGCAAGGAAAAATATTCATTATTTTTGAGAAGGCAGTATGGAAGCACAATCGCTCTGGAAAATGTTGTGGGACTATGATCCCAATGCACTCATCGTCGTAAATCCCGAACTCATCGTCACGATCGTCAATCCTGCATTCTGCAAGATGTTTCATGTGAAGGAAGAGCAAATCGTCGGCCGACCTGCTTCGAATATCATTGAAGATGTGGAAGAATTTACGAAGGCATGGGAACTCAATGAAATTCGCAAAGCCGAACCGAAAGAATATACACAGTATAATTTGTATGTGCGTCGGCTTTTTTTTCCTATTCAAGAAGAAAATGCAATTGCATGCATCATGGTAGATTTGAGCACTGAATGGCAAAAGCAACGCGAGTTTAATGCACTTAAACAAACAACAGCCGCCGAAATTACGAATGTCATTAACAATCAAATGCGTGTAGCACAAGAGATCGCACGACTGCTGGGAGAAACTTCGGCTGAATCCAAAATCAGTCTCCAGCGCTTATTGAAGATGATGAATCAAGAGGTACTGTAACGTGGGACTGTATTATGATCTGGAAACTTTCTCCTGTCCAAAAACCGGTGAAGAATTGTGCGGCGATACAATTCGTGTCGCGCGTTCACCAGAACGCATTATCGCCATTCTTTCCGATGGACTCGGCAGCGGCGTGCAGGCAAGTGTCTCTTCCACGTTGACTGCTGAACTTTTATCCCGATTGCTCATCGCCGATATTCCGTTGAAAGAAGTTCTTCCAACAATTGCTGCAACGCTTCCTGTGCAACAGCCGCAGAACGCTGCGTATGCAACATTTTTGATTATCGACATCGACCGCTATAGAAAAATCGCTACGATCTCTAACTACGGCAATCCTTCCGTTTTATTTTTCAAACTCGGACGGTTGTCAACATCCAATATAAAAGTGGAAATCATCGACAACAAAGAAATACAACAGCAACAGCTTGTTTTGGAAGATGGAGATTGGATTGTCGCAATGAGTGATGGCGTTCCAGGCGCAAACGCAGATGTGTATTTTAGTGATGGCTGGGCATTGACCTCTATCAGCAAGCACATAGAACAATCTCTTACAACGAAACATATCACGGCAAAAGAAATTTGCCGATCGCTCGCCGATCAAACGCTTAAATCGTACACGGCATGAATCCAAAAGACGATGCTTCACTCATTGTTGTTCAAGTTCGGAACGGTAGAGAAGCAACGGTGTTCACAGGACCGCCATCGAATATGGCGATGGATGATGCATGTGTAGAACGATTTTTGAAAACACCAGGAAGAAAAATTGTCTGTGGCGGAACTACCGGCAATATCGTTGCATTGTATCTCGGCTCAAAGATCAGGCAAATTCCAGATTCGGAACAGGATGATGTGCCGGGATTAAGCCGCATCGATACCATCGATCTTACGACGGAAGGAATTTTGACGCTTTCACGCACGTCAGAATACTTGGAACGAAGTAAAGGCAACCAAAACGCATTGCCAACTACTCGCAACGCGGCGGTGCTGCTTTCCGAAGAATTGCTTCTTGCCGATACGATTACGTTTATGGTAGGCCTTGCGGATAATTCCGCTTACACGAAACTCAAGATGCCGTCGTCTGTTTTACTACGGCGAAGTATTATCCGGCAACTTGTAGGATTGTTAACGTCGTTTGGAAAAGAAGTGAACGTAGAATATTATTGAAGCAACAGTTTCTTATTTAAGATGCTGAGCGTGCAATGAGTTTTTTCACAAGTACTTTTGCACTGGCAATATCTTCTTTATCAATAATATCCAACTTTGCTACGGCAATGGCAAAGCTAATTAAGAGCAGCAATTTTATTCCTGTTCCAAGCGCCGTGAGCGGTTGCAATCCCGAAACGAACCAGCACAAGAAAATAACGGTACATGACGCTCACTAAACGAATAATTCTTCCCCATTCATATTTCACATAATAATATTTTTGCGATGCAATATACATGCCGCTTGCCATAACGATGTAACTTAATAACGTCGAAAGCGCGCCGCCAAGGATTCCGATACGCGGAATCAATAAAAAATTTGCGCCGACATTCAATACGGCACCCGCACCAGTGACTAATGGCAAATATTTTGTTTTCTTTTCTAAATACACACCAACGACAAACACCGTGTATGCTCCTGTAAAAACATACGCCAACAAGACCCAAGGAACAATTGAAACACCCGACCAATAGACCGGCGGAAAAAATTGTTTGCCGAAAATGTGCATACGTACAAGATCGCCGATAAAAAATGATACCGGCAAAAAGATACACATCGCACCAAGGACATAATAGGTGAACACTTTTGCAAAAAGTTTTTTTGCATCCGGCTCTTTTGCGTGATGCAGAAAAAATGGACGCCATGCATAATCGAACATTCCGACAATCAACATCATAAAAATTCCAAGCCGGTAATTGATTTGATAAATGCCAAGCGTTGCATCGTTCGTCAGCGCTTTGACAATAGGACGGTCGATCACTTGCATGGCGATTCCGGCAAGCCCGGCAGGAATGTATGGCAATCCGAATTTCAGAAGAGCTTTGTATAAACCAGAAGAAAGTTGAACCGTGAAATTGTTAAACACAACTCCCAGCATCACCACGAACGTTACCGCCGATGCAATGAGATTGGCAAGGAACACACCTTCCGCATGCATGCCGATGCCAAGGATGAGCACCAAATTCAATATCAGGTTGATTGAAATGTTCATCACTTTTAGCGATGCAAATTTTTTTGCTTTTTGATCCATCCGAAGAGATGCGAACGGAATAACCGAAAGCGCATCAAAACACAAAATCCATCCCGAATATTGAATCAAATGAAAATACGAACGATCAACACCGATCCATCCGCACAATGCACTTGCATTCCAGTGAATGATAGCGGCAAACAAAACGGACGTGACAAGAAGTGAAAGAAATGGTACACTGAAATTTTGTTTCTTGTCTCCTTTTTCTAACGAAGAAACAAATCGCATATATGCCGGTTCCATTCCGTACGTGAATAGCACGGTAATAAACGCGATATATGCATACATGTTGGAAATGATGCCGTTCTCCGCAGGCAGCAGTACATTGGCATAAAACGGCACAATTAAAAAATTCAGCAAACGACCGACGACGGTACTTAATCCGTACACCGCTGTTTCTTTTCCAAGACGAAATATTTTTTCAATCATTGCGGTGGGATACCATTCTGCGCGGCTGCATTTTGTATCACATCAACGAGTGCTTTCGGCGCACGGGTCGGCTTGCCGGTTGTGACATTGAAAAAACTGTGAACGGTATATCCCTCGGCAAGCACTTCTTGTTCTCCATCGCGAAACACACGATACTCGATGCGAAGCGATGCCGCTGGAATTTCTTTTACTTCAGATTCCACGACCAACAGTTCATCATAATGTGCCGGCCGACGATATTTTGCAAATGCTTCCACCACTGGTAAAAATATGCCATCAGATTCAAGCTGAGAATACGGAAGCCCAAGATTTCGAATTAAATCAGAACGGCCGAGTTCAAAATACTCCAAATACTTTCCGTGGTACACGACTCGCATTTGGTCGGTATCTGCATAACGTACACGAATTTTTGTCAAGGATTTTACCACAATACACTACCAACTTTTCCAGCATTTTTAAAATTCTTTCGCCCCACAACTACGATTAAGAATTTTTCCACACGCCCATCTTTTCGAATTTTTGAATGCGCTGCTGCACCAGCTTCTCCGGTTTGATTTTTTTCAGCGCGCGTATTTCTTCAAACAATGCAGCTTTCAAAGCAATCGCTGCTTGTTGATGATTGCGATGCGCACCGCCCATCGGTTCTGGGATAATGCGGTCAATCACGCCAAGTTCCAGCAAATCCGGTGCAGTGAGTTTCAATGCTTCAGCCGCCTGCTCTTTGTATTCCCAGCTCTTCCATAAAATGCTGGAACATGATTCCGGTGCAATGACTGAGTACCAAGAATTTTCAAGCATCAAGATGCGATCACCGACACCCATGCCTAACGCGCCACCGGAAGCACCTTCACCAATGATCACAACGATAATCGGAACCGGCAAGTGCGACATCTCAAATAAATTTCTTGCGATGGCTTCTGCCTGCCCGCGTTCTTCCGCGCCAATGCCAGGATATGCGCCCGGTGTATCTAACAATGTAATGATTGGACGATGGAATTTTACAGCAAGCTGCATCAAGCGTAACGCTTTGCGATATCCTTCCGGATTTGGCATGCCGAAATTCCTGTAAATATTCGTGCGCGTGTCTCTTCCCTTTTGATGTCCGAGAACCAGCACGGTTTCTTTGCCCAGCGTTCCAAAACCGCCGACGACAGCTTTGTCATCGCCGTAGCGCCTATCGCCATGCAGTTCTACAAAATCCTCGATCATTAATTGAATGTAATCGAGAGTATAAGGGCGATCAGGATGACGTGCAAGCTGTACGCGCTGCCATCGTGTTAAATTGCGGTACACAGTTTCTCGCAGTTGGTCGATTTTTTTTTCGAGTGTGGAAATTTCATCGGCAATATCAAGGTTGTCTGCATATTTTCGCATCTCCTCGATTTTTTGTTCCAACTCGAAAATAGGTTTTTCAAAATCGAGTATGACTTTTGCCATTCACTATCTCCCGGTCCTTCGTTCATGATGTGTTGCATCATGACGCCGTCTCAACCATGTTTTTATCAAAATCTCTATATCCAACAGAACCGATTGGTTGCGGGCATAATAGAGATGATATTGTTCAATTTCTTGTTCGCTCAACGAACGATTATTTTGAAGCTGCACTAAACCGGTCAATCCCGGTTTACCAAGAAACAACGCATTGTTAACGGTTCGTCGTTCCTGTTCATCGGCGGTGGGAATGCCGACAAAGCTCCATCTTCCGGAAAAGATCAATGGAAGTTTTGCAAGAAAAGATTCTTTGCGGCTTCCAAACATTTTCGGAATTAGATATAAGATAGGATACGCTGTGCACAAGAGCAACCCCGAAATAAAAATATCAAACGTACGTTTGCTAAATCGATTTAACGGTTTGTCGATATCATAAGTAATTTGAACCAGCGGAAGTTCATCCAAGCTGTCAACGCTTGCCTTTCCCACCATCACTTCCATTGTGCTTGGAACAAGATGAAAGTTGACCGGCTGAGTGCGTCCTTTAGCAATCACAGAAAGAATTTGTCCGTAGTTCAACGCATCCGGTGCAAAAATGACATCGGTTATTTGCAAATCGTGGATTACTTTTCCGACATTTTCAAGACTTCCGATACCGGGACATCGGCAATCAATCTGCCAATCTCTTTATGTGTAGAACTGATGAATCCAATTGCTTCGTAACCATCGCCGACACGCGCGCGGATTTTTTTTAATAATTCAACGGCTTTTGCATCTGTGCCGACAATTAATGTTCGTTTTCCAAAAATTCCCGTACTTCCGCCTGCAGTTGTTTTTTCGAAGACGTGTGCCAGCAATCGCCATCCGCAAATAAAAACAATGCTCATTCCGCATGAAAGAAGAATCATCATTCTGCTGAAAGCAAAATTTTTAAAGAATGCCACCAACGCCGCAATCACAATATACGCAATCAAAATAGCAGCAATGGATCGCGAAATAGACATGCGCCGGTAGGTGTACACACCGGCTGCATAGAGATGAGCAATGATGACAAATGCTGGAAATGCAAACACGATAGGAATGGCAAAATGCGGATACAGAAAGACGCCGCCTCGCCAAAAATATTCCGCCAGCAGCAAACTAACATCGATCATCAGAAAATCGATAATCGCAATTTTAATGGATTGTATGAATGATCCAAGAGCAGCGAGCACAGAAACTGACGCAATAGCAAACCGAAGAAGAGCAAGAAAAAGAATGGATGACGAAAAATGTTTTTGCACAAACAAATGCATCGCATTGTAAAAAGTCCGGATTTCATCGATACTGCTGCGGCGCGTGCTTTCTCCTTTATAATGAATGATCTGCGTGCTGTGAACATAATAAATTTGCCAGCCCGCGTACCGGATACGATAACACCAATCGATGTCTTCGCCGTACATAAAATAACTTTCGTCAAAGCCGCCGACCTGTTCGTACACATCCCGCCGCAGCATCATAAACGATCCGCTGATCGCTTCCACCGGATATGTTTCTTCTGTACTTAAGTACGTTAGATTGTAGCGCCCGAAAAGTTTGGACTTTGGAAATATTTTACTGAGCTGTGTCATGCGTGCTAACGCTACCGACGGCGTGGGAAAACTCCGCCGGCATGCAAGCTGAAAACTTCCATCTGGATTCAATATTTTGCAGCCAGCCATTCCTGCGTCGGGATGCTCATCAAAAAATTTCAGCATCATACGAATCGTATCTTCCTGCACCATGGTGTCAGGATTAATTAATAAAAGATACTTTCCTCTTGTTTGCGAAAGTACGATATTATTTGCTTTCGCGAAGCCAAGATTTTGAGTATTGGCAATTATTTTCACTTTGGGAAAGTGTTCACGAACAGATTCAACACTGCCATCATCGGAAGCATTATCGGCCACAAAAATTTCCGATGAAATTCCATGGAGCGCTTTCTGCAATGACGCGATAGCTTGCAGCAAAAAATCCCGGACATTGTAATTGACAATAACGACCGAAACCAGAGGCGATGTCTTTTTACGACGCGGAGGCATTGCGGCTACAAACTTTTCTTATCAAAGATACTTTGCAGTTTGAGTTTCCACACTAAAAATGCTGCTTCGTACACGATATGTTTCGACATTTTAGAAACACCGGCACGTCGATCATTAAAGATGATAGGGATTTCGCAAATCTTGAATCCCCGAATCCACGCCTTAAAATTTGTTTCGATTTGAAAACTATAACCGTTGGATTTGATCGCATCAAGTTTTAAAGATTCCAAAACTTTTCTTCGATAGCATTTGAACCCGGCGGTCGCATCATGGATCGGCATCCCGGTGATACAGCGTGTATAAAGATTGGCGCAATAACTTAGGATCAATCGTTTCATCGGCCAATTGACGACATTGACGCCTGATATATATCGCGAACCGATAACAATATCGCACTCATCGATTTTTTCCAACAATCTTGGAAGATCTTTCGGATCATGAGAAAAATCTGCATCCATTTCAAACACAAACTCAAAACCATGCGTCAATGCATAATGAAATCCAGCAACATACGCCGTTCCCAATCCTTGTTTGCCTGAACGTTCTATCAAATGGATCCTGGCATTATTCTTCTGGAAGTCTTTTACAATTGTTGCAGTGCCGTCGGGAGAACCATCATCCACAATAAGGACTTCGATTCCATCGTCCTGTTTTAATATTTCTGGAATGATACGTGGAATATTTTCCGCTTCATTATAGGTAGGGATAATTACAAGTGAATGTTTCATGGAAATCCTGTTTATGCTTTTGCGCTTTCTAAGATGGCTTGTGTAATAAATCGTTGCTGTTCATCATCCAATTCCGTATGCATCGGCAAGGAAAGAACTTCTTTGCAAGCGTTGTTTGTTTCCGTCAATGGTCCACAGATTTTGCTGTGTTGTCGATACGCTTCCTGCAGATGTAAAGGAATAGGATAATAGACACCGTGCGGAATTTTCTTTTCCGAGAGATGCTTAGCGACATCATCACGATTTTTTAATCGGATCGTATATTGATGAAACACATGCCTGCCGTAAGATTCTTCAACAGGAATGTGGATTCCTGTACCGACAAACAGTTGATTGTATTTTTTTGCCGCCGTACGTCGTGCTTCAATCCATTGATCAAGATAGTGCAGTTTCACACGCAGCATCGCTGCCTGCAATGCATCAAGCCGGCTGTTCATTCCCATAATTTCATGTTTGTATCGTTCGCGGGATCCATGCACAACGATCATTCGCAATTTTTCTGCAAGAGCGCCATCATTCGTGACAATCATTCCTGCATCACCGAATGCTCCGAGATTTTTACTCGGAAAAAAACTGATGCAGCCCATTGTTCCTATTCCACCTACAAATTTCTTCTGATATGTTGCACCAATTGCCTGGCACATATCTTCGATGACAGGAACGCCATGCTTATTCGCTATCGCCATTAACGGATTCATATCAACAGAATGACCATACAAATGAACTGGAATAATAGCTTTAGTATTTTTTGTAATTGCCGCTTCAACTTTTGAAGGATCAATATTAAACGTTGCCGGATCTATATCGACATAGACCGGTGTTGCGCCGAGCAAGACAATTGTTTCTGTGGTCGCTACAAACGTGAACGGCGTTGTTACGACCTCATCACCGGGACCGATGTTGAGTGCCATCAGCGCGGATAGCAATGCATCGGTTCCGGATGCACATCCAACAGCATGGCCAACATGCAAATATGCGGCGATCTCTTTTTCAAACTCAGAGACTTCTTTCCCGAGTATGGTACTGTCCCGATTCCAGAACACTATGCACAGCGGCGTCTATTTCGGGTTGGATTTTTTTATACTGGCCAACGACATCGACCATTTGGATCGGTCTCATGTTATGTGTGTCCTTTTCCTGTTATCATCACATATAAGGTATTCAATAATATTTTTATATCCATGCGCCATGAAATGTTTTCGATATAAAATAAATCATACTTAATCTTTGTGCGCACATCCTCCATACTTTCATCATATTTGTGTTTCACTTGTGCCCATCCGGTAATTCCAGGGCGCACACGATGCCGATGATTGTACAACGGTATTTCTTTTTTTAACTTCTCAACAAAAAATGGCCGTTCCGGTCGAGGACCGACAAGGCTCATATCGCCAATAAGTACATTGATAAATTGCGGTACTTCATCTAAATGCGTTTTGCGAAGCAACCATCCGCTGCGCGTCACACGTGGATCATTTTTCCCAGCCCACACAGGTCCTGATTTTTTTTCTGCATCCGTACGCATCGAACGAAATTTGTACATCTTAAAGTGTTCGCCGTTTTTCCCAACTCTTACTTGCTTATATAAGACGGGACCACGGGAATCTATTTTAATAATCAATCCAAGCAAAAGCCACAGAGGCAATCCAATGATTAAAATCGCTGACGAGACCAAAACATCCAAAATGCGCTTTGCCGATTCTTCCCACGGCATCATTAGCTGCGGGCGTACTTCCATTAACGGCATACCGGAAAGAGAACTGATGCGCGCCTGCCCACTGACAATATCATACATATCCGGCATAATTTTCATGTGTACATTGTGTGTATCGCAGTATCCCATAATCTCGGACAACTGCTCATGTTGTGTAGAATCTAATCCGATCAAGATTTCCTCCACGTTATTATTTTTTATAAGTATAGGCAATTCGTTTGCGCTTCCGATGAGCGGTACGGTATGATATAAGTTGTGCCTCCGTCCATGCTTTTCTTTCGTAGGAAGAGGAGCAACAAAGCCGATGAGTTTATTTCCAAAGACAGGATTATGTTTTACCATATCACATAACTCAAACGCCTTTTTTGACCAACCGACAATCAAAGTGTTTTTCACACCAATGCCTGCAAGTACCAATCGCCGTTTTAGTCCGCGCACAAAAAAACGCCCCGTGCAGACAAAAAGGAATAGTAACGCGCAATAACCGACGAGTAACAATCGTGAGTGAGCAGCGCCAAGCATACCGCTGTTGCTGTTAAACAGAAAGAAGAACAGTACCAATCCTCCAATAAATGTCGCGCGAATGATATTGATGAGTTCGTCTATTTGTGTTTGGTAGTACCATGAGCGAAACATACCAAAAAGGCCAAACCATAATAACCAGTATAACGTAAGCATCACCATAGGAAGGGAAGAATCTGGTTTTATAATATATGGTACCCAGTCGCTGTACATACGAAAGCCGTAATACACAAGATAGGTCAGGTTGATGCTCATGATATTGATAATAAGAGAAACAAGATATTCGCGATAAACTTTCATATCCTTTTACTGTTGTGATAATATATCAAGAATTTTTTCTGATGTATGCCCGTCACCGTATGGATTTTGTCCTTCCGAATACACCGGTACTGACTGCATAGTATGATTTATAGCTGCCATAATTTTTTCATAATGTGCTCCAACCAATTCGGACATCTCAAGATCAACACTTTCCATCCGCTCGGTCACATCACGTAAAACTATGCAATGTTTTCCAAATGTCGGCGCTTCTTCTTGAATCCCGCCTGAATCGGTAAGCACAAAAGCACAATTCTTTAACAACGTCAACAACTGTAAATAAGGAACCGGTGCAATAAGATGAATATTTGAAACCGAGCTTAACATCGCTTTGACCGGAGCTTGTACGTTTGGATTTAAATGCACCGGATAAATAAAATCAAATTGCGGATAACTTGTCGCCGCATCTTTCAGTGCCCGGCAAATATTTTCGAATCCACCGCCGAAGCTTTCACGGCGATGCGCTGTTACCAACACATAGGGCTTTCGTAGTTGCGGTGCAATGGAATTCACATCATCCAGCGATTGATGCTCCTGTAAAAAGCGCAACGCATCAACAACAGTATTGCCTGTCACAAATAAAGTTTTCGGATCAGCATTCTCCTTCAATAAGTTTTGTCGGGATGCTTCCGTTGGACAAAAATTGTACTTCGAGACAACGCTAATCAATCTGCGATTGCATTCTTCAGGATACGGTGCAAACATGTCGAATGTCCGCAGCCCAGCTTCAATATGAGCGACGGGAATTTTTAGATTGAACGCGCACAACGCCGACATTGCTGCTGTTGTCGTATCGCCCTGCACCATCAAAACATCTGGTTTTACTTTGTCAATTACTGAAGGAAGTTTTGCAAAGATCGATCCACAAATATCATTTAACGTTTGATTCGGACGCATAATCGAAAGATCATCATCCGGTTGAATACCAAAGATCGATAACGCTTCCATCGCCATGGTTTTATGCTGTCCGGTGAGACAGTAAAATGTTTTAAATTCATTTTTCCGTTTTTGTGCTTCAAGCACTACCGGTGCCGTTTTAATAATTTCTGGCCGTGTGCCGGCAATGATAAAAATAGTTTTCATACTTGTGCCCTATACCAGTCTATGTTCTCTTTTAATCCTTCTTCAATAGAATATTTTGGGACGAATCCGAATTGACGAATACGCTCAGCTCGATGATACGTTGAGACCGAGAACTTCTTCATCCGTGCCGCCGTAATTGGAAAATCGATCCCCGTCAGCTTTCCGGCGACATCAAACACAACTCCACCCAACTCTGCAATGTGGACGGGGATGTACCACTGAGGCAATTTTCTATTTGAAAGGAGTGCAATCAAAGCAGTCAATTCCCGGGTGGTCCTGTGTGGTTCATCTGCATAATTAAAAATATGCACACCATGATCGCATTTGCCGAGCAGATAGACTGTCGCATCAACCACATTGCGCACGAACGCAATAGACTTGATATTATCACCGCGCCCGACCATGAGAAAGCGACCATCGCACACTTGCCGGATTAATCTAAATATATTTGCCTGATTTCTTGGTCCAAAGACAACCGTCGGTCGTATAATAATGGCTGTTCGTGTTGGATACTCTTGTGCCCAAGCGCACACTAATCGTTCTGCAGCCAGCTTGGAAGCACCATACGGAGTGTTCGGCACCGGAGGTGTATCCTCTGTTGTATTAGATTGTGCTCCGTACACTGAAACCGAGCTGTAAAAAACGATTTTTTCTATATTAGCTTTCGTCGCCTCTTCCAACACTATTCTTGTACCATGCTCATTGATAGTGTCATATTGAGATTTAGTTATTCCGAAATCTTTGTGTGCAGCGGCCAGATGGATCACACTTTCTGCACCTGCCATCGCAGAACGGATTTCATTATTCTTAAGGATATTCCCTTCATATTGGTAAAACCCTTTCTCCACATCTGTTCTTGGCCGAATATCTATCCCGTGGACTTCACATCCATTTGCGAGAAGACTCGTTGTCAAATATCTTCCGATAAAGCCGGCATTACCTGTAACAATAATCATGTTGCTATTTCTCTTCTTTCTGCGTCGAGCCTAAAAAGGATTGTTCAAACTCGTCCGTAAATATTCTTGAAATAATTTTCCATGTGTGATTTGTCTCAATCCACTTTCTTGCCTGAACACCAATATCTTTCCGCAGAACACCATCTTCCATTAACTTCAAAATAGAATGCACATACTGATCAATATCGTCCGCAACAAAATAATGGCGATCGGGAACAGCTTGGATACCGTCGGACGCCAGTGAGGACAAAACGACAGCTTTCTGCAAAGCCATCGCTTCCAGTACCTTATTTTGCATTCCGGCTCCAATGCGCATAGGTGCAACCACCACCTTAGATTTGAGAACAATTTTATAAGGATCTCGCACCCAACCCGTGACTTTTACGCCATCGATTTGTTCCAAATCGCAAACAGCCCTTACCGGCTTTGCCCCGACAATGACGAATCGCAGATTCATCTTGTGTTTTCTTAATTCAGGGAATATCTCCTTTGCGAAATAACAGGCAGCATCGATATTCGCAACCGTATCCATTTTGCCAATAAAGCATATCTGCTCGTCTTCTTTTGTTTCAAACCGTTCATCAAGAAGTTCGTCGGAAACAGCGACAGGAACAACAACGATTTGGTCGGAAAGACAGCCTCTTTCCGTTAAATATCTTTTATCCCGTTCTGAAACAATAAATGTCCTTTGAAACTCTTGTACTGCTGCATTTTCACATTCAATGACCCTCTTTTGTTCATAGCGATAAACAGTCCTCCAGAGAAAATTAGCGTTCTTCATACCATTTGAATAATTTAACGATATTGCATCGTGTAAATCAATCCATTTCGGAAGAACAGCGCGTTGGGCATAAGACATCATACGGATATGATTGACGAACACACCATCATATTCGTGAATATGTGCATCGAACCATCTCTGTGCATCGGCGAAATCATAATACGCCATTTGGAATGCCTTATTCGTAAACACACCCAGCAAGGCATGCAGAATAAACCTCCAACGAGGGTAACAGAATATTACGACTCGCTTATAAGCGTTTTGTAACTCCTCGTTAAAGTTCTCCACTATAGTTCCTTCGTGCAAGGCCAGGAGATCCATATCGTATTTTTCAGACAGATGTTTTCCAAAATTAAATATTCGAATCCGATCTCCGCCAATTAATGGAAACGGGACTCTTGAACTTAATACTAATATTTTCTTTTTTCTATCGATAGCCATAAATATTTATTCAGTCTGAGTCAGCGAAATTCGATCGTCAAACCCAATAGCGATATTGGTTTTCTCTAAACAATCTATTCTTCACATCACACGGTAATAAACAACAATCATTCGTCTATGTTCTCGTTATTTTATCTTTCTCAATTTTCAACATGACATCTGAATATCTCCCGCTATTTTTTCCCAGGAATATCGTTCTGCCAAAGCACGTTTCTCATTCGCTTTACTTTCAGAATTTTCCTGCAGGGCGAGAGAAATACATCGGACACAAGAATCAACATCGTTATAGATCCGAACCATCGGCTCGAATTTCCTGACTTCGGGAAGATCGCTTGAAACTACCGGCAATCCTAAGGCGAAATATTCGAGCAATTTTAACGGATTTGCCGCAATCGTAAGATCGTTCACCAAAAAAGGAATAAATCCGACATCAAATATTTGTGCATGTTGTGGTAGATATTGGTAGGGTACTTCACCAAGATAATTTATGTTGGGTATCTTGTTAAGAAATTCGATATTGAGCGTCGTTCTCCCCAAATAAATAAATGTTACATCGGACATCCTCTTGGCCGTTTCCACAATCACTGTATAATCGATATAGGAAGCTAAAATTCCGAAGTATCCGACGATGGGCTTTTTATAGTTCCTGAAAGCAATTGGAATTGGACCGGGAGAACCAAGAAAATGGGAAGTTTGTATCCCTTGCGGCAAATGGTACACTTGTCCATTTTTCGGCGTTCGAGTTTTCATCAGTACCTCGGATACTGCGAAACAGCTATCAATTTTTTTCAGCAGAACATGCTCCTGTTCCGCAATTAATTTTACCGCTCCTTCAAATTCCGTGAAGTCATCCAGACATATATAATGGCTAGATATTTCACCCAATTGTCCGACGACATCCCCGACGATCGGAGAGGCAGTGATCAGCAAAACATCCTTGAAGTTGAGAAGAGACATCTTTTTCTTGATTGACTTCACTAAAGAACGAACATTCCATTTCCAGATCAAGGGAACGTCATGAAACGGCAGAATAAAAGTATGGATCTGATAGAGATTTCCATCTTCCCCGCTGTCCTGTTCCCGAGTATGGAATATTTTTTCCCCTTTTTCATAAATCCTTTTAAAATCTTTATAATGAAATTTGGGCTTCCGTAGTCCGAGGGATCCGATCCATAAAATCCTATTGTCTTTTGCCAGTTCTTGAGCAAGATATTGTATCGTCGATGGATACCTTCCCCAATCATCACCAAATACAATTATATCTCTTTTCTTTATCATACCGTTCGCACACTCATAGTGTATAAAAACAATTCAAACACACATCTTCACGGATATTCTGTCAGTTCGGGCAATACCTTGATAGAAATGAAAACAACTGTTTTGCTTGTGCTTCAAATGCAAAATGAGTGTTTACCGTGCTCGCTCTGCTCTTCAGTTCTTTCATGTTTTCCGGATCGCGGAGAATTTTATTTAGTTCCTCAACATTGCTGCAAACAACTCCGTTTTTGTACTTCTCAATGATTTCTTCGCAGCTTATAAAAATTCCTTTTGGCATAAATATTGGTATTCCCGCTGTAAAGCAAATTAAAAATCGTTGCGGGACACTGAACTCATATCTCAATCGTTCGGGAACAGCGTTATAGAGAACCAAGCATCCATCAAATTGCGTAAAAAAAGTCGCAAGAGAACCGCTGACCATTCCCGGAGTATCAAATCTTTCGAAGAGATGAAGATAGGGCGTATCGGACGGATAGTTTCCGTTTTTATGGCAATGAACATGGATATTTTTGTCGGTGATTTCTAAAATATGATCAATAACGTCGTTACCAGGATACGAGTTGTACGTTGAGCCCGTACACACCAAGTGCGGCTCATGGTCAGTCGTTGAAAGGGGCGGTAGGTTTTTCTTGGCAAAGTATTCCGAAGTATAGAATATCGGACCCACGAAAATTGAATCATCATCTATTCCAAAAGATTGCGTGAGATACCGCTTCATTCTCTCACTGCCAGCAATAAAACCGTTTACGAGATACATCCCCCTTCTGAAAAGAGATATTTGAAGCTTCTCTCTTAACCAGGAATCATAAGATGTGGGAAATGTCGGCATATAATGCACAATAGGAATATCGGGAAAGACGGTACGTAAAAGCATAATATCTGGTACTGAATCCGTTCCCCAAGAGGCAAACACAAGTTGAATATTTTCTTCTTCTATAAATTCCTTCAAAGTATTAGCTCTTTTTGTCTGATGGTTCAAGAATTTATAAAAAGAGCATCCCAAAAAGACACATGAAGTATCTCCACAGTTTCCTGAGCCAAAGTGGGATTTTTTTTTCAATGTAACTGCCTGATTTGTAGAGATTCAAAATTCTGCAGTCTTTTCCGATAGTTTGCTGCATCCCATCCACTTCATCATAGAAATAACTGAAATCAGTATTAACAACTACAACTTTTGAAACTATCTTCGTTAGTGCAAAAAGGTTGTTAATGGCATCGCCCATTTTGCCAATGTAGACCACATTCATAGAACAATCCATAATGTTGCATTGTTATAAAATCGCAAAGGATCCTTTCCCAGCGCCATCACGATGTTGTCATCATCTTTCATAAATATGGTCCTTCGATTTTCGTACCGGTGTCCTATTATATCTCTGATAATCCATCAATCTGCATGATCATTTATTTTATGAAACTTTGGATGTTTTGATGTTAATGAGCCATGTACGTATCCTACAAAATAGGCCACATCCGCAATCTCTT
This sequence comes from Ignavibacteriota bacterium, assembly GCA_963790045.1. Lineage (GTDB taxonomy): Bacteria > Bacteroidota > Ignavibacteria > UBA10030 > UBA10030 > DATKMP01. The sequence continues at coordinate 403,508 of CAWBMS010000011.1, read as the reverse complement.
TTAGAAAAGAGACTACGGGATATTTCGTAATATTTTTCATTTTAAAAGCATGTTGCAAACATCTGGTAAACGGTAACCACCAATAATAAAGAAGCGCTATAACGAAAAAAAAGTGATTTATAAAAAAACCGCAAAAGAGTAAAAGGATCCCTGCAACAATCTTTGACAGATTTCGCAGGGCATTGACAATAAGAATATGACAAAAACCATCTCCAAAACCATATCTGTATATCAACTTGGCAAATACAAACACATTGGGGCGCATTCTCCAATACACCAGCGCACCTGGCTCCGCTACAATTCTATCTGTCAAAGCTCTTACCTTGATATCAAAGAGAGTATCTTCTGCTGCCAACCCTTTTTCCGGATAGCCACCTACTTGTTCCCATATCCTCTTTCTAAATGCGACAGAACGGGACGATGGCAAGAACGTGTTCTTATTTAAATAGGATGCGTTTTCGACAGTTAACAGAGACTGACACTCTTCAAAGTACGTCGTGGGCTTTGGCTCGAAACGCCCTCCGACCATGTCTATCGTTGCATCCTGTAAGGGCGCTGTAATCTCTTTAAGCCACAAGGGATCGACTTCACATCCGGCATCGGTAACCGCAATATTACTTTTATTTGATGCAGCAATGGCTATGTTACGCCCCTTCGCGACCGGCCCCGGTGTGTAATTGATATTACAAGTCGGATCTACAATGACGTGAACATCTATTTCACAGAATAATTCTTTAACAAGTTTTTTCAATAAATCTATCGTTCCGTCTGTCGAACCACCGTCAACGAAAACAATCTCCGCAGGCCACACATCCATACCATACAGGGAACGAACAAACGCTTCTATCCCCGATCTTTCATTATACAACGTGCAGATCAGCGCAACGTCCGACAATATTTTCTTTTTGCCGTTCATTCTACGCCTGCTCCAACGCTGCTCGTCGTTTCATCACCATCCATATAGTAAACAACAAAGCACAAGCAATACACAATTCTGTAATCACCCTCATCCACGCAGCTCCAATCATTCCCCAGACAGGTAGAATATTCCAATTCACAATGATATTGACAAGCATTCCCGCACCAAGCACGATTGTATAGAAAATTTCCTCGCCCAGCGCAAAGAGAGTCTGCGAAAGTAAAAAATTGACAAAATAGATAAGAAGCATTACCGACAATATTTTTAACACACCCGACGAACCGGAATATGCACTTCCGTAAAGAATTCTGATAATCAGTGGAGCAAAAATGAACATGGCCACTGCAATAATACTACCTATCGCCAAAAATGATCCAAGTGATTTTATGAAAAAATTCTTAAAGACCGATATTCTTTCCTGAAACAATTTCGAAAGAATCGGATAAATGGAGTTCATCAGAGTAAGAGGAATAAACATTTGCGCTTCTATGATGCGCATTGCAGCACTGTACAATCCCGCTTCTGTTTCAGATTTCATTTTAGCAAGCAAGACTACATCAGATTTATAATACAAGGCGCTGAACAGAGATGAAATCAAGAATGGGAATCCGATTTTAGAGACATTGAGAACTTGCTTCCATGTAAATGACCAATGAATTTTGCCAATCCAAGATTGATAGAACTTGACAGCAATCAGCAACGTGAGCGTAAAGGCGCATAAATAGCCCACAGCGATCGAAGTAATGTTTTTAAAGAAATAGATTGCCGTAAGAATCACCGACAAATATATCATTCTTTCGACAATAAGATAGACCGTCAACTTTTTCATATCCAACCGGGCTTCAAATGATCGGATAAGGGCGGTTGAGAATATTTCAAAAACCGAGCTTACCGCAAAGAAAAAGATGATAAATCCGGACAGTGAAAGCAAAGTTAATATTACCTCGACCACGAATAAAGCAACGATACTCCAGAATATTCTCGCAGAAATAGTCTTATCCAATATTTCAGATTGCCTTTCCACGTCCACGCTCATCGACCGGATGCTTGGAAGCACAAGACCAAAATCACTGATAAGCCCTGCAATCGAAGTAACGGCAAGAATCACATTCAATTTGCCGAATTCCATACTTCCGATCATGCGGGCGGCATAGACTGTCACGAGGATAGTGCCCACCTTGGACAGTACTCTTGCACCCAACAAGAGCAGACTATTTCCTGCAATGACCACCCATATATTCTTCAGAAGATTATTTTTCACGGACAATATCTTTTTCAAAATCAAACGAGCAAAAACGACCGAGCAATCCAAGATTTATACCAATCATTAAAAACAATCTCACAAAATCCGCGCTCGAGAGAAATGCGCATATAAGTCCAACGATTAATCCCAACAGAACCCATCGTTCCCATCTCTCCCATGGGACAGACTTCATAGCGCTTATTGCCCTTGCAATCATTTTATACATTGCCATCCAATAGAGAACAATTCCGACAATGCCGATTTTCAGTAGTTGCGTCAGATACCACATATGAGTAACATAATATCTTGATTTGTCCGTAAAACCCGATCCAAAATCAGGCAACAATTTACGGGTACTATCATCCCACCACGCGCCAAGCCCCATACCGAACAAAAACGAAAACTGATCAAAAACCCTATGGGTAACATTGATGACTTCAAGAAGCCGCGTAGAATTTGAACGATCTCCATAGACCGACCAGCTGAATATTGACGCAAACTTATAATTCCATGCCAGGGCAAGAAATTTTGGAAAGAAAATAGATATAACAGACAGGGAGATCGCAATTCCGGCACATCCGAAAGCTATATACTTATATCGGTCCTGTTTTTCCATTTGCCAAATAAGCAATAGTGAACCAAGAATAAGAATCACCCAAACAGTTCTATAGATCCCAATCAAGGAATTATATAAATAGATTAAGATCGAAACGGACAAAACAATTTTTAATGAGATCTTTTTAGTTTTCAAGGAAATAAGGACAAGTGAAAAAAACATCATTGGAAAGTATGCAAATTCCGAATTCTGAGATGACCGTATGGCCCAATCGCCAATGATTCTGCCTTCACCATGCATCGACGAGTAAAGAATAAATATATTCTTTAACACCATCCCAAGAAGAAAAACGACGACAAAGATTCTCCATTTTTTGATTGTATCGACAAAATGATAGGTAAACAAAAAGAAGGCAACCATATAGATCGTTTGTTGAAAATCCTGAAGCAATATATTGTAATCATATTGATAGAAAAAACTGTAGACGAAGCCGACAATCCCTGCAACACAGTAAATCATTAATATCATTCCCATGTATTTATGAAATTGGGATATTTCAAGCTTACCATCAAAGACAAACGACAGGATGAGAGACATTGTTAACGACAAGGCCAGAAGGTCGATAACTTTTAACCCAATAATTCTAAGGTTATAAATTGTGGGGGCTTCTGCTCCGGAGGTGATCTGTATATCATCATAATAAATGATTATTAAGACGACTATCATCAAGAGCACAAATGAAATAGCCTTCCACCAATCTGCCTGATGTTCTTTCAAATCTGTTGGAATTGTTTGCCGCCTCTGTGTTATCATAAACTAAATATTTCTTTTAACGATCTTTTCAGCTTTTGATAATTCTCGGGATCACTATCAGCAAGCCCCCTCAAATGTTCTTCAATGAAGATCAATAGAATCGACATCACCAGACCTGCGAACACTGAAATACCGACAATGGCAAGTCTTTTAGGACGATCGGGCTTTTCACCTGGCTGAGCGACGTCTAAAAGATAGGCCGTGGGCGTATCTTTGTGTTCATTAATTTTTGCTTGTTCATAAAGTGGTGTAAGCAATTCGAGTATTTTTTGTTGCACTAGGACATCTCTGACCAATCGCATGGATTCCATGCCAAGCTTAGGAAATTTCGCTATTTCTTCGTTTAATACTTCCAACTCTAATAAAGCCTGATGATATTCAGGATGGTCAGAACCGACAGTTTGCTGTAAAACTTTCACTTCAATTTCTTTTTTTACTCTCGTCATAAAGATATCAGCAAACGATGACATTTTTGCCGAAGTCTCGATCGAGAACACAATCATTTTATTCTTTTCTTGATACTTTGTTAACGCCGCTTCCGCTTTTTGCAGATCGTCCCTGTTTTGATTGAGACGCTCTTCTATAAAAAGCCTATTATTACGTCCCTCCCGAACTTGTAAGTCGGTACCTGTCTCATTTAGTAATTCATAAAAATAATTAGCCATTTGTGCCGATCTGTTGGCATCGGCATCCCAAACTCTAATTTCAAGTGTATTATCCTCTGTCCAATCAACCTCCATGTTTGAAGTTAACATCTTTAACGCCTTCTCCATAGAACCGTCAGAAATACGATACACTTTTATCAGCTGAAATTTGTTAACCATTTGCTCTAACACAGTGCGGCTCTTTAGAATGGCCAAATAGTTATAGGGATCATCATTTTTCCCCAACTTTGTTAGGTTGGCAGACAGGGACCTTGTTAACGAACTTGCAGAACCAATAATCCCAAGGGGATTGTTATCCTTTGGGGGCAGCACCCGCGCGATTGAAACATAATCTCTCTCGACAACGAATGCCAAGACCATGCCAACCAAAAAAGCACCCATAATAAAAGCGAACATAACTTTTTTCCACCTACCCATAACCACCAAGATTTCTATAAATGGAATCTCATACGTACTTTTCTTTGTGTTCTCCAACGTGTTGTCCTTTTTTTGTTCTTCCATGGAGGATAATCCTTACTAACAATCTATGTTTTTCGTTACACTGCCGACACTCACCGATGTTCTTCCTGATGTCTGATACGTTCTTTCGTATCCATCATTTTCTTGGTACTCCGTCGTACGCACTTTTGTTTGTTTTTATTTCAATTGTATTACCAATAATACAATACTTGCTGCCGCCGTAAGAATGGTTGCAGCTTGGCTTATGATATTCATATAATACGCAAACGTCCGTTCTGGTTTTTTCGGGATCCAAATTTGGTCTCCCCGTTCAATTTTTGTTTCCGCCGGTAATAGCCATTGATGTGTTGTATTTTTTATAATCATAATATCTTCATTTCGTGCTTGGCTTGTTACGCCTCCAGCTTTTTTGATAAAATAGTCAGCACTTTTTCCCTCTTCGAAGCTCACGTTTCCCGGGCTGACGACTTGCCCATAAACATACACTGTTTGTACAATCTGTGGAATCACTATTTTATCCTCGTCACACAAATATATTTCTTGTGTTGTATCATGCAACTGAAGAAGTTTTTGCAGGTCGACATTAACTATCGATCTATACATTTTCAATCCGTTTTCAAGCTGCAAACTCATTGTATCTTCAGCGAACTTATTTCCGCGCATACTTAAAAGGTTTTCATATCGCATTTCTTCCTGTGTAAACATCCCGCGATAAATTGAAGCGGACCCTAATGCCGCAAATGAAGTTGGGCCACCTGCTTGAGCAATGACTGTTGATAATTTAGTCCGATCCCGCGCAATGGGATACACTCCTGGAAATCGAATTTCCCCCGATATTGTTACATGATAATCTTTCCGCAAATCTTCTCTCTCAAAGACCACAAGGCGATCTCCCGGTTGAAGAAAGATGTTTAATTCCGGCGATTTCAAAATTTGGGACCAACGAATTACTTGTGATGTTAATTCTTTTTGGTCAATATCATATCGATTTAATATTATACTATCAATGATTGCTTTCGGAGTAAAGCCGTATGCGAGTTGAATTGCATCAGCTACTCGATCTGAATCGGCAAACTCAATTTGACCCGGAACATTAACACCACCATACACGGCAATAACATTCTTTTCGTCTTTCTTTGGAACAAATATTATATCGCCATCCTGAAGTGTCGGATTCCAACGATTATCTCTCAGCGCATAATATTTCGCAATATCAACCTTGATAACTTCACCTGTCCGTCGATATAAAAGGACCTTGCGGCACTGCCGTTCTTTCTTCCAGAATGTTTTTTCATCAACATTGTTTTCTAAAAACTGTTTTGCCCTGTATTCATCGGAAGGAAGCTTTTGTGATTTCAATTCCATTTCGATTGATGATGCTGTTCTATCGCTTTGATTCGCGATGATAATTGCCCTATCAACCCGGTCTGTAATTTTAAAAGAATACGTCCCTGAATTTAAGACTGAGCCAGTTACCGCAACTGATACTCGCGACATTTGAAGAGATGATTGATTGTTTTCCGTTGAGAAATTATCTATAGACACATTACTGGTCATTGGATTATTATTATTGTCTTGCGCTACCGACCATGAATAATACATAAAGATAGCCAAAACGATAGCAGGTAAATTTATTTTTAAAAATTTCATATACTCTTGCCCTAAGATAAATTCACAACAATTTTAATCAGAGTTTATTACCGTACATCTTCTTATAATACTCTTTATACTCTCCGGAAATAATTCTCTTCCACCATTGCTGGTTTTGAACGTACCATTCAATCGTTTCATGGATTCCGCGTTCAAACGTGTACAACGGAGCCCAACCAAGTTCCTTTTGAATTTTACTGGAATCAATCGCGTACCGCCGGTCGTGTCCCAGACGATCTTTGACATACGTGATCAATGATTCGGATTTTCCAAGATGGCTCAAAATCAATTTTACGATTTCAATATTCGGCTTCTCATTATTGCCGCCGATGTTATACACTTCGCCGATCTTACCGTGGTGAAATACTTTGTCAATCGCAGAGCAATGGTCCGCTACGTGCAACCAATCCCGAACATTCATTCCATCGCCATATACTGGCAACGGTTTATTGTTCATCGCATTTGCGATCATTAACGGAATAAGTTTTTCAGGAAATTGGTAAGGGCCATAATTATTCGAACACCGCGTCACCACGACCGGAAGTCCAAACGTATGTTGATATGCTAATGCTAATAGATCGGCAGAGGTTTTACTTGCAGAATACGGACTGTTGGGATGCAACGGCGTTTCTTCTGTAAATTTTCCTGTACCTGTCCAATGAACCATAGACTTCATCTGTTGAAACTTGAAGATACTTTTGAATGTTCTGTTCTTTCGCAACTTCCAATAAAACATTGGTCCCAACAATATTTGCCTGAACAAATTCCGTCGCACCAAGAATGCTGCGATCCACGTGTGATTCGGCAGCAAAATGAATAATACTATCGATACCATGTTTTGTAACAATTTCTGTGACACGCGCCTTGTTACAAATGTCTGCTTTCTCAAAAGTATATTTTGGATTGGATTGAACGTCCGTAAGGTTCTCTAAATTCCCTGCATACGTCAACTTATCTAAATTAATAATTCGGTACGCCGGATATTTTTTAAGAAAGTAACGAACAAAGTTACTACCAATGAATCCAGCCCCACCTGTAACAAGTACATTCATATCAAACACCTTGTTGGTATCTCATGTTTTATTTTTCGTAAGTATGACAGCAACTAAAATAACTGGTATTACGCCGGATCACGCCGTAAAGCGTATTTACACTTTATGATTTGATGGCTCTTAAAGCGGTATCAAGATAGGATCAGTAACCTTTTTCCTTTTTTGTTGCTTTACAATGGTAAGGATTTTTTATTTTCGTGTCAACAACAAAATTACATTCGTTCCGGCGCAGAGATGCCGAGTACTTTACAACCGTTTGCCAATACCGTCTTTGTTGCAAGACACAAAACGAGACGAGCTTTCGCCAATTCGATTTCCGGTGTCACGACTCGATGGTCATGATAAAATTTATGAAATGCCGTTGCAACGTCATGCAAATATGTTGTTAGATGAAGCGGCTCCAGACTTTCCGCGCACGAATCGATGACCTGCGGAAATTCCAGCAACAACTTGGTTAATGCAACCTCTGCCGCACCTTCTAATAATTTAAACTGAATATCGGTTTCCGGCTGTGCAGGATTGAACAATTTTTGTTCTTCTGCAAAGCGCAAGATGCTGGCAATTCGCGCATGCGCATATTGCAAATAGTACACGGGATTTTTTTCAGACTGCTCCTTGGCAAGCCCAAGATCAAATTCTAAATGGCTGGAATTTGCACGCATCAAGAAAAAATATCGCACAGCATCCGGGCCGACATCATCAATCAATTCATCTAATGTAACAAAGTTTGCAAGCCGCTTCGACATTTTTACTTGCTCGCCGTTCAGCATCAGCGTGACGAATTGGTGAATGACCACTTTTACTTTTTCCGGATCGTACCCAAGTGCTTTTACACCGGCGAGGACATCGGGAATGGTTGCAATATGATCTGCGCCGAACACATCAACAATTAATTCAAATCCGCGGCGAAATTTTTCGCGGTGGTACGCCATATCCGGCAAACGGTATGTCGGTTCGCCTGTCGATTTCACAATCACGCGGTCTTGATCAAGTCCGAGCGCAGTTGTTTTCATCCACACCGCACCATCTTTATCGTACGCCAAACCTTGCTTACGGAATTCCTCGATGATCTCTTTTATCTTTCCGGAATGATACAGCGAATCTTCATTAAAAAATACATCGTGCACAACGCCGATACGCGCCAAAACTTTTTTGATAGCTTCAAACAAACGCTGCTCGGCAAAATCTTTGCACACAGCAAGCGCTTCATCTGTTGGCGCAGCAACTAATGTATTTCCCTTTTCTGCTTTCAATTCTTCCGCAATATTTCTGATATAATCACCTTGATAACCATCTTCAGGAAACGGAAATACTTCATCGAACAGTTGCCGGTAACGCGCATACGTCGATTCCGCTAGCATCCGCATTTGCCTGCCGGCATTGTTGTAATAATACTCGCGAGTTACATTATGACCCGACCACGCTAAAATATTTGCCAGCGTATCGCCAAGCGCCGCCTGACGCCCGTGGCCAACACTTAACGGCCCCGTGGGATTGGCGCTTACATATTCGACTTGCGTTTTCTTTCCGCCGCCGAGATTTGTGCGTCCGAACGAATCCGGCGCAGCAAGAATTGTTGCAAGCTGATTCGTAAAAAATTCATTTGTAAAATAAAAATTGATAAAGCCCGGGCCAGCAATCTCCACTTTCGAAACAAACGCCGGATCGATTTCTAATTTGCCGACAATTTCCTGCGCCACTGCTCGCGGATTTTTCTTTGCCGTTTTCGCCAGCAGCATTGCAACATTCGTTGTTACATCGCCGTGCGCTTCCTGTTTTGGTTTTTCAAATGTTAATTTCGCAGTATCTTGATACGATAACGCCTGTAAAGTTTTTTGAAATTTCTCAGTTAAATATTTTTGCATCAGTGTGCAACTTTCTTCCGTGTCGTTTTCTTTTTCGCTGCCGGCTTCTTTTTCACCGGTTCATCTTCTTTATCGTGTATTTCCGTAATCTTTGCGTCGTTCCATAAACGATCTAAATTATAGAACGCGCGCGCTTCTTTATAAAATACATGCGCCACAACATCCACATAATCTACTACCACCCAATTCAAAGCTTGATACCCTTCAAAATGCCATGGAATTTCTCCGGCATCTTCCGTGCCGTCACGCACAGCATCGGCGATGGCTTTCACCTGTGTATCGGAATCGGCAGAACAGAGCACAAAATAATCTGCCGTGCTTGTGACTTTTTTCAAATCGATCAGCACAACATCCGATGCTTTTTTGGAAAGCATTAGATCGGCAATTTTTTTCGCAAGAGTTCGAGGTGTCAACGAACATTCCTTTCTTTAGAGTGGACAAATGGGGCGAGCGATTGATAATCTTCGCCAATAACAACTGTTATATCCAACAGCAATTTGGGATTTATTTTTTGAAATACTTTTGTTTCGGAAATTCCCATTGCCAGCGCAAGCTGTTTTGCTGCTGCGGGATTTCCTGTATGATCGATGATAAAGGATTTTCCTTCAACGCCCTCAGCATTGCGTTTCATTTCCACGACATCGTATCCAACGGAACGAATATAATCTGTGGCGCGCTGTGCAACTTTCATGTTCCCGATTCCGTCCAGCACTTCCACTTCTGGAATTTTTCCCGCCGCCGTCAATACATGCTTTGCCGATTCGTTCGATGCAGGAGTATTGCGATTCGCCAGTACATACACCGTTACGGCAAGCGCAACAATTGCCAAGCCGGCAATAAATTTTACAATGCTGAAACGCTGCTGCTTTTTCTTTCGGCGCGGCGATGCCGCCGGTTCATCCGAAGAGGTTTGCAACAATTGTTCTGGGGTTTCGTCGGAGTGATCGTGCATTACAAAACCGGTACAAAAAAGAACCGGGGACACTGTTGCTTCACGACAGCGAAACCCGGCTGCAACAACAACACTCGTAGTAACAATCCGTTCAGTGGGATTCCTCCTCGCCGACGATTCCAAGATTAGGCCAGTACCCGATTGCCGAATCAAAATTATTCAACCAGTACATCGCCGGTAATTGGCGATACGAAAGTTGAAGATACATACTCGGCGTGGGATGGGTACGTTAAATCTACATTCGATAAATATAATCCGGAAACATCTTTGGAAAAACTGCCGCCCACATTATTAAACGGCGATGCCACCAAACTGACGCCGACATGAAGCGCTAACGGATCAAAAAGTTGATACATCAAATTGTTGGTGTACACTCCCAGCGAATAACCCTGCGTACCGTTCGTCGTGTAACTCATTGAATAACTTTGATGCATGGTCAATCGGCTTAAGTTAAACCAGCCGAACAACAGCCCGCTGTCTTCCGATTTAATCAAAGACTGGCTAACAGATGATGAAACTTCCGATTGGTCTTTAAATTGTGCAATCGTTACCGCGCTGAGGAAAAGCGTGAGCAACAATATCTTTGTAAAAATCTTCATATCGATTATTTTTTCTAATACAATGGTACTTAAATCTCCATTGATTGTCAAGATACTGAATAAGACGAATGCAGGCATACCTTCGTTCCACCCAATATCCATTACTCCTCAGGATACAAAACCGCAGCATCGAATTAGTAACTAAACTATAGTGTACTACTTCAGAGATTCGGTAACGAGACGAAGGCGGAATTTCTTCACAGCAGTTTTTTTTTAAAAGTAACAAGTGCGTATTGTTTTCCATTTTCGGTATATCTCATAATGTGTTACTTAGGAGATGCAATTGCATTTGACACTATTTGAGCAGTATCATTTTTTTCGTCTCTGTATATGAGCCTGCTTGTAAACGATAAAAATAAATGCCGCTTGATAAATTTGCCGCATTCCATTGTTTAGAATATCTTCCTGCTGGCATTTCTTCGGAAACAATAGTTACGATTTCTCTCCCCAAAATATCATATACTTTTAGTGTGACAAATGATTTTGATGGAAGGCTAAAAGAAATAGTTGTTGATGGATTAAATGGGTTGGGGTAGTTTTGAGAAAGTGAATATTTATTTGGTATGCTAACTACCTTTGTTGAGATATTTGTTGTATTCAAAAGTGAATACGATATTTTCATGCTATAACCGAAAAACGTAAAATCTTTAATCCCATAATTAATTTGAAGTTGATTATCCGAAGGTATCCAAGAGGAGTCAGACCATATACTATTGTATTGTGAAAGATTATTTCCGTTTTCATCATACGTGTAGGTATTTAAGAAAATATTTTTCCATTGACCATTTGACCATTGCTGGAATAAATCTGTTAGCATATTTCCATTTGCATCAAATGTGCGAGATTCCTGTTGAACATTCACCCATTGACCATTTAACCATTGTTGCGTTATTGCCGATTCTCCATGTCCACTTGAATCAAAAGCCACCGTAACATGATTGTTTAATGTGAAATTATTATTAGTCCATTGACCGTTTAACCATTGTTGAGATATGCTTGATATTTCGTTCCCACTAGAATCAAAGGAAGTAGTATCCCGTTCATCATTTACCCATTGTCCATTTGACCATAACTGAACTAACCAGCATACCTCATGACCGCTTGAATCAAAAATTGAAGTGGATAGTGATGAATTGATATACTGCCCATTAGACCAATCTTGTTGTAAATCAGTATCAGTATGCCAGTTCGAATTATTTTTATATGTATAGGAATCAGTATATGAGATATTTAACTTTCCATTTGACCAAGATTCCCACAAAAAATTGATTCTACGACCCTGTGCATCGTAGGAAGTTGTACCAATATAATAATCTACTAAATCACCATTTGAATATTGTTGATACATATAAACTAATAAATGTCCACTTGAATCATAGGTGTTCGTATATAGTGAAGAAGTAATCCACTGACCGTTTGACCAAACTTGTGACAAATCGGTGAGTATTCGTCCTTTTGAATTAAACGTTATTGTGTCTTTCGTTGAATCAATCCATTGCCCATTCGACCATTTTTCTGTCAATCCACCAGTGACTTTGCCATTTGCATTATATGAAGGAATAAATCTAACAGTATCGTTTGTTGAATAAACAAACGCCGTATCACATCGATAGACTTGATTATTTGAAGAACTCTCATATTCATTCATTTCGCTGTTGAACAACTTTTGTATTGATGATTTATGAACAAAGATAGTTCCTTTTCCCATAGAATAATTATCAGATTGTATTGGACTAACAAAATCTGTCGCGTTTAACATATTTAACGTCTTTATTCGGTTATATGTCAAAGGAAGAGAGTGAATATCGCTCAACGTATATACTTTTTGTGCCATGCAGATTGTGCGCGAATAGGACAAAAACAGTTCCTATAATAAACTTTGACATAATGTATAACCTCCTTTGTTCTTAAATGGCAATTGCACCTGCATTGTATTAAAAACCGAATCCGTACGAGTGAAAAAATCTACCAGTATGCTATTCGTATTATTCTTTTGTACCTCTTTCAATCCCATCCATCACTCTGCATCAAACCACTCCTCAACTTATGTCTCAACTACTCAATGACTTAAAACTTAACGACTCATCGACTGTTTTCTATTATACGTAATGTTATAAAACCCCAGATCAAAATGCAAGAAGAAAAATTATCTCCACAACCAATCCGACCGCTTTAAGCGATCGGATTGGTTCTCGGGATAAAGAGAAGATCGCAAATATCAGGCAGCGAACTTATACTCGCTCCGAAATATGCAGACGGTGTAAAAAGTATTTACACGGCAGAAAATCACTTACTTACTTCGTCTCAGCGTTAAGCAGCTCTTTGCTGTAATCATCGATGTATATAGTCATCGGTTGGGTCATCACATCACGGTATAAACCCATCTTAAAATAGAATCGGCTTGGCGAAGGATACCCCGTCGAATCATTTTCTTGATATGCCGTAGCGCCGGAATAGTTCACGATGAGGCTGTCGTTGAGAAACGCTGTGATATACCCCAATGTATCGGAAGTAAAACGAATTCGAAATCTGAAATTAAGCCATTTATTCCGGATGTCTTCACCCGATGATTGCCAGAGTGCAATTCGGTGAGTACCAAGAGATTGTGTAACCGAAAGAATTCCGGCTCTATACCGAATGGCAAGCACCGGACTGTTATCATCACATTTTCGATTCCATTCGCACAACTGCTTCCACTGGGCAATCACCAGTCGCGTATCGACAATTGGAAAATCCGGCGGAAGAAACATGCTGAAAGAAAAGGCATAACTGTTTCCTTCGGTGGAATAGAGTTGATACGCCTCGGTCAATTCCGCTCGTTCCGAATTGTTGTTGCCATGCTGCCCCGCTTCAAAATGGTCGGAAGTGTGAAGCGTAATTTGCAGCGCACTGTTTCCGTTCCTGACTACCGCAGACTGCATGGAATAATCCGACGTGAGAATCTTATCGGTTGCCCAGAGATTGCCAAGTGCAGAAGTTTCAAACCCATCATGAATCGGCACACCCGGAAGAAGCTTTGAACGTGTGCAGCCGAATAAAATGAACGCTATTTGCAGAAGGATGATAATTTTGAAAAGGTTATTTATGGTAATCGATGGTGATGATAAACTTCGCATCGGGGCTCCTTTCGTATCAATATCGTACACGCAGGGAAAAGATGCAAATGACATTTTTCTTTGATAATGATTACATCAACTTAGCCAGAAAATAAATCAAGGTTCAATTTGCATTTTTATGTACTGGATATGAACGTTTAATTTTTTCAAACCTCTCTTCAATCCATGAAGGATTTTGTTGAATCATTTCTATTCTTTCCGCCTCTATTCCCGTTTCTTTTTCATAATGCAAGATTTCGTCTTTAGCACCTTTTAATTTAGCTTTGAAATCATTAAAAAAAGAGTCACTATAACATCATAATCTTTAAAATATTTTTTCAAATCTATTATAAGAGCCTGAATAATCAATGATCCCTGATATAACATTTGTATTGCTTGCTCGGGTATATAGTTTTCTTCATCAAAAACAATAGGAACAAACTCTGAATTAATTTCTTCATTCTTTGGTGCAATCATAGAAATATTTGCATGTGTGCCAAAATCTGAGGCAAAGTCATACAACACTAATAAATATTTTAGATGAGAATAATTTTCTGATAAATAACAGCGTGGTACACTAAATACATTTGAAAACTGTTTTGCACTATTTTCATCCTTACGACGATTAAGCCATAATTGTCCTTTTTCGTTCGATTCTTTTATTTTAGAGATATAACAAACAAATTCTATAGATCTTCTGAACGAGGTCAATGCATTCTCATCAAGTCCAGATGCCGACATTGTAAATGCATGCATCCAACTCGTAAGACAGCCAAACAGCATATTATATACAGCATATTGCCATTGGACATTTACATTTAGATTTACATATTCCAAATACATTTTCCAGAATAATCCATTTAATGTCTCTGCTGAAATATATAATTGAGGAAACTTGTTTTTAATAGAAATAAAGTTGGAAGTCGTTTTAGTCAGATATTCTTCTAAAGATAATTTATCGGGATGTCTTAAATCCACCGCGTCAATCCTAAAGACTTCATCTACTTTATTAGAATATTCAATAAAGCTTGCGTCACACAATTTCAATAATTCAGATTTATTATTATTTGATAAATATAAATTTAATATTTCAAACCTAAGCGACCTCCAAGTGTTGCCATTACTCTCAATTACTTCCTTTACTCGTGTTATCTTAGAATTTAAAAGTTTATCATAGGTTTCATTGCTGGTTATCTCTATGCGTTTTAAAAATAAAGCATAGATTTTTTTTTGATCAATATTCATCTTCACCATATAAACCCCTTAAAATTAAATGAAGCAATTAATTATCATCCCAGCTTTGCCAGCAAAAATTCCCGATTTAATCTCGCAATATGTGTAACCGAAATGCCTTTCGGGCATTCGGCTTCGCACGCGTAATTGTTGGAACAATTGCCAAACCCTTCTTTATCCATTTGCTCAACCATACGCTGCACACGCTCTTTGCGTTCCACCTGTCCTTGCGGCAATAACGCAAGATGGGAAACCTTTGCCGCAACAAACAGCATCGCCGAAGAATTGGGACACGCAGCAATGCACGCACCGCAGCCGATACACGCTGCAGCATCCATCGCTTCGTCGGCATCTGCTTTGCTCACAGAAATAGAGTTCGCTTCCGGCACAGCATTCGTCCGCGCGGAAATATATCCGCCTGCTTGCATAATTCTATCGAGCGCCGTTCGATCTACCACCAAATCTTTAATCACAGGGAACGGATCCGCCCGCCACGGTTCCACAATAATTTTCTGTCCGTCTTTGAACATTCGCATGCGTACATCGCATGTTGCTTGTTTACGTCCAGGACCGTGCGCGCGCCCGTTGATAACCATGCCGCAGCTTCCGCAAATTCCTTCACGGCAATCGTGATCGAATGCTACCGGCTCGTTGCCCTGCTTTACTAAATCGTTGTTGAGAATATCGAGCATCTCTAAGAACGATGCATCGCCCGGAACATCGCGCACCGTGTATTCTTCAAATCGTCCTTCGTCTTCGAAGGATCGTTGGCGCCAGATTTTGAGATTGAAGTTCATGCTGTTGTTCGTTATTGGTGAATCATTAATGGTTATCTGTTATTCGTTTTCTTTTCTCTTTCAGTAAAAGTCATCCTGAGTTTATCGAAGGATGACGACACAACAGTCAGTCTTCGACAAGCTCAGACTGACTGCTTTTCTTATTGCCATTCCGAACCGACAAAGGCGTGTGAGGAATCCTTACAAGCTCTTTCTTTTATCCTCATCCAGATTTCTCTTCGTCCCGCAAAGCGGGACTCATCGAAATGACATTATTTATAGCTCCTCACAGACGGGTGCACATACTCGAACTCCAGAGGTTCCTTATTCAAGCGCGGCTGCTTGCCGTCGCCGGTAAATTCCCACGCAGCAACATAGGAAAATTTTTTATCGTTGCGCAGCGCTTCGCCTTCGGGCGTTTGATATTCTTCGCGGAAATGTCCGCCGCAGGATTCTTCGCGGTGCAGCGCATCGCGCGTAAGCAGTTCGGCAAGTTCCAAAAAATCCGCTACGCGTCCAGCTTTTTCCAATTCCATATTCATATCGTCGGATTCACCGACAACATTCACATCGTTCCAGAATTCTTCGCGCAGTTCGGGAATCAATTTTAACGCTTTCTTCAATCCTTCTTTGTTGCGTCCCATCCCGACATATTCCCACATAATCTTGCCGAGCTTCTTGTGGATTTCTGTTGCCGTTTGTTTTCCGTTGATCGAAAGAAGCGTGTTCACTTTGTCTGTTACATCTTCATACGCTTGTTTGAATTCCGCATGCTTCGTATCGATGTGTTTGAATGTATTCGTTGCAAGATAATTCGGAAGCGTGTACGGCAGAACAAAATATCCATCTGCAAGTCCCTGCATCAGCGCGCTGGCACCGAGACGGTTCGCGCCGTGGTCGGAAAAATTCGCTTCACCAATCACAAATAATCCGGGAATCGTGCTCATCAAATGATAATCCACCCACAAGCCACCCATCGTGTAATGCACGGCGGGATAAATGCGCATCGGATTTTTTTGTACGGATCTTCAGCCGTAATTTCGTGATACATATTGAACAGGTTGCCGTATTTTTCTTCGATCTTATCTTTTCCAACACGATCGATGGCCGAAGAAAAATCTAAATACACCGACATCTTCGTTGCACCGACGCCGAATCCTTTATCGCACATTTCTTTTGCACGGCGCGACGCAACATCGCGCGGCACAAGATTGCCGAACGATGGATACAATCGCTCCAAATAATAATCGCGTTCTGTTTCAGGTATATCGGCGGGATTACGCGTGTCGCCTGCTTTCTTCGGAACCCAGATACGTCCGTCGTTGCGCAAACTCTCGCTCATCAATGTTAATTTCGATTGATAATCTCCGCTCACCGGAATGCATGTGGGATGAATCTGCGTGAAGCACGGATTTGCAAAGCACGCGCCTTTTTTATACGCGCGCCAGATTGCTGTGGCATTGCTTGCTTTCGCCATCGTAGAAAGGAAAAATGTATTGCCATATCCACCGGTGGCAAGAACGACGGCATCAGCAACATAGGACTCGATCTCTCCTGTTCGCAGATTGCGGCACACAATACCGCGCGCCTGTTGATCGATCACAACGATATCCAACATCTCACGGCGATCAAAATATTTTACCGTGCCATCATGAATTTGTCTGCTTAATGCGGAATACGCTCCGAGCAATAATTGCTGTCCCGTTTGCCCGCGTGCATAAAAGGTTCTGGAGACCTGCGCGCCGCCGAACGAGCGCGTATCCAAATATCCGGCGTAATCTCTTGCGAACGGAACGCCCTGCGCCACACATTGATCAATAATATTGCCGCTGACTTCCGCAAGACGATAGACATTCGCTTCGCGTGCACGGTAGTCGCCACCTTTGATAGTATCGTAAAATAATCGGTACACACTATCGCCATCATTCGCATAATTTTTCGGCGCGTTGATGCCGCCCTGCGCGGCAATGCTGTGCGCGCGGCGCGGAGATTCGTGATACGAAAACGAAAGTAACGTTGTAGCCGAGTTCGCCGAGCGATGCCGCAGCCGATGCTCCCGCAAGTCCGGTGCCGACAACAATGATAGAATATTTTCTGCGATTGGACGGATTGATAAGTTTCATTTCGAAGCGGTGTGTGGACCACTTCTTTTCAATCGGGCCGGAAGGAATATTGGAATTCAATTTCATTTCAATGTCCTCCCATTTGCAACGCATAAAAGTACACGGGAATCGTTGCAAACATCAGCGGAACAATAAACCAGTATACGAATGCAACGGCATCGATCACCGGTGTAAAAGTTTTATTGCGCAAACCAAGCGTTTGAAATGCCGATTGAAATCCGTGACGCAAATGATATCCGAGCAGCAGCAATGCAAACAAATAAAATCCGCAGTACCATGGATTCGCAAACGCCTGAACGACCAAGTCATATTCCGAAAGCGGTTTTCCCTCGATTCGAATCGGAATAAAGAATGTTCGAAGATGAATCACTAAAAAAATAAAAACGATGCTGCCGGTCAGAAGCGTGTTGCGAGACCACCACGGCGTATTGTCTTTCAACCGGTACTTTTTATATTTCACCGGACGCGTTTGCCGATTCGTCCACCAGAGCATCGTTCCAAGAACGGCATGCGCCGAAATAGAAAGGAACAATAAAATTTCGATCATCCGGATAACCGGATTGACAACGAGAAAATGTCCGTACGCTTTGTACAGTGCTCCATTATCGTTTGCAAAAAGCAGCAGATTGCCGATGAGATGTTCGGTGAGAAAGACCATCAAAAACAGACCGGTCAAACTCATCAAAACTTTTTTTGCGATGGAGGAAGAATAACCTGCGAGTACGCTTTCCATAGATTCCTGACCATATTGGTTAATTGAACTATGAGAGTAACGCTTTCTGACACCGAATAGTTCTCGAAGCACCAGAATTTCATGGCGAAATGGTAGGAAAGAATTGGGGAAAAAGCAATAATGAGAAAGCTAAAGAAGAATCATCTTCATCTTGCATCCTTTGCAGTCGAATTCCAGCCGGTAATGATTCTTTGCATCCTTCATAAATAACGGTGCTGCATTCTCTCCGCCGAGACCGCCGCACATTCCAAATTGAAATCGCAGGCAATGCTTCATCTCCATTACTTGCTTGCCCGAATGATTCTGTTGCAGCTCGAATGCCGGTTCAATCTGCTCAACTCCATGCCGCCGATAAAACTGCTCTGCTTTTTTATTCGCGACATTGGCGCGATACGTTAAGGTTCTTTCAGGATATGGAATTTCGTTGGGAACGATAGCAATGTGCTGTTGTGGATACTGCTTATGGCGTTCTTCTTCCAATTGAACGATCACTTCGCGCCGCAGATCATTGAGAAAGCTCACCGGCAAAAAATACGGTTTTGTCCATTGAACATCCACGCTGTCGCACTGAAAGATCGTATCGCCCAATTTCAATAATTGTTTGCGAATGGATTCTTCGGCAATTGATCGTTTCTTCGCTTCCACCTTCTCACGCTCACGGTGCACGGTGATCTGCACGCCATCTTCATCCATCATCGTCAGCACGAAACCATTTTTTTCTTCATGCAATTCTATTGCAAGCGAAAGGCGACGCTGCGTTTTATCGTTTTTCAATTGTTTGATGAACGCGTGATCGTGATTACGATAAACAGCAGATCCCATGGTTAGGCCTTCCATCTCTGCCGGAAATATACTTTTATCTTTTACACTGTTGATGTTTGTTCCGCAAAGTTCATGATGCGGATCAAAGAAACAAATGCCATCGCCCGCATGCAGTTCAACATCAGCATCAAGTACAAAATAATTACTTCCGAGTTTCGATATTGTTCCAAGAGAAGCACCTGTGGCTTT
Organism: Ignavibacteriota bacterium; assembly: GCA_963790045.1. Lineage (GTDB taxonomy): Bacteria > Bacteroidota > Ignavibacteria > UBA10030 > UBA10030 > DATKMP01. Next base: position 383,764 of record CAWBMS010000011.1, on the reverse strand, counting down.
TGGCGTATCCATCGAAAGAATATCTTTGCTGCGCTTACGAACGAAGTGTTCGGTAAAATCACGATGAAATGATTTTTCCGGGTCGGGAGTGAAGGCTACGATAGTTCGTCCAGAAGAAGCGCGGGCGTAGGATGAATTTCCTTCCAGCACTTCATCGATTTTCCGGCGATAAAATGCTGTGACATTTTTTACATAGTTAATGTCTTTCAGCCGGCCTTCGATTTTAAACGATGTTACTCCTGCATCGAGCAGCGATGAAAGATGTTCCGAAAGATTTAAATCTTTTAGCGAAAGCAAATGCTTGTTCTCGGCGATAATTTTTCCGGATTCGTCTGTCAATGTGTATGGCAAGCGGCATGGCTGTGCGCATTCGCCGCGATTCGCACTTCTGCCTTGCCCGCCGCGGCGGGCTTGCATTGCTTCACTCAAATAACATTGCCCGCTGTAACAGACACACAATGCGCCGTGTATGAAACATTCTAATTCAATGGTTGTGGCAGAACGAATTTGTTGAATTTGTTTAAGTGAAAGTTCTCGCGCCAAAATCACTCGCTGAAATCCGACATCCTGCAAAAATTTTACTTTCTCCGGCGTGTCGTTATGTGCCTGCGTACTGGCAATCAGTGGAATCGGTGGAAGGTCGAGTTCTAACAATCCCATATCCTGAATAATCAATCCGTCTGCACCGGTATCATATACCGATTGCACAATTCGCTTTGCTTCTTCAAGTTCGTGATCGAAGAGAATCGTATTAAGCGCAACATAGACTTTTGCACGATACAAATGCGCGTACGATATGAGCGATGCAATATCTTCAATTGAATTTCCGACCGCCGCACGCGCACCAAATTTCGGTGCGCCGATATACACGGCATCCGCGCCGTAACGTATCGCCGCTTTGCCGCAGTCTAAATTTTTTGCAGGCGCAAGCAGTTCAATTTTCTGCGTGGTATTATTTTTTATTTCGTTCATTTCAAAATCGAATTCACTGTTCTCCCATCAAATTAGCCAATCTTCCCTTCCATTACAAATGGATGTTTGTGCAAGCGGCAATTCTTCCGTATCTTGTCAAGAATAAAGGAGTAAACGTGAGTAACAAAAACGAACAGTGGGTTCCGACAAATCCCGAATACGATGCTAACAAACCGATGCAGGTCGGCGGACAAGCCGTGATGGAAGGCGTGATGATGCGCTCGGCAAACGGTGTTGCAACGGCGGTGCGCCGTGCCAATGGCGATATTGTTGTGCAAAAACAAAATTATATATCGGTCACGGAAAAATACAAATGGCTCAACGTGCCGATCCTTCGAGGCGCTGTCGGACTGATCGATATGATGTACCTCGGCATCAAGACATTGAACTTTTCCGCCGAGATTGCGATGTTAGATATTCGAACCGGAAGAAAAAGAAAAATCCAAAAAAACCGAAACAAAGAAAGAGAAAAAAAGATCTACCGATTTCACGCTCGCATTATCATTGATCTTCGCGCTAGTATCGGCATAGGAATTTTCTTTGTTGTTCCTCTCTATCTTACGACGAAAGTATTTGCTATTGAGCAAACCGCATTCACCTTTAACCTAACCGCAGGATTGATTCGTGTTACGATCCTTCTGTTGTATATGCTCGGCATTTCGTTGATGGATGATGTGAAACAGTTATTTCGATATCACGGTGCAGAACACAAATCGGTGTTTGCATTTGAGTTGAAAGCGAATCTCGTTCCAGAATCCGTTCGCAATTACAGCCGCTTTCACCCGCGATGCGGAACAAGTTTTTTACTGATCGTCGCGTTTGTTTCCGTCTTCGCATTCAGCATTCTGGATGCTGTCACCATCCGATTGATCGGAACACTCACTCTGCCGATGCGCCTTGCAACGCATTTGCCGTTCATTCCTGTCGTCGGCGGACTGGCGTATGAAGTGATCAAGTTTTCTGCAAAACACGGTACAACGTGGTGGGGAAGAATTTTCATTGCACCGGGATTATGGCTGCAAAAGATCACCACCAAAGAACCGACCGATGCACAGATCGAAGTTGCCATCGTTGCACTTAAGTGCGCGCTTGGACAAGAAGACGCCGCAAAGTACGCGTTGAAAGTTGATTCCGCTGAAGCCATTGCCGCCTAATTTTTATTTGTATGATTGATAAACTCGAAAAAATATTTCAGCGGTACGAAGAAGTGAACGTTTTAATGAGCGATCCTGCTATCGCTTCCGACCAGCAGAAGAGCCGCGATCTGGGACGCGAGTTTCGCAGTCTCGAAGATATTGTAAAAACGGGACTTCGGTATAAAAAAATCTACAACGATTTTCTCGGAAGTAAAGAATTATTGGATTCCACCAGCGATCCTGAAATGAAATCGCTTGCACAGGAAGAATACGACCATCTCAAAGTCGAAGTGGCAAAGTTAGAAGACGATATTAAAATTTTATTGATTCCACCCGATCCGAACGATACAAAAAATTTTATTATGGAAATTCGCGGCGGCACCGGCGGCGAAGAGGCAGCATTGTTCGCTGCTGATCTGTACCGGATGTACACCCGGTATGCCGAACGCAAGGGCTGGAAAGTAGAATTGTTGGACTGGAATGAAACCGATAAAGGCGGCTTTAAAGAAGTATCGTTTGCCGTTTCCGGTTCAGGCGCTTATGGAATTATGAAATACGAAAATGGCGTGCATCGCGTGCAGCGTGTTCCCGAAACTGAAGCACAGGGACGCGTGCATACTTCCGCAGCATCGGTCGTCGTGATGCCGGAAGTGGAAGATGTGGAAATCGAAATCAATCCCGCCGATCTGCAATTCGATACGTACCGTTCCGGCGGCAAGGGCGGGCAAAACGTGAACAAAGTAGAAACCGCCGTTCGTATCACGCACAAGCCCAGCGGCGTTGTTGTGGCGTGCCAGCAGGAACGTTCACAATTCCAGAATAAAGAGCGCGCGATGAAAATGCTGCGTTCAAAATTGTATGAAGCGAAGTTGGAAGAACAAACCCAAGCCGTTGCCGCAACGCGAAAATCGATTGTGAAAAGTGGCGACCGCAGCGATAAAATCCGTACGTATAATTTTCCGCAAAACCGTTTAACGGATCACCGGATTGGATATACGATATATAGTTTGGATCGCGTGATTGACGGCGATCTTGATGAGTTGATAGAACAGCTTCGTATGGCGGATAATGCAGAGAAATTACAGAACGTTACAGCGTAAGAGTTTGTTACAGACGCGGTTTCAGTGTCCGCACCTTCCCGAAAAAATCTTTCAACATCGATTCGCTTTCCTTATCACACACTCCACCGACAACATGCACCGTGTGATTCAATCGTTTGTCTTCTGTAATATTCAAGAGCGTTCCACACGCGCCGGCTTTCGGATCTGTACGCGCCGAACACTAATGTTGGAATTCTTGCCATCACAATTGCGCCGGCACACATGGGGCATGGTTCCAACGTCACGTACAAAATGCAATTTTCCAATCGCCGCGATTGTAAAGAATTTGCCGCCGCGGTAATCGCAATCATCTCCGCGTGCGCTGTCGGATCCTGCAATTGTTCAATCTGATTGTGTCCGCGTCCGATAATTTTTCCATCCTGCACCACCACCGCGCCGACCGGCACTTCTTTTAGTTCGTACGCACGTTCCGCTTCCCGCAACGCTTGTTTCATCCAGAGTTCGTGTTGTGTCATGAATTATTTCTTCGATCATTCATAATTAAATATAAGAATTATTGTTTACAATTTTTTATCTACTATCTCTTGATATTAAATGAATACTTGCATACTCTATAGACGAAAAAAATATGTGATTGATGACTATCATTCACAAACAACAGTAAGTGTGATCAAGAACAAGTCAAGGTGGAGGTTTATGACTTATCTTTTTGGGATCATACGTGAACTATCATTCATTGGAACGACATTGAACTACATAAAAATTTCCTCCCTGTTTATTCTTGCCCTCTTCTTTCTTGTCATCGCTATACAAATTACTTTTGCACAATCACCGGTTCCTGCAAACGCGAAATTAGAAAAGCTGAAAACAGGTTTGACACAAGCAGAAGGGCCTGTGTGGATCGATAGCTTAGGTCTTTTATTCAGCAACATTCAGGCAAATAAAATATGTCGGGTCCTCACCTGCTGACAGCTCGCTGACAACGTATCTCTCTCCATCCGATAGCTCCAATGGAATGACATTAGATCGACAGGGACGTCTCATTCTCACGCAGATGGAAAAGCGCCGTGTCTCGCGTCGAGAATTCAATGGAACAATTACACCGCTCGCTTCAACGTACAACGGAAAAAAGTTTAACAGCCCCAACGACATTGTCGTCAAATCCGACGGAACAATATTTTTTACCGATCCGGATTACAATATTCCTTTCGGCCAATCCACAGAACTGGGCTATAATGGCATCTACCGAATCGATACCGTCGGCAACGTTAAGTTATTGGATAAAACCTTTAGCAAACCGAACGGCATTTGTTTTTCACCCGATGAAAAAAAATTATATGTCGATGATTCACCGAAAGAAAGTATTTATGTTTTTGATGTGATCAATGACGATAGTATCGCAAACAAACAATTGTTCTATCATCTTAATATAACGTCTAATAATGTTTTTGATGGAATGAAGATTGACTCGGCAGGGAATATCTATTGTGCTTCACCGCTCGGTATCTGCGTCGTTTCTCCCGCAGGCAAAATACTCGATACGATAGTTATGTCCGAAAACCCTTCCAATTGTGCTTGGGGCGATGCTGACCGGAAGACGCTTTATATTACAACACTCTCCAGTCTCTATAGAATTCGTCTGGCATCCAACACAACGGGAATCGTTAATCAAAATTCTCTTTCCGCACAATCGATCGAACTTTATCGCAATTACCCGAATCCATTCAATCCTACAACTCAGATTCGATACTCGCTTCCGTACGGAACATCTATAACATTAGCAGTGTACGATGTTCTGGGGCAACGTGTTGCAGTCTTGGCGGAAAAATTTGAAACAGCAGGCGTTCATGAAATACAATGGAATGGTGATCGATTTGCAGCAGGGACATATTTCCTATGCCTCACATGCAGGAGATATGATGAAAGTGCAAAAAATGTTGCTAATAAAATAAAAGGACTTCTGAATTGAATTATCTAAATATCAAAAGGAATCGTTGAATGAAAAACTTCATTACAAAATATCTACATTTCTGTCCCAAGACAGGAAGATTTATTGGATTCAAAAAACTCAACGGAATGTCGAAATTATTATTTCCGTTGATGGGCATCGCAGCAATGATCTGGATACTGATTCGCGTCATACCGAAGCCCAGCCGTTTATCGTATCGCATGTACTGCGGACCGCTGTGCCAATCGCTTCGGGATTTATCGGTTATATTGCGATGCTCATTTTATCCGGTATCACTTTTTTGACATCTAAGAAAACAATCAAGCACTATCCCGTGTTTTTCCTTGGTGCTTTTGTTGTTTTCGGACTTACCGGTTTTCTTTTTGAAACCGAGGTAACAGGTAGTATTAATATGCCTACCGACATGGTGGTGACACCCAATCAGCCGATGGGAATAGCACAAGGAATATTTCCTGGACGAGTAGTTTGGGTTCATAATCAAAATGCGGTCAATCAAAATTGTGTTTCAGATTCACTCAAACATGCTTGGTGGGCAGCAGAAAATAATAATCAACCCGTCATCGATAGTATGGTATCGGCAGCAATTGATAGTCTGACAGGTCAAAAAACTGATAGCGCTGCGTGGATAGCATTGTTTAAGTATAATAATAATGCACGAGGGAAAGGTTCTGTCGGTTATTCGAGTGGAGAAAAAATATTTATCAAGATCAATGAATGCAGTGGATGGGGAGGAAATTTCAGCACAACGGATCTATCAAAAGCAACTGGTAGCTGGTACGGAATGTCCGAAACAAGTCCGGCGATGGCTCTTTCTGTATTGCATCAACTTGTCGATATCGCACACATACCACAAGCAAATATTTATATTGGAGATCCCATTCGAAATATTTATAAAGAATGGTATGCACAATGGCAGCCGAAATATCCTAACGTTCATTATTTAGGACATGATAATTACGCTAATTTAGGCAGAGAACAAGTAAAAGCGAGTAAAACAGCATTGATCTATTATTCAGATCGAGGAACTGTTCTGCGTCCTAATGTTTCTTATTCATTGCCTGCAAAAACTGATACAACTCATATCTATCATGACTCACTTTATACGATTTTTGATGATGCCGAATATATAATCAACCTTCCTCAACTAAAGGGACATAAACGAGCCGGTATGACCTTGTTTGCAAAAAATCATTTCGGATCTCAAACACGTGGAGATGCATCGCATTTGCATATGGGCCTTCCTTGCCCAATCGAAATGGAAAATGACACGTCCCGTCTTGGATATGGTTTATATAGAATTCAAGTCGATTTGATGACGTACTCTCTCATCCGAAAGAAAAATCTTATTTTCTTATTAGATGGATTGTGGGGTACGAGTTTCGAACAAAACAAACCCGTCAAATGGCAGATGGCACCATTTAATAATACATATTCTTCTTCTGTCTTTGCTTCGCTTGATAATGTAGCTATTGAATCTGTTGCGTATGATTTCCTGAGATCGGAATTCACCGTCGCTCGTTGTGCCAGCCTTCCAGTGAAGACTTTCTCTGACGGCAATCTTGCTTTTCCACAAATGCGCGGTGTTGACGATTATCTGCATCAAGCAGCAGACTCGGCTAACTGGCCAAAGGGTATTAAATACGATCCGGATAGCACAGGTACTTATATTAAAAGTCTTGGTACTCATGAACACTGGAATAACGTAACTGAGAAGAAATATTCCCGAAACCTCGGCAGCGGAAATGGTATCGAATTATTACAAGTTGTGCCGAATGCAAGTACAACTGGTGTCGCAAGTCAAAACAGTACGCCGAAATATTTTGCACTTTGCCAAAACTACCCGAACCCATTCAATCCATCGACAACAATCAAATATATCTTGCCTGAACGAAGCCATGTACGTATCACGATTTACAACGCCCTTGGACAGGTTGTCGCGGAATTAGTGAATGCTGAACGGCAAGCCGGAACTCAATCTGTGATATGGAATGCAAGAGCCGCCTCAGGAATTTATTACTGCCGCATCAATGTAAAATCGTTAGACAACACAACGAAACAGTGCACTGATACAAAAAAGATGCTGCTGTTGAAGTAGATTAACAGAACATAAGTAAATAAAAAAAGCCCGGCACAATGTGTCGGGCTTTTTTATTGGCAGAACGGAATCGAAAGAATAACTGCTTTGTGCTCCCAGATAGCACCGTTTTAACGGTTTACAATCTTATTCACACAACAGGATTGTTTACTCTACTAAAACTTTACTTCCTTTACTAATTCCATTTTCATTAAAAGCATCGATAGCAAAATAATATTTTAATAAACTGTTTAAACTTCGTATTGTTATTGAATCGGAATTCATTACCTGATAATTGTGATATAATTTATCTCTTTGAGTCCCATAACGAATGTTGAAACCAACTGCATCCGGACTTTTGTCCCATTTGATGGCTACAACACATCTATCTGCTGCCGGACGAACAATATCAAACTTGTTAATTGTTGATGGAGGGGTTCCTTTTCCTTTTCCAAAGACACGTAGATCTGCAAGAGCAAAAGTACCGCTCGGAACACGATAATTTGTTAATCTAATATACCGCGCTTTTATTGGTGTCTTTAATTCGATGGAATCATGGGTACATCCGATTTGTTTTCCTTTTTATCAGCAAGTGTGTGCCATGTTTTATTGTCTGTAGAATATTCCAAAAGGTATTGATAGTAAATTTCGGGATTGCGTCCGTATATTTGTGTTTCGTTTTCTGCATAATTAATCTGAACAGCATTTATTGTACATTTCTTTTGAAGATTCATTGATATCCATTCACCTTTATCACCTGTTTTTGCACTCCAGTATGTACGGATATTTTCATCGGTTGCATAATTTTTAGGATGATCGGATAATTCGGAAGAAACTTCAACCGGTTTATTGTATGAAAGCAACATCCAATGAGGAGATAATTCATCCGGAGCTTTCATTTTTTTATTCGGTACGTTGAAAGGAAAATCGCCAAATCCGGTATACGCATAAAATTCACCATCCTTATCAAAAAACATCGGGAATAAACCAAGGCGTCTTTCAAACATATGTTTCTGAGATATCGTCATAGTGGAAATATGCCAGTAGTTACCATAGTTATCTTGAAACGTACTGCTGTGTCCCGCACCCGCAATAAAACCTTCAGGCTTGGATGAGCATGGATTGTTTGATGCAGGCAAATAATCTCCTAATGGTTTGTCGGAAACATAGAGACCATCGCAATAACTTTTAAATTCGGTGCCCGGGACAGCGTACTGTAAATAGTATTTACCGTCATGCTTTGTCATCCAAGAACCTTCTATCCAAGGATTACTCGATTTATCATTGTAATCTCCTGACCGTTCCCACCCGAATTTATCTTTGTGACTGTTAAAAAGTTCTTTGGGTTTACCAATAGGATTAAAAGTTTTTGGATCTAGTTCAACAGCATAAATTGGATTTACATTCGAACATCCATAGTAGAAATACAAACGGCCATCATCGTCCACAAACGAACATGGATCAATCATTCCAATGGGAAATTCCGGATTAACTACTTGCCATTTACCCGTTTTGGGATCGGCAGTTTTATAAATAACCGGTTTATCCGCTGATGCCATGAAATATAAAGTATCATTCATCACTACGGCTGTTGGGGCATAATCCTCTAATGGGAGGTCTTCCGTCGTTATCAAATCCCAGTTGATTAAATTATCAGAGTGCCAGTATCCTCCTGATTTCGAAGCAAACAAGTAATATTCATTTTTAAAGTTGACCATGGTCGGATCGGCAGCTTCGCGTCTCGACGGTTTATCAAGACAAAATCTATAGTTAAGATTAAGAGGATTACATATTGTAGTTTGTTTTTTACTTCTCGCAATGTGGTTAGGTTGTCCATTTATTTTAGCTATAACAACCAAAAAAAATATTATAGTTACTGTAATTAATTTTTTCATCATCATTACCTTTATCATTAATAATCGTTTCCCTTTTCGTAAAAGACAGATTGAAGGATTTTTTTCCCGACAACTGCCCCCCCTAATCTTTCCACATTCTATCTTTTCAGAAATACTCCACAAGAAACATTTTCCTTACTAATTTCGTTTTTGTCATCAAGACAGAATTGCTTGCTAACTCACCTGTTCAACCCAATCCAACGGATTGTGATATCCAAGTTTTATTTGTATTTCCACCGGCTTATTCTCCGGCAAATGCAGATCGCAGTTGGCTTTATCCGGCTGAAGTGTCGATGCCAAAACTCCAGATGGTGCTGAGATATCCTCGATTCCATACCGAGCGATCAATGTAATATCCTGCTTTACAACCGATGTAATTATTACATCTACTGTTCGTGCCTGCATATCCCATGCCAGCTTTTCGATTCTTGCAAAGGTGCGCGCCAGCATTCCGCTGATCGAGCCTTTGACGAGCGTCTCCGGCAGAGCGGGCAGCACTTCAATGACGCCGGGGCGCGAGTAGAGCAGCATCTCCATCATGATGGCGGGGATTCCGCCCTGCGCGTCGGGCATGGGCCATGCATAGGGATCGTGCGAGCAGCGCATCGTGGCGGCGACGTAGCCCTGCTCGATCAGTTGCCGCAGCTCGGTGTCCACCATGTAGCAGTCTTTGAGCCGCGCTCCCACCAGGGCGCGATGGCAGCGTCCGTGCGCGGCCAGCCGCTCCGGCACACGCCGCCGGTCGGCCATCATCGCGGAGAGAGCCAGCTTCGGCGTGCGGTCGGGATCGATCTCGTCGCCCGGCCAGACTCCATATAAATGCGAGATATGGCGATGGCTGTAGCGCTCTTCGAGGGTCGGCCAGGACCATTCCTTCAGCGTGCCATCCGGCTCCAGCAGGTACGGCGGCAGCTTGGCCAGCATCGCCTTCCATTTGGGAATGCTGCCGGCGTCGGTGCCCAGCAGTTCGCAAGCCTCGATCAGATTGGCCAAAACCTCACGGCAAACCGTGATGTCCATGGTCGCATTGATCGACATCATGGCTCCTGGGGTCAAGTTGCCGGGATTGTTCTCCGGCGAAAAGGACGGAGCAAAGACGTAATTTCCATCCTTGTCAGTGGCGGTGAGGAAGTCCTCGTAAAAGAGCGCCAGATCTTTATAGGCCGGGACGATGCGGTTACGCAGGAACTCCGTGTCGCCGGTGACCAGATAGTGATCCCAGAAGGGGCGGACGCACCAGCCTCCAGCGGAGAGCCAGAAGGGATGAGGCCAAATCTCGCCGGTCGATTCGGCGTAGGAGTAATGGAAGGAGACGCCGACATTTTGCTGCGGACAGAGCGAGTAATGCGTGCCGCGCATTCCGAAGATATTTTTTGCATTCACGCGGAAGTCGGGCGCCAGGCTCTCCATCCAATTGAAGTAGGCGTCCATGCCTTCGCGCAGATCGGCCTGCACGCCGTGAGCAATCTGCAGATTGATGTTGGCGTTGGTTTCGGCTGCCATCGTGCAAAATTTGCCGCTGGTGTAAAGGAACCAGTAGCGGCCCATCTCGAAGACCTTTTCGAGCAGCGCGGGCGAGTAATCCCGCCGCGAATGCTGATCGGCGATAAGCTCTTCCGTCGACATTCCGTATTGTTCCGCGCCGCCAAAATCGACCGTAACCCGGCGCATCGCCTCGGTCTGAACTTTGCGATGGCGTTCGAGGAGCGCGTCATACTCCGGACTCAGTTCTTCGACGGCTTGCGCAGCGCTTCGACCTGCTGCTCGCTATAGTCGGCGAACCACTCGATGCGGGTGAGAAGCAGCACCGACGAGGCATTTTCGACGACCAGCGTATCTCCATCCATCCGCGCCGAGCCGCCGTTGCGCACCACGCGCACCACTCCGGCGTAGCCGCTGTTGTCGGCCGTGGGGTCCAAAATGCACTTGTAAATCAGCCGCTCTTCGTTGAAGTCCGTATGAACTTCGCTCTCGCCGATATTGCCGCCGAACAAGCCGTTCATGCGCATTCCCCGCGAGTACTTCTGCACCTTGATGCGCGCATTCACTGGCTGGCCTTTCGGGGCGGTCAGCGAGTTGCACCACAACGTCATCGGGCCGAGAGGCGAAGGCCTGACGCACCCAGTCGCCGCGCTCATCGCTCCAATGGACATTCACCTCGCCGCTCTCGAAATCGACGGTGCGCAGATAATCCTTGACCGCAGCGGTCTTCGGGAGATCGAGATGCATCAGGAATGCCGGGACCACGGGATGCGCCCCAGTGTTCTGCTTGATGGGGCCTTTGTTCATCTCCTTGAATGCAAGTTCAATCGCTTCCTGGTATTTGCCGTCGATGACCAACTGCCGCACTTGCGGAAATACCCTCGCGGATTGGGAGCCTCAAACGGTCGCTTCCATGGCACCAGAAGGCTCTCGTGGCGAAAGAGGACCTGCTCCGAGTAGGGATCGCATGCCACCTCGATATTCATGTGCCCATTGCCGGTGGTAAGCCCCGCGTTGAGCGTGGCGCCGGGAAGCGTGCTACAGAAGCCGCGCCGGGGGACGATGCCGCGCCGCAGACGTTCTTTCAAAGGCATCGACGAAACTCTTACTTCGGGCGACAGGTGCAATGCGGCAAATTCCGGAATCTTTGGAAGGAATTTATTATTCTTAGAGCGGAGAAGATAGTCAGCAGAACGGATATCCTCTTGTGTCGCTCTTGATGGCATTGGAATCTGATTGGAAATCTGGGATGACTTTTTGGAATTCATTCCGCTTGCTGTGAGTGGCAGAAACATTTTTGCAAAACTTGCTGCGCTGGCAACAATCGCAGTTTTCTTAAGAAAAACTCTTCGCTTCATAATTCATTCCTCTGGTTTATCCATAATTCTTTAGGCACTGTATTGCTTTGATCAATACTGCATAATGACTTTAAATAAAACTAATCATAAAGAAACAACAAAAACAACTTGCGATGAAGTTAGATATATTTACAGAAAAAAGAAAGCAGAAATTCAGAAAATCAAGCAAGCTATAAAGAATTACATCCAAGTCTATAGTAGTTCAAAGGCACTACGACACTTGTCCTGTCCCCGAAAAAGCGATCCAATTTATACTTAGGAATAAAGTATATTAACTATCGCAACAAATGTAACTCAAAACGCAAGATTACTTCATGGGTTCGGCACTAGTAACAGATAATCTGGAACTGCTGCTTATTATCTATCATCTCTTCAAGTATCCAACTTCCCGGTAATACTTTTCAGCGCCGGAATGCAAGGGAACACCATAATTTTGCCAGACCGTCTTCGGATCGTAGGTATATATCCTGATGAACCATTTTAATGCCCCATGATTTTCATCGATAGCTTTCGCAAGATCGTATGCAGCTTGTTCAGGAGTATCCTCACGCGCAAAAATGGATTCGCCGGACCTGCCGAGAGTTTTAATTCGGCGGTCAACGCCTCTGAGTAAACCATTATGGACTTCAACAAATTCGGCATCGACATTTTGCTGAGCAATGAGTTTCAGTAAATCATCAGGCAATTCCAAAAAATAAAGACCGAATTTCTGACTTAAAGTTGTCCAATAAGAAGACTCAGGATTCAATGACGGGCTTGCCAAAAAACCGGCGACGATATCAAAATCACCTTTGAGAGCATCTTCTGTTGAAACTCCGATTTTCCCGCCCCAAGACTTTATATCAGCAACAGTGATGCCATAATATTTTAGGATGATCATCATGTTACCATCGGCGCCCATAATTCTTACAGGAAGATGCTTTTGTTTGATGTCAAGAAAATCTTTTATGCCTGATTCTTTCTTTACTGCAACTAAATAATAGAACGGGTCTTCGATCTTTGCGATCAATCGGAGATTGCGGTACGGTTCTTTGCCGATTGGCGACGTATGATATGCCGCACTCAACATTGAGCTGGAGGTGACACCGAAATCAACCCTTGCATTAACTGGTACTGTTACACCATCATGAAAATTTGCTTCATCCAGCGGCGGCGGAAAATCATGCATTGAAACGAGTCCCGGCCCGTACGAACGATTGCAATTGCGGCAAATAATGACATCATAACCGTACGGCTTCAAAGCATCTTGGACAAAATCACCTATCTCACCCCAAGGACATCCACTATCACAAGCACCCGCCATTACCGGCCGTTTCACTTCCCATCCTGTTTTGCCGACATCAACCGTCTCTTGCGCTGTAAGGTTCACAGCCAGTAGTGCACCCAAAATAACGACAAACGCAAGATTCTTATTCATCTTCCGTTTCCTGTAATCATTGGACAGCTGGTAAAATCGGAATGGCAGTCTATAAAAAATGATATCAATCGATTTTTCATGTAAAACAACTATTCTAACATTATTAATAACTTTGCGTTATTTATACACTAATTCACTATTTTATGCCTGCAAGGCTATATTCATTCTGGTATAATGAATAAGGCGTACAAAAACAAAATAGTTTCTGTTAAAACACATCAAAATAATAATATTACTTTTTATTGATTGGGTAACGTATTCACAATGTCGCTAAGATTGTTTTTATAAAATGATGGCGTAATAATATTTTTAATTCAGAATATTCCTGTAAAGCACAATGAGTTGTCAGTGATTTAAATATAATACTACAGGTTCTTTTCTTTTCAGTGTCGTTATTTTGCCCACACCTGTCCTTCCAGTGATCGTCTCCATTCAAAATATGAATCCAATACTTTCAAAGATTCTAAACTCGGTACCGGTCCCATTTTCGGGGTTGGGCCAAGATACATTACCTCTGGATTGGCATCGTTAAATGCAGACCATACAGGGACACCTTTGCCGTTGGGATCGCCAGTACTTTGCAAAGTTTGCCCAGTATGTGGACATAATATCTGAAAGCCCCAAATCCGATTTGGTTGTTTGAGGATTCGAAGCATCGATATGATTAAAGACATAAGCAACATCCTGACCATGCGGAGAACCATATCCGGCACGCGGCGAGCCTTCCGGATAATCCGGATGTTGATCGAAATAATAATAGAAGATTTTGGATTTTCCCGTTTTCGCTTGAAGTTCTGCCCAGCTCCATGTTTGCCAACCGAACGCAGCATCACGTCCTAAATCACGAGCAGTTTTTGGAACCGTTGCCGTTCCGACCGGATACGCGTTGATAAGATCATCGGCAAATTTTCCATAACGCGCTTTTGTAGCAGCAACGTATTCTTCTGGAGTTTTGGGCGGTGAGAAACTTGCACCTTCATCGGAATTGTAGCCGATCAAAATCGGCGTATCATTGTATTTTCCTGCTTCGTAAAGTTTATGCTGATCATCTGGAACAACGTATCCGTCTACGATTGGCCAACCACCGGGGAGACCAAATCCCATAGGAAGTTTTTCGGCATCGATTTTACGAAGTTCAGCAATGGATGTAACGCCTGCTTTTTGAACATATATGTTGCCGTCAATTTCAGCATGCTTGAGCGTTTTCATGTTTTCACCGGGGAATGTTGTCGGTCGTGTAGGTCCGAATGATCCGCCGCTTTCCGAGATAGCACCATGAAATAATCCTTTTGCTAAAGGAGATGCACAAAGCATGCTTACCGCAATTCCGCCTGCCGATTCGCCAAAGATGGTCACTTTATTTGGGTCGCCGCCGAATGCTGCAATATTTTTTTGAATCCACTGAAGACCGGCAATCATATCAAGGAGACCATAGTTTCCTGAAACATGATTCGGATTTTCTGCACTCAATTCCGAGTGTGCTAAAAACCCAAGTTGCCCGACACGATATGCAATACTGACCAGCACCACACCTTTTTGGGCTAATTTTTCTCCACTATAAACTGGTTCGGCTGTGGAACCGAAACTAAAGCCGCCGCCATAAATCCAGACAAATACCGGAATTCGGTCGTTTGCGGATTTTGCCGGAGTCCATACATTTAAATACAAACAGTCTTCATTTTTTCCTGAAGGTGTTTTACCTCCCTGCATCGGAGCAGGAGCAAATTTTGTGGCAACCTTCACACCCTCCCAATGATTAGCAGGCTGCGGAGCTCTCCAGCGAAGATCTCCGACAGGAGGTGCAGCAAATGGAATGCCTCGATAAACTATCAAACCATCTTCAGATGTTCCTTGTAACAATCCCTCTTCGACTTTTACAGGTGCAGATTGCTGAGCAATACAAGACCCAGTAATCATCAACACAAACATCATTACCAAAAAATTAATGCTCTTCATAGAAATTGTTCCTTCTATATATAGTACTATCGTCTAGCATTGGACTATTTGTTCATCTAATAAGATATTTATCAGATTGAATTTTGGATATTTAAAGAGAACATTTTTTTTATCAGGATTATTTCTCTTTCCAAGCAACAGTTTCACACCTAAATCATTTCTTTCCGAGAGTAATGGTTTACGATCTCATGGTGCCTTACTCACATAGGAAGATACCTGGTCCACTGGTCCGCTCACATATCTGGGATAATTTGGATATGAACACAAGAGATATCCTGCACCTTCTTGTTTGGCTCCTATTTTGCCCTGCGGATTGATAACAAGTGTTTTTGCTGGAGCCATGTTATTTTCCACCCACGCTATAATCAAGTCCATATTATCATTTCCATTAGGGGCAGGAATATTTTTGACTTCTACCGGTTTCCCTTCGCCATTCACCTTATAACTTCTTCCTGATAAACCATGACCAGCTTGTGGTACCACATACAAGCGTGCAAATTTATCAATTGTTTCCCGTCCCATTTTGTCAAGAAGCGATTGGTAATAATCAAGCTGAGCTCCAGGGGATGCTATGTTATCCATTGCACCAATAGTAATAATGATCTTTCCACCGTTTTTGTAAAAGGCTGAAAGATCGGGATTATCAGAATCGAGCCATTCTGATATTTGCTCTCTACGTTTATTCCATTGACCTCCTTCTACATAATCGAGTGGATTGGCTTTAATATCTTGCATCAGGAATCCTGTAACACCAAGAGTTCCCAACGAATTGTGTACCTGAGCATTTTCATCAGTTCCTTCCTGACCTTTATATCTTGTGCCGGTAATCATTCCAAAGCCATCAGGTTCAGTAGTGGGCAGCCACATGCCGAACGTCTTTACACCATTAGCAAGCGGAGTTGCGAATGAATAGGAACTATAGACAAACTCCATTGTTCTGATTTGTTCATTCGTCAGTTTTGCTGATTCAGTTTTATCATTAGGATTCGAATCGATGTTGTTTGGCGCACGGAGTGCAGCCCAGGGATCAGTCGGTCCAACTCCGTCGTTAACATTAAAAATAGCCCGTGCTACCATATAATTATTAATAATGCCATCGGCAAGTCCGTCAAGTGTATCGCACTGTCTGAGAAATTCAGTTCTGATGGCATTCACTTTGGCGGGCGTCACCCAATTTTTTAACGGTTTTTCCTGAATCCTGATCAGCTCAGGCGCGAGCATTAAACTTGAAAAGTTCACAATCGGAACATTGGAAATAATTCCATTGTAATCTTTCGGGTAACGCTGAGCCACCATCAGTCCCTCTCGTCCCCCGTGTGAACTTCCAACATAATAATTGTATTGAGGTCGCTTTCCATAGACACGCTCCATAATCACCATAGCGGCATCATGGGTTTTCTTCATTTGCATGTAACCTAAGTTACGAATAGCTTCATCATTCAACGCCCATTCATCTCCCGGCGCTGGACCTGAAGCCAACGATTTGTTTTGTGCCCCACCAGGGAATCCCATACTTCCTGCCTGATGTCCTGCGTCGCTTCCATATAAAGCAAATCCCTTGTTGAGCATCGGACTCCTGCCTTCTCTTACAGTGATGATTCCGTTCATCCCGCCACCACCAGCTTGCATAGCACGTTGCGACCATCTTGACGGCAGCAATATCCTGAAATTAATGGGCCAGCCGTTTGGATCGACAGGAAATATTGAACCTTCCACAACACCATAAGATGGAGATGCATCGGTGGATTCTATCCATCTTGGCTCATAAAGTTTTACCGAACCTATTGGCTCACCAATGAAGGAAACAGGAATGGATGTTCCAGCCTTCATTAAATCAGCTTTGGTTATGACGATATCTGCTGGAATTTTGGTTTGACAAAAAACGACAATGCCAGCCAATAGAAACATTGTGATAAAAGAACAGATTGATCTTTTCATAGTCTTCATATAAAATGTTTATTGTAATGGGGTTCTGTTATACTTTAATAATCTGCTGGCCCAAGGTATAAAAAATTGAAAGTTGGGAGCATCGGTGTGTCCGCCATCGTGTTGCCGCCATGCTAATTCACCTTCCAATAAACCAGTGAGAACAGGTGGCATTTTTTCTTTCATATAATCGTTAGAAACACCTAAATCTTTTACTCCTACTAATTTAAAGACCGAACCTGCTGCAACTGTCGCCATATAACTACCTTGTTGGTCTAACCATTTTGCATCACCTTTTTCTGGTACTCCGTAACTAATAAAAGTAAGCCGAGGAGCACAAAGAGCAATTAGTTCGTGGGAATCGACAGATAAATCGCAACCTGTTTTACTTCCAGCACTTGCTTCTGAAGCAGCATAACTCAAATAATTTCCAGCCATCCAATGATACTCACCACTACCAGCGAGGCTTTCGACTGCTTCGCCAAATATACGGCGTTCTAATGTGGCGCCTCCTTTACCTGATGAACCTATTAAACCGACTGCAAACCGAGACTCAAAAGCCAGTGTCACCAACGCAGCTTTTCCATATCTGGATACACCTTCAATCCCAACTTTTTTTGCATCGACCAGCGTATCTGTTTCAAGATAATCGAGTGCACGAGCGGCTCCCCATGCCCAAGCACGTAATGATCCCCAATCATCGGGCTTTCGAGGTTGACCTTTATTTACCAGACCTATTATACCTCTTGTAAGTCCCGCACCATTATCGGCCTGAACACTATTGGGATCTAATGTTGCATATCCCCAACCGGCTGCCAGCAACTGTTCTGTCGGAGACGAATCGCCATTGGTTGCCGGTGCAAACCAATTTGGCCCGGGCAATCTTGTAATTGGTGAATACACCGGATATTGATCAAATATTGTTTTTAATTCGGGATTGCTTTGTATCATCATCTGTTTAAACGCGGCATTAATTTTTTCCATGTCTTCGAGTGAAGGTTGAGCAGGAGAAGGGAACGAAGGGCGACCAAACATGATGAGAACAGGAACAGGTCCTTTCACATTCACGGGTAAAACCAGCATCATTTGAATATCAACATTGATGAAGGGATACTGACTATTATCGACGTGTCCAATAAGCTGTCTTGCAATGACCGGAGTACGACCAATAAATTCCCGATCTGTAATTTTCACGTCCCACGCCACCGATGGAATTTCTTTGGGCAGCTTACCATACATTTCACGTTCAAAGGCGTCAATAATCTCTGGTCGCCGCTGCTTCCACCAACTATCAGCCGAAGTTACTTTTTTGCCATTGTTAAGTGTAAGCACATCGGGCAGTTGTGGGCATGGATTTGCAACTGCCTCATTGTAATTAGCATGATTGGGAGCGCTCTCATTGCCACTCGGACCGGGTCTTAAACTTTTAATTCCAAGTTGCTTCATCATATTCTCGTGATCTTGTTGTGCAGTAAATGTTACCATCTTGGGATATTTAGTACTATCTATTTTAACATTTTGTGAATATGTCGATTTTGAAACTATCAAAATCAAAAGAGTAAAAAATATTTTTTTCATAAGTTTTTTCTTTTCAATTTTATAGGTAAGGATAATTAATTTAGCTGTTCAAATAAATTATTTATATTAAACCTTCTAAACAATCACCAGCAATATTACGGATTATATCTTTTCCCAAGTACCAGTTTATCACCTGAATCATCTATCTCATAGAGTTGCGGTTTACGAGGTCCGTCTCCTTCAACATGGTGGACAACAAACAAACGTTTGCCTTCAAACGTTGTGAATAACATTCCATGTCCGGAGTTGTCTCCTTTAAATGCTTCTTTTTCCTGTACCCATGGACCTCTGATACTTCCTGACGTTGAATAAGCTACTCCTTGTGCATACCGATGTTCACCCCAGCTTGACCACAACATTCCAAGCTTGCCGGTCTTGGTGCGAAACATTTCCGGGCCATCGGTAACCCATCCCGGCATCTTCAGACCAAAGGTAGCTTCACCGATGCTGTTCATCTCTTTGGACCATGCAGCTTCACTGGCACGGAAGATGGTCGTTGGCTCAGCGGTTCGATGAGTCAGATCCTTTGAAAGAGGCATGTAATCCATGGTTCCATCAATGAGTTGGGTCCACTCATGAACGAATACCAAATATGTAGTATCATTCTCAGTATAGAGCGTACCATCAATAATATCCCAATCCTCCGGACCGAGGCAAAATTCATGATCGGCAACTAACGGTTTGAACAGTCCTTCGGGTGAATCGGCAACTAAAAGTTGAGTTTGATTACGTGGCACATTGTAACGGCGAGGAACAACCTGGATCAATGTACTGTGGTCACTCCAGGTGCCGGCATAATAGTATCTATTCCCAATATGATGAATTTCAGCCGCCGCTACCCAGAGTCCATCCATCCAAGTTCCGGTGAGGTCTATAATCGGATAAGGACCGGTCCACATCTTTAGATCTTTACTTTTATAAAGACGGCCGCCCGTACCCGTCAGATAATATGTATGGGATTTCTCATCAGGATAAATATAAGGATCGCTCATTGAGAATATCTTCCAGAGAAACCGTCTGGATCTTTGGTTCTGGGCGAGGTGGCCGTAATGCCAATCTCTGTCCGCCAGCCCCGACGGCAGGGCGCATTCCGCCAAAATTCTTCTGTCCCAGATCGGCAGGGGGTGCCTGTTCTCCTGGGACAAGATGTTTTTTTACTTCAGTTTGAGTTTGGGCTGTGGAAGTTTTCAAACTACATGCCACGAGAATTGCGGCTAAAAAAACTATCTTCTTCATAAGGATGGTTCCTATTTTAAAATTATATTTTTCAACCACAAGTTCGGCAGAAAACAAAATTAAAGCAAGTGTCACCGAATGATACACTCATTGCAACCAGTAAAAACTCATGAGTAAGTCAGAGGGAAATAAGTGCACCCAGAGGGAGTCGAACCCCCAACCCTCAGATCCGAAGTCTGATGCTCTATCCAATTGAGCTATGGGTGCAAATTGTATTACTATGTACCAATTTTTTTTCTGAAAGGCAACGGAAGGACTTTACATCAAACAAACGTGATGCAGCACGAACTTTTTGCACAACAGCTAAAATTTGTTGGAAAGTTACTTCTTCCCCATCAACGCAGCAAATGTACCGTTCTTGTGAATGACATCAACTTCGCAGAAACCAGTTTTGATGAGTTGTGTTAAAATGAACGTCACCGTTTCCGGCGTGTCTTCTTGATCAATATTGGCAAACACTTTTTGCTGATATGCTTCATCCCTGACACCGACAAGATACTGTTTATAGCGTTCGCGTTGAAGGCGTTCTTGTTCCGCAGACTCTTGCCGGATCAAATCCCAGTAAAAAAATGTACCGCCGTCGGCAAGAGCATGATAAATTTTTTTGAATACCGACAACCATTCATCGCGTGTCCGCAAATGATGCAGCACCGCTCCGGCAACGATGATGTCGTATGCATTGCGTCTTAGTTCGGCTGTTTGAATCGCGCTTTGTATGGCGCTTTCCACTGTTGCCCCTTGAGCGAGAATACGTTCTTGTGCACGATCTAACATCGGCTTACTCAGATCAATTAGGGTACAGGAAAGCTTCGGCAGTTTGTGTAAAATTTTGATCGTAAAATTTCCGCCGCCGCATCCGATATCGCAAATTCTTTTTGCGTGAGGATTGGTCAAGGCAGCAGTATCGGCGATCATTTGCAAGACAAGCAGAGAATCCATGGCAGAAGGTTGTCCAACTTCTTCGTCGGAATAAATCTCGACATTCTTATCGAATTTATTTCGTATGTCTTCTAATGAACTTTTCATTATCATTTCAAGAGCATATCGATATTGTCGATACAAATCTGCGACCAATTTTCAAACTGGTCTTTGTGTGCTAAAAGTTCCGCTTTGCCCATAAACTTTGTTTCGTTGATGGATTTTTCTTTCGGCACAACAAGCGGTTTCGCTAAATCAAAAATATGCACAACGGCAAGATGCACTTTGCCGACTTCATTCGAATCATCGTTTATTAATCCCGCCACTCTAAACTTATAGGAAGAGGAAATTGCAACTTCTTCGTTCACTTCCCGCATCAATCCATCGTGATACGTAGAGCCGAATAGTGTCGGATCGTCAATCGAAATATGTCCGCCGACACCGAGCGAATAATTTCCGATCAATCGTTTTTCTCCCTGCAGCTTGCCGCGCCGGTACACAAAGAAGCTATTTTCACATCGCAATAACGCATACGGAATTAATTGCTTAAACTCCGGATTATACTCTGCTTCTTTGCGTTTCATATACGTGTGATGTTTTGAATCTAACAACACAGCATATTTTTCCATCTCAAACGAGAATCCTTGGAACATGCCGGCAGCTTTCAGCAGTTTTATAGGAAAGACAAGTACGTGTTCTTCAAGATGTTTTTCTTCTGCCACTAATATTCCTTTCGTGGTATATTAAAACGTAAGTATCAATAATGACCGGAAAAAAAAGTTACGATTGCAAGTAATGCTTTTGTAATTATTTTGTATTCTTATTCTTCGCATTGTGATCTCTCTCGAAAAATGATTATTTTAATTCCGTTGTAGTTCAAAAGCGACGTAAGAAACGCCAACCAAGAATTCTTATGATGAAGAAGGCGAGAACGCGATGATTCCAGCCGATATTTTACGAAACATGAATCGATTGATGCAATTGCTCAAGCGTGGATTTCAATCAAACGTTGCGTACGAATCGCAAGAACATTCTGCAAATAAATATTCCAATCATCCGCTTCCCGTAAAACGCAACATCTGCCCGCATTGTAAATTGGATATTCCGGATGGCGCGCATGTGTGCCATCATTGTCATCAGTTTGTCAGCGTCAAATTTAACCTTGCCAACATCATCACGATCATTGCGTCAGTTGCCGCCGTGGCAATGTCGGTGTACTCATTGTATATGACGGCGACGCAGGCACAAGTGGAAAAAAATATCGAGAGCCGGCGCTTCCTCATCGAAACATTGCGCAACATGCAACAAATTCAAGATGAACTGCAAGCATCGCGTGAGAAAGCAAGCAGTGAAGAAGCATTAAGCGAAAAAGAAATGCTGCTGCTGAACTATTATCAAGTTCTTTCCAAAACCTTAGCACAATATATCAAACAAGACCCGACACTCTTCACGAAAGCCCGCTGCACGTTTGAACCATCCGTGCGCATGCGGTACCGCCCGACGATTGCATCCAAACAACTCGGCACCGTGTATAAAGATGAAGAAGTGTTTATTCTTGGAAAACTTTCGTACGGAAAAGGTGAAACCTGGTACTACATCGCCAGCGCAGATCAACAGAAAATCGGATGGATCTATAAATATTTGGAGATTGTGCAATAGCATTCTGATTTTTTCATTATGCTATTCATCGCTGAAAATTTGTGCCGCGGAATTCAATTTTCTTCCACCGCTTGCAATTCTACTGAAATTGGATGAAATTGGGAACGCTTTGCCATTACCATTACATCGCGATTTTGGATTTTGAAGGAAACACTATGAAGCAACCATTAAAATTATATCCCGTGCCGCAGATCCGTTCTATTCAGGATATGCTTCTTCAATCTTCTACTCAATACGGTGATAAATTAGCGCTGGAAGATTTAAAAGATACGCCAATTCCGAAAACAACGTACACATCGCTCTTGAGATATGTTTTGAAATTCGGTACAGGCCTTGAGGAATCTGAAACTTCCCGCACGCAGCCATATCGCTGTCATCAGCGAAAACCGCGTGCAGTGGGGCATCACCTACCTCACCGCGATGTGTTTCGATTATGTCATCGTTCCTATCGATCGGAATCTCACCACGAACGAAATTCTCAACATTCTGCACGAAGCAGACGCGGATGTGGTCGTATTTTCTGATTCATTCAATACGATGCTGCGTGAAGAACGGCATTCACTTAAACGCCTGAAGTTTTTTATCGGCATGGATTTGCTGACCAAGAAAGACGGATTTTTATCGATGATCGAATTGATCAACAACAGCCGCGGTTGTTCGGCGAGTGATCTGCCAACCATCGATCCCAAAGAGATGGCGGTCATTATTTTCACTTCGGGAACGCTGGGGCGTGCCAAAGGCGTGATGTTGAGTCAACAGAATATTGCCACCGACCTTTCAGCCATGGCAGAGCATGGTTCACATTCCTCCTTCCGATCGATTTCTTTCCGTTCTTCCAATGCACCACACGTACGAATGCACGTGCGGATTTCTCTGTCCGCTATATTGCGGTGCTTCAGCACACTATGCCCAGTCACTCAGAACCATTTCCGAAGATATGCAACAAGTGCAGGCAACTTTAGTTCTGGGCGTGCCGCTCCTATTCGACAAAATGTTCAAACGCATTTATCAGGGGATCCAGAAAAAAAACTCGTTTCCATCATCTTCCCTTCACTTGTCAAGATCACCAACGTTGTTGCAAAATTCGGTTGGAAGAGTTCGAAGAAAATTATTTTTTCGGAAATTCATGAAAAATTCGGCGGGCACATTCGCATCTTTGTTGCAGGCGGCGCCGCCCCCGATCCTTCCGTTGCAAAAGGATTGCGAGAACTCGGTTTTAATTTTATACAAGGATACGGCTTAACAGAGGCATCCCCCATTATTGCCTTAAATCAATTGGATCGGTTTAAGGATGATGCTGCAGGACTTCCGATGCCATGCGCAGAAATTCGCATCAATCAACCAGACGAACATGGTACCGGAGAAATTTATGCCAGAGGCGGTAACATCATGCTCGGTATCTACAAAAATGAAAAAGCAACTCGTGAAGCATTTGATGACGGCTGGTTTAAAACGGGCGACATCGGATATATCGATGACGAAGATTTCCTCCACATTTGCGGACGGCAAAAGAATGTCATCATTTCACGCACCGGCGAGAACGTCTATCCCGAAGAAATTGAAGACGTGCTGATGCGCAGCCCGTTTGTTCAAGAATGCCTTGTCTATGGCGAAGACGATCCGAAATTGGATGAAGTGATTGCCGCACAAATCGTGGTGGATGCAGAAGCATTCATCGAACTTTCCGAAGCCGATCACGTTTCCATTACTCCAGAATTAATTAACGAAGTCATCGGGGTAGAAATCAAAAAGGCGAATGCCGAATTAGCGAGCTTTAAGCAAATTCGGAAGTTCACCATTCGCGAACAGGAATTTGAAAAGACGACAACGCAAAAAATTAAACGGTATTTAGCAACGCCGAAATGAGAGTCCGACCTATCTCAACGACTTGAATTTCTTGTTGAAGATAGGTACGTTACAGTGAATAATAGGAGTGAGCAATGCATCAGGTATCCAAAAAATTCATTACAGATGAAAACAATAAAAGGATTGCCGTGCAGGTTGATCTCGCCGCATTTGAAAAAATGGAAGAGGTCATTGAAAACTACGGGCTTGCAAAGTTGATGGATGAGCCGGGCGATCATGAGACATTCACCGTTGAAGAAGCAAAATCTTTTTACGCCGCCTTACCCAAGCCAAAGTGAAGACGCTTTATCAAAAGCGATTTTTAAAAGAACTTGCTCGTATTCCATTTCCCGTTCGTGAAGAAATTGAGCAGTTCGTTTTTCACGAGTTGCCGATAGCATCTTCACCGTTTCAAGACGGTAGAATTGAACAATTACATGGTTACCCGCATTATTTTAAAATTCGTTTTGGGAATTATCGGGTAGGGCTCAAAATCGAACACGACAGCATCCTGCTCATGAAGGTCTTACATCGAAAAGATATTTACCGCTATTTTCCATAGTTGACTCGTGACGTGAATTCTGTTTCTATGCCTTCAACTGCATCTTCCAAAAAATACATCGCGCATCTTGATCTCGATTGCTTCTTCGTCTCTGTCGAGCGCATAAAAGATACTAAGCTTATCGGCAAACCGGTGGCTGTCGGCGGCAGCGCAACCGGACGCGGCGTCGTTTCTTCCGCATCGTACGAAGCGCGAAAGTTCGGCGTGCATTCCGCCATGCCCACGGCTCGTGCCTTAAAACTTTGCCCGCAGCTTCTGGTAGTTCGCGGAAACCACGGAGAGTACAGGCCGCATCTCGGACAAATTCTTCCAGGCGCATGTGCGAACTTGCCCCGCTTGTAGAACGAGCATCCATCGATGAAATGAATATGGATTTTACCGGCTGCGAGCACCTGTATCACAACGATCTTCCGGGATTTATGAAAACCATCAAGCAATCGGTGCTCAAAGAGTTTCAACTTCCATGCACTATCGGGCTTGCTTCTAATAAAACCGTTGCAAAGATTGCCACGAACCGCGTAAAACCCAACGGCGTCATTTTTGTTCCGCACGGAACCGAAGCCGCCTATCTGGCTCCATTCGATATCAGCGTCATTCCCGGTATCGGCAGCAAGACCGAAATGTATTTACGCGGTAAGGGATTCAACACGGTTGCAGATATACAGCGTAAATCTGAAGATGAGATTTTAAAAATTCTCGGCAAGCATGGGATATGGATTTACAATGCCGCGTACGGGCGCGGTTCGGATACGATTGGTGAAGAATGGTCGGCAAAGAGTATTTCGCGGGATGAAACGTTTGTCAAAGATATTTCCAGCAAGCAGGAGTTAGAGAAAAGATTATTTGAATTGGTGGAAGACGTTTGCTCGCGTGTTCGGAAAAACGGATGGAAAGCGCGCACCATTACGCTCAAACTCCGCTACTCGGATTTTAAAACCACAACGCATGCAGAAAGCGTTGAGCCAACCAATGACGATGCGGTAGTTCGCAACACCATCGGGAAACTGTTGGAAGAATCGTATTCCCGTAAACTTGCAATTCGTCTCATCGGCGTTCGCCTCTCCAACTTTGAAGAAGAAGAGCAAATGACGCTCTTCCCTACCGACCAGAAGAAACAGGATATTTTACGCGCCGTGGATGGCTTACGCGAAAAATTCGGCAGCGATATTATTCACGTCGGGTCAACGTAAGTTTCAGCGACATACCCTAAGCTGGGTGTGACCTAATTTCGCTTTTTATTCAGGCGTGTAATTCCTTTACGGTAGAAGTTTATGATGCTTGTGTTTTTGATACTAGTTTTTTCAGTAGGTCTATTACTTCGTTAAGAACATCCATTGAGTCAATGATTATTGCACAACTTGGGCCATTCCAAAATTTTTGAACACCGGGGGTTAAAGATTTTATTGTATGATGGTGAATTTCCTGTTTTGTTTCTTCTTCTGAGTTCATTACAACTAACCTAATTTTTTTCTTAGCAATTATGAAATACGCGATATTTCTGTTTATCCGAATTGAAATATAAAATTTTTGAGGATTATAAATTAAATTTGGAAACGCGCTTAATAGGTCTTTCCTAATATTTGCGTAAATATTCTTTACTGTATCTGAAACACCATCTAAGTGATAGTTTTCATCATACTCAACATCTTCTTTATCAGTTACTGTTTCACTTTCGATGTCAACATATTCTATATTTTCGAAATCAGGATGCATAGTGTAAATAACATCCTCGTCTTGGAAAAACTTTTTCAAAATAATTAGTTTAACCATTTTCCCCCAAGTGTCCGAATAGGTTTCCATAATTTCGGGAAGTTCCTTTTTGTCTCCGTCCATTACGAGCAAAATATTTTGACTTTTTTCCGTCGTGTCTTTAAGAAATTTGTAAACTTCTTTTTCGCCCAAATATTTTTTGAATTCTTTTCTTAAATCGTTGTCATTCGTAATAATTGAAAATATTTTTTCAACAAGGTCTGTCTGGCTTTTTGGGTTTTTATAGAAACCAAAAAATTTTGTGACTTGTGGAAATATATGATTATAAAAATCATGCTTGGATAATTCAACCTCAACAATGTAAAACTCAGGATTATTTTTGTCGGAAAGATCAAGCAAAAATCCGTCTGGTATAGAGTTTCCCAAACTTTTTGTCTCAAGTTTTCTTTTGGCATCAATGTAAATTGAGCTTGTCCCAAAGAACAATTTGGAATTAGAGACAATTTCTCTTTCAAATTCCACTTCTTTGTCGAACTGAAATTCATTGTATGACTTATTGTTTGTAAAAAGTTTCATAAATATCCTGTAGTTTAATATTGCTGGTAACTCGTATTATCCACCTTTCAACTACACACATCCTCCGAGAATACAGTTTTACAAAAAGCGTTGGTAAATAATCCTTGCACACAGTATAACCGTTCACAGGAAAAGAATCAAGCCGTTTTTGCTGCGCAAGTGTCCGACACCTTCAAGGTGTCAGACACTTAACTTCATAAATTTCAATACTTTTGCTTGTCTTCTTTTTCTTTCCACACATTGAACGCGGCAAGCGCTTCGTTGTTCAGAAGCGGAATCATCGGAATTTTATACTCTGTAATCGGTTTCTTCAGCTCATCGTAGATAAACGAATCATCAAACCCGGCATTCGCAGCATCGGCACGAGTACCTGCATAGTACCACGCGCGACGGGCGCGCCCAGTAAATAGCGCCGAGACACATCGGGCATGGCTCGCACGATGTATAAATTTCGCAGCCATCCAACTGAAAACTGTGAAGCACTTTGCATGCCTCGCGGATGGCGACAACTTCCGCATGCGCCGTCGGATCATTTGTAGAGGTAACAAGATTTGTTCCGTGCGAAATAATTCTCCCGTCTTTCACCACGATGGCGGCAAACGGACCGCCTTTTCCTAATTTCACGTTATCCACAGAAAGCTGAATTGCTTTCCGCATCAGTTCTTCTTGTTCATTTTTCATAACGTTACTTTGTCTCTTATAATTTCCCTATGTCTTCGTTCCACAATGCCGGATTATTTTGAATGAATGCTTCCATTAAGTCGATACAGTCTTTCCAGTTCCATTCGTCAATGCTCACCCAGTGGTCGCGCAAAAATTCCGGCGCACCATGAAACGTGATGGAATCTCCCACCACAAGCTGATCGATACCGAATTGCACAAGCGCTCCGGCGCAGTAATAACACGGCATCAGCGTGCTGAACATAATTGTTTTCTTGTAGGAGCCGATGCGTCCTGCGTTGCGGATGCATTCGGTTTCCGCATGCGCCAGCGGATCGTTGTTTTGCACACGACGATTATGCCCGCGCCCGATAATTTTTTTATCTTTCACCAACACTGCCCCGATAGGAATTCCGCCTTCCTGCAATCCAAGCCGCGCTTCTTCGAGCGCCGCATTCATAAATTCTTCCATACACAGTTCCTTCGTTGTGGATTTTATTCTATGGAATATCGAACAAAAAAACAAGATGCGGCAAGAGAAATATGGCTTGAATTTGCGGTTCTTATCCTCTATCCTATTCATATGAAATAATTTTTACTGGAACCCTATGACGCGCACTTACATGTTTCTTGTTTTTTTCTCCATCGTCCTCACACTGTATGGATTATTGAACACGTATATTTTCATTCGCGGCTTGCAATTGTTTCCGCACGGGTCGCCGATTCGAATTTGGTACATCATCGTATTTTGGTTTCTTGCCCTTTCCTACATCATCGCTCGGTTCTTAGAACGTATCACTTTATCATGGTTCAGCGATGGATTAGTGTGGATCGGTTCGTACTGGCTCGGTGCTATGGTTTATTTTGTATTGTTGCTGTTAGTAATCGATCTCGTGCGATTGGCAAATTATATTGTACCATTTTTCCCTTCGTTCATCACACAGAATATTCAAGCGGCAAAACAATGGACAGGAATTATTGTTACGAGTATTATTCTTGTCAGCGTGATCGTCATGCGGTTGAATGCGATGTATCCGCGTATTCGTACACTTGATATTGTCATTCAGAAACAGTCTCCACTAAAATCATTGAATGTCGTGATGGCATCCGATATTCATCTCGGAACAATTATTTGTCACGGGCATTTTAAACGGATCGTGGAAAAAATCAATTCGCTCCATCCCGACATCGTTCTCTTTGCAGGTGATGTGATCGATGAAGATATTCAGCCGGTCATCAGAGAAAATCTGGGAGAATTGCTTCGCGAGATAAAATCGAAATACGGCGTGTATGCCATTACAGGCAATCATGAATACATCGGCGGCGTGGAGCCGGCGTGCAAATATTTAACGGACCATGGCGTTGTGATGATGCGCGATAGCACAGCGACTATTGACAGCGCATTCATAGTAATCGGAAGAGAAGATATCAGCAGCCGGCAATTTTACGGACGGCAGCGAAAATCATTAAATGAACTTCTTGCCGGTACCGATCAATCATTACCGATTATCATGATGGATCATCAACCGATGCACTTGGACGATGCCGCTGAACATGGAATCGATTTGCAACTTTCCGGCCATACGCACAACGGGCAATTGTGGCCATTCAATTATATTGCCAAAGCCGTGTATGAATTGAGCTGGGGATATTTGAAAAAAGGCAACACACAATATTATGTTTCGTGCGGCGTTGGAGGATGGGGGCCACCAATGCGCAGCGGCAACGTGCCGGAAATCATGAATCTAAAAATTCAATTTAATGGAAAGTAATTTCTATGATTCCTTTCATCAAAAAACATTTCGCAGCTATCCTTTTCCTCATCGTATTTTTTGTGATGGGAATTCCTTCGCTTAATCAATTGCTAATGTACACCCCTGATTGTGCACGGTACCTTGCATGGTCAAACGCGCTTGCGCAGTGGAAAGGATTTTTAGATATCGCAGCGGCAGAACCGATGCGCTATGTTATTCACGCGCCGCTCTATCCGTTGCTGCTTGTGCCCGCCGCATGGATTGCGCCATGAGTATCGCTGGCGCAAAACTCACGACGCTGCTGCTCTCGCTTGTTGCGTTGTGGCTTTTCTATCGATGGATAGAACGAACAACGGGTAATCGCTGGGCAGCATGGCTGGCGATGGTACTGCTCGCATTCCATCCATTATATTTTATTTACTCGACACAAGTACTTTCAGAAATCCCCTTCATTGTTTGTTTGATTGCATTCTTTTTGTTAGCGAACGATGTTCAAGAATCCCTATCGGGATATTGGAAGGAGTATGTATTCATTGCCATTATCGTTGCCGGAATATTCTTAAGAGAAGTCGGGCTTTCGTTAATGCTGGGCGCGACCGTATTTTTTATCTGGAAAAAACAATACCAGCGTGCGCTCTTGATTTTTCTTGCTGCTATGCTTGCATACCTTTTATGGTTTGCACGGAATGAGGTCATCGTTGCCGGTATAGAAAATCCTCCGCTCAAAAACTCGGCGATTTTTTTCAATCACATGTACACATCGAACAGCACTTCTTTCTTGATCGAACTCTGGGAGCGGCTGCAAAGCAATGTTCGCGTCTATTGGAATTATTTTGTGCAGTTAGTTTTTATGCCGGACATCCGGACAAATTCCATCGGTATTCTTGATCTTTCGCATACTGCCGTAAAAATAGGACGAGGGATCGCCCGCATATTACAGTATCCGTTTTTTCTTCTTAGCATCGGATTGTGCGGCTACGGAGCACGAATTTTATATCGAAAAGAAAAAGATGCAATTCTTCTTCTCATATTTTTATTCGTTTATCTGATTCCTATTTTGTTTTATCCAATTAACGATATCCGATTTTTATTTCCATTACTTATTCTATTGTTCTACGTCGGAGCCATCGGTACGACAGAAATTGTTCAACTTGCTTCACACAAAATATCTCGATCTGTCTTGTTTGCATCGTTGAGTGTAATTCTCTTACTGTCATTCACACCAAATATTTGCTGGGACATTGATTATTTTTATAATAGCTGGCAATATACTTACAACACCGAGTCCTTTGCACAGATTGTTTCTCAACAGACAGTAAAAGGCCCCGAAGCATATTCAAGGCCTGTACAGCTTGCCGGTAGATGGATCGTTCAACATTCGGGACCAAATACCACCGTGATGGCTCTGCAAAAAGAATTATTTATTTGGACCGGCATGAAAACAATTGTTGAAACAGATCCGCATATTATGCCTGAAGATTTCGATCACCTGATACGGGATTATCATCCTCAATATTTAGTGACCAACGTTGCACCATGCGGCTTGCGGGAATTTGAGCCGCTGATTTGCCTTTCACGCCGCTATACATTTGAAACGACAGCCCGTTTTGGCAATCTTGAAATTGTCCGCATTCATTCCAAAGAAGACAGCGCGACACAAGCAGAGCAGAAACAACTCATCACCGCTGCCGATACATTGCGAGTATTGTTTCGAGAAGGATTGTCGTTTCAAGCAGAACCGACTGCTGCGAAAGCCGACACCATCTTTCAAACGCTCGCTCAGCGAACGCATGGACTTGCATTGGTATCATTAGAATTTGGAACAGCAAAAGAATTGTTGGAAAATTACAAAGCAGCGAATTTTATTTTCGATGGATTTCGTTCTGTGTCTCAAGCGGGAGCATATTTACGGCAGGCATGGTACCACAAAGAAACCATTGCAAAACGACAAAGCGCTGCTGAAGCTTCCAATCCAGAACTGCGTGCAAACATCTATAACATTCTGGGTGTCAATTACCGACAGTTAGGATATATCGACGAATCGTCGTATTTGATGCAGCAATCGCTCAAAGCCGATTCCACATTTTACCCAACACTTATCTTCTGTGCAATTTATAATTATCAGGACGGAAACTTGCAGCGTGCAGGGTACTATTTGGCAAAAACTGCGAAGGCGGATTCTCAAAATATTCTTACGATGAAATTAAAATCCATCCTTGATCTGGAAAACGAATTGCAGCATACAACAATTCTGGCAGAACGAACAGCATTTCACATGCGTATCGCAGGCGCGTTGATTGATATGGGCATGCGCGAAGATGCGATCGATGTGTTCCTCAAAATCCTTAAAGAAGATCCCGACAATATTAATGCAAGAATTTCGCTGGGAGAATTGTATATCGTAAAAGAACGATGGTCTCCCGCACGAAAAGTTTTTGCTGAAGTTCTTCAGCACGATCTGAACAATCAGAAAGCCAAAGCACAGCTTAAATTTCTTGATGAACGTTAGCAATACTTCATCTTGATTTTCGGAAGTGTTTTCGGTACTTTGTAATAGTCAATGGGCCCTTAGCTCAGTTGGTTAGAGCAGCAGACTCATAATCTGCGGGTCGTAGGTTCGAGCCCTACAGGGCCCACTTTAATAAAAGATGGTTTAAGAATGGTATTTTTTCTCTCTTCTTTTTTCCCTACCGTAATATGATATGTTCCCAGAACAATAATGATTTTACCAATGCCTCTTCAACAATAAAACAACGCGAGGTATAGAATTAATTTTGACTTGCTCATTGAAGTATGTTCGGTATATGAACAGCTTTTTCATAATTTTGTTAACCAATTTAATATGAGGTGATGACGATGTATCGATTAATAACAATAGTTGGGTGCATAATAATATTTGTAAATCTTGGATTAGGTCAATCTGCATCTTTCAAAACGTATATGAATCCTGTGATTCCCGGCGATCACCCAGATTGCACACTGACAAAAGTCGGAAACGATTTTTACACCACCGGTTCTTCGTTCAATCCAACACCGGTGATATATCATTCGACAGACTTGGTTCACTGGGAAGCCATAGCACAGCCGGTGAGCGCATCGTGGTCAAACTATGGTAATACACCCGGTGGAGGGTGCTGGGGTGGACAAGTAGTCTACTACAATAACAAGTATTGGGATTTTTTCTGCCTTTCGTGGGCAATGTATTTTACTACTGCAGATAATATTCGAGGGCCATGGTCAACTCCAACATTGATGAATACTCCTTCATCTGTCCCCGGTCTTGGATATGACAATTCAATTTTTATTGACGATAATGGAAGTTGGTATCTGTTGGTAAAAAACGGACAAGTCAACAACTGGATTGTGCAATTAGGCAATGATGGCCAACCAAACGGCACCATTTATAATTTAACATGGCTTAATCCCTCACCTTCGTACCAATATAGTTGGGCAGAGGGTCCGGTTATGTGGAAGCACAACGGATATTACTATTACTGCTTTGCACGAGATGTTTCGGGTGGAGAATATGTGATGCGAAGTTCAAGCTTGACAAGCGATTCTACTTCGTGGACATTTTTAGGAAACTTCTTTAACACATCCGATCCGAATAGTTCAAATGCAGTGTTCGGCATTCCTAACCATAATTCGGCGGCAGGTACTATTGAATGACAGCACAAGCTGGGTACTACATCCTGTATGGCGTAGTGCAAATAATAATGAATGGTACGGGCAAGGACGACAAGGGCTGTTGAATCAGGTAACCTATTCGAATAATATTCCTCTCGCAGATTATCCGATCAACCAGCCAAAAACAGCACCAGTACTGCCGAGCAGCGGTATCCCTTGGATGGTGCCGCACACTGATTATTTCGATTCCGCAAATTTAAATCCTGAGTGGTCGTTTTTAGGATATACTGCATCAAATACATATTCTCTTTCTGCCCGTAAAGGTTGGCTTACTCTTTCACCGCGCGGCTCAAATTATAACACTGTAGTAAAAAATGACGGCGAGCATAATTATTCATTGATCACAAGAATGGATCTTGACGCAAAACAGACTGCCGACCAAGCAGGAATTTGGATTCTTAATGGCTTGCAAACGTCCTTTGCTAAGTTGTATGCTTCTTTAGATAGTACCGGCAATAAAATTATCTGTTTCAGTTTCCAGAATAGATACTACAGCATAAAGAATCCCACAGACAGTACCAATATCGTATGGCTGAAGTTGGTCCGCAATGAACATGTTCTCACCGGTTATTGTAGTAATGATTACTCCAACTGGACACAGGTTGGAGATACAATCAACGTCAAAAGCATGGACGGTTTGCAATCGAATTACAACGCATGGACCGGAAATCGGCAAGGTCTTTTCGTGCAGGGAAGTTCTTCCGCTGCTTTTGATCTTTACCTGTATCGCGATGCTTACACACCAATTGCCGCTGAATGCCCCGCCAACCAGTACGGAACAACATCAACGACCAGCATATACGGATCGGGCACGTTGGGTAACATTGGCGATGGCGACTGGGCATTATACGCCGGTGTGGAATTTGGAAGCTTAGATTATACGGGCAGCATTCCCGATTCCCTGTTTATCACCGCCTCCTGTGTCGGCGCTGGAGGTACTGTCGAAGTCTATCTTGATTCACTAGATACCGGTACCTTGATTGCTCAATGTAGCATCACCTCAACGGGAAGTTGGAATTCATTTGCAACGTTCGGGGCTAAACTTGTGACGACGGTTTCAGATAATCATGATCTGTATCTGAAATTCAAGAGTAATAGCACAGACAAACCGTGTATTCTTAAGTCCTTTGTCTTTAAAGGTAATGCACATATTACATCGGTCGGCACATCAACAACTGGAGAACTACTAAAAAGTTTTAAACTCGAGCAAAATTATCCTAATCCGTTCAACCCGACACCGAGATATCATTTACGGTACCGAAAACATCTTTCGTATCGCTAAAAATTTACGACATCACGGGAAGACTCGTCGATATAATTGTTTCCGAACAAATGCAACAGGGCAAATACATCAGGACATGGCGGCCAACCAATATAGCATCCGGTGTATATTTCTGTCGTTTGATTACAGAATCATTTTCTGAAACGAAGAAACTTGTATTTTTACGATAGGACACTTTAGAAAATCCGATATCATTCAATTTAATTTTTTAACAACAAACCTTCATCTCTATGAAGGTTTGTTTGTTTTAATGATATCTATTTTTTTTACTTCTTCGCCGTTTTCACTGCTTGAATAAAAGCCCTGATATTTTCCGTTGTAACGCCGGGCGGCATACCGCCGCCGCATGAAAAAAGAATTTTCGATGTATCCGACACTGAGTGTACAAGATCGGTCGCGGCCTTGGCAACATCGGCTGCTGTGCCGCTTGCAAGCACATCGCGCGGTGGAATATTGCCGACGAGGGCAACCTTATTTTGTGTCGCAAGTTTTAATTCGCTCAGCGTCACATCGAAACCCATATTGAAAAGATTGACGCCCATTTCCGGCAAGAACGGTGCAGAGACTTTGCACGGTGCATCATTATGTAAAAATTTTACGGCAACGTTTGCATCATACAGTTGTTTGAAATACGGCAGCCCGAATGTTTTAAATTCCTCTTCTCCAATAAAGCCAATGATGTCGTCGAGCATAAAAATTCCATCGATAGAGGGAAATGTTTCCATCTGCAATTGCAGCCAATCTTTGAGGAACGCGGTTATTTTTTTCATCAGCAACTCGGCTTTCTCCGGTTGCATCATCATCATCATTAAAAATTCTGTCGAGCCCATGAGATAGCTGGCAATATTTAATGGCCCGCGTGCAACAGCAAAACGAATCTTGTGTCCTGCTGCTTCAATCTTCGGTTGTGCCAATTTTAAACGATTGAGAATAAATGGAAGCATACCGTCGGTCTTGGGATTTGGAATTTGTAACGCATCAACATCATCGGCTGTGTTTATAATTTTATGGGCGTACGGAAATTCGTTTGCAGTAAAAGTGCAGCGCACACCGAACGCCGATGGTTCTGTGCACATTCCGTACTCCGACCAGAATCCTGGTAGAAACATTACATCGGGAAAATCGTTGATTGCCTTCAAATTCGCTTTCAACCACAAGTCATCGTTTGAAAAATAATCAAGAATATTGATACCATACCAGTTCGGGAGCCATGGGCAATCAATAATAAATCCAACGGGCAGCGGGTTCACCGGTTCTCCGTGAATAATTTTTTTTACTATTTCCCAGTGTTGGTCAGTCATAAGCCAGATTCGCTTTCTTTCATGTTCATACAGTTGTTGATAAAGATGAGTTCGTTTTCTTTTGATGAATGGTGCGATATGTGCAGTGCGGCATGGTGCATGTGTCACAAACATATTCTGTGCGTTTCACTTGTGAACCAATGCCAATAATACCGCTGATGGATTTTCCGGGTATCATCAGAGAGGATTCCGTCAATGAAATGCCACAGAAATTTTTCGGAAAGAATGAAAATAATAATTGCTGCTCTGCTGTTGCCCACCCGCAATACCCGGGGCTGTACCGGTTGGTTACTTTCTGTCTGTGTTTGCTCATCACATGCGTAAGATCGTTATGGAATACTTCGGCTGCCTGTTCTGCCAGCACCGATGCAGCAGCATCGATAAAATAGCTCATGATGATATCACCGCCTCTTGAACATTCTTTTGCCCATGTTTCCATCCCGGGACCAAGGGTGCAAACAAAGAGCGCTGCTGTTTCGGCTTTTCTTAATTGAGCGGCTATAATTTTACCGACATGAAAAACAATGTCTCCGACAATTATTTCCTCTCTTCGATTTTCTGCATCTTGTATGGGAACAAGTTTATAACCGGCTTGTATGGTACAGCGATTGTGAGCTTCCGCAAAAATACTCTTTACACGTTCATAAAAATATTCCGGCGCTTGTTGTTCTGCATACCCCAGCACACGAACAATATCCTCGGCAGTGACAGCAAGCTGTTCAAACGGTATTGCGACTTCATACAATCCCGGTGCGCGCTCGATGTGTGAAAGAACTTCCACCATTAATAGTTGCGTACCGCTCCGACCAATGCTTTGATGTGTGCAGGGGTTGTGCCACAGCATCCGCCGATAATATTTGCGCCGCTGGCAAGAAGTTCTGGAACTTGCGCCGCCATCATCTCCGCCGTTTCTGGAAACATGGTTTTTCCATCTTGCATGAACGGTTTGCCGGCATTGGCATGGACAAGAATCGGTACCACAGGATCGGCAGCACGAATTTCTTTGACGATCGAAATCATTTGTGCAAATCCATTGCCGCAGTTAGAGCCGATGATGGAAGCGCCGGCATCTTTTAACGCTTGAACAATTTCAGCAGGTGTAACACCCATCATCGTTCGAAATTCTCCTTGAACAGTTTTTTCAAACGTGAACGTGCAAACAATTTCCAATCCGGTTGCTTCGCCGACTGCGCGCACCGCAATGCATGCCTCATCCAATGCCGACATCGTTTCGACACAAATCGCATCGACACCGCCATCTTTCAATGCTTTTGCCTGAATGCTGAACCCATCGTACAACTTCTTGCTCGGATACTTCACCCATCATCAGCATCACTCCGGTCGGCCCCATCGAACCGAGAACAAAATGGTTTACACCAGCAGCTTCTCTGGAAATAGCGGCCGCTGCCTGATTGAGTTCGGCAGTTCTTTCTTTCAATCCATAATGTTCTAACTTTACCGGACTTCCGCCGAAGCTGTTGGTAAGAATCATGTCAGCACCAGCATCGATATAACTTTGTGCAATTTCAAACACGTCGTTTCTATGCGTTATATTCCATAGCTCCGGACATTCGCCAGGTTGTAATCCGCGTGCCTGTAAAAACGTACCCCACGCACCGTCAGAGACAAGTATTTTTTTTGTTTTCAACGCATCAAGAAGTGATTTCACATTATTCTCCTCATCATTTATTTCATCTACAACTTTTAGATTTGGTTATGCAGCTTTACTATGGCTATTGAGGAAACTCACGGCACCTTGCGGATCCGGCGCATAACCATCTGCTCCCATTTTCATTGCAGCTTCCAATGTTAATGGAGCACCGCCGACAAGAACGGTGGTATCGGGAA
The DNA here is from genome assembly GCA_963790045.1 of Ignavibacteriota bacterium. Lineage (GTDB taxonomy): Bacteria > Bacteroidota > Ignavibacteria > UBA10030 > UBA10030 > DATKMP01. The sequence continues at coordinate 345,902 of CAWBMS010000011.1, read as the reverse complement.
ATTGCGTTTTAATTTCTTGAACCGTTTTTTCCATATTCACCATCGTCGTTGTCAACAATGCGCTCAGCCCGACAGTGCAACCGGGATGCGCTTTAATGGCATCAATAAATTTTGTGCTTTTAACATCGACACCTAAATCGACAACCTGCCAGCCATTGCCCTCAACAACCATAGATACTAAATTTTTCCCAATGTCATGTAAATCACCGGCAACCGTTCCCAGAATAAATTTACCTTTTACTTTTACGCTGCCGGATTGAAAAAATGGTTTTAGGTGTGCCATCACCGCATTCATCGCCTTTGCCGCCATCAGCAATTCAGGAACATATACTTCGTTCCTGCTGAACTTCTCTCCCACACGTTTCATGCCTTCATTGCACGCGCCTAAAATAATATCGGGAGCTATATTTTCGTTCAATGCTTGTGCAGTCAACTCATCACTGCCCTCCTGTCCTCGCAGATCGGGCGGATAAGGAGCAGTTTTATTTACTTTTCCACGTTCAATACAATATGTAATTTTATCAACTAGGTCACTCATCATACTTCTCTGATTTTGAATTCTACAATATGATTTATTAACATAAATTTCATGGTGGAGCGTTTGTTTTTTATTACATTCGTTTTTGGAACCACCAATTTTCCATCACTTCTTCAGCGTCAACTTTTTCGCCGGGTTGCTGCCATTTATCGAAGAAGCGGACATCGGCGCTTTGCGGTGTGGGATTCGGAAAATCGACTTGCACACGCTGGGGAATCGGAATAGCATCTCCTACCAATAACGCTTCTCCCTGCCGAAGTAACGGAATCACTGCTTCCAATCCTGTGAACGAATCCGGTACAAGGCGGCTGATGTATGCAACATCGGACGGATTGATAAGGCGCAGAATGACAAAACTATTGCACTGGGAAAGAATCGTTTCAGAAATTTCCGATGGCCGCTGGCTGACGATCATGCATGTAACGCCGTATTTCCGCCCTTCTTTTGCAATGCGCTCGACTGTGCGTCGTGCAGCTTTCGAACCTTCGGCGGATGTGGAAAGATAATTATGTGCTTCCTCGAACACTAACAAGATGGGAAGCTCGGTATGTTTTGCATTCCAGAAATTAAAATCGAATGTGATGCGTGCAATCAATGCAGCAATGGTTTTCACGATATCGAACGGCACGCCGCTTAAATCCATAACGGTAATATGAATATTGGTGCCCAATCCAAAAATTGTTTGCATCAGCGGCACGACATTCTCGGTGGAATTATAGACACTGGGCTGAAACATAAATGCGTAGCGCGGATCGTGCAATTTGCTTTCCAATCGCACGAGCATGCGCGTGAATTTTCCGTAGTACGGCCCTTCTTTCGATCCTGCCGTGGAAGAAATTTTTTCGGTGTCGAGGAAATGCAGTTTGGAAATAATTTCTTTCAAATCGTAATACACCGGCGAATCGATTGTAATCGCATCCGAGAGGCGCGGATTTTTTTCTTTCTTCGCGTTGTACACAAAATCCTGCAAGATCGAACCCTGCACCGACGCATTTTCATCGTTCTCTTCAATAAACAATTCCAGCATCTCTTCGGCATTCAGCAGCCAGTACGGCAGTTCCAGCGAACTGATATCGCAGGTACCTGGCACGTGGTCGGGAACGCGCGACGATATTCGTTATGTAAATCCAGAATCACAATGTGCGCATCCGGCAACTTCGCTATTTTTTGAAGTATGGATGCCACGGTGTACGATTTGCCCGAACCGCTGGAACCGATGACGGCGATATGTTTGCCAAAAAATTTATTGGGATCAAGGAAGGCGCGTTCGGTTTCAAACAGCGACAATTGCCCGATGGAAAAATTATAATTCATATACGCGGCAAAGGCACCGCGAATGTCTTTGTCTTCCAACAAAAACACAGGCATATCGACTGTGGGCATCACCGCAACACCTGTTTCAAATTTTCCCTTGCGGAACGTACCGATAAGTGTGACGGTGAGCAGATAGCGATACTCGCTGCTTCCCTGAAATGCGATCTCTTCTTTTTTAAAGTTTGCAACAATGCCGAAGGTATAGGCATTGCCAACCGGCACCAGCACATAAGAACCGATTTGCCCGATGTAATATATTTTCTCGCCGATCTTCTTTGTCAGCGAGGTAATCGTCCGGCTTAAAAGGACAACCACTGTCGCTTGACTGACTTCTGTAATGGTACCGATCAATTTTTCTTCCCACATAAAATCAACCTCAACGTTAGTTATTTAACCGAATTATGTGCATGCAGAAAGATATGACGCTTTTACGACTCCCGCAATGGTTGATTGAGATTTTCTTCATTTTTTGCATGCAGCATTCATTCTAGAGCGACGCAGCTATAGTTTCGGCATATTCTTTTCCTTTCTGCTTTTGCAATACACTCAAAGGAATGGTATATTTTATAACGAACCGTTGCAGAACGAACTGTAGCGGTTGTAAAATCCGAGCGTACGTGCGAGTGTAATAATTTTAAAGGAAATGAAATTTTAGGATATAAATGGTGTCGAGTCGCTACCAAACACCCTTTGTTCCTCTTCTTTGGAGTGCCGTGTGAAGTTAGAATGTATCGTATTCGATATGGATGGAACGTTGACGCAAACGAACCAATTGATTTATGATTCGTTCAATTATGTTGCGCAGAAATATGCGGGGCATACGTTTTCAATTCCCGAAATAACGGCAATGTTCGGCCCACCAGAAGACGGTGCACTGCTGCACATTGTGGGCAAAGAGCAATTGCAAGAAGCGATGAAGGACTATTTGGATTTTTATCGCACGCAACACAACCGACTTGCACAATTGTTCCCCGGTATTGAAGATGTGTTAATATTTATCAAGCAGAGCGGATTGAAACTTGCTGTCTTCACCGGTAAAGGCAAAGACACCACGGCGATTACACTGGAAGAATTCGATATTAAAAGATATTTTGATTACGTCGTTACGGGCAACGATGTAGAAAATTATAAACCTTCGGCAGAAGGATTGCAAAAAATTCTCAACCATTTTTCTTTGCCGCCAGAAGAAGTGTTGATGGTGGGCGATCATGTTTCCGATGTGAAAGCTGCACACGATGCCGGCGTAAAGATCGCTGCGGTCGTGTGGGATTCGTATGCAAAAGAAAAAGTGCTGCAAATGAAAACCGATGCAGTGTTTGAGAACGTGCAAAAGTTTCATCGTTGGATCAAATTACAGATCGAGGGGCAGTGCAGCCCCGTCGGAATACATTAGGAGGAACAATGGAACGATTAAAGATCGGAGTGATCGGTGTTGGGCATCTGGGAAATTTGCATGCCAAAATGTATGCGCAGATTCCAACGGCGGAGTTTATCGGTGTGTATGATGTCGATGGGGCGCGCGCAGCAAGCGTTGCTGCAGAATATAACGTGCGTGCATTTGCAACCATGGATGAATTGCTGGCAAATGTTCAAGCCGTAAGTATTGCAACTGTGACGCAGGAACATTTTGATGTTGCCTTGCAAGCGTTGCAAAAAGGCATTCACGTGCTGGTCGAAAAACCATTAACGGCAACGATTGAACAGGGAAAAAAATTAGTTGAAGAAGCGGACAAGCGAAATTTGAAGTTGCAAGTGGGACATATCGAGCGGTTCAATCCAGCAATTCTTGCATTAGAACCGTATAAATTAAAACCGTTGTTCATCGAATCGCACCGACTGGCACAGTTCAATCCGCGCGGCTCGGATGTGGCTGTGGTGCTGGATTTGATGATCCACGATATTGATTTGATTCTTGCACTCGTTCAATCCAAAGTTTCGCGCATCGACGCGAACGGCGTTGCGGTGATTTCCGATACCGTGGATATTGCCAACGCGCGCTTACAATTTGAAAACGGCTGCGTCGCAAATGTTACGGCAAGCCGCATCTCACAAAACAAAATGCGCAAGATGCGATTGTTCCAGAGCGATGCATATATCTCCATCGACTTCGCGCAAGGGTTGTCGGAAGTGTTTCATTTGGTCGATGAAGAAAACGGCGGCGCCAAACAAACGATGCTGCTCGGCAAGATCGATCAAGGGAAAAAGAAGCGGCTGATCGTGTATGAGCAGCCGGAAGTGCTGGAAGTAAATGCACTCAAATATGAATTAGAAAAATTCGTTGAAGCCGTACAAGCAAATACCAAACCGATTGTCGATGGGCACAGAGGATTGCATGCATTAGAAGTAGCGGATGAGATTCTCCGCATCATCGAATCACAAAAAATTCAAGTTGGATAGTGATAGAAAAAATCGATATACAAGATGATGTTCTCAAACGAATCGGTGCTGTTGCCGACCGTGCTGGAATTGAAGCGTATGTTGTCGGCGGATATGTGCGCGATGCGCTGCTGGGCAAGCAAGTAAAAGACACCGACATTGTTGTCGTCGGCAGCGGTGTGGAGTTTGCACGGTTAGTTGCAAAAGAATTTCACACATCCAACGTTGTGGTGTTTGAAAATTTCGGGACAGCAATGCTGCCATTGGAAGATCGGAAATTAGAATTTGTCGGCGCGCGGAAAGAAAGTTACCAGCGGGATTCCCGCAAACCGCTCGTTGCTGTGGGAAACATGGAAGATGATTTATCCCGCCGCGATTTTACAGTGAATGCGATGGCCGTAAGTTTGAATTCCAAAACTTTTGGAAAACTTCTCGATCCATTTAACGGACAACAGGATTTGCAATTAAAAATCTTGCGAACGCCATTAGAACCGGAAGCAACATTCGATGACGATCCGCTTCGCATGATGCGCGCAATGCGTTTTACATCGCAACTTGGCTTTGCCGTCGAGCCAAATGTGATTGTAGCAGCATCGAAGATGGCAGAACGATTGCCGATTGTTTCGCAAGAACGAATCTCCGATGAGTTTCTTAAATTGCTCGCAAGTCCCAAACCGTCCACTGGGCTGCAATTGATGTACGATACCGGCGTGATGAAAGTCGTGTTTCCGGAAATCGCCAACCTTGCCGGCGTCGATCAGCGGCAGGATTTTCATCACAAAGATGTTTTTCGGCACACATTGATGGTGGTGGATAAAGTTGCTGCAACTTCCGATAATCTCTACCTGCGTATGACGGCGCTGCTACACGATGTGGCAAAACCAAAGACAAAAGCGTTTAAACCGGATATCGGTTGGTCGTTCCACGGACATGAAGAATTCGGTGCACGAATGGTGAAACAAATATTCCGACGAATGCGTTTTCCGATGGAGCATGTTCCATACGTCGAAAAACTCGTTCGCTTGCACCTCCGTCCGCAGGCATTAGTCGATGATGGCGTGACGGATTCCGCCATTCGCCGACTGATGTTTGAATGCGGCAATGAAATTGATGACCTTATGTTGTTATGTCGTGCAGATATTACGTCAAAAAATCCGAAACTTGTGGAAAAAGTGTTGCTCAATTATGAACGTGTCGTTCAAAAGATGCAGGAAGTTGAAGAGCGCGACCGCATTCGCAATTGGCAGCCGCCGCTGCGCGGAGATGAAATTATGAAGGTGTGCGGCATTAGCGAAGGCAAAATGGTCGGTGTGTTGAAAGAAAAGATTACAGATGCAATCCTTGATGGCGTGATTCCCAACGATCACGAAGCAGCACAGCAATATTTACTCGCTATAAAAGATGAAGTAATGGCACAGCCGCCAGTAAAAAAAAAGAAATTACCTTATGGGAAACTATAAATATGACTGTGGCGTCTATAATAATAGAAAACCAGTCGAAAGGGTACAAATTTGAAACTTTACCAGTTGAAAATCGTTTATTAAATAGATTTTATTTTTGTTAATGATCACTTTTGGAGATAACTGATGAAAAAATTAATAGCGGTTCTTATCGTATGTCTTTCTACCGCCCCCGTGTTTGCACAATCAATTTCAAAGACGCTTACACTCAACGAAGCAATGACGATCGCGTTGCAGCACAATCTTAATGTTGTGCAAGCAGCAAACAATGTCGATGCAGCGCAAAGCGTAAAATTAGCGGGCTATGGTTCCTATCTACCAACGCTTTCTGCATCTGCAGGCTGGGGACGAAACCAGACGCAATCACCAATTGATTCTACATTAATTGTACCTGGAGTCTTTATGACTTCAGGTGGAACAGCAGTTTCTACCGCGTATAATACCGGTTTAAACCTAAATTATACCATTTTTGATGGATTAAATCGTGAGATGAATTTCAATAAAGCGAGTTCGGCAAAAACGGTTGCTGACCAAACGTTCTTACGAACAAAGCAATCGATTGTTTATCAAGTGCAAGCTGCATACCTGACGGTGTTACGCAACGAGCAATTAGTGCATGTGAATGATGAAAACCTCAAACGCGATCAACAAGAATTGGAGCGCATTCAAGAATCCAGCCGTGTTGGTGCATCTGCAATCGGCGATGTGTACCGGCAGCAATCTATTGTTGCAACAGATGAATACAATCTTATCTCTGCACAAAACACGTACAACAAATCAATCGCTGATCTACTTGCGTTGATTGGTGTCGATGTGTTAGATGATTATAAAATCATTGATGCATCAATTCCAGCAACTGTGGATTCTGCAGAATTTGCAAAATTGCCATCTCTCACAAAATTTGAAGAACTTCGCAAACAGGCGCTCGGCGCTCGTGCGGATTATCAATCAGCATCGGAAAATCTCAAGAGTGCATCGTACGGTGTTACAGGAGCGTGGGGAAGATATTCTCCCAGCTTAAGTGCGTATGCGGGATATAATTTAAATGCAGCGCAGATGTCGCAATTATCCGATAACAAAGATTATACGTGGGGATTAAAGTTGAACTGGACATTGTTCGATGGCCTCTCCACGAACGAAGCCGTGCAAAGTGCAAAAGTTCAGGAACGCAATGCTGAAATCAATCTTCAGCAAACTGAACTCACGGTAAGTGTGGATGTGAAAAAAGCATTGTTGGATTTGGAAGCAGCGCACAAACAATATGATGCAAGCATCGTCAGTGTAACTTCTGCGGCACAAGATCGTAAAGTAGCAGAAGAGAAGTATCATCTTGGTTCGGGAACGCTCATTGATCTTCAAACGGCGAACGCGAGCTTAGTTACATCACAAGCAAATAACGTGAATGCCATTTATAGTTATATCACTTCGAAATATAATTTGGAATACGTGCTTGGCAGCCGTTCATATTAATTGAATTTAGACAGGTCTAGTTTTTTTGGGAGATAACCATGGCAAATGGTAATGGAAAAAGTAAAAAGAAAAAAATTATTATCATCTCTATCATCGCTGGCGTGTTGGTATTGCTCGGTGTGTTGGTCATTCTTGGAAGCAAGCGTGATCCCATTATCACCGTTCAAACAGAAAAAATAACGCGGCGGAATATCACACAAATCGTTACCGCAACGGGAAAAATTCAACCGGTCGTACAGGTTGTCATTAACGCGGAAGTCAGCGGTGAAATCATCGAACTTCCCGTGAAAGAAGGACAGTCTGTTCACAAAGGTCAATTACTTGCCCGTATCAAACCGGATTCGTATCAAGCGGATTATGATCGCGCTCAGGGTACGATCGATCAGGCAAAAGCAGCAGTGGATAAATCGGAATCCAACTATAAACGATCGCAAGGATTGTTCGAAAAAAAGTTGATTTCCGATTCGGATATGGATGCTGCCCGCGCAGATTTTCAGGGTTCGAAAGCAAATTATACTCAAGCGGTCGCCAGTGCAAAATCCGCACTTGAATCATTACGAAAAACAACAATCTATTCCCCGATGGATGGAACCATCAGCAATCTTCCGCGTGAACTGGGTGAACGTGTCAGCGGCAGCACCTTTACACAGGGGACCGAAATTATGACGGTCGCCGATCTTGCCAAGATGGAAGCACGGGTCGATGTAGGTGAAAACGATGTGGTGATGGTTCATGTCGGCGACACAGCACGCATCAGTGTTGATTCGTATTCCGGAAAAACATTCGTCGGAGCAGTGTACCAGATTGCCAACTCTGCTACATCGTCCGGAACTGGGACTCAGGATCAGGTCACAAATTTCCAGGTCCGTATATTATTGACACAATCCAAAGATATTGTTTTCCGTCCGGGAATGTCGATGTCGGCAGATATCGAAACAGAAACAAAACATAGTGTGTTTGCGGTTCCTATTCAATCTGTCACGGTTCGGACGCCGAAAAAAGAAAAGGTAGAAGAGTCGAAAGAAGGCGAAGTCCATTTAGACGCTACCGCGAAAAAAGATAATGATAAACTTGAAGAAGTGATCTTCGTTGTAAAAGACAGCCGGGTTCAGACATTGCCGGTCAAACGCGGTATTAGCAATGATGCATATGTCGAAGTATCGGCAAACAATATCGATGGCCAGGAAGTTGTCATAGGGCCGTTTAAAGCGATCAATCGCGATCTGGAAAACAGCTCCAAAGTAAAAGTCGATAATAAAACAGTTGTTCGTACCGGTGCAAGTGCCGATCAAGATAAGAAGTAATCATTGAGTTTTTCAAGAAAGGATGCCGGTATGCCAGCAATCATCCGGTTAGTGAACATAAAAAAAATATATCAAGTCGGTGAAGAACAGGTTAATGCCTTGAACGGCGCTTCCCTTGAAATTCAAAAAAATGAATACGTGGCCATTATGGGGCCCTCCGGTTCTGGAAAATCAACGATGATGAATATCGTTGGTTGTTTAGATTCGCCAACGTCCGGTTTATATGAACTGAACAATCAAAATGTCAGCGATATGAATGACAACCAGCTTGCAAAGGTGCGGAATAAAGAAATCGGTTTTGTGTTTCAAACATTTAATTTGTTAGCCCGGTCAGACGTTCTGCATAACGTCGAGTTGCCATTAATTTATGGCGGTATTCCTTCGGTTGAACGCAAAGAACGAGCACGTCAGGCAATTGACCGCGTTGGATTGACTTCGCGCATCCATCACAAACCGAATGAATTATCCGGTGGACAGCGCCAGCGTGTTGCCGTGGCACGTGCATTGGTTACACAGCCGTCGATACTTCTTGCCGATGAACCGACCGGAAACCTCGATTCAAAAACCGGTGAAGAAATTATGGCGTTGTTCGACACATTGCACAAAGAAGGAAATACCATTGTGCTCGTCACTCACGAAGAAGATATTGCCGAACACGCACATCGCGCCATCCGTTTACGAGACGGCGTGATTGAGCGTGATGAACCGGTGCAAAAAAGAAAAATCGTCTCACGTCCATTATCACCTGTCGTATGAAATTTGTCTTTGATGAATTTAAAGAAGGTATGGCCATTGCCTTCGCCGCTATTCGTGCCAACAAAATGCGCTCGATGCTGACGATGCTCGGCATTATCATCGGCATTGTTTCTGTAACGCTGATGGGAACGGCCATTGAAGGATTAAACCGTGCGTTCAATAGTAGTATTGCATCGCTCGGTGCAGATGTCCTGTATATTCAAAAATGGCCATGGGGCGGTGGTGATGATTGGTGGAAAATCCGTAACCGACAAAATATTAAAATCGAGCAATCAAATGCCATTGAGCGGCAGGCACAAACTGTTCGTGCGATGACTCCCATTATTGGTGCGACGAAACCTGCGCAGTACGGACGTAAAGTGATTGACAATATCACGGTTGTGGGCACAAACTCACAAATGCTGGAAACCAATGGTGCCAATCTTGCCTTTGGCAGATATTTTACCAGTTCTGAGGCAGATGGAGGCCGCCCTGTTTGTGCCATTGGTTCCGAGATTGCTGCGAATTTGTTCCCGAATGAAACTCCGATTGGAAAAGAAATAAAAGTCGGCAATTATCAATTTAAAGTTGTCGGTGTTATCGAAAAACAGGGTAGTCTTCTTGGCCAGGAGAGTTTAGACAATCGTGTCTATATTCCGATCAATCGATTCTTTCAAGAATTCCTTTCCATCCGCGGTAGTATATCGATTATGGTTCGAGCAGCATCGACTGATAATATGGATGAAACAAAGGAAGAAGTGCGCGGCATTATGAGAAAAGCACGTGGCCTTTCACCAAAGCAAGAAGATGATTTCTCGATCAACCAGCAAGAGATGCTGGTCCAAACGTTCAATCAAATTGGCGGCATCATCGCTCTTGTCGGACTATTCATCACAGGACTATCTTTATTTGTCGGCGGCATCGGGATTATGAATATAATGTTTGTTTCGGTTACGGAACGAACAAAAGAAATCGGCATCCGAAAAGCTATTGGTGCGCCACGCAGGACAATCCTCTTGCAATTTCTTATGGAGTCGGCAGCGTTATGCCTCATCGGAGGAATTATCGGGATCATCATTGCGTTCCCGCTCAGTTTAATTATCGACACCGTCTTACCGACAGCGATGCCCCTTACCGTCGTTTTTATTGCATTATTTGTCTCGTTAGCTGTTGGTGTTATCTCCGGATTTTTACCGGCATATCGTGCATCGCGCCTCGATCCGGTCGATGCTTTGCGTTATGAATAAAAAGAAATCGACTCATGGAATTTTCTGAAACGATACAATTAGCATTAACGGCAATCCGATCGAATAAACTTCGATCCATTTTGACACTTCTGGGAATTGCTGTTGGTTTGTTTTCCATTATTGGTGTGATGACGGCCGTTCAGGTGTTGCAAAATAGTATTGAAGCTGGTTTGAGCGGATTAGGATCGAACACATTCCAGGTACAAAAAAGAACCGACCATGGCAAACCGCAAAGAGTGGATGAAGGCCATGAAACGCAAAGATATCATCTATGATCAAGGAATGGAGTTAAAATCGAAAATGACGCTTGCTCAATACGTTGCACTTGAAGCATGGCGCAGTTCGCTTACCGTTCAAAATGGCTCACTCAAAACAAATCCGAATGTTCAACTTGCCGGCGAAGAACCTGAAGGAATACCAGCCAATGACTGGACGGTTGTCGAAGGAAGAGGATTATCGGAGAACGATCAGGATTATGCGAATCGTGTTGTTATTTTAGGAGACGACGTCTCAAAAAAGGTTTTTCCACATGGAGGGGCCGTCGGAAATAAAATTCGAGTCGGAGATGCATGGTATCAAGTCATTGGTGTCTTTGAATCAAAAGGATCCATCTTCGGCGGTAATAATGGAAATTTTGTCGTCATCCCCTTAAGCACATTTTTAAATGAATATGGAAGAGAACGCAGTTTGCATGTTATGATCAAAGCAAAGAGTCAGGATTTGTACGATGATTGCTTAGAGGAAGCACGGTTTCACTTACGGACCATTCGCAATGTTCCGCCCGGCGAGGAAGATGATTTCACCATTTTTTCCAACGACTCGCTTATTTCTACATTTAATGATTTTACCTTCTATATAAAAGTGGGCGTCGGTTTTATTAGCTTCATTTCCCTTCTTGCAGCCGGCGTCGGTATTATGAATATTATGCTCGTGTCGGTCACGGAGCGCACGAAAGAGATCGGCATTCGTAAGGCAATCGGTGCGCGGCGTTCCAATATTCTTTCTCAATTTATTGTTGAAGCGATCGTCCTTTGTCAAATCGGCGGCGTCATCGGAATCATTGTTGGTATCCTGATCGGTAATATGGTTGCACTTTTGTTTAGTGTTCCCATGGTGTTCCCATGGATGTGGGCGTTCATCGGATTTTTAATTACGTCTATTGTCGGTATTGTCTTCGGCGTCTATCCGGCATGGAAAGCCGCCAACTTAGATCCCATTGAAGCATTGCGATACGAGTAAGATTTTTATTCAGAATCCCTCTCATTAAACTGTAAAGTTCAACCATCACAATGTCCCTCTAACCGTGATGGTCTTGGATTATTTCTCCGTTATTCATTCTCTCATTTCCTGCACTCATATTTGACTGAGAGCTATCTAATTTTTTATTTCCTGTTCTAATTGCATGTACCAACTATCGGGTTTTAGACATGATATGCTATCCCAATCTTTTGTAGAACTTACAATCTCCTTCCTTCTTCAAATTTAAATATCACTCATTAATGTGACGATTTTATAGATATTTCGCTGTTTCTCGTTTCATCTTTAACTCATAGCACGGCATGTTTTGCTGGCACGTTCAATGAACTTTCTATAGCAGAAGTAAAAAGGATATGAGGTGTCAGATGAAAATGAAAAGAACATATATCGTAGGATTTTTGACAGCAGCATTGAGCATTGCTCATGTGGCTCAAGCCGGAAACGAACTTAAAGTTTCACGCACGACCAACACCGGCATGGAAATCATCCTTACCAATACTGATACAATCGCCGGCGTGCAATTCAGTATTCGCACATCCAGCAATATCGTTGTCGGACAACTTACACCGGGCACACGCACTGCCGGTTCAGATTGGACAGTCGCTTCTTACAAGCCGAACGATTCGACGATCAATGTTGTCATCATCAGCATGACGCAAAAAAAATTAAATATTGCCAGTGGTTCTATTGCAACGGTAAGTTTTCAATATGCGCCGCAAGTACAGGAAGTCAGCAGCGTTGGATTAAGCGGCGTAATGCTTGCCAACCCGCATGCAGACAGTGTCGGTGTTACAATAGAAGATTTGCGATGGTCGAATAAAGCACTCGCTGCAAATCAATCGTTCGTTCTCGGACAAAATTATCCGAATCCCTTTAATCCTTCAACGCAAATAACATATCGCCTCAATAAATCTGCGCAGGTCAAGTTAAGCGTGTATGATGTAACCGGGCGTGAAGTTCGCTGCCTGGTCGATCAATATCAAGGGACGGGCGATTATCGCGTGGAGTGGAATAGCAATGCAAACGGCAGCGCTCAACTTGCATCGGGAATGTATTTTGCACGCTTGAATGTGGATGGACAGAGTGTAACACGCAAAATGGTGATGATGAAATAATTTTTTCTGTCTCCGCAAATATTGTGTCGTGGATGCACAATATGGAGACAACCATCGGCGTTCCTGAAAATTCGCCTCCTCAATTCAGGAACGCCATTTTTTTCTCTGCCATCGATTTTAACGAACTCTTCGGATATTCCTGCAACATTTTTTGGAACATTGCCCTCGCCATACTCGGAGCGCCGGATTGTTCATAACACTGGCCGAGCATAAAATAGGTGCTTTCGATTTTCCCAGAATGCGGAAAAGAAAAAACTTTTGTCAATGCAGCAATTGCTTGCGGCGTATGATGCAGCGATAAATGCGAAACACCCATCCAGAAATAGCAGCGATCAGCGATGGCACTGGACGAGTGATGTTTTAAAATTGTCTTGAACGCTCGAATTGCCTTCGTATATTTTCCTGCTTCGTATAGTTTAATCGCTTTCCCGTACCGCAGCGATAGTGTTGCCCAGCTTACAACGACGGGAATGGGAGCACTGTGCGTGGCAACATCAAGATGTTGTGGCTGTTCCGGTGCAACCATATTCGTCGCAAGGTCAGACTGCGCAAAATGCTGTCGGTTTTCCGCAAGCAACTTTAATTGTTCGACCACTTCATTCAATCGTTGGTTTTGATCGCGAATCATTTCTATCAACGTTTCATTCGTTATGCGATCATGCGATGAGAGTGTTTCTTCCAATGACTTATTAGTAGAAGAAACCGATTGCTGTGTCAATGTATTCAATTGCTGGAAGACAGCATCGAGACGTTTGTTTTGTTCTTTGATCATTTCGATCATCGAGGCACGTGTGGTATCGGATGATTTCACATCACCGTGTCGCGTCAGCACCTCCATCGTATCGACGCCGTCTGAACTGATCGTCACTACTCGCGAAACCGGACGAAAATAATCATCACGAACATCAAAACGATTGTTCGTTGCACAAGAAAGAGACACCATAGAAACGCTTGCCGCCAGAATCACACTTCTTAAACTGCTTGTGTTCATACATCCCTCCACTTCCCTTGTTATGTATTTTGATTGATTATTTTTTTGCGCCGATAGACGCTGTGTACAATTTGACCGCTTTCACAAAATCTCGAAACAACGGATGCGGAACAACCGGCCGTGATTTTAATTCAGGATGAAATTGCACTGCAAGAAACCACGGGTGGTCCGGCAATTCAATAATTTCGACGAGATCGTTGTTCAAATACATTCCGCTGAAAATCATGCCATTGTCGGAAAGTTTTTTGCGAAATTTGTTATTCACTTCGTATCGATGACGGTGTCGTTCCGTGATTAGTTCTTTGTGATACGCCGTGTATGCTTTCGTACCCTTTGTCAACGTACACGGATAAGCACCCGATCTTCATGGTGCCGCCCATATTGCGAACCGATTTTTGTTCCAGCATCATATCGATGACATTGTGTTTGGTTTTACGGAATTCCGTGCTATTGGCATCTTTCATACCGCACACGTGGCGTGCAAACTCGATGACGGCACACTGCAAACCGAGACAAATACCAAAGAACGGAATTCCGTGTTCTCGCGCAAATTGGATCGCAGCAATTTTTCCTTCGATACCGCGATTACCAAATCCCCATGGAATGAGCAGGCCCGTTGCACCGGTTAAATATTTTTCTGCTCCGAAATCTTCCACATCTTCCGCACGCACCCAATCGAGTTGGACTTCCACATCGTTCTCCGCGCCCGCATGCACAAATGCTTCACAGATACTTTTATATGCATCTTTCAACGCGGTATATTTTCCGCACACCACAATGCGGACTTTTCCTTTCGGCTGTTTAACACGATGAATAAATTTTTTCCACTGTGTCAGATTTGGACGCCCGCATTTGAGATTTAATTTTTCAATAACGATCTCCGGCAAACCTTCTTCTTCTAATGTGAGCGGAAGTTGGTAAATGGTCGGCACATCACGCGCTTCAATCACGGCTCTCATTTCAACATTACAAAAGAGCGCAATTTTTTCGCGTAACTCTTTTGAAAGCGGTTTTTCTGTGCGACACACTAAGATATCCGGCTGCACTCCGATTTCCAATAACGATTTGACACTGTGCTGCGTCGGCTTGGTTTTGATTTCTCCTGCCGCTTTGATATATGGAACAAGCGTAACATGAATGTTCAACGCATTGCGACGTCCCACTTCCAGCGTCAATTGACGAATAGCTTCTAAGTACGGCAAACTTTCTATATCACCGACCGTTCCGCCGACTTCTGCAAGAACCACATCGTACTTTCCGGTTTTAGCAATTGCCCAGATGCGGCGTTTGATTTCATCGGTAATGTGCGGAATAACTTGCACGGTCGCACCGAGATAATCCCCGCGGCGTTCGCGCGAGATCACTTCGTAATACACCTGCCCGCTCGTCGTGTTGTTATTCCGCGTCATGTTGTCGTTCAAAAATCGCTCGTAATGTCCGAGATCGAGATCAGTTTCTGCACCGTCTTCGGTCACGTACACTTCTCCATGTTGAAACGGATTCATCGTGCCGGGATCGACGTTGATGTACGGATCAAACTTCATAATCGTCACTCGCAGTCCGCGTGCCTTCAGCAGCATACCGAGTGAAGAGACCGTAATTCCTTTTCCGAGCGAAGAAACAACTCCGCCTGTTACAAAAATAAACTTAACATTGTTGCGCGCCATAGAATCTTTCTTTTATGAATGGGACGATGCAGTGCGAAGGATCTGCACAACGCGTTCTGCATCTTCCGGTGTATCGACAGAAATACTGTCGAAAGAAGTAATGCCGACTTTAATCTTGCAGCCAGCTTCTAAAATTCGTAATTGCTCAAGCCGTTCCGCCTGTTCTAATTTTGAATCCGGCAATTGAGCATACTGCATCAAAAAATCTTTTCGAAACACATACAAGCCGATGTGTTTGTAAAATGTGTGAACAGTAATCCATTTTGCTGCATCGGCTTCATCCCGCACAAACGGAATTGCTGCTCGAGAAAAATACAGTGCAGCCCCATCATTTGCACACACTACTTTTACGACACTCGGATTGAATAAATCATCCGACGTTTCAATTTTTTTCGCAAGCGTTCCCACAGGAACTGCAGCATCATCGATAAGCAATTGTACCGCTTGATCGATCATCTCCGGCGCTAATAATGGCTCATCGCCTTGTATGTTGACAAAAATATCTCCATCCACTTGCGCCGCTACAGTTGCAACGCGGTCGCTTCCACTTTTTATATCCTTCGATGTCAGCATAACTTCACCGCCGAATTGTTTCACTGCCGATTCAATGCGTCGGTCATCCGTTGCCACAATCACACGAGAAAGTAATTTTGCAGTGTGTGCACGTTCGTACACACGCTGCACCATCGGTTTGCCGAGTAAATCGACAAGCGGCTTTGCCGGCAAACGCGTCGAAGCATAGCGGGATGGAATCACTCCGATCACTGTGGGTCTGTGCGTCATCACGATTTCTCGCTAATCACTTTTGGGACTTTGAAAAATTCTTCCGTGTGCGACGGCGCATTTTTGAGTGCTTCGTCTGTCGGTGTGCTCGGCGTCGTAACATCATCTCTGAGTACATTTTGTAATTCAATCACATGCGAAAGCGGTTCAACATTAGAAGTGTCCAACCGGTTCAACTGTTCGACATATTCCAAAATCTGATTCATTTGATGCGTGAAAATCTCTTTTTCCGCATCGTTAAATTCTAATTTTGCAAGCTGCGCAATGTGTTCTACATCTTTTACCGTAACAGACATGGGTTATCTCACGATTGGTCAATATAATGTTGTTCAATAATTTGGTGAACTTGATCCATCAATTGTTGTTCACCGGCTTTGCCTTCTAACTCATCCACGGCAATGGGTTTTCCAATCACAACAGAAATATCCGCCGGTTTAATATTCAACGAACCCTTCGGCATAATCTTAAACGTATTGTTAATCGTTACCGGCACCACGGGCACCCCGGATTTTATCGCAAGCAAAAACGCACCGCGCTTAAACGGCTGAAGTTTTCCATCGCGCGTCCGCGTGCCTTCTGCAAACAATAATACCGAACTTCCATTGCGAATCGTTTGCGCTGCTCGCTTCAAACTTTGCATCGCATCTCTGGAATTCAACCGATCGATCATAATAAATGGGCCGAAGCGCAATGCCCAGCCCCATATCGGAATATACGCCAGTACTTTTTTAAAAACGATATTCACTTCACTCGGAATTCCCACCAACGCAGCAGGAATATCGAACATACTCGCATGGTTGGAAACAAAAATGTAATGCTTATGAGGTTCAAGATTTTCTTTACCTTCCACCACTAATCGAATTCGAAAAATCCACAAAATAATGCGCGACCATGTTCGTGGAATCCACCGAAACACATCTCCCTTCCTGTCCACAAATGCAGCAATCAACGCCGCCGTTGAAACAAGAACAGAAATCGGAAATAGAATGAGGAGATTGATAATCGTACGTATCACACTATATCCGTTTCAGTATTTGAGAACTTGAGATCGAGAAGAACAGCAAGGATAGAGATGGTGCAGGAGACTCGTATTCCGTAGAATGGAAAGTGAAACGCTTTACGCCCTTTAGGTCAAATAAACCCGTTTGTTGCAACACCATAGGTTCAAGATTATTGATGCACTCATCGTTGTTTGTAAAATGTAGGAAAGCGTTGCCTGAAATGCAACGACGTTTATCGCATCTGTAAAATATTTTTAGCGGTACAGCAAATATTTTTCACGCAGCTGCAAAAACTCATCGCTCTTTTCTTTTGTCCATTTGACAAGTTCATCGACAGAAAGATTGTTTTTGAACCATGCCCGTATCGTATCGCTGCCGACGGCTTTATCGAATCCTGCAATCTTTTCCGGCTTAGCACGTTCAAAAAGATTATTATCAGGAAACAATCGGTCAATCGCATCGATAATACAAAATTGAATGCGTGTCATATCGAGCAAATCGCGATCCGTAATGTGAAGCTGCACACCTTGATATTTGATGCTGATACTATCTCGTGTCGTTGGCGAATAAAAAATCGGACGAAAGAAAATGCCGGGAATATTATAGTTGTTGAGATACCGCGCCAATGCAAACGCATCCGCCCACGGTGCACCGACTAATTCAAATGGCATCGTATAACCGACTCCTTGATTGACTGTTCCCAATTCGCCGAGCAGTCCGGTAAGCACATAATAAATTGGTGTGAACGAATGCGGAATATTCGGCGATGTGGGAATCCATTCCAATCCCGTATCGTCCCACCACATCGAACGCTTCCATCCTTCCATTTTTACGACCGTCAGATCGCACTTGCCGCTACCGTTGAGCCAGTGTTCACCGTTGATCATCTGTGCCAGTTCACCCGCTGTCATTCCATACACGTACGGAATCGGATATGCGCCGATGAATGATTTGAATTTTATATCCAGCATCGTCCCTTCGACTTTATTGCCCGTCAGTGGATCGGGTCTATCAAGAACAACGAATGGAATATGATTTTCCGCTGCCGCTTCCATCGCCAAACCCATTGTGGAAATATAGGTGTACCAACGCACGCCGATATCCTGAATATCGTACACCAGCACATCGATTCCTTGTAACATTTCTTTTGTCGGCTTGCGCGTTTTGCCATACAGCGAAAACACCGGCAATCCCGTTTTTGTGTCGGTCGATGATTCGACATATTTGCCAGCATCGCCATCGCCACGCACTCCGTGTTCAGGGCTAAAAAGCGCAACCAACTTGACATCGGGAGCATGGAACAATACATCGACTGTGCTTTGCATATCGAATGTTATTCCGGTTGGATTGGTAATTAAGCCGACACGCTTCCCTTTCAATTCAGCAAAACCATGTTCACGCAACACGTCGATGCCCGGCAGTACTTTGGGCTGTTCCCCGAATACGAATGCTGACAACAACGCCAAACACATTCCACATACAATCGATTTAGTATTCCAAGACAAATGTATCATCATTTCTTTTCCGATAGTCGTTTCCAAATTTCTTCTACAAGAAAAGAAATATATACCAACAAACCAAGCACTGTTATTGTTACACACCATCCGAGAATCGTTGCAGGTGGATCAATCAAGGCAAGAAGGATCAGAAGAGCCACACTAAGAATGACACTTCTTTTTATTCGTTGATGAAGGATGTGAATCGCCGCTTTGTTCTTTTCTTCTTTTGCAAATTGTTGTCCTGAAAATGTTTCCAATGTAGGCAGCGGCTTTCCATCGACTTCCCAGTTTTTGATCAGCCGTAAATCAACACACAATTGAGTCAACCGTAAAAAACTTTCAGTTTCGAACGCGAGAAATTGTTTTCCAAAAGTTTGCTCTTGTTCTGTTTGATGGATGATCTCCTGAATCAATTCTACCACGCGTTGAGCATTTGATTGAAATTCTACTGCCAGTTTTTCGTATCCATCCGCACCGGGGCCGATGCGTTTCATGACGTCATGCGTTTTTGTTACAGCGGTAGAATGGAAAAGAAGTTCGTTGAATGCGAGTTGCTTTTCTGTCTTCAATGATAATTCAAACAAGAACGCCGCTTCATCGGGAAAATAAAACTTCTTTCCAGAAGATGTCTCAATTTGTTGAATAAATTCTTTAATGTCACTGCGAATAGCCATCACTCTTTCATCGCCCACACTTTAAGCAAACGTAGAAGTTCTTTTTCATCAAACTTTGCCTGATCGTACTGGCGTGCTGCAACACGCTGACGTACTGCTTCAAACAATAACACTGCTGTTGCAACGGAAACATTCAAGCTTTGAATCATACCGAACATCGGAATCTGAATAATACCATCGGCTTGTTGTGCTGCTTCATCCGTAACGCCTGCATGCTCGTTGCCAACAACAATTGCAATTTTTTTTGTCAGATCGACTTCGTACGGTGATTTTGCTTCTGCGGCAAGATGCGTGGCGTACACAACAAATCCTTCCTCGTGAAGTTTTGCATAACATTCGGTAATAGTGTTGAACTGCCTTCGTTCCACCCATTTGCGTGCGCTTGCCGAGCTTTTTTTGCCGATCTTGGGATAGACATTATTTGTGTACACAAGCTGCACAGCCATTGCACCAGCCGCATCGCATGAGCGCAAGATCGCACTGACATTGTGAGGATCATGAATATTTTCCATCACCACCGTCAAATCCGGCTGGCGATGACGCAGCACAGATTCCAATCGCTTCATCCGCCGTTCCGACCTCATTCGACCTTCATCACTTTCTGCATTATCAACGGATGCACTTGCAATAATCCAATGCCTGCAACAACGATAACCGCACCCAACAACTGAATTGTGGTGAGCATTTCTCCAAGCAAAAGATATGCGACAACAATCGCGATAATCGGTTCTAAGATACCGATGATTCCCGTTGTAGATGCTTTGAGCAATCGTAAACCAAATGCAAATGCCGTTTGAGGAATAAGAATAGAAATAATCGCAAAGAACCAAAATATTCCCCAATCGCTTGCTGAATAATGTTGTGCAAAAATACACCATGGCGGATTGACGACGAGCCAGAACAAGGCGGAAAATCCAAATGCGTACACCAAAAATGTCCAGATGGAATATTTTTTTAGCAATTGTTTTGTTGCAAGAATTTGGTACGCATACGTCAATGCCGACATCGGACCGGTAATTGCTGCCCAGCCGCGAAGTGAAATATTTTTCACGGAACCGCCCGTTACTGCGAGATAGCATCCCGCCAATGCAAGGATAAGCGACAGCAGTGTGAGCGAATCAAATTTTTCTTCTTTGCTGATAAACACAGCAAACAATACCACCCATACCGGTGCAGTGTACTGAACAAGAATTGCCGTTGCAACTGTGGATTCTTTCGCTGTAAAATAGTAGGTGTAGTTTGTCGATGCAATACCGACAACGCCCATCAGGCAAAATTTCCAGAGATCATGGAAATCTATTTTGAATATTTTTTTATTCTGAAAAAAGAAAAAAGCAGCGAGCAACACAAATGTCAGCGTTGTGCGTGTTTGGGCAATGATGAGCGTATCGAATCGTGTGACAATAAGCTGTTTGGCAAAGGGTGCAGAACTTCCCCAAAAGAAAACCGACACGAGTAAAAATAAAAATCCTTTTACTGCATGCGAAGACGATGGTCGCAAATTAGTTTTGGATACGTTCAATGTCATCGGCAAGTTTGCGGTACAGGTCT
Source organism: Ignavibacteriota bacterium (assembly GCA_963790045.1). Classification (GTDB taxonomy): domain Bacteria; phylum Bacteroidota; class Ignavibacteria; order UBA10030; family UBA10030; genus DATKMP01. Next base: position 324,920 of record CAWBMS010000011.1, on the reverse strand, counting down.
GCTTGTTTTTGATCGCCGCGCATTTGATACAAATACGAAAGCCGATGCAGCAACGTTTTTTTATCGGAAACCAGATTCGCGCCTTTTTTCAAAAACTGTTCCAACACATCGAATGGAGGAATATTCAAATCGGGATCGTAACAGTCAGCAGCATTAAGATACGGAAGCACTTCTTCGGGTTTTGCTTGTGCGGCTTTTTGATAATAATTGACGGCAAGCTCAAAGTTGTCATACGAAGAATGCGTAACTTCAAACACGTTGGCAAGCCACATATACGTATCGTATGCAAGATGTGGAAACACGCATGCAAGTTTTCCTCCAAACAAACACAACTCGTCTGGCGCGAGAGAGGTGTTCCAAAATAATAATCGGTATAACTCTAAATCTTGAATACCCTGCGCCAGCGCATCTTTGAACACGTCGAAGATGTCGTTAAAATCTTTGCCATTCGCAAAAACGGATCGTATTTGTTCCAGTGTGAATCGGGGCATGTGTATCGCCAAATTCAAATTAAGAAATGCTGGCGTGAAAGGCAAGACAAACTCTATTGTACAAAACAAAAAGCCGGCCATCTCAAAAAGAAATTGCCGGCTTCAATTACTTCTTTCTGTTTTTACTTCAGCAATACCATTTTTCGTGAATTCACAAACGATCCCGCTTGCAAGCGGTAGAAATAAATACCGCTGGAAAGTTTCGATGCATCGAACTGCACTCGATATGATCCGGCAGATTGTTCTTTTTGTACCAGCGTGACAATTTTTCGTCCAAGGACATCAAACACCTTCAAACTTACATTGCTCTTTAACGGTACATCATAAGAAATTGATGTTGTGGGATTAAACGGATTGGGATAATTTTGCAGCAACCGAAATACTTTGGGTGCTATATTGCTTATTGTTTCTATCCCCATTAACACATCTGTGCCGCCTGCCGCAGTGTACCGAGCCGAAAATTCTTGCAAATACAAATTGGCAATGTGCGGACTGTTAATGATGAGTGTGTTTTCGTTGTTTGAATTTTCTGCGCTGCTACTCCAATTGTGTGACCCTGTGATCACATATTGATCTGCATGATTCGTCTCAGCATCAACAATTGCATATTTGTGATGGAGAAAACCGGTAACATCGTTTCCCTTTACTCGAACTTCAATCCCGCTGGAGACAAGAGTATCGAACACCGACCATGACGCATCCTTCACATCTGCAAGCGCATGCACAGCATCTCCAGCTTTCTTTTTTGCAATCATCACATTGGCTATGTCGCTACGTGTAAATGAAAGAAGAGCAACATCAATTGATTTCGACGCTTTGTTTAACGTCTTAATGATTTTTCCCGTTGTTCCATCAGATGGACTAAAGTACAACTCTACGGGTGTTCCATTGATAATAAAATAATGAGGAGTATTATCAAGTTTTCGAGCGCCGAAACGAGAGGTTGCGGCATTCGGTGTATCTGTGGTACTTCCCCACATTTCATTGAATTCTGTCGTGTACGCATTCGCCAGCGCTTTATCCTGGATCTCAATCACGTTCTGAGCATCATTGGTATTGCCAGGATCTGTCGCATTCCACGAACCCGTCCACACCCAATCATCTGTGTCGGACGTTGTATCTCGATTATCGATAATTACAAATTTATTGTGCATCAAACCGGCGCCCGCATTTGTCGCATCAAATGTATCAAAGATCACCGTAATGCCCGCGCTGGAAAGAGTTGACCATGGTGCTGTGCCCCGGTTGTCTGCTTCACCAATGACACGTACTTTCACGCCGCGGTTTTTTGCAGCAATCAATGCGGCAGCCACATTATTTCCCACTGTTCCACTTAAACTATACAAGGCAACATCAACAGAGGTACGTTGCAGCATTGATACGATTTATCAGTTTCAAATACATACTATCGCCAACTGCACGAGCATTTTCTCCCTTTGCCAATGTTGTATTAACCGAATGATTGAAATACACATTCATCGTTCCCGCTGAAGTTTTTGAAGCTGTCGAGACAAGATAATCATTGGTATAGGTTGTACCAACAGCATTCGTCGATCCAAGTTTAACATGATAAATAGTCGCCGAAGCAAGATGGCTGACAACAAGTTGGTGCGTCATCACCTTATTTGTATCTATCAACGTGTCAGTGTAGGTTGAAGTCAGTCCGCGAATAACGATGGAGTTTCCGGGAGAATCTGTTGTCCAGTTAAATGTAATGCTGGTAGAGTTCATATTGCCTTCGTACGGTGCACCGCTGGTAATGCGAGGGCCAGCGTTATCAACAATGATGTCCTCATACGTTCTAGGCAAAATTTGATAGTCGGTATAATGTTGTCCCAATACTCCAACGACATCAAATGTCCCCGACGGAGTGGATGTATTACACAAATTATTGTTTGCTTTGATGTAAGTCTGCAGCGTGTCTGTTCCAGACAACAAATACATTGTGGTTGCAACTCCAGTCGCGCCCCATGTCGCCGAAGGTGATTTGGTAGATCCCAGCACAGAGGATATATTATTGACTCGTATTAAACGACACTCATACGATTCAACTCCATTTTGATTTTGAGCTTTAATTGCTGCAATGGATACTGTTGGAGTATCGACAGCATTTCCTTGACTGATGACTTGCAGAAGTGTGCATGGATTGAGTTCAAACATATTTTGATAAGGAGAGACCAAACCCAGCAACACCACTTCATCGCCACGCTCAACATTCTTCGACACACTGGAATCGTACACCGATATACCTGCCGTTGCATCCTGGATATAACTTGGCCCGCCGAATTCATTTGCCACTGTGACAATACCTTGCACTACAACATATTTTCCTGCATAAATATAATTTCCTGATCCGTCTTTGGTCTTCACATAGCTCATCGGATGTATACTGCCGTACACGGATACTTTTGGCTGGACATTCAGTGGTAAAAAAATGGTGTCGTTCGTACTTGATTTAAAACCAAATCCAAATTGCTCAACGGTATCCACGGTAGTGACATTGGGAATTGAAACAATGATACTATCACTTCCACTTAATTGAATATTACTGATGGTGACGGTGTCAGCTACAAATGAAACGGCTGCAGAAGCTGGCTGAACATTGATGGAAGCAGAATTCCAATTGAATAGCGCAGGTTTTACAAATTGCAGTCCTTTAAGTGTGCCAGTCTGAGGTTTAAACACAAACTGAAGTGTTGTCGAAACATCGGTACTTCCATAACGTCGGACTGACATTGACCGATCCCTGACCTTTTGCTATTGGCGTTACATCATAAAACAATTCTACAAATTCATTGTTATACGTCGAAGCATCTGAAAATTCACTGATTATTAATTTACCGGTATTGGTATTGGTCATACCAGAGCCCGGACTCGCATTCGTGACTATTGATGCGGATGAACGAGTCCAACTTCCTTCAACGCTTGATGCATCGCTAACATGCAAACGTGTGAGATTGTCACCACCTGATGTTGATTCAGCAACCGTTGGTCCATCGATAGTCACACTGGAAGCGTTCTGAAGCGTATAGGTTTCACTTCCATTGATTGTGGGAAATCCATTTCCACCAATCACGGTATATCCATTAATAAAGACGACATTCGAACCAAGTGTTGTGTTCCATGCCGTCTCGAATGCACTCTGTGATTGATTGCGTGCAATAACAACGTACCCTCCCGGTTCAATCGACGTACCCAATGGTAATGTTATACTCGAAGAGGCGTTCGCTTGCACAATCTTATATCCTGAAATATCTAAAGCTTGAGAAAGGAGAAAATGAGTGCAAATACAAAAAGACAATAAACAACTCGTTAGGAACCGTTTCATAAAACACCTATACTATTATAATATTAAAAATTCACTTGATTTTAATATACGCTTTTTCACTGCCAATGCAACATCATGAATCACCAAAGCTCGTTCATAATAATTTCATAACGAACGTTGGAAGTGGGATGCTGTTTGGGTATATTTTAGTATGAATAAAAAAATAACCCGAGTCGCGGTCGGAATTATTCATCAGGATAACAGAATACTTCTCTGCCAGAGAAAAAAATGTGGCAGATATGAATTGAAATGGGAATTTCCCGGCGGCAAGTTAGAAACAGGAGAAACCGTTGAACAATGCCTCATTCGCGAATTGCGCGAAGAACTTTCTATTGAAGCATCGTCCATTCAAATCATTGAAACACAATCTGCATATTACGAAGACGGCGGAATATTTGAAGTGACATATTGCGATGTCGGCAATTTTAAAGGTGAACTCACAAACAACGTCTTCGAACAGTTTCGCTGGGTTCCAACTTCCGAATTACTGCAGTTCGATATTCTGGAAGGCAATAAATCATTTGTCGAAAAACTTGTGACCGCATGAGTTCTTCGACACATTTACAATCCGCAATCGAAGATCGAAAATCGAAAATCACTAAATCCATTCTTCCATGGTATCTTCTGAATCAACGCAAGCTTCCATGGCGAAAAACGCGTAATCCATACCGCATTCTTGTTTCGGAAATCATGCTTCAACAAACGCAGGTTTCGCGTGTACTCATCAAGTATCCGGAATTTCTCAAACGCTTTCCGGACTTTGCTTCGCTCGCCGCTTCTACACCGGCAGAAATCATTCGCGCATGGCAAGGAATGGGCTATAACAATCGTGCTCTGCGTCTTCGTCAAATCGCAATTATCATAACGAATGAATTCCATGGAACATTACCGCACGATATTGATGCACTTCAACAATTACCCGGAATTGGAAAATATACCGCACATGCCGTTGCGTGCTTTGCATTTGAGCAGCAGGTTCCTGTAGTCGATACAAATATTCGACGTGTCCTAAGGCGAATCTATGGCAGCAGAACAAATCGCATCGATGACTGGCGACTTGCATCGCTCGCATTTTCCCGCCGTAGCGCGTACAATTGGAATCAGGCGCTGATGGATTTGGGCGCAATGATTTGTACGGCATCGAATCCCGACTGCGCAAATTGTCCGGCACAGCCAAATTGTTCAAGCGCATATCGTGTCGGACGAATCCACAAAACAAAAGCTGCATCGACAAAATTTATTCCCGATAGAATTTATCGCGGAAAGATTATCGAACTATTACGCAACACAAACGATCATCATCCGGTGGAATTGCAAAAACTTGGCAAACGAATCAAAGAGCATTTCACATTATCCGATAAGCACTGGATTGAAACACTTGCCCTTCGCCTTCAACGCGATGGACTTGTTGCGATAACGACAACGCGTAAAAAAATATTTCTTTCGCTTCCCTGATGAAATCCCATTTACAAGAAAAATCGAAATTGCCGGAGGATATACTTCTTTTGTATCAGGAACGAAAAGAAGCAATTCAAAATCGATTGGAAGAATTTCGTTCTGTCTCGCCGAACGATTACTTTTATGAACTTGTGTATTGCCTGCTCACGCCGCAATCCAGCGCACGCAATGCGGCGGCAGTTGTTAAAATTCTTCTTGCAAACAATTTTCAACATCACACATTCAATCCTGAATCGATCTTGCGGGACAAAGAACATTACATCCGTTTTCATCGCACAAAATCCAACCACCTTTTACTATTGAAAGAACAGTTTTCAGAAATTCAATCCATTCTTCTCCAGCAGCATCCTGCATCAGAAACACGCGAATGGCTTGTGAAGAATGTGAAGGGATTGGGATACAAAGAAGCAACACATTTTTTACGCAACATCGGGCAGAACGGCGAACTTGCGATTCTCGACAGGCATATTTTACGAAATCTGAAACGTTACGGCGCCATCCGCACCATTCCCGAAACGATTTCGCGCAAAGCATATTTCCGTATCGAACGCCGGTTTCAGAGATTTGCATTGATTACCGGCATTCCGATCAATGAAATGGATTTGCTGTTCTGGAGTTTCGAGACGGGAGAAATTTTAAAATAGTTCTTTCTTCTAAATTTTAAAACGCAGTGACTGCAAAGTAGGAACAAAGTTCGCAGAGAGAAAATGTAATTTTTTTCATCTTTGTGTTATCAATTGATTTTGTAGCTGAAAGTGACAATATTACTATGTGTCCAGATTATCTATGAACACCGATTCATGAAAACAATCGGCAGAAACACTGTTTTATTATTCCTTTTTCTGTGTACACCGGCGTTCGGTGAAAACAGTGCAACGTACTTTACGCTTATCACACAAACTGGCGATACAGCCAATGTGGAACGATTCGATAGCGCAGGCGTTTCCTATATTGCGTTGAACAGTTTTTTCGATACATTGAAAATTCCCATCGCCATAAACGATAGTCTCGGAAAAATCGAAGTGCTTATTTCGGCGCAGCTCATCCGATTTACGTCGCATAGTCCGTTCGTCGTCATTACCGAACGTGTTTCGAACAATTCCACGGTTTATCAATTGCCATCGAATGTCATCCGTCGCCAGGGTGTATGGTATGTCCCTGCCTTTTCTTTCCTGCCGTTCTATCAGCAAGTGAGCGGAGATAATATCCGGTACGATACCGCACAACAGATCGTTTCATTCAAAACCAAACGTCGTTCGAAATACGATATTACTGACATCCATATTGAAAAAAAATTGAACGGATATCTTATCAATATCGGAGCGGAAAAGAACATTAAAGATAAAGACATCGAGCACTGGCTCAAGCCGGATGGCTGGCTGTTCCTCACCATCAACAATGCGCGCGGCGACACCATTGCATTGAATAATACGAAACCGTTCGGTGTCGTTAAAAGAATAATGGCGTTTCAATCTCCGTCATCGTTGCAGTTGACATTCCGCGTGTCGTCCGATGTTGAACAGGCGGACTATGTTACCGATCCGACAACCGACAATATTCTTTTCTCACTGCATACGCGGAGCGCAAGCGCCAAAGCAGAAGCAGCATTGAAGCAGCAAGAGCAAGCAAAGCGCAATCTCTCGCGCAACAAATGGAAATTAGACGTCATCGTTATCGATGCGGGACATGGTGGCAAAGACCCAGGCACCATCGGTGTCATGCGCACGCGCGAAAAGGATATTACGCTTGCCGTGGCGTTAAAACTTGGCGCACTGATCGAACAAAATCTCCCTGGCGTTAAGGTCGTCTATACACGCAAGACCGATAAGTTCGTTGAACTCTACCGTCGTACACAAATCGCAAACGAAGCAGGCGGAAAACTCTTCGTCAGCATTCATTGCAATTCCCTGCCGCATCCTACCACCAGCATCAGCGGATTTGAAATTTATTTACTGCGCCCCGGGCGGACTCAGGAGGCAATCGCTATTGCTTCGCGCGAAAACGAAGTGGTGCAATTGGAAGACAATTACCAGAATCGTTACCAAAAATTAACGGAAGAAGAATTTATCCTTGTCACGATGGCACAAAGCGCGTATATGAAATACAGCGAGCAGTTTGCGTCTATTGCTTCTCATTCTATGTCTGCAAATCTTAAAATCAAAAACAGCGGCGTCAAACAAGCGGGCTTTTATGTACTGGTTGGCGCGTCGATGCCCAATGCGTTAGTGGAACTCGGTTATCTTTCCAACCGACGCGAAGAACAGGTGCTGCGAAGCGAAAGCGGGCAGGATAAAATTGCCGCAGCGTTGTTCAACGGCATTAAGCAATACAAAACCGTGTATGAAAAAACGCTGCAAGAAGGATTGAACAGCCATACGGACATAACCACGCCGGAATCAGACGAATAACATCGCAACTCCGGCGAAATACATCGTCCGTCAACGCTACAATGGCAACGTAAATCGAAATGTGGTTAACCCATGCGAAATGCTTTCCGCGTTAATTGTTCCCCCATGCGATTCCACAATCATTTTGCAAATTGCAAGTCCTAGCCCTGTTCCTTTTTCCATCACCAGTGTTGAAGAAGCTGTTTGCTTGTAGCGTTCAAACAGTGTTGATATTTCTTGCGGCGAAATCGTTGGCCCGTTATTGCTGATCGAAATTTCGATGCCGTCACGTTTTTCATATCCGGCAGAAATGAAAGACGTGCGTTTTGCAGCAACCGTCACCAATCCTTTCGACGGAACAAACTTCAACGCATTATGCAAGATGTTCATAATGATTTGACTAAATTTTTGTCGGTCGGCGTTCACAGCAGGCAGATTAGTGTCAATGTTCACAACTAATTGGATTTGCCTTTTTACAAATTGATGTTCCACTTGTGTTACGATCGAGGTGACAATTTCTGAAACCGAAAGCGGTTCACATTTAAGTTTCATTTTCCCCGCTTCGAATTTCGATAAATCAAGCATGTTGTTGATGATGTTCAAAATATATTGCGATAGATCGAGCGCCGTATCGACCAATTGCCCGTGCACATCTTCCAGCGGCAATCCTTGCTCAATTTGGTCTTTAATCGTTTCCAGTACGCCTTTCATCCCACCGATGGGACCGCGAAGATCGTGTACCAGCATTGCGGTAAAATCTGCTTTGGTGCGTTCCAACTCCGCCTCTGCCTTTTTCAAGCGAATCAACGAACGCGTGCGGACAAAAAGTTCATCCACATCGATGGGCTTCGTTAAATATTCTTCTGCACCAAGCGCCAGACCTTGCTCTATGCTGGTTGGGTCTCTTCGCTGTGCCGTTAAAAAGATCACAGGAATATTCATCGTCTTTTTCGAAGACCGCAGATGTTTTAGCGTTTCAAATCCATCCATTCCCGGCATTTGGATATCTAGTAAAATCACATCCGGTTGTTTTTCAGTTGCGATCACGATGCATTGCGGACCGCTCGTGGCACGCAACATACGAATCGGTTTTCGTTTGAGCGCAAATTCTAAAAAATCAAGATTGTCTTCGGTATCATCTACCACGAGAATCGATGGTTGAGAATTCATACCGGCTTCATGATTTGTATCCGTCTGTTCCATTATCGTGCAATTGTCCGTTTAATGGTTTGAGAAATCAATTCTTTTGAAAATTTTCCTTTTTCAATAAAATCCTGTGTGCGCTGTTGTAGCATGACACGTTGTGCATCCGAAACATCGGCACCGGAAAGAATTACGACAGGGATGTTTTGCCATCGATCGTCAGCGCGCAGATGTTCCAACACCGCAAAGCCATCCATCCCAGGCATTTTTAAGTCCAGAAAAATCAAGGCAGGATTTAGATCCTCAAGCGTTTTTAATGCTTCATCGCCGTTGAGAACCGACAACGTCCGAATATCCTTCGCGCTGAAGTATTTGCCGGAGCACATCGGAAAAATCTCCATCATCATCCACGATTAAAATCGTTTGATCTTTCGTATGGCATGCATGCTCGACAACCGCAAGGATTTGTTTTGCATCAGACGGCTTGGTAATGACATCCAATGCGCCCAGAGAAATCGCCAGCGGTTTATTGTCGATGATGGAATGAATGATCACGGGTATGTCTTTTGTCTTCGGATTATTTTTTAATTCGCGCAACACTTGCCAGCCGTCTTTTACCGGCATCATAATATCTAATGTAATGACAGAGGGATGCAACTGCTCTGCAAGCCGTATGCCTTCATCGCCGGATGTTGCCGACTGCACTGCATATCCTTCAGGAATTAAAAAGCGTTTCATCAACTCAATCACATCCGGTTCGTCATCGATACATAAGACCAAGGTACCGGTAGGAGAAATCGGCGTTCTTCGTATTAGTGCTTGCGATACGGAAGGAACAACTGATGCAGAGGATGGAGAAGGGTTATCTCGCAGCGTTTGTGTACCGGTTTGTTCTGGTGAAAACACCGGAGGAATAATAAGTGTGAAGGTCGATCCCGTTCCGAAAACACTTTCTACCGTGAGATCGCCGCCAAGCAACCGCGCATAATTACGGGCAATGGCAAGCCCCAATCCTGTGCCTTTATGCTTTCTGGAATTGCTGGAATCGATCTGTTGGAATTCTTCAAACACACTGCCGAGATTTTTACTTTCGATTCCGATACCGTCATCTTTGACTGCGATTGCAACCATTCCGTTGGAATTTTTTGCAACAACTGTAATGGTTCCTTGATCGGTAAATTTCGCAGCGTTGCTCAGAAGATTCAATAATATCTGTTTTACTTTTAAGATGTCTGTCTGAAGTATCGGCAGTTCATCTTCGATTTGCGTTTGTAGTTTGACACCTTTCGTCGTCACCATCGGTTCGATGGTTACCAAACAATTGGCTACGATGCTCGCCACCGTATCGGCATCAACGTTAATTGTCGTCCGGCCGGATTCGATTTTGGAATAATCCAAAATATCATTGATAAGCTGCAAGAGGTGTTTGCCGTTCTTTAAAACTTTTTCCAACGCTGTTTTTGTATCGTCCGTCAGCGGATCGCCATGCGGTTCCAGCAAAACCGACGTAAAACCAATAATAGAATTCAACGGCGTTCGCAGTTCATGCGACATATTGGAAAGAAAGTCGGACTTCACACGATACGCTCGTTGAAGTTCGGTATTCTTCGTATTCAGTTCTTCATTCTTCGCCGCAACTTCATGTGATAGCCGTTTCGTCGATTCAAAGTTCATAGCGTTCGTCAACGCAACGCCGATTTGCGGCACAGAGTTTTGAATAATCTCCCGGCGCAATTCGTCAAACGGCTGAGTAGAACCGAGCAGCAACACGCCTAATAAATTTTCCTGAAATAAAATGGGTGTCGCTAAAACATGCTCCGGCACCACGCTGACGATGCCCGTATCGATCACAAAATCTATGGCGCGGCCGACATCGCTCACTTCGATGGTCGTACGTTTTACGGCACATTGTCCAGGAATGCCTTCTCCTAATCGATACGATTCAACAGCCGCCTCATTTCTCAACGCATAACTCGCTGCGATTTGCAGAATATTTTTTTCTGTATTCCAGAGATACAACGCGCCGACGGATGCTTGCGTGTGTTGGCAGAGCATTTCAATACTGGAGCTTTGCACCGACGCCAATCCTTCATGTTTATTCAAGGTCGTCATCAATTCTGAATACGCATTGATGCGATGATAATTATTTTGAAGCAACGTGGACATCTGATTAAAATCATCGGCAAGCTTTCCCAACTCGTCATGACAACGCAGGTCGATAGGTGTGAAATCGCCTTTCATAATGTTGTGCGTACCTTCTTGCAGCCGAGCCAACGGTTTGGTAATAGAACGGGTCAAGAAAAAACCAAGTGCCAAAGAAAAAATGGCGAGCATCACATTCATGACGGTGATATAAATTCGAATGCGTTTTTCATATCCGAGGGAAGAATCAATATAGTTCGGTACTGCCATAAGTTTACGATTATATAAATTCTTCACTAAGAGCGTTGCATTCTCAAGATACTGTGTGGCTTGCTCTGCCTGAACCAACTGCCGAACCTCATTGGAAAATGCATCGGGAGATATTTTTTCTGACGTTACCATCATTTTTTTATCTCCGATATTCACAACCCACGCATGAAACAAAGAACGGATTTCTTTCAATGTCTCACGATCAAGAGAATCTGGAAATGATTGTTGCACCGCGGCAATATCAATATCAAATTCTTTCCAGCATTCGTCATAGATATTTCTTTTTCCTTCAGATGGCATAAACATATACGTATCTGCAGCATTGCGAATATCCGAGCAAAGAATTTGGAACCGTTCCAACGTTTGAAGCGTCTTAACATTCACCGAAGCTTGTGTAAAGTTTTTTTCTATCTGGGATAAAACACTAAGCGTCAGAAACGTCATAATGGTCAAAATCGCCAGCAAGAAAAAAAAGTTGATCATTACTCTCCAATACAATTTAAATGAGTGCATAATATCTCCCATCAATCAAAGAAATGTACTGTATGCTGTTTTTCATTTTCCTCATCACCTCGTTGAGCGCGTTGTCATTTCTTGGACACCTCTAATACACAGATCCAAGCCCATTGTGTTTTTTGTTTGTGCCTCATCGTTCTGTCGCGCCAATTTACTTGACGCAATGACGAAAAGCAAGTGCTTCCTTAAAATTTTAGTTTCACCTTGATTTTATTGATGTTTCCAATATAGTAATTCTCCGGCCATCCGTTGCACAATAATTTGCATCTCAAAAAACATCATCGTATCATGAATTTATATTCAATGAGTACAGGAGAGTGATGGTATGAGTGAACCAGTGCTCGTATTAAAAATATTGGTCGTTGACGATGAACCAACATATCGGCTAGTCCTTGCAACGGCTTTGCGCAACAGTGGACATACCGTTGAGGTGTGCAGCAGCGGAAGCGAGGCGGTTGCCATGTTAAAGGAAGGACGTTTTGATCTCATCCTTCTCGATTATATGATGCCGGGTATTAGCGGTATCAATCTTCTGCAATGGATGTACGGAATGAAGATGAACACACCCACAATTCTTATTACCGGACATGGATCGGAAGAAATTGCCACCGAAGCATGGAAATGGGGCGCAATCGATTATTTTGTCAAAGGACAGTCCGACGTTACACAGTTGCCTGCTTTGATTATGCACATCTATCAAGAAAGAAAAAAACAATCCGTTGAATAACATCAGCACTTGTTGTTTTCGCAATACTTAATCAGGCGTTCATAGCACGAACGCCTTTTTTATCGTCACAGGAATAAAAATATTTACTTCGCATCAAAAATCGTTGTATTGCTTGAACAGACAAAAAGCTGTATATTTTTTTGAATGAACAGAGAGTGTAAATAATTTCCGTGGGTAAAATCATTGTTGTGGCAAATCAAAAAGGCGGCGTGGGGAAAACTACGACCGCCATCAATCTTGCTGCATCATTAGCAGCGGCGGAAAAACGTGTCTTGTTGATCGACAATGACCCGCAGGCAAATGCCACCAGCGGCGTCGGCGCATCCGGGACAGAAGGACGCACCATTTACGAAGTACTCGTTGGTGAACTTCCCGCAGCCGATGCCATCATCCCTACACAAATGCCGTACCTCTCCGTCCTTCCTTCTCACATCAACCTTGTGGGTGCAGAAGTAGAATTGGTCGGAGCGGAAAATCGTGAGCACCTGTTGACGACAGCACTCCAACCGATTAAAGACCGATTTGATTTTATCATCATCGATTGTCCGCCGTCTCTCGGCTTGCTGACGCTCAATGCCCTCACCGTCGCTGATTCAATCCTCATTCCGGTCCAATGCGAATATTTTGCATTGGAAGGATTGGGACAATTGTTCAGCACCATCAATATGGTGAAGAAAACATTGAACGCCAATCTTGATATTGAAGGCGTATTGATGACGATGTTCGATTCACGCTTGCGGCTTTCTAATCAAATTGTAGATGAAGTAAAGCGATATTTCGGCGATAAAGTTTTTACCACTATCGTTTCGCGCAATATTCGTTTGAGTGAAGCGCCGAGTTTCGGCAAACCGATTATTTTGTACGATGCTGTTTCCGCCGGCTCACGTCATTATATGGACCTGGCAAAAGAAGTTTTGAAGAATAATAAATTTTTCTCCGTCGCGCCGATGATGCAACCTCATTCTGTGGGAGAACTGTAAGAGATGACAACACCGAAGAAATCCGTACTCGGACGTGGGCTAAGTGCCTTAATTCCAAAGACACCGCTCACGGAAGTGAGCGTACAGGAAGGTGCTGTCGAACGCGATAGCGGCGAGATCGGTATTATTGCTAGCGTTGAAATTTCTAAGATACAACCGAATCCATTCCAGCCACGTACCGATTTCGACCAAAGTGCGCTGGAAGAATTAACCAAATCCATTCGAGAAAAAGGAATTATTCAGCCGATCACAGTTCGCCGTGTGTCGAATGGATACCAGCTTATTTCCGGTGAGCGTCGCCTTCGTGCTGCACAGGGTGCAAAATTGCGGAACATTCCTGCGTACATCATCGCTGTTGCCACCGACGAAGAAATGTTGGAACTTGCGCTCATCGAAAATATTCAGCGCGAGTATTTGAATCCGATGGAAGTCGCAATTGCTTACCAGCGATTAATGGATGAATGCCGTCTTGTGCCGGAAGATATTGCCCAGCGCGTCGGCAAAGACCGCAGCACGGTAACAAATTTTATTCGCTTGCTGAAACTGCCGACAAAAATTCAAGAAGGATTGCGCAAAGATAAAATTTCCATGGGACACGCGCGCGCACTCATTACGCTGCCAAGCGAACGTACGCAATTACGGATGTACGAAAAAATTCTCGATGGCGGACTTTCCGTACGGAAAGTCGAGGACATGGTCCGTTCCAAACAACAACCGAAAAATAAATCTGTCGGGGCATCAGATGACGCACATTCCTCCGCCAGTATTCAATCGCTGGAAGAACGGTTACGGCAAGCGCTCGGCACAAAAGTGAAAGTCCACACAAAAGGCAGTGGGCGCGGTGAAATCGTTGTAGAATTTTATTCGCTCGATGATTTTGATCGCCTGCTGGATCTTTTTACATCTACCGAGAAATAAAAAAGCATGATCAAATGAGATTTTATTATGGCTCTTAAAAATATTCTGACAGACAAAGCTCCGGCGCCTATTGGTCCGTATAGTCAGGCAGTGATGGTGCATGAAAAAATGATCTTCACAGCAGGACAAATCCCTCTCGATCCTTCTACCGGAAAAATTATGGAAGACGATATTAAAGTGCAAACCCGTCAGGTGTTAAAAAATCTTGAAGCAGTCCTTGTTGCCGGCGGCGCATCGCTCAAATCCGTTGTTAAAACGACCGTGTTCTTAAAAGACATGAATGACTTCGCGGCAATGAATGAAGTTTATGCCGAATTCCTGAACACAGCTGCACCTGCACGCAGCGCTGTGGAAGTTGCACGGCTACCGCGCGACGTTCGCGTGGAAATTGAAGCGATTGCCGTTGTCGAGAAATAATTTTCCGGTATGAAACGATCTCGCTTCATACTTCATACTGTCGTGCTTTCGTTTGGCTGTTTTCTCTTCGCAGCATCTTCCGCAATTGCACAGCAAAAAGTTTCTTCATCGCTCATCATCAGACAAGATACAACTCAACATCAAATTGATACTGCAACCATTTCTGCAGGAACCATTCAATTCGTGCCTCCTGAAACAAAGTCGGGAACAAAAGCTATGCTGCTTTCAGCTCTTCTCCCCGGCGCAGGGCAAATTTACGCACACCGCTATTACACCATTCCGCTCTTTTGGGGATTAGGAACTTATTTTGCACTCACATGGAATCAACAAAACAATCTGTATCACGATAATGCAAATCTATTTTCAGAATCTGTTCGATTAGATACAGCGAAACATCAAGGCAGTTCTACCTATCTCACACAACGGGATTTTTATCACGATCAACGCGACGAGTTCGCCATCTACCTTGCTCTCACGTATATCTTAAATATTGTCGATGCATACGTCGGCGCTACATTATACAGTTTTGATGTCTCAAATGAATTGGGGCAAACAACATCCACCGTTCATTTCAAAATTCCTATTCGATAAAAAAAAATATGGAATGCAACAAGCAACTAAATTTAAAAAGCTGCAATTGCACATACGAACCTTGCCCGCGCAAGGGTTTGTGCTGCGAGTGCATCAGTTATCACCGTCGCAATCAAGAACTACCGGCGTGTGTATTTCCCGATTCCATCGAACAAACGTACGACCGGAGTTTCCGCGCTTTCGCTGAAGCAGTGATGCACGGCAAGATTCAAAACTAACTTTTCTGATTAAGAAATTTTTTATCGGCGTATATTATTACACCCGTTGTAAACGCTTTGCACGCACGATCGATGCTACAACAGCGATCAACAATACTGATCCAACAACTCCCAGCGCTATGCCAATGGGTATCGGAAAAATATCGGCAACCAACATTTTTAAACCGATAAATGTGAGTATCACTGATAGCCCATGGCGCAAGTAATAGAACATATTGATCATTCCCGCCAGCGCAAAATACAACGAACGCAATCCGAGAATAGCAAAGACATTGGAAGAATAAATAATAAACGAATCGGTAGAAACCGCAAAGATGGCAGGAATCGAATCCACAGCAAATAAAAGATCGGTGGTTTCAATCACGATTAAAACAATGATCAACAATGTTGCGTATCGTTTTTTATTGATCGTGATAAAAAACTTTTCTTCATGGTAACCCGGCGTGACAGGAATAATTTTTTTAAACATGCGCACAACGATATTGCGTTCGGGATGCACTTCTTTCTCTTCTTTTTGAAGCGCCATTTTAATGCCCGTCACCACAAGAAAGCCGCCGAACACAAGCAATATCCAGTGAAACTTCGCTACCAACGCAGCACCCAGCATAATGAGAGTGCCCCGCATCACCAATGCGCCAAGTATTCCCCAGTACAACACTTTATGTTGGTATTTTGGCGGAACTTTGAAAAACGAAAACAATAGAAGAAAGACAAAAAGATTATCCACGCTGAGGGATTTTTCGATGAGATAACCCGTAAAATATTGCAGCGCCAAATCATATCCGAACCAATAATACACGACGATGTTAAAGGACAAGGCAAGCGTAATCCAGATACTGCTCCAGACCAACGCTTCCTTGATAGACACTTCGTGCGGTTTTTTGTTGAACACCACCAAATCCAGCATCAACAGGCATAAAATAAAAACATTAAAACCGATCCACACAATGGGGGTATGCACGCTTTTTTCCTTTTACGATAACAAATTTCGTAATTAGAATATACGAGGAACAAGACACATTTCAAATAACCAATGGAATTGTTTTTAGCGAAATCTTCCGAAGCTTCTTTGGTTTTCCCCGAGATGTTCTGAAGTTATGTGGAGAAAATTTCCAATTTCAAATCAGCGTTTTATATTTTTCAAAAAGAACGGGTGAAGATCACTCTTCACCCGCTACGAAACACATACCGCTCATCTCACAAAACAATGAGCTATTTCATTGCCATTGGAACTGCAAGGGTCACAACACCGCAACAGTTGCATCTACAACCGATTCTTCTTTCAATTGGCTTTCGCCCATAGCACATATCACTCGCGCCGTCTGATACTTACGATAAAATTCTGGATGTTTGCGCTTTAGCGTTTCGACCATTTTATCGAGTTGTTCACGTAACACGGTATCCGCTTCCTGAAATAAATCCCGCAGCGAGATTACTGTGCCCGTTCGTTCGGTTCCTGCATTGCATGTCGCTGCAGCAGCGAGAAACTTTGTCAGCGCGGCGTTCAACTTCGCCAATTTGTTCGCGTCTGCTCCGTGTGCTGCAAGATGCATGGCATACCGCGACGCTAATTCCGAAATTGATTTTGCTTTTTGCCCCAAATCTTCTAACGGCATGCGTTCTAACTCCGAACGTTTCATTACCGCCATAATTTTTACATCCGTAAGTTTTGCCTTACTGGCATAGGCAACCAACGCTGATCCAATATCCATTAAACTATTAATGAGTGTCTCTTCCGATGCATCGCGCATTTTGAATTCACCGGCTTTATCGTTTGCTGCAACATCGATGATCTCTAATAAATTCTGAAATCTTTCAAACGCTGATGCAAACGCAGAGAGACCCGCAAATAAAACGATATGCTGATTGATGATCGCTGCAACTTTTCCAAACATTGCCCGCTTATTGGTTTGGTTAATTGTCATACCGATAGCTCCTTCATTGTGAGTAAATTTTATGATTATTAGAAAGTGTTCTAAATCTCATTCAATATATTTTCGCACAACCTGTTACGCATACAACTCGTCGAAATTGAGTATGCGGATATTTGGAACCTATTGCACAACGAAACGCTCATCGCGTTTCCAACGAAAAAAACTGATGGAACTTATCTCTTTTCTGCTGATTTGTCAAGAGGGACGAAATCTTTTTTCATAATGAAGATATACTCGTTCATTTTTGAGATAACGTTGAAGGGTATGAAAAAGAAGTCGGGGAAATAAAAAATGGAATAAAAACAAATGCTACCCATCTGAACAAAATAAAAAAGGCCAGCAATACCTGCATGGCCTTATCTCCTCTAAACTATTGTTGTCTATTTTTTATAAGACAAACTTTTTGTAGCGCTCGTTAATTCTTCCCCAATGCAAATGTGCGATGACATTATCGATGTACTTTGCACGAGCCGGTCCATCCTTGTGATAGTAAGCGTGCTCAAACACATCAAGCGCAATCAATGGAATGCCGCCCCAGATCGCTCCGTATTGATGTTCATCCACCAACACGTTCAACAATCTGCCGGAATATAATTTATCGAACACCAACAATCCCCAGCCGCTTAATTTTGCAGATACGGCTGCTGCTTTGAAATCCGCTTTCCAAACATCGAACGAACCGAATTCTTTTTCAATGGCCGCTTTTACTTCCGGCCCCTTGTTCGGATCGCCGTCGCCGCCGAGTCCTTCCCAGTACAATTTCATGCAACAACGCGCCGGAATGATTCCACGTCAGCCGCCGTTTTAATTCTCCCACCTGGCTGTAATTTCCATTTGCAGTAGAGCGATCGGCAGTTTCTAACGCTTTCTCAATGTTATTGAGTGCTGTAACATATCCTTTTTGATGTGTATTGTAATGCCAGTCCGTTGTTTCGGGACTCACCACATCAGCTAACAATTTTTTTGCCTCTTCATCCGAATACGGACGCGCTTTAAACTTCCACTCGTATGCCATAATGTGTTCCTCTCTGTAAGATGAATAATCGTTTCTCTTTTCAATTCAAACTATATAACGACTTCTTTGAACGAACAGTTCCCTTGCTGAAACAATTTCCATGCTCAGTACATATTCAAAACCAACTTCGCCGCTTCCGTCATCATGTCGGGATTCCAAATCGGATCGAACACTAAATCAACCAGCACATTACTAACGCCGGGAATTTGCTGCACGCGTCGTTTCACGTCAGCGGCAATCATCGGGCCCATGCCGCATCCAGGCGCAGTCAGCGTCATACGGATAAAAATATTCGCTTCTCCGGGCAGCACTTCTTCAACACCTAACTCGTACACTAACCCAAGATCCACAATGTTCACAGGAATTTCCGGATCATAACACTGCTTCAACGCATCCCACACTATTGCTTCGGAAACTTTTCTCTGCGCTACTTCACCTGTAGCCGTTGTCGGAGCTTTTTCAGGTTTGCGATCTATTATTTTTTCTTCGTCGCTCATTACTTAATGTCCACAATCACACGCTTCATCATTGCAGCCGCAAGATTTTTCGCCGCTACCGCAACCGCATGCATCATCTCCACATCCGCATGAATCGCCTTCATCATTTGGATTGGTGAAATAGAATCCACGGCTTTCGGGTGCATTGTCGAAGCCCAGAATTGCGCCGTTCATTTGTACCAAACTTGCAGCATCCACCGCCACCGCTAAACCCTGCAACTGAAGCACACGGTCGGTCTCGCCGGTTTTATCGTCAAACGCCATAAAATAAGATTTGCCGCAACAATCGCCCGCTTTTACGCCGAGCCGAAGTGTGCATACATCGGGAATTTTGTTTTCCGCTTTGATCCGCAGGATTTCTACTGCCGCTTCCGGCGTGATCGTGATTTCTTCTGCCATTAGTTGTTCCTTAGACATAATGATTAAATTGTGAGAAATAAAATTATTTTTCCTGTTGAATTATTCTGTTGAAACAGATTCCGCTTTCTTTTCGATAGCATTTTTCATCGTATGCCATGGAAGGATGGCGCACTTCACGCGAGCAGGAAATTCGCTGACGCCGCCGAACGCCGCCAGCTTTCCTAATTCTTCCAGATGATCATCTACTTTGAGTTCGCCGCGCACAAGCTGATGAAATTTCTCGAACCACGCTTCGGCTTCCGCCCGCGTTTTTCCTTTCATCATCGTACTCATCACAGACGCGGATGCTTTGGAAATAGCGCAGCCCGATCCTTGAAATGTAATTTCCTGAATCACATCGCCATCCATTTTTACATAAATCGTATAACGGTCGCCGCATAACGGATTATATCCTTCCACAAACGCGTCCGGTTTGTCCATCACTTTATAATTGCGCGGCTTTTTATTGTGGTCGAGAATGACTTCTTGATATAATGATTGGAGTTCAGACATGAAACAATTCTTTCACTTTTTTAATGCCGTTCACGAGCATATCGATATCTTCTGTCGTGTTGTAGAACGCAAACGATGCGCGCGCCGTTGCGGGAATTCCAAATCGATCCATCACCGGCTGCGCACAATGATGCCCGGTGCGAATGGCAACGCCTTCCTGATCGAGAATCGTGCCGATGTCGTGCGGATGCACGCCTTCCAACACAAAGGAAATCACTCCTGCCTTCTCGCGCGCCGTTCCGATAATTTGAAGATCGTTAATTTCCGAAAGCGCGTCTGTTGCATAACGTAACAAGTGCTTTTCGTATGCTTCTACCGCATTCCAGTCAAGTGCATTTACGTAATCGATTGCCGCGCCCATTCCGATGGCCCCTTCGATATGAGGCGTTCCTGCTTCAAACTTATACGGTAAATCGTTGAAGATCGTTTTCTCAAACGTCACGGAACGAATCATATCCCCGCCTCCTTGATACGGCGGCATGGATTCCAGCAAGTTCAATTTTCCATACAACACGCCGAACCCTGTCGGCCCAAAAACTTTATGCGATG
Source organism: Ignavibacteriota bacterium (assembly GCA_963790045.1). GTDB lineage: Bacteria > Bacteroidota > Ignavibacteria > UBA10030 > UBA10030 > DATKMP01. Next base: position 304,427 of record CAWBMS010000011.1, on the reverse strand, counting down.
AAATAGCATAGAAATCGCAATCTAAATCCTGCACATCGACCTTCAAATGCGGCACGCCCTGCGCTCCATCCACCAGCACGGGAATATTGCGCTCGTGCGCGAGTTCAATCATTTTTTTAATGGGATTGATCGTTCCCAGCGCATTGGAAATATGGCTGATCGCAACAATTTTTGTTTTTTCGGAAAGCAGCCGGATATATTCGTCTACAACAACTTCTCCGCTGTCCGTAATGGGCACAACGCATAACTTCGCACCGCGTTCTTCACACAGCATTTGCCACGGCACAATATTGGAGTGGTGCTCTAATCCGGTAATTAACACTTCATCGCCTGCATGCACTCGAAGTTTGCCAAATGTTGCCGCAACAAGATTGATGCTTTCTGTTGCACCACGCGTAAATATAATTTCTTTTTCTGATGCGGCGTTGAGAAAGTTTTTTATATTGATGCGCGCATGTTCATACTTTTGCGTTGCCAGTTCGCTTAAATAATGTACGCCGCGATGGACGTTCGCATTTTCTTCTTCATAATATTTCTTGATAGCGTCAATAACTATCTGCGGTTTCTGCGACGTTGCCGCATTGTCTAAATATGCAAGTGGTTTACCGTGCACACGAATACCAAGTATGGGAAAATCCCTCCGCACGGATTCTATATCAAACTTTTCTGTTTTTATTTTTTCTGATACTATCGATTCTAATTCTGCCATGAAGTTCTCGTATTCTTATGCGTGATTTGACCGTTCAAGCACGGATGTTTCCACAAACGTGCGGATGGTTTCATTCCCAATTCGATTCACGACATCGCCTGCAAATGCGTAGGTCAGCATTTCACGCGCTTCTGCTTCTCCAAGCCCGCGCGAACGGAGATAAAATATTTGTTCTGCATCCAACTGTCCCACCGCCGCGCCGTGCGTACATTTCACATCGTCCGCAAAAATTTCCAATTGCGGCTTCGTGTTGATCGTCGCTTCATCGGAGAGCAGCAATGTTTTGTTTGTTTGCTTTGCGTCCGTCTTCTGCGCGTCTTTGCGTACATAGACTTTCCCGTTAAACACGGCACGCGATTTTTCATCAAGAACAAATTTATACAATTCGTGGCTAATACAATTCGGATTGGCATGATCGATAGTGGTGTGATGGTCGATGAGCTGGGTTCCAGCGGCAAGAGTTAATCCGTTGAGTGTACATTCTATGTGTTCCGCATCCAACGACGCGGTAATATTGTTTCGCGCGATAGCTCCGCCCAATGCAATAGAATTAGAACGATACACGCTTGCCGTTTTCTGCCGAACAACTGTATTGCTGATATGAAATGCGTTGATGCTTTCCGTCTGCAATTTTACATATTCCACATTGGCATGTTCGCTAAGGAAGAATTCCGTCGCAACATTCGTGCAATAAATATTATCCATCCGATGAACATAACTTTCAAACACCGTCAACTGCGCGTTCTCATCAACACGGATAATATTTCTTGGCAGCGAAATAAATGGAGATGTGTTTTGTGTCGATACGAACAGAAGTTGCAATGGTTTTTCAACGGCAACGCCTTTCGGCACATGCACAAACGTTCCATCTTGAATGAAAGCCGCATTCAGCGCCGTAAAAGCGTTTTCATCCGTCTTCACACCTTTACCGAGAGATTGCTGAATCACATCCGCATACTTCTTTTTTGCGCTTGCAAGATTTTCGATAACAACATTCTTCGGAACAAACCGAAGATCGGAAAACTCTTTAGCATAGAATCCGTTGACAAACACTAACCGAATTGCATCCGGCAAAAAAGCATGCGCAATGTCCGCCTCCTTCATTCCCTCTCGTTCATAATGTAGCACGGGTTGGAATTCTATTTTGCTTACAGGCGAAACATTGGTAAAGCGCCACTCTTCCTGCTTCGCTGTCGGGAATCCGACGGCGGAAAATTGTTCTATCGCCTTGCGGCGCAACGCATGCAACGGCGTTAATTTCTCGCCGTTCAATCCCTGTTCAAACTCGTGAAACTTTGTTTGATACCACTGAATATTTTTTTCTGTCGTCGGCATCGTTGCTCCTACGCTTCCTGTTCCACGGAATTGCGAAGCCAATCGTAGCCGCGTTCTTCAAGTTCCAGCGCCAATTCTTTTCCGCCGGACTTCACAATTTTTCCATCTGCAAGCACGTGGACAAAATCGGGAACAATATATTCTAACAATCGCTGATAGTGCGTGACAACAATTGTTGCGTTGTCTTTTCGCCGTAATTGATTGACGCCGTTCGCCACAATGCGCAGCGCGTCAATATCAAGCCCAGAATCGGTTTCATCAAGAATGGAAAGCAGCGGATCTAAGACCGCCATGTGAAAAATCTCGTTACGTTTTTTCTCGCCGCCGGAGAATCCTTCGTTCACCGCTCGATTGAGCAAACTCTCATCCATCTCTACCAACTTTACTTTATTCTTTACGAGCGCAAGAAAATCCATCGCGTCCAATTCTTCCAATCCTTTGTGCTTGCGAATAGCATTCAGTGCCGCTTTGAGAAAATAGGAATTATTGACGCCGGGAATTTCTACCGGATATTGAAACGCGAGGAACAACCCTTCGCGTGCACGTTCTTCCGGCTGCAACGCGAGCAAATCTTTTCCTTCATACTGCACGCTTCCTTCGGTAACGACGTACGCTTCCTTGCCTGCGAGCACACCGGCAAGCGTGCTTTTACCGGAACCATTCGGCCCCATTATCGCATGCACTTCTCCGGCATTCACCGTTAGATTGATACCGTGAAGAATCTCTGTGCCGTTCACTGATGCATGGATATTTTTTATTTCTAACAAACTCATTTCATTGTCCTTTTCTTGTCGTCAAATCGAAAACTTTTTTATCCAACGCTTCCTTCCAAACTTACGCCAAGCAGCCGTTGCGCTTCTACAGCAAACTCCATCGGCAACTCTCGGAAAACTTCTTTGCAAAACCCGTTCACAATTAAATTCACCGCATCTTCCGCTGAAATGCCCCGTTGCTTACAATAGAAAACCTGATCTTCGCCGATTTTCGATGTCGATGCTTCGTGTTCAACTTTCGAAGAAGTATTTTTTACTTCGATATATGGAAACGTATGCGCGCCGCATTTATCACCGAGCAATAACGAATCGCACTGCGAAAAATTCCTGCGCATTGACGGCATTCTTTTTTACTTCCACCAAACCGCGATAGGAATTTTGTCCGTGTCCGGCGGAAATACCTTTCGAGACAATCGTGCTCTTCGTATTTTTTCCGATGTGAATCATTTTCGTTCCGGTATCGGCCTGCTGATAATTGTTTGCCACCGCAACGGAATAAAATTCGCCAACAGAATTATCGCCAATCAACAGAACGCCCGGATATTTCCACGTGATCGAAGAACCGGTTTCCACCTGCGTCCATGAAATTTTGGAATTCATCGCCGGCACATTTTCCGCGCTTGGTCACAAAATTGTAAATGCCACCTTTGCCTTCTTTATCACCGGGATACCAGTTTTGCACAGTGGAATATTTTATGCGCGCGTTATCTAACGCCACCAATTCCACAACCGCTGCATGCAATTGATTTGTGTCGCGAATAGGCGCGGTGCATCCCTCTAAATAACTTACATACGCATCGTCTTCCGCAACAATCAATGTGCGCTCAAACTGTCCCGTCTCTGCTGCATTGATTCGGAAGTACGTGGATAACTCCATCGGGCAATGTACGCCTTTTGGAATAAAGCAGAATGAACCATCGCTAAATACTGCCGCATTCAGCGCGGCAAAGAAATTATCGTTCGCCGGAACAACCGAACCAAGATATTGCTTTACCAGATCGGGATGATTCTTTACCGCTTCGGAAAACGAACAGAATATAATTCCAAGCTCGCTTAATTTTTCTTTAAATGTGGTGGCCACTGAAACGCTGTCAAACACCGCATCCACCGCAACACCGGCGAGCCATTCTTGCTCGCGGAGTGAAATTCCCAGCTTCTCGTACGTCTTCAATAATTCAGGATCGACTTCGTCCAAACTGTTGAGTTTCACTTTTTGTTTCGGCGCGGAATAATAGACAATCGATTGATAATCAATCGGTGGAAACTTGACATTGGGCCAATGCGGTTCTTCCATCGTCAGCCAATGACGGTACGCTTTCAATCGCCATTCTAAGAGCCATGCCGGTTCGCCTTTTCGTTCCGAGATCAAACGAACAACATCTTCATTTAATCCTTTGCGAATGCTGTCCGATTCAATATCGGTCACAAAGCCGTACTTATATTCTTTCTCAGCAAGTTCTTCAATCGTGTTTGTTTCTGTCGTCATAGGAATCCTTTTCTTTCAACGCACCGCTGCCGGTATCGCAATATCCATACGCTTCATCGGGATCAGCTTGAAGGATGGATAATTTAACAGCCATGTTTGCCCATCTAATTTTTTCAAGATATTTTTTTCTTCCAGCGAGGCAATCAAATCATTCGCTGCCGCTTCCGATGCCCCATATTTTACAGAGAACCCTCGGCGTTGAAGAAATTCTATCACACCATATTGCAAATCCCGAAAGAAAACATTCGAAAGATGATACAATTGAAATTTCGATTTCATAAACGCAAGAAATTCTTCGTGTGGAATAGTATATACTGGATAATGTGTTGCCATAATTTTTCAAACTATATAATTTGTTCCAGCGTCGTTTTTTCTAAAAGCGTATTCAAGTTCTGTTGAACTTTTTCCAACGGCCGGCGAATCGTGCATGCATCGAACAGCGAACAATTATCACTTCCTTCTGCATAGCATTCCGCAATCGTCGCCTTCTCGTCTTCAATAATATCGATGATGCGCCCTACCTGCACTTCGCTCGGCTTCTGTGCAAGCGTGTAACCGCCGCGCATGCCTTGCAGCGAAGTGACAATTCCCGCTCTCGTCAGCTTCTGCAAAACTTTTGCAAGAAGCTCGTACGAAATATCGTACTTCACCGCAATTTCTTTTGCGGTGTACACTTGCGGGTTCATCGCCATGTGCCGCAAGGCAATCAATCCGTATTCAACTTTTTTAGAAAGCTGAAGCATAAATACGACCTCTCAGGTCTTATATTACTCCAAAAAAATGAGAGCCACTATCGGCTCTCTTCTACAATATCCCGCTAAATTCCTTTTGAATCAAGAAGGCTTTAAAATTTTCAAATTGAACCACTCCACATTTTTACTTACCTTGAATGCACTATGGAAGCAATTCAAACTCTCGAACTCACCAAGCAGTATCGCTCTGGTACGTTCACTAAAAAGAACATCCTTGCGCTCAATAAAGTTTCCTTAACCGTCCATCAAGGCGAAATTTTTGGACTGCTGGGGCCGAACGGCGCTGGAAAAACAACCTTCATCAAATTATTGCTCTCGATTGCCTTCCCGACTTCGGGATCGGCAACCGTGCTCGGGCATTCGCTCGGCGAGCGGGCGCTCAAGGAAGAAATCGGTTACTTGCCGGAAAGCCACAAGTATCCTTCCTTCCTCAACGCTTACGATACGCTGTTGTTTTTCGGCAGATTAAATGGTTTGCCGGAACAAGTATTGCGCGAACGCGCAACGACTTTGCTGGATCGTGTCGGTTTGACCGATTGGAAAAAAGTGAAAACGAAAAAGTTTTCCAAAGGAATGTTACAGCGGTTGGGATTGGCGCAGGCGCTCATCAATGATCCGAAAATTATTTTTTTAGATGAACCAACAGATGGCGTTGATCCGGTGGGACGAAAAGAAATTCGCGACATGTTGTTCGGATTGAAAGCGGAAGGCAAGACCATCTTTTTAAATTCACATTTACTTTCTGAAGTAGAGCTCATTAGCGACCGCGTTGCAATTTTGAATAAAGGCGAAGTGATTAAAACCGGAACCATTGCGGAGATCAATTCGCAAAAGCTCGTTTACGCCATTCAACTTTCCGCGCATTTGCCGCTGGAATTGGAAGAGCGATTCAAAACTTCGCTTCCGTCTGTTTCATATTCAGAAAATTTATTAACGGTAACATTGAATGATAAATCGGAGTTGAACACCATTATCGATGCACTCCGCGCTGCCGGTATTGCCATTGAAGGAATGACCCAGCAAAAAACTTCGCTGGAAGATTATTTCATTCAATTGGTGAAAGGAGAAGCGCAGTGAGATTCTGGGGCATGTTTCGTTTTACCTTTAGCGAATCCATTCGCAAAGGCACTTTGATTTTTTATTTCGCCGTCGCAACAATTATCATCGGATTCTTTGGGTTTGCCATCGGGCATCCGGCAGATGATCCGAATATGATCGCCATCTTCGGCAAACCGATTGCACCGCAAATGTCCGGCGACATCGATATCGCGCAGACGATATTGATGCAGATGCATTCAACTTCCGTCTTCTGGATTATTTTATTCGGAATTTTCGGCGTGGCAGGACTTATTCCTTCGATGTTAGAGAAAGGAACTATCGATCTCTTTCTCAGCAAGCCGTTACTCCGCGCAGAAATGTTGATGGCACGCGCTGTAGGTGCAACCGCAGGCATCGCCGCAAATCTTGCTTACTTTTTCGTCGGCATCTGGCTTGTCTTCGGATTGAAACTCGGTGTGTGGAACTGGGCGTTTTTGTCGTCAGTTATTTATGTAATATTTGCATTTGCATGCTTGTTTTCTGTTGTCGCGCTCGTCGGATTGACAACGCGCAGTTCCGGTTTTTCGATTCTGTTAACGTTCATCTTTGTTTTTATTTCTTCTTTGTTGGAAGGACGAGAACATTTTTTATTCCGCTTATCGGATAACGTTATCTATCATCACATTCTTGATGGACTCTATTACATCACGCCGCAATTAAGCGCCATGCTCAGTAACTCAACGTTGGTGATTGGTAAAAGTCCTTTTTCCCCTGCCGTGTTCACCATTATGCCGTACGTGTATTCCCTGGGTTCCACAGCGTTGCTGTACGGGCTTGCTTCGTGGTATTTTATGAAGCGGGATTATTGATTCTTTGTTGGGTATGTGACCGTCACCTACTTGGTTTAAGCTTTGCAGGTGACGGTCACATGCGCTTGCAATTTTCTCCCCTGCGGGCGGAACTTCTGAACAACGTGGATTTTCTTCTATTCTTTGCTTTTGTACTTTTCAATTACTTGGAATATCCTTTGACAAACTCCATCAAGATTTTCCAATATATCAACATTTGTAAATCTCAAAAAATGAATCCCTAATGCTTCAACATATTCTTGCCGGGATTTGTCTTGCTCTTCCGCTCCGGGCATAAAATGAGAATCTCCATCCACTTCAATGGCAAGCTTCAAACGCGGACAATAGAAATCCAAAACATATTGATCGACACCATACTGGCGTAAAAATCGTTCACCATATATCTGTCTGTTCTTGATCTTCGACCATAGAACAATTTCAGACTTTGGCATATTGTTTCGCAACGCCCGTCGGCGTTTTTGAAACTGTTTTTTGTTATAAATGCGTACCATAACTTCTAACCCCTCTTACTCCCCCCTTCATACGAAGGGGGGATAGGGGGGTTCGGTGTAATGCTAACTCCTAATTCCTATTTCCTTCTTCATCACTTCTTCTGTGTATCTGTTGTCGTCGCAGGTGCAGGTTCCGGTTTGGCTTTCGCGCTGCCGCGTCCGGCTGCCACCGGCTCAAACTCGATCAGCACGGACTGGTTATCCGCAAACACGGATTTTGCATTGTTGCGTACTTTACGCACAGCTTTTTTTAACGCATCGAGCGCTTCATCGCGTACCAGCGTTGCCGCCTTCTGTGCCTTCTTTGCTTTTTCCTGCGTCGCATCGTTTTCTGCTAACGCAGCAGCAATGGTATCGAACTGTGGAAGGTCGCTGTCTTTCACACCGCCCTTCTTCAGATCGGCAAGCTTATCCGTTGCCACATCTTTCATGTAAACAAGTTTGGTCGTCATTTTCTTTACGGAAGTAGGCGCATCGCCGCCGACATCTAATAATTTCATCATCGGCTTATTGCTTTCCCCGTACACGGATTTGCCGGCGTTTTGCACTTTGCGGATCAACGTCAAACCGCTGTCAAGCGAATCGTTTTGCGCTTCCGTCAGTGTGTTGACGTCCTTTACAGCTTTCTGCTGTTTTGTATTTTTATCTAAAAGGTCGTCATGAGCATCGCTTAATCCCTGGATGGCATCGGCGTCAATGCCGTCTGTGGAAGCTCCCGCTGCATATTTTTTAGCCGTGGCTAAAAGTACATTGGCATCCTGAATTACTACATCGACTTCTTCCATTGTGGTTCCCTTTCTGTTAATGGATAATGGTTGTTTAGTAAATGTTGTTTCGTTTCTCTACCAGTGTTATGTTTCCGTGCTCGTTATAATTTTATATGTTAATATATTTTTATGTTCTATGTTTTTCCGCTTTTATTTCGCATTACCTTAAGCAGAACTTTTTCTACATCCGTTCACATGCAAATTGGGAACGAGATAAAATTTACATTTTTATTTCCCAAATGGTGCATCGGTTTCATCTTTAAAATATTTTGTGAAAAAATCAGTTTTAATATTTTCATTTAGGAAGTCTTTTGCTCCCTGAATGTGTAATTGAAATTGCTTTGCCCCGTCTTTGTTGTAATCGTGTTTTAGGTCCAATTTGTTTAAGGTAATATCTTCAATTAGTTTGTTTTTTTCAGCATCAGAACTTTTGGGGTCAAGATAAGTAATATTAAGGACTTGTCTCGTCGGTTTGTTGATAATTGCCTGTGCAATCAAGTTGTTGATATAGGGATCAGCATAACTATAACCAATTGTAACAATAAGTTTGCAATCGTTATCAAGCATCCAACGCCTGAACTCAGCCGTATAGTAAAAGAACGGATCACTTGAATTAAGTTTTGCCTCTATTCCAAAAATAAGTTTGGGGTCGTTTAATACAGGATAACTACTTTGTTTTAATTTGCCGTTTTCAGAATCAACATACCAATTAATTGATCCATGTAGTTTATATAACTTGAACAATAATTGTCTTTCTGTATCAAAGTTTGATTGTTGCCACTCATTTGTTTTCACATCAAACCCTTGTTCTACATTTTCATCACCGACAATCTTTTCAAAGCATTGGTCATAATTTAGTGAAAATACTTTTATCGTTTTTCCAACGCCTTCTGCAAAGTTTTTAAAACCTGAATAATATTCAGCCTTACTTATAATATCTTTGGGCGTGACCCATTCGTAAAGTTCGTTTTTAATTAAATTTTTCAGCTCTGTAATTCTTTTAAAATCTTTCCCAGCTACTTCTGGCAAACGAATATTCCAGCTTCCAATAAATGGATAGATAATGTTTTCATCTCGCTGTTCAATATGCCCCATTACAATTAATAGTTTTTCAATATTGAATGAATTATCAAATCGTCCGAATATACCCTCAGAATATTGAATACTACTTTTTAGATAGTAATATAGGTCATTGGATCCTTTCCATTCTTTTTTAATTTTTTCTTCAACTTTTTCTACCATTTCGTTTGATATTGGAATACCCGCTTCCTTGCTGCACCCAGCACCTAACAGAAATACTATATTGTTTTCTTTAATTTCCATTTTCATCTTTTATAGAAACCAGGGTAAATTGTTTGAGAATTGTGATTTGTCATAATCTTCAAAGTGTGCAAAAGCCGCTGTGTAGTCAGCGACAATCTTTGCATAGTAAATTGAAATTGGAGTTTGCCTTGCATTGAAACCTCTCCAGTTTGCCCCTGAAAGGTTAATTGCATCTTGCAAATACTCTAAATCATATTCAGGTGTAACATTTTCTGAATGCAGGAATTTAATATGAATTGGATTGCCAACTTTCTGGTAAATATTTTCTTTGCCTGGAACTAATCCATCAAACCAAACCAAGTATTCATTCCGTGCAAGTTTTATGTATGTGCTTTCGTAAGGCACATAAGTATTGTGGTTACTGTAACCAAAAAACTGGTGATGAGTATTTATTTTCAAAACCTTGAATTCAATGCTTGATATTTTTGTCAGTGCTGATTGAATTGAAGTAACAGCGTCATGTGTTACAGATTCAGAAATGTGTAAAGCACATTTCTTGTATTGGTTGTATTCAGGCGTTTTAAAAAGCTCAATAAGTTTTTCACCGAGGTTTGCTAAATATTTTTCTTTAGTTGCTTCCTCTGCAAGTATATCCAATTTTTTGTAAAGCCCTGTCGAATCTAAGCAAACCGAATAGGCATAATATTTTTTTATTGAACCATCTTCTCCTTTATCATAGGATGAGCCAATACCCAAAATTAAACAATGATTTTGGGATGGCTTTAATATCCAAGGAATGCCGCCAAGCTTGGAAAATATTTGTAAGCCAATATTTGAAGTGCTCCACTTCAACGCATTTGCGTTATTTGAATTGTCATCTCTAACAACTTGAACAGGAATATTTTCTTTGGTCAGATAGAATTTAAGATTGTAGTATGGTGAAACATCATCGGCAACACCATCAAACCCATCAGGTTCTAAAAATATTGCAATGATTTTGTCATTATGGTTTTCATTACGAAAAACAATTACCTCCTTAACCGCCTTCATCACAGCTTCTTTACTGTAACTAGTCAAAGGAATTCTCTTCACAAGGTCTGTCGCGAATGGCAATCCGAAAAATTGTGTCATTCCAGAGAATGTTCCTGGATTGCTTTTCCCAATTAAGCTGAAAAACAAATTATTTGCGAATGATTTGTATTTATCTTCAAAAATAAAAGCATATTTCACAGACTGGGTTACTTCGCTGTATGGACCGTATTTTCTCAAACCGTTAAATTGGTTAAAATCGTTTTTGTCTTCCTTAAATCTGAAAACTTTTTTGCTTAACGAACCTGAATTGAGCTCAAGCAAGTCAGAGTGAATCTTGAAATCTGTTTCACCTATTTTAAAAGTGTCAATCTGTTTTAAGGTAGTATTGATGAAGGATTGAATTTTATGGAAATGGTCAGAGTAGTAGTTTTTGTTTGACCTACCATCGCCACCTAAAGCCAAACTTAATTTTAGAATTTCCCTATCAAGCTTCTCATCCTCGTTTACCTTGAAGAAAAAATCAACAAGAAAACCATACAAGTTTTCTTGTTTGAGGAAATAAGAATTCAAACTGATTATTTCTTTTCCTTTTGTATGCGTCTTTAAAGTAAAATCAATATGCCTATCATAAAATTTATTGCCTAATGAAAAATCAATCCCATTTTTCCGAATTAAATTTGTCAAGTTATAATGAATAACTTTAAGCGTTAAATCCTTGTTTGTGTCTTGTTTGCATTCAAATTGGTTGAAACCTTCTTTGGCTTCAAATGAAACCGAAAAGTCACAAAACTTATCTTCGCCTAAGTTGTTTGGCAATCTGTATTTAAAGACGGTATCACATAAATCAGCGTGAACGTATTCCTTTCTGTATACAGTATATGAAAACTTCTGCGGTGTCAAAGATAAAAAGTTAAGTTTAATCTTTTGTTCGTTCATTTGAATAGATTATTTTAAGGGTTTGAAATATGCATTGCGTCTAATTCTTATTATCATGCATTTCGTTTTTATTTCTTCTCTTCTCATAAACATTTTATTGTCCGTCTGCCTCATTTATTCTTTTTTTTCTCCAATCTACCATTCCGCTCACCACTTATTCCATTCCCAGCGTCAAAATACCGTTCCCTCTGTCAAAAATACTATAACCAACGCCATTTATTCCTTCCGGCAGTCCATTTATTCCTTTCGCCAGAGCAATTATTCAATTCCCCGCGCCATTTGTTTCTTTCCCGAGGCCATTTCTCTCGTTCCGCACGTCATTTCTCTCATTCCCAACACCATTTGTGTCGTTCCCAACGTCATTTCTCTCATTCCCAATGCCATTTCTCTGTTCGGCATCATACGAATTTAATCGACCGCGAACTTTAGTGAAAATGTCCCAACGACGTTTTTCACTGTCAAGACGTATGAACTTTGTAATTTCTTTGTTGAATCAAGAGCAACTATAGGAAACTCGACCTGTAACAGAAATATCTGTTGTGATTGATGCGGAGAAATCTTGTATATAGCTATGGAATTACAGCCCAAATCACTTGGTGCGCTATAACTGAGTCTTGTCGTTCCGCTGCTGTCCACAACTGTAAACCAAGCTATCGGCCAACACACAGGGACATGAAAACTTACCGCCGTGTCCTCTGGATTATATACTTTCATCGATGCAACGAGGGTGTCGCGAGTTCCATAAGTGGATTGGGGAATGGAAAATGTGAACTGCAAGTTACCGGATTGAACAGTATCACTCGGCGGAGATACGGGGTTGCTGGTTTTGCTGCATCCGGCGATGGCCATCAATATCAAAGTGAAAATAAAAATCTGTTTCATACTGTTCTCCGTATGTTCTTACGAACATAACTCTCTCTTGCGAATATTTTTTGCTTTCAAAAGGAGATAACGAACGGAAGACACCTCGCCAACGGAGTGCTTCATACAATTTTTCCCAACATCCTCCATAACCACCTTACCCGTAAAGAAATTTTGCTGCTGATTATTGTTTGGATTTAAATCGTTGATCTATGTTGTTATTAATTTTTTTTAAAGTCAAGTACTTTTTTCATTTTTTATACTGTGCCTCATCACGAACCATTCCGCCTTTGGGTGACCAGGCTATCCGGCAATCTTTATGATGGAACATCCAGCCCTATAATTATTCTTTCACTGCTTATTTTCTTTATCTGTACCTCTGTTCTGGATTCCCGATAGCTGGAAGCTTAAAAATGTATCGTGCGTTGCGCGATTCTATATAATGCCTCCGGCTGGGAATGACAAAATAGGCCAAGGTGTCATTCCCATACGTTGTTAATGGGAATCCAGCCCTGCGTTTTTCTTTACACTCCGTACATATTTTTATTTTTGTAAAGCACATAGAAGGTCTTTATGGTATCGTTCCTCACCACGAACAGCCAACCCTAACTCCTAATTTCACAATGAACCGCTCACTATTAACTTTTAACTGAGGACATTTCTTTCTATGTTATTGCATCACGGAGATAGAGTATGAAAATCGGCGTAACATGTTATCCTACCTACGGCGGCAGCGGCGTTGTTGCCACGGAACTCGGTAAAGCGCTTGCCAAACGCGGGCATACCATTCATTTTATCAGCTATGCCCTGCCGATGCGGCTGACGGGTTATCAAGAAAATATTGTGTATCACGAAGTGGAAATGTCCAATTATCCTGTGTTTGAGTTTCCGCTTTACACGCTTGCACTTGCCAGTAAAATGGTGGAAGTAGCACGGTACGAAAAGCTCGATCTGCTGCACTGCCACTACGCTATTCCTCATGCAACCAGTGCATATCTTGCGCAACAAATTTTAAAAGAACAATCAATCAAGATTATTACTACACTGCACGGCACGGATATTACTTTAGTGGGATTGGAGCCAAGTTTCTTGCCGATTCTAAAATTCAGCATCGAACAAAGCGATGGCGTCACCGCTGTATCTCGTTTTTTAAGAGAGAAGACACTGACGAATTATGGCATCAATAAAGATATTGAAGTAATACCGAATTTTATCGATACGGAAAAATACTTTCGTATGCACAAGAACACCATCTGCCCCAGTATTGCACCTCCAGATAAAAAGATTCTCTTGCATACCTCCAATTTCCGTCCGGTGAAGCGCGTGCAGGATGTGATCCGCATTTTTAACGAAGTGCAAAAGAAAATCCCCAGCGTGCTCATCTTAGTCGGCGATGGCCCGGATCGTTCGCAATGCGAGATTCTCTCGCGGGAATTAGGCATTCAAGACAGTGTGAAGTTTTTGGGAAAGCAAGTAGAGTTGGTTCCCATACTTTCTTCTGCCGATCTTTTTCTTATGCCGAGCCAATCAGAAAGTTTTGGATTATCTGCATTGGAAGCCATGGCATGCGAAGTGCCGGTGATTTCCTCCAGCGTCGGCGGATTGCCGGAACTGCAAGTGCATGGCGAAACGGGTTTCATTGCTGAATTCGGTGACATCGACCGGATGGCGCGATATGCGATCGATCTTCTTACCAATCCAGTCAAGCACAAGCTCTTTGCAGAAGCAGCCCGGAAGCGGGCAAAAGAATTTGAATCGGATAAAATTGTCGGACAGTACGAACAATATTACGAAAAAGTGCTGAAGAAGAATTAGAAATAATAATAAAGAATACTGTGTCACTCCCGAATGTTTTTATCGGGAGTCCAGAATTCTGGATGCCCGCTTACAACATGCGGGCATGACAGTGCAACCTCTAAGATTGAACATTTTTAAGACGGCTTTTAATAATTCTTGGGAAAGAGGATTTCTTATTCCGCCACGAAATGTTTTCCTTCCACGATTTTTCCGTTTTCAAACTTCCACAGCACACACCAGTAATGTTCCGATGTAACTCCATCGACCGTCATCCAGATATGCTGGCTTTCGACCACATAATCATCATTGCTGCCTACAACTAACTTTTCTGCTCTGGCAAACGATTTTTTCATCCCATCCGCCATCAAATCAAAAAATGCAACAACTTCAGGGATTCCATTTTTCGTTCCGCTCAACGGATGTATTCCCGGAAAGAACCATTTAACATCATCAGACATGACTTCGCGCATCGCGGCAAGATCATGCTGGTTATATGCCGCAAAGAATTTATTAATGAGTGCCAAATGAGGATGCGCCATAAGGATTCAAGAAATTTATTGATGATCGTGCTGTGGTGCCGGCGGTTGATCGGAAAATTTTAACTGCGATGTCACAACGATACGCTCTTTTTCGATCGTCATGTATTGCGTGTACGGTGTAATGAAGATCATTTTCTTATTATTGCCGGGTAATGCCACCTCGATACTTGCCTGAATGGGCTGCGGCCCGGCAAATTCAAACTCCGGACGATAAAACCGCGATGCATCAATATCGGTAATATGAATTTTCTTGCCGAAAACGCTGATGTACACTTCAAACGTCGCTTTTAACACCTTGATCGAAATACGGTTGTTATCGGGATGATATTTTACCTCCACATCGCCGTTCGCCACCGAGCCGTACCAGAGCGGCCCGATCTTAATATGCGCATCCGCAATAAATTTTGCCTGATTCGGTTTTAATTCGATGCGGGCATGCTCCAGAGTCCATGTGTAATCGCCATGCATTCCCAGCACATTATACGGTTCCGTTCCGCTCACAGGCCCGATGGCATTAAAGAATCCGTTAATCGTATTTTGATGCACAATCACAACGGCATCCGGAATGGGCTGCGACCATACGATGAGCGGAAATAACAAAAGAGTGCAAAGAAGAATTTTATTTTTCATTGGAATGTTCCCTTACATAGTTATATCTGAACGCATAGTTTATCTATTGATGCTTTGAAAAGCAAATCGTTTATTGCTATCCGATATATTCACTCCATTACCTATGCAAACAACAGCAACTATTCAATAATATGTTACAATCGCTTCCAGCGGCTGGCGTGTTTTTTCTCTCGGCTGATTGATTCGGTAACCGAAAGCAACCATATAGGAAATTCCATATTTGCCGTTTTCTAACAATCCTTTTGAATCGAGGACACGATCGACATCTTCGCGATTGAAACCTTCAATCGGGCAGGAATCGATTCCAATCAGAGCAGCCGCCGTCATCATATTACCGAGTGCAATGTATGTTTGTTTACCTGCCCAATCGAATATCACACGCTCGCTTTCCAATAAGTTAAAATCATGTTCGAGAAAATTTGCATACTTCTTCGTGCGCTGTTGCCGTGCTTCCTCCGGCACGTGATGTGTCTCGCGCATCATCGATTGAATATAATCTGAATCGGCAAGCAAATCTGCTTTGGTGCGTGCAAGCACAGCAATATAATGACTTGCCGTCGGCAGCGTTTTTTGTGCTCCCCAAGTAACCGTTCGTAATTCTTCTCGCAATGTTTTATCCTGAATGACAATAAATTTCCATGGTTCGAATCCGAACGAACTGGGAGATAACCGCGCTGTTTCCAGAATAAACTGAAAATCCTCTTCCGATATTTTTTTAGTGGGATCGAATTCTTTACATGCATGC
The DNA here is from genome assembly GCA_963790045.1 of Ignavibacteriota bacterium. Classification (GTDB taxonomy): domain Bacteria; phylum Bacteroidota; class Ignavibacteria; order UBA10030; family UBA10030; genus DATKMP01. The sequence goes on along the minus strand of CAWBMS010000011.1, from coordinate 288,404 downwards.
CGAAATAAAAATGCATTTAGTATTTCTTGTTTGGTTATTGTCATAGCATTCTTCTCTTTTTCCATTATTTTCTATTACTCTATGAATGTACATAACAACACAAAGTGAATCAATTACCATCAACGACTTTTCCTTGTTCCAACCGTAGAATATGCGTTACACAGGAAGGAATATCATTTTCAACGTGACTGACATAAATTAATGTCGAATGCAATGTTCTGCAACTATCGTCAACAAGTTGTTTGAATAATCCGGCTTGTTCCTCATCCAACCCTTGGCATGGTTCATCTAAAATAAGTAATGGAGGATTTTTTATTAATGCTCGAGCAAGAAAAACCATCCGCTGTTGTCCAAGCGGCAAAGATGATAACATGGATGAACGAACATCTTGAAAATGCAGTGCATCAATCCACCACTCGATTTGATTTTGTTCTTGATCGGATATTTTTCGGAAGACGCCGATTGAATCGAACAATCCGGAAGCAATCACATCATCACAAATTGCGTTATACGGAAAATAGAGATGCAGTTCCGGCGAAACAAATCCGATATTGCGTTTAATATCCCAAATTGTTTCACCGCTGCCGCGTCGTCTATCGAACAAATATAGTTCGTTTGCGTATGACTGCGGATTATCTGCCGTAATGAGACTTAACAATGTTGATTTCCCTGCTCCGTTTGGTCCCGCAACGCACCAGCATTCCCCGCGTTTCACTTCCCAATTCACGCTGTCTAATATTTTCTTCTCACCATATTGCACATGAACGTTTACCATTTTTACGGCAGTTGAAAATGGGACTTCATAAAAAAGATCATGGGGAATTGTAGCGGGAAGCATCTTGATTCTTTTATATTCAGAAGATTGTTCGTTTTGGAATTGATCTTTCGGCACTGCGCGCACGATGGTTCCTTGTCTCAATTCGGCAACGTGTGTGATACAGCCGGGAATAGTTTTCCGAGATGATAATAAAATGATATGTGTGCCGGCATCACAAATGCTTTTCAGAATGGCATTCAATCGCAAACATCCTTCCGCATCCAATCCGATAAACGGATTGTCGAGAATGATGACGTCCGGATTTTTAAGTAATGCCTGAGCAATTTGCAATCGTTTATTTTCGCCGTTGGATAATTGAATGAGCGGCATCTGCAATAACGGAGTGAGATGCAATTCCTTCAGCCAATATTGCCGTTCATCTTCGGAAAGTTCATTGGATTCGCGTAATAATGTTTCGACGGTGATTGCATCGTCTGCATCGACGGAATGAAATCGCTGTTGATAATAGAATTCCCCTGATGAAGAATAATTTTTAAAGCGATGCTGTTGCTCGATGAGCGCAAGAGAAACTTTTCGATCATTTGTTTTCGAAGAATGAAAAAGAACTTCGCCGGTAAAAAAGATCGATCCTTCGAGAACACGGACTAATGTCGTTTTGCCGCTTCCCGAACTTCCAATAATCGCCCATTGTTCACCGTGGTGAATCGTAAAATTCAAATTGTGAAGGACGATGTTTGTTCCGAATGAAACGGATATGTCGATAAGTTCAAGAAGTTTTTGCATAAAGTGAGTTTGGAAGGGAACAACAGTAGAAGGTTTTACTTTTTATCTTTCCAATTCCACCATTTGAGTTTTTCCGTATCGCGTATCTTTCCCTCGGTCTCTGCAAAATAGACAGCACATCGAAAGACATATAACACGCACCGGTCTTGATGACCACCTTCAAACGCTTCCAGCTTTTTATATAATTGTTCCGGCTTCTTGCCTTGCAAATCTGACACTTTTTTGATCCCGATGTTCCAAAAATTCTGGGCGATCGATTTTCCGACGCCAGGAATAACCGTCAGTTCTTTAATTTGCTGTTCTTTGGTCATACAAAATTCCTTTTTATGCCGGACGAAGTTTTGCGTACTTCGCAATGAGTGTTTTTAAACCGCAGCCATCAAACCGAACAACAACTTTTTGTGCTTCACCTGCACCGTTCACTTCGATAACTTTTCCTTTTCCAAATTGTTCATGTTGAACTGCAATACCGCGTTTCAACGTCAGTCGTTGTTCTTGCGATTCGGATTCGTAATCCGGCATCGTATCGCCGACAAACGCATCATCATTCAACGCTGTTCGGTGAACAGGCGTACTGTTGTTTTTTCTCGAAGTGTCGAAGGCAAACAGCGATGCTGCCGGTTGTTTATGAACAGGATGTGTCCCGATTTTTTCGATGTGTGCAGTGCCAAGTTCGGAAAGAAATCGCGATTCGCTGGGATAGGTTACATCGCCGAAACGGTACCGCATGCGTGTATGTGTGATGTATAATTTTTGTTCGGCGCGCGTAATACCGACATACATCAAACGGCGTTCTTCTTCCACATCGGCAGATTCGCTGGTGCTGGAATAAAACGGCAGCAACCCTTCTTCCAATCCGGCGATGAACACAACAGAAAATTCCAGACCTTTGCTTGCATGCAGCGTCATCAGTGTTACGGCATTTTTTTCGCCTTCCCATTGATCGATGTCGGCAACGAGTGCAACTTCTTCCAGGAACGATTCCAGCGTTGCATCTTGATGTTCGTGGCTGTATTCCGTGATGGCGGAAAGTAATTCCTGCACGTTTTCCCAGCGGTTCATCGATTCAGCGGTTCGTTCTTCTTTGAACATCAAGAGAATGCCAAGGTCATCGACCAACGAACGCGTCCATTCGCTCAGCGACATCTGTGGACGAAGCGAACGATATTTTTCGATCAACGTTTTGAACTGTTTGAAATTTGCTTTCGCACGTTCAGTCAACTCAACAACGTCATCTACTCTGTCAAGCGCGTCGAACAGAGACAATTTTTTTTCAACAGAAAATCTTCGCAGGTATTCTAAGCTGGTATCACCGATGCCGCGTGCAGGATAATTGATAATGCGCAATAAACTTTCCGCATCGGAAGGATTCGCCATCAATCGCCAATACGCGAGCACATCTTTAATTTCTTTCCGTTCGTAGAACCGGATGCCGCCGACAATCATTTACGGTATCGCACTGCGCCGAAAGGCATCTTCTATCGCACGCGATTGTGCGTTGGTGCGGTACAACACGGCAAAATCTTTTAAATTGAGATTTCGCTTGTGGCTTTCTTGCTGAATCGCATGCACAATCTGTCCACCTTCTTCGCGGTCATCCACACATTCAATCACACTGATCGGATCGCCTTCGGAATTGTCCGTCCAGAGATGTTTCTGTATCTGCTCTTTGTTAAAGCGAATCAATTTATCGGCGACAGAGATAATCGATTTTGTCGAACGATAATTTTGTTCTAACCGGAATGTTTTGCATTCCGGGAAATCTTTTTCGAAGTCGAGAATGTTACGGATGTCTGCGCCGCGAAACGAATAAATACTCTGCGCATCATCGCCGACCACGGCAATATTATTATGCGCGCTGCCGAGCAGTTTCACCATGCGGTATTGCGTGCTGTTCGTATCCTGAAATTCATCCACCAAAATAAATTTAAATCGCTGTTGATATTTTTCCAGCACATCTTTCTTTTTTTCGAACAACTCCACCGGTTTCATCAGCAAGTCATCAAAATCCATGGCGTTGCTTTGCAGTAAGGTCTTTTGATATTCTTCATAGACCGAAGCAACTTTTTCGTCAAAAAAATCATGCGCTGAAGCAGAAAATTTATCGGGCGAAAGATATTGATTTTTTGCCATGCTGATGCGGGCACGCACGGCTTGCGGAGCAAATTGCTGCGTGGAGAGATTCAATTTCGACATCACTTTTTTTATCACATTCAACGAATCATCCGAATCATAAATCGTGAATGATGATGTGAAATTGAGATGCTTACATTCTTTCCGCAGCACGCGGGCAAACACAGAATGGAATGTTCCCATCCACAGATCGCGTGCTTGCTCGCCCGCCAAAACCGAAATACGATTTTTCATTTCATTGGCGGCTTTGTTGGTAAATGTCAGCGCAAGAATTTGGTATGGCGGCACACCACACGAAAGTAGATAGGCAATGCGATACGTCAATACGCGCGTTTTACCGCTGCCGGCACCGGCGATTATCATCACCGGGCCGTTCGCTGCCTGCACCGCTTCTTGTTGAACTACGTTAAGGTCTTGAAGAAATTTTATCTGCACGAGGTAATATCAATTTCAAAATTTAAAAAGAAAACGTTTTTTATACGCTTGTACATTCTCTCAAACAATAACTTTCACCTCTCAGTGAATTTCACCAAAAGACCAATTTAAATTGTTTGAAATGGGATAGAACGCTTTCGGAATTTCTTACTATTTTTTCATCAACTCATTACAGAGAAATAGTAAGCAAAATTTGTTGCGAGGGCAAGTCCCGTTTTTACGCTTGCAGTGCGCCTTCAAGGCGAAGTAAAAATTCTTTCGTTTTCAATCCCGCCGCATACCCGACCAACTTCGCATTCGAACCGATTACACGATGACATGGTACAACAATCGGCAGCGGATTGGCGCCGTTGGCACGGCCGACCGCTTGATATCCTTTTGCAATACCGACACGGTGTGCAAGTTGTTTGTATGTGATTGTCTCGCCGTATTTTATTCGCTTTAATTGTCCCCACACAGAGATCTGGAATTCCGTTCCCAATGGATCAAGCTTGCTATGGAATTTCACAAGGCGACGGTCAAGATAGCGATTGATCTCATCGATGATCTGACGATTCTTTGAAGTAGATTCGGTGACTTCCGCGCCGTTGCTGTGTGTTTGAAGCCATGCATGAAATTCTTTTTTCGTTTGTGCAGGAATACTGATTTTACAAACCCCGACTTCTGTTGAAGCGACATAAATGGTCCCGATTTTTGAATCGAACGACGTATAGAATATTTTTTCCATCACCTTCACCTGCCTCCATAGGAACATGCCAAGGGAATTTTATTTATTCTCTCACTGCATGGCAATACACAATATCGAACGATGTAATTCACTTTTTGTGTAAAAAAGTATAGCCAAAAGGTGCAACAAAGGCAAGCACAAGTTTTATTTTAAGAATATATTTCGAAACATTGCTTGACAGATTTTAGAAAAAAGCCCTTGCTTCCATGTGCACTTGATGCACCGGCGTGGTGGCACCCTCTAAACGTCCGGTATAGTTTGCAGATAATTGAATGTTGGATGTAAGGCGATATTCGAATGTCACCTGCCAGAGGAATGTTTTTCCAACGACATTTCCTTGTGTAAATTCATACGGCAGTGAAATAAGAGAAGATGAGGGAACATTCGAGAGCGTAGTTTCTTTTCGTGTAAATTCTATCCGAAGCTGTCCTATCGATGGGAAAGATTGTGTAATGCGTAATCCTTGTTGATTAATATCCGAGGTTGCTGAGGTATTGATAAATCGATCCACAATTTCTGTTTCATCGAAATTGAATCCTATTTCCCAGATCATATCCGGCCGATAGGAAAAATCTGTTAGCAACGCATTGGATGAGAGATCGCGCTGGCTTATCGACTGCACCGATGAGACAAGCCGGTCTGTGGTATTGATAAAATCTGTTTGATTGCTGATTTCAGGAATCAACTGCGACCGCACGCGTACAGAACGCTCTTGTAAGTACCCGCGTTCCACCGAAGAAACAAGCTGCATTAATGAACGGCGTTCATTGTATCGAAGCCGGAATGAAAGATCTGGACTATTTTCAAAAAGAAATACATCCTGCGTAAATTGATTCGAGCCGTTTAGCGTGGTGCTGTCGTTTTGGAATTTACTAAAATGCAGCAAATAGATTTGCTTCGTGTCGGAAATATTGCTTGTTTCGTTCACACGAAGATTGGTTTCGCTTGAAATGACTTTAAGAATTTTTTCGAACAACGTCGTTGGATGAGGAAGCAATCGCGCCGGCTGCAATTTTAAGCGCGTACTTGCTTTCAAGTCGGCAACTGGAAACAATTCGTCGCTGGGATAATAAGTTACGATATAATCGCCGTCATAATTTGTCAGTTCAAATTCGTTTTCATCTTTCACTCCGTTGCCGTTCAAATCGCCAAGGTATCGATAATTTCCCGATCCTTTCGGTACTTGCACAAAGACACGTTGCAGCCGTGCAGAGCGTTGATCGGAAAATTCATAATACCATTCGGATTCAACCGCGCGCTGAAATGGTGCATACCGCGTTTCTGACCGAACTAATACTGCATCGGTATTGACATTCCCATGCTGTTTAAATTCATCCGTGAACTGTACATTGCGAACATTAAGTGTCAGCGAACTTGCCAATGTGTGCCAGTCGGCAAGCCGCCACGAATACAATTGCGTTATCGCGTTGGATGCTCGTTTGAGTGAACCGATAGAGGCGCTGTCTTCCGAACGAAATTGTATTTCCGCGCTTGCCGTCATGTGCGAGAATTCCGGCGTCGAGAGTTTCGGCGCAATTTCCAAATAACGAAAACTTCCCGATAATGCCGAGTCACTTCCCGTTTGCGCGGCATTGCGATCTTCTGTTTCAATTCGAATGCCCGGATGCCATCGAGCAATTGCATACTCCAACGTGCCACGCTGCCGGATCCATTGCGAATTGCTATTTAGAATAAAATCCGAGGATTGAATATTTTCAAAATGATATTGCGCTGCCGGCAATGTAGAATCATTCAAAGCAACATCGACTTGCGTGCGATTGGATTTCGATTCTCCAGATCGTTCCAACGATCCGTAACCGATTGTTCCCTGTACCGTTTTCACCGGAGAATATGCAAGCGACATTTCATACGTTTGTTCATCGGCAGTCGTCGTCGTTGCAACATCCCACTTGCGATTGAATTCTACTTCATCGACTCGATCCAACGAAACAAATCGATGATCCACAAATCGTTCGGAGACATTAATATCCATGGCGCCGTAATTTTTCCCGCCAATCATTATTTGTTTCGGATCGTATCGTGCAGAAATTTTCATAGCACCCCCGGTAACATTCGCACTGTCATCGGTGGAAAATCGATTGGCGTTGAATCGGCTCACCGCATATTCGCCTGCGACAGAAAAATCTTTACTGACCTTTGCTTGGGCATGAACGTCCATTTCTTGATGTAGTTGCGGCATCGGAAGAAATTGAATCGGCATGTAGTTGCCACTGCCGGGTCCTACAAATTGAAATTCACCCGCCGCAATACGTGTGTAACCGACAGAATCTACTGGAACAACAGCAACATACGAAAATGTCACGGAATAGGTTGCCAAAGAATTTCCTGGTGCATAGACGAGTAACGGATAGATTTTGTTATTGATCATCGTGTCTCGCAAGATATATTGACCGGAATCTTGTCCCGCAGGCAACAGTCCAGAAACCGACGCTTTGAATTTGTTTGTGCCGCTCTGCGCAAGAATCCTGCGCGTGGAATCCGTCAGCGCATAATTCACCGGCGCATTAGGGTCATCCGCTTCCTGAAAAAATGAGACATTGAAATTCACTGCGCGTCCCAGTGTTTGTCCCGCCACACTTCCGCCGATCACATTCCGCGTATATTCTTCGTTTGTGTATTCAAAGTCAATGACAATACGCGAAGCATTCGTCATCAATCGTTTGCTGGAAAATGTTACTTCGCCGATTGAATAATCGATGGTGTAATCATTTGTTTCTCCGCGCATCATCAATTCGCCGTTTAAGTACACACGTTCCGATCCTGCAATAATCAAAATTTGCTTTTGACCGTTTTGATCAGATAACTGATATGGCCCTTGAACGCCGTCCATTCCCTGCAATTGATTCGTCATGAATATTCCGCGCGCTGTGCCGGCTGTAACGGAAACCGAGCCATCGAAATCTGCTCCGCCAATTTTACTGAACGTCGCTGTGCCATGAGCACCTTGCAGTTTCCGATTGAGTTGTCCGAATTCCCCGCCTTCCGACTGACTGACGTTGAGATTAAAATCACCGAGCGTCACGGCATAATTTGGACTTTTAATTTCGACGTACACTTTGTCCACTTCGCGCAGTGTTTGCGTTGTTCCTTCCGGTTGAATGGGAGAATTTTCATCCGTCAACGCAGCGTTGATTTCAATATCCTGCGCTAACTTGCCGGACAACTGCAAGCGCAATCCGGAATTGAGCGACATATCGCGATTCGTACCGACGGTGAAACCGCGCACCAACGAACCGCTCTTCTTCAATCCGGAACCGAATAAATCTTCTGACAAAATACTCGCAGTAGTTGATGCGATATATGTTTGTTTTTTTCCTGTCGAATCCCGCCGCACTTCCAGATGCCGCAGAGAATATTCCGGCTGAAACATAATCGGCAATGCCTGATAATGAACGACAAAAGAATGATGAAGTGTATCGCGCTTTAATTGTTCCCGCAGTGACGATGCGAAAGTAATTTTGCCGGATCGATAATCGATTTCATAATCCTTTGAACGAAGAAGATGCTGCGTGGAATCAAGCAGTGTTTCATCGCTGTGTTCAAAAATAAATTGACGCGGCAATTGAATGATGGAATCGTTGCGAGAGACAGTAAAATGTGGACTAGAGTTGGGGAAAAAATGATTCGCTGTAACGATTGACCGGTAAGCGGTACAATCAACAGGTGCAGCAGAAAAAAAATTTTGGGAAAATAAAACTTCATTCGTCCACGTTGAAGATGACTTCTATTTCAGAACTGTAGCAGTGTGACCGATACATTCTCCAACGCGTGTAAAAGACAAGCTCATTCTTCTTTGCTGATTTACCTCTTCACAATCAACAAAGCGACTCTGAATTATCTTTGTAAAAGGACTTTCATTCTGTGCCGGAAGAGAGACTCGAACTCTCACCTGGTGTAAGCCAGACTGGATTTTGAGTCCAGCGCGTCTACCAATTCCGCCATTTCGGCATCGATTTTAGTCTAAATTTGAAGATCTTAAATCGACCTCAAGTTTTTTTATTGCCGCCAGAGTAATCACTTGTAACTTTTGATTACTTTCAAGTCAAGTAAAAAATCCCCATTCATTTAAGGGGAACAATTAAATGTATTGAAGTTTCTCCTCTAAGGCAAATTCTTTTTCGTAGAAATCACTCGATACACAGCCATTGTGATTAAAATAAAAATCAGCACAAACACATAAACAGCATCCTCCGGAATTATCCGAGGATGCGCCTCCTTATTCCTCCAACCAATTATCATCTATCGGCAAAACGTTTTTTATTTATTCCTATGTCTGCAATCATCTGATATTATATTAACATCATTTCAGCAACACAAGTTTTTTTACCAATGAGGCACTGTTGGTTTCCAAACGATAGAAATACATCCCTGACGAAAGCCGAGAAGCATTAAATGAAGTTTGATGAATGATACCCGCTTGCAAATTCTCATTCACTAATGTTGCCACTTCTTTACCAAGGATATCATATACCTTCAATGTTGTCATCCCGTCTTCAGGCACAGTGAATTCTATCATCGTCGTTGGATTAAACGGGTTAGGATAATTCTGGCTCAGTGCAAATACTTTTGGTACGGCAATCGTCACCTCTGCTTCGCTGGAGTATTTTGTTGCTCCGCCATTATCGATCTGCTTCAGGCGATAGGCGTAGGTTCCTGCCGCAAGCTGTGCATCGACAAAGGAATATTCGTGCAGAGAGTTGCTTGTGCCATTGCCCTGCACAAATCCTATCTTACTCCAACTGTTGGCTGTTAACTTTTCACTGTTCACTGCTCTCCGTTCTACATCAAAGCCATAATTATTGATTTCTGTTGCGGTCTTCCATTGCAGTATAGCACCGGATAGTGCTTCGCTTGCAGTAATGGAAGTGAGTTCTACTGGAAGCGGAGTACCACTTGGATTTAGCCACTTTAAATACGGATAGCCGTTATTTATTCCATCTCCAATATTCCAGATACTGCCACTCCACCCCGCATTTAGAAAAGTGGAAGCTGTTTTCATATCGGCGGTGCTTTTACCGGTTCCGCCGACGCTGCTTGTTTGACCGGAAGTTGTTATATCCCAAAAACAATTCGCAGCAGTACCGCCAGATTGAGATCCAATAAATCCACCAAAAGATAAATTACCTGTTACAGAACCAGTGCAATAGCAGTTCGTAGCGGTGCTATTTACTTGCGCCCCCATCAATCCGCCGACATAAGAACCATAACCTTTTACAGAAGAAGTGCTATAACAATTACTTTCGATGGAAGAAGAATTTCCCAACCCAATCAAGCCACCAACGTCATAATTACCAGTTACAGAGCCAGTGCTGTAGCAGCTTGTAGTTGTACCACCGTATTGTTCACCAATCAAACCACCGGTATAATTATCTCCAGTTATGGAAACGCTCTCGATCTTTACATTTGTGATTGTTGCACCACTTGTATATCCAAAAAAACCAATGTAGTTCGTGCTACTTTGGTATATATACAGTCCGGTGATTTTGTATGTCTTGCCATCGTCCGAACCAGTGAATTGTGTCGCACTATTTCCAATAGGAGAAAACCCTGCACCACTCGCCCATGTATAACTACTTGAAGCATCAATATCTGCTGTCTGAATAAAATAACCGCTCCATGAACTGCTGTTTTGTGTTATCCAATGGAGATTGTTCAGTGTAGCAATTTGATAAGGATCACTTGAAGTGCCGGACCCTGAAGGCGTATCTGCCGAACATTGCACAAATGTAGGAACAGTGAGCATTAAAGCGGTAAGCATTGCAACGGATACAAAAACGTGTCTTAGTTTCATAACTCCTCCGTGTTGGTTGTTTGTGTAATTTTTTCTCTTAACTGCATTAATTCCTCTTTAAGAATATACGCCGATGCACCGGACCGTCGTGCAGCATCGCGAAATTCAATATCGTTATAATCCGTGACGATCGCAATACGGGCATGAGGAAATGACGCAATAATTGTTCTTGTCGTTTCAAATCCGTTCATACCCGGCATAAGAACATCCATCAATATCCAAGCAGGTTGAATTTTACGATAAAGCTCAAGCGCTTTGGCGCCGTCGTCACATTCTATGCAGGTAATCATTTGGGACGCGAGGATATTGATAATTGTCCGGCGCATTCGTGCGTCATTATCTACTACAAGTACGGTCATTATGGTTTTCACTAAAATTGTTGTGAAAATTTACAGAGAAGTGAAAAGGATGGAAATAGGTGTGAATAACCTAAAATGTAGCCAGATCATCCCTATTGCATATAGGGGGCTTCACCTATATACTTACAGGAGCGATTTGTGTTCTATAGAGTAAATCTGAGGAGTGCGTTATTACCAGAGAGCTTAAGTTTATCTGCAATATTTGCCCTGTGGTTTTCAACAGTCTTTGGACTGATACAAAGATCAATGGCTATTTCTTTGCTGGTTTTATTGCCGGCAATAAGTTTAAGGATACGCAATTCGGTTGGAGTGAGATCGATAAGTCCGGGCATACGTTGAAGGGCATTCTGCCTTTTTTGTGAGCGCTTTATAAGAAGACCTGAAATGGATGGCGAAATATAATACTGCCCTTGCACCACGGCTTTAATGCTGTTCAGCACTTCGCTGACAGCATTTTCTTTAAGGATATAGCCGTTTACACCAATGTCCATTGCCTCATTAAATAATTCTTCGTCGGCGTTCATCGTTATGATGACAAGTTTTATCGATTGGCCGCGTTCCTGAACAATTTTTGCAACCTTCAATCCGGTCATCCGCGGCATAGAAATATCAAGCAACGCCACGTCGGGTTTTTTTTCTTCGATGAGAGCAAGAGCTGCCTCACCGTCCCCCGCTTCACCTAAAAGAATAACCGATGGATCTGCTTCAATGATATGGAATAATCCTTTTCTGAATACCGGATGATCGTCAGCAATAATAAGCGTTATTGTTTCTTTCATGAAGATGTTCTCCCAAAGGGAATTGTTGATGTAATAGCTGTGCCTGATCCCGGTTTTGATCGTATAACAAAAGATCCTCCAAGTATGCGGACTCTTTCGCCAATACCTGTCAATCCAAAGCCATAATGATTTTGATCGAAGCCAATGCCGTTATCAGAGACGATAATAACGGCAGTATCGTTTTCACGCTTGACTTGTATCGAGGCATTTGTAGCATGTGAATGCTTGATAATATTATTGATAGATTCTTGCACAATCCTGAAGACATTGATCTCTTGCTGCTTCGGGAAAAGATTATCATGTATCTATATCTTTTGCAAATGTAATTTGTGATGAGGATTCAATTCTTGTTATTATTGAACGCAACGCGCCAGTCAATCCTAATTGATCGAGATGGTACGGACGCAGGTTGTATGATATTTCACGAACCTCTGCGAGCGTTTGAGATGCTATGGAAGAAATTTCATCAAGCTGTTCATCTGTGGACTTATGCTGCTTGTTTGCTTCAGATCCTAAGATAGCGAGATTTTTAATCACGAGAAGATTTTGCCCCAGGCTGTCATGCAAGCTTGTACCTATTCTCTTCCGTTCATTCTCTTGAAACTCAATGAGCTGTTGCGATACTTTCTGTTGCTCAACCGTGCGTCGTTTGAGGTAATGAATCCTCCATAATACGGCAGTGGTAATACACGACACAAAAATGAGAATAACTATCGATCGGAACCACCATGTGACCCAAAATGGAGGAATAATCCGAACCACCACCGATGTACCTTTTGCATTCCACACACCATCATTGTTGCTGCCTTGCACATGGAAAATATAATCACCCGGACTTAAATGTGTATAGGCAGCATAATGGCGTGTTCCACTGAATATCCATTTGTCATCGATACCTTCAAGCATATATCGATACATATTTTTTTCCGGTGCAGTAAACGATAGTGCAGCGAACTCAAACGAGAAAAAATTCTGCTCATACGACAAAACGATCTCTGCATCACCTTGTTTATTAAAAGGAATCGGCATCGTTTGCTCAAAAATTTTAAATCGTGTAATCATAACTGGCGGAATGAAATTATTTTCATGAATGCTGTCAGGATGAAACGTAACAATTCCCTCCTGGCCGCCGAAAAGCATCCATCCATCTTTGCGACGGCAACCTGATGCCTGCATAAAATCTGTTACCAATAGTCCATCAGCTTTTTCGAAATTCCTAAACATTCCTGTACGTGGATCAAATTTTGATAAGCCATTATTGGTCGTAACCCAAAGATATCCCTTTGTATCCGGAATAATGGCTCCAATATCGTTATCGACAATGCCATTTTGTTTTGTGAATGACGTAAAACTATTTTCTGCTTCATCATAGCGGGAAATACCGGCAAGAGTACCAACCCAAAGAACGCCTCGAGGATCTTCACACAGGAATGTGATGTCGTTATTGATGAGACTACGAGGATCACCTTTCTTATAATAATAGCGCGTAAATGTTCCTGCTTTGCGGTCAAGCCGGTTCAAACCATCGCCCAGCGTACCCACCCATAAATATCCATGGTGATCTTCAAGAATTGCCATAACACGATCGCTGCTGATAGATGTATTGTCATACCGGTTATACCGGTAATGAATAATTTTTCCATTCTTCTGATCCAGCATGTCTAAACCATTATGGTTGGTACCTATCCATACATCTCCTGACATATCTTCATGTAATGCAATGATACAATTTTCGCTAATACTTGAATAGTCATTTGGATTATGAATAAATCGAATACTTTTTCCCGTGTGCATGTCAAACTTGTTTAATCCTTGATCACGAGTACCAACCCATAATATATTATTGCGGCTTCCAGAAATACAGAGAATAAAATCACTGCTCAAACTCGCAGGATTATCCAATTGATACCGATAGTGTTTAAACTGCTTCGAACCAAACGGAAGATAATTAATGCCGCCGCCATGTGTTCCAGTCCAGATACCGCCATCAGCATCCGGCCATAAATCTGTAACAACAGCATCACTCAAGCTCGACGAATCATTTGCTTGATGTTGAAATCCCATAAATTGTTTTTTGTTATTGTCAAAGGTTGCAAGTCCACCGTACGTGCCGAACCACATTGTCCCAGCATTGTCTTCGCACATACACACAACATAATTATCATATATACTTTCTACGTCATTAACATCATGTTTATAATGATAAAATGTATTATTGGTCGGGCTAAATATGTTGACCCCTCCATTCTGGGTTCCTATCCACATTTTCCCAGAAATGTCCTCGTGCATACATGTTATATTATTATCACTAATGCTTCCTTTTGCTCCTGAATGATGAAATGTCGTAAAATCATTAGTTACTCGATTGTATCGACATAAACCAGCATCAACCGTTCCCAGCCAAAGATTTCTCTGTCGGTCTTCATAGATGGAGAATACAGGCCCGCCGATACTCCTTGAGTTGTGCTGATCATGGCAGTAACGAATAAATTCGCCCGTAGCTCGTTTCTCTTTACACAACCGACAAAGACCTGTTGTAGTTCCGACCCACAGATCACCATAGGAATCCTCAAGAATCGAATTGACGTAATTATTATTAAGCGTCGTCGAGATATTAGAATCACTTTTAAAGTTAACAAAGCCATTTCCGAAAGCATCCATACAGCACAATCCGCTTCTTTCTGTACCAATCCAAAGATTACCTGTCGAATCTTCGCAAAGAACAGAAATATTATTATCTGACAGACTCTTTGGATTGTTCGGATTATGGAGATAGGAACAAAATTTTTCAGTACGCGGGTCGTATCGATTCAAACCGTCATTTTTTGTGCCAATCCAGATATATCCATGATGGTCAACAAGAATATCCGTTATCCAATTGGAAGAAAGAGTCGTAGAATCCATCGGATCATTGGTAAATCTGCGATACTCATATCCATCGAAGCGATACAAGCCCTCTGATGAACCAAACCAGAGGAATCCCTGATGATCCTGAACAATCGCCCTGTATTCACTTGTTGTTATCTGCTTGAACTTGATATCCGGCATCTGAGCAGAAACAATATGAGAATCAATGATGCTGAAGAATAGAAATACGAAAATAAATTGATTAAATTTCATAGTTAACAAAAGATACTGACATTGTTTTAGAAACACAAAAGCATAATCGAAGATGCAGTTTTGAGACTGCAAGTAACCGTTTTTACAGATAACTATTTAGAAGGAACGTCTTGTAATCTCCAGCAAAACAATATCGCAGTAATACAACAACCATTTTAAGTCTGACATCTCTACCAATTCCGCCATTGCAACATCAAAGTATAATAAGAATAACAAGAATTATTCTCGCCAATATTTTTGACTTTGCCTTTATTTTTGGATAGATTTTTCTATCAACTAAAAAGAAAAAATGGACAACTGTATTTTTTGTAAAATCATTTCAAAACAAATTCCCGCAGAAATTTTATACGAGGACGAACACGTCATCGCTATTCTGGATATTCATCCGATCAATTACGGGCATTCCTTGGTCATTTCCAAAACGCATTGTAAAGATTTTTTTGATTTGCCGGAAGAAGCATATCATTCCGTTTTACATGCTGCAAAATTAATTGCCGATGCACTGACAACAATGCAGCCGCTTGAAGGCCTCAACCTGTTTAACAACAACGGACGAATAGCGGGACAATCGGTATTTCATTTTCATCTGCATGTCACACCGCGATATCACGACGACAATATCCGTTTTATCCTGCATCTTAAAGATTATACCGACGCTGAACTTCATCGTTATGGTGAACTCATTCGCGCACATATTCATTCATCGACGAACAAGGAAAACTAACGATGGCTATGTACGTTAAACTAACGCCTCCTACACACGGAGAAAAAATTTCGATTCACAACGGCAACCTTCTTGTGCCGAATCATCCGATCATCCCTTTCATCGAAGGCGACGGAACCGGTCCCAATATCTGGCGCGCCTCGCAACGCGTATTTAATGCTGCCGTGAAAAAAGTATATAACGGAAAAAAGGAAATTATTTGGTTCGAAGTGTATGCCGGCGAAAAAGCAAACGTTGTGTATGGACCGAACACGTGGCTGCACAATGACACGATTGAAGCATTCAAAGAATATCTTGTTGGCATCAAAGGCCCGCTCACCACACCGATTGGCGGCGGCATCCGGTCACTCAATGTTGCGCTGCGGCAAACATTAGATTTGTATGTGTGTCTTCGTCCTGTGCAATGGTTCAACGGCGTTCCCTCTCCCGTCAAACATCCCGAGAAAGTTAATATGATCATCTTCCGTGAAAATACAGAAGATATTTATGCGGGCATCGAATGGAAAGCCGGAACACAAGAAGCAAAAAAGATTATCGATTTTCTGCAAAAAGAAATGGGTGTGACAAAAATCCGCTTCCCGGAAACTTCCAGCATCGGCATTAAACCGGTTTCGGAAGAAGGATCGAAACGACTGATTCGTTCTGCAATTCAATATGCCATCGACAACAAAAGAAAATCCGTTACGATTGTGCACAAAGGTAACATCCAGAAATTTACAGAAGGCGGATTCCGCGATTGGGGATATGAATTAACGAAGCAGGAATTCGGCGGTGTGGAAATCGACGGCGGCCCGTGGCAAAAACTTCCGAACGGCATCGTCATTAAAGATGCGATTGCCGATATTACGCTTCAGCAAGTTTTGACTCGTCCTGAAGAATTTGATGTGATTGCAACATTAAACTTGAATGGCGATTATTTATCCGACGCACTTGCCGCACAAGTCGGCGGCATCGGCATTGCACCGGGTGGGAACATCAACTATGTTACCGGCCATGCAATTTTTGAAGCAACACACGGCACTGCACCGAAGTATGCGAACTTAGATAAAGTCAATCCCGGCTCCGTGATTCTTTCCGGCGAAATGATGCTGCGCTATCTTGGCTGGACGGAAGCTGCTGATTTGATTCTAAAAGGATTGAACGGCGCCATTCAAGCAAAAACGGTTACGTACGATTTTGCACGGCAGATGGAAGGCGCAACAGAAATAAAATGTTCCGAATTCGGCGATGCCATTATTAAACACATGGCATAAGGCTCGGAATATTTTCTATCACGATTTCTTCAAAAAAATTATCTATTGTTAAATTCGTTGATGGCTTCGTAAAAGGCATCAATATTTTCTAACGGCGCACCAGGAGGAACATCACAGCCGGAAGAAATGACAAAATTGTGGTATTCGTTACAACGTTCCAGTAATAATTTGGTTTTTGATTTCACTGTTGCAGCATCCGCTATTCTAAAAATTCCAACAGGATCCAGATTGCCAAATGCCAACACATTTTTTGGAATTTGCGGTAGAATATCCATCATATCCACAGCATTGCCAAAATGGTATCCCATACTTCCTGTCGATAGCATTGCCGGTACTAGAGGAACCGTGTTGCCGCAATTATGGAGAATGACGATAAATTTTTCATCCTGAACAGCATCAACAATTTGTTTGATATAGACGGAAGAAAATTCCATGCAGGAATCTGCCGAAAGCAATCCTGCAGCAGGTTCCGCAATGACGATTCCGGATGCACCGGAGAGTTTATAGGCGCATGCATAATCGATAAGAAAACTTGCACATTTCTTGAGCAACGCATGTGCCGCATCTGGATCGATCAAGATCAACATCATAATTTCCGTCATATCGAACAGCCGACCTGCCAAAGAATACGGCCCGATCATTCCTCCGAAAACCGGTTTATGAACAACGGCTTTTGCTGCCATTGCCGCAGCTTTTACATATTCGCCCGTGCGTGCTTTTCCGACTGCAGGAACAGCCAATCCGCGTATGCTATCGCGATCATGAATATGACGGCCGCTGACCATAGGAATTTCATGGTCGCTGAATGTTACCGGCGCACCAAACGCTTCTGCTTCTACGGATAAATCCATCACCATCACACCAGCGACCGACGAAAAACGAGAAGCGAGGTACCTCTACACATTCCGCCTGATCTTTACCGTCGGTCACCAAGTCCATCACTTTTTTGCCTGTCAGTTGAAGGCCGGGATAGGTAATAATCGGCATCGTATGTTTTTTCTTCGACTCAAGAATTTGTCTAACCCAATCTCGGGCATTAAAATTCATCATTCATCATTCCTCAATGTGTTCGTGTGGTTGGCAGCAAATCAAAGAAATTATTATAGTATAGACGATTCTATCCAGAATATCAATAAATTTTGGAAAGATGCGATGTATGTTTCCAATTCCGTCCGCGTGATAGAAAACAAAGGCAAGTATCGGAAGGCACAGCCCACCTTGAATTCCCTCCTAATTTTCAGTATTATTGAAAAGAAATAAATTTAATGTGTGTATGAATTCTAATCCGTTACAACAAGATCAAAAAGATGTCGATGTCCTGACCGGGCAGCCGGCAACCGTTATTTTGTATAATGATGAAGTCCACACATTCGATGAAGTGATTGAGCAAATCATCAAAGCAATCGGATGCGATAAAACAAAAGCGGAAGCGCTGACATTTGAAGTGCACAACTCCGGCAAAGCCGCTGTGTACGAAGGCGCGATGCCGGAATGTTTGAAAGTTTCCGGCACGCTGGAAGAGATTGCTTTGCACACACAGATTGAAGTATAATTTTTTTACCTGATGTGGAACGGTGATGCATCAGCATCATATTGTCTATTCATACGAAACGAAAAATGACATCTCAAGAAATACGAAACAGCTTTTTAAAATTCTTTGAAGAACACGCACACACGATTGTTGCAAGTTCACCAGTCGTTCCGTACGACGATCCCACATTGCTGTTCACCAATGCGGGAATGAATCAATTTAAAGATGTCTTCCTCAACACCGGCAAACGTTCCTACACACGCGCCGCCGATACACAAAAGTGCATCCGTGTCAGCGGCAAGCACAATGATCTGGAAGAAGTCGGTCGCGACACATATCATCACACATTTTTTGAAATGCTCGGCAACTGGTCGTTCGGTGATTATTACAAGAAAGAAGCAATCTCATGGGCTTGGGATTTGTTGACGAACGTCTGGAAACTTCCCAAAGAACGATTGTGGGCAACCGTTTACAAAGATGACGACGAAGCTGAACAATTATGGAAAACGGTAACCGATATTAATCCCGCAAACATTTTACGATTTGAAAAAGAAAATTTTTGGGAGATGGGTGAAACCGGCCCGTGCGGCCCGTGTTCGGAAATTCATATCGATAGAACTCCAAACGGAATTGCAACAGCTTCGCAAGTGAATGCCGGAACACCGGATGTTATTGAAATCTGGAATCTTGTGTTCATGCAAATACAATCGCGATGAAACCGGGAAATTAAATCCTCTTCCCGCAAAGCATGTCGATACAGGAATGGGATTTGAACGCGTGTGTGCGGTGATGCAAAATAAAGCATCAAATTATGACACCGATGTTTTCACGCCGATCATTCAGGCAATCAGTAAGATAACAAACCAGCCGTACAACGGAAAACTTTCCGGCATCGATCAGCATCAAATGGAACTCGATACCGCAATGCGCGTGATTGCCGATCACGTCCGCACGTTGACATTTGCTATTGGCGATGGCGCGTTGCCCGGCAACGAAGGACGCGGATATGTGCTGCGAAGAATTCTCCGTCGCGCTGCACGGTTTGGCAGAAATCTCGGAATGCAAAATCCGTTCATCTATCAATTAGTGCCGACACTCGTCGAAACGATGAGCTATATCTTCCCCGAAATTAAGACACAGCAAGAGTACATTCAAAAAATAATTAAAGGTGAAGAAGAAAGTTTCAACGCAACATTGGATCGCGGTTTAGAAATTTGCGAAGAGATGGAAAGAGAAGCAAAGATAAAACATCTTGAACGAAATGGATATCGCGTTATTTTTGAAACCGTTCATCGAGATAATTCAATAACTAAACACCGTATTATTATTCCCTTTGATACTTTTAATAAAATTGCAGATTTTCCTGAAAAAGGTTGGAGTTTGGAATTAACCAAATTAATCGGTACTCCACCAATATTTCCAGGTGTTGATGCATTCAAACTTTATGACACCTTCGGCTTCCCACTCGATCTTACCGAATTAATAGAAAGCGAGCGCGGCTTAAAAATTGACGTCGATGCTTTTAATAAATTGATGGAAGAACAGAAAGAGCGTTCACGCACATCGGGAAAAGATACGGCGTATGCAGAATTAAAATTTTCTGCAGAATCCGTAAAAGCGCCAAAGACAGAATTCCTTGGCTACTCTTCATTTGAAACCGATGCAACCGTCGTTGATCTTGTCGATGGATATGCGGTATTAGATAAAACTCCGTTCTATGCGGAATCCGGCGGACAAATCGGTGATACCGGCGTTCTTATTGCCAACGGCAGCAAAATAAAAGTTGTCGATACACTAAAGGATGATTCTATCTTCGGACATAAAATTGAAAGCGGAAATCTAAAGATCGGCGATAAAGTAAAAGCACAGGTTGATACCGAGCGGCGCCTCGCCATTATGCGCAATCATTCCGCAACGCATTTACTGCACGGAGCTTTACGAAAAGTTCTCGGCACGCACGTGCATCAAGCCGGATCGTTCGTAGCACCGGATTATTTACGATTTGATTTTGCACACTTCGCGAAAGTGACTGACGAACAAGTTCAGCAAATCGAAGAAATTGTGAATGAAAAAATTCGTGAAAACATTCCGCGCACAAAAAATTTAAATAATATTCCGATTGAAGAAGCAAAGAAAACCGGCGCGTTGATGTTCTTTGGAGATAAATACGGCGAGCGCGTCAATGTGATTCAGTTCGGAGACTTCAGCACAGAATTCTGCGGCGGCACGCACGTAAATAACACCGGCGAAATTCAATATTTTAAAATCCGCAGTGAAGGCAGCGTGGCAAGCGGCGTAAGACGTATTGAAGCGGTCACGGGAGCTTATGCGCTCGATCTCTATAAAGAACAAGAACAAAATTTTTATCAACGTCTTCAAAGCACAATACAACAGTGTAAAGACTTGGGAAATTACTACAACGGAATAATTCAATTGAATGGTTCGCCCTTCATTTCTGTACAAGAGATTCTTGCAATCGAAGGAAATCTTAACAAGCTAAAACAATTGCCTCCAATTCCTACGAATAGTTCTACCACTCTTTCCGATTCGTTTGAAAAATTGTCTGAGAATGACAAAAAACTTGCCGAGCTTACATCAAAAGTCATTGATATCAGAAAATCGTTCGAAAAAGAAATTTCTAAAATCCGTCTGCAATCTCTTTCCGGTTCCATCGAGGAATTAGTTACTTCAGCAAAAGAAATCAATGGAATGAAAATCGTCGCTGCAAAAGTTACCGCATCGTCCGTCGATGAATTAAAATCGCTCGGCGATTCGCTTCGTTCTAAACTCGGCAGCGGTATCGGATTACTTGCTACGGTTATCGAAGACAAAGTGCAATTGGTGTGTGTCGTTACAGACGATTTAGTAAAGAGTAAAAAAGCAGAAGCAGGAAAAATTGTCGGCGCAGTGGCAAAACTTCTCGGCGGCGGCGGCGGCGGACAACCGCACCTTGCCACGGCAGGCGGCAAAGATGTTTCTAAATTAGACGATACGATTGCGCAAGCTCCTTCTATCATTCAATCTCTATTGAAAAAATAAATGCCAATGAATACCTACGAACGATTGCTCAAAATAAAATCCGAACGCGGTGCGGGATATTTTGTCCTCATCGATCCGGATAAAATTAAACCGCAACAGATTCCGGATTTTGTTCAATCGGCAACCGCAGCGGGTGTTGACGCATTTCTCATCGGCGGAAGTTTGTTATTCTCCAATGAATTCGATGAGACCATCAAACTCATCAAACAGCACACGCAAGTTCCTGTTGTCATTTTCCCGGGGAATGTTTCACAAGTTTCTTCGTTTGCCGATGCAATGTTGTTCTTGCTGCTCATCAGCGGACGCAATCCCGAGAATCTTATCGGCAATCATGTCATCGCTGCACCGATCATCAAACGCATGGGATTGGAAACAATTTCCACAGGTTATATGCTCATCGACGGCGGCAAAACGACTTCCGTGGAATTTATGAGCAACACCCGACCAATTCCAAGCAACAAAGCAGACATCGCTGTGGCGCATGCACTTGCCGCAGAAATGATCGGTATGAAAATCTTATACCTCGAAGCTGGCAGCGGTGCTGAACATCCTGTGCCGGATATTATGATTCAAAAAGTTTCGAAGTATTGTTCCCTGCCGCTCATTGTTGGCGGAGGAATTCGTAATCCTGAAGAAGCTCGGAAAAAAGTTGAAGCCGGAGCATCGTTCATCGTTACAGGAACAATCATCGAAGAAAACGGCAATTCATCTATGCTTAAGGAATTTGCAGATGCAATTCATCATGATAAAAGGATCGTATGACATCACGACAACAATTTATTGCAGACTCGCTGCACGCGAGCAGTGAAACCAAACAGCGCATTGCTTCACAGTGTGCGGAAGATATTTCGAAAGCCATCGATCTTCTCATTACCGCTTTAAAGAATAAGAAAAAAGTTTTGCTCTGCGGCAACGGCGGCAGCGCTGCCGATGCACAGCACCTTGCGACAGAATTTGTCATACGTCTTGATCCTACTATCAAACGCCCTGGTATTCCTGCCATCGCTTTAACGACGGATACTTCGAATCTCACAGCATGTGCAAATGATCTCGGTTACGACAATGTTTTTATGCGCTCCATCGAAGCGCTCGGCAATGAAGGCGATGTTCTCATTGGAATTTCTACCAGCGGTAATTCTGCCAGCATCAACAATGCATTTGTCAAAGCTCGTGAAAAAAAATTAGTCACTATCGGTTTTCTCGGCAAAGACGGCGGCAAATCCAAATCGCTCGTCGATCTCGCCATCATTGTTCCTTCCATCGATACGCAGCGCATTCAAGAAGGGCACATCACTATCGGCCACATTATTTTCCAAGAAGTCGAACAGGAATTGTACGGCTAAATCCGAATGTCCACGCATCGTAAAGATTTTTACATTCCGTTAATCACGTTGATCGCTGATGCAATAGCGATTGACGCAGCGTTTTTATTTTCATTTGGTGTTCGATTTAAAAATAATTTTGAAAACAATACACGCTGTTTTCTTCAGAGACGATGCGTATTAATGAAGCAATAGGATACGAATTATGGTCGATGCATATATTTTTCTTCTACACGGAATTCTTCTTGCGTACGCATTTTTCTCCAAAAAAGATGAACCCATTGGCGAGCGTTTTCTTGCGATGGCTTTTGTCGGAATCGTTTTCTCCGTGGGATGGGTGCTAACCAATATGGCAACAGATGTAGCGTTCAAAATGCAATGGTTTCATGATTGGTATTGGCACTTAACAGACACAAAGCCGGTTTTGCATTACATACAAGTTAGAGAATTTCGTCAGGACACACTCTCTCTTCTTCTGCTGACATTCTGTGAAGTATTTTTTTATTATTTTTTCTTCTTACCCGAGAAGCAGAAAACCACATCTTCTGAAGGAACTCCGAAGATTACAAACTGAAATCCTGTTCTTTTACTTCAGCTTGAACAGAAATGTAATCGCACACGTTTGATCCACCTGTGCCAACGTAGAAGGTAAGGATTCAAACTTCCAATAGCGTACCGCATTCATTGCCGCTTCTTCAAGCCGTGCATTCACTTTTTGCATTGGTTGAACTGATTTCACTGTTCCATTCGGCTGCACCAAAGCAAGAATTTGAACCTGTCCGCTTGTATTGACTCCCGCTGGATATTTCGGTAACGCGCCGCTTAACTTTCGCCGTACCAATCCTTGTCCCCATTGTAGTGAATATCCCGCACCGCCGCCTTCACCATTGACACCGCTTCCATATCCTAACGGCATTCCGCCGGCTGTTGGTTTCGATGAGCTTCCGACGCCGGAACGATCGAATCCGCTTGGCGGCTCTCCCGTTTTTCCTGCCACAGGAACGCCACCCTTCCGTTTCGGATCATCAGAATATCCGCTGCCGCCTGCAATATCATGGCGATCATCTGGAATGTTAGCAACAGAATAATCACGCATCGATTGTCGTTCATCGGAATATTTATCAGACGGCATTGCATCAGGCAAGCCGCCGATGGAACCGGCAAGTTGTCGCAACCCCGGTACACGGCGTCCCGGTTTTTTCGTTCGATCAGGAATAATTGCTACTTCTGCCAACACATTAGGAGTTTCTTGCTGCTGAAGGACAGGATACGCAGTCATTCCAAAATTTCCGTTGCCTATCGGCAGCGGCGTTTCAATTTCAGAATAGACAAATATGCGGATTTGTTTTGCAGGAATTTTCGGATTGAAAGATTCTTCAGAAACTAAAAATCGAAGCAGATTCACTAACAGGATCGTAAGAATGATCGACAACATCATTGCATACGACATGTATTTTTGATATGCACGCTGTAATTCCGGCGCACCATATCGAATTTTTCCAAATCGCGGCGTTATTTCCCTTATCGTTTCCATTCGCCACGCCCCATCATTCTCAAAAGAACATTTACCTCTTGTAATATCGGTTGAACAGATTCATCACCGATCATCGTCTCACAAATTTTCTTCAATAAATATTGCAACAATTACTTCGAACGCACCTTATCAATAACATAACTCGCTTGCAGTTGTG
This sequence comes from Ignavibacteriota bacterium, assembly GCA_963790045.1. Taxonomy (GTDB): domain Bacteria; phylum Bacteroidota; class Ignavibacteria; order UBA10030; family UBA10030; genus DATKMP01. The sequence goes on along the minus strand of CAWBMS010000011.1, from coordinate 263,918 downwards.
CAGCAAATGACTTGACAGCAGCTTTTGCGTCTTCACGCGATGCATATCGCCCAATGCGGACGGTGTACCAATCGCCGCCTTTCATCGGTACTCTTTCCACAAAGGAAGGATACCCGACATACTCAAGATTTTTTGCAGTTGCTTCGGCTTGCGCTTTTTCGCGATACGCGATTACTTGCACCGTGAACTCGCCCTTCATCTCATCCAATTGTTTTGAGACAGAACTTGTTTCTTTTATCGCCTTTTTTTGCTTTGGTGCAGAAACCGGAGTCTTCGAAGATTGAAAAGCTGCTTCCGTTGTTTGATCTGCTTTTAACGAATCTTCGACCGGCGAAGTTTCTAACAACGCTACTTCCGAAGAATCCGATTTTGCGGGCTGCTGCATTTGTTCTGCCGATTGTTCCGGCGGCAATGGTTCTTCCTGTACTTGCGCAACAGGCGGATGCTTTTTCCAAAGCTTTGTCACGTTGATAATGCCGCGCTTGTTCAAGAAGTACACTCCGGCACCAACAATGACAAGGATCAATAAAAAAATCAGAGCAGAACTTCCGCCACCCCCGCCTCCGCTGCTTTTTTTCTTTTTGATCGGCGGCGTTGGAGCATGGCTCGTTGGTTCTTCAAACTCGCCTTCATCGATGAGATTTAAATCTGGCACTGGATCATTCCTCCTGTTGTTGTGGAAACTGGTGACGTTCATTCGTTTTTCAATTAAGGGTTCCATGTTGCTTTTACCCTTTACCATTGTACAGCACAACCGGCAAGGAACATAAACGGAAATTCTTGATACCCTTGCCAGACATCATATTTTTTATTGGTGATATTTTTTATTTCTAATTTCACATCCAACCAACGCAACGCAGCATACTGGCCTTGCAAATTAAATAGGACATACGCAGGCAACGTACTGTTTCCATTCACATCCGCATCACGTTTTCCGACGCAATGCATAGTGAGCATACCGGAAAGTTGCTGCGTAAAATCATGCACATAATATCCGCTGAATTCCAGCGATGATACATAAGGAATGTGACTGCCATAGACCTCATGATGCATAGATTGTAATTCCAAGCTTGAAGAAAAATAATCATTTCGCGCCAATGTTGCAAACGTTTCGATCACGAAAGCGAAAAAAGTTGCACGCCCCGAGTATTGGATATTCCAGATACCTGATGTAACCGAATCAGTGAACACACCGTAATTTGCGACAGAACGAACCTGAAATGCAGCACGGCTGCGTATATCATTTGTCCACTGCGCTTCTACGCCGAGTTCTCCGGCATGCGTTATGTCTTGATTTTGTATTGCCGTAAAAGCAGAAACATATCGATTCGTTTCAAGAATATTGGAAAGCGACATCGGAACAATTTCGGGCGAGTAGGATGCAAACAAACTATACTGAGACGTGAGTGAATACCGTGCAAAAAGCTGCGGCTTAATACGAAGAATGTTTTGTCCCGTTCCCTTTGCCCACGTTACATGGAATGCCGCTTGTAAAAACACATCAGAAAGTTTTAAATCGTTCACTCTTCCAGAAAAATCAACAATGGAAACACCATGCGATGCAATCGATAGTTCGCCTCGCGTATCAATGGGAAGATTCCATGCACGCAACGTGGTTTGTGCACCAAGTTGAAGTTGATTTTCTGTGTTTGACGATGAATCGTTGATGGAAAGAGTAGAAAAGTTCAAATGCGCAAGAACAAAATGATCGGGATCGACATTGTTACTCAACTCTGTTCCCAAATGAAACAACGAAGCTGTTCGTTCTCGGTCTGGAACATCTGATCCGTAGAAGTGATATGCTTCGGACTGATATCCAAAACCGCCATCTACTTCCGTGTGGCGAAGCACTGCAATCTCCGGTTCAATCGTCGTGTGAATCGTTCCATCAATTCCCCCGCCGGATTGGTCGGTGTGATCGGCAAATCCTTTTGAAAGATGATAATTTCCTCCGAAGACAAAACGCATATCCGGCAGGATGTATGCAGAACGGACATCGGCTAGCGTTGAAAAAAACGTACCGGTGGAAAATCGTGCTATACCGGTCGAGCCGAGCGGCAATGTCCGTGTGAACAGATCACGGCTCGTTACACCAAGATCGACCGTTTCATTATCGCGTATAACCATGGTTTGATGCTGAGACCATAATGGTTCTGCAGCATCAGTACTCGTTGCCAACTTATCGAACTTTGGTAAATCCGTCGCAGCAACGCCGGTAATCACGAATTCCGGTAAATCAAATTGGGGCAGCGGCCGCTTGTCTCGCGGTTTTGATTCTTGTACAGCTGCCGATGTCGAATCCGTTACCTCAAGCGAATGCATTTCTGGATTTACTTTTTCCTGCGCGACCATCCCCATTGTTCCCGCCAGCAGCAACAACAAAATATTTTTACATCGAATCATCGCTGCTATTGACCCAGCTTGTTCAAACGTTGTCGTGCTTCGTCGATGACGGATTTTTCGGTTTTCAATTTCAGAACCGCTTGATAGGATTGACGTGCATGGACCGTATCACTCACATGTTCATACGCATCCCCCAATCCAAGATTTGCTCTGCTAATCCATCGCTCGTATGTCGGGAAGACATATCGTACTCGCAGCAATGTCGTGATCGCATTTTGCCAATCTTGTTTTCCGGCAAACGCCGCACCGACAAGATATTGCGCTTCTGCGCCGAGTTCATCCGTGCGGGAAGTCGCAACGCGCTCTACTAACGGTGGAATGGATTGAAAATCGCCGGCGGCAAAATACATGCGAGCGCGTGCCACACGTGCACCGTCTGCCGCATCGGTTTCGCCGTACTGCTTGATCGTCGCTTCAAATTGTGAACTGGCTTCTGCCGGATTTCCATTGGCAAGATAAATTTCTCCGGTTTGAACTTGTGCCGCAGCAAGCAATTCCGGTTCTTTGGTCAAAGATGGGACATGGCGCAACACAGCCGTTGCTTTTTCATAACGCTTTTGTGATGTATAAATTTCAGAGGCATCCAACAATGCTTGCACCATAATTTTCTCCGGTGCATTTTTTATAGACGCAACACGCTCGAATGCCAGAGCTGCTTCGTCAGGATTTCCTTCGATTTGATAGCAGCGTGCAATTTCATAATCGGCATTTGCTACCGATGACGAATGCGGATAGTTTTCCACAAACGTACGATATGCGCGAGCCGCAGCATCATATTTCTTTTGATTGAAGAGCATCTCTCCTTTTTTCAATTGCAACTCTTCGGCAACAGGCGAATTCGGATTTTCTTTTACGAACTCATCGATCACTTCGAGCGCTTGAGCATCTTTCCCTTCCGCAATAAAACAGGACCGAATCCCTGTTGTCGCATCGGCAACATATTGGCTCTTGGGATATTGACGCAATACTTCGCGGTACGATTTTTCCGCTGCACTATACTGCTGCAAATTGTAATAGCAGTCACCAACGCTGTAATAGGCGCGTGGCACTAACTCACTTTTCGGATATGCTTTGATCAATTGTTGAAATTCTTTAATCGCTTCACTGAAATCTTTTCGCTGAAAATTAATCCAGCCCAATGCAAACTGTGCATCGTCCGCAAGGGAAGACTTCGGCAGCGCACTGATCAATCCCTGAAACGCTTTGTACCCTTCCGCATTGTCGCCATCCTTAAAATAGCTTTGTCCCAGTTGATAATAGGCATAATCGATGGCATTACTATCGGGATACAAACGAATGATCGTACGATAACTGTTTTCAGCACTTTTGAAATTCTTCAAATAAAAATATGCATCTGCCATGCGCAACCGCGCATCGAAAGCAATGGTACCATGCGGATATGCTGCAAGAAGTTTTTCAAACGCCTCTACAGCTTCTGAAAATTTCGCTTGCTTAAAGTACGACCACGCAATACCGTACATTGCTTCTTCTTGCTTCACACCGCTTCCTGTCGCTGCATCGCTGTACAATTTTGACGACGCTTCATAATCGCCAAGTTGATACTTTGCTTCTGCAAGCCAGTATTTTGCATCCGCTGCTTTAGGATGCTGCAGATATGTTTGAATGAATTCAGAAAACTTTTGTGCTGCATCGCGATAGCGTTTCAGTTTGAACAAACACCACGCGGATTGGTAGCTTGCTGCAACTTTTACATCGAATGAAATTGCCGAAACATTCAATGCTTTTTCAAACCACGGTTGTGCTGCTGCGTAATTTCCTTCGGAGAGAAGACATTCACCCAGCATTCGTTCGGCATCGGCGAGTACGTCGCTTTGAGGAAATGCTGCCACAACACGTTGAAAGAACGGTTTTGCATCGGTCGGTTTTCCATTTTCAAAATAAATCGAACCGGCATCGAACAACGCATTATCTGCCCAATCGCCTAACGAATCGCGGCGCACTACATCACGAAATATTTGCAGCGCGGTATCTTTTCGTCCGAGCAAGCGTTCACATTCGCCGCTGCGATATAAGGCAGTATTGCCGAGAGCATTTTGTTGAACGCTCAAACGCTGAAACACTTGCAATGCTGAAGAATAATCTTTTTGTTGACGGTAGCTCCATGCAAGATCGTACGTCACTTCCGGCACAAGTTTATGTGCGCTATGATTGACAAGAAATTGGGTGTACCGTTGTTGTGCTTCTGTAAAGTCGCCGGTCTTATAAAATGCTTCGGCGATCAAATAATCTGCATTACCCAATTCTTCTTCTTGATGAATATTGATACGCGATGCCGTCAGTGTATCGATCGCCTTGCGATATTCTTTTGCATAATAATAACATTCGCCGATGCGCACGTGCGTTGCGGCAAACAAATTGCTTTGCGGATATTGCTCGATCAATTTTTCGTACCACTCTGCCGCTGGCGCATATTCGCTACGTTTTTGATGCACCCATCCCACCGAATACAACGCGTAATCCCGCAAACGATTCTTCGGATAATTTTCGTAAGCGAGTGTGTAATACTTGATTGCGTTTTGTGTATCGTCATCACGCAAGTACGATTCACCGATCCAGTATGCTGCTTCACCGGCAATTTCCGAATCGCCAAAATTTTCCAATACTATTTTAAATGACTTCACGGCATCCGCGGTGCGCTTCAAATTTAACTGCGCTTGCCCGATCCGGAAGTATGCTTGACTGAGTAGCCGCGAAGCTGGAAATGATTTGATGAAATTTGTATAACCGCGTACTGCAGATTCGTACTGTAATAATTGAAAATCACAATCCACACAATACAATACTGCATCTTCATGCTTCACACTGTTCGGATAGTGTTTAACAAAATTTTCAAACTGCTGTGCAGCAACTTGATATAAACTATCGCGGTACAATCCGATGGCAAACGCATAATCCTGTTCTTCAGAAACCGTGCGCGGCGCAGTATTTATCTGCTGCGCTGGAAGCAATAACGGAACAGCAAGCATGAGAAGGACAACGGACATCGCCATTGTTAGATGACACGCACTTCCCCGTTGTTTATTTTGAAGTGTTGACAGAAAGATTTCAGTTACCAATTCAGACTTAAAGTTTAGTTTTAGGTAAGTATCTTAACGTCTAAATTTACAAGAAAGCCCGTTAGAAAGCAAGTTGAACGATATTATTGACCCACTTTTAGACGTAGCTCAAAATATTCCAATTTGTGCTTGAAGATATTCTCGTTTGATCGTCATTTCCCGAATATCATTTTTATTCCGATCAGCACGAGAAAGACGCCAAAGATTTTTCCGAGCATCGCATTCGAGATCGTTGTTGCAATGCGTGCACCGAAAAAACTTCCGACAACGAATCCCGCAGCAATGATCGCTGCGACTCGAATATCGACAAATCCTTGTTTGTAATATGCCCACGCGGCAAGAATGCCGATTGGCGGCACAAGCAATGCGAGTGTCGTTCCCTGCGCCTGCTGCTGCGAGAATCCAAACAGGAAAACAAGCGCCGGCACAATTAATATTCCTCCGCCGATACCGATGAGCCCGCTTAAAATGCCGGCAGCCAATCCTAAAACCACATACGAATAGATATTTTCCATATCAAAGATTCCTTTTATTGCTTTGACCTTTCCTGAATAATAAACCGGAGAATTACAATAAAAACAAGTGCCGGCTCGGCAGAACTTTCTTCTGCTTCCATTTCATTTTTTGGTTTATAAAACGTTCTTCACTGTCGTTTGACAAATGTGCGCTGCGGTTCATCAAAACAATAATACCATTCATCGATGCTTTACTGTTGATGCGCAATGCCCTGCTGACACTTGCCGGAACAATGACGATGTTCATCGAGCGTAGTTTGTCGTTTGCATAATTTCATGATTGGGTTATCAAAACTTTTTAGACGATGAGAGAACAAAATATATTTTTCCTCAAAGCTGCTTTCCACGTTGCATAATCTCACGAGCCATTCGGTAAAGCTTTTGAATCGGTGATATATGAAAAAGCATCCTTCGCCAAAGCAATTTTTCTCTTTGTATAATCTCATGAGGCGTTTGCCGGAGGTACTTTGGCGGTTGCATAATCTCATTTGCCATTTGTAGAATCTAAATTATCCTTTGTATAATCTCATTTATCCTTTGTATAATCATAGTTGACGTTTTTACGCTAAAAACAGGCATTATTTGTGTAGAATTTTTTATTTTTGAATGGCAAAAAACGCACGGCTGAAGAGTTTATAGTATAGAAATCCCTAAGAATGTTCTTGCCGCTGCCGATATGCCGAGAGTAGCATCGCCGATAAAATATTGCTTGCTTTTTTCTTGGAGAAATGCCAAATTTGAATAGTAGTTATCACAAAAAATCGTTGAGACGAAAGACATTGAGACGTGAGCCGATTGCTCACGGAAAAAATATTTTGAATTGATGAGGTGATACATGGCGGAGTTTTTGGGTTTTCAGTCGTTGAGTAAAATGTCGATGCGTTGTCCCGCTTACGGCGGGCAAGCGAGCTATGGAGCGAGAGACAGGTAGCCAAGGCGATGTATGTGACCGTCACCTGCAAAGCGTAAACCCGGTCGGTGACGGTCACATACCCAGAGCAAAATTTATGAACGAAATAAAAAATCCCGCGTTGCGGGATTGCATAAATAAACCGCTGGCTGTTAGGCGTGCTTGTTTCTATGGAGGAATGATGCCAATGAGAGAAGAATTGAGTGAACAAATCATCAGGCAATGCGTTGATACATATAATAAATGTTCGATGGAATGGCTTGATAAATTCTATGCACAAACTGTTGAATGGGATGAGCTTCCGACACAAGCGATCCCGCAAGGACGAAAAGGAAATATCGATGCACTGCGGCGTGCGACAGAATTCGCATTGAATGCATTTCCCAATCGACAAATGAAGATCAGAACAATTATTTCAAAGGGCAAGAACGTTGCGGTCGAATTAGATTGGTGGGGAACGGCGTCTCGACAATTAGGAATCATAAATGCCGGCGATGTATCAAGAATTAGAATAGCATCGTTTTTCGAAGTAACAAATGATCGAATAACCAAACACACAGATTATTGTATCACAGAAAAATAAACCACGAGCACGTTTAACCGGCAACTCCGCGATGTGGTCACGTTGCGACACGCTGACGACCGGGAAAAGATAAACGGATGATTCGATAAAAATTTTTATTATATTTACTCAGCAATGTTACTATTCCATTCATTTAAAAAAGGTGTCACATGAAAAAATTGTCGTTATTTCTTTTGATATGCATGTTGTCGGGATTCGCCATAAGCAAAGATTCAAACCCTGTATTGACCATTGAAGGCGGTAAGGTTATTGGAGTACAGACTCCAACACAAGGTATTATCGCGTATAAAGGTATCCCTTTTGCAGCACCTCCAGTGGGTGACTTACGATGGAAAGAACCGCAACCGGTAGTATCATGGGAAGGCGTAAAAGTAGCAGATAAATTCGGTGCTGCTGCCGAACAAGTAACGTGGGACCCGAATAGTTTTTACGGAAAAGAATGGCGAGCCAGCGGCTCCGTTCCATTCAGCGAAGACTGCCTCTATTTAAATGTCTGGACACCTGCCGCAGGCAAAATTCATAAAAAGCTGCCGGTGGTGATGTGGATCCACGGCGGCGGATATTGCGAAGGTTTTGCCTTTGAACCGGAAATGGACGGCGGCGAAGCATGGGCATCGCGAGGTGTTATTTTAGTTACAGTAACCTACCGACTCGGCGTTATCGGATTTTTCTCCCATCCGCTTTTATCTGCCGAGAATCCTCATGGTGTTTCGGGCAATTATGGTTTGTTAGATCAGATTGCCGCTCTAAAATGGATTCATAACAATATCCAGCAATTCGGCGGAGACCCGAACAACATTATGATCTTTGGACAGAGTGCCGGCGCCGGAAGTGTTCAGTCCCTGTGCGCATCACCGCTTTCGAAAAATATGGTCAGCCACATGATTAGTATGAGCGGCGGCGGGCTGGGCAATTTCGGAGGACTCGGTGCCAACTCGCTCGATACTGCTCAAGCTGCAAACAAAGCGATGATGGATTATTTTAAAAAGACGTCGCTCAAAGACATGCGTGCGCTTTCGTTTGATGAACTGACGCAAATGGCAAAAGACTACGCCGCTGCCACCAAGAAATTCGCGTTCTTCGCGCCTGTGGTTGATAATTATGTGTTGACCGGTACATTCAGCAACACTGCCCTTGCCGGCCAAATTGCCGACATTTCGTACATCTTCGGCTACACCGCCAACGATTTGATGGATATGACCAAAGCCGTCAAAGATTTTTGCGCACTGCGTGCCGAAAAAAGCAGCAAGCCCGCTTACGCGTATTTATTTGCGCGGCAATTGCCGGGAGATTCCAGCGGCGCATTTCACTCTTCCGATTTGTGGTACGTCTTCCACTCATTCGCACATAGCTGGCGCCCGTTCAATGCTGGCGATAAAGCATTGAGCACAAAAATGGTAGATTACTGGACCAACTTTGCCAAGTACGGAAATCCAAACGGCAAAGGAAAAGGAATCTGGATTCCTTATACGGCTAAGGAACCGAAGTTTATGGTGTTTGATGTTAAAGGTGAAAAAGCAACGTTCAACATGACGGATACGCCTGAATACAAAGGCAGTTCGTTCAAATGGCGATAAAATAAATGCGGTGATGCATTCGGTGTACATATACATGCTTCCATAGTTTTATGTACACCGATAGTGTAAAGAAAAATATTATTAGAGACATCTGAAAAAGTTGTCATTGCGATCCCGAAGCAGTCGGGAGAAGCCCCAAAGTGGTGGCATTGCCACAATCTCGACATTGATTTTCAAACAAAATAAAGATCGCTTCGTCGCTTTAATAATTTGTATCACGCTTCGCGTGATTCTGTTAAATGCTTCCAGCTTCGCAAAGACGATGTAAAATAGTTTTTCAGATGTCTCTATATTAGCCGATTTTTTTTCGTTCGAGTTCGCGCTCGATCATTGCGGCAAGTTCGGTCTTGAGTGCCGACTTCTGGATAAACCCATCTACGGGAGAATTGTGCTGGAGTTCCCGGTACTCGCTCATCTCGAATGCAGAATACAAATACACACGCATTTCCGGATACAATTGTTTGAGACGACCTCCCACTTCCACACCGCTGCTGCCCGGCAAGCTAACATCCAACAGCACAACATCCGGCATGTGCTGCTTGCATAACTCGATTGCCTGCTGTCCATCCGATGCTTCCGCCACGACTTTCACGGATGGATGACGACGAAGAAATAACCGCACCAACGAACGCATCGCTTCTAAGTCATCGACAATAATTATTTTCAATTCCGAATCTGTCATGATAATTCTTCTTTAAGATATTAAGGAAGAATCGATTTTACAAGAAGACATTCTCATTCTTCAAATATTTTTTATCGCATTTTTGTGATTCCACAATACGTCCATGGACACTATCCTAATCGTTTTTGAAAACGTGCGACGCTCAGCCCGAGAATGATGATGCCGAAGGCAAACAGCGCTACAGCTTGCTGCCAGAGCATTGTTATCCCGACGCCTTTTAAAAACAATCCACGCACGATGACAAAATAGTACCGGAGCGGCACAAAAACAGAAATATATTGGATGATGAGCGGCATGTTTTCAATGGGGAAAACGAATCCGGAGAAAAAAATCATCGGCAGCATGAAAAAAAAGATCGCCGTCATCATTGCTTGCTGCTGTGTATGTGAAATGGTCGAGATGAACAATCCCAGACCAAGTGTTGTCATTAAGAAAATAATGCTCAAGCCGATCAACAATAAAATTCCGCCTTTGACCGGCAAGGAGAAGACGAGTGTTGCAAACGAGATCACCAGAATGACATCGACAATACCGATAGCAAAGAATGGCGCTAATTTGCCGATGATGAGCTGGTACGGACGAATCGGCGTGACGATGAGTTGTTCCAGTGTGCCGAGTTCTTTTTCTTTAACAATCGCAAGCGAAGTGAGAATCATCGTCATCACCATCAACAGCAAACCGAGCACGCCGGGTACCATAAAATTGCGGCTTTTTAATTCGGGATTGTACCACACGCGTACTTCCGGCGATACCTGTGCCGGTGTGACCTGCTGCCCGCGCTTGAGCAGCGATTCCAACAAAATGTTTTGCGAATACTGTGCAACGATCATTGAGGCGTACGAAAACCCGATGCTTGCGGAACTGGTTTCGGTTCCATCAGCAATGAGCTGCAGCGGTGCTTGTTTTCCGTCATCGAGATTACGTTCAAAATTTTTCGGAATCACCAACGCGATCGAGGCATGTCCATCATCTAACCAATGATCGACATCTGCATGGCACTCGGCATATCCTTTCACCGAAAAATATCCTGTCGCAGTAAAATGATCTACAAGCTCACGGCTTGCAGCAGAATGATCCATATCGCACACCACCGTCGGCATATCGGAAACATCTAACGATGCTGCGTACCCAAGAACAAGCAATTGTAAAATCGGCGCAATAAAACTGATGCCGAACATTTTTCTATCCTGCCGAAATTGCAGAAATTCTTTTCGAATGATATGGAGAATGGTTTTCATGGCGGTGTCATGAAATTATTTTCTTCAGCCGTAACGAGTCTGATGGTCAGCACAATTACCGCATAAACCGTCATCAACAGCAACTGTTCCCAGAATGCGCTGATGCCGACGCCTTTCAACACAATTGCACGCAAGGCGACTAAAAAATATCGCGCCGGTATAAAATAGGTAATGACTTGAATGATCCATGGCATGTTGCGGATAGGAAATACGAATCCGGAAAGAATAAATGTCGGCAGCATCGTTGTCAGTACGGCAATCATAAACGCAATTTGCTGTGTCTCGGCAATGGTGGAAATGAGCAGGCCCATTCCGAGCGCGCCGATTAAAAACACGATAGTAACAAGTGCCAACAAAAGCACGCTGCCTTTAATGCTGACATCGAACAAAATATATCCGAGCACTAAAATCATGACCGTCGCAATCAATGAGATGACGGTGTACGGAATTGTTTTGCCGAGAATCAATTCTATCGGTTTCACCGGAGAGACCATAATCTGTTCAATCGTTCCCATTTCCCGCTCGCGCACAACGGCAAGAGCTGTTGAAATAACGGCCGTCACCATGAGAATAAATGCAATGAGACCGGGGACAAGAAATTTTGCGCTTTTCAATTCCGGATTATACCACACGCGCGGTTGATAATCGACAGGAAGAGTTATCATCCGTCCTCCCTGCGCTGCGAATGTTTCCGTCATCACATGGATGGAATATTGCTGAATGATCATATTCACATATCCCACTATTGTAGAACCGGTGTTGGAATTCGATCCATCGATAATAACTTGTACAGAAGCATTGCCACCATTTACAAGCCGCTCGGAAAATTTTGACGGAATGACCAACACCATTTTCGCCCGTCCGCCATCCACCAGATCATTGATCTCCGACTTGCTTTGCAAACGGTACGTCTCATCAAAATATTCATTGCGGAAAAATTGCTGAATAAAATCTCTGCTGACTGCGCTGTTGTCTTCATCATACACGGCGGTTGCCGTATGTTTGATGTCGAAGTTCAGCGCATAGCCAAACATAAACAGCATCATCGCCGGAATGAACAGGAATACGGCAGGTACACGTTTATCGCGCTTGATCTGGCGAAACTCTTTATGAACGATGGGAAGAATATTGAAATCCATACATATTCCTATGCCGCACTTGCTTGTTGCTTGCGCGCGTCTTCTGCAGCAATAAGATGAATGAAGACATCTTCTAACGACGGGATAATTTTTTCGATTTGCGTTATGGAAATTTGTTTCGATGAAAGCGTTTTGGTGATTATCGTTTGTGCGTCCGATAAATCGATGGTGCTGATATGAAATGCCGAACCGAAGATGGATGTTTCCGCCGTCCACGATTGCTGCCGCAATAACTCCATTGCTTCTATCGGGTCGCTGCAATGAACTTCATACACATGGTAGCGATCTAAATTGTGTTTCAATTCGGTCGGTGAACCAATAGCAATAAGTTTGCCGCTGTAAATCAGACCGATGGTGTTGCAATGTTCCGCTTCATCCATATAATGTGTGGTAACAAACACCGTTGTGCCTTGATTCGAAAGCTCGTAAATCAATTCCCAAAAATTCCTGCGTGAGACAGGATCGACGCCGCCGGTGGGTTCATCTAAAAATACAATCGGCGGTTGATGCAGAATCGAACATCCGAGTGCAAGTCGTTGCTTCCATCCACCGGAAAGCGAATGTGTCAGTACATTTTCTTTGCCGCGCAATCCTGCCATCTCGACTGCCCATTTTTTGCGTTCGCGCAATCGTGTTTCATCCAAACCGTAAATGCCGCCGTAGAAATTAATATTTTGTTCAACCGTCAAATCTTCATACAACGAAAATCGCTGGGACATATATCCGATGTTTTCTTTCACCGCATCAGGATCTTTTGCAATATCGAATCCGGCAACGGTTGCGCTTCCCGATGTGGGGAACAACAAGCCGCATAACATTCTGATGGTGGTAGATTTTCCGGCGCCGTTCGGACCCAAAAATCCGAACACTTCGCCGCGTCGCACGTTGAGCGAAATATGATCGACCGCAACGAATGACCCGAACTTCTTCGACAGGTCATTCACCACAACTGCATAGTCGTTCGCTTTCGTTGGCGCTGTTGTCATTGTGCTTCACCCATTGCACGTTTTAATTTTGCAATCGCAACCGCATAATCCACGGTTGCCTGCGTTTGTGTAAGGTTTGCCTGCAACAATGCAACTTCGGCATCAAGCAAATCGGAGTTGCTTGCCACGCCGCTCTTAAATTTTTCATGCGTCATCCGGTACGATTCCCTCGCTTGTTCCGCACCGGCACGCGCAACATCAACTTCTTCTGCTGCCGTCTGCGCGTTGTAATATTGCTGCGCGACATCGAGATCCACAGCATCATGCAGTTGTTTCAACCCTGCTTCCGATTGGCGCACGGTTGCTTTTGCCTGTGCAGTTTGATGTTCCGTTGTCAGCCAATCCCACACAGTCCATTGAAAAGTTACACCGACATCCCATGTTCCGCTCCATTCATCGGTCGGAGGCAAAATGCGGGAATTGGGCCGAGCATAATTATAATCCGCGTCAAGAAAAATTTGCGGATACCATCCACCGTTCGCTGCAACGACACCGGCTTCATTCATTTCATGGTGCAATTGCATGGATTTAATTTCCGGGCGATGCTGCGCAGCACGCATGGACAAAGCCGCAACATCATTCTTTAAGAGCTGTTCAGAATCATTCGCCGATGATTGAGGAGTATCAGTAAGAACGATGTCCGTCGAAAGAGGATTTCCAATCAACGAGTTCAGCGACATCATCGCAAGACGAATAGCATTGCGCGCCTGAACATCTTTCACACGTACCTCCGAGAGTTGCACCTGCACCTTCATCACATCTGCATCAGTTGCCATACCTTGCCGCGCAGAACTTTGTACATCTTTCAGATGTTCATTCACCTGTGCGAGTGTTTGTTCGATTACTTTTTTTGTTTCTTCGGCGCGATATAAATTCCAATATGCCACCGTTACATTGACGATCATATCCGATTGATCTTTCGTCAAATCTTCTTTTGTTGCTTGCGCATTCAACGATGCCATCTCTTTGCTTTTACTCAATTTGAATCCGGTAAATAACGGTTGCTGCAGCGATAATTTTAACGAATAATTTTCCGTGATGTCGGGGAAAATAGTTTTAGAAAAATTGATCGGTGCTGGCAAACTTAACGTGTATGCAGGCACAGAACTCAATTCCATCACACCGCCGGATACTTTTAATTCCGGAAGCAATGCTGCATTTGTTTCTAATGTTCGTGCGTCTGCGCCTTCCACTTTTGCTTTACTTATCTGAATAGATGGATTCGATCCGAGCGCTTGTGCAATACAATCGGCAAGCGATAATGATTTTGGCTCTTGCTGTGCTATTGCAAATTGAAAACTCAATAATCCGATAATCCATAATTTCTGTTTCATAAAAAGTCTTAAGCTCCTAATCGTGCAATAAAAACATCTTCTAATGACGGCGGCAACAATCGATATCCGGTAATACTGATTTTGCTTTGTGTGAGACAAGCAAGAATTTGTTGGACATCCATGGCAGCATCATTCACCATGACATGCAGCCGGTCGCCGAATAATTGAATGCGTTCCTTGCCCCACAGCACCGAAAGCACAGCGGCGCTGCGGTGAATATCGCTGCAAACCACTTCGAGAATTTGTGCGGGGAAGGAATCACGTATAGCGCGCGGCGTATCACACTGCAAGATCGTTCCTTCATTCATCAATGCAACGCGGCTGCTGCGTTCTGCTTCGTCCAGGTACGGTGGTACTGACAATGATTGTCATTCCGGTTTTTAACAAACTGGAAAGAATTTTCCAAAAATCACGCCGAGAGACAGGATCGACTCCGGTTGTCGGTTCATCCAACAATAAAATATCCGGCGTGTGAATCAGCGTGCAGGCAAGTGCTAATTTTTGTTTCATCCCGCCGGAAAGTTTTCCGGCAAGCCGATCACGAAATGGTGTGAGACGCGTGAACTCCAGCAATTCTTCTTTCTGCTTTTGAAACTGCCTGACTCTGTGAATCTCTGCAAAGAAATCGATATTCTCATCAATCGTTAAATCCTGATACAAACTAAACCGCTGGGATAGATACCCGATATGTTTTTTGATTTCCCGCTTTTCTAATTGAACATCATATCCGAGCATGCGAATGTTTCCCTGTGTCGGCGGCAGCACGCCGCACATCATGCGAATGGTTGTAGTTTTACCGGCGCCATCGGGTCCCACGAAGCAAAATATTTCGCCCCGACGGATGTTCAGCGTAATTCCATTGACAGCGTTCACCGCTTTTTCACCGGCATTTTCAAACACCTTGACAACATTTTGTAATTCGACAGCATTCGTCATGTTGGAATCCACTTATCAATGCACCAACGGCAATGTAACATCTGCCGGAACTCCGGCTTTCAGCGTACCATCAGGATTTGCGATTTCTATCTTCACGCCGAACACCAGCTTCGTACGTTCGTCATTCGTCTGAATATTTTTTGGCGTGAATTCTGCCACCGGTGAAATGAAAACGACCTTGCCCTCGAACGTTCGATTATGAAATGCATCTACCTGCACAAATGCTTTTTGACCGAGAACAACTTTGGGCAATTCTGTTTCAGAAACATAAATCGTAATGTCCATACTCGAAAGATCATCAAGACGGACAAGCGAGGCACCGCTGCCGACTAATTCTCCGACTTCGACAAATTTTTTCGTCACGATGCCGTTCATCGGTGCAAGAATGATACAATCATCCGTTTTTTTTCGCAGCGATGCAGCTTGCGCTTTTGCCTGATCACGGCGGGCACGCGCTAACGCAATTTCTTCGGGGCGCGAACCATTTTTCATTTTTTCCCATATCTGCTGGGCAATTGTATATTGCGTCCGCGCATCATCCAATTGTTTATCGGTGACACTCTTCGTTTGCCAGAGCTCTTCCATCCGTTTCTTATCGGCATCAGCATTTTTATAATTTGCTTCTGCTTGCGCTATATCTTCAGCACGTGATCCTTTTACTGCCAATTGATATTGCGCTTCCGCCATATCGAATCCTGCAACAGCTTGTTCATATTGGTAACGCCAATCAACATCGTTGATTACAAGTAACGTATCGCCGGAATGAACCACAGCGCCTTCATCCACATACAAATGCTGCACCACTCCGCCGGCTTGAGCACTCAAGGTTACATCGGTTGCTTCAATCGTTCCCGTTGAAGTAACCGCCGTGCCGGTATCCTTTCCACAGCCAGATATTATTGCAGCAAAAAATAAAATGACAATTGTATTTTTCATATCATCCTCTGAGAAAGTTCTTGTTCAAATTGTGCATCAAAAAGACGCACCCGTTTTTTCCCTTCTTTGGTGAGGGCACCGGTAAAGAGCACTTTAATAATTTCTTTATACGCTTCGACAGCGGTGAAGGGATGGCTCGCAAGTATTTGGGGATTAACGATTCCTTGCGCGGCATTCACAAGAATAAGCTGGAATATTTCCACATTTAAATCTTCGCGAAAAAATCCTTCTGCTTTTGCCTGTAAAAAAAGTTTTTTTAATTGCCCGATCACAACCTCACGCCGGAATGTATCGATTTCATTCCACACTTGTGGAGACAGCCGCTTCATATCCGATTGGAATTGCGGGCTGATGCGGTGGATTTGTCTTCCGACGACAACGAGAAATTCCACAATTTTCTTTTCAAACGGTTCGGCAGAATTGATGATGCTTGCAACTTCTTTTCCTATTCGCTTCATGTGTATACGAACACCAGCTAACAATAAATCGTCCTTGCTCGAAAAATATTTATAGATGGTTTTTTTACTCATTCCAAGATCAGCCGCTACTTCATCGACCGTCACCTTAGAAACGCCAAGCTCAAAGAATCTCTTCGATGCTGCTTCAACAATTCTGCGCTTCTCTTTTTGATCCGCCATATCTACTTTCCTTTGAAAACTATTATTGTTTCCTGGGTTTCCATCGCGTTAAAAATGAAGCCGAAACAATCATTGCCGGCTTTTCATCCTATATCTAAGAAACTATTATCGTTTCCTACGTTTCCAGAATAAGATTTATTTTCGTTTGAGTCAAGTAAATATTTTTTGTGAAAAAGTAATTAAAGATAAAACGCCCTTCGTCTCGCAAAAGGTACTCTTGATAAGGAGAATCAAGAAAAAGGAGTGGCCCTCCCGGACTTGAGTTTTCACTCAAAGAGGCTTCACCGGAAGGGCCGGAGGGAAATTAACAACGACCTTATTCTTTTACTGATTCCTTGAGAAACCGTGTAATGATTTTCGTCAGATTTTCCGGTGCAACCGGTTTTACTAAAATTTCAGATACACCGTTTTGTAACAATAAATCTCTATCTGTTTCGGAATCATGGCCCGTAACAATCACAATGGGAATATCTTTTGTTGCAGGGTTCGACTTCAATTTATAAACAAGCTGGACTCCGTCAAGTCCGTTCATATCGCTATCCGAAATAATCAACCGCGGTTGATATTCACATGCCAATTGAAACGCTTCTCTGCCATCCGACGCATGCAAGATGTGGACATCTGGAAATGCCCGCTGAATATACCGTGCGTGCAAAACACGAATGCTATGTTCATCATCGACAATGAGTACTTGTTCTCCTGTGTGAGGCATACTTTTCGGTAGCGTAATCAAGAACGTCGTTCCTTCACCTTCTTTACTGTGCACACTAATACTTCCGTTGTGTTTTTCGATAATCTCTGCGACAATCGGTAATCCAAGTCCAGTTCCTTTTTCACCGCTTAATCCTTTGCGTGTATATTTTTCTTCCACATGAAAAAGCTTGGGCAGATCTGCTTCAGGAATTCCCACTCCTGTATCGCGTAACGCAATGACCCACTGGTTGGATCGTTCTTCAGCGAGTTCTATAGCAATGGTTCCTTTTGCCGGTGTGAACTTGAGCGCATTGCCGATGATATTTCCAAACACTTGACTTAGTAATGAACGATCACCGCGCACCATTGTTTGTGGAGGCACTGCTGAAATCAAAGTGATATCTTTTTGCCGCGATAATCCTTGCAACGAACGAACGGCTTTTTCTGCAAGAGCATGTAAATCTATCTCGGTATGCTCAACTTTAATTCGTCCTGATTCTAACCGCGTCCAATCCAACAGTTTATTCACTAAGGTTAATTGATCTTGCGCCGCTTCTTGAATATAATTGATAAACTGTAAAGACTCTTCGTCTTTTAATTGATCGTGTTCACGGATCAGAATATCACAAAATCCTAAGATGCTGCTAAAAGGCGAGCGCAGATCATGCGATAAGATGGAAAACAGTTTATCCTTTTGTGCATTCAACTCTGATAATTCTTTTTTTGATTTTTCCAGTGCCCAGACATATTCATGAAGTTTTCGCTCTATCATTTTACGCGCAGTAACATCTTCCAGCATTCCTTCAAAGCCCGTCATCGTTCCATCGACATCTTTGATCGCGCGTGATGTTTCCAGCACGGTTAATATCCGCCCATTTTTTCTTCGAAGATGCAATTCGGTGTTGACAATATACCCACGCTGTTCTAAGGTCTGTACAAAATCTTTTCGCTCATTCACATTGGCAAAAAACATGGTTGAAACATCCATATCAATGAACTCATAGAAAGATTCATACCCCAGCAAGCGTAAAAACGCAGCATTCGCGTTGATAATTTTTCCATCGTTAGAGCTTTGAAAAATCGGCATAGGAGAATTGGCAAAGAGATTTCGATATTTTTCTTCGCTCAATTTAAGCGACCGGTGTGCCTCACGTTCTTTCGTAACATCACGAAACTGAGTGAACATCAACCGGTTTCCTTTTTCATCATTGACAAAGGTGCTAACGACCTCTGACTCCAATCGTTTCCCTGACCATAATTGGTATGTACGATGAAACCGCGGTGTTATTTTTCCCGTCGCAAACCGCTCATGATAATCTTCATTGAGCATTTCTTTATCAACTGCATCTCCGTAAAGATTATTATAATGATAGCCGATTATTTCGTCTTCAGCTTTGCCAAACATTTCGCAAAACGCATGATTGACAGCAACAATGATTCCGTTTGCATCGGCAAGACGTAATCCATCCAACGAATTTTCCCATACCGAACGGAAAACATCGTTAGAGCCAAATATTACTTTCTCTTGTAAGTGGCGGGCTGCGTTTGCATCATATCCCTGATTTATATTCTTGCCCGTGTTTTGTGTGAACGGGATGATGCTCGGTGTTTTTTTTGTCGTTTCCATATGTCTCCTGAGATTTTCATCTCACTCCTTTTGTTCCTCTACAGGGAAAGAAACAAGAGTGATACCGGAGACAGAACTGCGTATTTCGATCAAAATAATAGAAAAACAGATGGTACAGATTGTAGATTCTACATTCTTCTTTAATAAAAAAGGCGTTATGATCGCTCACAACGCCTTCATGAAAATTTACAATGGGAAATTTAATTCAAATGTCCTACGACTTTTTCTGAACGCTCGCCTGATACCATTCGCCAAACCAAGCACCGAAAAATGCAAGCAAGAATCCCATTATTAATCCAACGATTAAATATGTTGTCGGAACATGTAATTTAATCATGAAATTTAGGAATATCCAATCAAGCACAACAGATAATACACCAGCAAGTGCGGGTTCTTTAATTGTCTCTCCTGGCGATTTATATCCAACGATAAAACCCGTTACGATAAAACTAATGACAAAGCCGGAAAAGGCAAACTTAAGGATGAGAACAGGAACCAATGCAGAAAGCAAAAATACAATAAGCACATTTAGCGCAAAACCGATAATTACGCCCACGACGACCCACTTCCACTGGAATTTTTTTGTGATTTCTTCCGGATTATTCGGATCACCTTGCAATTTTTCTCCTGCCCAACCACCGACCCATGAAAATGCTACACCAAGTATGAGAAGCAGCAAATTAATCGACGCCGAATATCCAACTTCCGCTTTGGTGAGAACCAGCGTCAGCAGCATCACTGCCATGACAAGCGCACCACCGACAGTTGCTTCGTTGATTGTAATACCGGGAGAAAAATATCCGATGATTGCACCGGTAACAATAAATCCAACCAGCATAACTAATGCTTGCACTTGTGGACTATGAAATATTGGAGCAACGATAAAATATGATGCACCAACAATAATGAGACCTGCAATAACAGAGAGACTGACCCACTTCCATTGCAATTTTGCTTCATGGTGTGTACTGGTTGACATAATGAACCTCCTTTTGATGTGGTGGCATTAGTAATTTAGATTAAGTTAATATTATAAATCGTCAATACAAATGCAAGCAATAGCAACCCGACATTAGGAATTGGGCGCTTCCAACTGATTGGGGTTGTCTGTTTCTGGCAGATTTTGAACAATTTTGAACTTTTCCGTCAATCCTGCCAATTGCTTATCGGCTTTATCAAAATTATTTTTTGCGTTATTTAATTGCGTTCCTAATGTTCCAAATAAATCGGAAAATTTTTGGAGTTCGGTATCCAAGCGGGAAAGATTCTGAAAAATTTCTTTTGCGCTTCGTTCAATTTGTAATCCTTTTAACCCCAGTGCGATAACACGCAAATGAGCATAAAAGCTATTGGGAGAAACCGGAACAACATGCCGCTGATTCGCATACGAAAACAAACCTTCTTCTTCCGCGTACGATTCGTCCTTGATAATTGTTTCGTAATAAATATTTTCAGCAGGAATATACATCAGCGCAAAATCGAACGTCCCTTCATCCGGCAAAATATATTTTTCAGAAATGGCATCGATATGTTTTTTGACGTCGGAACGGAATAAGCGTGTTGCGGTTTTGCGCTCGCTATCGGATTTTGCATCTAACATCTTGCGGAAATTTTCTAAGGGAAATTTAGAATCGACCGGCACATTGCCGCCCGCAGTAAAAATAATCGCATCCACGGTTTGTCCGTTGCGAAACACGTGTTGAATGCCGTACGCATTTGCCGGCAACACTTGTTTGAGTAAATCTTCAAGCAGTAATTCTCCCAATCCGCCGCGTAGTTTTGGCGCTTTCAGCATCTCTTCAAGTTTGGAAACACTTTGTCCTAATTCTTTTATTTCTTGCGTTGCCTGTCCCAGTTCGCCAAGCTTATTCTGCACAGTTTGGATAACACGTGCAGCGTTGTCCAACCGTTCACCCATTTGTCCGGTATTGTTTTGTAATTGCTGCGTTACACCGTTGAGTTGCGATGTAACCGCCGTTAATTGTTGGTTCATCGTCTCGCTATTGGATTTTAAACTTTGGAACACAACATCAGTTGTATTTTTTAATGATGTCGCAAGCGTATCCGATGTATTTTTAAGGTTTTGATTGACCTCGCCGCGCAGTGCATCAAGCTGCTGCTGGAATAACAACACCGTTTGCGGGTCTTCATTTTTTTTTGATGAAGAACGTAACAACAAAATCACGACAATGATACCAACAGCAATCGAAACAATAAGTGATACAACTTCCATACATAATCCTTTATTCAGTTACTTAAATATCAATGTCATTATCGTCGCTACGGCAAAGGTCCAAAAGAGAATTCGCGCCAGCGGAAAATGATCGCGCTTCAACCATCCCCACAATTTCGCGGCAACGACCATGATTACAGCAAGCGCCAGAGTGGCAACTGCACATGATAAAGCGCCGTTCGATTTCCCATAATAAAAATATAAACTGTGGTTGTTCCAGTATTGCCCGAAGATGACAAGCAAGTGCGCAGCATACACCATCAGCGATTCTCTACCAGCATCCAGCACTAACGACTTCTCGGTCTTCCGCCATGCTGCATAGAACCAACAAATTGCCAGCAGCAGCATCACAATGCCCAATCGCTCTGCGAAGAAAAATGAATCGGTGCGCACATCGGACGAACCGAGGTACGCGTGAATCGGTAATTCACGCACGACGACACTAATCGAAAGTAAAAGAGAACCAATAAGTGCAAACTTTAAGATGTAACTTTTTTCGTTGCCTGCTTCTCTTGCATCAATATATCCTGCCGCAAAAAATCCGCCGAACAACATAAATCCGAGCCACGGAAATAATGGAAAAAGAGAAACGTGCCTGCCGTTCAAATACGCTGCCATCGGTGTGGGAACGATTGTGGTAAAATCGATGCTCCACATCAAAGGCGAAAGAAGGACGACCGCCATTCCGGAAATCAACAGCACATTACGATAGATGCGTGTATTTTTTATTGCAAGGCGTAAGAGAAATAAAATCAACAAACCGATGGCGATACAGTGCAACACATCCGATTGATAAAAACGAAACCAGCCGGATTGATCTGTGTCCGTTAAAATTCTCCGCAAAGAAAAGAATGGCAGGTGCAAAAAATATCCGACCAGCAAGATCAAACCGATTCTACTTAACTGTTTCCAGAAAGCAACGCCATAGGTGCGAAATGATTCCAATTTTTTCTGACTCGCCAAGAGAAAGACAAAACCGGAAATAAAAATAAAACTCGGAGCAACCCAGCCGTTGACAAAATTAAGTACACTAAACCACGCTGTCGTTCGGATTTCCGGCAAGAGAAATGCATTGAACACATGCACTTCAATCATCACCAGCACAGCCCAACCGCGTAATAAATCTATGAATGCAAGACGGCTTTTCGATGCCATCACTATCGATTTCTTGTTGATGGAGACACGTTACGGTTTCTTTTAAAGCACATTAAATAATGTGCATGCTCTTTCCGACTTTTTGAAATGCTTCTAACGCATGATCTAAATTATTCTTAGAAAGATCGGCGGAAATCTGTGCACGCAACCGCGCTGCACCTTTCGGCACAACGGGATACCAAAGCCCTTTGATATACACACCGGCTTTCAGCAACGCGTTGCTCATTTCTTGCGCAACCGATGCTTCGCCCAGCATAATCGGTACGATGGGATGCGTTCCTTCGATGATCGTAAATCCTAATGCAGCAATTTCTTTTCTGAAGTAAGCCGTGTTGTCATGCAATCGCTTCACAATGGATTTATCTTTCATCAACAAATCTAAAGCAGCAAGCGAACCGCACACAATTGCCGGCGGCAGCGAGTTGGAAAAAATATACGGACGTCCTTTTTGCCGCATATATTCTATCATCGCTTTGGAGCCACTGATACATCCGCCCGCCGCTCCGCCGATTGCTTTGCCCAGCGTTACTGACCGTAACATCGATTTTTCCTGTCAATCCAAAATGTTCTGCTGTTCCTCGCCCGGTCTTGCCGCACACACCGATTCCATGTGCATCATCGATAAAGACAATGGCGTTATAGTGTTTTGCGAGTTCAAGAATTTTTGGCAGCGGCGCAAGATCGCCTTCCATGCTGAACACACCGTCCGTCGCAATCATTCGAATGCGATAGTCTTTGTTTTTATCTTCTTCCAACTGGCGCTCGAGATCAGCAACATCTGCGTGCTGATAGATTTTTCGGTCAGTCGTTTCTACTTTACACAATCGCTGTCCATCAATGATGCTGGCGTGGTTTAGACGATCACTGTAAATCACATCTTTATAATTTTCATAACCGAGTTTTTCATTGGCAAGTGCCTGAAAGAACGCTACATTCGCCGCAAACGATGACGAGAACAATATCGTGTCTTCGACTTTTAAAAATTTTGAAATCTTTTTTTCTAATTCTAAATGAATTGTTTGCGTGCCGGTGAGAAAGCGTACTGACGCAAGTCCGTATCCATATTTTTTTATTCCATCGATCGCGGCTTTGCACACCACAGGATGATTGGACATTCCGAGATAATTATTCGAGGCAAGCATCACGACATTTTTGCCTTTGACTTTCACAATGCCGCCTTGTGCGGACTGCAACGCTGTTTCATATTTCGTGGTTTGAGATTCTTCGAGCTTTTGTAATTCGGCAAACAATAATTCGTTCACATTGACCATAGGTACCTCAACTTATTATTTTCGTCTATTGTTTTTTAAGACGAATCGAAAACGCGCCATCCATCCCATGTTTGTGCTGGAATGTTTCGACGGCTCCATGTTCACCAACAACATCCGGATGCACCCACTGTGTTGCTGGTTCGATTGAAAATTCAGAATGCTTTGCCAAAAATTCTTTGATAATATCGAAATTTTCTTCCGATTCTGTTGTGCACGTGCTGTACACCAACACACCGCTCGGCTTTACAAGGTTTGCTGCATTTTCCAAAATGCTTGCTTGCAATTTTGCCAGACGCGGAATATCCTCGCTTTCGCGCAGCCATTTCGCATCCGGTTTTTTTGCAATGACGCCAAGACCTGAACACGGTGCATCCACTAAAACTTTATCAGCAGGTGGAATGACAACCGTCGCACCATCTTCTGCAAGAACTTGGACATTCGAAACACCAAGCCGCTTGCATGCATTGCGAACAAGATTCAATCTTGTTTCGTATCGATCAACGGCAATGATCTCGCCGGAATTATTCATCAACTCACCGATGAAAGTTGTTTTGCCGCCGGGTGCAGAACACAAATCGATGATGCGCTCGCCGGGTTTTGGATCAAGCAGCAGCACAGGAAAACCAGCGCTTTCATCCTGCACAGTAAAATATCCCTGCTGAAACAATTCCGAACTTCCAACGCCTGCCATGTGTTTAACGCGAACAAAATACGGTAAATACTTTGACCGCTCGTATTGGATCTGATGAGTTTCCAGCAAAGAAAGGAATTGATCGAAATCCGTTTTCAATCGATTGACACGGAATGCGAGATCGGGAATGCGATTGTTTGCCTGCATCATCGCTTGTGCTGCATCGAAACCGTATCGCTGCACCCAGCGGCGAGTCATCCACACAGGATGCGATTCCACCGTCGCCAGATATTTGATGTTATCTTCGTTCGGGTCGGGATATTGAATGCTGTCTAAATTACGAATGATATTTCGTAAAACCGCGTTGACGAGATCGGCAACTTTTTGTCCGCGCATGCGTTTGATGAATTCTACCGACTCATTCACCGCGGCCGAATGCGGCACGCGATCTAAAAACATAATCTGGTACAACGCCACACGCAATGCGTTTTTAATATTGATTTCCGCTTTGGTAAAATTTCCGTGAAAGAATCCCGTCAACACCCAATCCAACTTCATGCGCCAACGAATCACGCCCGTAACGATTTCGTTCATCAATCCCTTATCTAACTCGTTCATTTCATCCGAACGCATTTCGGCTTCCAATAAACGATCGAGATACGCATCCGAACGTTCCACACGATTAAGAATTTTTACCGCTGTTCCGCGAGGCCCCGCATAAATTCGTTCTTTCTGTGGTTCTATCGTTGTTCCTGTTTCTTGCATTACAACCCTTACATTTTATAATTCCGAATTCTTGTCAGAAGAAAATTTTTCCGTTAAAGCTTTCTTTCGCTTTTTGTCAAATCAAAAACAGTATGGAATAATGTTTCTTCTTCGCTGCTCATTACTATGCTTCGTCGTGACATCACTTGTTTTGCAACGGCAAGAGCTTTGTTCAAATCGTAAGTTGTCGTCTCGCTCGCACCGCACCAAGCAAACGAAGGAATATACTTGGATGGAAATCCTGCACCGAACACATTGCTGCTTACGCCGACAACTGTTCCTGTATTGAACATCGTATTGATGCCGCTCTTGGAATGATCGCCAATCGTTACACCGACAAACTGAAGTCCTGTGTCGATTTGTTTTCCGTTTAATGTAACCTTGACCGTGCTGTAATTATTTTTCAAATCGCTGTTGTTCGTATCCGCGCCAAGATTGACCCACGAGCCGAGATATGAATGTCCCAAAAATCCAGCGTGCTGCTTATTGGAATAACTTTGCAAAACACTTTCTTCCACTTCACCGCCGACTTTACACACCGAGCCAATTGTAGTGTTCTCATATATTTGCGCACCAGCTTTGATCCAAGAATCATTCCCAATTGCTGCTGGTCCGATAATTACTGCATTGGGAAACACCTGAACATTTTTTCCGATGTAAATCGGCCCCTTCTCTGCATCTAATACGACACCCGGTTTTATAACTGCACCGGAATCAATAAATATATTTTTCTTTCCAATGATATGAACGCCTGCATGTACTTTTCCGCGAATCTTTTTCCTTGCCGGAATAAGTGAACAGAAATCTTTTTCAATCCATCTTCCGTTTTTGTGCACCAACTCCCACGGATATTTTGCCAATTCCACATCGATGTCTTTTTTCGGAATTCCATCAAAATCAGAATCGGAGAACACTCCGGTAAAATTTTTCAGAATCTTCGCTAATCTTGCGCCCTGCACAAACGCCGCAACAATGGTTTCGCCGTTCACATACACAACATCATTCTTTGCCAATAATGGAATCTTCTTAGAAAATTTATCATCAGCAAGCACACGACCGTTGACAAACAAACATCGATCAAGCGGAAGTTTGTTCACCACACTCTTCGGCTCTTTTGCTCTTAATGAATCAACAAGATACGAACGACATGAAAGTACGATGGTTGCGGTCGGATAAGCAGAAATAATTTTTTCTCGCAGCGTCGTTATGCCGCAGCGTAAATCATAGACGGGACGAAAATAAACTAACGGTAAGAAATTTGAAACAAGCGCGTCTTCAAACAGGCATACAGTTGATGCCATCGGTCAACTCCTACTCAATGTCGATGAATGTTTGTGGTTGCTTCCCACACTACTACCGATAACAAAAAAAGCGGAATGCTTTGCCACATCCCGCTTTTCAATAAGATACGCGTTGCTTATGCTCCAGCAGGTGTAACGGCCGGTGCAGCAGCAGTTCCTTTTTTTGCATACTTTTTCTTGAAGCGTTCCACACGTCCGGCAGAATCCAATAATTTTTGTTTGCCGGTAAAATACGGATGGCAGTTGGAGCAAATTTCAACATGGATATCGCCGCCGGTTGAGCGTGTCTCAAACTTATTGCCGCACACGCAATACACGGTGGCTTTTTTATATGTCGGATGAATACCGTCTTTCATTGCAATTCCTCTATGTTCTAAATTTCAATTTATTAAAGATAGAAAAAAATGCTGTAACTTGCAAAAGATATTTGACGCGGTGAACCGGCATAGAACACAACGTTTCTTACCCTTCTATTTCCGAAAGTGCAGTGAGAATATAATCTGTTGCCTGAGCTTTTATTCCCTGCTCTCGAAGAAGGCGAAGAATTTGTCCGCGATGGTTGATGGAGTGATAGTTAATGTGCAACACCAAGTCGCATAGTTTTACACTAAGTTTTTTGCCATCGGAAGGACGAGTAAAAATAATAGCCGTATCCAGATCGGTTTCGTTTTTAGATTCAAGCAACTGAAGCCAGCGATCGATGCTTTCGTTCCATCGACCTTCAAGTTGGTCAAGCGTTAATGAATGTCCGAACCACTCGTTTGCACTATCCGCCTGTTCATTCGTAATTCTGTTTAACCATTTATTTTGCGCTGAAATAAGATGGCTAAAGAGTTTTACTATTTCATCTTTTTCTGGAACCTGTTTAATTGCTTCGAGTACCCTGCGGTTAGCCCAATCGTTATAATGAATGAAATCGATAAGATATTGTTTCATAGTGCCTTTCGATTGTGTTGAAGAGATTTACTCATGCAAAGACTGTTTGCGTTGCCGACATAGTGTCCGTAATTATCGATGCGCTCATAACCAAAACGATGATAGAACTGTATTGCCTTCGTTTGCTTGATACCCGTTTCAAGAATCGCCGTTGAATATCCGGAATCAAGTGCCCATTGTTCCAATTCTTGCATAATCGATCGTGCAATTCCTTTTTCGCGGTGTTCTGGAAGAACGAAGACCCGTTTAATTTCAACCGTTTTCATGTCAAACGATTTGAAGCAGCCGCATCCCACAGGAATTTTATCCTGATATGCAACGACCACTGTGTCGAGAGATTCGATGACATTAAACGGATGATACTGCTCTTGTACATCGCCGTACAAAATAATGAGTTCAATATCCAACAATCCTGTTAGATGCCGAAAATCCTTATTGTCGCTATTCGTTCGAGTAAGTATCATGATGGAGCTGCCTCCATGCTGTCTTTATCCTACTCATTTTTATCATCAGTTACAATACCCTGAAAAAATATTTTGCAGCATCAACTGATAAATTTCAGATTCCAATATTCTTTCCTTGAATTTCCGGTGCTATTTCCATAGATTTTGTATGTGAGAAAAATTCTTTATCTATTCATTGTTATTTCTATCGTTACCACAGTGCTTCTTGCACAAGATGGGACGTACGATTTTCTTCGTCTCGATGCCAGTGCGCGCACAGCAGCGATGGGCGGCAGTTTTGTTTCGATGAAAGACGATCCCAACGTTATTTTTTATAATCCCGCTTCGCTTGCCACCGTAATGCATCCGCAAATTTCGTTCAGTTATTTAGATCATTTAATGGATGTGAATTCCGGTACAGCAAGTTTTGCACAGCCTGTAGAAGGCATCGGTAGCATTGGCGCGGGCATCACGTACATCGATTACGGTTCGTTCGATGGAACAGATGCTTCCGGAAATAAAACCGGAACATTCGCTGCGCAAGAATTAGCTCTCGTTGCCGGCATTGCAACAGCCGTGGATGATAACACCTACATTGGCGGGAACATCAAATACATCTACTCTTCCATTGCAGAGTATCGTTCCTCAGCGCTTGCCATCGATGCCGGAGTGTTGGACCAAATCCCTACTCAAAATATTACACTTGGTGCAAGTGTTTTGTCGCTGGGCAAACAATTGAAAACGTATGATGGCGTTCAAGAATCGCTTCCGCTTGATGTTACGATCGGCATTACGAAAAAACCGGAACATCTTCCCGCGTACCTCAATCTGGATTTTCACCATCTCAATCAAACTGTCGATAATTTTTTCGACCGCTTTAAATCGTTCACTTTTGGCGTGGAATTTTTAGCAAGCACCTCGTTACGCTTGCGGGCAGGATACAATAACGAACAGCACATAGATTTAGCAACCGGTTCTAGTGCCGGTTTATCCGGCATCTCTCTTGGCGCTGGACTTCTTGTGCGCAGCTACCGCATCGACTATGCATACAGTTCTTACGGAAAGATCGGCGGGCTTAATAGATTTTCTGTTGCGATCAATTTATAAGGCAATTTTCTTTCCAATAATTTTTAGAAACATTACGCAAGTTTTTTATTACTTGTTGCTCGAAGATAAAATTTTTTCCATTGCCCGCACTACCGTTTGCACGCTCATCTTGTTCATACAATCGAATGTTCCGATAGGACAGCGATTGCCGCCGTGAATGGCACAGGGGCGGCAGGAAAGCCCTTCTACACCGAGCACCATATCGTGTTTGCCGCGCGGCGCAAAGCCGAACTGCGGGACGGTTGCTCCAAAGATTGCAACCACCGGCGTTTGCACTGCCGTTGCAAGATGCAGCGGCGCGCTATCGTTGGAAAGCAAGACACTGCATCGCCGTATCAGTTCGGCAGATTGCAGCAAGGATAAATCTCCCGCCGCAATGACAATGCAATCGCTCCCTGCTTGTGAACAAATATTTTCACAAAGCTGCCGGTCTTCTTTCCCTCCGACCAAAACCACACGATATTTTTTCTGCACAAAATACTTTGCAACTTCGGCAAATCGTTCCGGCAGCCATCGCTTCGTTGCCCAGATGCTTCCCGGTGCAAAAGCGATAACACGCTGCCTTCCCAATTCCCATTGCTTCCAACATTTGTCGATAATCGTTCGATCTTCATCCGAGGGATATAATGCCGGCACATCGCTAACCATATTTCTAATACCAAGCGGATGCAAGAGAGAAAGATTTCGATCTATCTGCATGCAATTCCAATTTGTAATTCACTTGAAGATCGAACAGCCATCGCCCCGCGCTTCGATCAAAACAAATACTTTTTACAGGATGAAGCGACGCCACAAGCAACGCGCTTCGCAGCGAACGATGCGGCACAATGACAAGATCGTATCGATACGTTAAAAGTTTTTTTCGGAAGCAAAAGAATCCCGCAATGCCGCGCTCTGTGTTTCGTTTATCGTACGAAAATATATGTGCGATGTCTGGATGATGGGCAAATAATTCCGCCGTACGCGGAACAACGACAACATCGATCTGCGCAGCGGGATAATTTTTTTTTAACGTTTGAATCAACGGCAACGTGAGAATCGCATCGCCGATGAATGCCGTTTGCACGATAAGAATATGATTGTAGGCGGTAATCATTCTGTTATTTTTATCGGGACGCGGTCGGCAACATGTTTCCAGCGTTTGTGCATCCACATCCATTGTTCGGGATGTTCGCGGATAATCTTCTCCGTTAATTCCACTTGGCGTCGAGTAAGTTCTTTCACATTGGCGTCGGTCACACCATCCAGATCATCTGATGGGACACGATGAAAGCGCAATCGATAGATTCCATCACTCTGACGTACGGCAAGTCCTATAATCAATGGTGCATGCGTTCTGAGCGCAAACATTGCAGGGCCTTGAAATGTCGGAACTTCACGTCCGAAAAAATTCACTGCAACACTTTCCTTCGCTGCCGCCTGATCGCTTGCCATACCCACGACATTACCGTTTTGTAGTGCGCGCAAAATTTCACGAATGCTGATTCCCATCGGCACAGTGTGTGCGCCGAATTTCTCACGCCATCGGTTGATCACATGGTCAACATAATCATTTGCCTGCCCTTTTACGATAATATAGAATGGCACATGGACCTGTAGTACCGTCCGTTGTGCGCCAATCTCCCAATTGCCAAAATGCGCCGACATCAGGATCAATCCTTTTCCTTGTTGTACCGCATCATCCAATAGATCGGGATTTTCAATGATCACTGTTTCGCAAAGACTGCGCTGTGTAAAATTGGGCAGCCACAGAAGTTCTAAGAATGCCGTCGCAACACTTTCAAAGGATTGTTTAGCAATCGTGCGAAGTTCACTCAAATTCTTTTCAGGAAATGCATTTTGCAAATTGCGCATCGCCACACGCCAGCGCGGCAACAACAGCCAGTGTAAATATTTTACCAATGCTTTTGCAATGCGGGATAAATATCGGCGCGGGAACAAACGAACGATTGCTCCAAGCAAAAGAAATAATGCGAATTCTACGACATGCGATATTTTTTTAAAAGGTTTTGACGCCATAAATTTTTATTCGCCCATCACTTTTACGATCACACGTTTCTTTCGCTGGCCGTCGAACTCGGCATAATAAATTTGTTGCCACGGGCCGAAATCCAACTTGCCGTTTGTTACCGGCACAATTACTTCATGATGCACCAACATACTTTTCAAATGCGCATCGCCGTTGGTTTCGCCGGTGCGATGATGACGATAGTTGGGATTGAACGGCGCAAGTTTTTCCAACCACTCATCGATGTCTTGGATTAAGCCGGATTCTGCATCGTTCACATACACACCCGCGGTAATGTGCATTGCGGAAACAAGAATCATCCCTTCTTGGATGCTGCTCTTGGCAAGAATTTCTTCCACCTGTGATGTGATGTTGAGATACTCGTGTTGTTTCTTGGTATTGAACCAGAGATATTCTGTAAAAGTTTTCATACTTCAATTTTCCTGTTTCTTTACAGAGAATGTCGTATCAAACGCAAAACAAGATGGCATTGTTGAATCGGAAACAAACATCACGGGCTTGATATGACTAAGTTGCATGCGAGCAATTTCACAAAAATCTTTCGGCACCATACGCGCATCGATACAGCAATATCCATCAACATCTGCAGTCTTGAGCCAATACTCCATCGCTGCAATGATATATTTTCGTACTTCATGATGATCTAAATTCAACGCAGCAACATCGTTCCATTCTGCTTTGGGTGAAATAATATAATCATCATTATTGTGAAGGTACCAATCAGGATGTTCCATTAATATCGTACAATCCCATGAAGTGTATGCCGCGACAAAATCGATAAGAATTTTTATTCCATGTTTGTGTGCCGTGCGAACGAGCGATTGAAAATCCATCAAAACACCAAATTCGTTATTCACGTCGTAATAATCTCGGATCGAATTTAAATTACCGGCATTGCTGCTACGATTAAATTCGCCAATAGGGAATATTGGCATCAAATCGATAACCGTGATGCCGCGTGCTTTTAATTCTGGAAGACACACTTCAAGTTCTTTAAATGTTTTTGCTGCCGGATACGAACGAAGATTGATTTGTTCAATCACTGCTCCGTGCGCCCAATCTGCTTTGGGATGTTCTTTCATGCATCCGATGAAAAGCAAAACAACACATCCGATAATACTCAACCGCATCACTGAACGCATTTAAAGTTTCCCAAACCGATCGAGAAAAATCATTTTCCCGTTTGCTGTACGTTTTACCATTGCTTTACGCGTTGCCCACGGAAACTCTTCACCGGGATTCCAGCTTCCTTCGGCGCCACTGTTCGTAAATTTATATTCGAGTTCCGTGTCGACCGGAAATTGTATTTCGACTGTCCACACATTGTCGTTTGCTACTGCATCGCCGTGCGTGCCATCGTTGTACATTTTCACTTTATTCGGAATCCACTTGCTCAGCAATTCATGATTGCCGACGATGTACAGCGATGTCCGTACATAAATATCGCCGGCATCGCATTGAAAGACAACTGTTACCAAATCCTCACTGCTTTGCGCCATCGTTCCTTGCGTAACATGCACAACTTCTTTCGATGCAATTTGTGTAATGGGTTCAAACATTCGCTCCGGCACTTTGCCGCCGGAAAGTTTTGCAAATGAATAAATGTTGCGCAGATGCGTGATATAGGCACGGTCGAACGGTTTTTCGCCGGAAGGTGCATTCTGGTCTGTGCCGTACCACCAAAACCAATCCGATCCTTCTGCCGCATACATCGATTCCCACGCGCGGTACGCATACCACGCTTTTGTTCCTGCGCGCGGCGCTTTTTTCTTCGGATCGGGCTGCGGCAAACCGGATTGTTCAAGATCGCGACGGGCAGTAAGTAAATATTCCCACGCTTTATTTTCTTCTACATCGCCAATCCACGTATCGTAATTGGCATTGATCCATGAACCGGGCCAAAGCCATTCGATTTGCGGCAGTTCTTTAATCGGATGTGCGGGAATATTGCGCGATCGATTTCCTTCTAAATATTCCGTAACCGTTGTCGTAACGACCTGCCGTGTGGCAAACAATTTTGATAACTTTCGATATAACGCACGTTGAAATGTTTTTCCATCGTTATCATAGCGATACCATTCCCACGCATTTTCGCCGTCGAGAATTACGGTTAATAATCTATCCGGTTCATCTTCTTTTGGAACGTATCGCAACACACTTTGAATAAAATCTTCCGCCGCCGCTTCGCCTTGATAATTCTTATACACAAATCCGATTTTATCCGAAAGCTCCGTTTCGCGGAATACCATCACCACAGATTTACTTTTATCGTTTTGAGGATGGATAACGTACGGATAATAACACGGAAAACCATCGGGATGCGAACGTTCCAAAATTTTTTGATCGGTTGCAATCCATCGAATTCCCTGTTTTGCGAACACTGAAATAATTTCGTGTGCCACCGACCCTTCGCCCGGCCACATTCCTGTTGGATTCATTCCAAAATAATCATTATAGGCAGCAACTGCTTTTGCTACTTGCGCTTCTGCATCCTTTGGATAACGGAATCGTGAAGGCAATGGATCATTCGGCTGACAGCGTTGCGCAATATTAGAATCATACAACAACGGCAAGATGGGATGATAATACGGTGTGGTGAGAATTTCGATCTGCCCTTTTCCTGTTTTCTGATGATACATCAATTTTCTGTGGATAGGAACAATAGCAGAAAGAATTTTATACGTTTCCGCAATAATACGATTACAATCACCTTCCGTAATCGTTTTTAATAACGTGTACGTTCCATCTTCGTGATGTTGAATCAAATCCGTTACATCAATCGTTGTTCCTGTTACGAGCGTTTGTTTTTCTTCGAGAAAATCAGGATCAAAATTGGCGATATAAAACCAAAATTTTATTTCGCGCAAATCCTGTTCAGTAAGCCCTTCTTTTCCTTTTTCATGATATTTCGTTCGAAGCCGTTTGTATTCTGGAAATCGTTCAATCGCAACTTCGCTAATACCAAAAGCATTCCATACATTTTCCAATAAAAACTTAAAATCGTGTTCATCAAATGTATTGGTAGGTTTTAAAGTGAGATCAATCCACGGATCAGTTTTTCCCGAATATGCTGCAAAATATTTTTTTGAATCGACAAGATTGCGTTTCACATCGACAAACGGCGCAAGACGCTCGACATAATATGTTTGTAATTGTGATAATAACGATGTTGTAAGATTCACGGTAAAATGAATATCAGGAAATCCCAGCAATATCGACGCCATATCGTAATAATCTTTGGTACCATGCGTGCGCACCCAGGGACCTTGTAATTGATCTGATTCAGGATCAAGATACAGCGGTTGATGCTGATGCCAGACAATATTTAGATAGAGCGTTTTACCGATGCGAGGATATTCATCATTCATAATTTATCGGTCTAATCATTTCGATGGTAATGAAAAAAGAAGTGCTGCCGTTAAATAAAAAATGGCTTTCAATAAAAAAGCGCCGAAAAGAAAACTTCCGGCGCTTTTCTGTTAAGAAAAAAAATCCGTACTGACTTCTGCAGAAGAATCGCTTCTTTGGCAGCTTTCGCAACGCGAAACTTTACAACCGTCTTCGCGGGAATTTCAATCTGCGCACCAGTTGCCGGATTGCGTCCAATGCGTGCTTTCCGATCTACCAAGACAAGCTTGCCGATGCCGGGCAATGTGAAAGAATTCTTGGCTTCGCGATACGCAAGGTTTGCGATCTCTTCAAGAATTTCCACAGAAGTTTTTTTCTTCAGCTCAAACTTGCTGGCAATATGCGCGGCAATCTGGCTTTTCGTTAATGCTTTTCCCATAATGTTCCCTCGTTAAGTGAGTGTGTGATTTAGTTATTTAATATAAGCCCAATACAATAAGATTTTATGCTGGAAATATAGGGGTTTTCGCTCAAATGTCAATACTCACCAATGAAAATCGTTAAAATATTCATGGTTTCAAAATCATCTAAAACAACTTCTCACTTTGAGTAAAAGAGATTTTCACAAATGCGCTATGCTTGACAATATCCAAGACATAATCGTTTTTTTAAAAATCCTATAACACAGCGTGACATAACAACTTATAATGATTTATCACCCGTCAATTTTCCCCAAGCATCATCCAATTTTTTTTTGGATTGTTTTGGAAAATACTTTTCGTGCAGTCGTTTCAGTTTTGTCAGAGTAAACGAATCTAAATCTTCATCGTCCTTATCGCGTTTTGCGATCATTTCGAATTGTTGACGTTCTTGTACATTCAATTTCATAAGACGAGATTTGAGTTCCTGCACCATTCGATGTTGTTCAACGGCTGTCATAGCACTTTTCTTCTCAATCAGAAAAAATTATTCTGACAATGACGCACTTTTATTCTTTCGCCCATTTCTGTAAGAACGCAAGAACTTTATCTTTATCGTGTCCCTTGGGTTTTCCTTTTTTGTTCTCTAATACACCTGTGTCCTGCGACTTCAGCACTTTACCGGTTTCATCTAATACAAATAAATGCGGATATCCTTTTATTTTAGGATAGCTTGCGAGTACTTTTTCATTTTTATTTTCTTTGCTCACATTGACCTTTACCACAACATAATGCTGGAATAAATATTCATCCAGATCACGGTTAGCCGTAAATAATGAATCCAACAAATGGCACCACGGGCACCAGTTGCCGCCGACATCTAACAACACGCGTTTATTCGTTTGCTTCGCAAGAATAAGCGCATTTTGAATATCATTTGCCGCATCACGCTTTTCATCGAACACCGGATGTTTGTGTACCGGAGCAACTTCCTGTGCAGCAGATACAAATATACAACTGAAAACAATTCCTAGTAATAGCAACAGATGACGCATAATATTTCCTTCTAAAAAATGATTATAAAAAATCAATCTACAATCTTAAAATAATGAATTGCTTCACGATGTGCAACGTTACAATCTCTAAAAGATACTTTTTAAATATTGAATTCCAATCATTACTTTTTTATCATTTAACATTAAATTACCGAAAAAAATATGAAACCTTGGAAAACTCTTTCGCGTTCGCTCGCATTAGATCACAGCAAATGGTTGCAAGTCGAGAACCACACGATTCAATTGCCTGACGGTAAAATTCTCGATCAATGGCCGTGGGTCATATCGCCGGATTTTGTAAATGTGCTGGTACAGCAGGAAGACGGAACATTTCTCATCTTCCGACAAACAAAGTATGCTGTCGAAGGAATTTCGCTCGCTCCTGTCGGCGGTTATCTTGATTTTGGCGAAGACCCGCTAACATGCGCAAAGCGGGAAGTGCGCGAAGAACTCGGCTGCGAAGCAACAGAATGGATTTCGTTTGGCAGCTATCCCGTGGACGGCAATCACGGCTGCGGCACAGCACATTTATTTTTTGCACGCGGCGCAAAATGTGAATGCGATCCAATCAAAGATGATTTGGAAGAACAACATGCCGTTTCTTTGACAGCGAAAGAATTGCAAAGCGCATTATTCAACGGCGAGTTCAAAGTTCTTTCATGGACAACAACAATAGCAATGGCATTACAGTACCTTCAACAACATTGACGAAGTAAAACTTTTTTCTATCAGTCCGCGATTATATTTTTTCTTTTGCGCGGTTCCGGCGTCTTCCACAACAGCATCAATCCGCAGGCACCGGCAAGAAGTGCAATAGCAAAGACAGCGTTGTACCCGTAATGATTGCTTAGCCATCCGGCAAGAAGATTGCAAAGATAGAACGGTGCAAACCATGCATTCATCAATCCCACATACATTGCACGCTCATCGTCCGGAGAACAATCCACAGCAAAATTGTAGCGCAGCATCGTTTCTGCACCGATATTGATCCCCATAAAAATAAAAACGAGGTAATAAATCCATAAGTGCGAAGCAAGCAGCGCCAATAGCGTTGCTGTGAATAAACTGCCCGCGCAAATCAGCAGCGCAATTTTATTTCCTCTTCTATCGGAAAGCCATCCCAGCACTACACCGCTGACAATTTGTGCTGCAATGGTGATGATGGTGAATAAGCCGACGTACGATTCGTTCAGCGAAAACTTTTTTAGCGCTGCAACCGTAAAGAACGCAACCGAGATAAGACTGACTGTGAGTAACGTCGATGCAAATAAAAATCTGCGGTACGTGTGATTGGTTTTGATGATGGTTTTGACATGCACAAATAATTCATTGATCGGCGCAGGTGTTGCAACACGCGACGGCTGATCTTCTACAACGCGTCGCTGCGCTATGACAGAACTAAGCTGAAACAAAAATGCAAGCCCGAATACCGACGCATAGCTCCAAGGAAAAGGAATGTACACAAGAAAGGCAAGAAGAATAAACCCGTTGATAAAACCAAGTATAGCACCAAGTGATGCGCGTAAACCAAGCAACTTACCGCGATTGTTCGCGCCGACCGTCTTTGCAACAAAATCTGCCCACCGCGGCGAAATTGTTCCCGATGTTGCCTGACTCATACTATAAATCACAAACACACAACACAATGCCAATGATGGGAAAGAATTTCCGAGAACACCTACAGCAATCGCCAATAATAAAATTTGTATGCGCTGTGCTAATCCCCAATTAAGTACAAACGGTTTTCGAAACGGCGTCTGAACAACGGCGTTGGCACTGAACACCTGCGGCAGAAAATACGAAAGATACACCACGACAGGAATGGCACCCACCGCAAGATCATTACCGCCTAAGCGATAAACGAGCGCGGGAAACATCGTCTGCGGTGAAAGCAGAGAATTTGTGCCGATGTATAACGCTCCTTCAATCGTATGGGCACGGAAACTAATACGTTCGTTATGAGAAGCAAACAACATAATCGTTTTCTATCAACAAAAAAGGTCGCCTGCAGCGACCTTACACAATTTCTATCACCAGCCGCACTACTTTTTCTTTTTTTTCATTTTATCGGAAAAGAGTTGTGCTACTTTCTCAATATCGTATCCCACTTTGGGTAAGTAAAAGCCGCCGAACTTTTCTACCATTGCCTTTAATGTGTCATAGGCATCGGCACTGCAAAAGAATGTTGGCGTTTCGCGGTTAGGTCCTTCCTTCTTAGCAAGTTGCAACAACGCAATGCCAGGCAAGTGACCTTTGAGATGTGTATCTTTGAAATCATTATCGAGGATGATCAAATCAAACTGCTGCGATTTTATTTTTTCCCACGAATCAACGCTCGTAGCAGTTTCTGTAATAGAAATTTCGTCTTCGAGAATGGCGGTCGCAACCTCTAACGCAAATCCATGAGATTTGCGTTGTCCTTCATTGTCGTCTGCAACTAAAACTTTATACGGCATACTATATTCTGTGGTGAACAAATCCTCTCTTAGAAAAAACCTACAAACTTTTCAGAGCAAATACAAGTTCGTGCCTCACACAATATATCATTGTGGAAACACAAGCCGACCGCCGATATATGTTTTTTCAACTTTGACCTTTGGAATATTTTGCACCGGCACTTGAAATATATCATCCGACAACACGATAAAATCTGCAAGCTTTCCTGATTCTAAACTGCCTTTTAATTTTTCTTCAAACGCTGCATACGCTGCCCAAATGGTGAATGCCTTCACCGCTTCCTCGCGCGTCATTCGCTGCGCCGCATACCATCCACCGTTAAAATCAGACGAATCAACGATACCTTGCGATGAAAGCTGGAACGCAGGCGCAATATCTGCCGCAGTGCGCGGTAATCCTTGCAAATCTTGCCGCGTGCAAGCGGCGTAAATGCCGAGCAAGGGATTGGGGCTTTCCACCGGAAAGTCCGAGCCGCCGGCAATAATAACACCGGTCCTCAGCAAAGAACGCCACGCATACGCACCTTGAACTCGTTTGTGCCCTAATCGTGCTTCTGCCCACATCATATCCGATGTGCAATGCGTCGGTTGCATACTCGGAATAATTCCAAGTTGAGCAAAACGCGGTATGTCTTCCGACGCAATCACTTGTGCATGCTCCACACGCAGCCGTCGATCCGCTTTGGAATGTTTTTGAAGTGAAGCAGCGTAGGCATTTAAGATCATATAATTTGCACGGTCGCCAATTGCGTGCGTGCAGACTTGAAAATCATGATCTAAACACTCATCAACAATGGATTGCAAATGATCATTTGAAATAACCGTTGTGCCGCGATTTGCGGGATCATCGGAATAGGGTTCGATAAGTGCTGCGCCGCGCGAACCAAGCGCACCATCAACATATAATTTCATGGCACGAACAGTTAGATGTTGATCGCCGTATCCTATCAATGCGCCTGTGCTTTTCAGTTGTTCCCACAACTCATTGGGACCATCGACACAGGAATACACGCGCAGTGGAAACTTATTTTCCTGAATCATCTTTTTATATAATTCGATCTGTTGAAGATCGGCTTCCATTTCCTGCACCGACGTCAAACCATAGGAAAGGCATGCATCCATTGCATAACGAATTGCCTCCCGCATCTCTGCTTCCGATGGTTCAGGAATATTTTTATAGATCAAATCCATTGCGGCATCGATAAAAACACCGGTCGGTTCGCCGTGCGCATCGCGCACAATTTTTCCGCCGGGCGGATCAGCAAACTGTTTGGTAATACCTGCAAGTTCCATCGCTTTGGAATTTACCCAGCATGCATGTCCATCCACACGCAATAAAAAAACCGGATTGGACGAAACGATTTGATCAAGAGTATGTTTGGTGGGAAAATCTTTCTTCTGCCATGAATTTTGATCCCAGCCGCTACCGCGAATCCATTCGTTCACAGTCGATGCCGCAACTCGTTGTGCAACACGTTGCACGGCATCTTGCTCATTCTTTGTATCGGAAAGATCAACAGTCAATTTGTTCAATCCCAATCCCAGCAAATGGCAATGCGCATCGATAAACCCCGGCAATACGGTTTTGCCTCCAAGATCAATTATATCTGTTGCAGAAAATTTTCGCTGTACATATTCCCGTGTACCAAGCCCGATAATACGGCCATTTTTGACCACCATCGCGTCCACGACAGAAAGTTTTTCATTCATCGTGTAAAAACGCCCGTTGACGTAAATTGTATCTGCCTGTTCTTGCATATAAGATAAAAACAAAAAAGTAAAGAGAATCGTTGCAGCAATAAAGCCGATGAAGATTTTTCCTTGTCCAATCATCTTACTTCCCAATAATTATGTTTACCTCTGGAAGTAATGATACAGAATTATTCTTTAGACTGCCATTGTTTCAGAGTGAATTACAGACATTTAATGCAGGCAATATTGCTTCGTCTTTAATAATCCCTTACCTTAAGAATGCCCGCTCTGGTTCAGAGAAAAAAACCACACGGGCTTTTTTTTTATGGCGATTGTTTCAAGATGCAATCGCAATGTTGAGACTTTTATATGAAGATATTACACAATATATTTTTCTATTTTTTATTCTGCATCCTCATCTCTTCTTCCTTTGCCCAAGAACAGAAACATTATCCTGTAAAAAAAATATTGATCGTGGTCGAAGGCACATCGAGTATGAAAAATTTTGCCATAGGTGATGGCCGACAGCTTATCAATTTGTTGGGACATTTTTCGACGACTTCCGTATTAAAAGGTGTGACAGAATACAAATCCGGCGAATTGAATAATTATGATTATACGTTTTATATCGGTTATACAGTTCATAACAACGTTCCGGCTAAATTTTTGGAGGATGTCTTCAAAACCAACAAACCGGTTATCTGGCTCAGTACCGGCATGGAAGATTTCAGCCGCCATTATGATTTAAAAAATAAATTCGGATTTTCTGTCACAGGAATCGATACCACGACGGGATACGACCAAGTTCGCATCAACAATACCACGCTGACTAAAGGCGAGCCGCGGCTTGGTATGATCAAGATCAACAATTCCAAAATAGTGACTGTGATGGCAACGGCGCATTCTACGAGCAAACATCGCGAATCTCCCTATGCCATCTCGGCAAAAAATCTGATCTACTTTGCCGATTCTCCCTTTGCCTATGCAATCCCCGGTGATCATTACATTTATTTTGCAGATGCTCTGCATGATATTTTAAAAGAAGAACACGAACATTCGCACCGTGCCATGATTCGCATCGAAGATATCTCTGTATTCGATAATCCTGATCGGCTGCGTGAAATTGCAGATATTCTTTCCAGCCGCGACATTCCATTTATGGTCGGCGTTATTCCGTTCTTCGTCGATCCGGGCGAAGGCATCCGTGTTAGTCTTTCCGATAAGCCTGATCTTGTCGATGCATTGCAATATATGGTACGCAACGGCGGTACCATCGTAATGCATGGTGTCACACACCAATACCGCGGCGTCACAGCAACAGATTTTGAATTCTGGGATGATAACACGAATGCTCCCATCAAAGGTGAAACGGAAGAAGCAGATTCACGAAAAATCGAGATGGGCATTCAAGAGTTCATGAAAAACGGATTGTACCCGCTGGTGTGGGAAACGCCGCACTATACGGCATCGTTCACTTTGTATAAAACAATCGCAAAATATTTCAGCACCGCGTGCGAACAACGGCTCGCATTAGAAGATGCAGATTTCAGCCAGTACTTTCCGTACATCATTAATAAAGATATTTTTGGACAAACCATTTTTCCGGAAAATCTTGGATACGTTCCACTAAGCTCTGATAAACAAGTCGGAGAACAAGCGGTACAGCAAATTATTGGAAATGCAAAGGCGCATTTGTATGTCCGTGATGGCGTTGCCACAGCGTTTTTTCATGAATTTCTTGATCTCAATTTGCTTAAAGAATTGGTCGATGGCATTCAAGATCTTGGCTATACATGGCTTGATATGCGCGAACAAACAAATTGGGTTCGGACAAAAGACCGCATTATTCTCTCCGGATCGCAAGATTATTCAATGACGTTCAAAGACCAATATTTGCTGGAAGCATATTACGATAAAACCGGCGAGGTTCGATATCGATCTATATCTGAAAAACGCCTCCTCGGTACCATCACCAAAAAAATTACGTTGGCGCCGGGAGAATTTTACAAAGCTGAACCGTTGGAATTTCGCGAACACGAAATGACGTTTATGGAAAAGCTTGTTGCACAGGTTTCTCATCTGTTTGATAATTTGTTCTCTAAAGAAGAGAATTGGAAACAAGCGAAGGTCATGATTCTGTGGAATCATTTTGCCCGTGGCGCACTTTTCAACGATCAAGCGTCGCTCGCATCTGTGTTTCGAAGTCTCAATATTCAAGTCGATACGGAATTTCTTGGGCAGCCTCTGCATCTTGATGCGAACCATAATTTGTTGATCGTGCCCGCCGCCATTGCGGATTCGCTTCCCAAAGAAGATGTTGTAGCCATCACTCAATGGGTTTCCAACGGCGGCAATATTATTCTTGATACAAAGACCGATCTTGCGGAAGAATTCGACTTTTCTTTTGCAAAATCACGTTTAAATGTCCGTGCGATTAAAGATGAACTATTTCCGGAAGAACAAATCTCGTGGCGCTATGCAGAATTAGTAACAAAATTCGATGCCGACAATGTTGACAAAGTGTTTTGCGTGGATGCGGCAACCGAAGCGCCGTTGGTTGTCGGCAAGCGGTATGGCAACGGGAAAATTTTATTTTTCAATTCCCGTTTTGACCCCCACTCACAGCTCGGCTATTCGCAGTATCCGTATTTAATGGAATACGTGCGGCGCTATTTTCAGTTGCGCCCGATTGTCCGCCAGGAACAATTGGAGTTTTATTTCGATCCGGGATTCCGGCATACGTACAGCATAGAAAATTTAGTTCGTTCGTGGGTGAACAATGGCATTCGTGTGATTCATGTTGCTGGCTGGCATCAATATCCAAAATATACGTATGATTATGCGCGATTGATACGGCTGGCGCACGCGA
The DNA here is from genome assembly GCA_963790045.1 of Ignavibacteriota bacterium. Lineage (GTDB taxonomy): Bacteria > Bacteroidota > Ignavibacteria > UBA10030 > UBA10030 > DATKMP01. The sequence goes on along the minus strand of CAWBMS010000011.1, from coordinate 220,934 downwards.
ACGGTATTCTTGTCTATGCCTGGTTAGAACCGCCGCAGGTAAGCAAGATGTTCTGGGATGAACATCCAGAGTGGCGCGAAAAAAATATCGCAGGCGAAGACGTGCGCGCTTCATGGCGCTATCAGATTGCGTTGACCGATACGCAATGCGTTAAAAAGATGGATAGTTTATTCCGAACATTTCTTGAATCGTATGATTGGGACGGCGTGAGCTTGGCGGAATTGTATTTTGAATCCGGCAGAGGGTTTGAACAGCCCAATATGTTTACTCCCGCGCATCCAACGGCGCGCACGGAGTTAAAACAAAAATACGGTATCGATCTCAAAGCAGCATTCGATACACTTTCACCGGCGTTCTGGAAACGTAATGCCGCCGTTAAAGAAACAATCGTTAATTACCGCGTGCAAAAATTGGCAGGCGTGTATGAAACGCTTCTTCATTCATTCTCCGAAATCGCAAAATCGAAACCGGGCTTCGAGATTATTGTTACCGCATTGGATAACTTCGGCTCGCCGGAATTGCGCGAACAATACGGCATCGACATGAACACCGTGCTCGGTCTCCAAAAAAAATACGGCTTTAAACTTCAAGTAGAAGATCCACAATCGCGTTGGTCCAGCGATCCGTATCGCTATGCGCAAATGCGAAAGCAATACAGCACGCTGGTCGATTCATCTAAACTCATGCTCGATCTTAATATTCTTCGGTTCCGGGATGATAAAACTATTACGCCATTCCCGACATTACTGCAAACAGGAACGGAAAGTTTTCACCTTATCAAAGCGGCGGGCTTGGGCATGCCGCGGCTCACCGTCTATTCGGAAGCAAGCGTCAACCCGCAAGATTTAACATTCTTCGCGAATGCTCTTGCAAGCAACGTACAGTATCGCGAGGCAAACGGAAAGATAACAACAAATTCTCCGCAGTCGTTTATTCTCCGGCTGCCAAAAGATATTACAGAAATTATTTTGGATGGGACGCCGTTGCCGCCGTTTCGTGATAACCGATATTTTATTCCTGCCGGCGAACATCTCATTTCCATCTCGCCGCAATCCGCGAGTTCATTTTCCGCACAAGAACTGCAAACGCGTATCATGTCCACCTCTGGCAACATTACGACGGCATCATACGGACTGCGCGATATTTCGCTCTCGTACGAATCTATCGGCAGGATGTTGATCACGTTAAGCAATATGCCAACCTCCGTGTTGGTTGACGGACAACCCATCCCCTTCACTTCGATGAAAGGCAACGATTGCTTCAGCATCTTTCTTCCGGAGGGAACACATACCGCCATTATCACAACGGGCGATCGATTTGCCTACGGCGTCAATGTTACGAGTTTTTGGTCCACGACTGCGATTGCTATCTTTAGCGCGCTGGCTGTTTCTATGTTATTATTGATGTATTTTAGTCTCAGAGTCTTGCGCCGTACGTTCGTGCATAGAAAGGCATAATCCATGAGTGTGTTTGAAGTTGATTTAAGTTTTCTCTTTGTCGTCGCCATTATCCTTATTTGGTTCACCATCGGATATCAGTTTTTATTGACTGTCTTTGGTTACATCAATTATGCCAAAGCGATGAAAGAAAAACGACAGATCGATGAACAGACATTCGACTTCCCTTCCTGCACAATTTTAATTCCCGCGCACAACGAAGCGAAAGTCATCGGCGGCACCATTCAATCCATGTTGAATTTGGATTATCCGAAAGATAAACTTCAAGTTATCGTCATCAACGACGGTTCTACCGACGAGACCAAGGAAATCATCAACCGTTTTGCTACTCAGGATCAGCGTGTGGAATTGTATGATGTCCCTAAAGGCGAAGGCGGAAAAGGAAAATCACGCGCGCTCAACCTTGGCATCAAACAGGCAAAAGGCGACATTATTTCCATCTACGATGCCGACAACAATCCTGATCCGCAAGCGCTCAAATATTTAGTTGCGCAATTGCTACTGCACAAAGACCTTGGCGCTGTCATCGGCAAATTCCGGACGCTCAACAAAAACGCAACGCTGCTCACACGCTTCATCAACATAGAAACGCTCAGCTTTCAATCCATGCTGCAAGCGGGACGCTGGCAAATGCACCAAATTTCAACGCTGCCCGGGACAAATTTCGTGATGTGGGCACATCTGATTCACGAACTCAATGGCTGGGATGAAGAAGCGCTGACGGAAGATTCCGAACTCAGCATCCGCATCTACCAAGCCGGATACAAAATTAAATTTATACCGTACGCTGTTACGTACGAACAAGAGCCGCCCAAGTGGAGCGTGTGGATTCGCCAGCGGATGCGCTGGGTGCGTGGCAACAATTATGTCTCCAGCAAATTCTTCAAAGAAATTCCACATTTTAAAAGCAAACGACTTGCATTCGATCTTCTCTATACGCTTTCATTGTATTACATATTTTTTACCGCCGTCATCTTTTCAGATGTGTTGTTCCTGCTGAGTGTTTTTCAGTTGGTCAGTATTTCGCTCCCGGGACCATACACGTTCGTGTGGGTCACTTCTGTGTTCCTCTTCATCTTCGAAATATTCCTTTCCGTTGCATACGATAATGAAGACAACTGGCAAAATCTGGGATTGATTATCCTGATGTATTTTTCATACTGCCAGCTCTGGATTTACATTGTCATACGCGCAGCATATCAAGATTATATCAAGAAAGAAAAACGCACGTGGGATAAAACCGTGCGGTTCGATACTCCTGCGGTCAAAGGGAAATGACGCAAGCATACTTGCACAAACCTGTCTCTTCTCTCAAATCTTAAAGATTCTTCTTCGTATCGTTTTAATTCAGGACGGCACATTCATGCAAATAAAAAAGGCGCTATGATCGCTCACAGCACCTTCATGAAAACTTACACCGGAGAGGATTATTTCAGATGTCCAACGATTTCTTCGAGTGCATTCGTAAAATCATGCGCTGCATTGTCAAAAACCGTAATACAGTTTCGTGTAAATTTTTTGGGATCTTCTTTGGAAGGTTGTGTTTCTGCAATCGAAATATAGCGCGTATCATTTTTTGCGCTCTTGACATCTACAAAATACGTAATTCTTCCTGCTTTCAATTTTTGTGCGAATTCGCCATTGTTCGCGGCAATTTTTTCCGCTTCTTTGACTGCCGTTAAGATACCTTCAGCGACATTGCTAAAAACGATCACGCGCCGGTTGTCAAATTTTTTATCACCTTCCTTGGCAACTTGACTCGCCGTAACAGTCAGGTATTTTTTGCTGTTCTTTGCCTCCTTCACATCCATAAAATATGTGGTGGACCCGGCTTTGATGATTTTGCTGAATAAAGAATCCATGGCGTTACTCCCTTGATAAGTTAATGATAGTAGATTAATGGATACTGCTTTTCATTTTCAAAATCATATTAAAAATTTCCACTTTTTTTACATCCCGTTTATCCGTTAGGACATCAAAAGATTCTATACGAAATTACTGTTTTTGCAAGACGATGTCAAGGGAAAAAAAATGCCTCTCAGGTTTTTCATCTGAGAGGCATAGAATAACGACTACACTTCAGTGTATTGCCCCTGATTTCTAAGGGTTTTACGCTGAAAAGACGAAGAGGTTAGTACATATCTCCGCCCATACCGCCTGGAGGCATTGCAGGCATCGGTTCCTTCTTTTCCGGCTTCTCAACAATAGTTGCCTCGGTGGTTAACAATAGACCGGAAACGCTCGCGGCATTCTCAAGAGCAATACGAGAAACTTTGGTCGGATCGATAACACCCGCTTTGATCAAGTTTTCATATTTCTCTGTCTGAGCATTGAAGCCGTAATCGTCTTTTCCGTTCTTCACTTCATTCACAACGACAGCACCATCGAGTCCCGCGTTGGTTGCAATTTGACGAAGCGGCTCTTCCAACGCACGGCGAATAATTTCGACGCCCGTCTTTTGATCAAGATTGTCTGTCTTCACTTCATCCAATTTTTTGATCGTGCGGATGAATGCAACGCCGCCGCCCGGAACAATACCTTCTTCCACTGCGGCACGTGTTGCATGCAATGCATCTTCTACACGAGCTTTCTTTTCTTTCATCTCAACTTCCGTTGATGCGCCAATCTTCAAAACCGCAACACCGCCGGAAAGTTTTGCAAGACGTTCTTGCAATTTTTCCTTGTCGTAATCAGACGTGGTCTTATCCATTTGCTGTTTGATTTCGTTGATGCGCTTTTTGAATATCTTCCTTTTTACCAGCACCTTGCACAATCGTTGTGTTGTCCTTATCGATTGTTACACGATCAGCTGTTCCAAGATAGGCGACGGTTGCACTTTCCAATTTAAAGCCCTTCTCTTCCGAGATAACTTGACCATTGGTCAGCACAGCAATATCTTCCAACATGGCTTTGCGGCGATCTCCAAATCCTGGAGCTTTTACTGCACCGACACGCAAGGTGCCGCGTAATTTGTTGACAACGAGTGTTGCAAGCGCTTCGCCTTCAACTTCTTCTGCAATGATCAACAATGGGCGTCCGGCTTGTGCAACTTTTTCCAATACCGGCAGCAAATCTTTCATTGCACTGATTTTTTTATCGTGAATAAGGATGTAGGGATTTTCTAAAACGGTTTCCATACGATCTGCATCGGTAACAAAGTACGGTGAAAGGTAACCGCGGTCGAACTGCATACCTTCAACAACATCGATCGTTGTTTCGGTACCTTTTGCTTCTTCAACAGTGATGACACCATCTTTACCGACTTTTTCCATTGCACTGGCAATTTGATCGCCGATAAACCGATCGTTGTTTGCAGAAATCGCACCAACCTGTGCAATCTTTTCTTTATCATCGCCGATCTTCTTGCTCAATTCATTCAATCCTTCGACGACTTTTTTCACGGCAAGATCGATTCCGCGTTTCAAATCCATCGGATTTGCACCCGCAGTAACGTTCTTCAATCCTTCACGAACAATCGCTTGTGCAAGAACAGTCGCCGTAGTTGTGCCGTCACCGGCAACATCGGAAGTCTTGGAAGCAACTTCACGCACTAACTGTGCGCCCATATTTTCTACAGGATCAGCCAATTCAACTTCCTTCGCAACCGTTACACCGTCTTTTGTTACAGTCGGTGCACCAAATTTTTTATCGATGGCAACATTCCGACCCTTCGGTCCGAGCGTTACTTTTACCGCATTAGCAAGTTGATCGACACCGCGCTTTAACGCTGTGCGTGCATCGACATCATAATTAATTATTTTTGAACTCATATTTCATTCTCCTTTTATTTCGGCATAATGGCAAAGATATTGCTCTCGCGCATAATCAAAAGTTCTTCGCCGTTAATAGTGACTTCCGTGCCGGAATATTTTCCGTACAGAACTTTATCGCCCGTTTTTACTTCCAATGAAATTGTTTTTCCTTCATCGGAAACACGACCTGGACCAGTTGCAATGACTTCACCCCAAACCGGTTTTTCTTTTGCCGTATCGGGAACAATGATTCCGCCTTTGGTCATCTCTTCGGCTTTCGACGGTCGAACTACGACTCTATCAGCCAATGGTTTTAGACTCATAGAACATTCTCCTTATATTGTTGATTTTTATTGTTTATAGAATTTTAGAGCGTTTAGCACTCTTTTATATCGAGTGCTAATATAGCAAAATTTTCACTTGCTGTCAAGAGGAACAAAACTGCAAGACATTGCAATCAAATTTGACCGAGAAAAATTAAATCTGTTTTGACAAGAAACTATCTCAAAAACGAATTGTCACTCCAGAATGCTTTAGTCGGGAGTCCAGAATTCTGGATGCATGCTTATCACGAAAGTGATGCTTTGCAAAATCCGCGGGCATGACACGGATGTTCTTGTAAGCGAGTATTTTTGAGATAGCTCGTACTTTGTTTTTTATAAAACCAAGTTGTGAAAAATTTTTCAATGCTTCGAATAACATTAATTTAAAAATTCCGTCATGATGTATTTTCCTCAGACAAAAAAGGACCGAACAAAATAACATTTTTAAATTTGATTTATGTTATACCCCTTTCAATTTCCATTTCTAATAAACATTTCCATTTATCATGTGAAATTTATTTAAGTAAGAATTGACATTCTGCCTATCCACCAGTATCTTTTGTTTAGACACAAAAGGAATTGCATCTTATGGCTGATGTGTTAGAAGAATCGTCTTCACGCAAACTTGCTGCGATCATGTTTTCGGACATTGTTGGATTCTCATCCAAACTCTCTGAGAATGAATTCCGTGCGCTAGAACTTCTCAAAACGTACGAAACGCTCATCCGCGTCCTCGCGGCAAAGTATGACGGCAAAGTCATGCGCTTGTTCGGCGATTTTATCATGGTGGATTTTCCCAGCGCCGTCAATGCCGTTAAATGTTCTATTGAACTGCAAAAACGTTTTTGGTTCTTCAGCCGCGATAAAGCGGCATTAGACCGAATCGAAGTACGCATCGGCATTCATCTCGGAGATGTTTTAATTCGAGGCAATGATATTATCGGCGAAGGTGTCACTACGGCATCACGCATCGAATTGATTGCTGATCCCAATCGTATCTGTATTTCCGAAGACGTTTATCATCAGGTCAAGAATAAAATGCCGTTGCAGACATTTTCTATTGGCGCCTTAACGTTGAAAAATATCCCTCATCCAATAGAAGTTTATGAAATCCTAATGGATGCAATTCCCGCGCTTGCCGTACCATCAGAGACGGCCAAAGCACTTGCCGAGCATAAAACGGCAGATCAATTTGTTATGCGGGAAGGTGAAGAGACGGAAGAGGCACAGCGGATAGAAGAAGTTCGGAAAAAAGCTCAAAACGAACAGAACAAGATAGAACAAGAGCATAAAAATATTTCCGCACAGTACCGAAGAAGCAGAAAAGTTTCTTGCTGCCGGCAGGTTAAAAGAAGCGGAAAAATCTCTTCAGCAAATCTCTTCTTTTCACGCCAAACAAAACGAACCCATACAGCCAAAACAATCCGAAGATGAACGAATCGCTGCACAACATTTAGCTGCTGCAAAAAAATTCCTTGCAGAGGATAAGTTGGATGCAGCAGAGACAGAAGTCAATGAGATTTTCCATCTGTTCCCGCTGCATGCAGGCGCACACCAGTTGACGATGCAAATTGAAGAAGCACGGTTTCGGTTGGATGAACAAACACGTGCACAGCAAGCAGAAGCAATAAAAGGTTTCGTGTCGGATGAAGAGCGACAAATAGCGGCACTCATGACGGAGGCACGATCGTTGCTTGAGCAAGAACAATTTCAGGAAGCGATATTTAAACTTCACGATCTTTTCCTCCTTGATCCAAATCATACTGCGGGCAGAAGATTAGAAGAAATAATCCGGCAGACGCAACAGGAAAAAGCCGAAATGCAGCGCATCGAAGTTGAACAGCAAGAGGAGCAAAAACGCATCCGACAGCTTACCGAAATCCAGCGCAAGCTTGAAGAACGCCGCCTGCGTCAACAAATACTGGCGCAGCAAACAGCACATAGAAAAAAACTAAAACGTTCTCAACTTACTGGCGCCGCTGTTATCCTCGTCATCGTCGCAGTGATTGGTATTCCTCGCATCATCGATTGGGCTTATCCTAAATCTGCAACCATTGCGGTCGTACAATTTTCTTCCGTCACAACTGATCTCCATGCTCCTGGTGATCTTGACGCATTACCCTTGCTGTTATCCGATGTGTTTTCACGCTGCGATAATCTTACCGTTATCGCGCCATCATCAGCACTTATATATGATGCAAAGACAACGCGTCCGCAAAAGATTGGGGAAACACTTGGAGCCGATTATATTCTCAGCGGCACAACGCAAGAGAATAACGGGCACTATTTGATCTCTCTCAAGCTTTATTCTGCTTCAGAAAAACAAATAATATACACCGGGTACTGTCGAAGGTACGATTGCTCAGCTTGATGTTATTCAACAAACGATTGTAAAAACGATTTTGAACAAAATCGATATACGCACCGAGATTCCCGCCGTTGATCCCCCAATTCAAAATACTGATTCGTACGAATCCTATCTCCGAGGATTAGCTTTACTTACCAACCATAACCCGGAAAATCTGCAAACTGCGCAGCAATATTTTGAACAATCCGTGCGGCTCAATTCTTCCAACACGCAGGCAGAATCTTATCTCGCTTATATCGCATTACAGAAGTTTCATTTCACAAACAATCTTGTTGATTTGCAACATGCGGAAGCATGGGCAGAAGAAGCATTGAAGAACAATCCGACAAATGGACTCGCATATTATGTTCAGGCATCGGCGAAACGATTAAGCCAACGCTTTGAGAATGTCATCCCGTTATTGGATCGCAGCATTGCTCTTTCTCCACAGAATGCAGATTGCTATCGTGAACTCGCCCTTACGATGATCGCCGGTGGAAAATATGACGACGCTATAAAATTCGGCACGCAAGCTACACTTCATGATCCACTTAATGCAGATTCGTACCTCACTCTCGGCATTGCACAACAATTCAATAAAAATTTTGCAGAAGCAATTACTGCCTATCAACGTGCTATAACGCTCAGCGCTGATGACTCGTTGATCACCGCTCAATATTTAATGAACGCATGGCTTGCCGCGAACAAACAAGATGAAGTGGAAAAGTTTTGTCAAAAGATGCTCCAACCATCCCCAAATGATTTTCGTTATTTTTATTGGATGGGCCGTGCTTATCAAAGCGCAGTGAAAATTAACGATGCTCAACACTGGTTAGAAAACGGACTGAATGTCGCACAAAAATATTTGGAGCAAGATCCCTCGAATGCGCTCGCCCATGCGTATGCCGGATTATTTTATTCGCGGTTAGGAAAATTCTCCGATGGCGAAGCCGAATTAGATAAAGCGCACACTCTCGACAGCACTTCAGCAACCATTTTGTTTTGCACCGCAAACATCTATAGCATCCAACGAAACAAAACCAAGGCACTTGCTGTATTGCAATCTGCCTTAAAACGGCAATATGCTTTTTCTGAAATCCTCAATCCTGATTTTGCTCAAATCGCCGGCGATGCAGATTTTCTTGCTGTCATCAACAAACAGATAAAGTAATTATAAACTTCGGTTGCCTACGAAGTATTTTTTGGCTATGTTAGCAAGTGCCTGCTGAACAAAGCGGCAAGAGTCATTTTTTAACGAACGCGATTTTCCAGTTATGTCTTTAAAACGCCGCTTAATACGAGAAAAAGTTTTACAAGCCCTGTATGCGTACGAACTTTCCCATGAACCCATCGAAACGATCATCGAAACTATCGTCGGAGAATTGAAGCCGCATCCCGAAGCATTCGCATTTGCAAAATCCCTTATTCTAAAAGTTATCGAACAAAGTGATGCATTAGATAAAATGATCAGCCAGCGCGCAGAGCATTGGGATTTTAATCGGATCGCGGTCATCGACCGCATCGTGATACGCATGGGCATCTGCGAATTGCTGTATTACGACGACATTCCTCCAAAAGTATCTATCAACGAAGCCATCGAAATCGTTCGCGCCTACAGCACCGATAAAAGCGATAAGTTCGTGAATGGCGTGCTGGATTCGGTTCTGAATGATTTGAAAAAAGAAGGCAAGTTGAAAAAAACAGGACGCGGTCTGGTCAACTCCAGCATCAACGCCGACACACCGAAACGCCATACGAAAGAATGACAGCGGACAACTCCCCGGCAACACCTCAGGCAACACGCGGACAAATTTTCTCATGGGCACTTTTTGATTTTGCCCACACTTCTTTCTACGTTATTATTCTCACTGTCGGATATCCACTCTACTTTAAAGAAATAGTTGCGCAAGGAAGCAAGCAGGGAGATTTTTTATGGGGACTCGCCTTCAGCATTTCGATGACGCTTGTGGCATTGATGTCGCCTGTGCTTGGCGCTGCCGCAGATTACGGCGCGGGCAAAAAAAGATTCCTCGGCATCTTCACCGGTTTATGCGTTCTTGCAACAGCGTGCTTATTTTTTATTCAAAGTTCGATGGTTGTTACGGGAATTTTCCTGTTAATTCTTGCCAACATCGGTTTTGAAGCCGGCATGGTGTTTTACGATGCATTCCTGCCGGAGATTACCTCCGAACGAAGCTACGGGCGTGTTTCAGGTTACGGGTTTGCTCTCGGGTACACCGGTTCTCTCATCACGCTTTCGCTTGCATATCCGTTGTATGCAAATGGATTTTCTGTCGAGAACCTCTTGAATGTCCGTTACAGCTTTTTACTTGCCGCCGGTTTGCTGTTTCTGTTCGCGCTTCCGCTTTTTATTTTTCTTCCCGACCGTCAGCGCACGGCAAGTCTAAAATTAAATTTTTTCAAAATCGGATTTCAGCGCCTTGTTGCCACTTATCATGAATTTCCCCGTTATAAAAACATTGCGCGCTTTCTGCTTTCCTATTTTATTTACGTGGATGGCATCAATACTATCATCGTCTTCTCTTCCATTTTTGCACGCGAAACATTGCATTTCGATCTGGCAGAAATTATCATCTTCTTCGCCATTGTGCAAACCAGCGCCATCATCGGCTCTGTGCTCTTCGGCATTCTTTCCGACCACTGGGGACACAAACCAACATTGACGGTGACACTTTGCATCTGGCTTGCGATTGTGATTGCAGCGTTTTTTATTCAGAGTAAATGGATGTTTTATGTGCTGGGAATTTTTTCCGGCATCTCGCTCGGTTCATCGCAATCCACCAGCAGAAGTTTGATGAGCGAATTAACCCCGTTAGAAAAACGAACAGAATTTTTCGGATTCTATTCCTTCTTCGGCAAGGCGTCCGCCATTATGGGGCCGTTTCTCTTCGGTGTGGTTTCTTCGTTCTTCAACCAACGATTCGCAATCCTTTCCGTGGGAATATTTTTGTTGATAGGATTGGTATTGCTGCAACGTGTAAAAGTGGTACGAGCAATTTCTGCACCGGAGAAGATTTAATTTTTCTCAAACAACACCGCAACATTTTTGAGTTCTTCCATAATCGGAATTTGTTGCGGGCATTTCGATTCGCATTCCCCGCACTCGATGCAATTCGATGCACGCTGATTCGGCCTAACCCAACCGTATAAATCTTTTCTACCAAAAATATGATAATCGTTATATGCAGAGAAGCACGACGGAATGTTGACTTCGTTCGGGCACGGCATACAATATTCACACGCTGTGCAATTGACTTTTATTTTCGATGCGAAAATATTTTTTGCTTCGCTGATAACGGTAAGCTCTTTTTCGGAAAATACATTCGCTTCAGCACTGCCGGCAATAGAAATATTTTCCGTGACTTGTTCCATCTCATTCATGCCGCTTAAGATGGTGGAAACTTCCGGATGATTGAAAATCCAGCGCAGCGCCCACTCTTCCGGCGTTCGCTGAATATCCGCTTGCTGAAAGCGATGCTCGACTTCTTTCGGCGGGTGCGCAAGCCGTCCGCCGCGCAACGGTTCCATAATCGTTACGCCGAGTCCTTTTTGTGCCGCATAAGACAAACCTTCTTTTCCCGCCTGAAATGTTTCATCCAAATAATTGTATTGAATCTGGCAGAACGACCAATCATACGCATCGACAATTTCTTTAAACAACTCGAGTTTGTCATGAAATGAAAATCCGATATGACGGATTCTTCCATCCTGTAACGCGTGTTGAACAAAATCTTCCAATCCGGCATTCCGGACTTTCGGCCAGTTGGATCGATCGAGTGCATGAATCAAATAAAAATCGATGTGGTCAGTTTGCAAACGCTGCAATTGTTCGTTCAAATATTTATCCATATCGGCCCGCGATTGGATGAGCCAGCTTGGAAGTTTTGTTGCGAGCTTTACTTTTTCGCGATAGCCGTTTTGCAACGCTCTACCGACAAACGGTTCGCTTTCTCCGCCATGTGCCATCCCAGAACCGTGGTAAGGGTACGCTGTGTCAATATAATTCACACCGTGATCGATGGCATAATGAAGCAATTGCGTTGATTTTGCTTCATCAATTTTTGAAAATGTTTTTCCATCGAGCAAGGGCAACCGCATACAGCCGAAGCCGAGAGCAGAAACCAATTCATTTGTTTTACCAAAATTTCTATACAACATTGAGAATGTTCCTTCTTGATTCTCTTAAGGATACGAACAAATTGTGTAAGATAGAATTCCTTCATCACAAATAAAAAAGGCGAACCGGAGTTCGCCTTTTCCTTTTGAATAAAACAAAAGATTATTTTTTGCCTGCTTCGACAATCGCGGCAAAAGAATCTGCTTTTAAGCATGCACCGCCGACAAGTGCGCCGTCGATATCCGGTTGATGCAATAATTCTTTTGCATTTTCCGGCTTCACGCTTCCGCCGTATTGCAGAATAACTTTATCGGCAGTCGATGGACTGTACAATTTTGCAATCAGGGTGCGAATCGTGTTGTGAACTTCCTGTGCTTGCTGCGGTGTCGCAACTTTTCCGGTGCCGATGGCCCAGACCGGTTTGTACGCAATAATCAATTTTTCCACTTCGGCAGCAGGAATATCTTTTAAACATCCCGTAACCTGCTCAGAGACAACCTGCGTGGTAATATTTTGTTCGCGCTGTGCGAGTGTCTCACCAACACAGATGATCGGAATCAATCCGGAGGCAATGGCTTTCTTTGCTTTCTTGTTGATGAATTCATTCGTCTCGCCGAAATACTGGCGGCGTTCGGAATGTCCGAGAATGACATACGTGCATCCGACAGATTTCAACATCTTCGGAGAAATTTCTGCGGTGAATGCACCTTCATCTTCGGGATACATATTTTGCGCGCCCCATGCAATCGGGCTGCCTTCCAAAATACTTTGTGTAAGCGACAGCGTTGTGAACGGCGGACAGACAATCGCCTTCACGCCCGCAGGCAGCGCGGTAAGTTTCGATTTGAGACCGTTCAAGAGTTCTTTGGACTCGTTCAGGTCTTTATACATTTTCCAGTTTCCAGCAATTACTTTATTTCTCATGATGTTTCCTTGTTGTTCGATTTAATGTTTTATTTTAATTATCCTAATTTTTTCATTAAGAGATCATTCACCACTTTCGGATTTGCTTTGCCTTTCATGGCTTTCATGGTTTGTCCGACAAAAAATCCGAAGACCTGCTGTTTGCCGCCGCGGTATTGTTCAATCTGTCCGGCATTTGCCGCAAGAATTTCATCGATCACTTTTTCAATCGCGCCGGTATCGCTTACCTGCACCAATCCCTTTTTCTCTACAATGGCTTTTGGCGATTCCTGCGTTTTCAGCATTTCTTCAAACACATCTTTGGCAATTTTCCCGCTGATGGTTCCATCCACGATGAGGTTCACCATTTCAGAAAGATGTTTTGGCGGCACAGGAAAATCCGACGCTGTTACATGTTGTTCGTTCATCACGCGCATCACATCGCCCATCGTCCAGTTGCTGGCAAGTTTGTAGGTCTCATCATTTTTTGTCGTAAGATGCCGGACGACGGTTTCAAAATATTCGGCAAGATCGTGCTCGGTGGTTAACACATCCGCATCGTATTTTGGCAGATGATACTCATGCACATAGCGGTCACGCCGTGCTTCCGGCATTTCCGGTAATGTTGCGCGCACTTCCTCCACCCATTCTTTTTCGATCAACAGCGGCACAAGATCGGGGTCGGGAAAGTAACGATAATCGTGCGCTTCTTCTTTGGAACGCATCGGCAGGCAAATGCCTTTGTTAGAATCCCACAGCATCGTTTGCTGAATAATGCGCTCTCCGGTTTCGAGCAAATCGATCTGCCGGTTGATTTCATATTCAATGGCTTTCTCGACAAAACGGAAGGAATTCATATTCTTCACTTCCGTTTTTGTCCCAAGTTTTGTTTCGCCTTTTTTACGGACAGAAACGTTTGCATCGCAGCGCAAACTTCCTTCTTCCATATTGCCGTCGCAGACGCCAAGATACGTAACAAGCTGTCGAATTTTATATAGATACTGATATGCTTCATGCGGTGTACGCATATCCGGTTCGCTTACAATTTCCATCAGCGGTACGCCGCAGCGGTTCACATCCACGAGCGTATCGATGTCCTGATCGTGAATGGATTTGCCTGCATCTTCTTCCATGTGAATTCTCGTGATGCCGATTTTTTTTGTCGATCCGTCTTCTGCTTCAACTTCGAGCCAGCCGTTCTGACAAATCGGTTCTTCGTATTGCGAGATTTGATAACCCTTGGGTAAATCGGGATAGAAATAATTCTTTCGCGCAAAAATCGACTTCGGTGTGATGCTGCAATTGGTGGCAAGTCCCATTTTGATGGTGTAGTCTGCGACCTGTTTGTTCATCACCGGCAAAACGCCCGGCATACCGAGACAGATCGGGCAGACATTGGCGTTTGGCGTGTTGCCAAACTCGGCGGAACAACCGCAAAATAATTTTGATTTGGTTAAGAGCTGTGCGTGGACTTCTAATCCAATCACGGCTTCGTATTGTTCATCCCAGGGCATTGTTTCTAAGTCGTTGAGTATATGAGTAGTTGAGTTATGTTTTCAATCTTCTTTAAATAATTCTTAGCCGCGAAAAGCTATCTGCTAATCATCACGCTGCAATCGCGCTCGTCACTTTTTCTGCCGCTTCTTTCAAGCTTTCGGCAACAAGAAATTTGAGGCCGGAGTTGCGCAAAATTTCTCCGGCAAGTTCGGCATTCGTTCCGGCAAGCCGGATGACAATCGGCACCTGCACATCGACATTCTTTGCTGCCTCCACAACGCCGGTCGCCACACGGTCGCAGCGCACAATTCCGCCAAAGATATTGATAAGAATTGCTTTGACGTTTTCATCTTTCAAGATGATCTTGAAACCGGTTTCTACGGTTTGTGCATTTGCGCCGCCGCCGACATCCAAAAAATTTGCGGGCATGCCGCCGGCGAGCTTGACGATATCCATCGTCGCCATGGCAAGCCCGGCGCCGTTGACCATACAGCCGACATTGCCGTCGAGTTTAATATAATTAAGATTTGATGCGGATGCTTCAACTTCCAGCGGCTCTTCTTCATCCAGATCGCGCAGCGCTTCGTATTCCGGATGACGAAATAAGGCATTGTCATCGAAATTGATTTTCGCATCGAGCGCGACGATATGACCTTCTGTTGTCAGCACAAGCGGATTGATTTCCGCAAGCGACGCATCGGATGCTTCGTACGCCTTATATAACGACAGTAAAAAGTTCACACCGTTTTTTAGCGCATCGCCGCTTAAACCGAGTGCGAAACATAATTGCTGCGCTTGATATTTTCGGAAGCCGATAGCGGGATCAACATACTCCTTTATAATTTTCTCCGGCGTTTCCGCAGCAACCTTTTCAATTTCCATTCCGCCTTCTGTTGAAGCCATCACGACATTTTGCGAGCGTTGCCGATCCAAAGTAATGCCGACGTATAGTTCTCTGGCAATGTTCATTCCCTGTTCAACTAACAAGCGGCTGACAAGCCGTCCTTCCGGTCCGGTTTGATGTGTCACGAGACGCATGCCGAGAATTTCACCGGCATAATCCCGGACTTCTTCCAAACTGCGGGCAAGCTTTACGCCGCCGCCTTTGCCGCGACCGCCGGCATGAATTTGTGCTTTGACGACCCACACGCTGCCGCCGACTTTTTCTGCCACTTTCACTGCGTCATCAATCGTCATGACAGCTTCACCCTTCGGAACAGCGACGCCGTATTTTTTTAGAATTTCTTTTCCTTGATATTCGTGAATCTTCATGGCGAACTCCTTGATGAGTTATAGATCAGATTCTGTTTCTTCAGGATGAATACTATCCGTGGAGGATTTCCATTCCGTGACTGATTGCAGCGCATCAAGATATTCAGGAATGGGGACAAAAACTTTTGCGGGCTTGTTGACATTGCTGCGCGACACAGGCGAATCGCCGCCACCATCCCACACAAATCCCATCGAATTAAAATTCTGCACCAGCACTTTTTTCCCTGCCGACTCAAGAACCGCTTTCACCAATTCCGCTTCGGTGATTTCCGTTGACCGATACACTTCCGCCCAATCTTCCTGCACCTGCACACCGCGGTGCGCAATACAAAACGCCCGGCCTGCTACAACGCGGCAACAATCTGTACACAACACCGTGCGGCAAATGATGCATACGGCAACAGCTTGTTCCTGCGGGTGCAGGTCGCAAAAAACTTCCTCGCTTGTTTCAAACAACACGCCGCAATGCGGACAAAAATCGCTGTCGTCCGTTACTTCTTCCCCGCAATGATAACACTTTTCTAATTCCATAATTCACATAAGAGCTTTATGATAGTGGAATGAATGTTTGTTTCTATTCCAACATCAAAGATTCTCAACCATTCCTATTTAATTTTTTCTGATAGTGATTTGGCTTGCATCAACAATAACAAATAATCTCTGCCGCCGGCTTTAGAATCGGTGCCGCTCATATTAAATCCACCGAACGGATGCACGCCCACAAGCGCGCCGGTAATTTTTCTGTTCACATAGAAATTACCGACGTGGAATATCTTTTTGGCTTTTTCGATTTTTTTTCTATTCTCCGTCCATACGCCGCCGGTCAAACCGAATTCCGTATTGTTGGCAATCTCTAAGGCATGGTCGAAACTTTTTGCTTTGATGACTGCCAACACCGGTCCGAAAATTTCTTCCTGCGCAATCGCTGCCGTCGGTGCAACATCGGCGATCACGGTGGGTTGAATAAAATATCCCTCGCCTGCCGCTTTCCTGCCGCCGCACATCAATCGCCCACCTTCGGCTATGCCTTTGTGAATATATGACAAGATTTTTTCTTCCGAGGATTTGTTGATAACAGGCCCCATAGAATTGGAAGGATTGTCTGATGCGCCGACTTTCAATTTTTCTACTTTCGATGTCAATACATCGAGAAATTTGTCGTAGATACTTTCTACCACTATGGCACGCGAAGCCGCAGAACATTTCTGTCCTTGAAAGCCAAATGCCGAAACCAATGTTGCTTGCGCAGCTGCATCAAGATCCGTTTGGCTGTCGATGATGATGGAATCTTTGCCGCCCATTTCCGCAACAACGCGCTTCAGCCATTTTTGCCCCGGCTGAACTTTTGCCGCAAGTTCGTAAATATGCATGCCGACTTCTTTCGAGCCGGTAAAGGAAACGAATCGCGTCTTTGGATGCGCGACGAGCACATCACCGATTGTTGCGCCAGAGCCAGTAATAAAATTGATGACGCCTGCCGGCAGTCCGACCTCGCACATCAAACTGAAAAACATCCAGCCCGTCAACGGCGAATCGCTCGAAGGTTTCAACACCACCGTATTCCCCGCAACAATCGCGGCAGCAGTCATGCCGGTTAAGATTGCAAGTGCAAAATTC
The DNA here is from genome assembly GCA_963790045.1 of Ignavibacteriota bacterium. Classification (GTDB taxonomy): domain Bacteria; phylum Bacteroidota; class Ignavibacteria; order UBA10030; family UBA10030; genus DATKMP01. The sequence continues at coordinate 203,628 of CAWBMS010000011.1, read as the reverse complement.
CACGGCGGCACAATCACGCCGACACCGAGCGGGATGTACCACAATTCACTTTGTTCTGTCGGAATCTTTGTCACCGGCTGGTTGCCTGCATACCGCAGCATCTCGCGTCCGTAAAATTCTAAGAAGTCGATTGCTTCGGCAGTATCGGCATCTGCTTCCGCCCACGTCTTGCCGACTTCATAAATCATTACTGCGCTAAATTCATGCTTGCGTTTGCGCATGAGCTTTGCCGCTTTGAACAAATACTCCGCACGTACTTTTGCATCGACCCATTTCCATTCCTCAAACTTCAGAGAAGCGGCTGAGATGGATTTGGCAGCAATGTCGGCATTCGCTTTGGAAAATAACCCGACAATTTCCGATGGCTTTGAAGGATTGATCGATTTTAGTTTATCATCGGTACGAATTTCTTCTCTGCCGATGACGATCGGATATTCTTCTCCCAGCATCACCTGTATTTTTGCAAGCGCGCGTTCCATCGTTTTCCGCTCAGCGGGCTTAGAAAAATCAGTCAACGGTTCGTTTTTAAACGGTTTTAGTGCCATACGCTTCCTCTTCATCGATCTATGGACTTATTCAACGTAGAACAACGTACTGAATTTTCTCTTCATTTTCAGTTATAGAATGCCATTATTTCTCTTTTACCTTTCACGTTTTTGCTGTATCATTCAATTATTGATAAGTGTTTATAACGATGAACGAATCTACATTATTCCAAAACATTTATAAAAAATTTTCTGATGAACGCAGCCATGCAATGCAACTTCATCACCGCAGCGTACAAGGAACGCGCGTTGCTCTTGCTCTGACACACAGGCATGACAATTTACTGCAAGCGCTCTTCAAGCAATTACCGCACGATACGACGAACTTTACCGTCGTGGCTATCGGCGGATACGGACGGAAAGAATTATGTTTCTCTTCGGATACCGACATTATGCTGCTTGTGCCGGGTGAAGAAGACCGCCCGGCAGCCGAACCTATCGTGCAAGAATATTTGCATTCGTTGCTGGACGCCGGGTTAGATGTCGGGCACAGTTTTCGCACCATCGATGAATGCTCACAGTTCATCGATACCGATCTTGAATCATGGATGTCGCTGTTAGAAGCACGTTACCTGTGCGGCAACAAAACGATCTACCAAAATTTTCAGCACAAGATACAGGAAACGATTCTCACATCCGATCACAGAAAACTTGTGCGGCAAATTGCTGCATCACGGCGCGAGCGGTTAAGTAAGTATGGCGATTCCTCAAAACTGTTAGAGCCAAACATCAAACAAAGCGCCGGCGGACTGCGTGACCTGCATACAATTTTCTGGCTGCTGCGCGGAACCGGCATGCTGCAAACCTTCAAACTGCCGATCAACAGCACAGCAACGCTGGCGATGCTTCAATCCAGCACATTGCGGCGGCAGTTGAATGCTGCAACGATAGATTCTGCCATCGCCGCATTCAATTTTATTCTTCGCGTGCGCAATGAAATGCACTTGCAAACAAACGGTGTGCATGACACGCTGGAGTTTTCCTTCCAGCAAAAAATTGCTGCAGGGTTACAGTACCGTGCACACAAAAAACAATCGGAAGTAGAGCGCTTTATGCAACAATATTATTCTGCCATGCGCACCGTCGAAACATTGTCCCAGCAAATTATCGATTGGTCGATGGAACAATGGTCGCCTGCCGTTTCCGAAAAGTTCGATCAGCGTTTAGATGAACGATTCATGTTTAAATCGAATCGGCTTTATACTTATTCCAAACGAATACCCAACACCAACGCATTCTTATTGGAAGCATTTACGCATCAAGCGGAATTGCGCAGAAAACTTTCATTCGAATTGCAGGACATCATTCACCGCCGCGCACCGAAACTTCTTCCGCTTTCATCGGAACGGGATACGTTGTTGTTTCGCCGCCTGCTGAATTTGCCGGACGGTGTCGCCGATGCGCTCCGCACGATGAGCAATCTCGGCGTGCTTGAACAATGGATTCCGGAATGGAAGCCCATGCTTTCGTTCTTTCAGCATAATCAATATCACTATTACACGGCTGATGAACACACGCTGCTTGCCGTTGCGCATGCAGAAGCGCTTGCCACAACAAGCGGAGTGTTCGGCGATATTTATCGCACGCTTCCCCGCAAAGATATTTTACTGTTCGCATGTTTATTGCACGACATGGCAAAGCCGCTGCATTTGCGCAGAGCATGATGTTGTCGGCGCAAAATTAGCAAAGCGTGTTCTCACACGTTTGCACTTCGGAGAGATTGCAGACGAAGTTGCTTTCCTTGTGCGTCATCATTTGTTGATGGAACAGATTGCCTTCCGCCGTAATTTGAACGACCCGCAGACCATCGTAGAATTTTCCGCAAAGTTTAAGAACGCCCAGCAACTTTGCTATCTGTATCTCCTGACCTATGCCGATCTTTCTGCTGTCAATAAAAATGCATGGACAGCATGGAAGGGAGAACTGCTGCACGATCTCTATCGCAAAGCATTGAATGTGATCGAAGGAAGAAAAACAGCGGAAGAAGTACGATGGGAATCCAAAGAACGCCAATTGCGGCAGCACACAGAGATTATCAAGCATCTGTCATCGCAATTTCCTGAACGCGATATTCGCCTGCACTTGCAACTTTTAACGGAAACGCCGTACGCCGCCTCCTTTACGCCGGAAGAAATCGGCAATCATCTGCGGGCAATTCGCGATAACAAAAGTGCGTCAGCATTGTTCCGTCATTCCGGCAACATCACGGAGGCAACCTTTATTTCCAAAGACGCCAGCGGCATTCTTTCTTACTTCTGCGGCGTCCTCACGGCAAACGATGCGAACATTCTCGATGCCGAAGTGTTCACACGAACCGACGGCATGGTGATCGACCGTTTCCGCGTCGTTGATTTCCATTCCAAGAAACCATTGAGCGCAGAAGCTTGTGAAAAAATCTCCATTGATCTTCAAGAAGTGATCGAAGGCAGAATCGACATAACACATTTGTTGGATCAGCATCGCATGCGCTGGAAACGCCGTGCCCACCGCGCCAATCCCAATGTCCGCTGCGATGTGCAGTTCGATGAACACCCGCGCTTTACCATCATCGATGTGTACGCGCCGGATACGCTCGGCTTCCTGCATCTCCTGACCAGTACCATTGCACAACTCGGATTAAATATTCACGTTGCAAAAATATCTACGCGTGCAGACGGTATTGTGGATTCGTTTTATGTGCTCAGCACAGACGGTACAAAACTATCGGATGAAACGCTTCGCGCACGCATCCGGCAGGAAATTCTCGACACGATTAAAAATTTATTAGAAGAAGAATTAGTCATTACGACGGCATAATTATGGATACTGCACAACCTATCGGCGTGTTCGATTCCGGCATCGGCGGCTTGACCGTCGTACGCTCATTGACCGAACGCTTACCTCATGAAAATATCGTGTACTTCGGCGATACCGCACGCGTACCCTACGGCCCTAAGTCGCCGCAGGTCGTGCGTGATTATACGTTACAGGATACAGAAGTACTTTTAAAGCACAACGTCAAAATGATCGTCATTGCATGCAACACCGTTTCTGCTGTGGCATTAGATGTTGTGCAGAAGCGCGCAAAGATTCCCGTGGTCGGCGTGATTCTTCCCGGCGCGGCGGCGGCAGTTTCCGCGACAAAGAAAAAACGCATCGGCGTCATCGGTACGGTCGGTACAATTTTAAGCAACGCGTACACCAACGCCATCCAACAATTGGATGCGGATATGAAAGTCTTCGGGCAGCCGTGTCCGCTCTTTGTGCCGCTTGCAGAAGAGGGCTGGATTCATCACAAAGCCACCGACATTATTGCTAAAGAATATCTCTTCCCTCTCACATTAGAAAAGATCGATACGCTGGTGCTCGGCTGCACGCATTATCCCATTCTGCGAGAAACGATTGCCGGCGTACTGCCTAATAATGTAACGCTCATCGATTCCGGCGAAGCAACTGCCGTAGTGGTTGAGCAAGTACTCAGAGAACACAACTTAGTAAACACCAGCAAACTGAAACCGAATCTGCAATTTTTTGTGAGCGACGTGCCGCATAAATTTACAGAAGTCGGCGAACGTTTCCTTGGCAGGAAATTCGGTAAAGTGAACCGCGTGGATTTGTTTGCGAAGTAGGATGCAGTTCTATATTATGGCATCAAGCATTCAACAGTTACCCCTTGATCTCTCGTCACCAAGCTTTGCTTGGTGGCGCTTTCATCACGCGTGTGCGTAATATATATCAGCCGACAATCCATCTTGGATATGGCAAATAGGATCGCAACAATAAAATTTCCTGATTCCGGGCACTCGTTGTAAAGGAAATGCAACATCCGGCTTTCGGTAAGGTTTTAAATACGTAGGCGGTGAATACAGCGCAAACCTCAGAGCGACGGCGCAGCACTGCCGCATTGTTCCTTTACATCATATAAAACTTTAAAACACACTAAATCAGACAATCTAAGGTTCCCAAACGCAATCCGAATTATACCGAAGCCATCGGATTGGACATGGGAATCGTCAGCCAGTCGCTCAGCACGCCGAGCGCCGATACCATGAACAATGCCAAACCGAGTTTTACCGCATCGGTCATGCCGGACGCGGTTCGGTTAGATTGGACAAAGGGTGTATTCGATGGTGTTGTTGTGCAATCCAAGCGCGGCAATGAAACCGCGTTCACGGCATTGGATAATGATACCGTTTCGATTTTTTATCTCAGGAAGTTTCTGCGGAATCGCTTCTATAAGTGCATCCTGACCTTGATGCATTCGTGAATCTGTTTATGTTCCGTGATAGAATTTCTCGGATTATTGCAACGTAATCGTTTTCTGCAGTTTGATGTCTTTCGATGATGCACCGACAGAAAGAATAAATTGACCTTTTTCTGCTGTCCAGTTCTTTGTCTGCGGATTCCAGAACGAAAGATCGCGCAACGTTAGAGTAAATTCAACCGTTGAACTTTGTCCGGCTTCGATTTCGACCTTCTTAAATCCTTTCAATTCTTTGAGCGGACGCGGAACCGAACACTCAACATCCTGCACATACAGTTGTACGGTTTCCATGCCGTTATGGCTGCCCGTATTCTTAACCATTACACGGACACAAAGCGTATCTTGTTCAGAAATATTCTCCTTCGAAACTTTCATATCATCGTAGTCGAAATGCGTGTACGAAAGTCCGAATCCAAACGGATACAATGGTTCGATGTTATTTTTTTCATACCATCGGTATCCAGTAAATATTCCTTCGGTATAGCGGACATCGAACACAGGATGTTTTTCTTCTTGCTCACTATTCCAACCGACATATAATTTTTCGCCGGCAGGCATATACCCTGACGCTGGAGAATCGGAATATTCCTTTTCGATTGTTATGGGCAGCTTTCCGGATGGATTTGTTTTTCCGGAAAGAATTTCAACCAGCGCGGTATTGCCATTTTGCCCTGACTACCATGAATAAATAATCGCTCTTGCCTTACTGCTCCAATTCGTCATTCTTCTTCCGCTTCCGGTATTGACGAGAACGATAGTATTCGGATTGTGATCAACGCATTGCTGAACACATTTCTCTTGATCGTCCGGGAACGCAAAGAGATGATCCCAACCTTCGCTATCGAGCGTGCCGATATTACACAACACCACATCCGCTGCTTGAATTTGTTCAGTTGTGGGATTCTTGATAAATGAAATTTTGGTGCCGTATTCTTTTTTCAATTCATCAATCAACAACCGTTGATTGTATCCCGCTACTTCCGCAGAACCACCGCCGGCTGCATTCTTATCAACAAAATCTCCGGTGACTAAAATATTTTTTACATTATTCTTTAACGGAAGAATCCCATTATCATTTTTCAGCAACACAATTCCTTCGCGCGCCGTTTGCAGTGCAACTTGTTCATGCCGTTTGTACATTGTCGGATCAGGAACACGATTTTTCGGTTCATCGAGCCGCATGGAGAAATATGTCCGTAAAATACTTTTGACCATTCGATCAATATCGGCAATCGTGATCGTTCCATTGTCGAGCATTTGCTTTGCATTTTTTGTGGCTTGTGCGGCCGGCATTTCAAGATTTTGCCCGGACTTAATTGCTTTTTTGCCGTCATATACCGACCACCAATCTGTCATCACCAGCCATTTGAATTTCAATTCGTTTCGCAGAAGCGTATCGATCACATACGAGCTTTGTCCACACCATGATCCATTTAATTGATTATACGATGTCATAACTGCTCGTGCGCCTGCATCAATTCCTGCTTTAAACGGCGGCAGGTAAATTTCATGCAGGGTTCGTTCATCGACAATAGAATTGCTTTTACGACGGTAATACTCTTCGTTATTGGCGACAAAATGTTTCAGCGTGGCTATGGTTCCCGTGCTTTGAAGTCCCATCACATAATTCTCGATCATTCGGGAACGCAGGTATGGGTCTTCACCGAAATATTCGAAATTGCGCCCGCATTGCGAAACCCGGTAGCTATTCATTCCGGGACCAAGCAAAAAACCAATATTGCCTTTGCGGCATTCTTCACCGACCGCTTGTGCATATGCATGGGATAGCTCCGTGTTCCATGTTGCCGCAAGCAGTAAAGGACATGGAAATGCAGTCGATTTCTCAAGCATATAGTGCGATAAATCCGTATTAATAAATCGATCACGAATATGCACTCCCTGCGTTGCATCGGACATATAAACTTCGGAAAGATTCAACCGGGGAATCGATCTGAGAAAAAACGACCGGTCGCCGCCGATGTACGCGATTTTTTCATCAAGCGTCATCAGTGCAAGAACGGAATCCGCTTTTTCACTCGCCTGCTCATACGAAAGCGGTTGAAATGATTCGGCTTTCATCGTTTGAGCATCCATATTATTTAATATTCCCAAAAAACTGATTGCAACCATTATCCCTAAAATTTTATTCATCGCAGCACTCCACATTTTTAATTCGAACCGCTGATACATGTTAAGGCTTGTTTATTGCCGTGTTTTTATGGTACCAAAATAATTTTTTTCATTCAACAAAACTTTACATAATGAGTAAAATCAGTGATAGACCTTTCTATAAATATTTGATATACTTCCATGATTGATTCGAAGAAATAACGATATGCTAAGCTCATGAGGTGCTGGATGAAATATGGCTACAAAATTATTTTCTGTTTGTTGATTGTTGCTTATCATCAAGTTTCATTTTCTTCTTCATACCAAAGAATGGGGAATGAAATTGTTTTTACATTGAATCCGCAACGATCGAGCGATCCACAGCGAATCAAGATACAAGTTTGCACGCCCGACATCATTCATATTCTCGCAACGATAGACACTGTTTTTTCGAATCGACAAAGTTTGATGGTGGAACATACACAATGGGATTCAGTAGCATATTCTGTGAAAGAAATACAGAATACCGTTTTCATTGAGACAGCGAATTTGAGAGTCGCAATTCAAACAAAAACAGGTTCAATATCATTTCGTGATCGTAATGGGAAGATTATTCTTCAAGAAAATCCAAAAAATGGAAAAATAATAACTCCCGCTGAAGTGCTCGGAGAAAAAACATTTCATGTGCAACAACTTTTCGAAACACAAAGCGATGAAGCATATTACGGACTCGGCGGACATCAAAATGCGGTCATGAATTATAAACATCATGATGTCGATTTATGGCAGCATAATATGGTGGAATCGATCCCGTTTTTAGTCTCCAACAAAAACTGCGGGATTTTATGGGATAATAATTCCCATACAAAATTCGGCGACATAAGAGAATATGAACCACTTTCGACACTCAAACTTTTTAGTAAAGATCATATCGAAGGCGGATTGACTGCGGACTATTTTCGGGATACGAATTTTTCTTCACTGTTTACTTCACGTATTGAACCGCGCCTTGACCATGAATTCATCGATGCGGCGGACACATTTCCTGCCGGCTTTCAACAAAATGTTGCCGCCGTACGTTGGAGCGGACAAATTCAATCGTCGGTTTCCGGGATTTATAAGTTTCGATTGTACAGGCTCTGGGTATGTAAAACTGTGGCTCGATGGAAAATTAGTCGCAGACTTTTGGCGGCAGAATTGGAATCCATGGATTCGATTACCGCAGTTAGAAATGAACGCCGGACAAAAATATCAAATCAAAATCGAATGGATTCACACCGGCGGTTACATCGGATTGAAATGCCTTACTCCTGAAAGCGAAGAATACCAAAACAACATTTCACTCTATTCTGAAGTTGCCGACCAAATCGATTATTATTTTATTCGCGGCGACAACATAGATCAAGTCATTCATGGCTATCGCGAACTAACCGGCAAAGCGCCGATGATGCCGAAATGGGCATTCGGGTTATGGCAATCCCGTGAACATTACAATTCGCAAAACGATATTCTTTCAACAATAAAAGAATTTCGGAAACGGCAGATACCTCTTGACAACATTGTGCAGGATTGGTTTTATTGGAAAGAAGATCAATGGGGCAGCCAGCAATTCGACTCGACACGTTATCCCGATGCAAAAGGTATGATCGATACGCTTCACCGCGATCTGCATACACACATTATGATTTCTGTTTGGGCCAAATTTTACGAGGGAATCAAAAATTATAATTTATTCAATGCTCATCCGGGCTGGTTGTATATGCGAAACATCGAGAAGAGGCAACAAGACTGGGTCGGGCCGGGATATGTTTCGACATTTTACGACGCTTACAATGCTGAGGCGAGAAATTTATTTTGGAAATTATTGAATGAAAATCTTTTCACGAATGGAATTGATGCTTGGTGGCTCGATTGTTCTGAGCCCGACATTCAATCTAATCTCTCGCGCACCGAAACGATTCTACGGCAGGGACCGACAGCACTCGGTTCTTCTTCACGCCATCTCAACGTGTACGCGCTGATGCATGCAAAAGGAATTTATGAAGGCCAGCGGGCCGCGAATGATTCGCAGCGGGTCTTCATTCTGACGCGCTCCGCCTTTGCCGGAATCCAACGCTACGCATCGACTACATGGAGCGGCGATGTTGCTGCACGGTGGTACGATTTGAAAGCACAGATTTCGTCCGGTGTCAACTTTTGTTTATCCGGCGTTCCCTATTGGTCGATGGACATCGGCGGCTTTGCTCCTGAATCGCGCTACGAACATCCCAGCGCTGCCGATTTAGATGAATGGCGCGAACTCAATACTCGCTGGTTTCAATTCGGTACATTCGTACCAATTTTTCGGGTACACGGAGAATTCCCGTACCGAGAAATGTACAATGTCGCTCCGGAAAACCATCCGGCATACCAAGCTCAATTAAAATATGACAAACTTCGTTACCGACTAATGCCGTACATTTATTCTCTTGCCGGAATGGCCACGCACAATGATTATACGATCATGCGCGGACTTGTTATGGATTTCGGCTCGGACAAAAATGTTTTAACCATCAACGATCAATATATGTTTGGACCATCATTCCTCATCAATCCGGTTACAGAATATAAAGCACGGAGCCGCAAAGTATATTTACCTGCGAACACGAGATGGTACGATTTTCATTCCGGAATATATTACGAAGGCGGACAAACCATTCAAGCCGCTGCGCCGTACACTGACATTCCGATCTTTATAAAAGAAGGATCGATTATCCCTTGCGGCCCTGAAATTCAATACACAAACGAAAAACCGGCCGATACGTTACGCATTTTTGTCTTTACCGGAGGCGATGGTTCTTTCACGCTTTATGAAGATGAAGGAACAAATTATAACTATGAACAAGGTAAATTCTCGACGATCAAAATGAATTACAACGAAACCAAAAAAGAACTTTCGTTTGAAAAACGTCAGGGCGCCTTCAACGGCATGTCAGCACAACGAACGTTCGAAGTACTATTCATCGATAAACAAAAACCATCGGGAATAAATTTTCAATCTGAACCGGATGCAATCATCAGCTATGACGGTTCGGCGCAAACCTTGAAACGAAAATAAATTTTGATAGTTAGGTAAGAAAGTAACAATAGAATAATTGTAAGAGACATCTGAAAAATGAAGAAGACTGCTGTATCTTAAAGAAACCGAGTATAGTTTGAATCATCGTGCCGGAAATTTTTTGATACTCTTAACTCATATTTATTTCGGTTACGTTTCTATCTCATTACCCGAAAATAATTTATGAGTTCTAAAATACCCAACAATGTTCTTTCTTCAATAAACACATTGCTCTATGAAAAGAATCGATGGGAATTACCCGCGCCCTTGCTTTGGCTTTTCCAACAAATTGAATTTTGATTCTATCATCAACAACGCAGCCATCAGTACGGCAAACACCAGCATGCCGTATGAATAAAACCGTTTCCAAGAATGACGTTCTTCAATTGTGCTGCTTGCAGAAACAATTTTTCAGGCATATTGAATAAGCGGAGCGCAACATCAACAACGTTCAAATGCGTCATCCACAATGCAAGGATGATGAGAGTATCCACGGCAGTGAAAATAAGAAAGCCGAGAAAGAGATTATCGAGAAGACGGCGCCTGCGGCTTGCCTGAATAATTTTTTCCATGGTTGTTTCATCAAACCGAGGATCCGTTAGTTCCAATAAACTATTCTGAAATATTTCTTTGGTAACCTTATCAATATTTGATTTCTTTGTCATAAGAGCGACTCAACTTCTGATTTCAATTTTTTATGTAAGATGAAATACATTTTATTCCGTGCTCTGTGCAATTTCATTTTGACATTGTCCTGAGAGATGTTTGTGATTTCTGTGATTTCATCGATAGAGTTTTCATTCAAATAATACAGCGTCAGCAACAACCGATCTTCGACATTCAATTCCTCCAGTGCACGGTGAACGTACTGCTTTCGTTCTGTCACGGCAAGATCATGATATGCTGATTCGACATCTTCAACGATGGCATCCGCAACATCATCCGTATCGATACTGTTCGACTTCGGCTGCTTGCTTCTTCTTCGCGATAACGCACTATTGACAACAATCCGATACAACCACGTAGAAAATTTTGAATCTCTTCTGAATTTTTCAAGAGATCGGAACGCTTTTAAAAACGCATCCTGAACAATTTCTTCTGCATCTTCTTTATTATCGACAATTCGAAATGCTATTGAGAACGCCATATTTTTATATGTTTCAATGAAATATGAAAACTTGGAAACGTTGCCTTCCAGCACTAATCGTAGGTACAGATCATCCATGGTCAATCAGCAGATTTCGCCTCAGTATTTTTTCTGTACACAAAGTACCCAATTAAACCGAAACCGCCAAACAGTAGCGCCATTATCGGCATAATTATTTCTTGCCGCATGGGGGTATAGAGCGAAAGAATGTACCCTAACAGCAATCCTAATCCAATTCCGCCCATCAACAGTCCCCACATTAGGACTTGATGAAATGTAGATTCTTCTTTGATGAAAATAGATGCATCAATCCCTTTTTCAATCAATGCCATTCTTTCTTTGTTTTTTGCTTTCCGGCTAAAATAATAAATCAATACAATTAAAGTGGGGCCGCCTCCAAAAATAAGCAGAACAGCCAACATTCCTGTTAATACTCCGAGTACGTTTTCCATAATATCCTCCGATATATATTTGTGTAGTTATTAAATAGTTCGTTCACAATATATAAGACTACAGAGAATAAAAAAGGTAACAGAAACTAAAGAAAAATATTGGCGCAACGACGGAGATTCAGATGTGTGATTTGCAAAGAAGGTTTCGCGCCCGTTGCATTGTCGGCACAAGGATTGTACCGTTATTGAAATTTAAAAATGCTGATCGACGGGCAAAAGCGTTGTTCCAGAACCAATGGAAGTAATGTAAGTCTTCAAATCGATATTGAATTTTTGTTTATACTGTTTCGTAAGAGTGCGTTTAATTTCTTCTATCCCGTCATTCTCGATGAGGTTGATGGTGCATCCCCCAAAGCCGCCACCCATCATCCGTGCTCCATAAACTTTTGGATTGCCTTCAACCAATGTATGCAAACAATCAAGTTCGGCACAGCTTATTTCATAATCACGACTTAATCCATCATGAGATTGATTCATAAAAGAGCCGAACGATTTCAAATCATTTTTTTCTAATGCCGCACAAGCTTTGAAGACACGATTATTTTCTTCGACAATATATTTGCACCGGCGATAAATAACCGGATCCATTTGGGACTTGCTTTCTGCCAGCATATCGAACGAAACATCCCGTAAGGATTCGATCTGTGAAAAAAGTCGTTTGATGATCGTAACACCTTCAGTGCATTCTTCTCTCCGACGGTTATATTCAGAAGATGCTAATGAATGCGATACACACGAATCAAAAAGAACGATGGAAACATTGGGATAGTGAAACGGATAATGTGAATATTCCAGCGAACGGCAATCGATGCGAAGTACTTTGTCCGGTTCGCCGAAGATATTGATGTATTGATCCATAATGCCGCATTGAACACCGACAAATTCATTCTCTGCTTTTTGTGCGAGCTTCACGAGCGAAAGTTTATCAATCTTCAATTGATTTATTTCATTTAACGCAAACGCCAATCCGGCTTCCAACGCTGCAGAAGAAGACAATCCAGCACCGATGGGAATGTCGCCGCCAAAGACGCAATTGAATCCGTGCAGCAAATAATGCGCCTTCTTCAATTGATCGACCACACCCATCAGATAATTCGGCCAACCTTTTGGAGTGAATTGGAAATTATCTATGGTAAAGCTGTATTCATCATCCATGTCAAGCGCAACGATCATGCAGACACTATCATTACGTGGTGTGATTGCAAAATAAATTGCTTTATCAATAGCCGCCGGAAGCACAAATCCTAAATTATAATCCGTGTGCTCACCGATCAGGTTCACTCTTCCGGGTGAACGCACGATAATCGGCTGCTCATTGAAGCGCTTCTTAAATGTTTCCTCAATTCTATCAACAAGATTCATAATGATGCTCAATTCGTTTGCTTCCTTATATAGACACCAAGGATCGTCCAATCAATAAATGATAGTCCGATTGCCTCCATAGGGGATTCCTTGTGACGTATCCACCACTGTTATTTACTATAGCACGCGTTCTCATGCAAAAGAGATATTGTGTGCAGTCTTAAACAATCAAATCGCTGTCACAAACGTTTGCATTGTATAAAATATTTTTTGCGAATCCAAATATTTTCATGGATCATTTTCCGATTTCGGAATATGACTACACCAAGGACTCATCCGCAGAAAATGCTGAACACTATCGTGCAATCTATTCTAACACAGGGACTCGTATCCCGAAAACCAATAATTTTCGTTATTCTGCTTCAGCTTTTAAAATAACGATTTACCAATTCCTTCACTCGAAAGATATTCTCATCATCCCAGTAGCCTTTGTCGATGATCATTGCTTGTTGTCTAACACTTCTCGAAGCAGCTTTAAAACATCTTGCAGTTTATAGGGCTTCTGAAGAAAACCTACCGCACCCGCTTCTATTAACGCAGATTGTGTGTTGGGATCAAAGAACCCGCTTGCAAATATTACTTTCACCTGCGGATTGATTTCTTTCAGTTTTTTAAATTCTTCTTCTCCTGTTATCCCGGGCAATCCCACATCGGTAACGACAAGATGAATTTCTTCCTTGTGGGATTTATAAATTTCAACAGCTTTCAATCCGTCTTCGGCGCGATATACACGGTATCCGTTCGACTCTAAACAATAACAAATCATCTCTAGAAGCAAATCTTCATCTTCCGCGAGAAGAATTGTTTCTGAACCACCCACAGTAACTGTTTCCGTTAATGGTGCCGCTTCCAATGACTGATCGATATGGACGGATGCAGGAAAATAGATATGGAATGTCGTTCCTCGGCCTACTTCGCTTGACAAATCTATAAAACCATTGTGTGCTTCAACAACGCCGAACACAACCGATAAACCGAGGCCGGTGCCTTTCCCTTGCGGCTTGGTGGTGAAAAATGGATCGAAGACGCGAAGGCGTGTTGTATTATCCATTCCTTCACCTGTATCAGCAACACTTAAACACACATAGGCCGGTTGATTGGCATGAGGAAACTGCTCTTGTACTTGTGCTTTTGTGCATATTTCAGCCGATAGGATAATTGCACCTCCATTCGGCATCGCATCACGAGCATTGACACATAAATTTAACAACACTTGATGGATTTGTGAACGATCAGCCAAGATATTGGGAACTTCTCGTTGAATATTATTTGTTAATGAGATGTTTTTAGGAAACGTCTGACTAAGCATCGAAAAAATTTCTTCCGACAATTCCCGTATATCGACCGGTTCAAACAACGTATTGGTCTTCCGTGCAAAGGTCAGAATCTGTTTGACGAGTGCAGCACCGCGTTCACCCGCCCGCTGAATCGCATTTAAATTGGATTGGTGTCTTGGATCATTTGCCAAGTGTTTTTCAAGCAACGTTACGTGCCCCAGAATGATACCGAGGATGTTATTGAAATCGTGTGCAATACCGCCTGCCAAAGTGCCAATACTTTCCATTTTTTGTGCTTGGATTAATTCCTGTTGAAGGGTTTTTTGTTCGGTGACATCATGGAAAAATGATTGTGTCGCAATCACTTTTCCTTCCAAGAACCGAGGAGAGGCATTTCCTTCAATAAAAATTGACCTGCCATCTTTTCCCACAAACGTCGCTTCAATATGTGGAAAGTCTTCTCCTTGTAATATCTTTTTAAATAAAAGTTGACAATGAGGAATGGAATCTGGGTGGATGATATCAAACAAATTTAGTTGATCGACTTCTTCCTGACTATAGCCCAAAACGTTTAGCCATTTTGGATTGACAAAGAGAAATCGCCCATCTGTTGTAACGCTTTGAATGAGATCGTTGCTATTTTCGATCATGGATCTATATCGCTCTTCGCTTTCGCGTAATGCCATTGCAGAACGTTTTTGTTCGTCGATGTTTTGAACAGCGCCAAAAATTCCCACCAGCATATTTTTCTCCGCATCCCAAATGGGATGAGCATATACTCTTACCCAAAAGGTTTTTCCGCTTTTGGTGATCGTCCGGATATTGGTGGTAACGTTACGGTTGTTCTGTAGCTCAATTAAATCTTTATCATCCTGTTCCCTATCTTCTGGATATACCAG
Source organism: Ignavibacteriota bacterium (assembly GCA_963790045.1). GTDB lineage: Bacteria > Bacteroidota > Ignavibacteria > UBA10030 > UBA10030 > DATKMP01. The sequence continues at coordinate 188,497 of CAWBMS010000011.1, read as the reverse complement.
CGCTCGCCAGCCGCCGACTTTAAGGTATTCTTCAAATGTGTATCCCGTAATAGCTTCAAATGCACCGCCAACCCAATTATGTATTAAATTTCCATTTTGATCCAATTGTGAAGTAAAGACATAGTCCGAGGCGACCGAAGAAATTAACCTGTACCGTTCCTCACTCTGTCGTAAAATTGCTTCTGATCGTTTCCTTTCGGTAATATCCATATCGATACCGCCGACATCAAAAGTTCTTTCATTCAATCGCTGCACGCGCGCCTCAACATACATCCAGTGAATTTCTCCTTTGGCATTTTGCAGACGAAATTCTTGCGTGTATCTGTCTAAACCGTTACGAAATGCTTCAGCGCTTTGACGATCCATTGCTTTTCGGTCTTCTTCAAACCAGCTGTTATAAAACCGCTCGGAAAGATCATGAGTGGGATAATCCGGTAAATCTAAAAACTTCTGTACTACATCTAAGTTTGCATATTGAGTATCCCAATTATACCCGTACGTACCTTGTGTTTCATCTTCGGTTTTGGTAACAGTCGCATGCCAGAAAATCGCATGTGTCCCTTCAGTTGCTCGCCGTAAGTTTTCTTCTGCATTTTTACGTTCGGTAATCTCTATGGTAATGCCCGCAATATCGGATGTATTTTTGTCCAATCGTTTAATGTGCACATCACCGTACATCCAATGGAGTTTTCCTTTTGCATCCATCAGTCGGAATTCTTGCGTATATCCATCCAACCCCTTGCGTAGTGCATCGGCACTTTGAATGTCCATTTGTTTGCGATCTACAGTCAACCAGCTATGATGATACCGATCTCTAAGATCATGAGTCGGGTAATCAGGCAAATCCAAAAATTTTTCGACAATATCCAAATTAGCGTATTGAATATTCCACAAATACCCGAAGGCACCTTGTGTTACATCTTGTGTGTCGATAACGATAGAATGCCAAAAAATTGCATGGGCACCTTCGGCCGCTCGGCGCATATATTCTTCTGCCTGTTTGTGTAACGTGATATCACGCGAAACACCGAAGGTGCCGACGATTTTGCCAATCTTGCTATACAGAGGCATTTTAGTCGTTGAAACCCATGTATCTCGGCGATCAAACCATGTTTCCCTTTCTTCGATATTCACCATCGGTTTACCGGTCCGGATGATTGTCTGTTCATTCTCAAATGCAATACGTGCATGTTCTTCCGTAAAAAAATCAAAATCGGTCTTCCCAACGGCTTGCGCAGGGTCGCTGAGTCCAAATTTTATGGTTTGTTCTTTATTGATTCTGATAAAACGACTGTCTAAATCTTTAAAGTAGATACGATCGGGAACATTGTCCAGCAACATATTCACGAGATGTTGTTCTTCTAAGAGCGCTTCTTCCACCTGCTTGCGTTCGGTAATGTTGATAATCATGACTAAACGCGCAAATTTTTCGTCGAACATTAAATCGTGCGTTGTCAATTCCACATCAATGATTGTTCCATCTTTTTTTTGATGGTGCAACGGCCCTGGGTACCGAATACTTTCAAAACCCGTTTTTACTGTCTGCAGAACAACTGGCTTTTCTTCTTGTGGATGAATATCGGGAAGCATCATCGAAAGAAATTCTTGTTCTGAGTAACCATACTGATGGATGGCAGTATCATTGACAGCAAGAAAAGCAAGCGTCGTGCGGTCGTACACAAACAGCGGTATCGGATTATTTTGAAACAATGTCCGATAATATTCTTCTCTTCGCTGAAGCGTTGTTTCTATTTCTTTCCGTTCAGCAATTTCATTCAATAACTTTTTATTCAGATCTTCCAATTTCTCCGTTCGCTGCTCTACCCCTTTTTCCAGCATTGTTGTCGCGTCGCGAAGTTCATCTTCACTGCGCTTGATTCTCTCCATCATACGCACATGAGCAAGGAGCATTTGATTCGAGATGGATTTCACAAGATATCCATCTGCACCGGCTTCAAGTCCCGTGAGTTGTGATTTACTTTCAATCTCAATACCGGAAATTAACAACACAAGAATGTGTTGTGTAGATAGATTGGCTTTGATACGCTGGCATATTTCAATGCCGTTTATGTCTGGAAGAATAACATCGAGTAGCACTAAATCCGGATTCAGTTTTTCTATCGCCTCAAGACAATCTTTCCCTGTGGTTGCGGTCTCAATATGGTATTCTTCATGTTGGAGAATGTGGGAATGAATACGTAAAAATTCTTCATGATCATCCACGATAAGGATTGTAAATTTCTTTTTCTTCATACTGCTTCATCCCTTCTCGCTTATACGGTATCGTTTAGATGATCAATCATCCAACACGACACAAAATTGAAACACCGAATAGTCTTATGAGGAAGAAAACATATTCGCCTGATGGAAAACAAATATGATGCTATATTTTTTTGCTGCATCGTAATGTCTCTCAACATCTTTGACCTGTCAATGCATATAAAAAGTAGCATCGGACATGTCACTGAAAATATATGCCTTTTGATCTATTTCTGCAACAGTTCTTGCTGCTCCTAAAAATAAATTTTTTAGGATATAACCACTCTAATATGAAAAAATGTGTGCGCTGTAAATGGAACGATGACATACAAATTATCGTTTATGATATATCAGAACTATTTTTATAGAAAGAATAAGCTCGATGAATGCACAAAATGATTTTCCGGTTACCTCGCCTCAATTAGAAGTCATCAAAAGCATGGAAGGATTTGTAGCCGAACATCTTAGCTCCTTACTTTTAAAAGTTGAAGATGCATGGCAGCCATCGGATTTTTTACCGGACATGGCTTCTGATCAGTGGCACGATCAACTATCAGAATTTCGTTTGCGTGCTCAATCATTGCCGGATGAATTACTCGTTGTGTTGGTGGGTGATATGGTGACGGAAGAAGCATTGCCCACCTATCAAACTTGGCTCAATCGATTGAATGGGTTAACCGATAGTACCGGCGCAAGCCCTTCGCCGTGGGCACGCTGGAGCCGCGGTTGGACGGCGGAAGAAAATCGTCACGGTGATGTGCTGCATAAATATCTTTATCTCACGGGCCGCGTTAATATGCGCTCCATCGAAACAACGATTCATCATCTCATCAACAACGGCTTCGATCCGCAAACGGAAAACGATCCCTATCTCGGATTTATCTATACATCGTTTCAGGAACGCGCAACAAAAATTTCTCATCGCAATGTCGGCGTCCTCGCAAAGCAGGCAGGCGAAGATCATCTTCATAAAATTTGCGGAATGATTGCCGGTGATGAAGCGCGGCATGAAAAAGCATATAAATTATTCATGAAAAAAGTGTTTGAACTCGATCCGGCATGCGCAGTGTTTGCATTTGCCAAAATGATGAAAACAAAAATCGCTATGCCCGCCATTTTAATGGATGACGGAAGCGATAAGAATTTATACACAAAGTTTTCCCTCGTCGCTCAAAAAACCGGAGTGTACACGGCAGCAGATTACGCAGACATCATCGGGTCATTAGTGAATGAATGGAAAATTGCCGGGCTGACCGGTTTATCGGATACCTCCGCAAAAGCGCAGGAATATTTATGCACGCTTGCAGAACGGTACCATAAACTTGCAGAGCGTATAAAATTTTCCGGCGTAGAACGCTTTAGCTGGATTTATGATCGAGAAGTTGCCCTTTCATCGATTGGATAAATACAATTTTCAATGTACTATCGCATCTTTTTGTAACTATTCTCTAAGGCGTTTTTTTATTCCACCAAGTCGATTCTTCGTACCATATCGGGATCGAATATATTCATTTCCAAAGTTTTTTGATGATGGAATTGAACGCTTTGGGAAATACGAACACGCAATCGCCGGCAGAAAGATTTTTAATATCGTCATCGAGCGCAATCACTTTGACGATGCTGTTGTTCCACCTGCTGACTCCGAAAATGGAAACAGCGAAATTTTAATTTTATACAGCAACTTTTTGATTCTTTGACGGTCTTATAGCATATTATGAGTATCATTGCATAAGAGCATTTGGTGCAGACACTATCGGACGAACAATTAATTCTTGATTTACGACTTGGAGATATGGAAGCATTCTCCAAGCTGTATGAACGATACAAACAATGTATTTTTTTATTTTGTTTGAAGCTCACAACCAATCGTCCGTTAGCAGAAGACGCCACGCACGATACGTTTATCAAAATGTTTGAGAATATTCAAACTCTTCAGGATGTTGCCGCTTTCCGTTCGTGGCTTTATATGATTGCCAGAAATCAGGTGTATAAACTTTTACAGAAGAAAAAGCCGAACGGACAATTGACCGATGAAATTGTCTGGGATGGAACACCACCCGATACGGCCATGGAATCATTGGAAGAACGCGAAATGATTTCGGCGTGTCTTTGCGCATTAAAAGTCGAGTATCGGGAAATTTTAACATTGCGGGAATTTGAGCAACGTTCGTACGAAGAAATTGCCGCCATGACAGAATCGAGTGTCAGCGCGGTAAAATCGCGATTGTTTAAAGCACGACGCGCGCTGGCTGAGAAATTAAAACACTATTATAGATAAGAGGTACACAATGGATCACGAACACTTTCAGGAACTTATCAATCTGTATCTTGATACAGGATTGCAAGATACTGCATCGACAGAGATGTTTGCTCATCTTGGCACATGCGAAGAATGCCGAAAGTACATGCACTCGATGATGCGGGTTCGTTCTTTCTATCAGCAAGAAGAAACAGCGTCAGCATCCGATTCATTAGACCGCCGGGTCTTTGCATCGGTACGGTCATTAAAAGACAGCGAAGCAAAAAAATATCATCCGATTTCGTTTTGGTCAACACGTATCTTGATGCCTCTGCCCGCCGCGGCATCGATTGCTGTTCTCATTATTATCGGCAGTCTTTTATGTTCACCGCTACTGTTTCAACAGCCCATGCAGGAAAAAGAAACCGCAATCGAAATGACATCGAAATTACCGCCGGAATTACGACAGCAATTACAATATTTTGAGGAGATGAACTATGCCGGAAAAAACATCCATCACCATTGAAATTAAAAAAGAAGTATCGATCATTTTCCTCTGGCTCGCTGGAGGAATAAGTTTCGTCACGATTGCATTTTTTCTTCCTCCGCAAACGAACGAACTCTGGCCGCAATTTTATTCCGCCGGTATCGCCGCCATTATCTATCTGATTGCATTGCTCGTTTACGTTTTGCGCAAACCGATTTCGGCTAAAGCACGAATCATTACTGCAATTTGTTCCTTCTTAGTTCTTGGGAGTGCTGTTTTTGCATCTATTGAAGCAGATATGCAATCGCATTGGCAGCAAAATAAATTGCTGGAAATTCGAGGATTGATTGGAAGAGAAATCATGGCTTCGCAAATGCCTAAGCAATTATTGGAAACATTGAAAATTTATTATCAACAAAAACAAAAAGAGAGTGAATCACTTGCGCAAATATTTCGGCGCACAAATGCTGGAGCGACAGTCGGTTCAAATATTTATACTCCAGCTTATCCAGGTGATTCTTTAAAAATCATTGTCCAAACATTAGAACCGGAAAGAGTAGTACTCGTTTCTCAAGAAACCTTTATTCAAGGTCGGGATTCTCTGTTTGGTAATTACAACGGACAAAAAGGAATGATTCAAGAAAAATGTACGTTAACGAAATTAGGAGTAAAGTATGAGTCAGAAAATTGAAAATAATAACGAGTCAACCTTGTTGCCGGAAAAGGAATTTCCACGCGGGTTTCTACTCAAATTAATTATTTTAGCAATTTGTGTTTTTAGTGTAACGATCTTTTCAAAATATTTATTCCGAAATGGACAATATTGGTTTTCCCATGATGATGCACAATACTTGCTCGGCGCTTTCCCCCAAATCGTTTTTGTTCCTTGGCAAATCGCCGCAGGAAAAACTATTTCTAATGGGCTTATCCTCTTTAATGGCAAATTGCTCACATCACCAAGTGTGATTTATAAAATATTGACATTGGTTAGTATTTATATTTGTTATATTTTCGTTCCTACTTTTTTCATTTTTAAATGGTATCGGTATCGTATCGACCGGCGATCTTTATTTTCAACCCGTCCTTTTTCTTCATCAAGCATCGGATATGGTGTGAGTATTCTGTTTTTTAGTTTTCTTGTATTTTCTGCTTCGGCATCCGGATGGGTTGGGTCTTATACTTTTCTTAGTATGAAACATGCACAATCCATACAAACTGAAAAGGATAGAATTATTGTAGAGCTAAATTTAATCGATGTGGGAGCAAATCAATACCGTATCCTTCCAAAAAATATCGGCGGCGGAGAAGGAAGTTATGAAGGATTTGTTTTAACTTCGGAACAATTAAAAACGCAAAGTGCAATATATACTCTTAATACAAAAAAAGATGAAATAGTAATTACGGCACAATCATTAGTGTTTCCATCCGGAAAAATATCACAAATACTTAATGAAAAAAATGCCATTAATTATCAATATTATGGACTGTTCCGATAGGATAAAAATTATGAACAATATTATTGCTTCCAAATATTTCTACGTTCCTCAATGGCGCTGGATAATTGTTGCGATATGTTTTTTTATCCTTTACCATATTTTTCTTGAATACTTTCTTCCCTTTAGTAGTATTTTGGGCGAAAAGTTCTGGATAAAATCTATCATCGTGAACTTCTTTCTGCTTTTGATTTCATTATTTCTTGGAATCCGTTCACAAAAATTAATTTCCATCGAATGCGGCATTGCCGCAATATTATACATCGTTGTATTAAGAATATTCTTTCCTTCGTTTATCATCGTGCCGGAATATTTATTTAATTTCTATGTATTAATGGAAAGTTCGATATTGGGTTTTGTTTCTGCATTTACGGGCGCAGGTATTGGATGGTGGATAAAAAGAAACTATCGCACGTAACAAATTAATGTGTTCCCCAAAGAACTATCTGTTCGCTTAAAAGGAAAGCCATCCATAAGAAATATTATGGATGGCTTTTTACTCAATCCTCTTTGCTAATTCCTTAAATAACTCTTGATCGAATTCTTCCAATCCGTTTATACTGTATAAATGGTTTGCCGAAACCCACGGGAGCCAAAATCTGTGCCCGCCGACGCCGCGGCCCGGGCCTCCGGGTCCAAGGCGGAAATTTTCCTGCTGCCATCCGGTGCCTCTCATATCGGTACTGCCGGCCGGGAAGCGCCACCATCGATTTTGTGTCGTGCAATAGTACGCGCGCAACATCGAGATAATGCGCATCGCCGGTGTACTTATACATTTTTGCATACGATGAGGTCGCCCAATCCAAATATTCATCGGCGCCGCCGGCACCAAGCGCTGAAATTCCCTGAAGTCCGATTGTCGGCACGCCTTTTTTCCAGTGCAGCTGCGCATCATCGGCATCGACCGGCATCGGTACATTCCAGATCCAGATCCAGCTCTCAGCATAATTCGCTGCTGTCTTTGCATACTCAAGCCATTTCAATTCTTTCGTCGATTCATAAAGACTCAAGAACGCTTCCATACTCAGCATTCCTGCTTCTTTGTCGGTGATATTCGGATTATCGCTTGCACCGCCGACAAAGAGTCCACGCGATCCAAAATTTTCCCAGATATATTCCGCTGCGCGAATCGCTGATTGCTGATATTTGGGATTTCCAGTTTCTTCCGACATCATAACGAGAAGCGGCACGGGACTGTAGCTCACCGTTCCGGTGGGTTCGGCAATTTCATTCGTACCAGCTTTCCACCGGCGCGGGAATGATCCGTCATCCCGCTGCTGCAAGATCAGCCAATCGATATATTTTTTTACCCAATTGAACCAATCGGGATGCTGAACTCCATGCAATCGTTCTCGCCGGTACGCGCGCATCAGCACGCGCATATCTTCCGTTGCATTCCGCAGCCACGGCGCCAGCCATTCCTGATGTTCGCCGACCCATGGTTTTCCGGTAGAAAGATCGTATCCTGTTGCTTGCAGCGGAACATCCGATAACGCGGTGATCATCGAATGAATGATCGACAATCCTGTCTCACGCATTTTGCTCCCGCGTTCTGTTTTATCACGATCTCCTTCGCGCAGCAATTGATCTGCGCATTCGATGTTCTTGCTGACGAATCCCATACCGGACATCGTCCAGTTCCATTGAGGTTTATTTGTATCGGTGACGGCAACGGCAAACGGAATACCTGTTCGCCCGTTGACGGTTGCTGCCTGAGATTCTAAATGATCGGCAAGAACCCGGCGAACCATTTCAACATCGATGGGAGTTACTTTCGGTTTCAGTGTATTCCACGCCCATCGCCATGAATTTTTCGTGACATCACGAAAGTTTTCATTCGCACCAAACCTAAACCGTACTTCATACTGCTGAGAGAAACCGTCCGTGATCGGATGATAACGCCGAATCCATCTCGGTTTTACAGTTGCAGATGGACCGAATCCTAACATATTCATCGTACCGGGGAACTCGAAACCGATGTTGATGGGATGGGTTTCCGTTTGCCATAGTTTCATCGCACCGAATTGATACCGCGCATCGATCAAGAATATCCTTCTTTATTCTTGTTTCTTCGACTGTCGTTTCTCCGCGCGGCGACGGATCGAGGATCGAAACCGAAGCGCCTGTGTTGAACGAAAGTGCGAACATCGGCGCAGGAAGCATATCTTCGCGCATGAAAATCCTGTGCGCTGTATAATTCATCGTTCCGCCTGCAGACCGTTCTCCATTATATGTCGGATCGCCGTACAAAGCGCCGGGAACAAGAATATTGACATCGGCCCATTGACAGGATGAATCGACAGTCAATGCCAATGAGGAATTAAATCCTCCCGGTGCATTTCCGACAACGTCCACGGTTCTTTGAATCGAAATAACTGCACCATCCAAACTCCAGCGGTCTTTCACTCGAAATGAAATATTGTTCAATACAATTTCTGCGCGTGCATCTATTTGCGATGAAGTTTGTTGAATCGTTTTATATCCGGATAAAATTTCTTGAATCTCTTTGTCCGGTTGATAAATGTTCAGAACCACCGGGTGCGGCTGAACCAACCGAGGCGCAGCGCTGCCGGAGATTTCGACTCCCCATTCATTATTGGCAGTACGAACAAAGAATATGGTCGCACCTGATTGTAATTTTCCTAATTCGATGCGTTCGTTCTGCTGTGCGTATGTTATTGAAATAAGAAGTGCGAAGCTGAGGAGAATATATTTTCCAGACATGGGATTTATTCCTAAAAATATTATAACAACGTTTTGCCTGCCCTCTGATTTTTGTGCCAGCATAATACATCAGGATTCAACGAAAATCAACCACTGTAATACACAAAAAAAATTTTCTATCTTACGGCTGTCTCATTTTACTTTTATGGAGCTGCCTTATGAAATCTTTATCGATATTTTTTACTTTCGTTTTCATCTTGACAAATTCCGCTTTGGGAATTTCCGGCAACAGACGTTCTCAAACGCCGGATTATGATCATTGGTTACATGTGAACGGAGACCAAATCGTCGATGCCAAAGGCGACACCGTCTGCTTACGCGGCTTCGGTCTGGGCGGTATGCTCCACATGGAAAATTTTATCGACGGGTATTCGGGTAATGAAGAAGCAATCCGAGAAGGACTCCTTCATGTTCTTGGAAAAGAAAAATATAATTTGTTCTTCGACACTTTTTATAAAAGTTATTTTACCGAAGCAGATGCCGAATACATCCAACATCTCGGATTGAATTTAATCCGCATTCCGATCAATTATCATCTCTTTGAAGACGATATGAATCCCCGTGTTATAAAGCAGGAAGCATTTACCTATCTCGACAATGTCATCAACCTATGCGCGAAACACCATATCTACACGATTATCGATTTGCATGCATTCCCAGGATTTCAAAACCAGCAATGGCACAGTGATAATCCGACACATAAAGCATTGTTCTGGAAACATAAAGACTTTCAGGATCGCGGCGTTGTTCTGTGGGAAGCAATTGCTAAGCGATACAAAAATCAGCCGTGGATTGCAGGATATGATTTAATGAATGAGCCGGCCGATCCATCCGGCGCCATGATCTTTCCGTATTTCAAACGCCTTCGCGATGCAGTTCGTAAAATCGATTCGCGGCATATTTTATTCCTTGAAGGAAACACCTATGCGACAAAATTCGATATGTTCACCGAAATCTGGAACAATGTCGTGTATACCAATCATGATTATGCACAATCAGGATTAGTGCAAGGCGGCGATTACCCGGGAATCACTAACGGCAGATATTTTGATAAAGACACCTTGGAGCATGAGTTTTTGAAAAAGAGTGAGTTTATGTTTGCGCATCATATTCCCATCTGGGTCGGGGAATTCGGTCCAGTGTATACCGGCGATTCGGCAAAAGACCAAATGCGCTTTCAGATTTTAAAAGACCAATTAGCATACTATAAAAAATATAACGTGAGCTGGTGCATCTGGCTTTATAAAGACCTTGGGTTGCAGGCGGTCTTATCTCAGAAGAAAACGACACCTTACATGCAATTAATTTCTTCCTTCCTTGCAAAAAAAGATTCCCTCGGTGCCGATCGGTGGGGCGCAACCGATAAAAATATTCGACCGGTGATGGCGCCGATTGAAGCATTGATGAAAAATGAATTTCCGGCTTATAATCCATATCCATCAGGAATGCAGACACAGATCAATGTCGCGGTGAGACATATTCTGTTTGCAGAAGCACTTGAACCGGAATATTGCAATCTCTTTAGCAATCTTTCCGATGAACAAGTGATCGCGCTTGCACAATCGTTTCGCTTTGAGAACTATGTCAAACGTCAGCGCTTGGAAGATATTTTATCAGGGAACAAACAATAAGAACCATCTGAAAAACTATTTTAACGAGTCATTGTGTGGAATGACTTGCCCGCCATCTTTTGCCGAAGGCATCACTTCGTGATTGGCGGGGTTCTTTTTCCTGTCCCGATGTAATCGGGGTTTCAAGTGAAAAGAACAAACATCTTCAAAGAATGCTGTATACATTCTTAAATTTATTCCAATTTCTCTTGTTCAGGATTTTTCCTTTACAAATTTGTCATTTTTTTTTGTCGAGCAGTTGTCCCAATTCTTCATTCCATTTTCTGCATTCAGTCTTCTTCCACATAATAAAACTCATCAGACTCGCCAATTTTGCCATGCACCGTTGATGGCAAAACTGCAAATCCCTATGAGTTTGATATGTATGATGTCCATAATTAAGTTTTTTCTATACACATCGGCTATAAATCCCGTCACATCCTGTTGGCTCCGGCACAATCTCCATAGAGGGAATCTATGTTTCTCATACCTGTTTTATACTCATTTCATACCTCAACCATACCACTTGCATACCGTTTTTATACCAATTCCATACTCGTCATATACATTGCCGTCCCGGATTGGTTATTGGCATTGTATCATACTTGGTCTATACTTGCGGTGTAATTTCGCCTACTCTTCATTGCAGCATGGATGATTGAAGGCAGTACCGAAGAGAGGTTAAATCACGACAGTCGCTATCCTGTTCGGATAGCGGCTGTTTATGTTAAATTCTGTAATGCTCTAAAACGAAAATGAACCCCGTTCTCATTCTATCGTTAAAACTTCAGCGTAAAGATTGTGCCGTTCCTCTGCTCTGATATAACTGTCAGAGAACCATGATGAAGATGCATAATCTGTCGTGATAGACTCAGACCCACACCCGATCCCTTGGGCTTGGTTGAATAAAAGGGAATAAAGATTTTTTGCAGTCGATCGGGCGGTATGCCCGGCCCATTATCGATAACCTGAATCGTTGGTCGCCCATGCGTTCCCATTCCGGCAATCAGCGATACCGTTGCGCCCGCATTTTGTTCTGCCCACTCTAATGCATTTTGCAGAAGATTGATGAGCACCTGTTCTATCAAATTCATATCGGCAGTTGCTTCCAGCGTCTCCGGCTCGATACGGGCTATAAACGTAATTCCTTTTTCTTGAAACTTTGACTGCATCAATGGTACAACATGAGCAAACATTTCCCGAAACGGAACAATGCTAAAATTTGGTTGTGGAACATGCATCAATTCCCTGTACGACTCCACAAAATTGAATAATCCAAAACTCCGGGACTTGATCGTCGCAAGGGCTTGAGTAACATCTTCTATCGTTTCATGAAACAACGGATCGTCCTGCTTATCATGAGGAATCGTTGTAAGGATCTCGTGGGCTGTCGAGGCAAGCGAAGAGATCGGCGTCAGGGAATTCATGATTTTCATGCGTCAGCACGCGGATTAAATTATGCCACGCTTCCATTTCGCGCTCTTCCAGTTCGGTCTGAATGTTCGTAAGAGAAACGAGCGTATAGCGATTATCCCGCAGTTTGAACTCTGTCGCGTAAATAGATAGCTGCATCGCTTCCCCATCGACGCTGATTGTTACAAGCTGTTTATCGCCGGATGAAACGTTTTTCAATGCCGCGACAAACAAAGGATCGATAGTTGCAAGGTCGTTGATAGAACGGAGTGTATTGACATTCAATAATTTCTTTGCTGCGGCATTCAACAGTTCAACGGTTCCATCCTGCGTAAAAGCAATCAATCCAATGCCGACATGTTGAACAACGATTTGCAGATACCGGTATTGCTCTTCCTTCTCCGCACGTGCTTTACGGAATTCATCGATCACCCCGGAAAAAGCGCGATGCAATTCATCAAACGATGAACCTTTGACGCCAACGTTAAAGTTCTGTGAAAAGTCTCCGGTACTTGATCGACTCAAAGAATCGTGTTATCTCCTGGTTGGTGCGCTGTACAGTACTTTACGATGGAATAAATTTGAATAAGGATCAGTACGGCAACAATAAACGGTGTAGCGACAAACGATGTTTGCATGAGCAGATAAAAAAAGGAAAATGTCGTTATGCACAAAAGGATGGTTCTTGCTAATACGCCGATGCTAAACCGTTTGAGGATCATATCGAATTGCTCGTTCCTGTTATAATCCGTATTTCTCTAATCGCCGGTATAAGGAAGCGCGCGTAAGGCCTAACTCCTTCGCCGCCTGCGTCATATTGCCGTTGTTCTTGCTGATGGCTTTGATAATCAGTTTTTTTTCTGTGTCGTCTAAATTATAACTATCTGTCGATGCTTCGTCAGTTCCGCTTGTCTTTGCGAGGAACAGAAAATCATCCACCTGTAATGTTCCGGATTCGTTCATAATCACCACGCGTTCGAGTGTATGCTGAAGTTCCCGCACATTGCCCGGCCATGGATTACTTTTTAGCAGTTGCTCGGCAGTCTTGGTCAAGGTCAAGTCATGCTTGTTATACTTTTTACAGTACATCTGTAAAAAATGACCTGCAAGCAGCGGAATATCTTCCGTCCGTTTCCTGAGCGGCGGCAGTTGTATTTCAACCGTATTGATGCGGTATAATAAATCCTGCCGGAACCGGTGCTCGGATTTCAGATCATGGATCGGTGTGTTCGTTGCACAGATAAGACGGATATCGATGGGTTTGGAATTATTGGAACCGATTCTTGTCACCTTCCTATTCTGAAGAACCGTCAGAAGTTTGACCTGCAAATTTTGGTTTAGATTTCCGATCTCATCTAAAAACAATGTTCCATGCGATGCGATTTCAAACCTGCCCGGCCGGTCTTCCTTCGCATCGGTGAACGCACCTTTCACATACCCGAACAATTCGCTTTCAAACAGCGAATCGGTCAGTGCGCCCATATCGACGCTTAAAAATATTTGATCCCGTCTCTGCGATTGGCGATGAATGGCGCGCGCAATCAATTCTTTTCCTGTTCCGTTTTCTCCGAGGATAAGAACGTTGGCATCGGTTGCTGCAACTTTATGGATGGCAGAAAAAACCTTCTCCATCTCTTTCGATGCGCTGATGATGTCATGGAATTGGCTGTCAAGATCGGTAGTCAACTGTTTTTGCTTGGAGCGAAGGTCTTCGATTTCTTTCTTCGATGTACTGAGCTTCATTGCCGATGAGAGTGTTGCAAGCAATTTCTCATTTTGCCATGGCTTCAAAACAAAATCCGTTGCACCTTCTTTGATTGCCTTCACTGCCATTTCGATACTTCCGTACGCCGTGAACAAAATCACGACGGCCGGAGGATCGATCTCTAATATTTTTTTCAACCAGTGGAATCCTTCCGCACCGCTTGCCGTGTCGCCGGAAAAATTCATGTCTAACAAAACAACATCGTAATGGCTTTCCTTGAGCAGCGATGGAATCTGGTGCGGATCTTTTTCGATGCGGACGATAGAATCGTACTGCTTCAGCAAAAGCCGCGCTGAATACAATACATCCTCGTCATCGTCGATGATTAAAATACTTCCGGATTTGTTTGTTTGCGTTTTCAATCTCTTTTATATAAACAAAAATTGTTCCTGTATGAAACGGCTTTTCTGAAATGAATTACGCACATATCTTCATCTCTACCGTTCATTACCGGACACCACCGTCCGGTATCGGACACTTTAACTTGAAAATAAATGATGAGATAAGCAAATATTCTCCAAATTCATCAAATTTAAAATGGTACGCCTCTTGCTGTTTTCATCGTATGATAAACGGTTTCATAATTATCCAAAGAGAGTTCAGGCAGTATCCGGAACTTAAAAAAACAATTGATTAAGAATGAAGGTGATTATGAAGCGATCTGAACGTGTCGACTTGTCCACCGGTTGTTTGGCGGAAGACTGGCATTCTCCAAAACCGTTGCGCAATATTTTATGAACAGAGGAATGTATTGGATAAGCAATTAGAAAAAAACCCATTTTATAAACAAACCCGTTTCTGGTTTGCGGCGGGCGGCAGCGTTGCTTTTGTTTTACTCCTCCTTCTCATTCTTTTGGATAGAGGTTCGAAACTGAATGTCGAAACATCTAAGATGATCATCTCTACGGTTGAAGAAAAAGAGTTTCAGGAATTTGTTCCGGTTACCGGAGCTGTCTTGCCTCGCACGACTTTTTATCTCGATGCTATTCTTGGAGGCACCGTCGAAAAGAACTATGTCGAAGAAGGCGCCATTCTCAAAAAGGGCGACAGAATTTTACGCTTGTCGAATGCCAATCTCCAGTTGAGCACGTTTCAAAATGAAACGTATGCCTACCAGAATATCAACGATGCCCGCAACACACGACTGCAAATAGAGCAGAACAGCAATAACCTTCAAAATGTTCTCGTCTCTGCGAATTATTCATTGATCAATACAAAAGAAATTTTCGATCGGCAAAAAGTTTTGCGGGATCGAAATTTAATTTCCCAGCAGGAGTATGAACAAGCGGAAAATAATTATCATCTCGCACGGGAGCAGCAAGCGCTGGCCTATAAAAATTATATTGCTGATTCTCTTTTGAAGCAAACACAGATCACTCAAATCGCCGCATCCATCGAACGGCTGCAAAAGAATTTAGAACTGATCCGCGAAAACATCGATAACCTGACCATCAAAGCTCCGATCAGTGGGCAGTTGACATCGCTGAATGCAGAAACAGGCCAGACCAAAAATCCCGGCGATAAACTCGGACAGATCGATGCGCTCGATGGATTTAAAGTTCGCGCAGATATTGATGAGTATTATATTTCGCGAGTCGTAAAAGGGCTTCATGCGTCCGTGGAACTCGACGGGCATAGTTACAGCCTTGAAGTGAAGAAAGTGTATTCCGAAGTTAGCAGTGGAAAATTTCAGGTCGATATGGAATTCAACGGAGCTATTCCCAATGGCATTCGTCGCGGGCAAACACTTCAAATCCGATTGCAATTGAGTGCAGCAGCAAAAGCGCTGGTTGTACCGCACGGAGCATTCTATCAAAAAACCGGCGGCCAATGGATGTTTGTATTGAATTCATCCGGCACGGAAGCATTGAAACGACCGATCAGTCTCGGTCGTCAAAACCCGGACTATTTCGAAGTTCTTAATGGATTAAAAGCCGGAGATAAGGTTGTTACATCATCGTACGATGTTTACGGAGATGTTGATAAATTAATTTTACAATAAACATCGATTCAACAATAATTATGGAGAACATTATGATTCGAACCAATAATCTCAAAAAAGTGTATTTGACCGAGGAAGTGGAAACGACGGCGCTCGACAATGTCAATGTCGAAATCAAAGAAAAAGAATTCGTCGCTATTATGGGCCCTTCGGGGTGCGGCAAATCGACCTTGCTCAATCTTCTTGGCATGCTCGATAATCCGACGGATGGACAGGTACTATTTTCTTGGCGAAGAGATTTCAAAATATTCCGAACGCAAGCGTGCAAACATCAGGAAGCGGCATATTGGTTTTGTGTTTCAGAGTTTCAATTTGATCGATGAACTCACCGTTTTTGAAAATGTCGAACTGCCGCTTCTCTATCTCGGCATATCGGCATCGGAACGAAAAAAAATGGTCGATGACGTTCTCGAACGCATGCAGATGATGCACCGGCGGAAACATTTTCCCCAGCAGCTCTCCGGCGGACAGCAGCAGCGTGTTGCTGTGTGCAGAGCGGTTGTCGCCAAACCGGCGTTGATTCTTGCCGACGAACCGACCGGAAATCTCGATTCCACTAACGGCGAAGAAGTTATGAATACACTAACACAGCTTAATGAAAATGGAACGACCATTATTATGGTGACACATTCGCCGCATGATTCAGAATTCGCCCACCGCATCGTTCATTTATTCGACGGCCATGTTCTGACGGAAAATTACAAAGGGCAATTTCATATCTAAAAAGCTTTAAAATCATGAGTAATACAAAAGGCAGGAACATCGTATGTTAAAAAATTATTTTAAAATCTCATTGAGAAACATTCTTCGGCACAAAACATTTTCAGCAATCAACATTCTCGGGTTTGCGTGCGGAATATCTGTCTGTCTGCTGATTTCTCTTTTTCTTCTCAAGGAATATAGTTACGATAGAGTTTATCCGCAGGCAGATCATATCTACCGGCTTATCGATGCGGAAAATAAAACCAGCGCTATTGATTATCGTGTTGCTGCGTTGCTTCGCAATTCATATCCGGAAGTGAAAAATGCATGTGTGGCTTACGTTCTTCCCAATAAACCTATTCTCAGCATACATAATACCGGATTCGAAATCGATGGCATGATGTCGGTCGATCATGCATTTTTTGAATTGTTTCATATACGCTTCCTGAGCGGTGATGCCTCTAACCCGCTGCCCAATCTCAATTCAATAGTATTAACCGAACGGGTTGCTCAGAAAATATTCGGCTCGGAAAATCCCATCGGCAAGGAAGTTCTTCTCGGCCGGAATTTCCCGTTGATCGTATCGGGAGTGGTTGAGAACTTTCCTGATAACTCAAGTATCAATGCAAACATAATTTTGAACATGGAGAATAAGAGTTTCAAATTTAGTTTTTCAAGTGTCAATGGAAATGACAGCAGCACATACAGATATCCATTCAATATCTATTTGCTGCTTAACAAGCAATCCAATCCGGCCCAGGTTGCTACAAAAATGAACAGTCATCCTGAAACCATGCAGCCCTATATGAAAAAAGCAGCGCTTGTGGCATTAACGGACACCTATCTCTACGATACGGCAACCGGAAGCACGACAAAAAAAGGAAATCTTTCACTCCTAAAATTATTTACTGCAATTGCTCTGGTGGTCCTTGTTTTGGCAATCATTAATTATATCAATCTTTCTATGACACAACAGAATCAGCGAAGTAAAGAAACAGGAATCCGAAAAACCGTCGGTGCCGGAAGAGGAAACATCATAGCATTGTTTTTAACCGAATCCATTCTTGTTACAGGAGCTTCGTTTATCATTGCTTTGGTACTTACCGAAACTGCTCTTCCGATCTTTAGCAGGATCGTGGATACACAGTTATCTCTACTGCCATTGACACAATTCCCGGAAAATATATTTTTGTGCCTGGTAATTCTTTTCATCGGAATCATATCTGGAATCATTCCCGCCCTTCTCTTTTCTTCCTATCATCCGGTGAAAGCGCTTAACGGAAGGATGATGTTCTTAAGAAAGAAAAATTATTTCCGAAACATCTTAACAATATTTCAATTTACCGTATCGATTGCTTTGATCTTTTGCATCATCGTTATACAGCGGCAAATTCAATATGCCAAACATGCGGATTTGGGTTTTGATAAAGAACAGCTGCTTCGCATCAATCTTTCATTCGCGGATGCTGAAAAAAGTGCCTTTATCAATAGGTTAAAAAACTATCCATCGATCATAAGCACTACTCTAGTATCTAATGGGGTTCCGGGGGATGTACACATGCATATGGGAACTGGGGTTAGCGGCAAACCAAATTTCATAGCGTGTCTTATGGCTGATACAAGTTTTATTCAAACATTCAACATCGAATTGATAAAAGGAAGAATGCCTCTTCCGGGTGAATATGGTCAGGTTTGTTTCTTCAATGAAACAGCGTATAAATATTTCGGATGGGATAATCTCGACAATAAACGATTTAACAATGGAAGAGAAGGCGGATTTGCTGTACTTGGCGTCGTGAAAGATTTCCATACTGCTTCATTTCATGATTTGATAGAACCAACTTGTATCATGTTTACATCACAATACTCGTTTTCAGATATCAGTGTACGAATAAAAAAGGGATCGACCGCTCAAACAATGGCATATATTCAAAACGTCTGGAAAGAACTGTTTCCCGATGACCCATTAGATTATAAATTTTACGATGAATGGTTCAATCAGATGTACGCCAAAGACGAACGATTTGCCGATGCCATAAGTATGTTCGGAATAATCGCAATCATTATTTCATGCCTCGGAATGCTCGGTTTGGTTATATTTTCATCGGAGCGCCGCGCAAAGGAAGTCGCAATACGCAAAGTTCATGGTGCATCGATCGGCGATTTGTTGTTCATGCTCAATCAAAGTTTCCTTCGCTTGATTGTTGTTTCGTTTATCCTTGCCTGCCCCATGGGATGGTACGCAATGAACCAGTGGCTGCAAGAGTTTGCTTACAAAACAGAAATACACTGGTGGATGTTTGCACTTTCGGGTTTCATAGCGCTCTTCATCGCTCTTCTTACTGTAAGCTGGCAAACCTGGCGCGCTGCCACAGCAAACCCGGTGAAAAGCCTGAGGTATGAATAACACTGAGTTGCCCACATACGAGTAATATTACAATTGAAATTAATTTTGGGAAGCAAGCAACTATTTGGTAATTTCTATCGTATTAAAAGGGTCATGAACCATCGTTGTAATTTAATCGAACGTGTAAGATCCATCGTTCACTTGTCTTGAAGCTGGAACAAGAATAAAATCGATCTTAGAATAATTAATGAGTTCTATCAAAACGTATTATCATTTCAACAATGTGCTGGAGGCAAGTATGAAAAATATTTTTTCCACGTCCGTTTTCGTTCTCATCGTTTGTTTGGCCGCGACAATCAACATGACGGCACAGACTCCCCTCAAAGATGAAACACGTTTTCCATGGGGAACGGCAACCGGCGCGTTTATTCAGGACTGGCTTGTTACCGGCGGATTCCCAAGTCAAAACGATAAAGGATACAACACAGATTTTCTTCAAGACCACGGTGGCGAATCGGGAATTACGCCCGAGTCCGGAATGATTCACAAACTTCCAAACGGTTCATCGATCGTATGGAAAAAATATCACTCGCCGTATAATTACATTAACCTGTTTGATGTAATTCAAGACGGCGATATGGATGGTAAAACTATTTATGCGTTCACAAAAATTACACGAGCGGCTGATGGAAAAGTCATCTTGTCGTTTGCGCATAACAACAGCAATAAACTCTGGGTGAATGGAAAGCTTCTCTACGAAAGCAGAGACGATCATCAAGCTGCCTTGGAAGATCATCACATGGAAATCGACCTAAAGAAAGGCGACAATACGATTCTGATCAAATCGTATCATGATGGTTGGACATGGGGATTTCAATTTCGAATTATCGAGCCGGATAAATTTTCTTTGATCGACGATTTCAAATTATCGCCGAGCATCGTTAAAAACAATTCAAAGGATCAACTGGTAATCAAAGCGGACAGGACACTCAATCCGGAAATTCAAAAGTTCGATGTCAATATAAAAGCGGTCGCTGCCGGCGGCAACGTCCTTGCCGAAAAAAATGGGGAACGCGGAGAGCAAATTACTTTGGATACAAAAAAATGGCCGAACGGAGTGTACGATCTTTATTTTAAAAGCAGCGACACACATGGAAATGTTATGACCGCATACCTGTATTGGTATAAAGGCGATGCCGTCAAGGAAGCAAAAGAACTTTTATCCAGCGTTCCGAAAGATCCAAAAACACCGGAAGAATATCACCACAAAATGCTTGGTGAAATGATCACGTATCGATTTAATTTTAACCCGGATAAAATAGACAGCACTGTTGTACCGAACCTATATTCTCCGTTGTTGGAATACGAAGAATTATTGCTTGATAAAGCAGCGAAAAAAGGAAGCGTTCATGCCGGGGACTTGTCCGGTTGACGTATATCGATCCGGTCGATAACACGCCGCAATTCTGCCGCGCATTTCTTCCTCTCAACTATAATCCAAAACAGAAATGGGCGCTTGTGGTCATGCTCCACGGGTATAACGGAGAAAATCCGATGTATGTCAAATGGTGGTCGATCGATCAACGACACAACAGCGTTACCGATAAATATCCGATCATTTATATCGAACCGCATGGAAGAGGCAACACAAGTTATTTGGGAATTGGAGATCAAGATATTCTCAAATGCATAGAACTCGCTAAAAAAACATTCAACATCGATGACGATCGAGTATATCTGAAAGGTGAATCGATGGGCGGAGGCGGAACATGGAATGTCGGCACACGGCATCCCGAATTGTTTGCAGCAATCGCCCCGGTGTTCGGCGGATGGGATTATCATGTCGGAATGAATGAAGACGCCATCGCAAACCTTTCCGGGCATGCGCGATTTGATAACGAAGCCAGCAGTTCGCTTTGCCATGCCGAAGCATTGTTGACAACTCCCGTCTTTGTCACGCATGGCGATATAGATAAATCGGTCGATGTGAATAATTCGCGATACTTAGTCAAAACGCTTCAGCGCTGGGGATATGATATTCGCTACCATGAATATCCCGGCTTCGGCCATGAAGGCATCGAATATTATGATCAATTAATTCCGTGGTTCCTCGAACATAAACGAAATGTCAATCCGACAAAAGTACGGTACGCTCTGCTGATTTGAAATATGCTTCAGCACATTGGGTGAAGGTGACTCAACTTGATCATCCCAATTCCTTTATAACGGCGGAAGCGGAAGTGCTGGTGAACAATACGATTGCATTATCGACCGAAAATGTTCTTGAAATCGAACTTACACCTTCATCAAAATTAATCGATCCTAATAAACCGGTAAAAGTTATCTGGAATGTGAACGATATACGTGATACGAAAGTAGTTCAAGGTAAAATCGTATTACGTGATGAACGTTATCAACCAGCGGCATTACATAAAACTCCGCAACTCGCCGGAACGATTTCTGATATGACGACCACACCGTATGTCATTGTTATCGGGACAATCTCAAAAGATTCTTCGATGATAAAAATGATCAATACCAAAGTTCAAATCTTTACGAACTATTGGAAGAACTGGCAAAAGTATGAACCGCGCACGATCAAAGATGTGGATGTGACAGAAGCGGATATGAAAAAATATTCTCTCTATCTGTTCGGCGGACCGGAGGAAAACAAAATTTCGAAACAGATTTTTGAGAAAACACCCTTTCGCATGACTGACAGCACAATCACGATCGACGGAAGAACATTCAAAGCACACGATGCGGTGCTGAACGCAGTTTACCCGAATCCGTACAAACCATGAACGCTATGTCGATATTGTCGCCGCCACTTCGAGAAACGGCTTCTACTTCTTCGATCCCGTAAACAATGAACTTTCTGCAAACGATTATACCATCATCGACGGAAAAATACCTGTTCACTCATTAGGTGCGACCGGTGATAAAATCCGTATTGCGGCCGGTTTGTTCGACTACAATTGGAGCATCAACGATTCGTTACTAAATGTCGGCGACGAAATGATGAGATCGAAATGTCCCTCCGTCGTTGTGAACAACGACATGACGACAATGATTGTCGGTGCCGTTCGCCCTTCCGTAGAGTTAATGAAATCGTACGAAGGAACATATAAAATTGAAAACGGCCCGGAGTTGAGGGTATTTCTAAAGAATGATACTCTTATGATTGGCCAGGGTCTCTTCTCTGCTCCGCTTGCAGCGACATTTGAAAATGAGTTCTATGTGAAAGAAGCGAACATTTCCGTTGCTATCAGAAAAAGCAAAACATCGCTCGATAATGAATTGGTTGTATTTCAGAGAGGCGGCGAATACTCAGGAAAAAAAATAAAGTAAATGAACAATGACCGTCATTTCATTAAACGGCGTCATGTTCTTTCAGTTTTATTCGTTTCTGTCTTTTTCGAAACAGTCCCGCTTTTCAACATGAGAATGAGAAGCGGGACTATTGATTTTTCTTTTCTATTTATTGAGTAACGGGAATCGGTACCGCTGCCGGCAATGACTCGGCAGGTTTACCGAATGCCGTGAACTCAATTAAGCCCAACGGTGCAGTCCGCGGCCAGTTCGTTATCGTCAATCGTACAAAGCGGCATTTCACCGGAGAAAGTTCTTCAAAGATCGTGTTACGGGAAATTTTGTTTTGTGTCCGGTCAAGTGCTGTGGTGTACGTTTTTCCATCCATTGACACTTCGATTTTGTATTGGTAGATATCCGGTACAAACTGAGGCGGCTGTGTTCCAGTACGCCTGCCGAATCCCATCCGTCCGCCATTGAACATTAAATGCACTGCATCAATGGTGAAAAGCTGTACGACATCAAATCGCGTTGCCGGAGAAAGTTCTACCGTCAACGTCGGCATGGAATCGGTTGTCGCCGGTTCCCACCATGTACCGCTGGAGTTATCAACCGCGTATGCAGCTTCGTGTCCCGGCTGCTCGGAAGAAAATTTTGAAAGCGCATTCATCGCACGAATTTTATTAATCGTCACAGGAATGGAACCGCTGTTCCCTTTTTCCGGATCGATACCTGCAACAGGTCCCCACTGCGGTGTCTCCGTAACGTTGACGGACATATTTTCATCTTTATCGAACACGACTCGATCCATACCGATGCGACGCCCGCCCGGAGGATTGGAAAGCACGATCGTATAAAACTGCCAGAGATTTCCATCCGGCCCTTCCACAATGCTTCCATGGCCTGGCCCCGTGATGAACCCGTCGGTTTTGCGAAGGAGCGGATTGTTCGGTGCATAGGTAAATGGACCTACCGGAGATTTCGATGTATAATATCCTTCGGCATACGTTTTCCATTGCGTGCCTGATGCAGAATATTCCAGATAATACGTGCCGTTATGTTTTTGAAGCCACGGGCCTTCGATCCATGCAACATCGGTGTACTCATTCATCTCGCCATAGCGTTCCCACAGATGATCGCGATTAAATCCGAACAAATGTTTGACAGGCCCGGCAAATTTATTTAATTCTTTTTTATCAAGAGGCACAACGTAAATGCCGCTGACACCGCGTCCCGGATAATACAAATACGGCTGGTTGTCGTCATCGACAAAAATATCGACATCGAATGCACCATTCCATCCGCCCTTCACATCGGGTGTATTCGACCAATCACCGACTTTTGTGTACGGCCCAAGCGGATGATTCGATTTGTATAACGGCCCATCGTTGCCGCAAAGATAAAAGCTGCCGTTATATTTTAAAACGTGTGGCGCAACGGGAACGTTATCGACCGGATGAAACGCCCAATTGAGCATATCATCCGAAACCCATGCACCTCCTCCGCTGCAAAACATATAATACGTCCCTTGCTCGCGAATAACTGTCACATCGCCCGCAGCATTACCGCCCGGACCTATTTCCATCGGTAGCGGGTTACAATATCGCGCTACTTTTCCGATTTCCGGATTTGTTATGTGCTTTGATTGACTCATTCCGATTTGAAACAAGGATACCAACGCAATAACACCCATTAATTTTATTTTATAATCGTGCTTCATGATTCTTCTCTTTATTATTTTGATAAACTACATTCAATAGCACAAATGAAAAGAGCGCTCAAACATCAAGCGCTCTTCATTGCTGTATGAAAATATTATTTAAACAGTAACGGAGCAAACTGGTAGAAATCTCTTCGCCACGTTAACCATTCGTGTGCGGTGCCTTGAGATTCATAATACGTATATTTTATACCTTGCTTATCCATCATTGTACCAAACGCACCAACAGAACCCGGAAACGGATTCGGCTCTTTTGTTCCCAGTCCAAGCCAAAAAAGTTTGATCTGTTGATTGAGCGTTTTCCCATCTTTGAATTTTCCGTTCATAAATTTCGCCGGATCGATTACATCCGTACGCGGATAATTCGATGTGCCGCTGAATCCGCCGATATGTGAAAACACATCAAGATTATTCATCGTAATCTGAATGGTTTGATTGGCTCCCATCGAAAGGCCCGCCATTGCACGGTGTTCGCGGTCTGCAATCGTGCGGAAATTATGATCGATCATAGGAATGATTTCTTTGATGATTACTTCTTCAAAAGCAGAAAACATTCCGGAAGGAGATACTTGAGGACGGGACGCATAACCGTTATCCATCACAATGATCATCGGAACAGCTTTGTTCTCGGCAATCAAATTATCAAGAATTATATTGGCCTTACCCTGTACGGACCATCCTGTTTCATCTTCACCGCTGCCATGCTGAAGATATAGCACCGGATATCGAGCAGTTCCATTCTGATCGTACTCCGGAGGCGTGTATACAAAACATCTGCGCCATGCATTGGTGATTTTTGAAAAATAAAGATTTTGCCGTACCTGGCCATGCGGAACATCTTTTAAGGTATAGAACGCTTGATCCGGCGCTGGAATTTCAATACCGCTTCCCCACCTGCTTGCACCGTAAAAATATACACTGCCAGGATCGGGAACGGATGCTCCGTCGATATTAAGTTGATAGTAATGGAATCCTTCAACCTGCGGCGCCGATTCACCAGTCCAATTTCCTTTATCGTCTTTTTTCAAATCATATTTTACACCGCCAATATCCAATTGAACTTTTTTGGCTTCCGAAGCAAGAACGCTGGTGCGCACACGTCCCTCGGAATTAACCTGTGGAAATTGTTTTCCCGGTTGATTGACCGACGATGGTGTAAAATCTTCTTTCACGGTTGTTGGATTTGTTTGCGCTATGCAAATCCAGCTGGCAAGTATTGATGCAAATATTACTTTGAAGGATCTGTAAGTCATTTAATTCTCCTTGATCATTGTGTACAAAAAAAGTGTGTGACCGATTGCATTACATCGACCACACACTCTTTAACAATACGAATTACTCTTTAAACAGCAACGGTGCTAATTCGCGAAGACTGCGGCGCCAGCTTAAAAACTCATGCGCTGTTTCCGGCGATACATAAAAGACACTGTTAAGTCCTGCTTGTTTCAACGCTTCGGCATTTGCTTTCGGATCGCCGCCGGGTCTCGCTGGTCTACCTGGTTGCGGGGCAAGTTCGCGACTGCCAAAGCTTACAAAAACCAATTTTACTTTTTCTTTGAAGCCGGGTGTTTTATTCACATCATCCATGGAGAATGTTCCGCCGCTCAAGAGGCAAATGTGCGAAAACTTATCAAGGTTAGCCATGGTGATCGTCTTCGTTTCCATTCCGCCCATAGAGAGGCCTGCCATTGCCCGATGCGGTTGATCAGAAAGCGTACGGAAGTTTGCATCAACGTAAGGGATCAATTCATCAACGAGAACGGTTTGGAATGGATCGATCTTGAAATTTGCCATTCCGCCAATCCGAACGTCGTTCGTCATACCGTATGTCATCACAATAATAAATGATTTTGCTTTTCCTTCAGCAATCAAATTGTCCATAATTAAATTTGCATGGCCTTGATTACTCCATGCAGTTTCGTCTTCTCCCCAGCCGTGCTGGAGGTACAACACCGGATATTTTTTTGCCTGATCTTTTTCATAATCAGGCGGAGTATAAACAAACGCTCTGCGGCATGTATTTGTACTCTTCGATGGAAATAGAATCTGCTGCACATTTCCGTGCGGAACATTTTTCATTGTATAAAAATCCTGATCAGGTGCTGGAATTTCGATTCCGCTTTCCCAACGTGTCGATCCGTAATAATTTAATGTTCCGGGATCGTTGAATACTCCACCGTCGATGGTGAGATGATAATAATGGAACCCTTTATCTAACGGGCCGGTTGTTGTTCCAATCCACGTGCTGTCTGCTAAACGCGTTAAGACCGTGCCGCCACGTCCGCCTAATCCAAGACTTACGCTGATGCTCTGAGCTTTTGGTGCAATAATTTTAAATCGCGCGTATCCTTGCGAGTTCACCTGCGGGTACTGTTGTCCCGGTTGGTTGAGCGACGAAGGAACAAAATCATCTTTAATCGCTTGCTGGTCTGATTGTCCAAAACACAATGCAGAAGAAAACAGCAATGTCAATCCTACGATATAGTGCTTCATTCTTGATTCTCCTTTAGTTTTTAAATATGAGTTGTGCAAATTCATGCAAACTTCGCCGCCAGCTTTGCCATTCATGGGCGGTCAACGGTGAAACGTAAAAGTGACTATTAATTCCCGCCATCTTCAAAGAATCGGCATTCGCTTTGGGGTCGCCGCCGAATGCACCTGCGTTCGGGCCGGGGCCTTTTCTGTTTTCAAGTTCTCTGCTTCCGAAGCTTGCAAAGACCACTTTCACTTTTTCTTTAAAGCCCGGTGCTTTATTTACATCTTCCATACTGATACTGCCGCCACTGAAAATTCCGATGTGAGAAAATGAATCGAGATGTGCAAGCGTGATCAAGCGCGTTTGCATGCCTCCCATCGATAATCCGGCCATTGCGCGGTGCGGCTGATCGGTGAGCGTTCGGAAATTTGATTCAACGTACGGGATAATTTCTTCAAGAAGAATTTTTTCGAACTGTGCTGCAAAATTAAAATTACCAAAACCGCCTCTGCGTGGTCCGCGGGCAGAATTTGTATCCGATGGATTAGGCCTCGGGAAATTGACGCTGCTGTTATCCATCACAATAATAAATGGAGTCGCTTTTCCTCCAGCAATCAAATTATCCATAATCAAGTTTGCATGGCCTTGATTGCCCCAGCCGGTTTCGTTTTCACCCATACCATGTTGAAGATACAAAACCGGATAGCGCTTGGTTGTATTTTCATCGTATCCGGGAGGAGTATAGACATAACAGCGGCGCATCGCATTGGTGCTCTTCGAAAAATAAAAACATTCCCGCAGTTGGCCATGCGGAACATTTTTGAGCGCATAAAAATCCTCGTCCTTTGCCGGAATTTCGATACCGCTTCCCCACCGGCTTGCACCATAATAGTACAGACTTCCCGGATCGGGAACACCGGCACCATCGATATTCAATTGATAGTAATGGAATCCTTCATCCTGTGGATTGGATTCGCCGGTCCAAACACCTTTGTCATCTTTTTTCAAATCATATTTTACAGCACCAATATCCAGCTGAACTTTTTTTGCTTCCGGTGCAAGAATGCTGGTACACACACGGCCTTCAGAATTCACTTGCGGATATTGTTTTTCAGCTTGCGTCGTTACCGTCGTTTTAAAATCTTCAACCACGGTCGATGAATTGGTTTGTGCCAGACAGATTCCGCTGGTGAATGCGGCCAACACAAAAAATTTATTTCTGTACTTCATGAATGTTTTTCCTTTCGTCTCAGTTATTATTTCGCAGAATCATTAAAAAGCAACGGCGCAAATTCTCGCAGACTTCTTCTCCACGATTGCCATTCGTGTGCCGTAAGTGGAGAAACGTACGAAACAGCGTTGACACCTGCTTGCTGTAATGCATCTGCTGCACCTTTTAAATTATCCGATCCTTTTTCTCGGCTTCCGAAACTCATGAACACAAGCTTCACTTTCGATTTATCGGAAATATCCGTCGGTGCAACCGTTCCGCCGCTGAAAATACCGATGTACGAAAACTTATCAAGATTCGATAACGCAACAACTCTGGTGACAAATGTTCCCATCGATAATCCTGCCATCGCACGATGGTTGGCATCCGTCAGTGTTCTAAAATGTGAATCGATAAAAGGAATCATATCGTTCAACATGACTTCTTTATAAGTATCGAATGAAAACATCATTCGCGGGCGCGCATTGGCTGGCGGGGTACCTTGTCCCAACGGAGTTGCTGGTCTCGGCTGAGGCGGTACTTCGCCCGGTTTATACGCAGCGCTGGTTTCCATCACAACGATAAACGGTTTTACTTTTCCTTCGGCAATCAAATTGTCCAGAATAATATTGGTTCTTCCCATTTCCACCCACACACGTTCATCTTCACCGCCGCCATGCTGAAGATACAGCACCGGATAACGTGAAGACATACTTGTTTCATATCCCGGCGGAGTATAAACAAAAATGTGGCGCCATGTTTTCGTTGTTTTTGAATAATAATTTTGAATCGACACCGTTCCATGCGGAACATCTTTCAATTCATAAAAACCGCCATCGGCATCGGGAATTTCAAACCCGTTGCACATGTGGCTGTATCCGATAAATGCATTTGTCATCGGATCCAGAACAATCGTACTATCGACAACCATCCAGTAATTGTGATACCCTTTATCCTGCGGTTCACTGGTATATGTCCACACACCATCCTCGCCTTTGACCATGTCGAACTTCGTATTGACGATCGCCACCTGAACTGTTTTTGCATACGGTGCACGGAACTGGAACGTAACACGTCCATCGGCTCCAATCCAAGGATATTTTGCACCATAAATATTGTACGGCGATGGATGCGCTGTATCAACCGATACAGGAACAATTAAATTTTGACCCGTTTGAGCCATACAGATTCCGCTGGTTGAAATAGCAATCAGCAAAATGAATACTAATGTTCGTTTCATTTTAAATCTCCTTAAATTTATTTAACATTATTGGTGTACAAAAATTATAAAATAATTTACGTGTCTCTACTTAAAAATCTTCTGGGCAAAATCGTGAAATGATTTTCGCCACACCTGCCACTCATGGCTTCCGGGGAACGATGCAAATTGTACGTTCAATCCAGCACTTCTAAATTTTTCTACCATTTTTCTGGTCGGTTCGATTCGCGGGTCTTGCTCTCCCACGGAAATATAGAACACCTTCAATTTTTGATTGAACAGCTCAGACTTCGTCGTTAATCCTGGAATCGTGGCTTCGGGATCGAACGCTTTTGCAGACGGCATCGATATGCCGCCGAACATACCCGTGCTGAATACACCGACGTTGGCAAACATATCGATGTTTCGGAGTCCGGTGTAAAATGCCTGACCGCCGCCCATCGACAATCCAGCAATCGCTCTGTTGAGAGATCCGGATTTAACGCGATAATTGCTTTCGATATACGGAATGACATTTTCAAATAATTCATCTTTGTATGCCGCCATTGCTTCTTCCGTGTATCCTCCTGCATTCATTCCTGGTCTTGTAACATTGCCGTTTGGAATGACGACAAGCATCGGCACCGCTTTTCCTTCTGCAATCAAGTTATCGAGAATAATATTGGTTTTCCCTTGAACAGCCCAGCCGCGTTCGTCTTCACCGCCGCCATGTTGAATATACAAAACTGGATACTGTTCTTGATTGTCTTTATCGTACCCCGGTGGAGTATAGATGTTCAGCGAACGCCATGTCCCTGTAACCTTTGAGAAATAAACGCAGGATCGTACTGTCCCATGCGGAATATTTTTTATCGTCAAGAAATCGGCACCTGCTTCGGGAATTTCAATCGCGCTCGACATTCTGCCGGTTCCATAAAACGATTCGCTCGCCGGATCGGAAACTCTGACACTATCGATCACTAAAGAGTAGTAATGAAATCCGGGAACCTGAGGTTCCGTCGTTACAGTCCAGATTCCTTTTTCATCTTTTTGCATATCGTACAACTTACCCAAATCGATTTGTATTTTTTTTGCATTCGGTGCAGAAACTTTAAAGACAACTCGCAAGTCGGGTAAGATACAAGGACAATCTGTTGATCGAATATTGGTCGGCGCGGATTTTGCTCCTTCCGGAATTTGCCCATACGTGCTGAAGATCAAAATGATATTTAAAAACACGAACGATAGCAGATATACTTTTCTTTGCTTCATACTCTAATCAATACCTTTTGGGCTGTTGAATTACATTTTAACTCACTGTACGGATCCAGTGTCGGAATGCAGGAACGCGTTGAAATTTTCCAAAACTCTTTTCAGATCGTACGTTTTGATTCGGCGGTCGATCCATGATAAACTTATTTTTAAAGTCGTACCAACATTCTCGCTACTTTCTATCGATCACACCTTGATTAAAGAACTCACTAAAAAATAAAAACTGGTACTTTACAGCATTTTCCCAATACGGCCAATTGTGCACGCCTGGGCGTTCAATGAAATCGTGAGGATATTTTAGTTCCAAGAGTTCTTTGTGGAGGTGACAATTTACTTCATAAAAAAAATCATCGACTCCGCAATCGAAGATTATTTTTAATGAACTACCTTTGAGCAAATCGACCATATTGACAACGGTGTTCTTATTCCAATTCTCAGGATGTTGCTCCAATGTGCCAAGCCGTTTGGCAATATCCCAGTTGTTGGGGAACGGACGGAAGTCAACTCCCCCACTCATACTTCCAGCCGCTCCGAAAACGTCTTGATGGCGAAACGCAAGATACAGCGCTCCGTGTCCGCCCATACTGAGGCCTGTAATCGCCCTGCCTGATTTTTCCTTTACCGTGGCATAATGAGAATCGATATATTTTACTAATTCCTTTGAGACAAACGTTTCGTACTTATACGTGCTGTCGATCGGGCTATCAAAATACCAACTCGTAAATCCACCATCGGGACAGACAATGATTACGTGATAAATATCTGCAAGTGCAACGACCGTTGGAGCTTTAACCACCCAATCTTTATAATCGCCGGTTGCCCCATGAAGCAGATATATGACTGGATAAGTTTTTGATTGTTGATAATCTTCCGGTAAAACAATAACATTGTTTATGATTTTATGCATTGCTTGGCTTTCGACTTTGATGGTATCGACTTTCGCAGCAAAGCAAACGGATGTTACTAATATTGCTGATAAAATTTTGGTGATGAGATTTCTGTTTATCATATCAATTCTTTTTACGTATGATTATTTTTTCAGTGGTTTTAATTTTGTTTTATTATTCTTAATGCAATATAGGGTCTTACCGGCAACTCGATTAAACTGTGTCCGGAATATTTTTTTTGCAGAGGTGTAATCGTCATATTCCATGTATCGATAACTTCAACATTAAAAATAGATTCTTTCGGAAGGTCGATTACAATACTTCGAGGCTGTGCATCATTTAGATAACACAAGTAATATTCGTTTTCAACACCCACACATGAGAACGGCATCCATGTAAATAAAGGAATGGGAGTTAGATGCAGAGGAGCAGATTCGATAATAGTACGAAGAAATTTAATCCGTGATGGGCTTTCGCCTCGTAGAACACCGCCTTTAGACCACCATAAAACGTCAGACGATTCATTCGGTAGTTTTAAAGGATTTTCGGTCACATACGTTTCGCCATGGCCAACATTGCCGCCGTTCGTAAATCCTCTCCAGAATTTCTCTGTTAATGCTTGGGCCGTTAAATTACCCCACGACCATGGAATGTTGCCTTCATACCGGCATTCATCGAACACAATGGGCTTCTTATATTTCAATCGATATTCTTTTGCGCGATACGTATCCTCACTTTGAATGCTTGCATGAGTAATATAAGGGTTGTTATGATTATAAAATTTTACTCCATTATGAATACTGATGAGATGATGAAATTTATCCAGCGTTGCAAACTGTTCAACGTAATAATCCCAATCGTTTAAATTTTTTGCATCCATAAAATCCCATTCGTTCGCCATGCTCCACCAGACATTTTTGTATGCAGCAAATCGCGCAATGATATAGTGAATATACGAATCCTCCGTCGCCCGATCCAACGTACTGAACCCCCAACGATCGTACGGATGAAACACGATAAGGTCTGCTTCGATTCCGAGTGAATCGAGCTGCTGTATCCTTTTTTCGATGTTTCTGAAAAACACGGGATTGAATCTGCTGAAGTCCCATTGTTTCAGCGGCGTTCCTTCGAATGGATAGAAAAGAGGTTCGTTATTATTCCAATCATAACTTTTGGGGAAAATACACATGCGTATTTTATTAAAATAGCCGTTCGATAATGTTTTGAGTGTCACGTCGGCAATGCTATCGCCTTGATGTACCCATCCATAACAAGTTGTTCCGAACGAATGATGCGGCATTCCGTCTGCATAGGAAAAATAGAACGTGTCTTTTACAATGACAGGCCCATGGTTGTTTCTTTGCGCAGGCGTACAAATGAACGTTCCCTTCTTTCCGTTTAATACTTTCACATTGCTTGTCGTAAGATAATGCCATGTTCCTTCCTGTTGAGGCATAAACCGTATTTTGTAAACACCATCACCATCATAAAAACCGGAGATGCAAACAGTATCACGCTCTTTGATAAACTTTCCGTCGATTGTTACTTCTTTATAAGGATTTCCGTTTATGGGTCCGGTGAGAGATAACTCAAACACTCGCCACTTCTCAATATTTGGGGAAGCACACAGTGAAGAACCATAAAGCATGAATAAGAAAAATATTTTTTTCGTTTTTATCACCACCTCGAACAATTCCATTCCATCTTACATTAATAAGTCCAGGATAAGTTTAACAGAAAAACGGAAGAAAGCAAGCAATATCATGCCGCACCATAAAAATCTTGGAGTATTGGTGAAACAATTCTCCATCTGCGCCGTTGTATTTTTAAGTATGTGTCATTATACCGAAGATAACTCGAATGAATAAATATTTATCCCTCATGATATTTTCTGCATTGTCATTGATTACTATGGGTGCACTCGCTAACGATTGCGACAAGGACACAACCGACTCGCGCGGAACAATGAAACCATGGAATAAAGGTGCATGGGAAACAGGAAAGTACAGAAATGTATTTGCGGAAGCCGGGTATAAACAAGAAGACATTGATGCCAAATTAACCAAAGCATATCATGATATTCTTTGAAGGGCCTCACAGAGTGTATTTCGAGGTAGGTGATTCCATGGGATACGTTTCCGATTTGAAAAATCATGATGCTCGAACCGAGGGAATGTCTTATGGCATGATGGTTGCAGTACAGCTCAATAAAAAAGATGTCTTCGATAGAATATGGAGATGGTCCAAAAAATATATGCAGCATCAAGGTGGACCAAGCGATGCATATTTTGGTTGGAGCGCTAAACCGGAAACCGGAAAACGTAATTCGGAAGGTTCTGCTTGCGATGGAGAATTATATTTTATCACCGATTTACTTTTTGCTTCCAATCGATGGGGCAATGAAACCGGCATCAACTATTATGCAGAAGCACGGAGAATTCTCGATGCAATGTGGAGTAAAGACAGCACCACGGGCGTCACCAATGTTATAAATGTCGAACAAAAAAAGATTGCCTTTACACCCGACAGATTCGGATATCAATGGACAGATCCTTCTTATTTCCTCCCTGCTTTTTTCGAAGTATGGGCAGAATACGCAAAAGACGGGCATGAACGGTTTTACCGAGACTGTGCCGATACCGCACGCGCATACCTTCACAGAGCTTGCAGCAGTCCAACTGGATTGAATGCAGATATTACTGAATTCAACGGCACTCCGCGAAAATTCCGTAATTGGGCTGCAAACTTTTGTTTCGATTCATGGAGAACACCTATGAATATTGCGATGGATTATTCATGGTTTGCAAAAGATAAAGAATGGAAGCAGGATTATTGTAAACGCATTCAAAATTTTCTTTTCTGTAGAGGCATCGATTCTTTTGAAGACCAGTTTAACGTCGATGGAACCCTTCCGCAATTTGTGCGGCCTGTCGGTGGGTACCATACACTTCGCCACTCATTGGGATTTGTAGCCACTTCTGCAGCAGCATCTCTTATGGGAACACAAGCGAAAAGCTGGAAATTCGTGGATGCAGTCTGGAATGCAAAACTTGAACCTTACTCTGATGGTTACTTTGATCCGTATTATGATGGCTTGTTGTACCTGTTCAGTCTCATGCACTTAAGCGGAAATTACCGCATCATCACACCTCAAATTATTAAGTGAACATGCTGTATGGAGAATAAAAAATCCTCGTATGAATCATGCGGGGATTTTTTATAAGGGGCATCTGAAAAAGGGAAAATTTTATGGTAGCCGAAGACTTTAGTCTTCGATTATTGCATGAAAACAAAAACTGAAGCTTTCGACTACCTTGAATGGAACAGTTCTTCAGATGTCTCTATAAACAAGAAATTCTTCTTCGACGCCATGTCTTAGCATTTTACCAGACCAAACAGATTAAAATTTTATTGGATGAGTCTCTATGCGGTTATTTTATCTGCTTAGTGTAAAAAGTATATAGAGATGGCAGTCCTGTTCTTGATATAGTAAACAAATATGACTGTTGGAATGAGGCATAGAAATTGATGTTCACCATTGATCCAGAGCACGATAGTATTAAGAGCTATTGATATTAATGCATCGGTTTATTATATAAAAGGATAATGGGTCAACAACAGATTATATTGATTGTCCTTGGTACCATCATTGTAGGAATTGCTATAGCAGTGGGAATTACCATGGTTCAGGCAAACAGCATTTCAACCAATCGCGATGCCATGATGAATGATATAAACAATCTTGTGGGAGCGGCACAAGCATATTATACAAAGCCGGGTTTTCTGGGTGGTGGCAATCGTAGCTTCATCGGCTATACGATTCCCTTTAGGATGAGAAAAACTGAAAATGGTGCATACACACTCACGCCCACATCGATGAATACCATCGTTGTGACTGCAATTTCTTCTGAAAATAGCGGAGAAATCTTTGGTAAGATTGATGTCTTTCATTCTGAACTCTATGGTATCAGCTATTCAGGTGCCTTTTCTGAGGATGGTGATGATTAGCAGCATCGATTCCTCCCTTTACTGCCTTCCGTTCTCTTGCATCTCCCATGTATCTCGTACCTCACATAAACTGTTAAACGCCTCCGTTTTGCCCGCCGTCTGTATGGCAGGGAATCCAGCCCTGTGTTCATAAAAAGGAAAAGAGTCACGAACATTCAATTCTCCGTAGGGATGTTCAATTGAACGTCCCTACATAAGATTGTTTTTGAATAACATGAATAAATTGTGATGCACGGACATCTTCTTTTCTGTTGTGAATGGTTATACTATAAAATGTTTCTTTATACTTTTCACACCAGAAAATAATTCTACCTGTTTCTTCCTTCATTATTTTGATGTTGGTACTTTCATAGGCATAATCATATCTTTAATCACGTCCTTCAAAACATCTTTCGTAAAATCTACGGCGAATTCGCCGATCTTCTTAAAGACATCTCCCGTTTTCGTTTTGAACTCTTCCTTTTTGGTGCGTTTGTAAATGGCCTTATATAAATCATCCGCAGTACGTTCGGAAACTGTAAGCAATAATTTTAAAAAGAATTCCTTTTCAACGACGGCAATCTGTCGATTGTTTTTATAATTCAACGTTACTCCAAGCAACTTAAGTTGATTTTCGATCTCGCGCCTGTCGACATTGCTTTCAACAACGAATTGAAAATCTTTATCTTCGGCCTGTAACAGCACGCGACCATCCAGAATGCGTTCAAAGAATCGCCGCAGAATAAGTTTACCTTCATCTGGCCCATAAAACTTAAGTGCAATATTCAGACGAGTTGCATTTATTTTTTGTTCAGGAATTTTTAGGACCCTCGATAAATCATAATTGCTCATGGAATCTAAGAATCTAGTACTTGATGCTTTATTGGCTACATACAAAAGCATATCCTGTAAATCGGATTTGCTATAGGTACCATATCCCTGTTCCAGGAATCGCTCCAGAAATTCTCTCCCGAACTCTGCGCATTCTTTATCCGATTTTAATAGGTCCATAATATTTTCCTTTTTATGATTTTACATCTTAAGCCATTTTCTATCTGGTAACAATGCCCAATGCCATGTAGAATAATCAAATCCAGTATTGCTCTTATTTATATTGTTTAATTCAATTGGGTTAAATTCTTCTTCTGTATCTTCTATTGAAAGAATTCTAAGGGCATTAATACCATGGACAATTGGCTTATGTCTATTCGTCTTTTTATCTATATGTTCATAACAAAAAGCATAAAGCATATCTTTATTTCTTTGATACATTACAACATTGGTTGTTCCTAAATCAAAAGGAGCTTTTCTCCTTTGAACTATTTCATTATCATCTCCAGAATGCTGATATTCGATCAACAGAATATGTTTTTGCTTAATTGCTTCTGAAACTGCATCTTGAACCTCTTGCCTAGTTAAAAATAACATTTTGCCTCCTTATCATTTTAATTTATTTTCCAATTCTTCAATCTTGTTCCATTCAATACAATTTTCTGGAACAGGTGCTTCATAGTTTATAAGAGCTTTGAATAAAGATTCAATGATATTATATTTTTTCGGTTGACTGGTTATTGTTTTTAATGCATTGTATGGCTTTTCAGTCTCAATTATTTCACCAAAATACGCTTGTTCAAAATTCGGGATAGATGCTAATAAACGGGTTTTGATACCTTGGGGCTTTGCGTTCACCGCTTCGAGTATATTCCGATTATTTCCCCATGCTGGATTTGCTTTGTCTTTTTTCTTTGTCAACGGCGTATCACTGTCGTGAAGAACAGAATAACTTGATCCAAAATGATTTAGTATTTTAACAAGAGAAACAATTGTCGCCTTACCTCTTGCCCTAATTATATGAACATCTTTGTATTCATCGGGTTTTCTTGCTTTAACATAATTAAATGCTGTGTATTCCGTGTCTCCTTCGACAACAATTACTTTTCCGCCAAAGAAGAATTCTGCCACATAAGGATCACATAAGTTTAATAACTTCAAATTTTTCTTATCATCTTCATTAAGATTAGTTTTGTCTGGACGAAACACTGTCGTTCCCTGAATCTCTCCGTCGACATTTTTTTCAACCTTGACTACAGTTGTATTGTCCCGTGAAAAATCAATAAATATTGGAGAATGAGTAGTAACCATCACTTGCCAATTACCAGAGTGTGGTAAATCATACAAAGCATTGCAAGCGTCTCTAATTGCATTAGGATGCAAACATATTTCAGGTTCATCAATTAAAAGCAAATGGGGACGAATTGACGTTGTTACATCTTTGCCTTTTTGATTGTTTTCAGAAATATACTTTATAGCAGTCCAAAGTAATGTTCTTCTCGCTCCACTACCTTGTCTATCTATTGTGCTTAAATAACCATCTTTTGGACCCATCAATAATTGAGCATCTGCCTTGAAAAAATTGATTGTTTTATCCAAATCATCTTCGGGCTTTGCATCAAAATCAATTTTATAATTAGGAAACACTTTCTCAATCAAAATGGAGAGTTCAGCGTTAGTCGCGTCTATTTGTTCTTTAGTTTCGGCTACAATTTTCTTTTGAAGTTCTTTTACTTTATTCAAAAGTTGAGAATACTCATTTTCAGTTTCTTGGTTTTCTGTTTTAATGTTTTTTATTCTATCTGTCAACGCCTTCATCAATAGCTCTTTTATAGCTTTAGCCTGTTCTTCAGGTGAATCAAAGGCATCAACTCTATGCGGTTCAGGACGCCTTGAATTTGCAACACCTGGAGCACCCCATGGAACATTTTCACTCCAAGAACTCGCTTCAACATCCCATCCTTCTCTCTTAGGTCTATCTGCTTCCATCCAAATCCAACGTTCTCTCACAAGCATCTCACCATTTTCTTGAATGGCTATCCATCTTTCACCTGGACTATTATCATATACAATTGTATGTATTTCAATTTCAGGCAAATGAGAGGGATCAATTTTATTATTTGGAAAATCTTCAATTGAAAGTTTAGCTTTATTGGACCCCTGTGACATTGCCAATTCATAAGCTTTTAATATTGAACTTTTTCCAACATTGTTTGCACCGACTAAGACTACAATGTCATTAAGATCAATCTCCACGGGCTTTATCCCAATACAACGAAAATTTTTTACAATTAGCTTTACAAGTCTAGGTTTAGGAATATCTGGATTTTCTGATACGAGGGATGATTCTTGAACAACTTCTTTTTTTGCCTTTGCCATAGTCTATTCTCCCAATTCCAAAATATTATCCTTTGCACCGATTTGTTTTAACTCAGGCATAGAGCTTCCGGCAATGCCTTTTATCGAGCCAATAAAATGATTGGTGTTTAGCAAGACCTTTTCAAGCTGCTTTTCTCTTTCTTTCCAAATTCTTTCCATAGCTCTTTTTTCTTTATTGTAACTTTCCTGTAAATCTGTAAAGCCTTCTATAATTGCCCCAACTTGGAATCTAAACTCATTACTTGTTAAATAATCATAGAGCATTTGCATCTTCTCACCCTTATTGCTCTGGGAAGAATATACCTCGCTTATTTTAATAAGCCCTTCTCTTAAGACTAAAACTAATCCTTTAAAATCATTAAAGGAACATATCCACACCCCATCCTTTTGTCCTATTCGATCAATTCCTTCAGGCAATGTCTCTGTGACAATCACACAAATATCTGCTTTTGCAGAAATAGCATCAGCCTTTAATTTGTTTATCCATTCATTGCTAAAAGATTTTGTTCGTTTGCTTTCAAATAAGATTATACCGCAATCATTACCAATTTTATTACGAACCGTTTGTATGACATCTGCGCCTTTAACCCCTTTGCCAACTTCCTCAATGGCATCAATGGGAAACAAATCTTTCAATATATCTTCTAATACTAATTCCTGAACTTCACCTTGAAGCTGCATCGATCCCTGTTCTACCTTTCGTTTCATTTCTTCCGCAAGCTGCTTTTGATCGTCGAGTTGCTTCTCAAGCTCTTTTATCTTAAAAGCGTGAGTTTCTTCACTTTGCTTTTGTATTTTTACACGTTCTTCTTTTAATTTTTCAGAAAGCTCCCTTTCTTTTTCTAATGCTACAACTTCTCGCATTTCATCTTTTTCTCGCTTCAGCCGTTCAACCTCTGCTTTGGTTTTATTTAACTCCTTTACCTGAGCAGACTTTTGTTCAAGTTCTTTTTTCAGAACTTTTAACTGTTCATCTGTTTCATCTCTTATCTCATCTCGAATTGCTTTTTCTATTTTTGTTTTTTCTGTGGAAAGTTTTTGTTTAATCCCATCATTAATCTGTTTCTGAATGTTTTGTTCGCTTTCTTCTATTGATTCTTCTTTTTTCTTTAATGACTCTAATTTTTCTTTGTAATCTTCTTCACGTTGTTCATCTTTATCAGAATATTCTTTTTTAATTTGGTTTTGTATTTGCTTGTAGAGAATATCATTAACATTAATTTTTGCCCCACATTTCGGGCATACAATATTATTTTCCTTTTCCATTGTATTCACCTCTATCTTTCTAATCTTATTTTATACAATATTCCTTCTCAGTCCCTCATCAATATCCAGCACCGAGAGTTCTCCGTCCTTATTCAAGTCCAGCCGGAGGCCTGAAAGTGTACACACGTATGTGTATGTGTTATGTGCTTCCAGCTATCCAATTCTCCGGCATATTTTCATGTTCGGTCAATATCCATTTTAAGGGATTGTTTAAAATGTATTGTCGCGTATTAAGCAGATCGCGGTCATCACGAATGATATGTTCGTAATATTTTGGCTGCCAGATCTGGCGCGATGGTGTTTGGTGTATTATATTTGCCCGCGTTGTAACGGATGATTTAAACAACCGAACGATGGTTGGTATGGAATTCGATGTCGGCTTCCCAAATTGTTCCTTCGTAGGGACACGTTGCAACGTGTCCCTACCAGAATTTTCCTTCAATACAATAATTCCGTGTATATGATTCGGCATTATGACAAACACATCCATTTCCACATTGGGACGAATTTCTGCCGTCCTGTACCATTCCTCGTTGACAATGCTGCCAATATCACTCAATTGAACTTCTCCATCAATAATGTCGCTTAAGATACATTGTTTCTCGTGCGTACATATCGTTATAAAATATGCACCGGGCATGGAGTAATCGTATTCTTTCAAACGGATATTTTTTCTATGACGATGCGTCGTTTCCATGATGAAATAAATTATCTCTGTTTTCTCCTCAACCCTTCATCAATATCCAGCACCGAGAGTTCGCCGTCTTTATTCAAGTCGGCAATATCTAATGTACCGGCACACTCGTGGCATTTCATAATCGTCTTTAAATATTTCTTTTCCACGAGCGGAGGAATAAAATCAAAATAATTTTTCTCTTCGGGATGCATCTTGCGGTAAAACTCATACAATCCCATCGTTCCTTTTGCCGCATTGCATGCGCCGCACGCCCACACTTGGTTATGAATCGATTGAATCCTGTCACACTCCGCACAATCTTCTTTTATCCGCAGGGATTTCGGAACAATATGTTCACGCTGTAAATTTTCCGCGGAACCGCAGTAAATACATTTTTTCTCTGCCTCCACAAGCTGCCAATCTTCGCGCTCAATGTGTGACCACGACTTACCGCCGTTCTTCAAATCCCGAAATGTATTTTTAATGAAGCCGTAATGAAGTTCCTTTGCCTCCTGTCCATCTGCCGCTTTGAAGGCGCTGCGTGCAATAATTTTTGCATACTGAAAATAAATCAGGTCGCGAATGTTCAACACTTCTCTATCCGGCATAAGAATAGTCCTTTTCCTCTTCTACATTACTATTTTTTCCCTCTGCCTGCGAAATCGCCTGCCAGATGCCTATTAATGTCAACGCGCATCGCGCGTTTCTGTTTTTTTCTTTCTGCCATTCTCCCCTTAATTTTAAGGGGAGATGTTACGATGTCCAACATCGTGACAAAGGGGTTTCTTTGCTCTTTCAAAGAAAGCGGCATCTTTTATTATGCTAATCTCATTCTTTCAATGTCCATTGAAATCTTAGGGCTGGATTCCCCGCCAATCACGAAGTGATGCCTTCGGCAAAAGATGGCGGGCAAGCCAACAGAAAACTTCGGGAATGACACCATTGCTTGTGTTGCCGTATCGTAATGCCAACTTTGTCAAAGGTCGCATGGTTCATGCAAAGGAAACTTTGATAAAATTTTCAGATCTATTCTATTCGACAAATTTATCTTTCATAACAACACTTACATCTGTCGTTACAATATTTTTTTAACCACACGGGAAACGCTTCAAGAAAATTCAATCAACCACCACAACACCCTGAAGCAATTTCTCAGGAATAATATACCGCAATGGAAAAAGGATGTCAAGTAGGGGCGATTCCATGAATCGCCCGAATATGCAAACGTGTGTGCCCACCATACCATTTCGGTAGGGCATTCATTCTTGAATGTCCGCACATTTATCTGTTTGGAGGATTGATATTTATGATATGCAACAATTTTTCCTAATGTAATGGAATATCGTGGTAGGGGCGAGGTCACCTCGCCCCTACGGGATGTATCTGTAATAATAATAATTCCATGAACACGATTCGGCACACAAACACATTAACCCGATGCCGCATCGGTGGGATGTATTCTCAATCCCAAAAAACAACACCATCAATATTCTTGACATGCATTCTAACTACCATTACCCGACATCCCACTTTCTCGTTTCGTTCTCGTCTGGTTCTCGTTTGTTCCTCGATTGACTCTCGATTCACTCTCGTTATAAAGCCGTTCAAGAGCCGTTGTAATCGGCTTTTTACCTCATAGTACGAACTCCATATTGTCTACCATGCGTCGGTATAATTGTCCTCTCGTTGTACTCTGGTTGTCCTATAACCATACATCATCTCCAATGGAACCACGCTTCATCCCCTTTCGCCATCCCATCATCGAGTATCCATACATCTTCAGGGGCTGGTTAAAATCGAAGCATGGGGTATATGCAACTCGCAAGAACAATAGCGCGAACGAGTGTTACATGATGCTTTGTTCTGTCGTATAGAAAGAGTCTTTACCGCTAGTTATATTTCATTCAACAATCGTCTTCGTCCAGAACCACATTGGCGGTTGTGTATCTTCGAATCCTAAACTCCGGTATAAATGCTGTGCGACAGCATTATCATCCCGTACTTCTAATGTCACTTTACAATATCCGTGTTCCTTTGCATAAGCAAGAACATATTCAAGAAGTGCCCGGCCTAATCCTTTGCCGCGGTATTCTTTCCGTACAATAATATCGTGAATATTGATGTATGGCTTTGCTTTGAACGTTGAGAAATTGACGAAACACGTTGTCAATCCTGTAAAAGTGTCTTTCACCTTTACAAACAATACAAAACTTGATGGGTGTTTTGATAATCCTTCCACAAGATTTTTTGATTGTTCGCTTGATAGCGGCTCACATCCGCCCATCGGGTCAGCCATATAATGATTGATAAGTTCAATCAATGTTTTCTGGTGAACAGGATCAGCATAATCACAAAACACGAAATTTATTTCATTTGGCTTTATCAATACGTTTTTTCCCTTCACTCATTTGAAATCAATCTTCGACTTTAGAATAAAGAACCATTACAATATAGTTTATTACTGTAATTATTCAATACTACTTTTTTATGATTGTCATCATTGCATTCTTGCAAGAAACACGACATAAAATAGACAGTATGCTCGCTGTCTTGCTCTTCCTCTCATTTTACGCTATATTTTAGTGGTTAGAGGAGTAAGGAGTGGCGTTGTGCAGCTTCCACTCGTTACTCTTTTGCTTTTTTATTGATGGAAGATATATCTAATGGATCATATTCGTAACTTTTGTATTATTGCTCACATCGATCATGGCAAATCGACGCTCGCTGATCGCTTGCTGGAATATACCGGCACAGTTGCTTCTCGTGATATGACCAAGCAAATTTTGGACGATATGGAATTAGAGCAGGAACGCGGCATTACCATCAAGCTGCATGCAATTCAACTGCAATATAAAGCTCACGACAAAAAAACATATACCCTTAATCTCATCGATACGCCAGGTCACGTGGATTTCACGTATGAAGTTTCGCGTTCACTCGCAGCGTGCGAAGGCGCCATTCTCGTTGTCGATGCAACGCAGGGTGTGGAAGCACAAACCATTTCCAATTTGTATCTCGCCATCGATGCCGGATTAGAAATTATTCCCTTCATCAATAAAGTGGATTTGCCCAGTGCTAAAACCATGTTGGAATCGGTGAAGAAACAAATCATCGATCTCATTGGCTGCAAAGAAGAAGAAATCTTGATGGGCAGTGCCAAATCGGGACTCGGCACGGAAGAAGTATTAGAAGCAGTGGTAGAGCGCATCGCTCCGCCAAAAGGCGATCCCGATGCACCGCTCAAAGCATTGATTTATGATTCTGTGTTCGATGAATATCGCGGCGCTATCGCCTACGTCCGTGTTATGGATGGCACAGTAAAAGAACGTGATAAAATTAAATTCTTCTCCAACGGAAAAGAATTTCAGGTAGAAGATATCGGCATTCTGGAAATGCAGCGCAAGCGTACCGGCTCTCTTTCCGCTGGCGATGTCGGTTATATCATTGCGAATGCAAGAGACGTGCACGACACAAAAGTTGGCGACACAATTACGCTTGTCGAT
The DNA here is from genome assembly GCA_963790045.1 of Ignavibacteriota bacterium. Classification (GTDB taxonomy): domain Bacteria; phylum Bacteroidota; class Ignavibacteria; order UBA10030; family UBA10030; genus DATKMP01. Next base: position 144,739 of record CAWBMS010000011.1, on the reverse strand, counting down.
AATCCTGCACCGGAACCGCTGCCCGGTTACAAAGATGCAAAGCCGATGGTGTTCAGCGGCTTGTATCCGACGAATAGCGATGCATTCGGTGAATTGCGCGATGCTCTTGAGAAATTAAAACTGAACGACGCCTCGCTGATCTTTGAACCGGAATCTTCTGTGGCACTTGGTTTCGGATTTCGTGCAGGGTTTCTCGGCTTACTGCACATGGAAATTATTCACGAACGGTTAGAACGCGAATACAATCAATCGCTCATCAACACCGTTCCGAACGTGGAATATCGCGTCACCAAAACCGATCACGAAGTGTTACTGGTTGACAATCCTTCGCTCATGCCGGACGCTGGCAGCATTGAAATGATTGAAGAGCCGTTTGTCAAAGCACAAATCATTGTACCGACAGAATACATCGGCAACATTATGAAATTATGTATGGATCGGCGCGGCGTTCACAAAAATACGACATACCTTACGCCTGAACGAGCTGATATTCATTATGAACTGCCGCTGTCGGAAATTATTTTTGATTTCTACGATAAGCTCAAATCGCTCTCGCGCGGCTACGCTTCGCTCGATTATGAGTTCTTAGAATACCGCGAATCCGATCTCGTCAAACTCGATATTCTCTTGAATACTGAACCGGTGGATGCCCTTTCCACCATTGTTCATCGTGCCAAATCGTATGAATGGGGACGCAAGCTCTGCCAGAAACTTCGGCACCTCATTCCGCGTCAAATGTTTGAGGTCGCCATACAGGCGGCCATCGGCAGTAAAATTATAGCACGAGAAAGCATCAGTGCCATGCGAAAGAATGTTCTGGCGAAATGTTACGGCGGCGATATTTCCCGCAAACGTAAATTGTTAGAGAAACAAAAAGAAGGCAAGAAACGTATGAAACAGGTGGGACGTGTGGAAGTGCCGCAAGAAGCGTTCTTAGCCGTTTTGTCGATGGAAGATTAAATAACTGTTTAAAGGAAACGACCGTGAGCAAACAAACGAAACAACAAGAAGAACAACCACAGCCGCAAACGTTCACCGAAAAAGTAATCGCGTTTTTTAAAGAACTCGGTATCGTGCTTGGGTTGTTTTTGGTCATCAACAATTTTGTCATCGCTTCATTTCTCGTTCCTACCGGTTCGATGGAAAACGAAGTGCTCACCGGCGAGATGCTGTTTGTCAATAAATTTATTTACGGCGGAACATCGCCTCGCAACATTCCCTTTACCAATGTTCGGTTACCATGGTTTCGCCTCCCGGCAATTCGTGACGTGCACCGCGGCGATGTGATTGTGTTTGAATTCCCGGGTATGCGCGACGAAGTGAAACCGGAAGATTTCACATTTTATCTTAAGCGTTGCATAGGTTTACCCGGTGATACTATTTTAATTCGTGATCGTGCCTTATCGGTGAACGGACAGCCCTTCCCTCTTCCGCGCCGTTCCAAGTTTGACCGCAGCTGGGCTATTCCCTCGAACGAACCGGAAGAACGAATTTTTCCAAAAGGTTCTGGATGGAATGAAGATAATTACGGCCCGCTTGTCATCCCCAAAAAAGGCGATGTCATCTCTCTCAACGAAAAAAATATCGATGCATGGGAAATCTTTATCAAACGCGAAGGACATTCGGTAGAATACGCCGGCGGCACCATTCTCATCGATGGTAAACCTGCTACATCCTACACGGTGCAACGAGATTATTTATTCGGTATGGGCGATCATCGTGACAATAGCCTCGACGGGCGCTATTGGGGATTCATTCCCAAAGATAATCTTGTCGGCACACCGATGATCGTGTATTGGTCCTGGAATACCGACATTCCATTGTATGATATTTTCGGACGCATCGCGTCTGCACGCTGGGGAAGAATCGGCGCGTTGATTAAGTAATGCGAGAACCATCATCGCATAACGATTCAGACATTCAACCGGATCATTCTGTTTCCGAAAAAACCATTCTTTACATACTCAGCGAGTACGTGAAGATATTGCTTCTCACGGTGCTCATTGCGTTTATTCTCAAAACGTTTGTCATCGATGCGTACAGTATTCCTTCTACATCGATGGAAAACACGCTGCTCATCGGCGATTATCTTGTCGTGAACAAATTATCGTATGGGCTTCACACACCGCGCCATATTCCATTCACGTCTATCGCATTACCTTCGACAATTATTCCGCTCTTTCATACTATTCATCACGGCGATATCATCGTATTTGAATTCCCCGGCGCACGGGATGAAGTACAACCTGATAATCCAGTCAACTTTGTTAAACGCTGCATCGGATTGCCCGGCGATACTATAGAAATTAAAAAGGGGAAAGTCTGGGTGAATAATAAATTGCAAGGATTACCACCCTTTGGCATTTCATCGAACGCTTCGTCTCATTGGGATCGTTCCGCGGAATTTTTTCCAATAGGCAGTTCATTTACGGAATCTCTTTACGGTCCTTTAATCATACCAAAACGCGGCGATGTTCTTCCTCTAAACAATGAGAAAGCATTTCAATGGAAAACCTTCATTCAGCGCGAAGGACATTCGGTTTCTATGGAAGATGGTATCGCCATCATTGACGGTAAGCGCGCATATTCCTATCGGGTGGAAAGAAATTATTATTTCGTTCTTGGCGACCATCGCGACAACAGTCTCGACAGCCGCTTTTGGGGATTTGTGCCGGACGATCACATCATCGGTGAAGCATTGTTCATCTATTGGTCATGGCAGCAAGATGCTCCGGTAAAAAGCATCTCCGATAAATTTTCCACCATCCGCTGGAAAAGAATCGGAACGATTATTCGCTAACACTTGAATAATGCATACACAAAAAAGGACGAACAGTTGTTCGTCCTTTTTGTGTCTTCAACTTATTTTTTATGCTACAGGCGGCGGAATATTTTTCTTCCGAAACATCCACACCAAAACGCCGATCAGCACTGCCAACCCGATGAGGAATAGCGCGTACGTTGTCCAGCTTGTTCCCGGTTCTACCGAAGCCCGCCATACCGCTATTCGATCTTCGATATCTTTTTTCTGTTCGACCGTTATCTTCTGTGTTTGTACCAACGCCGGAAGCCAAATGACACCGAACTCTCCTTTCCATACGCCATCTTCAAAGTTTTGATAGAATTTATATCGCTTATTTTTGTCTTCCTGTTTTGTATTTTGAGTTTGTTCTTCGATAAAGGAAGAAAAATTCATAATAAATTCCTTGCCACTGCCAAAATCTTTCACAATAAATCCGTGATCTCTAAACAATTGATTCAACGAACGCCACATCGCTACATCCACTTTATAGCCCCATGTCGTCAACAACGAATCGATCGATGCTGTTTCGCTGGCAGAAGATTTTCCTGCTTTTCCTTTTGCGGCAGATTTTGTCGCATACAATGTAGAAATTTTTGGCGACAACCCTTTCCATTGAGATGTAAATTGCTGCTGCTGGCGTATAAGTGTAACGAGATCAGTCCCTTTCAATTGTGTGGATTCTAAAAACGCAAGGTTATCTTGAATCGAACGTTTGACCGTGGGAAGAATTCCATACCGTTCGAGTTTTCCAGTCAGACTTTGTTTCTCCACATCTTTCATATCGCTCACATTCTTGTCGTACTGCAAGAACAAACTATCGGCTAACGCATAGACTAATTGATCTCGCCGCTGTAATCCTTGGCGTAATTGAACGATCAGCGCACGAAGCGAATCAATAGGCGTTGCCGCATTAAAATCATTCCCGGTGAGCTTCTGAATGTTCGACGAAAGACTCTTAACATCCGACATCAATTTTTCGTTGTCTAAATTCAACTTTGCTAATTGATCGGACAATTCTTTGATCTTCGCTTCTAATTCTACAATCCGCACACCTTGCGAATCGATGGTACCGAGATCATGCTGCCGCAGGGTAAGTTTTGCGCGTAGCTGTTCGATCACTTTTCCATAATCATCGGGATACAGTGTCTTATCTAATAATTCTCTCTCACTTGAAAACGTTGTTTCCAACCGTGCAATGGAAGCACTGATATCGGTACATTCTTGTGAAGTTTTTGCATTGTCAATATTTGCTTCAATCGTTTTTACATTTTCTCGAAATTGCTGAACAGTGGAATAATCGGATTTTTCCTGTCCTATCGTTGAGACACAAAACAATGCAATACTCAACACGATCAAAAGAGTGACGCGCATGGCTGTTTTCATTTTTTCCCTCCTTCTTGAATACCGTCCTTCGAAAGCAAGACAGGCGGTTCATTGCCGTTGACAAGCTGAACGAACGGCGAACGTTGATTGAATACAGGAGCATCCATACCGGCAGCAGAGATCAAAATGGTTTTTGATAATTTCAACCCGGCTTCGGTTTGTTCAAACACATACACATTTTTAAATTTCGCAGCCGTAATATAAAAATATCCTTTGGTATCCCGAATCATCCGCAAGTTCCATTTTGCAACATCAACAGAATCCTGTGTTTCGGCAAATAATAATCTTTTCACATCGAGAGAAAAACTGTACCGTTGATCTTGAACGATTCCCTTACTGTTCACTTTAAGCACTGATTCTATCGGCCATGAAAAGTCGCCGGGTGCAAGTGTCAATGTATTGCAGCCCGTAAAAAATATAAGACCAAGAACAACACCGAGGATTTGCTTCATACTGCCTCCTGAATTTTATGGATACATGTTTTTTAAACGAAAGACACTGGAACGAATGTAAAAAAGTTTATTAAGGGATTCAAGAACCATTTTGAATTTGTACGCTGTATCAGCATGCATGAGCAATGCGGCGTTCAGTTCTATTTTATCTTTTCCTGTTTCCACCAACGGGAAACGACTTCTTGGATTTTTGTCTTCGCCTCGCTTTGTCTCCACTTTTCGTAAAATTTGATATCGCTGCTATCGGGTTCCGGTTCAGGAAGATCGATTTGCACGCGCAACGGCATCGAAATGGCTTCACCGACAATCAACGCTTCACCTTGACGCAAGGACGGCAGCACTTCCGTCAAGCTGGCAAACGTATCGGGCACGAGTCGCTTCACATAATTTTGGTCAAGCGGATTGGTTAACCGTAAGATCACATAATTATTACATTGAGACAATATGGTTTCGGAAACTTCGACAGGGCGTTGACTCACGACCATAATCGACACGCCGTATTTTCTTCCCTCTTTTGCGATACGTTCTACCGTTTTACGGGCAGAAGATGTTTCTGATTGCGAAGTCGAACTTGGCAGGTAGTTATGCGCTTCTTCAAAAACAAGCAAGATCGGAAAATCGCGGCGGTTAGGATTCCAAAAATTAAAATCAAAAATCATGCGCGCAAGCAGCGACACGATCGTGTTGACGATATCGAACGGAACACCGCTGAGATCAAGAATGGTAATTTTCGCGCTTCCGTCTGCACCGAGAATTTTTGTCAACAGATCGTTCAGCGATGTAGATTGGATGTATCGTTTTAGACGAAACATAAACGCATACCGCGGATCATTCAACTTACCATCAAGACGCACGAGAAACCGAGTGAACTTACCGTAGAACGGGCCTTCTTTTGCAACACCGCTCATCGAATTTTTTTCCGTATCCAGGAACTGAATTTTCGCACGAATTTCAGAAAGGTCATAATACACTGGCGTATCGATCGTAAGCAACGGAGACATTTCCGGATTCTTTCCTTTTTTGGACGCGATGATCAAATCTTTTAACACCGTAATTTGCGTCGAAGCATTTTCATCCCGTTCATCGATAAACATTTCGCGTATTTCATCGAAGTTCATCAACCAGTACGGCAATTCAAATTCTGCAATATTCAAATGATTACACACGCCTTCAAATGCTTGGCGATATTCATTATGAATATCCAGTACAACAATATTCGTGTCAGGGTACTTCGCAACTTTTTGGAGGATGGAAGCAACAGTGCAGGATTTCCCCGATCCGCTGGAACCGAGAATGGCGATGTGCTTGCCGAAAAATTTGTTCGCATCAAGAAATGCCCGCTGATTTTCGAACAGCGAGACCTGCCCGACAGAAAATCCGAATCGCTGGTACACGGCAAAGGCAACGGCAAGATCACTATCTTCCGCAAAAAAAACTGGCGCATCAGTCACCGGATAAATCGAAACGCCGCGCTCATACTTTCCGCCCTTTACCGTTCCCACCATCGACGCATACAGCAGGTGCCGCTGCTGCGTTTGACCGTTGATTGCAACATCTTCCTTCTTGAGTTCATTGACCATGCCGATCAGCACCAAATTGCCGACGGGAACAAGAATGTACGTCCCGATCTGTCCGATGAAATATGTTTTGCCGTTCAACTCTCGTTTCAATGATACGATCTTTGCATCAACTAACACCGTCACACCCGAATTGCTTACAGATGTTACCACGCCAATATATTTTTGCTCAACCATAGATCATCCTTTCACAAGTTTTGGAAGACGGCTTCTTCACGAGACGCGTTTGATAACAACAACCGTTCGGTTGTCGGCATCTTCTGCGCCTTCGGCAAAATCCTGAACATCGCTCACCAATGCTTCGCAAATATACTTCGCTCCTTTATCCGACAACTGTTTCACTTTATTTGCCAGACGATCTTCGCCGTACACCAAGCCGTCGGTTCTGCGCGATTCGGTAATTCCATCCGTATAAATAACAGCGACGTCGCCTTTTTTCAACATCGTACTTTCCACGCGGTAACTACCTCGCGAGAACGGGCCAAGGATTTGCCCAGTTGATTCCAGCCATTCGATAGAATTTTCCTGCGCGTGATACACGACCGGACTGTTGTGGCCGGCATTGGAATAGAGAAGCAACCCTTTTGGTCCATCCGTCAGCTCTGCATAAAACATGGAAACAAATTGTTCTTCAGAAAATGAGCGGTTCACAATTTTATTGATGCCGGACATCAATGCGGCCGTTTTCGTATTGTGTGCGATACCCATACGTAAGGCACCGACAACATACAGCGCTTGTGCCGCGGCGCGAAACCCTTTGCTTGCAGCATCGCCCACCACAATCATCAAACGGTCTTTATTTTCATCCGAATAGATATAGTCGAAAAAATCACCGCCGACGATACGGTCGGGAATCGAAATGCCGTACACGTCATAAAAATAAAATTTAATGAACGGATCCGGCAAAATACTTTGCTGAACCTCTCGCGCTTTATCGATATCCTGTTCTAACAGTTTTGCTTTCCGTTCAATGCGTTTGTTCCGCAGCAAGGAAGTGACAGCAAGACTGATGATATTCAGATTGAGCTGCAGATCCTGATCGAGCGAATCGGAATTAAATGCCATGGCGTACTGAAACACATAACTGTCACGGAATTTAATTTTTTCGCCGATACCGGTCGCAGAATATTTGACGATGCCTTTTCGCCGTAAATAGCCATCGGTTTCTTTGGTAATGATCGTCCGCTGTTCGATGAGGTGTTGAAACATCGGATATTGTGCAACATGAATTCGATGACCGGGATCGAGATGCTCGATTTGTCCGATCTGATGGATGAGCCGGTACGATTCCGTTGTCGGTTCGTACTGCCACAACCGCCCGCCGCGCAATTTAATATCCGCGCTTTTGACGATTTCGTTCATCACATGTTTCAGAAGTTCTTTGTCCGTTTTAAAATGTTCAGAGGCAAAACTTTCAATCGTTCGATATAATCGGCGTTGATCCATAGAAATACTCTTTCGAGAATATTAAGACCTTTTTGTGGTACTCTTGGTGTAAGTATTCATATCACAATAATTTCATAAAAGGATAAGAGAAAATAGCGAGAGAAGCCAGTGTTCTTATTACTGTTAAACACTGTTTATGTCCTTTAATTCTTCTAATCCTTCTATGCCCAACATAAACTCTAATTCTTCTGCACAAATATCAAAAATCGTTTGAGAACCTGCCCTTGTTGCCCCACAACACTCGAACCGATTTGCATATTCTGGTTCGTGTACCGTCAGCACCCAATCATCGATGGTAACTGGATACGCGACACAAAAAAAAGGTTTGAGATAAAATTTATGCATTCCCTCTGCCATGGCTGTTTTTTGCAATGCACATAATCCTTTGCTATCGAGGAACACGCAACCGTGTTGTCCTAACGCTGTACCATCACATTGACCGGAGACAAAATCTTTATCTTCTTCTACCGTTTGATCGAACCATTTTCCCGGATCATGTTCTTGCTGCGGTTCAAGATACTTTTGAATAAGCTCGGTGTGAGCCAAGATTCGTTCTTTTTCTTTGACGTCTGCCAACACGCCGCCATGACAGCATCTGCCATTACAGCGGTGCATAGCACAATTTTCTTGAAAGCGTGCAGATAATAATTCAGGATCGACTTTTAATTCTTGAATATGATGAAGTTGGTGTTTTCTCAAAATCACATCGGCCATATCGATAAACGCAATTACCTTTCTTCTAATTTTTTCTTCCACGCCGCCAGCAGCTGCAAGGATTCCAACGGCGTCAGATTTTCAATTTTTAATTTTCGTAATTCTTCGCGCAGTGCATCGTCTTTCAATTCAAACATCGCCAACTGAATCTCATCCGTTGCCGATTGTTTGTTGATTTCAGATTTTGTGTGCACGGCTAATTCCGAACTTTCTAAATTCTTCAGCACATGCTTGGCGCGTTCCGTCACTTCCTCCGGCAAGCCCGCCATTTGCGCAACCTGAATACCGTATGAATGATCCGCAAATCCCGGCAACACTTTATGCAGGAAGATGACTTTGTCGCCATATTCACGCACATCCACTTTATAATTTTTGATGCGAGGAAACACATCCGCCAGCTGATTCAATTCATGATAATGCGTCGCAAACAACGTCTTCGCACCGATGCGATTGTGAATGTATTCCGTCAGCGCCCACGCAATGCTGATACCGTCGAACGTGCTCGTGCCGCGTCCGATTTCATCCAACAAAATCAAACTGCGGTCGCTCGCGGTGTTCACGATATTCGCTGCCTCATGCATTTCCACAAGAAACGTACTTTCGCCGGAAGCAATATTATCGCTTGCACCGACGCGCGTGTAAATGCGATCCACAATACCGATGGCCGCAGCATCCGCAGGAACAAAACTTCCGACCTGCGCCAGCAAGACAATCAATCCGGTTTGCCGCAAATAGCTGGACTTGCCGCTCATATTCGGACCGGTGATAATCAGAATTTGATCCGATGCTGTATCCAACAACACATCGTTCGGTGTGTAATGTTCGCCGGGCGGTAAAAGTTTTTCGATAACCGGATGCCGACCGGTTTTAATTTCTAAGCGCGTCGAATCATTCACCACCGGACACGCATAGTGATTTTCAACCGCAATATTTGCGAGCGACACAAAACAATCTAATGTTGCAATAATGTGCGCATTTTGTTGAATCGCTGCCGCTTGCGATGCAATCACCTGGCGCAGATCGTTGAACAACTGCGTTTCTAATGTTAGAATTTTTTCTTCTGCGTGAAGAATTTTTTCTTCGTATTCTTTTAACTCCGGTGTAATGAATCGCTCGGCATTCGTCAACGTTTGCTTGCGGATGTAATTTGCCGGCACTTTATCTTTGTGCGTATGCGTTACTTCAATGTAATAGCCGAAGACATTATTAAATCCGATTTTGAGCGACGAAATGCCGGTGCGCTCGCGTTCAGATTGCTGATGTCTCGCCACCCAATCTTTTGCGCCAAACGCCAGCGTGCGAATTTCATCCAGCTCTGCATTGTATCCTTTTCGAATCACTCCGCCATCGACCAAGGTCATCGGCGGTTCATCGGCAATAGCGCGTTGAATGGATGCAACAAGTTCGGTTAATGGATTAAGTTGCGCGTTTAATTGTTTGAGCGCTAGATCGTTGAGTTGAGCAAGCGGCAATTGTAAATTCGGGATCTGTGACAGCATCACTTTCAATTGAGTCACTTCGCGCGGATTTGCTCGCCCAGTAGCAATCTTCGCAATCAATCGCTCAAGATCACCGATCGTCGATAACTCATCATTGAGTTTTCTTCGTACCGCTTCATTTGCTACCAATTCTTTTACTGCCGAGAGCCGCGCTTGAATCTGTTCCAATTTTTTCAACGGACGATTCACCCATTGCTTCAATAACCGGCCGCCCATCGGCGTTTGTGTTTGATCTAGAATCGAAAACAATGTTCCATCCGATTGTCCGGAAAGCGTTGTGGTAATTTCCAGATTCCGTTTGGTGGAAGCATCCAGCACTATGTATTCGCTTACATCGTGCGGAACAATTTTTTTGATGTGCGGAATATTTGCTTTCTGCGTTTCCTGCAAATAATTCATCACCGCACCGGCAGCAACAATGCCGATGCGCATGTCTTCGACACCGAATCCTTTCAGCGATTGAGTTTGAAAATGATTGACGAGTAATTCATACCCATAATCAAAGTTGAACACCCAATCATCAGTTTTGGTGTAAAGCAATTTGCTGTGAATGCCCAGCAAGGATTTGATCGTTTCAAGATCACGTTTTTGTACCAATAACTCCTGCGGCTGCAACCCGCTTACTTGCTCGCTTAAATTTTTCAACGGGAATTCGCTGACGCCAAACTCACCCGTCGAAACATCGACAAACGAAAATCCGACAAGTTCATTGCCCGTCGCAAGCGGCGAGGAAAGTGCAATAGCGGCAAGATAATTATTTTGTTTCTGTTCTAAAACTTTATCGGAAAAAGCAACACCCGGCGTCACCACTTCCACCACATCGCGTTTGACAATACCTTTAGCAAACTTCGGATCTTCCAACTGTTCGCAAATCGCAACGCGGTAACCGGCACGCAATAATTTTGGCAGGTACGCATCTAAAGCGTGATGGGGAAATCCGGCAAGTGGCGTATCACCCGATTCACCGTTGCCGCGCTTGGTGAGGACAATGCCTAAGACTTTCGACGTTATTTTTGCATCTTCGTCGAAGGTTTCAAAAAAATCTCCCATGCGAAACAATAATATTGTGTCGGGATATTTCGCCTTCACTTGTAGATATTGTTTCATTAAGGGAGTGGACATACATTCAATTCAGAGTGTCAATAAAAGTATAAACCGTTGGTCAACGCAGCTTTTCCACGTCCCATTTTTTCATGGATTCGAACATTTTGTAATCGGTCAAATCATAATGAAGCGGCGTGATGGAAACATACTGATTGCGAATCGCCGCTTCATCGAACTCAATGTCCGTATCGACGTTTTCCAATCCGCCAGTGAGCCAAAAATATTCGCGGTTGTTCGGATCGCGCCGGTGATCGAACGTATCATTCCATACCGCTTTACCTTGTCGTGTAACTAAGATGCCTTTGATTTCTTTTTTCTTCAACGGCGGAACATTGACATTTAACAATGTGCCCGATGGTAAACCCTTTTTCAAAACCACCAGCGAAAGTTTTCGGGCAAGCTGAGCCGCATAGTGAAAATCTGGCGGTGCATACGTGGTAAGCGAAACAGCAATGGATGGAATACCGAGCACGGTTCCTTCCGTTGCGGCAGAAACCGTTCCAGAATAAATCACACTGATGGCTGTGTTCGATCCGTGATTGATACCGGAGACCACTAAATCCGGTTTGTGTTTGAGAATGGCGCGCGTTGCAAGTTTAACACAATCGGCAGGCGTACCTTGCACGGCATAACCAAAAAATTTTCCATCCTTTTTAAATTCTTTTACACGCAGCGGATAATTCATCGTAATTGCATGACCCGACAGCACTTTGTTGTTTATCCGGCGCAACAACAGAGATGGTGCCGATTTTTTTCAGCTCTTGTACTAATGCATAAATGCCCGGCGCATCGATACCGTCATCGTTACAAACAAGAATGTGATATTTTTTTCTCGATGGCATAATGTAAATCAATAACTTTCTCGTTCGGTTGGAAATTTCTTATCCTTTACATCTTTCACATAGTTGCCCACGCCATTGCGGATCGTTTCTGCAAGTTCCGCATATTTTCGTACAAATCGTGGATGAAAATCTTCAAACAACCCGAGCATATCCGAGACAACGAGAATTTGTCCATCGCAATGCACGCCTGCTCCAATGCTGATCGTCGGGATATTCACAGCTTTTGTGACTTTTTGCGCCGAGTGTCGCAGGAATTTTTTCCAGGACGATACCAAATGCACCAGCTTCTTCCAGACTTTTTGCATCGTTGATCATCTGTTTTGCTTCTTTCGCTTCAACTCCTCGCGGCGTATAACCGCCGAATTGATGAATCGATTGCGGCGTCAATCCCAAATGCCCCATCACGGGAATTCCTGCACGCACCGTCATGTGAACCAAGTTCGCAATCCGCTCGCCGCCTTCCATTTTGACACCGCCAGCGCCGGTCTCTTTCATAATGCGGCCCGCATTCCGAAATCCTTCTTCATCGTTTGCCTGATACGACATGAATGGCATATCGACAATCACCATTGCATGGTCAACGCCGCGCACAACAGGTTTGGCATGATAAATCATTTCGTCTAATGTTACCGGAATAGTCGTCTGGTTTCCTTGGAATACCATCCCGAGCGAATCACCGACTAATAGCAAATCAATGCCGGCTTGATCTAACAATCGCGCAGTGATATAATCGTATGCGGTAAGGCATGCAATTGGTGTGTGCGATTTTTTCATTCCCAAAATAATTTTTGTCGTTACCCGTTTGGGACCGGATGTGTTAATAGAATTTGTCATACAAATACCTTTTTATTCATAAAATTGATTGAAGGGTAATCCGCTTCAATGTGCCATACCGTTTTGAATCCATAAAAAATTGATTCCGCCGTTTCTTCATACGAAACGGAACGTTGAAGAACTGTAGAAAGGTCTGTCGTCTTGTCATTTAATTCCTTACACAATGCGATGCGTTGATCTTCCGAAGGCATCCGTAAAAAATCTACAATTCGTTTATGATCGGAACCGAGTAAAATCGAACCATGCTGCAACACCACTTCTTCGCCATCCGGCATGGCGTAACGGCGCTGCGCACTGCCGACAAGTTTTTTACCGTTGCATTTTATTTCATACCGTCCAGCACTGGAAAAACATGCAACTGACGATGACGTCTTATAGAGCGATGGAAAATGCGGCTGGGATTTTTCAATTGCAACATTCGCTCCGAGATGTTCAAGTCCCGCAACAAGCGCGCGGCTGATTTCATCATAGACAGCAAGGATGTTTTTTCCTTTCACACGCATTACAACGCTGTATGTCAATTCATCGGAATGCAGAATGGCACGTCCGCCGGTCGGACGGCGCACGACATCGATTCCTGCGGCAGAAGTTTTTGCAACATCAATTTCGTCCATCGATTGATTCCAGCCGAGCGAAATTGCGGGCGGGTTCCAACCGTACACACGAATGGTCGGTTGACTATTGTCATTCACTAACGCATGCGCGAGCGCTTCGTCATACTCCATATTAAAAACACCGGCACGATGACCGGTGTTCTCAAATCGCCATTTCATATTGTTCTCTAATCGCGATGCCGCGGCGCACCGATAATGCCGCGTTTGCTATTCGCGATAAACGTAATGATATTTTGAATTTCCGGTGTTTGCGGTAACTCTATTTTGATGCGTGCCACAGCTTGCGAAACATTCAAGTTGGAATCATATAGTAACATATATGCTTTCGTAATGAGATCGATTGTTTCTGTCGTAAATCCGCGACGGCGAAGCCCGACCACATTCAATCCTTCAAACGACAACGGCAATCGTGCGGCACTGACATAGGGTGGAACATCTTTCGTCACACGGAAGCCACCGCCGATAATGGCATGATCGCCGATGTGTCCAAATTGATGCACCGGTGACAAGCCGCCGACGATGACCCAGTTCCCAAGTTCTGCATGCCCGCCAAGTGCAACACTGTTAGCAAGAATACATTGATCACCGACAATACAGTCGTGGCCAACGTGCGCGTTTGCCATAAACAAACAATCGCTGCCGATTTTTGTTTTTCCTGTTTCGGCGGTACCGCGGTTCAATGTAACATATTCTCGAATGTTGCAGCGATCACCTACTTCCAGAATTGTCGGTTCACCATTATATTTTAAATCTTGCGGCGCGCCGCCGACAGAAGCAAATGAAAAAATTTTATTTTCTTTCCCCACTCGTGTGCCGTTATGCAGAATAGCATGCGCAGCAACGATTGTTCCATCGCCAATCACAACATCATCGCCGATAATACAGTAAGTACCAATCTGAACATTCTCTCCTAATTGCGTTTTTTTACCAACGATTGCTAATGGATCAATTTTTACAGACATATTTTCTTTCTTAAGATTTGGTAGCCGCCGGTGAAATGGAATTTGAAGCTGTTGTTTTGCTGGCGTCGCGGTCAACAAGCATTGCAGTAAATTCGCCTTCCGCCACAACATTGCCATCGACAAACGCCTGCCCGCGCATCTGTATAATTTTTGAACGACGGCCGATCATTTCAACATCGAGAATGAGCTGGTCACCGGGAACGACCGGTTTGCGGAACTTCACATTGTTCATCGTCATAAATAAAACTAATTTGTTGCCGGGATTTTCTACACCGTTCAACAACAGCACACCGCCCGCCTGCGCCAGCGCTTCCACAATTAACACACCCGGCATGACCGGGCTGCCCGGGAAATGTCCTGCAAAAAACGGTTCGTTGATCGATACGCTCTTGACACCCACCACACGTTCATCCATTTTGAATTCAATAATTTTATCGACCAATAAAAATGGATATCGATGAGGCAGAATGCGCTGAATCGCATTCACATCGAACACGACACCTTCTTTTTTCTCGTGTTGATATTTTTTGACAAGTTTATTTTGCTGATAGAGTTTGCGTACCTTTTTTGCAAACTCGACGTTCGCAGCATGTCCGGGACGCGCTGCAAGAATTTGTGCTTTGATGGGCGCACCGATCAATGCAAGATCGCCGATCATGTCCAGCAGCTTGTGCCGCGCCGGTTCATTGCGGTAATGCAATTCTTTATTGTTCAGGACGCCGTTAGAACCAAGCACGCAGGAATGATCAAGTCCCAGTTTATGTAACATCTTTTTTAAATCTTCTTCCGATAATTCCCGATCCACAATGACGACAGCATTATCGAGACTCCCGCCTTTAATCAATCCGGCATCGTACAATTGTTCGACTTCATGTAAAAAGCAAAATGTGCGGGCAGAAGAAAATTCAGTGATAAATTCTTTTTCAAGATTGAATAATCCCGTGTGCTGGCTGCCTAACGCAGGATTATTATAATCAATCATCACCGTGAGACGGAAATCGTCGGTCGGTAGCGCAACAATTTCCACGCCGCGCTCCGGGTCTTGATAATGAATCACTTGATCGATAATAAGATAATCTTTCGGCGCTTCTTGATCTTCCAAGCCGGCTTCCAGCAATAAATCCACAAACGGTTTCGAACTGCCGTCGGCAATCGGCGGCTCGATATTGTTGAGTTCGATAAGAATATTATCGACTTGCAACCCGGCAACGGCTGCGAGGTACATGCTCTACGGTATGTACGCGTGCTTCGCCGAGACCAAGCGTTGTGCCGCGTTTTAAATCGACTACGTGATCGACATCTGCTGGAATTTCCGGCGCACCGGATAAATCCACACGACGAAACCGTATGCCGAAATTTTCCGGAGCCGGTTTAAACGTCATGGTCGTCTGCACACCCGTGTGCAATCCCACACCTGACATCGACACTGATTTCTTAATCGTCATTTGCTGAACAAGCATTGTTTTCCTTAATTCTTTTTTGGTGTTTCTTGCTTGAGCACTTGCTGTTCAAGCTCTGTTACTTTTTTTTGCAACGCGGCAACTTCGCGCAACGCATCCGGCAATTGTTTCATTGCAATGTACACGCGCTGCGCTTTCCGTGCCTCATCCGCAGGATAACCGAAATATGATTTTCCCGGTTCCACGATAGTCGCGGGAATTCCCGATTGCGCCATAATAACGGTACGGTCTGCAATTTGAATGTGTCCGGCAATTCCTACCTGACCAGCAATCATACAATGCCTGCCGATTTTCGTACTGCCGCTAATACCGGTTTGTGATGCAATCACTGTGTGCTCACCGATCACGACGTTGTGTGCCACTTGTACCAAATTGTCGATCTTCACGCCGCGATGAATGCGGGTCTCGCCGAGTGTCGCGCGGTCGATAGTTGTGTTTGCGCCGATTTCTACGTCGTCATCAACGACAACGATACCAAGCTGCGGAATTTTCTCATACGTCCCATCCGGTTTCGGAGCAAAACCAAAGCCATCTGCACCGATAACTGTACCTGAATGCACCGTTATACGATTCGCAAGTCTGCAACAATGATACACCGTTACGTTCGGATAGAACAAGCATCCCTTTCCAACCTGTGCCTGCTTTCCTATGATACAACCTGTTCCAATTTTTGTATCATCACCAATACTCGCTTCATCGCCAATTACTGCGTACGCTCCTATGGAAACATTTTTTCCAAGACGAGCGGTCGATGAAATCAACGCTGTGGCATGAATTCCTTCAGAGAACGGATCAATCTGCGGCGTTAACCGTTTCAGCAAATGAAGAAAAGCGACATACGGATCATTCACGCGGAGCAACACAAGCGAAGCCCGATCTGCATATTTTGCAACATCAAGCTTTCGCGAAACCAACACAACCGATGCGCCGGTGGTGGCAAGAAATTTTTCGTATTTCGGATTGGCAACAAACGTTGCACTACCCACGCCGGCTTCTTCGATTTTTGAAACACGATCAATGACTATCTGTGGATCGATCGAGGCACCAACGAGTTCACCGTTGAACCATGTTGCAATTTCTTGAATTGTCATCGCCGCTTTTGGTAATTATTTTCCCGTCGGCGGCGTTGTTGTTGCCGGATGCGATGGCAAAGTCGTTGTCGCCGGCATGACAATTTTGAGTTTATCTGCAACCCTTTGCGTAATATCGTATTTCTCGTTTGTGTACATCAGCAACACATCGCTGCTTTTATCAAAGATATAATCGTACCCGTCTTCTTTCGCAATATCCTGCACGGCTTTGAAGACACGATCTTGTACGGGCTTCATTAGTTCGTTTTGTTTATTAAACAGTTCGCCGTTTTGCCCGAACTTTTGATTGCGATAATCGACGATCTTTTGATCGAGATCGCGCAATTCACGTTCCGCATCTGCGCGACGCTGGTCGGTCATAATTAATTTCCGCTTATCATAATCATCGAACTTATGCTTCCATTCGTCCTGCATTTTATTGATTTCCTGTTGCCAGTCCGCCACAAGCTGATCAAGCTGCTTTTGTGCATCTATGGCATCGGGAAGCACCTTCATCACGGCATCGGAATTAAAGTATCCAATTTTTACTTGTGCTGCTGCAGGAAGCGCGCACAACACCAGCACGATCATACAACCTATAAATTGTTTCATTGTTACTCCTTTCGGAGGCCATCCGTAAGACAATTATTTTACCTTTTTGTTTTTTGCCGGAGCCGGAACTTCATCACCACGTTTCAACCGATCAATCACCTTGTAGGTAAGATCAAACTTTGCATCGGCGTACAACAGATTGCTTGTTGTTTCCAATTTATCGAACACGTATGTAAAACCGTCTTCTTTCGCAACCTGCTCAATAGCTTTTAAAACTTTTTCTTGAATCGGGGCAAATTTTTGCTCGCGCAATTTTACGCCTTCGCCTTCGCGTTGATCAAATTTCTGAGTTTGATAATCCAAAATTTGCTGCCGCTGCGCTGCCAATGCTTTTTCTTTATCATCTTTTGCTTTGGGATCCAGTAACGCCTGCTTCTTCTGATAATCATCGCTTGCATCCTGGAAATCTTTCACCATCTTTTGATATTCTGCTTGCCACGCTTGAATTGTAGTCTCCAATTCTTTCTTCACTTCCTGTGCTTCGGGAAGTTCACGAAGAATAGTTTCAGAATTCACATAAGCGATTTTTGCTGCCTGCGTTTGTTGTGCAGATGCAACGGTTGCTCCAAGAGCAATGGCTAATAGAAATAATATAACTTTTTTCACGATGTCCTCTCTTTTGATAAATTAAATGCCCGCCGTTCATTGCGGCGACTAATATTAATAATGTACGGAATATATTGCGTTACTTACAACTAATTTATACCGGTTCTTCATGAGCAAGGCAATGGAGCGTTCCTAAACCCCATACCAGATCCGTGGCGTGAATGCCGATAATCTTTCTCTGGGGGAAGAAATCGCTTAAAATCCCTAATGCATACCGATCATTCGGATCGTTAAACGTCGGCACAAGCACCACGGTATTGGCAATGTAAAAATTTGCATAACTTGCCGGCAGGCGTAGATCTTCAAAACACAACGACGCCGGCATCGGCAAAGAAACCACATCCACCGTTGAACCATCGACGAGCGTTGCACCTTGAAGGCGTTCAAAGTTCTCTTCGGTAATATGATAATTCAAATCATTCACATTTTTTTCACGACATAAAACTAATGTATGGTCATTCACGAAGCGGCATAGATCATCGACATGCCCGTGCGTATCATCGCCAGCAATGCCGTTCTTCAACCAGATCGTTTTTTGAATACCGAGATATTGTCGAAACACTGCTTCATAATCGGATTGAGTAAATCCGGGATTGCGCACTTGCGTTCGCTCCTCCAACAAACATTCTTCTGTGGCAAGCATCGTCCCTTGTCCATTGGAATCGATGGCGCCGCCTTCCAAAACAAATTCGTGCTGTTGATACATTGGCGGCACCAACGGCACATCAAGAACTTTGGAAAGAGTGAATGGAATTTTTCGATCTTTTTTCCAGTTTGAATACTTTGCCCATCCGTTGAATTGAAATGAAATTCCAATCGTTGCGTTTTGATTTTTTACGAATGCCGGCGCTGTATCGCGCATCCAGCCACGATCCGTCTTGGCAATAATGAATTCAATATTTTCGATTTCCACATGTGCGCGTTCCAACAATTTGTGTACACGCACAACATCCTGTTCGGTTTGAACAATGATCCGCACAAGCTCGCTTTGCGAAAGATGTTTTACAATTTCTGTGTACACCCATGGAATCGGTGCAAATTTTCCCGGCCAATCTTCTTTCTGATGCGGCCAGCATAGAATCGTGGAGCGATGCGGTTCCCATTCTGCCGGTAATCGATATGATGTCACTTCAGAAGATTTCATTTTGATTTTTCATCAAGAAACCGTTGCGTGATGCTGCTGTATGCATCGATGCGGCGATCGCGCAAGAACGGCCAATTCCTTCGGATTGTTTCGAGATGTTCAAGATCGATTTCGGCAAAAACCATTTCCTCTTTGTCAACAGATGCTTCAGCAAGCATCACTCCTTGTGGATCGCAAATAAATGATGATCCCCAAAACTCGATTCCCGCTTGTTCTTGTACCGGCTGTTCGAACCCAACACGATTGATAGAAGCAACATACACTCCGTTTGCAATGGCATGAGATCGTTGAATGGTTATCCACGAATCACGTTGTGCTGTTCCATATTTTTCTTTTTCCGATGGATGCCAGCCGATTGCTGTCGGATAAAAAAGGACGGACGCTCCTTGCAGCGCGGTTATCCGCGCACCTTCGGGAAACCATTGATCCCAGCAAATCAGCGTTCCGATGTTTCCGAATTTTGTTTTGAATGTTGTGAAGCCAAGATCACCGGGAGCAAAATAATATTTTTCATAAAATCCCGGATCGTCGGGAATGTGCATCTTGCGATAGATGCCAAGTATTTTTCCTCCTGCATCGATCATCACAATGCTGTTGTGGGTACATACCGGCTTCACGTCTCTCAAACACCGGCACAATAATCGAGACATTACATTCTTTTGCTACACGTTGAAAAGCATCGGTCGATGGGCCGGGAACGGTTTCCGCCAGATCGAAGCAAGAAAATTTTTCACTCTGGCAAAAATACTGCGAGCGGTATAATTCCGGCAGACAGATGACGTTTGCATGTTTTTTCGCCGCCTTCTTCACCCATCCAACTGCTGTCCGAAGATTTCTATCGGGCTCAGGCGAACATGAAAATTGAAGCCCGGCAACAACAAAATTTTTGGTCGACACCTTTTTCATTGCATCGATTTGCCAAATTGAAAATGGAATTTCCAACCCGGAGCTGAGCCATTCGGTGTCGAAGCATCGTATCCAAAACCGTAATCAAAGCCGACCATACCGATCGGATTAATCATTAAGCGTACACCAAAACCGGCAGAGCGGCGTAAGCCCAGAGGATCCATCATAGATGGCGTCAACCAAACGTTTCCGGCTTCTGCAAACAACAAGGTATAAATAGGAATCGGATCGAGTGCAATAGCAAAACGCAGTTCGCTCGAGTATTTCATCATGGCTTTACCACCAACGTTGCCGTCGCTCGGTCCCACAGAACGATCGTCATAACCACGTAATGGTATTACAGCAATTTGACCAAGCCCAGTGCCGCCCATCCAGAATAATTCTTGGTATGGGATATATGGATTTTCATCCATTCCAAAAATTGCACCAACAGTGGCACTGCTCATCCATGTAACACGTGTAGAATTGGCGATGGGGACATAATACTCTGCTGAAAATACATGCTTATGATAGCGTGCTGAGTATATCGAACCGCCAAATTTCGGACCATCATTGATACTGGTCAATAACGAAAACGATGAACCGCGTGACGGAAAGATAGGGCTATCCTCGCTGCTGCGCGAAAGAACTTGCGTGAGGCCTATTTGCGTGGCTTTTCCTTCCGGCATGTAATAATAACTATCGGTTGTTGTGGTTGTAGTGCTCAACGGATAATATTCGTTTTGTTGGATCGAGAGCGTCCAATCACCACGGAAATACATATCAGGCCATTTGAATCGTCGTCCGACACGGAATGAGACACCCTCATAATGCAAATCGGCATAATACGATTGGTATGTATCAAACAAGCTGATGCCGAACAGCGTCGGCGTATTGAACATCCACGGCTCTTGAAAACCGATGGAAAAATTTCGGTAGTAGTTACTCACGCCGAATTGCCAGTCGAACGTCAGCACCTGCCCTGCACCGCCTCGGAACGGTTCGCTGATAGAAAAATTATTGAATGTCAATCCGAGTCCTCCGCTAAAGCCGAGTGCGCCGCTGTACCCGACTGACATATTGAATGTATCGCTGGATTTTTCTTCCACGCTATATTCCAGTTCCACAATCTTATCATCCACCGGACGAACATCCGGTTTTATTTTTTCGGGATTGAAATAATTCAACTGCGAAAGCTGTCGGACGCTGCGGATAATCAACTGCCGACTGAAATAATCTCCCGGTTTGGTGAGCAATTCCCGTCGAATGACTTTTTCATACGTTTTCGTATTACCAGAAATCACGACACGCCCGATGCGGAATTGATTTCGCTCGCGCACTTGCATCGTAATATCCAAACTATCTCCAGATACAACTTTAATATCCGGTTCTACTTGAAACCATAAATATCCATTATCTGCATACAACGATGTTACATCGCTTTCTTGTTCGTTCCGGTGGAGATTTTGATCGAACTTTTCCTGGTCAAACACATCGCCGGTTTTCATTTTCAAACATTGCGATAAGACATCGGAAGTATAAACGGTGTTACCTTCCCATCGAATATTCCGAATAAAATATTGCGGTCCTTCGTTCACCCGAGATATCGATGGTGAGATATTTTTTTGATCCATCATAGGAAAGCGAATCCGACAAAATTTCTGCGTCGCGAAATCCGTTGTTATGATAAAATGCAAGAATAAGATCCTTATCGTCTTTATATTTTTTCCGATCGAATTTATTGGTCGTCCAAAATTTCCACCAACGGCGCTCGCTCGTTTCTTTCATTGCCCCCTTCAAATCGCCGTCGCCAAAACGTTTGTTGCCATGGAACCAAATATCATCGACTTTTATTTTTGGACCTTCATCCACATCGATATGCAAATTGACACGGCTGGAAGAATCGCTCACCGGCACCAATTTTGTTTTGATCTCGGCATTCAAATAGCCGTCCGATTCGTACTGAGTTTTTAACGCCCTGACCATAGCGGATAAACTTTGCGTCGTAACAATTTGCCCTTTGACAAGACTAACTTTTTTCAGTATGTCATCTTCACTCAGTTCATCGTTTCCTTTAATAATAATCTTTTCTAAACGCGGATTTTCTTTGACGCGGATCAGCAAATAGACGCCATCCGAAACACGGTTCTCTATAAAAATCTGGACATCGTCAAACAACTTTAGATTGTAAAGATGCTCAATCGCCTTGCGCGTTTGCTCGCCGGGCAAGGTAATTTCATCGCCAACTTTCAAACCGGTGTTGGCAATGATGGCCGCAGGATCGCCCGCCCGCTGGCCTTCCACACTAATTCCTAAAATTTTATAGGTTTCCTGTTTTTGTTGAGAACTTGCAATGGAAACAACTACGAAAAACGAGAGGAAACACCTGCGAAGAAACGTTTTTGTGAACAGCACTCTGTATGATCCTTATGTTGATTAAGCGGAGACGGCTTTGCTCGAATGGTGCAGTTGCTCACTGACCATTCCAAACCGGCGTTCGCGTCGTTGATATTCCGCAATTGCGGCGTAAAGTTGTTTGCGCCGAAATGCCGGCCAAAATTCATCGGTAATGTACATTTCTGTGTAGGCAAGCTGCCAAAGAAGAAAATTGCTGATGCGCAATTCCCCGCTGGTTCGAATCAACAAATCGGGGTCGGGTATGTTGCTCGTGGATAGATGTTGGTGAACAAGTTCTTCGGTTATAGCGTTTTGCGATAGCGTTCCGTTTTTCACATCGACGGCAATACGTTTTATTGCCTGCAGAATATCCCATCGGCCGCTGTAATTCAACGCAATCACCAAATTTAATCCTGTGTTTTTTTTCATCGCACTCATTGCTTCATGAACTTCGTTTGCCACATCGATCGGAAGCGCTGATAAATCTCCAATCGCATGAAAACAAACGCCGTTTTCGTGCAAGCGGTCTCGTTCATTCCGTAACGCTTTCACCACTAATCGCATCAGTATAGAAACTTCATCTTTCGGGCGTTTCCAATTTTCGGTGGAAAACGTATACAGCGTAAGATATTTCACGCCCAATTGTGCGCATGCCTCCACAATATCGCGCACGGAATTGACGCCTTCGTTATGTCCTGCTACACGAGGTAATCCTCGCCGCTTCGCCCATCGCCCGTTTCCATCCATAATCACGGCAATATGTTGCGGAATACGTCCGTTCGCCAACAATTCATCCTGATGTCGCCTGTCAATTCCAGTTGCTTTTACAAAAGGCACAAAAACTCCATAAATTCACTCTAAAAACATTGAGCGTAATGTTTAATGTAACTGTTTTTGCTAAGAGAGTCAAAAAAAGCGCCACTTGAGTTTCTTGACACCCCCTCCAAAAAAGAGTATATTGACATAGGAAACTAAAAATCCAGCGTCATCGTTTTATTATTAACTGAGACGTTGGAAAATCAAAGTTCGTTCCAGTTACATTTTAAGAAAGAGCGAGACTGAGAAAAAATATGGAAGGTAATTTTTCAAATAGAGTGCAGGATGTGATTCGATTGAGCCGTGAAGAAGCACTCCGGCTTGGCCATGATTACATCGGCACAGAACATTTATTATTAGGGATTATCCGAGAAGGCGAAGGCATTGCAGTTAAAATTTTACGCAATCTCGGCGTTGATCTTTATAAATTAAAAAAATCGATAGAAGATACGGTACGCACATCCGGCGGAACGCTAACCATTGGCAATATTCCGCTTACAAAACAAGCAGAAAAAGTTTTAAAGATCACGTATCTCGAAGCAAAACTTTATAAATCCGATGTGATCGGCACCGAACATCTGCTTCTCTCTTTATTACGGGATGATGACAACATTGCTGCGCAAATTCTTCATCAATACAATGTCAATTACGATACCGTGCGCAACGAATTGGATAACATCATTTCCGGCAAGCCGTCCAATCCACCCAATCAGCAGCAACCGACGGCGCAGGAAAAGAAGCAAGACCGCTCCAAAACTCCGGTGTTAGATAATTTTGGCAGGGATTTGACCAAACTTGCTGTTGAAGACAAGTTGGATCCGATTGTTGGTCGTGAAAAAGAAATTGAACGCGTTGCACAAGTGTTAAGTCGGCGCAAGAAAAATAATCCGGTGCTTATTGGCGAACCGGGCGTTGGCAAATCCGCGATTGCAGAAGGACTGGCGCTGCGCATTGTGCAAAAGAAAGTTTCGCGCGTACTGCATGATAAACGTGTGGTAACGCTTGACCTTGCCGCATTGGTTGCAGGCACAAAATACCGCGGTCAATTTGAAGAACGAATGAAAGCCGTGATGAACGAGCTTGAAAAAGCAAAAGACGTTATTCTATTCATCGATGAATTGCATACTATCGTTGGCGCCGGCGGCGCAAGCGGTTCGTTGGATGCTTCCAATATGTTCAAGCCGGCATTGGCTCGCGGCGATTTGCAGTGCATCGGCGCAACAACGTTAGATGAATACCGGCAGTATATTGAAAAAGATGGTGCACTTGACCGTCGTTTCCAAAAAATTATGGTCGATCCCACCACGGTGGATGAAACCATTCAGATTCTTCAAAACATCAAATCAAAATATGAAGAACATCACGGCGTGCTGTATGCTGATAAAGCGATTGAGGCATGCGTTCGCTTGAGTGATCGTTACATTACCGACCGATATTTGCCGGATAAAGCGATCGATGTTTTGGATGAAGCAGGAGCACGCGTGCATCTCGCCAACATCAAAGTGCCGAAAGAAATTACACACTTGAAGAAGAGATTGAAAAAATTCGGCAGTCAAAAAATCAGGTCGTGAAAAACCAGAATTTTGAAGAAGCCGCACGCTTGCGCGACCTGGAAAAGAAACTTGCTCAGCGATTTGGAAATTGCAAAACGCGAATGGGAATTGAAAGCGCAGGCGAAATCATCTATGATGTCGCAGAAGAAGATTGTGCCGCTGTCGTTTCGATGATGACGAACATTCCTGTGCAGCGTGTTGCACAAAGCGAATCCGAAAAACTGCTCAAGATGGAAGATGGCTTAAGAAGCTATGGTCGTCGGGCAGGATGAAGCAATTCAAAAATTATCCAAAGCTATTCGCCGTGCACGTGCAGGATTGAAAGACCCGAACAGCCCCATCGGTTCGTTTATTTTCCTTGGCCCAACAGGCGTTGGAAAAACGGAACTGGCAAAAGTGATAGCAAGATTATTTGTTCGATTCAGTGAAGACTCATTGATTACGAATCGATATGAGCGAATACATGGAAAAATTTACCGTCTCGCGTCTTGTCGGCGCGCCTCCGGGCTATGTCGGCTACGAAGAAGGCGGACAGCTCACGGAAAAAGTCCGGCGCAAACCGTATTCGGTCGTGCTGTTGGATGAAATTGAAAAAGCGCATCCCGATGTCTTTAACATTATTATTGCAAGTTTTGGACTAACGGCATCTTGACCGACTAGTCTGGGCGCCGCGTGGATTTCAAAAACACCGTATCTGATTATGACATCGAATCTCGGTTCGCGCGATATTAAATCTGGCGGCGGATTGGGATTTGGAACAGATTCACATCAGGATAAATACAAAGCGATGAAGTCCGGCATCGAAGATGCACTGAAACGCGTCTTCAATCCTGAGTTCTTAAATCGCGTGGACGATACGATTGTTTTTCATTCATTGGAACGCGAACACATTCTCAAGATCATCGATATTACGGCAAAAGATTTGTTCGGACGTATGACGGCAATGGGCATTTCCATAGAACTGACACAGGAAGCGAAAAACTTTCTTGCCGAAAAAGGTTACGATCCTGCATTCGGTGCGCGCCCGCTGCGCCGTGCCGTGATGCGTTACATCGAAGACCCGCTTGCCGAAGAAATTCTGCGCGGCACATTCCCGCAGGGAACGACCGTGCGGGCAAAGTTCGACAAAGAGAAAGAAGAATTGTTCTTCATCGATGCTTCCAAAGATGTTGCGGATGCACAAGCGACAGAACATCCTGAGGAAATTGCGGGAACGAATTAATATCTATCGATCATTAAAAATCCCTCGGCTTGATGCTGGGGGATTTTTTTGTACTCGAATACAAACGCTTGAATCCATCGAATCGAAAAATTTATATTCTCTTCAACAAACCGTATAATGTTCTTTCGCAATTTACGCGCGAAGGAAAATATTTGGCAATCGGTGATTTCGGTCCATTCCCAAAAAATATTTATCCTGTTGGAAGATTGGATGCAGACAGCGAAGGATTGTTGCTGCTTACCAACGATCACGCTGTCAATTACCGGCTTGCGGAACCGAAATTTGAACATCCACGCACCTATTGGGCGCAGGTGGAAGGCAATCCTACCGAAGACGCGTTGGAACGATTGCGCCGCGGCGTCGTCATCGAAAATATAAAAACCAAACCTGCAGAAGTAAAATTTTTAGAAGGCGAACCGGATTTGCCGCCGCGGTCCGTTCCCATTCGTGTGCGTAAAACCATTCCGACATCTTGGATTGAACTCACGCTGCGCGAAGGCCGCAACAGACAGGTGCGCAAAATGACCGCCGCCGTTGGTTATCCGACCCTACGCTTGGTACGCGTTGCGATTTTATTTCTTACACTTGATGGATTACAACCCGGCGAGCACCGCTCGCTGACAGAAGAAGAAATTGAGAAATTATTATCTGCGCTGAATCTTTTCTTCTAAATTTTCGTTTTATTTCAACAATACAAGTTTCTTTGTCTGCACAAAACTTCCGGCTTGCAAACGATAAAAATATGTTCCGCTGGCTAAACGGTTTGCATTAAACATGATAGAATGCGAACCAGATGTCTGTCGATCATCCACTAATTTCTTTACCTCCCTACCAAGGACATCATACACTTTCAACGTTACCCATCCTGTTGATGGGAGATTGTATGTTATGGTCGTTGTTGGATTGAATGGATTGGGATAATTTTGATTGAGCGCAAACGTTGCCGGTTGAGAATGTGTACTCGCAATTGATGTAACATTCGCCGGATGTTTAATAATCAATGCAGGATCTCCAAGCAACGTAAATCTTTTTATTTCTTCGTAGTAAAAATCATTAATGGTTGCTTTGGCTTGTATAAATGCTGCGCCGAGAGACTGAGTGATGTTCTTAGTCAACGCTGTAATCATAAATGAATACAAATCCTGAGATGCTCCTTCGTAACTCAATCCTTCAGATGCAATAACAGCCACAGCACCACCACCGCTTTTTTGAAGAAGGTGAGTCGGCAATGATACCGGTGGGCGTGTGTCATACGTTAAATCACAACCTCCAAATAAACAAACGGGTAATTTATTACCGTTGTGTAACGAATCGACATCCTCTGTCGTAAAATAACGGCAGTAAGAAAACTGCTCTTGATCGGCATGACCGCAATATGAAACAATTGCAGCGCCATTGTTCCAGAGATTCATAAATGCCGCCGTATCGATATAATTTGGAGAATCTTTTCGGATATCCACAGCAATAGTATCATGCCAGACAGGAACAAACAGCTCTCGTAACAATTTTGCATCATTTTCAAAGCAAGGTTCATAGCCATCATTAGGAGTGCCATAATCTGCCAAAGAAATTACTCGATTAGTCCATGTACTTGTAGTATCATTTTCATATTCTATGGTTTTTGCAATCATGGTTGATAGCCCAAGCGAATCCCATGCTGGGAATCGTGCAACGCAAGCATTTATCGTTGGACTACTATTAGTACTGTCATTCTTTTCTACAAACCATTGATCGATCATCAATATACTATCGCATCCCTTGTCAAGATTATACAACGTTTCCACTTCTGGATGTGATGGAATGACGTTAGTATTTCCTACAAAAATAAAATATTGTGGTATAGGTTTACTCCAACTATTCAATGTGAACTGAATAAAGTTTTTCAGCATAGTATCTTGAGAACTATTACAACCGAATTGTGCATAAATCGTATCAATATTAATTACCGTCGTCGCGTATCCGTTTTTCGTATGGCGAAAATCGGCAAGCGTTTGTGCCATGGAATAATATGATGTTGGAGCAATGAGAATATAATCCGCTTGGTTTTTTGTGTCTTTCAGATCACTGCAAAAGCTGTTGACAGAACAAAGAAAGAATACAAGTTCAGTAAAATATAGAATTCGATATTTTTTAACGAGCATTCATCCACTCCAAATTCAATTTATAAGACCTCGAACTTATGAACCATTTATTTTTGTGAAGCTTGAATGATGACAGTTTACACATTCTCAATTTCAAATACAAGTATTCACGATTCTATATCACCGAAACCATTTCAACCGGATCATCTGCTTTGGAATAAATATCTATTCCCTCTTTTTCTTTCTCAAAAACGTCTTCAGCAAACTGTTGTATTGATACATCAGAGTAGAATAAAACAATGCAAAGTCTAACATGTGGAAATCCGTTTTCGCTGTTCGTGCCAACAGCTTCCAGAAATATTTTCGCTCTTTATGAACGATGCCGATTGTCCAGATAATTTTTAAAAGAAAGACAACATCGTACGCCCTTGTTTTCCTCCGCACCGGATACGTCACTTTGAAATTTTTATTCCGGTCATGCAGGTATTGCAGAATCCTTTGCAGCACACCGGCTGGAGAATACGTGTGAAGGAGTATTTTTTTATATCCTTCATGCAAATCAGCCGGATTCATAACAGGAATGATATTCGTTTTGTCTTCATCGAATTCAAATTGCGGCAGCAATCGATTCTCCCGCTTCATTCGTTTATACAATTCCGTTCCGGGCGGCGCTTTCAAAACATTCACAATGACATAGATGATGCCGCTTTCTTGAATGAAGTTGCTAATGTCGTCAAACACCGCTTTGGTATCCGTATCGAACCCCACAATGAATGTTCCGATAATAATAAAACCCATGTGCTGAAGATATTTTACCGTCTCCAATAAATTCCTGCCGGCATTTTGTTTCTTTTTCATCGCAAGGAATGATGCATCGTGCACAGATTCAATACCGATAAGAATGTGACGAAATCCCGCTTCCAGCATTAAATGGCATAACTCTTCATCGTCTGCAAGAGTGATCGTTGCCTGTGTTGTAAATGCCGGTGCATACGGATTTCTGCTTCGCCATTCAATGAGAGCAGGCAATAGTTCTTTCTTTAAAATATTTTTATTGCCGATGAGATTATCATCGGCAAACAGAATGGATTCAATATTGCCCGATGCCATCAACTGATCGAGTTCATAAATAATCTGCTGCGGAGTTTTTACTCTCGGCACTCTACCGTACAACGCCGTAACATCGCAGAAGTCGCAAAGATACGGACACCCGCGGGAATATTGAACGATGGAATATAAATATTGATTGACGTTAACTAATTCCCACATCGGCACAGGCGTTGTGCGAATATCTGCAAATTCATTTGTGGAATAAATGTGTTTCGCTTCGCCATGGTTCAGATCATTCAAAAACATCGGCAACGTCAGTTCCGCTTCGTTGAGCACAAAGTAATCAACATCTTCAAACCGTTCATATTCGTGCGTGAACAATGGACCGCCGGCAACGATTTTCGCGCCGCATTCTTGGCATACGCGGATTATTTTTTCAGCACTTTTGGATTGAACATTCATCGCACTGATAAAAACATAATCCGCCCATTGAATGTCTTTCGCAGACAAAGATTCGACGTTAAGATCGATGAGTTTCTTTTCCCATTCGGCGGGAAGCAATGCAGCTACCGTAAGCAGCCCCAACGGTGGGAAAATAGATTTCCTGCCTGCAAAACGGACAAGCGCGCGGCTGTTCGTCACGTTGTCCGGCATTTCAGGATAGACCATTAAAATTTTCATAAGAACAACTCCTTGATGTTCTTTACATAAATTTATTGGACTTCTATGCTCGTTTTCCTGTTATCAGCGTTTATCTATTCAATAATTTTATAACCAATCGAGGTTTTACACAAAAATCGGTTCCACTTTATTAAAAGGACAGTTCTTTAATCGTAAAAAATAATTTTAGATGATGGTGCTATTTGCGCATAGAGTTTTCCAGATGTGCTATCTACAATCCGCGCGGTAACAGCATAGCCGTTGAACGTATTATACACCGAGAGTTCTTTCATCAACGATTGTTTAAAAAAAGCAGAACGGCCATTCCATAAGCCGCCATCGACAGAAATACAAGTTTCTTCAGTTGTGCGTTGATATTTTTTGATCAATCCTTTTTTTATCAATCCCGGCAGCGTATCTTCAGCAAAATGTTTTGCGATACGTTCTTCGTTTGATGGTTGTTTAGTTTTTGTGAACATGAGGCAGCGTTCATCGGGATGAATTTGCTGCACAGCTGTGATCGACGGGTAATTCGGTTGCCGGTAGGATGTGCGCAGAAACATGATGAGCGCAAACGCCCCAATGGCGCATACACCGATTGTCCGTAATTTTCTGTAGATGGTTTTCATCTTCGTCTTCTCAAGTAATATTTTTCCTCAATACTATTTTCTATCCCTAAGCCAATTCTTTTTCCGTAGAGATCGCATAGCAACCTTTCGAAGGACTCTGCGAATACACACGTTCCTTCGAAAGGTAACATTTCTTTGTGAACTTTGCGCCTGCTTGGCGTTCTTTGCGGTTTAGCATTTTATATTTTTACTATCATTGTTTTAGAGTTCAAATTCCTCACAGCACAAGTTATTGATGTTCATTTTCATGTCCGTTTGGACGGCGATACCTTTGGATTTTGCAAGCTCAACAATTTGCGGTTTTACCTTTTTATGGTCTTCATAGGTAATGTGGCTTAAATCGATTTCTTCTTCTTTGCCGTCTTTCGTCCGTTGCACGTTCATCGAAAACATTTTGAATTCGATGCTCGATATCGTATTCCACAGAATGGTAATGTCTTTCTTCGGTTTGGCCTTGCCTTGAATTCCCTGTTCATCAAATGTCAACAATAATGGCTTTGATGTATAATAATTTACAAATGCCTGAACTAAATTCATCACCAGCATAATCGCCAGAGATATTTTCATCGTCGTATTGGAATACCACATCATTGTCACCATTACCACCACGAAAAGTATGACGATAATCAGAAACCATTTTCTGGAAGTATGATTTACTTCCGACCGAAGATTTAATGATAGTGATTGCATATTATTCTCCTTCAATTAATTATGTACTATTTTTTCTGGATTCCCTGCTTGCGGCATGCAGGCCGATTATCCATTTATGTTCAGGGGTTTAACTACTTCACAATAGGGATAATCTCAAATAATTATTTTACTATTTCGATATATGCAATGGGAAATGCAAGAGGAAGAGCAAATGGCAAAATACGTGCTGTTCGATTATAATGAGAGATAAGGTCAATTGCGGTTCCTATACCGGCGCCTATTATTTCACTCGCAAGTAATTCCCAATAAGATACCTTTGTTCCTTTTTGTTCCAAATATATTCCGTATGGATATCCAAAGAAAAAACCTGAAGTAATGCCAAGTGTACTTACTCCTATTGCCCCTAGTCCATCCGGGTTGGAAACTTGAATGGCAATGATTCCCCCAAGGAGACCACCGGCACAACCGGTAACTGCCCCCAAACTTACTTCCCCAAGAATCACGAGAGGACGACAAGTTTCGTGAATTGATATTCCATTGCTTGATGATGCTGTATCACGCTGAAGAAGGAAAATCAAATTTTGTTTCATATCGGAATTATAGACACTGTACCTATATTGGCAAGACAGAAACGAATAATTCATCAATAGACTGACGAGAAAGAGGAATATCATTATCTTTTTTTCTATGATGGTTTTTTGTAAGCATCTATTATGTGCATATTTTATTTTCAGCAAACCACACCTTAACAATTTTCGACTCAACGACTCACCGACTTCTTCCACCATCCACACAACCCTTCCATATTTCCGAAACTATTTTATTGGTGAAGCTTACTCTTCTAAATTTCTGCATTTCCAAAATAAAAAGCAAGTCCGGTTTTCCAATCACCCGTACAACAAAAATCGCCATCCCCTGCTTTCCAGCCGGCGATGGCGACGTTCTGTAATTTGAACCGCTTTTATGGAAATAACTAAATTATCACCAAAGGAATTACTCTGATCCTATTGAAGTGCGGATCCCATTAAAAAAGTCACACTTCGACAAGCTCAGTGTGACTTTTCTTTTCTTCTTTATCACTTCCCAAAAAACAACTGATTGTTATTTCTTTTTGCGGTTCTTCAGTATTTTTACCGCAGCGTATTTTGCGGCGGCAAGCGTTTCGCGGTTCACTTTTTCTGTGATGCGCCCGCGCGTGATGTCTTCAATCGTCAAGTAGCCGCTTAAAATCAACATCTGCAAGATCGTATTGTTGATCACCGTTTCGGTGCTGTACCCTTCAGCGATGTACAGCTTCGGTTCGTCCTCGAGGAACTCATCCGCAATATCCGGATTGCTCGGCAAGCTCATCAACTGTTCGTACGTTTCGCCTGCGGAGGTCAGTTCCACGTTGATGTTCGGCGTTACGAGCAGCGGACTGAATTCCCGTTTCGATGAAAGCGGCTCGAATCCTTTGATGCCCGTCAGATCGACGGGCGTCTTCAAATCATCGACGCGCACGAACGATGCTTTCCTCATCTGCTCTAACTGGAACAACATAAAGTTGTACCGGCATACTTCGCTGTTGTGTTTATGACTGTTAAAGATGTGCGAATATTTTTCGTACACAAGCTGCTGCACGGCATTTTTATTTTCATTAATGTCGTGCCGGAAAATACGAACTTCCTGAATCATCGTTTTCATATCTGCCGCTGCTGCCTGCGGCCCGGTAATTTCTTTTCCTTTGCGTCCAAGGTCGGTCGAGAGAATGCCGAGCCGGATATTTTTGCCTTTGCCTTCGCCCGCAGCGCCTTTTAGAATATCGATCAAATGCTTACGCGATTCGATCTGTCCTTCTTCCGCCACAAACGGCTGCCCGGCCGGCGTGCTGGCAAGCGAATTAAAGATACTGTTGAAGATGTCTTTGTCCAACATCGTTTCGGTTTTCACGTCCGCCGTGCTGTTGTCGCTGTCCTTCACCGTCGTCGTCACCGATGCGATGAATCGATTTTTGATGATGTCGAAATTGACGCGCGTAATTTTGTATTTGCTATCTTTCAGCTTCACGTTCTTGCCAACAAAGATTTTATTTACCACGTCTTCAATATCGATCTTGTCGATCATCTTGTACGATGCTGCAAGATAATATTTTCCGGTGAAGTCATCCCACTGCCAATCGAGCACGTCGTCGATATAATTGCCGTGCTTATCCATTACCTCGACAATATTTTTATCGCCGGTGTAGCGCAGTAACGTGCGCTGCAAATGCGGATTATCGGAACTGGTTGCCTTCTCTTTACGTTCGCCGTGCGAATCGCGGTAGAGTAAAAAGTTTTCCGGATTCTCGTAGCGTGTAATACCGGCTTCGGCGCGTCCGTAGTTGCTCGCCGTCAACATAATATCGATCTTGAACGGCATGGTAATATCGCACAAGCCGCTGATGGTGCTGCGGGAATTCAAGTCTTCCACATTGCTGTCCGCCGCTTTGGCGAAGAGTGAATAATAATATTTGATGAAGTCGGGATCGAAATCCGTGACGCGCGAGAAATCGCCTTCTTCCGTTCCGATGCCGTACAAATTCCCTTTGTCGTCCGGGAAGATGAAGAACATATCGCCCGCAATCATTTTGATCGAACGAATGCCTTGCAAATCTTTCTTCAGCCATTTCAGCATCATCGCGGCAAGCATTTCGGATTTACCGACGCCGCTGTCGCCATCAATTTGAATGACGAACAAACTGCCGTCGTCTTCTTCCACGGCGAACAACGAACCGTGAATCGGCACGCCGCCCATCTCTTTTACTTTTTCGTTCAACATTGTCAGCCACGGCTTTTTGATGTTGCCAAAGTAATCGATTTCTTTCTTCAGCGGCGTCACGAGTGTTTTGATGTTGCCTTTCGGCCCCTTCAAATCGAAATAACCGATTTGCGGGAACGAAATAACTTTTTCCGGTGCGCCGAAAAATAAAACGACATCCGGCGTGAATTTCTTCACATCTTCCACACTCACCTGATCAGCTTGGATTAAGCGGTAATTATCCGTGAGATACTTGCTGTAACTCTTTTGGAACACGTAGAGCACCTTCACCAGGCCGTGCTTGATAATTTTGCAGCGATAGTCGTTTTCGTCCATGTTCTCGATGAATTGTTCCATTCGCTTACCGAAAAACACCGATGCTGGTTTTATATCCATGCTCTTGATGTATTCGTGCGGTTCGGAGTAATCGCGCACCACTTCATCGTTCTCTTCACGGTCGGCTTTGTGATTGGGATACACGCGCTTCTTAGAATCGGTGGCAATGCGTGTATGCGTTTGCACCGGTTGTTCCAAACCGATGACACCGCACTTCATCATCACTTTGTTGATCCACGCCACAGCTCCGTCTTCGCCGGTTTCCATCGTAAAGTTTTTGTGCAGCGTCATGCCATGCTGAATCATTTCATTCACGCTGGAATTCTGCTTCACAAATTTTGTTTCGACAAATTTTATCAGCACGTGATTGTAGCGATTATAATATTCCG
This sequence comes from Ignavibacteriota bacterium, assembly GCA_963790045.1. GTDB lineage: Bacteria > Bacteroidota > Ignavibacteria > UBA10030 > UBA10030 > DATKMP01. The sequence continues at coordinate 110,173 of CAWBMS010000011.1, read as the reverse complement.
TCGATTTTGTTTTGTTGATCAATTCGATGAAGAACAATGCCGTGGCACGCACTTCATCGTGCAACATCTCCGGTACAATTTTCCGCGTGCGCGACTGCCAGATATTCTGCGTCAGTTCTTTCAGTTCATCGTTGAGGATGCTGTACAGCAAATCTTCCGAGAGCAACCGGACTTCCACATCGCCTTTGTGCGACATTTTGGATGCAAGCAATTCGATCTTTGATCTCACTTGCGTGGAAAATTGATGTTCACGCGTCAGCAAATACAAACGGAGCAACTGCTGAACTTCCGTCAGCCCTTTTTCCATTATAAAGTTCTTGATCGTATCCTGCACGTATCCGCCCAGACTTGCTTTCGACAAATCCGAAACGCTGGACGTGATAACGCTTGTCGCAAACGTATCGACATATCCTTCGATGTTGAGATCGCTAATGGATTTGCCGACAATTTCCGCAAACTGTTCGGCGGTCGTGTTGACCAATTCTTCCATCGTCGGTTCGATGCCAACCTGTCCGAACGGCAGATTGAAATGCAGCAACAATTCCTCGATATATTTTCTGAGGATGCGGTTGATGCCTTCCAGCTTTGCTTTGTCGCCGGAAGGATCTTTCGATGCATCCAGCGCAAGAATTTTTGTCTTCGCATCGGAGAATAATATTTTTTCTGTCTCCAATAAAATTTCTTTCATGATGATCTTTTCATCGGGATCATCGAGGACATAACTGTTCGGCTGGTAGTCCAGTTTGTTGCTGATGTATTTCAAAATGGTCGCTTTGCCATACTTGGACACAACGGCATTGTACTTTAAATGCTTAATTGCCGGAATATTTTTGTACACCTGCGGCAGCAAGTTCTCGTAAATCTTGGTGAATGCTTTGCTGCTGATGAAGCTCTTCAAATCGCAGCACTGTCCGATGTTTTCGTAGAATTCAAATACAGAATTTTTCGAGCCGCGAATCGTATTGATCGAGACGCCGGATTCTTTCGGGAACGCATAATACAGCGACTGAATGTTGCTGATCATCAAGCTGTTCTGCGAGACCTTCTTTAAATTTTTGATGACATCGAAATCTGCCAGCACGTGTTCTAAAAATTCCAGATCGGAAGAATTTCTAAAAATCTCATCGAGGATTTCATCCGTCCGCTTCTCTTTGTTTTTCGGATCGGTTTTGCTATCGTAGAATAATTTCCAGAACTTCAGCACGATGCGCAGCGAGTTATCGAATTCTTTTACAAACGTATCGTAGCTTTGTTCGGAGCCGTGAATATAACCGCCGAGCGAGAACCGCAGGAATCCCGTTTGATACGGCAGCACGGAAATGCCGCGCTGGCCGGCAAGTTTCATCGTGAACTTTTCGAGGTCTTGATACGAAAAGAAATCGTTCAACAATAAGTTAAAGAGATACGAACCGTCGGACTCCAGCACTTCGCAATACTTGTCCGCGCCGGTAAGGCTCAGCACCTCTTTCGCTTTTTGTTTGATGAGCACCATTCGCCTGTTACAGACGTTGCGGAACAACTTGTTCACACGGAATGCATTGATCGCTTTGACGAAATGCTCCTGATAATATTTATAGAACGGCTCGCCTTTGTATTTGAAATCGTCAGGCAATCCGAGCACATCGAGCTTGTCTAACGAAACCAATTCTTCCAGCAAGAAAATATGCAGCGGGCTTCCTTCGAACGGCGAGAACCGTTTAATCGCGTTGCTGCTTTTCTTCGCGCCGGAAATGCGTTCCGCATAGCTTTCGATTTCGTCGATGATCGCGTTTTCGATCAGCGCTTTGATTTTGAAACGCGAGGCGTCTTTCGGCAATTCGGATTCCATCGCATCTTTAATTTTCTTCGCAAGCTGTGCGGCTTCGATAGTATTCACCAGCATAAATAACGAATTGGTGTTGCCTGTTTCGATGCTGTGCTGCTGCTTAGCAAACTCAACGACATCTTTGCGCGCCGGCGTCGTTACAATCGAGCCCAAACGGTTGCCCGTTGCACCGAGATTCTTTGTCGTGGACAAGGAAGACACAATGCTGATGTTCGGCAGCGAGGTAATATTGTTCATGACATAGCGCGAGATCGTTCGCCATTTCGGTTCATCCGGATCATCGATCTTGATTGCATCGCTGTATGCTTCATCTAAGAGTAACGTAATTTTATTATTGTTCAAAAATTTCAAAAACTTGATCAACGACGGGTTGTTGAAATCCGTATAGCCGGATGGATTCGAGGGATCGTTGATAATGATCGTCAGGTTTTCGCAAAACCGATCCCATAAACTTCCGGTATCATCGAACAACTGAAACGTATTCTTCATACGGTTCAACCGATGATACAATCGCTCGAAATCGATGCGCTTTTCTTCCGTCAATCCTACTTCGAGATCGAACGGATTGATGTCGAACCGGTCCACCGGGAATAAATCTTTGTATTCCCACGACGCTTCCGTGTTGAAAACGATGTACGGCTTCAACACCGCATGGAATAAAATATCGCGGATGATCATTTGCACATCATCGGCGATCGTGGTAATATCCAGATTGGAAAGATTGCTGATAAAATCTTTGACAACCTTCTGCTCTTCCGGAGATTTTTTCTGATACGCATCGTTGACGCCGATATCGATCAGGAAATTCGTGAACCGGCCTTTGGCGTTGGATTCATTTTCTACCTTCGTAATAAATTCTTTGTATTTCTCTAAGAATAAATTGATGCCGAAGTTCTTATGGAAATGATTCTTCAGCGTGCGCTGGTATGTATTCGGGATAATATCGACAATCGTTTTACACTTGTCTGAAATCTTTTGATCGACCGGTTTTAATTTTCGCTGCAATAAATATTCGCCGTACGTACGGAGTTGTCCTCTGCCGCCGCCTTCCACGATCGTAGCAATATTTACCTGTTCGATATTGGAATAGATGTACGCCTTCGTGCGTGTTTCAAATTCATGAATCAATTCCGTGTTCAGCTTTTGAATCTTTTTGTGATCCTTACAGTCCTGAATCAGCACGATGTAATCATGCAATTTGGTAATCGCGTATTTATCTTTAATGATTTGCTTCGCATAATCATTGAACTTAAAAAGTGTAATATCCTTCTTCAAATTGCCGATTTCGCCGAGCTGCACCTGACGAAATTCTTTCAACTCTTCTTCGTAATCCGCAATTTTCTTTTCCATACACAGACGGTATTTTTCTAAATTTTCGTCGTTCACTTTGTCGAGGATCAACCGCAGATTCAATTGCGTGTTGGCAAGCGCGCCGAGTTTCTTCGTGTGAACTTTATTCAGCGTGTTAATGACTTTATTGTGAATGCCGAACACCATCGATGTATTGGTGCTGCGGGATTCCGGAGAATCATCCACGATAATGATGCGCATCATGTACGGAAACCAGCGAAGATCGTTGAAAACGTTTTTGCGCATGCTCTGCACTTTGACGGCAAAGATGCAGGTCATATCGTTTTTAATTTCTTCGTATAACGCATCCGCATCAGTAAATTCGATCACACGAACATCATGGGCGTTGAACAATTCCTCTGCAATCAATTCGATGACGGTTGCAGCGCCGCCGCCGACCACCGTCCGGGTGAATCCGTTCAGCCCTTTGAAGTTCACCGTCAATTCGGTGCGGGCGAGGAAATCATTTCTTTCGGCATTCGTGGTGTAATGCGTACTCTGGATCACCATTTGTTCCAGCACGTCCATTAAATAATTCCACTGCGCCTCTTCGATATCGCCGTTCACACCGAGCACATCGCGGAACTTCCGCAGTTCCTGTACGTCATCGCCCAGTGTTAGTTTGTACATCAAATCGATTTGCGATTGTTCTACCGGCGGCGTGCCGATGGAATAATCGTGCGCCTTTAAAATGTTGAGCACCTGCGGTTTCGTTTTATCATCCACCAATTCCGTATCGATGAGCGCAGTCAACCGGCCGGCAAATTTTTGTTTCTTTGCCGTGTATTGATATGCTTTAGAATCTTCATGCGGAAACAACATGAGAGAAACATCAGCGTACCCCGGAAGTAATTCTTTCAGCTCAAGAATATTTTTATCGATCTCTGTGCGCTGCCGTGACGGATCGTCCGGTTCCTGACAGCAAAGTTCTGCAAAGTTCCGCAGACTATCGACAATGTGCTTGGGTAGAAAATTCTCTGCGCGTTCGCCGAGCGAAACGTAGAGGTTTAAAAAATCCTTCGCATCCGATTGTAAATGTGCTATGGGTTTGCCGGGTAATTGCATAACGTCACCAATTTGTTTTGTAATTTAATTGTGAAAAAAGGTTTTCACCTTTGTATTTCTAAGACTCTTTGTAATATAATAAAAAAAATTCTCCTTTGACGGATTTTACCTGAGTAAATGATGTTACCGCAAAGAGCAATGTCATTCCCGTACGTTTTTATCGGCTTACCCGCCAGTCAGGGGGAATCCAGTTCTATGATTTTATCCGGGTTAAGTGTCTGAGACCTTGTAGATGTCGGACACCTACCTTGTCTATTTTATGCGAGAAATAAAACATCATCGTAGAGACATGATGCATCGTGTCTGGAAAAGATAAGCAATCTTGTCAACGTTCATAGAGTTTTTGTTCAGGTAACGTTGACAAGGTTCACCTGCAAAGCACAAAGAACGGGTGACGGTCACAACAAATGGAATTATATTTTCACAGTTTCCATTTTCGGTACGAGCAGATGGAAGAACAGCAAGGCAATCAGATACAACGAGGCGCATAATAAAAACAAAATAAAATATCCGGTCTCCACCGCTCCGCTCGCACGGAACGCATTGATCACATATCCTGCTAATAATTGAAACAACGCTGCGGCCGTAAATCCGCCCATCGTACCGATACTTGAAACGGAAGCAACGACTTTTTTCGGAAACATATCCGACGGCGCCGTCAATAAGTTTGCAGACCACGCTTGATGTGCTGCTGCCACAATCCCGAATAAAACAACGGCGGGCCATAACTCGACAGATGTTACAAAGACCACCGGAAGAACGGCAATAGCAAAACACAGCATTGCGGTTTTTCTTGCTTTGTTAACAGACCAGCCCTTTTTTATTAACCGCGATGAAAACCATCCACCACCGACACTTCCAACGGTCGTCATCGAATAAATAATGATAAGCGGAAGCGAAAAGTGAACGATGTCTTTGATATCGACATGATATTTGTCTTTAAGATAAATCGGCAGCCAGAATAAATAAAATAGCCACGGTATATCGGATAATGCTTTCCCGACAAAAAATGCCCACGTCTGCCGATAACTCAACAATTTGATCCACGGCACTTTTTCAACTGATGCCGTTTGTTCATCGACATCACTGTGAATATATTCAAATTCTTCTTTCGACAACTTTTTCATATCAGACGGTTTTTTATAAATCAACAGCCAAAACATCAGCCAGATAAGATCGCACGCACCGGTAAAAATGAATCCCAATTGCCAAAATGGATGCGCCGGATTTGCAGCAAAATAATAAATTGCCCATGGAACAGCTAACGGCACCACCAATGCACCGACATTCGCTCCGGAATTAAATATCCCCGTTGCCAAGGCACGTTCCTTTTTGGGAAACCACTCAGCAACAGTTTTATTGGCGGAAGGAAAATTTCCGGATTCACCGATGCCCAATCCGACCCGCGCAACACCAAGGCCAAACGAAGTTCGTGCAAATGCATGAGCTAAAGAAGAGAGTCCCCAAATTCCTACTGAGATGCCGTATCCGATTTTTGTACCGACCTTATCGATGAACCATCCGGATATCAGCACACCGATGGCATACGCAATAGAAAACGCCGTTGTGATATAGCCGTATTCGATATTGATATTCTGCGGATTAGACCAATGAAGCTCTTGCTGCAACACCGGACGCAAAATACCGATGACCTGGCGATCCATATAATTGATGGTGGTTGCAAAAAATAACAGCGCACAGATAACCCAGCGATAACGACCGATTTTTGATTGGACTTCTTTCATTTCAGGCATAGTTTCTTCCTTCATAATTTTGAAATTTAATGTAACGACTTTCTTTTCTCTTTGCAACGGAAATTCCGAATGCGGCCACTCATTGCCAAGAAATCGATTCGATGCTGCGGTAGGATTTGGAAAATAAAAAAGCAGATACAGGGTTTTCTGTATCTGCTTTTCATTCATACGAGAAAAATATTTGAAGACCGTTATTCGCCCGATTGTTTTGCAAGATAATTTTGAATTCCCATTTGCTCAATCTGTTCGCGCTGCTGATCTAACCAATCGCCGTGACCTTCTTCCATCAACAATATTTTTGTCAATAAATCGGCTGTGCCGTTGTCAACAACTTCACGTGCCTGTAGAATAGCTTTATTGTACAATTGCACTGCTGTCTGTTCGCCGCTGCTGTCGTTTGTCAGCATCGAAGGAATATCCTTCCCGATTTTTATCGGCTGCAGTTTGGAAACAATTGGCGTTCCTTCAAGAAATAAAATTCTGCCGATAAGCCATTCGGCATGTTTCATTTCATCGACTGCCTGTTTTTCGATTGACTTGTGAAGTTTAACGTAGCCCCAGTTATCGCACATTTCTGAATGCACCATATACTGGCTGATCGCTGTCAACTCTTCCGCCAACAATTCATTGAGCGTCGCGAGAATCTTTTCGTTGCCTTTCATCTTATGTTCTCCTTTTTATATCTTGTTAATGTTGGATAATATTTTTCGATCAGTCTTGTCTTCAGTCATACTTTTTTGCTCTTTAATACTTCCGTATCAAAGTTGTAACGATGGAATATAAGATTTTTTGTTTTCATACGATAGAGATGAAAAATATTTTCGGTATTAGTTTTGGGGAACAATTAAATTAGATAATGTTGCGCATTGTTTCATTTATTCAATCGTCTAAACAGCCCGCAAATTGCTTCTAAATATTTTTTGTCGATCTCATCGAAATTACCCGGTAGATTGCTGTCAACATCCAAGGCAGCGATAAGATTATTATTTTTATCGAATACCGGCACCACAATTTCCGATTTCGTTTCGCTGGAACATGCAATGTGGTACGGAATCTTTGTAACATCAGAAACAATCTGAGTTGCTTTTTCGGAAGCACATTTACCGCACACACCTCTGCTGAACGGAATCTCCAAACATCCGTGCACGCCTTGATACGGGCCGACTTTCAATAAACCCGGCTTCACGACGCGATAAAATCCCGCCCATGAAAATGTTTCGAACGCCTGCTTCAATTCGCATACAATCGTCGCCATCCTGGCAATGGTGTCGTCTTCGCCGTTCACAAGCGCTTCGATTGCCTGCAACGCATTTTGGTATCGTTCGATCTTATCCATTACTGATGATAATCGGCAAGGAATTCCGTCATCCGTTCGGCAACAGTTCGTATTTCATCCGCGCGTGGTAAAAAGACAATGCGGAAGTGATCCGGATTCGGCCAATTAAATCCTGTGCCCTGAACCAGCAGCACATGTTTCTTCACAAGAAAATCATACAAGAATTTTTGGTCGTCGTGAATGTTGTACCGTTTCGCATCGATTTTTGGAAAAAGATACAGCGTGCCCTGCGGCTTCACCACGCTGACACCGGGAACGTTGTTAAAGCTTTCATATGCCGCGTTGCGCTGTTCATACAATCTGCCGCCCGGCGTAATAAGCTGCTTCAAACTCTGGTATCCGCCCAACGCAGTTTGAATTGCAAACTGCGCTGCCATATTGCCGCACATACGCATGTTCGCCAGCACTTCCAATCCTTCCTCGATATAATCTTTAGCGATAGATTTTTTTCCGCTGAGAATCATCCAGCCTGCGCGCAAACCGGGGATGCGGTGGGATTTGGACAATCCGTTGAACGTTACGAAGAAAATATTTTTAGAAAGCGATGCAAGCGGTATATGTTTTGCGTCGTCATAGAGAATTTGATCGTAAATTTCATCCGCGAAAATAATGAGATCATGCTGTTCCGCGAGCGCAACAATTTTTTTCAGCACGTCTTCCGAATACACCGCGCCGGTCGGATTATTGGGATTGATGACGACGATGCCTTTGGTCTTATCCGTAATTTTGGATTCGATATCTTTGATGTCCGGATTCCAATCCGATTGTTCATCACAAATATAATGGATTGCTTTGCCGCCGGAAAGATTCACCGCCGCAGTCCACAGCGGATAATCGGGAGCAGGTACGAGCATTTCATCGCCGTTGTTAAGCAAGCCCTGCATCGCCATCATAATCATTTCGCTTACACCGTTACCGACGAGGATGTCTTCAATCTGCACGCCTTCAATTTTTTTCAACTGGCATTGCTGCATAATTGCCTTGCGTGCAGCAAATAATCCTTTGGAATCGCCGTATGCCTGCGCCTCGCGCACATTTACCATCACGTCACGGATGATTTCATCCGGTGCATTGATATCAAACGCAGGAGGATTACCGCTGTTCAACCGAATAATGCTGTGTCCCTCTTCTTCCAACCGTTTTGCTTCTTTTAATAACGGGCCGCGAATTTCGTAACAGACATCATTCATTTTTTCGGATTTCAAAATCTCATGCATCGTAATTCTCCAATGTCAATCTTCGTCATGTGCTGATACATCTTCATTGTTCAATACCTATTTTAAATATACTTAATTTGCGGAATAGTTGCGGGAAAAATCATTGCGTATCGACGGATGAGTACCGAAAGGCGGGATAATTTCCTCCGACAATGCGCCGGACAAAAATCAAAATGGTATTTCTCTCTTGTAGCCGTCATAATACTTGAGAATGACTACCAGAGAGCGAAACGATAAAAGAGGATTTTTATTTAGGCAACAGAAGGAACGACGATGACAAGCAATTCTTCTTCAAGCGCACACAATTCTTCTCGCATCGTTTCTCGATAACGCTCGGTCTCTTCTTTGATCTGCGGAATCAATTCTTTGTAATGAGCAATACCATCTTGCAGATTTTTCCTGAACGTATCGAAATATTTTTGATCTTTGATACTCCATTTTTCCATGCGTTTCTGAAGTTCGCTCTTCATGTAATCGACATAGATTTGAAGTTCATTGATAAACATATTAGGACGATGCACGTCGTTCAGGATTTGAATGCGTCCGTAAATATGCCCCACCATTTCTTCAAGAGAAAATATTTTTGAAAAGTAAGCAAGATTGGGGCCGGGGCAAATGGCAACTGCACGTCTATTCTGTTCCCCATTTTTATGGCTGTTGATAATTCCCGAAGCAGATAAATCTTCGCAAAGGCATGCTTTTTCTACCACCACAGAAATTTTTTGCCGTAAGACATCAGGAAGAAGATTTTGAGCTTTTAGCTGCGCAATTTTTAATCCCTGATATAACCGCGAAGCAGTACAAATCGGTTCTGTTGTAAATTCTGTATTGGAAACAAGAAGTTTTTTGGTGCATAAACTTCCGGGAGTATCGTTTAAAAAACGATCATTAGCTTTCGTCTCACTGGAACTGCCGTGAATATTGTTAAACGGAACTCCCATAGGAGACGCACCGCTTGTGTAATAATCTTCTTTCTTTGCAGACGCAAGAAGCTGTCGAGTCGATTCATCGACATTGGTTGCTTCTGGAACAAGTAGAAACGGCGATCCCCACCCTGTCCCATCGACTTGATAATGTTTGCGAAGGAAAATATCTTCGGCGGCTGTTCCAATTCCTCCCTGAACCGTAATGCGAAATGAAAGTGAAGTTGGCGCTGCAATTCCTTTTTCGGCAAGGGCAGCAGAATAAATCGGCTGAAGTTCTGCTAAAAGGTTTTGACGGTTCTTTTGAAATTCTTCGAGGATGGGACCGAGAAGATGTCCATCGGTCGGAAAGACATGCCCGCCGCAATTCAATCCCGATTCGATGCGGTATTCCGAGATCCAAACATTTTTCTTGGCGAGCATTTTTCCCTGCACCAGTGCCGATCGATAGTCGCTGACTTTGAGTATAACCTTTTTTGAGAGCAATCCATTTTTATCCGGCAAAAATTCCGGACGCTGACCGATATACTGAAAAAGGCGTTGGTTGAGTCCTGCAGAAAGCACGACCGATGAACAAAGAACGCTGAGTGCAAATCCGCGAAGCGAAGCAAGGGCATCATTGAATTCCGTTGCTAACGGTTCTTTGTTCGGCCCGATGTTCTCTTTATCCAACTTGGTCATAATATTGACATCAATATCCCCGGCAACGATTTGAGAGCGAAGTTCATTCTGGATTTCTTTTTTCTTCTCTGCATCTTCGGTGTTCATCATCTTATTATAAAGAACTTTGAGCGGTGATTGATCCGGAAGCATCGTAAAATATTTTGCGATTTCGCTTCCTGTTTCAAATGCAGACGCTTTGAGTGATTCAACCTGTTTATGAACGATGCGCTGAAGGAGATCGAGATATTCCGCAATACGCCGCGCGCGGTAATCGCTTTCCCGAACGGTAATGGTTGTGTAAGGTTCTCCGTAGAGTGTGGCATAATGTTTTCGCATGTGCTCGATGAGCATGTCGTCCACAATCGATATCACCGACGAAATCCCGAAGCGTGACACCCGGATCGGAGTATCAATCGAAAATGCCAGCCCTAAAACCGGAATATGAAACGTGTGCACGTGTGAATTATCTAAAATTTCTTTTTCCAAAAAATCCTTTCAGAATATTTGCCTTTTTATAAGGTCGCCTTTTTTTGCGGCATATCATACTGAATAAAAAAGAAAAAACGGACACATAAGTTCAGATGGTTTTACAACTTCAATGCAACTACCACGACTTTTTTTATTGTGATCGATTGATGACTGGTTGGATCATTCGCTTCAAACAAAACAATATATACTCCGATGCGAACACGCTGCCCTTTGTCATCCAATCCATTCCACACAAAACTTCCGTTCGATCCGGAAAATTCTGTATTCGCAAGTGTTCGTATCAATCTGCCTTTAATGTCATACAATCGTACATTGACAAATGCTGAAGACATCGGTAATTGAAACGAGATCATGCAAAAATCTTCAAAGCCGTCTCCGTCTGGTGAAAAAGGATTTGGCGAAAGAGATATTGTTGCGATACCCGTCGGAGCCGAAGCAGTAAAAATACTATTAGCTTTTCCCGGTGTTCCTCCGAGTAAGTTGGTACACGTGCTCCAATTGCGAGGATCGTTCGAGCCAAGCAGCGGATTAATGCGTTCAAGCGATCTGCCTTTCGTATCCACTATGGCAGGATTATGCCAAGTTGGAGAATATGCAACACTATCAATGGTCTTACCGGTTTGATCTTTCAGTTGAATCGCATCGCCATCATTATTAAAGCCAAATCCGCTTGAACGATTACGGATGAAGAGAATATTTCCGTTAGGAATGTTTTTGAGATCGGGAAATATTGTGAGTATAGTCGAATCCGCAGCAACAATCACAAAGCGCTGCGGCAAAAGATTATACGAGCTGTCGCAGATTGAACATTGATTAACTGAACCGGACATTGTTGGACGATCACAAAAACTCCAGCGATCTAAATCCAACGGAATGTTTCCCGCATTATAAAATTCTATCCATTCATTCTGTCCTTCCAACGGATCGTACATAATTTCATTGATAACAAGTGCATGCAATTTGTACCCAACACTTATCGTCATACTTGCCGTATCGTTTTTATCGCGTTCATCACCGCGACAAAAGAGTTTGAGAAATATTTTTGTCGTACCGGATGAAAGCATCGGCAATAATTTTGAAATCGACATCGAATCCATCGGCGCAAGATGTTGAATTATCGTTTCACTGCAAAGTTGCGTTAGTGAATCTGCCAAACCAATCCGGATGCTATCGATAGAAAAACATAATTGCAATGTATCCACTTCTCTTTTTCCGACATTGCGAATGGTTGTTATAATTTCCGGAACAACTTTTCCATTTTCTACTTCTGTTGTTTGCGTAATACGGATAAGTGCGGCATCACAATCCAAACGCGCGATGCTGTTGATTTTCCCCGGCGTGCTTCCGCTGGAATCCTGCGAATTTCCCCAATTCGTCGCAAGCGTACTTGCTGCCAGCACATCGATTCGCTCCAACGACTTTCCATTTTGTCCGCCCCACGAAGGAAGATATTGCACACTGTCAATGGTTGTTCCGACCGGATCAAACAATACCACCGCATCGGTTGTCGTGTTATTCAATGCAGCAAAACTCGCAACAAGAAATGGAATATTCGGATGAACGGAAACAAAATCCGTGCTTTTTGCAATCACTGCATAGTTCGTCGGTGGAAGAAAACAATCTGCCGATGTAATGATTGATTTTGTCGAGATGTTGCTATCCGATATTTTCCATCCTTTTAAGTTCACAGTATCAGACGACATATTGTATAATTCTATCCATTCCGGCTCATCGCCAGCAGGTGCGTACATAATTTCATTCACTACAATGCTGTGGAATGTGTGCTGCATATTGATTACGATACTCGCTGTATCGTTGGTGCTCCGCTCATCACCTACACAATGAATTTTCGCTTTCAATATCGTGCAACTATGGGGGAATTGCGCAAATGATTTGCTGATGAGTAAAGAATCGTCAGGAACAAGATGGTGGACAATGGTCGAATCCCATAATGGTTCATCACCGTTGTAAAATGTTAACAATATTGTATCGATATTGATTCTGCCGATATTATCGATTGTCGCACTAACAACGGGAATATACCGGCCGGTTTCCCAAAGACTCGTTTGCGTGAGACGAACCAACATTGCATCAACATCGAGGCGTGCAATACTGTTTATACTGTCAGGCGTACTGCCATGAATATTATGCGAACTTCCCCAATTACGTGCCGATGTACCTGGAAACCTGCCAGTCGATTCGTTCTAACGATATTCCGTTCTGACCTCCCCAACTCGGTGAATACTGAACACTATCGATCGTTGTTCCCGCCGGGTCATAGATGACGACATCATCGTTTGTCGTATTGTTCAATGCCGCAAAGCTTGCGACGATCACCGGAATATTCGGATGTACAGAAGAAAAATCTGTACTCTTCGCGATAACGACATAGTGTTTTGGCGGAAAGAAATAATCTGTCGAAGCAATAATAGATTTCGTCGAGACATTGCTATCAGAGATTCTCCATCCTTTTAAATTCACCGTATCCGGCGATGCATTATACAACTCCACCCACTCCGGTTCATCGCCCGTTGGTGCGTACATAATTTCGTTCACCAACACATCGCCTTTGATATTTCCAATGGTTACAACGGCCACAGCAGTATCGTTCGTATGATTTTCATCCTGCAGTAATGACGCAACAGCGATAAAGCGGTACGTTCCTGAAGATAATGGCGCATGAGTAACGGTGATGACATTGGAATCGTTGCTTGCTAAATTATTGCCCGCTGCCGATGTGAACTGTTCATTTGACTCAGCAATTCCATTATTGTTTTCATCAAGATAAAATTGAACAGAATAATTTTCTGCCATCGTTACGGCAAGATTCTTCGCCGTCACAGAAAGTTTTAGCGAATCATTCCGACGAGGAGTTGAAGGCGTAATAACGAAATGAGAAAGTGAAAGATCGTATGCTGTTGCAATTGTAAGTGTAATATCATCGATGCGCAACACGCCTGTGTTGTTGGTACTATCGACAAGCACCTGCCATTGGAATTGTACTGTTGATTGGTTCTGAAGTCCTGCATTTGCAAGATTGATCGTTCGCTGCACATAACTCGTTGTTGAGTTGATTGTATCATATTCCGCAAGAACTGTTTGGAAATTTATTCCATCCGTTGAAACACAAAGTTGCAATCGATATGCCGCAGCGGTGCCGCTTCGTCGTTCCCAGAATATTAATTTATCGGGAAAAGCGCCGGTAAAATCAAACACCGGAGAAGTTAATATTTTCAAACTTTTGTTTCCTGTTGCAGAAATACAATTCGGCAATGAGCGAGGAGACGAAGCGTAAGTAACAAATCCGTTTACTACCCATTGAGATGGAATTGCCGGAGCGGTAACTTCATCAAAGTTTTCTGTGAACGGGAACGAAGAAATTTGCGCCGAGGCAGGAACAATTCCCGCCGCCAGCACACATAACAACACTATTTTGAAATTGCCCATCGGAAATTCCCCGAAATGTGTATTTATGTATGCGCAATGATAAAACTATTTACGGAAAAACACAACAACATTTTTCCCTGCATCTTTGCTGCCTTCTTTCTATCGTATCGCTATAAATACATGGGAAACGATCCGACGTTTTCCCGCACATTGACAGAAAGGATTTTTTATGGCAGAAACAGTTCTTGATAAATTTCTTCGATACGTGGTAATCGATACGCAATACAAAGAAGATGCGGAAGAATATCCCAGCACGGCAAAGCAGTTCGATCTTTTAAATTTATTCGTGAAGGAATTAAAAGAGATCGGCGTGCCGCAGGTGAGCATCGATAAATACGGATATGAGATGGCGTATGTTTCCACAAAAACACCTGCCAATCGATTTGTTCGGCTACTATATACAGCGGATGATGATGGTTCAGTTGTTCTCGCAAAGTGTTGTTGACATTGTTCGTTTTTCTGTTACTACTTACGTATAACTTTTTTCCCTCTTTCCATACTTCTATTATGACCGCGCCTTGGTTTTTAATGATCGACTAAATAACGACCTGAATATTGGAGGAGCGTTCGTTGATAAGCATTTTCCCTTTTGCAATACCAACCGGATCAATAGCAGATTGAAATAGAATTCGATAACAGAATTAATCGAGTGAGAACTTTTCTTCTGAAAATTTAATTTTCATATCTGCGACATCGGTTTTATCAATCACGAAGTCTTGAATAACCAGATAATCAATTTCAGAATTCATAAAACATCGGTACTGCATCTTCAGGAGTGCACACAATCGGTTCTCCTCGTCGATTGAAGCTCGTGTTAATCATGATACCATAGGATGTAAGTTTCCGAAAATCGTCAATGAGCTTCCAAAACCTCCCATTGCTGGTTTTGGTTACTGTTTGAACACGGGCTGAGTAATCGATGTGCGTTATCGCAGGAACATCAGACCGGAGATGGTAAAGACGGGCAAAGAGATCAACGTCCGAATTATCGCTATTCGATTTGTTTCGACGCCTCTCCGCTATCGGAAGAACAAACAACATATAGGGTGATGAAAAAGAACGGTCACAATACTCGTCAAGATTTTCTTCCAGAATCGAAGGAGCGAACGGCCTGAAGCTTTCCCTGTACTTGATCTTCAGATTCATCTTCTTTTGCATTTCGGGATTCCGCGCATCGCCGAGGATACTTCGGTTGCCCAGCGCCCTCGGACCAAATTCCATACGACCTTGAAACCATCCAATGACTTTCCCTTGATTGATCAATCCCGCTATTTTGGCTGAAAGTTTATTATAGTTGTCAAAATATTCGTACTTCATCTTGTATCGGGAAAGTATTTTTTGAATTTCATCATTCTGAAATGAAGGCCCAAGGTACGCTCCTTCCATCAGATCGGCTGATTGGCGGTCCCTTTCTTTCCCAAGGTAAAGATGCCAACCGAGAAGCGCAGCGCCAACAGATCCTCCCGCATCTCCTGCGGCAGGTTGTATCCATATATTTTCAAAAATTCCATTTTCGATTATTTGGCTATTGGCGACACAGTTGAGAGCAACTCCACCGGCCATAACAAGATTCTTACTGCCGCTGAGTGCTTTTGCCGTCTCTGCAAGCTTTAAGACAATTTCGTTTGTCACATCCTGGATTGCTAATGCTAAGTCCATATATGGTTGCGTGAGTTCTGTTTCGTCGTTTCTTCGTGGAATTCCAAAAAGCTTTTCCCACCTTGGCTCGTTGCACATTGTCAAGCCTGTCGCATAATCGAAATATTTCATATTAAGAATGATGGAGCCATCAGGGCGAATATCGACAATGTGCTGTTTGATAAGTGCAGTGAATTTCTCTACCTGTCCAACATTCCGCAAACCGTACGGAGCAAGCCCCATAAGCTTATATTCACCGCTGTTGACTTTAAATCCACAATAATAAGTGAAAGCGGTATATAGCAAACCCAGCGAATGAGGAAAATGAAGTTCCTTGAGAATAGTGATATCCGTTCCTTTGCCGTAACCAATTGTGGTCGTAGCCCATTCGCCGACACCGTCGACAGTAAGAATGGCGGCTTCATCATATGGCGAGGGAAAAAAGGCGCTGGCCGAGTGAGCAAGGTGATGTTCTGGAAAAAGCAGCGGCACAGTGTCGGCAATACCAAACGAACGCAACTCTTTGCGAAGATGTCCTTTCATAAACAGCTTTTCTTTGAGCCATACCGGTATGGCACTCGAAAAGCTTTTCAATCCCCGTGGCGCAAAAGCATGATATGTTTCAAGCAATCGCTCAAATTTAATAAGCGGTTTTTCATAGAATACTACGCACGCAATATCCTCAAGATCAATTGCAGCTTCATCCAGAACATAACGTAAAGCGCCGTGTGGGAAGCCAGCATCGTGTTTTTTTCTGCTAAAACGTTCCTCTTGAGCGGCAGCAACAATCTTTCCATCGACTACTATCGCAACAGCGCTATCGTGATAAAACGCCGATATTCCAAGAACTGCTTCACGCATATTAAAATAATGTATAGATAAAAGGAGCGATCGCCGTTCCCGTTGTAGCAACAATCAGCAAGGCAAAAAGGAAAAAGACAGCGAGTAATGGCAAGAGCCAAAATTTTTTTCTCACTTTAAGAAATTGCCAGAGATCTTTTATGAATTCCATAATATTCCTATATCAAATTCAAAATGGATAACGCATGTCGTCTTTGATAAAACGATGATTTCTCTCTTCAAAGACAGAGGATGTCGATTTCTTGAATTGAGAAAGACGCAATCTGTCTTTTCCGAGCAGCCGGCGGAACAATCCGACCGGTGTTACGACAAGTAAAAATATTACTGTGAGAAATACAAAGGAGCTCGCTTTGCCAAGTATAGTTGAAAGATTGAGCCATATAAATGTGAATGGATAAAATACAATAGGTGCAATTAGAAGTAAAAATACCAATCCGACCGAAATCTTAACTGTGAACATCGAACCTGCAACCAAGCTGGTAATCAATAATATTGCAACCAATGCCAGACCAGATTCTATGTTTTCTTTTTGTGTAAACGAAGTTCTCATTGCAGGATGTTGCTCCGGTCAATATCGAAAAATCCGCGGGAAAGATACGTCTGTATCGTACAGAAAATGGTTACCGTCAATTCAAAGAAAAAATTTGTGCACAATTTTTCAGCTTTTTTTTAAGATTTTATCTTAATCAAAATAATTTAGATGTTTATTAAATAAATAGCAAATCGGCGTGAAGAAGCTGGAAATTCGCAGAATTTTCTTCCAGACATGAAAATATTTTGCACGCGATACAGTAATAGTAGTAAAAAATTTTCCGGCATCGAATTGTAAAGACAGTAAATCGAATCACGACCCATCCATTTCCTCGCAAGCTTGTTACAGCTTTTTTTTTCCGTATATTACAATTTGAGAATGAAAAAATGATAATACTGTCTAGGAATCATTATTGCTGTCTCATTTTTTCATCATATATAGGCGCATATAAAAGAAACGAACGATTGCTTCCCCCCAAAAAACCTCCAAAGCTGTTTTACGTAATATTAATCTCACTTCTCCAATTGTTTTTTTAATATAATTATTCTAAGTATAAATTGGATCGCTTTTTCGGGGGCAGGGCAATATGCAAAAAGACTGTTCAACTTTCAAGAAATAGGATTAACAAATTATCGAAAACTTTTCTCCTGCATCTTTGCTGTCTTCTTTCTATCTTATCGCTATAAATATATGGAAACCGTTCCGACGCTTTCCCGCACATTGACAGAAAGGATTTTTTATGGCAGAAACAGTTCTTGATAAATTTCTTCGATACGTTGTCATTGATACACAATCCAAAGAAGATGTGGAAGAATATCCCAGCACAGCAAAGCAGTTCGATCTTTTAAATTTACTCGTAAAGGAATTAAAAGAGATCGGCGTGCCGCAGGTGAGCATCGATAAATACGGATATGTGATGGCGACATTGCCCGCAAATGTTTCCACGAAAGTACCTCCCATTGGATTCATTGCACACGTCGATACGTCACCGGAAGTAAGCGACACGAATGTGAAACCACAGGTCATCACGAATTATCAGGGCGGCGACATTCCTCTCCATGGTGTTCCCGATTTATTTATTCGCGAAACAGAAAACCCGGGATTGAAATTAGCTCTCGGTAAAACAATCGTTACCAGCGACGGCACGACCTTGCTCGGCGCAGACGATAAAGCCGGCGTGGCAATTATTATGACGGCGATCCAGCATCTCATCCAGCATCCGGAGATTCCGCACGGCGAAATCAAAATCGGTTTTACACCGGATGAAGAAGTCGGTAACGGCACAAAATTTTTCGACATTGCAAAGTTCGGCGCCAAGTTTGCTTACACGATTGACGGAGACACTCCTGGAGAATTGAATAAGGAAACGTTCAGCGCCGATGCTTGTACGATTACTGTTCACGGACGCGATATTCATCCGGGCAGCGCAAAAAATATTATGGTGAACGCAACACGCGTCATTAGCGATATCATTGCACGTCTTCCCAAAGATCAAGCGCCGGAGACGACGGAAAAATATGAACCGTACATTCATCCATACGTATTAGAAGGCGGTGTAGGAAAAGCAACAGTGAAAATTTTATTCCGTGATTTTAAGACGGAAGGATTAGATGATCTGAAAAATATCGTTGAGAAAGTTGTTGCAGAAGTACAAGCGATGTATCCCAAAGCTGTCATCGAACTAAAAGTCGTAGAACAGTACCGCAACATGCGCGATGGGCTTGCTAAAGATCCGCGCGTGATAGATTATTTGGAGGAAGCAGCACAGAGAACCGGATTGAAACCGGAATGGCAGCCCATTCGCGGCGGCACAGACGGCTCACGATTGACGGAACTCGGATTGCCGACGCCAAACATTTTTACCGGCGGTGCAAATTATCACAGCCGTAATGAATGGGTGAACGTGTGGGGCATGGAAAAAGCTATCGAAACCGTTTTGAATCTTGCACAAATCTGGGTCGAGAAATCTAAATGACAAACTTATTGGTTAAAGTCATTCCCGCGAAAGCGGGAATCCATTCAACAACTTTGATCTGGATTCCCAATAGAAACAATCGGGAATGACAGAGAATAAAACATCACCAATGTCAGGAAAAGTTATGGAACAACAAAACCTCAGCACGCTTCCCGAAAATGCGTACAAAGAATTGAAGCCGGGAGAAGAATACCAGCCGGTGATGTCTGCATCGAAAATCTATCCCGAAGTAACGGCGTGGTCTGTCTCGTGGGGATTGATTATGGCAGTATTGTTCTCTGCCGCTGCGGCATATTCCGGCTTGAAGATCGGGCAGGTGTTTGAAGCTGCCATTCCCATCGCCATTCTCGCCGTCGGCATTACCGGACTTGCCAAGAAACCGAACGGACTCGGACAGAACATTATCATTCAATCCATCGGAGCATGTTCCGGCGTTGTCGTTGCAGGCGCCATCTTTACCATTCCAGCTCTTTATATTCTCGCATTGCCCGCGAGTTATTTCCAAATGTTCATGGCTTCTGCACTCGGTGGATTTCTCGGTATTCTTTTCCTCATTCCATTCAGAAAATATTTTGTCAAAGATATGCACGGACAGCTTCCTTTTCCTGAAGCAACGGCAACGACAGAAATTCTTGTTGCCGGAGAAAAAGGAGGCAAAGAAGCATTCGTGCTTGTTGTCAGCGGCGTCATCGGCGGCGCATTCGATTTTATTTTCAACGCATTCGGATGGTGGTCAGAAGTGATTACCACACGAATGTTTTCCTGGGGACAAGCGATCTCTGATAAATTTAAAATCGTGTTAAAGTTCGATGTCTCAGCAATGGTGCTTGGGCTCGGTTTCATTGTTGGCATAAAATATTCTGCCATTATCGTTGCGGGTTCGCTACTGTCGTGGTTCGTGCTTGTTCCGTTAGTTCATGAAATCGGACAATTTCTTACTACACCGCTTGGTGCAACGGCAACAAAACTTATTTCGCAAATGAGTCCCGAAGAAATCTTCCGCAACTATGTCCGCCCAATCGGTATCGGCGGCATTGCCATGGCGGGAATCATTGGTATCATTCGTTCATCGAAAATTATTGCCGGCGCCTTCAAGCTTGCATCGCAGGAAATCCTTCACCATAAATCCGGAAGCGAAGCAACGGAACGCACACAAACCGATATTAAAATGTTATGGATTGTGATGCTGGTCATTCTGACTGCACTTGCCATCTTTGCGTTCTTTGCTCTCGGCGTTGTTCCCACAATTCTTCAAGCATTCGTCGCTTTGCTTGTTGTTGTCATCATTTCATTTCTCTTTACCACAGTCGCAGCAAATGCAACAGCAATCGTCGGTACCAATCCTGTTTCCGGCATGACGTTGATGACGCTCATTCTTTCTTCCCTTGTGTTAGTTCAAATCGGATTGAGCGGCGAATCTGGAATGCTGAGCGCATTGATTATCGGCGGCGTTGTTTGCACAGCGCTTTCGGTTGCCGGCGGATTTATTACAGATTTGAAAGTCGGATACTGGCTCGGCACAACACCGAAAAAGCAGGAGACATGGAAATTCCTTGGCGTGCTTGTTTCTGCCGCAACAGTCGGCGGCGTGATTTTGATTTTGAATAAAGCGTACGGCTTCACCGGCGATCAAGCAATGGTTGCGCCGCAGGCGAATGCCATGGCGGCAGTGATTAAGCCGCTCATGTCCAACGCACCGACACCATGGCTTCTCTATATTATTGGTGCGATGATTTCACTCATTCTTATTCTCGTGGAAATCTCTCCGCTTGCATTCGCACTTGGTATGTATATTCCGCAGGAGTTGAACACACCGTTGCTCATCGGCGGCATTATTGCATGGTTTGTTTCAACGCGATCAAAAAATGAAAAACTGAACAATGCACGCACGCAGCGCGGCACACTCATCGCCTCCGGATTCATCGCAGGCGGCGCACTGCTCGGCGTTTTCAATGCGTTCTTAAAGTTTATCGACCAGCAATGGGCATTTGGTTATTCCGCATGGTACCAAACCGCGTGGGCAAACTCCACAAACGGCGAATTAACCGGATTAATTTTGTTCGTGCTCTTGATCGCTTACACGTTGTGGGATTCGATGCGTGCGAAAGAATAAGTCAACACATGCAAAGGCAGCAGAATGAATTATGCCTTTTTGCTATTCCGTACGGAACCATGAAAATTATTACGTGTACGGTTGCTCATTTTAAATTTATTGACTCTTGCCTTGACAACAGGTATGAAAGAAAAATCATCTTCGGAGAATAAATACAAAGGAATGTATGATAACGCAATTCATTTCGAGCATGTCTTTATATTTTCGTCGGCATCATTTCACTCACGATGGCATGGAAAAGTATTTTCTCGAATAAATTTATTCCATTCCATGAAAAAGCCGCAGGGAAATCGTTCGATCAAATCGATAGCGGCGTTCAATCCGTTATCCTTGCCTTGATGAGAATCTCCGGACTCGGATTTCTTGTCATCGCATTGCTGTTGATCTTTTTTCCCGTCGTCAATTACTTTTATCATAATCCGTTTCTTCCATACGCCGTTCCGATCATTGCCATCGTGTACTGTTTAGGGCTCGCTTTATTCAACTATCAACTTTATATCAGAACAAATACAGACACCCCATGGAAACGCTCGCTGTATTCGGTAGCGATCTTATTGACCGGTTTTATTTTTTCATGTTTATAATCGCAATGAATCATTGTCTCAACTAATCGTAAGAGCTACTATGAAACAACAATGTCATCTATCGTTTATCTATATTAGTTGGGCAATTGCCATCGGCGGCCTGATCGTTTATCTTCTTCTCGGCAGATATATTCAAGCAGGAACATGGATTATCGTCATGCCGCTGGCAATGTGGCTGTATGTCAAATACTTTCCTGCTCTCTCGACCATGATGGGATATGGTTCTGTGGAAGATCAACCTGCTTCTGAAATCGTTCCTTCATCGGCACAGGTAACATTATACACAGGTATCGGCTGCCCCTTCTGCCCGATTGTGAAAAAACGTCTTCTTGATCTTCAAACCAAAATGGGATTTTCGTTGAAAGAGATCGATGTTACACTAAAGCCAGAGTTGATCACAGCAAAAGGTATTCGCGCGCTGCCCGTGATCGAAGTTGGCGGTCGACTTCACATTGGCAATGCGACAAGCGAACAAATGGCGGCATTCATTTCTGGAAAACAGCAAGACAAATAAAACTTCTGAAAAGAAATTTTATTTTATACTTCTACCCTATCACCATGGCTTGGAGGAGTCGAAACGACGAGAAATTCTAAATCTTCTTGCTGTTGATTATTACTCAATTGGTGAGGCGTATTTGCGGCAATATATAATCCTTGGTTGGCACTTAGTTGATAAATCGCGTCATCAACTTCTAATGTTGCCATACCGGAAAGTGACATAAAAGAATTGTTCAGCATACTTATGATAGTGTCGTACTTCCGCACATCCAGGCGGCACTCGTTCTTGTATGATGCTTAAGTTTTTAGATTTCGCTATATGCCATCCGTCGCACTTACCGCCCCAGATATAATGTTCTGCGGTTTCTTTGGAACTTGCCGTCATATACTTTTCCTATTACTATTTTCCCCCTTCGCTCTTAGCAAATCAATCGTTTCTACCGCGTGGCGCATGTGCGGAATAAAAATACTGCCGCCGACAACAAGCGCAACATTGAGCGCATCGTACAATTCTTCGTCCGTGTATCCCGCTTCCACACATTGAGCAAGATGATAATCGATGCAGTCGTTGCAACGCAGCACACACGATGCAATAAGTCCGAGTAATTCTTTTGTCTTCGCAGGCAACGCGCCGTCGGTGTACGCCGCCGCATCTAAATTGAAAAATCTTTTGATTCCAAGATGGTCGATCTCTGCAATGCGTTCATTCATCTTCTTACGATAGGATTGGAACTCATCAAATTTTGTCGCCATTGTTTTTCCTTCGATCAACTCTTCCGAACAAAGTGCGGAATCTCAAACGGCACCGCCATCACGATTTCCACAAAGCCGGCATACACTCCGGCTTCATCGTACCACGGCGATTGATAAATGAATTTCTTTTTGCCGTTCTTTTCGATGCTGTAAATATTTTCTTTTCCGGAGGCAAGCATCTCTTCGACTTTCGAACGCGCCGGTTCGGGATGGCATTCTAACAAGTTGGTGCCAATTAATTTCTCTCCACCATCTTCGTTAAACATTTCAACGGATCGATCATTCATCGCCAGAATAATTCCTGCGGTGTCGCAAACGGTAATAGCAGCAGGAAATTTTCGAATCCACTCGGTAGTCACTTACCACCCTTTCTTTTGCCGTAAGGAAACGATTTGCTGAACATGATTTTCGGCATGTTGGGCATACAGTGAAAGAATTTGTTCCATCGAAACTTTTCCGTTTTCTAGATGAATTCCTTCTCGAAGCCAACTTTCTTCCGGCACTGCATTCATGAAATCGAACCCAACGTTCATGCAACCCTCGCAAAAGAACAAGCGAAGCTTCCACCGGGCATTGTAAACTATCTGCTTGCTCTGCCCAAGGATTTTGATCGTATGGTTTTAAGATTGGTTTTTGTTCTGTTGCAACTAACTTCATGCGGGTGTAAGCATTCATGTTTGCATCGGCAATGTGGTGTGCAACCTGCCGCAGTGTCCATTTGCCTTCGCCGTACGGCGTGTTCAACTGGTTGTCGGATAAACCTTTAACGGCTGCTTCTAATTTCGCCGGCAGGGTTTTAATTTTTTCTATCGATTCGTTTCGTTCTGTAATGGTCATAGCAATCTCCTCACATTATGGTTTGTATAATCCTGTTTTTTTCGCACCGAATAATCCTGCGTTGGCAAAATGCTGATGCACCGGCGTTAATTGCTTTCGCTGTGCGGTTGAAAGAATTTTATAGGAACGCACTTCATCAAGCGCTTCGCCGATCATTTCCATCGCTTCATCTTCTATCTGCCATCGCAACTTGTTGAAACGATGGAGATTCAGCGGCGCCGTGTAGCCGATCATCGTACGCTCTCGTTTTACATTATAATACGATTCAAAATAACTCATCATCAATTCCCGCAGCGAGCGGTACACCGGCTCACGGTAACGCAATCCAGCAAAATTAGATTTTGCAATCGCGCCCCAGCACGTTCCACGGCGAAACACCGCAACGATATGATCGTCATCGTTGTCATTCGGCAATATCTCCACGATCTGTGGAAGATAGTTCTGATACTGTAACGCTGCGGCGGCAAAAATCGCTCCATCATAACAATGTGCTTTGCCGTCCCTCAGCACATTATGCGGGCAGCGATAACGCGCTTCATCGCTGTATTCTAATTCGTCTAAAAATTCTTGAATCTTATACGGGGAAGAAATTTTTCGGAATATCGAAAGTTCTTTCTTCGTAAAAAATGTTTCTGTTTCGCTTCGAGGCATCGGTTTATAAATGATTCATTAAAATCGGAATAACAAAATAGGCAAGGCACATACCCCCGAACGTCAATCCGGCAAGAGCAAGAAATGCCCAGAACACCATGCGCAATTCGCTTCCGTTCTTTCGGACATTCTTCATCGCAAGATAAATGGCAAGACCGCCGATCGCGATGGCAATCAGGGAAAGCGTTCCAAATACAATCAATAATAAATTATCAGGCATCTGAATAGAAAATACTCAAACCTTTGGACGTGTGCAACTGTTGAAACGAATTGAGAATGGCTGCACAACGAGGAAGATGTTTTTTAAATGATTGGTGGACTATCACGTTCCACCGGAGTGCCTTTATCCACCCTTGGTGCACTCACGAAACTATTCGTGGTTCGCTATGCTCGCAAATATTCCTGAATGCTCTTCACCGTTAATGTCCCGTGACGCAATTCATGAATTGCTTTCAATGCTGTCGATGCAGCAGAAAGTGTGGTAATAAACGGAACTTTGTTTTCCAACGCTGCCCAGCCGATAGAATATTGATCGTAGCGCGAAACTTCGCCCAGAGGCGTATTGATAACTAATTGGATTTTACCGTTCTTAAGATAATCGATGGAGGTTGGCCTGCCTTCATTCACCTTGAACAATCGTTCGCATGGAATATTGTTCGTATTAAAAAATTTTGCTGTCCCTTCTGTTGCAATCAAGGAAAATCCCATCGCTACAAAATCGCGGGCAATATCTAACGTGAAATCGGTTTTGTCATTATCATTCACGCTGAAGAACACGGTACCTTTATCCGGCAGCGCATTGCTTGCAGCAATTTGCGACTTCGCAATTGATTCACCGAAGTTGTAGGAGATCGCCATCACCTCGCCGGTCGAACGCATTTCCGGACCGAGAAACACCGGCGTCTTCGGAAACTTTGCAAACGGGAAGACCGCTTCTTTTACTGCAATATGTTTTACTTTTCTGAAATCAAAATCTTTATAGCCAAGTTCTTCCAGCGTTTTTCCAACCATCACTTTTGCTGCAACCTTGGCAAGCGGCAATCCGGTTGCTTTGCTCACGAACGGCACCGTGCGCGATGCCCGCGGATTGACTTCCAGCACATACACTTCGTGATCTTTAATCGCAAATTGTACATTCATCAATCCGACAACTTTCAATGCTTTTGCTAATTTGATTGTACAAGAAATAATCTCTTCAAGATTTTTTTCGGAGATGATGAATGGCGGCAGCACACAAGCGCTGTCGCCGGAGTGAATGCCGGCTTCTTCAATATGTTCCATCACGCCGCCGATGACCACATCTTTTCCATCGCTCACGCAATCGACATCGTATTCGAACGCATCTTCTAAAAATCGGTCGATGAGGACAGGATGATCCGGAGAAACGTTGACCGCCTTGCGCATATATTCGCGCACAGAATCTTTATTGTAACACACTTCCATTGCACGTCCGCCTAATACGTAGGAAGGACGAATCAAAACAGGAAATCCGATTTGCTCTGCAACCAACACGGCATTGCTCACCGTGTATGCCGTTCCGTACTTGGGATGCACAATATTATTGCGGCGCAGCAACGCACCGAATCGCTCGCGATCTTCCGCAAGATCAATTCCTTCCGGCGATGTGCCGAGGATGTGTACGCCGTTTTCTTCCAGCGCCTTGGCGATCTTCAACGGCGTTTGTCCGCCGAAACTGACAATAACACCGAACGGTTCTTCGTGATCGCAAATATTCAAAACATCTTCCAGCGTCAGCGGCTCAAAATATAATTTATCCGTCGTGTCGTAATCTGTGGAAACCGTTTCAGGATTGCAGTTGACCATAATGGTTTCAAATCCCAATTCACGCAGCGCCATCACGCTGTGCACGCAGCAATAATCGAATTCGATGCCCTGCCCGATGCGATTCGGGCCGCCGCCGAGAATGAGAATTTTTTTCTTATCACTTTTTATCGATTCGTTTTCCCGCTCGTACGTGGAATAATGATACGGCGTCGATGCGGCAAATTCCGCTGCGCACGTATCGACCGTTTTGAATACAGGGCACACGTCCGCTTTCTTTCGCATCAATCGTACCGCCGATTCCTTGATGCCCCATATATGCGCTAACTGACCGTCGGAAAAACCATATTCTTTTGCTTTGCGCAAAATTTCCGGCGTAACAGGAAGAATTTGTTCAGAATTTAATTTACTTGCTTTCACCGGCAACTAATTCCTTGTAGCGTTCGTTTTGATTGGCAGAAAGGATTTGCTTCACCTTTAAACACACTTGCAAATGTGTAAGGCGCAGATCGGCACGCAGCTTGCCAATTTTTTCTAATTTTGTTCGCAAAATTTTATCGTTAATTGTTCCTGCTGCAAATGTTTGACTCAAATCTTCTTCGGCTTCAACAATTTCCTGTCCTTTAACCTGCGCCGACACAGGAAGATTTTGCATCAGTTCATTAATCTTTTTGAATTGTACGCTTGTCAATCCTAATTGCGCTTTGAAGGACAATACTTTTGAAGGAATGGGATAGTTGTTTTGTTCCGCAACAAGAAACTGTCCTGTAGGATCGCCGTTCAACAATCCTTCTTTTTCGGAAGGCGTGATGCCTTGTGCAAACAATGATGCACTCATAAAACTGATGCAACCGAAGATCCATATCAAATTATTTTTGAACATCGCGTTCCTTTTTTCCTTGTCACTTATGCCCGGTACGAATACAATTCTTCTTCAAAATCAACAATCTGTTTGATGTTGTATAAGAACCACGGATCGATCTTTGTCGCTTCGAATAATTCTTCTAATGAAATGCCAAGTTGAAATCCGTACCGCAGATAAAAAATATTTCCCGGGCGAGGCGTTTTAATCCGATCCAATATTTTGCGCCGCCACTCGCGTTGCTCTTCTTCTGAAAGTGTACGCACATCCACAATATCTTTACCGTCACAACCCAAACCGGCACGTCCTTGTTCTAATGACCGCAATGCTTTTTGCAGCGCTTCTTTGAATGTTCTGCCGATTGCCATCGCCTCGCCGACAGATTTCATCTGCACACCGAGTGTATCATCTACGCCTTTGAATTTTTCAAAATCCCAGCGCGGAATTTTTACCACACAATAATCGATAGTCGGTTCGAACGATGCCGGTGTTTGTTTGGTGATGTCGTTCGGAATTTCATCCAACGTATAACCGACCGCAAGCTTTGCTGCGATCTTTGCTATCGGAAATCCGGTTGCTTTAGAGGCAAGCGCCGAGGAACGAGAGACACGCGGATTCATTTCGATGACGATAAATCTGCCGTCTTTGGGATTGACCGCGAATTGAATATTCGATCCACCGGTTTCCACACCGATCTCGCGAATAATTTTCAACGCGGCATCGCGCAGTTTCTGATATTCTTTATCCGTCAATGTTTGCGCCGGTGCAACCGTAATCGAATCGCCGGTATGCACGCCCATCGGATCGAAATTTTCAATCGAACAAATGATGACGACATTATCTTTCATATCGCGCATCACTTCTAATTCAAATTCTTTCCAGCCGATGACGGATTCTTCAATCAATACCTGATGAATCGGACTTGCCGTTAAACCGTGCTGCACTTTTTCTCGAAACTCCTCACGATTGTATGCTGTCCCGCCGCCGGTACCGCCGAGGGTGAATGATGGGCGAATAATAATAGGAAATCCGATTTGTTCCGATAGCTCAACCGCATGTTCCAGCGTCTTTACAAATCCACCGCGCGGGCATTCAAGGCCGGCATGATCCATCGCTTTCTTGAACAACTCACGATCTTCCGCTTTTTTGATGGCAGGAAGTTTTGCGCCGATCAATTCCGCATGATATTTTTTCAAAACGCCGCGCTCTGCTAACTCCACGGCAACGTTCAACGCCGTTTGCCCACCCATCGTCGGCAAAACGGCATCGGGACGTTCTTTTGCAATAATTTTTTCTACAAAGTCCGCCGTGATGGGTTCAATGTATGTCGCATCGGCAAGCTCCGGGTCCGTCATAATCGTGGCAGGATTGCTGTTCACGAGAATAATGCGATATCCTTCCTGCCGAAGCACGCGGCACGCCTGCGTTCCTGAATAATCGAACTCGCATGCTTGGCCGATAACAATGGGACCTGAACCGATAATCAGAATGGACTTTATGTCTGTGCGTTTTGGCACTCTTTTCCAACATCTCCTATAAAAAACCGCATCTAATATATCAATAAGATGCTCGGCATTCAATGGAAAAATTTCTTCTCGTATAATAATTTGCCGCACAGAGCATATCAAAAAATCGTAATCGACTTTCATAAATGGATGATTAGGGTAATCTCTGTATTCAACATAATGAATTGATTATCCATATTTATTGTTTCTTTGCCTTTTCTGATTATTCTATTTATATTCCTTCAAGTCCAAAAGATCATTCCACTAAAGACATAGGAGTTATTATGAAACGCATATCCCTTCTTCTTTTTATTGCTGCATTTGTTCTTTCTTCTATTGCATCGGCACAATTAAAAAAACGTGTAGCCGTTTCTCGGTTCGAAGATCGCACTGGATCTGGTTATAACCATATTGGTTCTGGTGTCGCCGATATGTTGACGACCGCTTTAGTCAAAGCCGGTAAGTTCAATGTCATTGAACGGCAGGAATTAGACAAGGTGCTTGATGAACAAAAACTCGGCGCAAGCGGATTGGTTACTGCAGAGTCTGCGCCCAAAGTTGGAAAATTATTGGGAGTTGAATTGTTAGTAATAGGATCGATATCGGAGTTCGGAAAATCGGAATCGAAAATTTCCGGCGGCTTTTCTCTTTTAGGCGGCGGTATTAAACACACCAACGCGCGTGCGGTGGTGGATATTCGGCTGGTCAATACCGTAACCGGCGAAATCGTCGCTGCTGAAAAAGAAGAAGGCGAAGAGTCTTCAACCGGACTTGCTGTACGTTACGAGGATATTGATTTCGATAATACCAGTTCATGGGATAATACTGATATTGGCAAGGCATGCCGCAAAGCCGTGGACGGCTGCGTGGAATTGATTGTGAAAAACATGGCAAAGATTCCGTTCTCCGGTAAAATTTTAAAAGTGAATGCAGACGGTACCTTATTAATGAAACCCGGATCGGAAAGCGGCGTAAGCGTTGGACAAGAATTCGATATCTTTCGCCTTGGCGAACCGATTAAAGATCCCGACACCGGACTTGAACTTGGCGCAGAAGAAACCAAAATCGGCCATATTAAAGTGACGGAAGATATTTTAAAGGGAAAAGCTTCAAAAGCACAAATTGTTTCCGGCACAAATCTTCAGGCAAACGACATCGTTCGCGAAGCGAAGTAATTTTTCTTGCATACACGTTTTTCGAACAGCGCATCATTCAACGTGGTGCGCTTTTTTTATGGAACTCTTTGAATCACACAGAATGTTAAGTAAGAAAGCTCGAATTACTTCAAGTTTTATTTGTATTATGATACGACTTTCGGTATGTTTAAACAAATGAAAAAAGCTGTTGCCATATCATTACTCTTCGTATATGTCTGGTTGTTTGCAGGCGTCACCATCTGGATACATGAGTGCGGAAAATCGATAACGACCAGCATGCTTCCGTTTTCGAAAGATCCATGCGGCTGCGACGATTCTTCCGACAATGATATGTGCTGCAAAATTGTGGTGCGGCAATTTCAAGTTACCGACACTCAATTATCCATTGCAACGGCTGTCATCGATAAAATCACAACAGTATTAATTTGCGATCTACCACAGCAACCAGTTTTTGCCATGGATACGACACCGGTCGCTCCAACTACAATCGATACCTCTCCGCCTGATTTACCATCCATTCACATTCTCAATTGCACATTCCTGATTTAATATTTTGTATTTCCTGTTCAACCACGAAATTCAAAAAAATATTTTTAAAGGAATGTTATGAAATCTTTTATTAGCACACTCATTCTTCTTGTTGTTTGCATTACACTTTCATTTGCACAAGAAGTAAAAGTTACACAAGCCACATTTTCCGCGTACGGCAACTGCGGACAATGTAAGGCACGCATTGAAAAAGCACTTCAGATTACAGAAGTGAAACTTGCCAAATGGAACCGAAGCAACCAGGTTGTAACGGTTGTTTATAACTCATCGGCCATCACGTTGGACTCACTTCAGCACCGTGTTGCTTTAGTCGGCCACGATACGGAAAAATACAAAGCCGCCGATGTAACGTACAATGCACTTCCGTCGTGCTGTCTCTATCGTAAATCCAAATAATTACTAAAACGGATCATTGTTCACGATGATGATTTCGAAAGGGATATTTTTATCTCTTATCGATTCATTGTGTATTGAACTGATCGTAGCAAAAAAGGAATTACGATATGAAAAATATTATAAGCATACTCATTGCCAGTTTCATTTTAATGACATCCCTTCAAGCACAGCAAACTGTTGTTTCGGGAGATGTGATGGAAAAGAATTCAGCAGGCGAATCGACTCCCGTTGTCGGTGCAAATGTGTACTGGTTAAATACAAATATCGGCACAACGACGGATGAAAACGGGAAATTTCAATTACAAAAAAATACTCACACCGATGAGTTGATTGTCCGTTGTGTCGGATATACATCCGACACCATTTTGGTTGATAATCGTACGCAGCTCCACATTCGATTGCAATCAGAATCAAAATCTGTCGACAGTGTTAGTGTTGTCGGCACGCGATCATCAAGCTATCTTGATTACACAAGCACCAACAACTCGCTTACGATGACAAGCAAAGAGCTGACCAAAGCAGCGTGCTGCAATCTTTCGGAAAGCTTTCAAACCAATCCATCGATCGATGTTTCGTTCACCGACGCTATCACCGGAACGAAGCAAATCGAAATGCTGGGGCTTGCCGGATCGTATTCTCAAATCACTTTGGAAAATCTTCCCGGCATTCGCGGATTAACTTCCAATGTCGGATTAACCTATATTCCCGGAACGTGGATCGAAAGCATCCAGCTTTCCAAAGGCATCGGTTCTGTGGCAAATGGCTACGAATCGGTAACCGGGCAAATCAATGTTGAATTGAAGAAGCCAAGCGACACAAGCAATAAAACATTATTCATCAATCTTTATGCAAATCAAAATCAACGAATGGAAGCAAATCTTCTGCTTCGTGAACCCATCGCCGAATATTTTTCTTCCATGACGATGCTCAGCGGAAGTTCGTTGAAGAATAAAATCGATGATAATGGCGACGGCTTTCTCGATTTACCCATCGGCAGCACGTTAAACTTCTTGCAGCGCTTTCAATTGACAGGATGGAATAATCTCGAAAGCCAATTGAATGTGCAAATTCTTGATGATGATAAAAAAGGCGGCACTCTCAATGGCTATTCATTAGATAGAGATTCGCTGCTCGCGCATCCGGACGAATATGCATTCGGCATTCATTCGCATCAGGTGCGCATTTCGAGCAAGAACGGATATGTCTTCCCCGGAAGTTCGTATCGAAGCATCGGATTGCAGGCATCGTATGTTGAATATCAGCAAGATGCTTCGTTCGAGTTGCGAGAGTATCGAGCTCTTGAAAAAACCGGTTACATCAATCTTCTGTACCAAACACAGCTCGGCAGTAAAATTCATACGCTGCGTTTCGGCGGAAGTTTCTTGTTCGATTCGTATGACGAATCGCTCGACCTTGACGCTTACAATCGTATCGAACGCGTGCCGGGTGTGTTTACGGAATATACCTACACGCCAAACGACAACTTTTCGCTTGTTGCCGGAATGCGTGTGGATCATGATAATTTATTCGGAACATTTGTTACGCCGCGATTACACATTCGCTACACGCCTCAAGAAGACTGGGTACTGCGATTGGTTGCAGGACGCGGCGAGCGAACTGCAAATGTGCTTGCAGAAAACATGGCGTACTTTGCAAGTTCTCGTTCCATCAACATTCCGTCGTTTGCCAACAAATATCCATTTGCCCAGGAAGTTGCATGGAATTACGGTTTCAATCTGACGCATTATTTTCTCTGGGCATATCACGAAGCAACGCTCAGTTTCGATGTATATCGTACGGAATTCGAAAAGCAAGTTGTTGTCGATCTCGACCACAGTCCGCAGGAAGTGTTATTTTACAATCTTTCCGGTGTGTCATATTCCAACAGCTTTCAGACCGAACTGGATTTTCAACAGTTTGATGGATTCGAAACACGCGTCGCATATCGCTACTTAGATGTGCGGCAGACAATCGACGGTGTTGAACGCTATCGTCCCTTCGTCGCTCGTCAGCGGGCATTTATAAATTTAAGTTACTCGACAGAAAAAGAAAATGCTGCCTCCAATCAAATGCTGTACGATTTGACCATGCAATGGACAGGACGCAAACGTTTACCGGACACGCAATCGAATCCTGTAAACTTGCAAGCTGCTTCCTTCTCACCGGATTTCTTTTTGGTGAATGGGCAAATTACTCACTCATCGGGATTTGGAATGGATGTGTACATCGGTGTAGAAAACCTATTCGATTTTCGTCAGGATAATCCGATTCTCGATGCAGCACATCCGAATAGCTCATATTTCGACAGCTCGCTTGTGTGGGGACCAATCAGCGGACGAATGTTGTATATCGGTTTACGCTGGAAAGTATAATGCGCTTTCAATCTCCTCTCACGTAACATCGGCGAGAGGAGATTGTTACTTCTTTTTTAGTACAACAGCGTGGCTTCCCCGTACATCCGGCATTTCTGCAATCGAAAATCCTTTTCTCTGCGCGAGTAAAATCAATTTATCAAACGCTTCGCGAATGACATGCCCGCGCGGTTCTGCGATGAAGAGAATTCCATTGTGCTTCAGTGCATCATGAATTTCTTTCAAAAGATTTTCTTGATCCGGAATTTCATGCACCACGGCAAACGCAAGTGCAAAATCGATAGTACCGTTTTGATCGGCAACAGCCAGCGACGACAGCGGGCATTGCCATGTTTCGATGATGTGATCTAATCGTTTTCGATGTGCTCTCTTGCGAAGACGCAGCAGCATTTTATCCTGCACATCGACACAAATAATTTTCCCTTCCTTCCCTACCATACGCGCCATCGGAATACTGAAGAATCCCATACCGGGACCGACTTCCAGCACTTTCATTCCCCGCTTTACATGCTTGCCGAGAATTTTTTGCGGGTCTTGATACAGTTTACGCAATGGACTCGCTAAAACATATCCCATATACCATGGACAAACTGAATGCGCCATCACTTTTTTCCTTTCATACTATTTTTATTTAAATATAAAATACATTTTAAGGATTGCATTTAGATATTGGTGAATGAAGATACTATATCGGTAGGTACCATTTTTCGGGAACCTTCTTCACCCAAAAATTTTTCTTATATTATGATAAGAAAATCGAAAAAGCGTTAGTAAGAGGAGAATATTTATGAACACGAAAAACAGTTTCAACAGCAAACAGACGTTGAACGTCGGATCGAAGATGTATTCATACTTTTCTTTGAACACGCTTGAAGAAAAGCTCGGCGTTTCATTGAATCGATTGCCGATGTCACTGAAAATTCTTTTAGAAAATTTATTGCGCCGCGAAGACGGAAGCGTTGTCCGCAAGGAAGATATTGAAGCCATTGCGAATTGGAATCCCAAAGCGGCGCCGAGTAAAGAAATTGCATTTATGCCTGCGCGCGTGCTCTTGCAGGATTTTACCGGTGTGCCGTGTGTGGTCGATTTAGCGGTGATGCGCGATGCAATGATTGCGATGGGCGGCGATCCGAATAAAATCAATCCGCTACAATCGGTGGATTTAGTGATCGATCACTCCGTGCAGGTGGATGAATTCGGAACGCCCAATGCGTTTCAACATAATGCAGCATTGGAATTTGAGCGCAACAAAGAACGCTACTCATTTTTACGTTGGGGACAGCAGGCATTTAAAAATTTCCGCGTGGTGCCGCCGGATACCGGCATCGTACATCAAGTCAATTTAGAATATCTTGCCAATGTTGTTTTCAACACAACGGTGGATGGCGAAACGCTTGCATATCCGGACACGCTTGTGGGAACAGATTCTCACACAACCATGATTAATGGACTCGGCGTACTCGGCTGGGGCGTCGGCGGCATTGAAGCAGAAGCCGCTATGCTCGGCCAACCGGTTTCGATGTTGATCCCGCAAGTCGTTGGCTTCAAGCTTTCTGGAAAATTGAAACCCGGTGCAACGGCAACGGATTTAGTCCTCACCGTTACACAAATGCTGCGCAAGAAAGGCGTTGTCGGAAAGTTTGTAGAATATTTTGGCGATGGGCTTTCATCGCTTTCGCTTGCCGACCGCGCAACGATTGCGAACATGGCTCCCGAGTACGGCGCAACGATGGGCTTCTTCCCTGTCGATCAGGAAACAATCAACTTTTTAAAATTCACCGGACGCAGCGAAGAACAGGTTGCACTTGTGGAAGCGTACCTTAAAAGCACAGGGTTTGTTTCACACAACGGAAACGCCGCAGCCGGAATTTTCCGACACGCTCGAACTCGACCTTGCCACAGTCGAGCCAAGTATTGCCGGACCGAAACGCCCGCAGGATCGCGTTCCACTCTCAAAAGCAAAAACATCATTTCGCTCTTCGCTGGTAGAATTGTTGGAAGCCAAGGGCACAACAATCAACAAAGAAGAAATTGCGCCATGGCTGAACAACGAAGAAACAGAAGTGCTTCCTTCCTTCTTAAAGTCTGTGGAAGTAAAAGACAAATCTGCATATACTTTGCATCACGGTTCGGTAGTGATTGCGGCTATCACAAGCTGCACGAACACATCGAATCCTTCTGTATTGATTGCGGCAGGACTGCTGGCGAAGAAAGCAGTCGAGAAAGGACTTGCAACAAAGCCATGGGTGAAGACAAGTCTTGCACCCGGCTCTAAAGTGGTGACGGAATATTTAAATGCTGCCGGATTGACAAAACCGTTAGAAGCGCTTGGCTTCCATCTCGTCGGTTACGGATGCACAACATGCATCGGCAACAGCGGGCCGCTGCCGGATGCAATTGCAAAAGCAATTCAGGAGAACGAACTTGTTGCTGCGGCAGTTCTTTCCGGCAACAGAAACTTTGAAGGCAGAGTGAATCCGTATGCACGCGCAAATTATCTTGCTTCTCCTCCGTTGGTGGTGGCGTATGCGCTTGCCGGAACAATGGACATCGACTTCGCAAAGAATGCCATCGGTCATGGCAAGAACGGCAAACCGATTTTCTTAAAAGACATCTGGCCGACGCCGCAAGAGATCGAACAATCCGTTCGCGCCAATGTGAAATCGGAAATGTTTAAGGAAGAATATGCGAACGTGTTCGAGGGCGATGCGAATTGGAAACAATTGCAGACACCGAAGGGCGCACAATTTTCATGGGATGCAAATTCCACATACATCAAAGCTGCTCCGTACTTCGACAACTTACCTAAAGAACCGAGGCCGCTCACAAATATTCAAGGCGCACATGTGCTTGCAATGCTCGGCGACTCTGTTACAACCGACCATATTTCTCCCGCAGGTTCGTTCAACGAAAAAAATCCCGCCGGAAAACATTTGCTTTCGCTCGGCGTTCAGAAAAAAGATTTCAACCAGTACGGCGCGCGGCGCGGCAATCACGAAATTATGATGCGCGGAACGTTTGCCAACATCCGTTTAAAAAATCTGCTCGTGCCCGGCATCGAAGGCGGTGTCACAATTCATCCTTCATCTGCCGACAAACCGATTTCGATTTATGACGCGGCAATGAAATACAAACAGGACAACACGCCGCTGATTATACTTGCGGGCAAAGAGTACGGCTCCGGTTCCTCGCGCGATTGGGCAGCGAAAGGCCCGGCGCTGCTTGGTGTTCGAGCCGTCATCGCGGAAAGTTTTGAGCGCATCCATCGCAGCAATCTTATCGGCATGGGCGTTCTGCCGCTGCAATTTTCTGATGGACAGAGTTACAAGATGCTCGGACTGACCGGCTTCGAGCAGTTCGAGATCGACGGCATTGCTGTGGATTTAAAACCAGACAAGCAACTCACGGTGAAAGCGACTGCGGAAAGCGGCATCGTTAAAACGTTTGTCGTTACATGTCGCATCGACACGCCGAACGAAGTGGATTATTACCGCCACGGTGGCATTTTGCAATACGTGTTGAGATCGCTGCTGAAAGGATAGCGTTCGGAAGGCGGCGTTAGTTGTTCGGACGGTGGAGTTGATCGATGGGACGATGGAGCGGACCGTTGGGAAGACGGAGTTGATCCTTCGGAACACGGAGTATATCATCGGGACGAAGGAGTTAGTCGCTGGGACGGCGGCGCGGGTCGTTCGGACGATGGAGTGGGTCGCTGGGAACATGGCGCAGGTCATTCGGACGACGGAGTTTATCGTTCGGAACATGGTGTCGGTCGTTGGGACGATGGAGTTGGTCGTTGGGAACGCTGCGCATGCCGTTTTTTACAAGAATTTAATGGTTTTTGCTATGGCGGATATGGAATGGCGAATTTTTCTGGTTTTGCCGCTGGTAAGTGTCTGACACCTTGGAGGTATCTGATAATTGCTGACCTTGGTAAGTGTCTGACACCTTGCAGGTGTC
This sequence comes from Ignavibacteriota bacterium, assembly GCA_963790045.1. Lineage (GTDB taxonomy): Bacteria > Bacteroidota > Ignavibacteria > UBA10030 > UBA10030 > DATKMP01. The sequence goes on along the minus strand of CAWBMS010000011.1, from coordinate 73,079 downwards.
TGACACTTGTTTATACCCTTGCTAAGTATCTGACACCTTGCGGGTGTCTGACACTTGCGACCTTTTTTTGTGTCTGATACTTACCTCAGATCCAATACTCGCTTCGAACGCTCTCAAGTATTTGTTCAGAAAATACTTTGAATGCTTTGCGATCATCAAATCTTGAGTTAACAACGGTGTTCTTTTTCCAAGCATCAGAAGATGAATCAAGAAGGTTGCCATAGCTTGAGTGCTGCCAATCTTCCATACGACTTACCAATCCGGCGCGCACAGGATTCTGATGAATGTAAGACATCACCGTCATAAGATACGATTCATCTGTAATTTCTATAGCTTTGGTGTGCGGTTGAAAAAGACTGCCATGGCGTTTCAATTGTACATTGATTGCTTTGGTATAACTGCTCAATAAAAGAGCAACGGCTTTTCTTGCGCCTTCAATATCCTGCGAACGGAATTGAAGAAGAAAATGAAAATGTGTGGGCATGAGACAATAGGCAATCGTCTCGAAGTATGGCGTGCAATATGAGTAATACTTATCAAGAAAATATTCGTAATTGCGCTCTTCTTTAAATACAATCTCACTGTTGTTGGAGCGGTTATCGACATGATAATATTTTTCGTATTCGAGTATCATGCTTTTTCCTCCTACATGAGAAGTGTCTGATACCTTGTAGGTATCTGACACTTGCTGACCTTGAGAATTGTCTGACACCTTGCAGGTGTCTGACACTTGCGATCTTTTATGTATCTGACAGTTTATAGTTTGGTTGTATCATCTATTTGAAAAGCTCATAGAATCTACAAAGAGAAATATGGCTTGTCAAGATACCTCTGGTAAGTGTCTGATACCTTGCAGGTATCTGACACTTCTCAACTGCAGGTGGCTGACACTTCTCAACCGCAGATGTCAGACACTTCTTAGGTTTTCCCTCACCGAAGAATCGGAACGATGTGCTCCTGTATCGGCAATCCCGGAACGATGACTTCGTTTGTTTCGGAGATATACACATCGATCTCACTGCGAACACCGAAATCATCCCGCAGATAAATTCCCGGTTCAATGGAAAACGACGTGCGCGGGATCAGAATACGCTCATCGTGCGTTTCGAGATTATCCATGTTCGCGCCGGTGCCATGCACTTCTTCCCCGATGGAATGCCCCGTGCGGTGAACAAAATATTCGCCGTACCCTTTTGCAGCGATAAAATTACGCGCAGCATCATCCACCTGATAGCCGCATATCGTTTTGCCCGACTTGAATGAATCTCTTACAAATTGTAGCGCGGCATCGCGTCCGCCTTTGACAATCTGGAATACCGTTTCATATTTTTCCGGCACCATCTCGCCGATGAATCCCATCCACGTAATATCTGCATAGGTGGAGTGTGGTTGTTTTTTCTTCGCCCAGATATCTAACAGCACCAGATCGCCTTTGTGCAACGGCGAATGAATGTCCTTCGTCGGCTCGTAATGCGGATTGGCAGCGTTGGCATTGACGGAACAATTCGGTGCATCATCGGCAGTTAAGCCGCGTTTGTTGAATTCTGACAGCATAAATTGCTGCACGTCGTATTCATGAATCTCTGTACCGGCAAGAATATTTTTTTTGATGAACCCGAATGTTGCATCGACGATTTCGCGCAAATGTTTTGCGCTCTCGAATGCGCCGTCGCGCTGTTCATTACTCCACGTGGATTCAAAATGTTGAATAAGATTTGCGGAAGAAACGATTTCAACGCCGCAGCTTTTCACCAACTCCACAGTTCCTGCATCGACCGTGGTGATGTACGGAATGGCGCAGCGGGAAGAATATTCCATCGCAATCTTTTTTGCACCGGCAACGAGCGAAGCTAATCCTTCTTCCAATGACTTCCAGCTAAGATATACGGTTTTACTTCCCGGCAGTGTATCTAAATTCCATTCTTCAATGCGATGCACTAACTTGCGCGGTTCGCCGTGTGCGGGAATAAAATAGAAGTAGCGGCGCGTGCACATTATGTGAGGCGGCAAATCTAAAATGCGCGTAGCAAAAACATTGGAGCCGCGGAAGTTGTAGAACAGCCAGCCGTCCAATTTTTCTTTCTGCAACACTGTTTGAATATGTTCTATTAATTGCCGATAATCTTTTGCTGCACTCATACCATTCTCCTCGTTCAACTTGAATTATTTCAGAAACAAAAAAGCCCGTGGAAATTTCCGCGGGCTTTCTGCACTTCTTACAACGGTTACTTGCCTGCCTTCTCCACCGGCACTAATTCTTGTTCACCTTCGGATGGTTCAGGAGTCGTAATCGGTTTGCGTCGGCCGTTCTGGCGTTTGCGCATATATTTATTTTCCACCGGCAATTGTTCCACCGGCGCTTCTTCAACATCCGGATATGTGTAGATCTCGTATTTGAAGTTGCGCAGGATGATATTGTTGCCGTTTCTGCCGAGCACATATTGCGGCAGCAATGGAATTTTCCCGCCGCCGCCCGGCGCATCGATGACATAATACGGAACTGCCAGCCCGGATGTGTGCCCGCGCAGTTTATCCATAATTTCCAATCCGACACGAACCGGCGTGCGGAAGTGATTCGTTCCTTTCGTCAGATCCGCTTGATAAATGTAATACGGACGCACACGCATCTTCAACAGTTTGCGATGCAATTCCAACATCACATCAGGATCGTCATTCACACCTTTCATCAATACGGCTTGATTACCGAGCGGGATACCGGCATCTGCAAGCATACCGCAAGCGCGTTCGGCTTCCGGCGTGCATTCCCATGGATGATTGAAATGTGTGTTGATAAAAATCGGATGATATTTTTTCAGCATCCGGCAAAGTTTTGTGGTAATGCGCTGCGGCAAGACGCATGGCATTTTTGTGCCGAGACGAATAATTTCTACATGCGGAATTTCCCGCAATTCGGCAAGCACGCGCTCCAATGCATAATCTGTCACCATCAATGGATCGCCGCCGGAAATAATCACATCACGAATTTCCGGATGCTCGCTAATATACTTGATGCCTTGTTGAATATATCTCGCATTGATTTTGGTCGAATCGCTGACCTTGCGCTTGCGTGTGCAGAAGCGGCAGTACATCGAACACTGGCTGGTGATGAGAAACAGCGCGCGGTCAGGATAGCGATGCGTCACGCTTGGCACCGGGCTATCGCCTTCTTCGTTCAACGGATCTTCAGGCGCTTTCTCATCCTGCAGTTCGATGGCATCGGGAATACATTGCCGCCAAATGGGATCGTTGGGATAGCGGATTAAACTCATGTAATACGGATTGATTCGGATGTGGAAAAATTTATTAAGTTTGTCTGCGGTCTCTTTGTCAAATCCGAATCGTTCAACAAGGTCTTTTCCGCTGTCAACACTTTGCCTGAGCATTTCTTGCCAGAGTTCCATAACGTGTTCTCTTTTCTCCTTAGAGATATTTTGTATAAATCATCAGATCATCGCCCGGCATATAGTAATCTTTGATCCGGGCTGATTCTGTGTACTGATTTTTGATATAAAAATTTCGTGTCGGCTGGTATTTCGGCTGCGAGGACGTTTCTGCCAACACTAGCGAACCATCCATTGATTTCACCAACGATTCACAATGCTGCAATAATTGTGAACCGAATTGTTTTCCATGATACTTGGGATGCACGGCAATCCAATACAAATCGAACGTCGATTGTGTCATCGGCGTCGGCCCCACACAATAATATCCCACCACGTTTTTATGTTCATCAATACCGGAATAGAGAATATAATCTTTTTGATTCGGTTCAGCAGCAGCAACTTCCATCAATTCTACGGCAACATCGACTTCATCGTTTCGAAACACGCCTGTTGCTTCCAACAATTCTGTAATTGTATCAATATCTCTTGGTTCAAATTTTCGGATCGTCAACATATTATTTGGCGCGCGCAAGAGCGTGCTCCACAATTTTGGCAATCATTTCTTCAAACGTCATACCTGCTGTGCGAGCAGAACGTGCAAATCCTGCATCGCGCGAAATATCCGGATTCGGATTTACTTCCAGCACGTACGGAACACCGTCCGCACTCAAGCGCATATCGACGCGAGCATAATCCCGAATCTCCATCAATCGGTATGCCTTCACAGCAATTTCTCGCACACGTTGTTCAATGATGGAATCTAATTTTGCAGGACACGTTCCGACGGTTCCCGTATATTCCGGTGTTCCTTCCATCCATTTCGCATTATAGGTCACAATTTTCGGATAGTCGGCAGGAAGTTTGGAAAAATCGATTTCAGAAATCGGCAGCGGCTCGGGTGGATTGTTTCCCATGATCGCCACGTTCAATTCGCGTCCTTCAATATATTCTTCCACTAATGCCGGTTGAGAATATGTTTTGATCACATACGCCACACGTTCTTTCAACGAAGAAAAATCTTTCACCACCGATGAGTTTTCAATTCCAAGACTTGCATCTTCGCGCGAAGGTTTGACAAACAAGGGGAATCGCAATTGCAGGTCATCTAAATTCAACTCATCGGCATTCCGTACGAACACATGATTCGCTGTAGGAATTCCATGATAACCCAGCAATTCTTTCGTGTGTACTTTGTTCAAACATGTTCCCAGAGCAAGCGTTGCCGCACCGGTGTAATTGACTCCCACCAACTCATACACACCTGCAACATGCATTTCATGAATTGCCTGACCTTTGAGCGACTCACAAAGATTGAACACGACATCCGGTTTCGTATCTTCTAAAAATTTTATGAGACGTTTAATGTCGCCATCGATATTGAAAAGCGATGTATGGAATCCTTGATGCTGCAGCGCCTTCTCCACATGCTCGCGTTCTTCCATCACACCGACTTCCGAAAGATCAACGGCATTCGATTTTAACGTTGCAACCACTTCCGAATGCAAAGACATTGCGTCCAGATTGCTTCCCTGCGAAATAAATTGCCGCCCGTGTTCCGTTGCAACAACGGGTTCATTAAATATAACGGCGACGTGGGCTTTGGGCATCATAAATCCGTTTATAACTTGTGCCGCTTGATAGCAGCATTAAGGACTTCGTTCAGCATCGTGTCATAATCCAATCCTGCCGTTCTGGCAGCTTGAGGGAAGCACGAATGTTCTTCAGGATTCGGTAATATTCCTGGCAGAGGATTCAATTCTAACACGTTGGGATTACCGTCTTTATCCAACCGTATGTCAATTCGACACCAGTCACGGCAACGCAAAACCCGATAAGTATCTAAACAAACTTTTTCGATTTTTTTCTGTAGTTCAGAATTAATTTTTGCGGGACATTTATGCACATCGATAGGATTTTCCGTTGTATCCCAAATCCATTTTGCTTCGTATGAATAAATCGGATTGACACCTTTGGGCAGTGAGTCAAAACAAATTTCAACGATCGGCAGCACGCGCACATCCGGTTCATTGCCGATCAACGCAACCGTGAACTCCCTGCCTTCTAAAAATTGTTCCACCAATGCCGGCTGTTCATATTCTTCTAAAACTTTTTTTACTTGTGCTTCCAGATCTGCCGCCGTTCGCACCACCGACGCATCAAAAATTCCTTTGCTTGATCCTTCATACAGCGGCTTGACAATACACGGAAGTGAAAAGGAGAGATGATCGAGTTGCAACAACGAATCGACAACATGAAATGCGGGAGTTGGAATATGATAGTACGATAAAATTTCTTTCGCCCGGGATTTATCGAGACAAATTCCTAACGTGAGCGGATCAGAACCGGAGTATGGAATACCGAGCATCTCCAATATGGCAGGAATTTGCGCTTCACGCGATGGACCACGAAACCCTTCGGCAATATTGAAGACAATATCTGGATGGAGCGCGAGAAGCTTGGTGTAAGCTTCCTCGTTGGCTTCGATAAGAGAAACGCTGTGATGTTTTTCAAGCGCCGTCTTAACGGCAAGAATGGTTTCTTCCGTGTCCCATTCTGCGTATGTGTCTGCTGTTGTCTTCCCAAGTGTTGCTGCTGCGATGGTGTTGTCACTCCCGTTTCGGTTTTCAGGATCACTTTCGCCAGCAGAAACTTCTTCACTGTTTTCTTTTTTCATGTTGAAGACAAGAGCAACATTCAATCGCTGTCGCAAGCGGAGAATTTTACCTTTCAACTATTCAACAGATCTGCTGCACTCTTTCAATGAACGCATGCGCTATACTAATATAGCGCTTTATACTTCGTTGTCAAGCATTTCGCATGCGATCATGAATTATTTTTTTCATGATGAAGAAAAATATAATTTCGATCATGAAAAATATTTTTCTCTTCATGAGAAGAAATATTTTTTTATTCAACTGATGGTTCCGAGTTCGATCACTGAACGAAATTCTTTTTCGAAATGCTCACGAATGTTTTTATTCGACGGAAGATGAAGATGCGGATCGTGTTGAATGATGTCGAATGCTTCACGACGCGCAAGTGCAACAAGCTCCGCATCATCAACCAGATTAGCGAGACGCAATTCGGGAAGCCCGCTTTGTTTTGTGCCGAAGAATTCTCCCGGGCCCGCGAAGTTTCAAATCTATTTCTGCAATTTGGAAACCATCGGTCGTTGCAACCATCGCATCCAATCGTTGCTGCGCCGTTGCTGTTTCTTCACGCACATCAAGTGCATCTTTTTTATTGTGATGTTTTTCAAACCAGCCGTAGTTGGCAACCAAAATGCAGTATGATTGTTCTGCGCCGCGCCCTACGCGTCCGCGTAATTGATGCAACTGCGCAAGCCCGAATCGTTCAGCATTCTCAATCATCATGATCGTCGCATTCGGAATATCGATGCCGACTTCAATCACCGTTGTCGAAACAAGAATTTGGATTTCGCCTAATTTGAATTGATGCATCACGGTATCTTTTTCTTCGGACTTCATTCTGCCATGCAGAATCCAAGTTTGCATTCAGGAAAGATTTCATGCTGTAATCGTTCGTATTCAATCGTTGCCGCTTTCAAATCCAATTTTTCTGATTCTTCGATCAACGGAAATACAATATACGCCTGCTTGCCGCGCGCAATTTCTTCTTTCACAAATTTATAGACACGCGACTTTTGCTGCTCGGTACGAATAGCCTGTACGAATCGCTTTCCTGTTTGCCGGCATTTCATTAATCACGGAAACTTCCAGATCACCATACACCGTCATCGCCAGCGTGCGCGGGATTGGCGTTGCCGTCATCACCAATACGTCGGGATGGATGCCTTTTTGCCGCAGCACAGCACGCTGCATGACGCCAAAGCGATGCTGTTCATCGATGATGATAAAACCAAGTTTTGCAAACTCTACTTGTTCTTCTACCAGCGCGTGCGTTCCGATAATAATTTTTGCAGAACCGTTCCGAATATCTTCTAACATATCTTCACGCAATTTTTTCTTTTGTCCGCCGATGAGCAAACGAACATTCACCGGCATACCATGAAGAAATGTTATGAGTGTTCGATAATGCTGTTCCGCCAATATTTCTGTCGGCGCCATGAACGCAACTTGCACTCCGTTATCCACTGCAACTAACGCGGCAAGCAGTGCAACGATCGTTTTGCCGCTGCCGACATCGCCCTGCAATAATCGGTTCATCGGATACGGCGATTTTAAATCCTCCGTAATTTCATGAATTACTCGCTTCTGTGCCGCTGTCAATTCAAAACTTAACGAATGAAGTAATTTTCCCGCCAATGCACTTTTTACATCGTACGTAAATCCACGCAATTGCTGCTGCTGATGAAATTTCCGAAGCACAATCATCAGTTCCAGAAAAAATAGTTCGTCAAATTTCAAACGCCGGCGTGCATAGTCAAGATCAAGCAGTTGCTGTGGAAAATGAATGGAACGAATCGCAAACGGAAGATCACAGAATTGATTGCGCTGTAATATTTCCGGCGAAAGCGTTTCCGTAATTACCGATAAATGTTTATCCACTGCATTGCGAATGATGCGCCGAAATCCGCGGCTGTCTAATCCCACACGCTCTAATGCTTCGCCAGAAGAATATTTGGGAATGATGCCGCCCGTGTTAAACAGCTTGCTCCAATCCGGCTCATCCGCTTCGACACTTTTCAAGCGGTCGAACTGCGGATGAATAAATTGTGGACGATTTAATTTATCGAACGACGGCACAGCAGAAAGTGCGAGCAGTTCCCCAACTTCAAACGCATCCTTCAACCACTGAAATCCTTCAAACCAAACACATGAAAGAAATCCGCTGGTATCTTTAACGGTAAGCAGAAACAACAATCGTCTTGTACGCTTCGAACGTCTTGCTTCCACACGAAACACTTCCGCAACAATCGTGACCGGTTCGTTACGCTCTGCATACTTTTGCAGATCGGCAATGGGAACAATTTGACTTCGATCCAAATATCCGCGCGGGAAATAATACAGCAGATCACGAATGGAATAAATATCTATTTGCGCCAACGCTTCTGATCGTTTTGGCCCGACGCCTTTGACATACTGGAGTTCTGTTTGTGATGATGACGACATTTTTCTCTATTTTTTAGTTCTCTTTGAAAATAGAGAATCGATTGACAAGATTCAATTTAAAAAAGTTAAAACATACATTGGAATTGCTTGAAGCATATAATAAGCAATTGGTTTTTTGAATCAGCAGGGAAGAATTTTATTTTGTTCCGAATGCTTTAAAAAATGTATAGCTGAATACTCCATCAGGTTCGGCAGTTCGGTATAAGTCTTCAATTCCTTTTTGAAAAGAATGATGATCGATGATCCCTTGTTGAACGGCTTTTTCTCCAACACCTTCAATCATCGCCGTGAAAGTATTTTTTATAAACCCTTCGACAAGAGTCGGCTTACTTGCATCAACATACACCATACGCGGCATAACCGCAACGCCGGAAAAACCGACGGAACTGAGTAACGGATACAGTGTTCTGCCGATATTGGAATTGCCGCCGTTTTGCCGTTGAAGTTGAATCTGACAATCGATGGCAGCGTGAGCATATTGGCTGTCCGGATAAAAAAATGTCGAACCATGATCGCCTTCAATAACAATTAAGGTTCCACCACCTCTCAACACACGTTTCAATTCGAGGAGCGCATCGGACGGACGGTGGAGATGTTCCAAAACAAAGCAAAGAATCACACTGTCAAACGTTTCATCCTCAAATGGCAATTGGAAAATATCTGATTGTTGAAACGCGACATTTTGTATTCCTAAACCTTGAATCAGCTTCTGAGCTTCGTGAATTGATTCTTGTGAGATATTGATGGAAACGAATGTCGACGAAGGATTTTTCGGCGCGATGATTTTAGTTTGTGCACCGACACCGCACCCGGCTTCGAGCACTTTACTTCCCGATGGAAAAACGGTGTCGTGGTGAAGAAGATTATCTAATGTATCAGCCTGATCATTTAATCGTACTGCTTCCCGTTCTGTATATCCGTGAACGTAGTCGTGCATTACCATCTGTCATTCCATCCTTATCAATATTCAAACATTATTCATTGAAATATTTTCGGATCGTCATCCGAACTTGTGCAAGCCAACCATTCCGTTCCTCAATCGTGCTCGTCACAACGACACCAAACATTTCGCGGTAAACCGTTTTTACGCCGCATAGATCGAAAATACAATTCTTCCAGATTGTTTCTAACGGATCGCCGAAGACGTTCGTTTCTCGTTCTGTTTTTGTGTTCGAAGTATTAAAGACACAAGCGGATTTTGCTTTCAACAATCCGATCGGAACTCCTTCACCTTGATCTCCTTCGATAAATCGGTATGCTACACCGGGCCGCAAAACTCGATCAATCCATCCTTTGAGTATTGCCGGCGGCTGCCCCCACCAATTGGGATGCACGATGACAATTCCATCTGCATTGGCGATTTCCGAACAATGCTCCTCGACAACTCTTGCCGCCGACCCACCTCGAAGAATTTCGTCTTCCGGAAGAATCGCATCGAATCGTTCTGCATACAAATCATGGAAATTCACATGATGACCAAGATGCTGCAGTTCATTGATTGCAGTTTCAGCTATTGCATGATTAAAACTTTTTGAAGAAGGATGCGCTAAGATAAGCGAAATATTCATCTGTTCCATGCTCTCATTTTTTTCTTGAATTAACATCCAATGTTTCGTATCTTGTTGATTCGATACAACATTGTTGTGTCCAAAATATAAAAAATATATTATAAATAACCGAGTGGTTATTTATTCTTTGCACCCATAGCTCAATTGGATAGAGCGGCAGCCTACGAAGCTGTAGGTTGGGGGTTCGACTCCCTCTGGGTGCACACAACACAAAAGCCCTGCAATGCGGGGCTTTTGTGTATAGGATTTAGCCGAATGAATTTATTTTTTCCGGCACTAACTAAGAAATTCAACTTCACCGCTTAAGAAAGCAATTCGTTTCGAATGAGTTCAAAACGAATGTCACCGTTTTCATTTGCTGTGTTCATTTTTTTAAACCCTGTTCGCAACAGCACACTGCATGAATCATGGTTTTGCAATGCTACGTGCGCAATAATTTTTACAACCCTATGATCGATAAAGGCATTCGCTATAAGCGCTTTGACAAGTTCAGTTGCGTAACCATGTCTACGCCATAGAGGCATCACCGAAAAACCAATTTCAACTTCACCAAGATCGTTTGGTTGTCCAAGAAAACCGCCTGCAGCAATTACGGTAACCGGTTGTTCTTGCGTCATAGCATACCAAGTCAACCATCCTGCGTTCAACTTCTCATCTTCTAATAATTTGTCCCGAAAATATTCTTGAGCACCACGATCATATTGTCCCGGCGGCCAATCATTTGGAACTTCAGCACCCAACAGAAGAGTAAGTTGTTCCGGCGCATCTAATTCAGCAGAGATATGCTCAAGCGTTGCGGATACTAAATCGAGACGTTTTGTTGATAATCGAAGCACTTCGTTTTATATATGGTGTTTATTGCACAGCTTTTCCGCCGATAAATCTTCGGACGGAAATCATGCTTCCCAATAATCCGAGCAAACACCCCGCTCCAACAATCGTTGCATAATAGTACGGTTGAACTTGTACAAATTCCGAAAGCTGTACCGTAAGCCAGCGCTCCATATAATTGAAGACGAGAAAGATCATGCCTGCGGCAATTGCACCGCCGAATAAACCTTGAAGCAATCCTTCCAACAAAAACGGCGTGCGGATAAATCCGCGCGTCGCACCGATCAGTTTCATCGTTTGGATAATTTTGCGCTTGGCATAAATCGCAAGGCGAATGGTGTTGGCAACAAGAATAATCGACGACAGCAAGACAAACACACCGATCCCCAGCATAATCCAGAGCAACGAGACCGCTTCCTTATCGAGCATTTCCAACAATTGTTTGCGATAAATGATTTCGTCCACGCCTTTAATTGCATGAACCTGATCGTAAATGATAGCGGCACTCTTCGCCGTTTTGTATCCCTCTTTAAGGAATATTTTGAACGACGCCGGCAGCGGGTTGAAGTTCAGTACTTTGTACACATCTTCGCCGAATTCCGTCTGAAATATTTTTGCGGCTTCCTCTTTGGAAATGTAACGCACTTCACGCACGCCTTCGATTGTTTCCACGATACTTTTTATCTGCATCGTTTGATCGCTCGAAAGTTGATCGTTCAGAAATGCTTCCATCTCCACTTTTTCCCGCAGAGAATTGACAATGGTGTTGGCATTAAAAAACAAGATGGCAAAAAAACTGATGAGCAGCAGGGAAATACAGATCGTGAAGATTGCGGCGAACATAGAAAGTTTGGCGCGCTGGAACCCGGAAAAACCTTCTTTTAGTGCATAACGAATTTGCATGAGACTCTCACAATATTACGATGATTTGCGAACGACACCTGCGTAGCTGCCGAACACGCGAACAAACGAGCAAACTTCCTGCAAATGACGCAGCGCCCGCCGAATTTTTTCATCACGCAAGTCGCCATCGATATCGACATAAAACAAATATTGCCACGGCTTACCGATGAACGGCCGCGATTCGATTTTGAGTAAATTAATATCACGTAGTGTGAACATCGCAAGCGCTTTAAACAATGCGCCCGGTGTATCTTTTACAGCGAAGGTAAGCGATGTTTTCGCCCGACCTTTGATGGAAATTGGTTTTTGCGAAAGAATAAGAAAGCGCGTATAATTTTCGTGATCCGATTCGACATTACGCTGCAGAATGCGCAACCCATGCTGGCGAACGGCTGCTTCACTGGCAATCGCTGCGCTATCTTTCCGATTTTCTTCACGAATCATCCGCGCAGCAGCGGCAGTATCATGAAATGCAATGACTTTGACATGTTTGAGCAAACCCAAAAATTTTTCGCACTGTCCCAATGCCTGTGCCTGCGAATAAATTTGTTTGATGTCTTTCATTTTTGTGCCGGGCAACGCAGCAAGATTCAATTCGATACGTAATTGCGTTTCACCGATAATTACTAATTTGTGTTTCAGCAGCAAATCATAGTTCTGATGAATGCTGCCAAAAACAGAATTTTCTATCGGCACAATCCCGAAGGCACCGCGCGATTGTTCGACACTGCGAAATACTTCCGCAAACACGGGTTGGGGAACAGCGTTTACATTCTTGCCAAAATATTTTTGCGCAGCTTGTTCACTAAACGAACCCTGTTCCCCTTGGAAAAAAACTTTTTGTTTGCTCATATCATTCTTCTGTTTTTTCTAAACAGCAATTCTACCTTCCAGTGCCCGCGTTAATGTCGCTTCATCTGCAAATTCCAGATCGGAGCCGACCGGCAAACCGCGTGCAATACGCGTCACTTTGATACCGAGCGGTTTAAATAGTTTTGAAAGGTACAATGTCGTTGCTTCGCCTTCGACATTTGGATTGAGCGCCAGAATGATTTCTTCGACATCAACAGCAGACAGCCGCTGCAATAATTCTTTGATCTTCAAATCATCGGGACCGATGCCATCCAACGGCGAAAGTGCTCCACCGAGAACATGATACAAACCCCGGTACTCATTTGTTTTTTCAATTGCCAAAACATCGTTCGGTTCTTCCACAACACAAATCGACGAGCGATCACGCCTCGTGTTAGAACAAATAGAACACGGATCCGTTTCCGTGATATTGGAACACACAGAACAATAATGTACCTTATCTTTCACATTGATCAACGCCTGCGCCAACGTCGCCACTTCTTCGTGAGACATTTTCAAAATATACAATGCCAGCCGATGCGCGGTCTTTCTTCCGATACCGGGAAGCTGCGCGAATTGCTCGGCTAATTGTTCAATGGATTCTGCTGTATAAAACATTTTTACATTCCGGGAATTTTTAATCCAGGAATATTCGGCATCATGCCGCCGGTCACTTTTTGCATATCTTCGTTCGCCAGTGCTGCCGCTTTTTCCATTGCCTGATTCACTGCTGCAACAACCAAATCTTCCAAAATTTCTTTTTCTTCCGGATTCACGACTTCTTTTTCAATTTCAATCTTACTGACATGCTGCTTGCCGTTCGCCGTCACCTTCACCATCCCTCCACCGGCTTCGGCTGTGACAAATTTATTTTCAAGCTCCGCCTGCACTTGTTCCATACGCTGCTGCATCTGCTGAACTTGTTTCATCATCTGCTGCATATTGGGCATTCCGCCTTTCATCATGATTTTTTCTCCACATAAAGATAAATAATTCTAAAACTAATATAGCCGTAAATGGAAGGAAAAGCAACGCAAGGAATTTTTGAAACCAATTCTTGACTTTCGAGTATTTTGGAAATATATTAGATATGAAAGCTCGTCGGTAACGATGAGCTTTTTGATTGTTTTCCATTCCGCGATAGCTCAATGGTGGAGCATCCGGCTGTTATCCCGACGCTGTCGGGATGTAAGTTCGAGTAGTAGTTGGGATATTTCCTATACATACTTCGATCTGTTCCTTCACATAAGTATTATGTTGGATCCTCATCCGATCCAATACGTCGGCTTCAATATCATAACAGTATTGAACATGGATTTACGTCACGCTATCGGCCGTGGGAACTGCTCTTCACAAAAGAGTATGCAACTAAGCAAGAAGCGTTAGCGGCAGAAAGAAAAGTGAAAACATGGAAAAGCCGCGAAATGATTTGCAAATTATTACGCAACGAAATACAAATTTAACGTTGCCTATATTCCGCGATAGCTCAATGGTGGAGCATCCGGCTGTTAACCGGAGGGTTGTAGGTTCGAGTCCTACTCGCGGAGCTAAAGCCAAGAACGAAACTATCCGGCTGTTATCCCGACGCTGTCGGGATGTAGGTTCGAGTCCTACTCGCGGAGCTAAAGCCAAGAACGAAATTCCTTGGCTTTTTTTTACCCAAGAATATAACTGCGGTACCTGTCTCTTCTCCCGTAAGAAACTTTATTCTCCATTTTCATCCAGTACATTCCGAATAATTTTGAGAATCGATTCGGCGTTATATGGTTTCTGGATAAAACTTTTTGCTCCAGCGTTTAAAAGTTCTGTCTTCATCTCAGGTTCAAGAAAACCACTGGCAAGAATTACTTTGACCTTAGGATTGATTTTTTTGAGTTCCTTAAATTCGTCTTTTCCTGTCATTTCAGGCAATCCCATATCGGTAACAACAATATCTATCTTCTGTTGATGCTGTTGATACAATTCAATCGCCTGTTTTCCATCACCCGCCTTGAGTATCGTGTAGCCCTGGGATTCGAGAACCATGCCGAGCATATCGATGAGAAGTTCTTCATCTTCTACAAGAAGAATTGTTTCTGTACCGCCGCGTGTTCGTGTTTCAGCAACCATTTGAGATTGTAGGATATTCTGCGCTACTGCAAAAACCGGTAAATATAAATGGAATACTGTGCCTTTTTGAGGAGCACTTTCTACGTTAATAAATCCATGATGTGCTTGCATAATTCCGTGCACCACCGCAAGACCTAAACCTGTTCCTTTCCCATGTTCCTTGGTCGTAAAAAATGGATCAAAGATTCGGACTCTTGTAGTTTCATCCATTCCGTCACCGGTATCGGTAACATCAATGGAGATGTAGTGTTCCTGATCAGCTGCAGGAAATCGTTCTTGCACGTAAATACGATTTTGAACTTTAACCGTTATCGTTATACTTCCACCTTGCGGCATCGCATCACGTGCATTGACACAAAGATTAAGGAAGACTTGATGCAACTGTGAATGATCGGCATAGAGAATTGGAAGAGAATTGTCTAATTGTGCATGGAATGTTATGACTTTGGGAAAGGTCTGCTCTAACATCGAATACAGTTCACGAATAAGCTCGTGAACATCTACCGGGGCAAAGTCTGTTTCTGCTTTGCGTGCAAATGTCATGATCTGTCGTACCAAGGCAGTTCCCCGTTCAAACAGCATGTGTAATGGCTTGAATGCTTTCAGAGAATTTTTCCGGCTGATTGATCCTTGTCTCCAATAGTGATGAACATCCAAGAATAATATTTAAGATGTTATTAAAGTCATGCGCAATACCGCCGGCAAGTGTTCCCAAACTCTCCAGCTTCTGCATCTGCCGCATTTGTTCTTCTAATAGTTCGCGCGTTGTAATGTCTTCTACAGTTCCATCATAGTACAACGTCTTATTCTGAGCATCGCGTATCGCTCGAGCACTTTCCACGACAAAAATAGTTTTGCCATCTTTACAAATCCATTTTGATTCGAAACCATTTAACACGCCGTCTCTTTCGATCTTTTCAAGGAAGTCTTTGCGTTGATAAGACGGTTCGAAACGATCTTTCTCAAGATTCCTTTCAGCAAGTTCTTGAAAGGATGCATAACCGAGCATTTTTACGAGTGCCGGATTTGCCAACAAGATACTCCCTCCCGGTGTCGTTCTATAGAGACCGATAGTGGTATTTTCGTATAGTGAACGAAAACGTATCTCGCTTTCCTGGAGTGCTTCTTCTGCCAGCTTTCGCTCGCTGATATCTTGTCCATGAGCAATAGTAGCGATGATTGTTTTTTTGTCTTTTGCATAGATATTTGCTGTATTCCATAGAACCAGACAAACATTCCCCTTCTTAGAACGAATAGGAATCTCTTCCGATACCAAATGATCGCCATCTGATGTCCGTGCAAGAAGGGAACGAGCAACGTTGGAACCATCGGCAAAAAGCATTTCCGGATGTTTGCCAATGACATCATACATCGTATAACCTGTTAATCGTTCGAATGCTAAATTGAATTTCGTGATTTTATGATTTTTGTCCCACACCATAATAGGTGCATTTGCAAACGTGAGTAAACTTTCAAGATAGTCGGTGGTTTCACGCAATGCTTCTTCCGCCATTTTGCGATCTGTGATATCTTCTTTTATAGCAAGGAAATTGGTTATTGTTCCCTTTTCGTCTAAGATCGGAGAGATAGAAGCAGATTCCCAATATAACTCTCCATTTTTTTTCTTGTTATGAAATTCACCATGCCAGCTTTTACCCCCTAAAATCGTCTTCCACAACTGTATATACTCTTCTCGGAGAGTTTCTCCCGATTTTAATATTCGCGGATTTTTTCCCTTCACTTCCTCTATTGAATATCCGGTGAGTCGAGTAAATTTCGGATTGACATATTCGATCTCTCCTTGGAAATTCGTAATTACTATCGATGCATGGCTCTGTTCTACTGCACGAGAAAGCTTTCTGATGTTTTCTTCTTTCCGTTTAAGTTCAGAAATATCTTTACCTACTCCACGGTACCCTTTTAGATTTCCTTTTTCATCCAGGATGGGAACACCATTGGTGAGAAGACAAATTTTTTCACCATTCTTTCTGAGATTCCAATTTTCCAAATCTTTAATGGGCGCTTTGGCCGTAACAATATCAACAAAGATCATTCCTACTCTTTTCGCCTCATCCGGCGGCATGAAGTCGAAAGGTGTCTTTCCAATTATTTCTTCCGATGTGTGACCTAAAAAATCTTGACCTTTACTTGAACTGTAGATATATTTTCCATTTTCATCCACCTCCCAAACCCAATCACCGACACTGTAAACAATGTCTCTCATCCGTGCATTGCTCTCTCGAAATGCTGCGTTTTGTATGCATGCTCTACATGCACCGGCTAATTTATTCAATAAGGGTTTTAAAGATTTAAGAATAATATCATCTAACGCTTCACCATATTTGGTAAGTATCAGCAAACCAATATCGGGCAGTTCCAGTATATAAAAATAACTTCCGGTATCTATCTGGGTACTGAGAAGGGAGCTGTCGAATAAATCCTTCCAATTGATCTGAAGAAATTGTTTTCGGCACACGTTGTATCGCAGCTTGGTACGCTTTGTTTTTAGCAATACTCCTGGGAATATTAAAAACTTCTTCGAAATAAATTTTCTTTACATTATTGGACGTCAGACTCGGGAGTGAACATGGTCGTGAAAAAAGAACTCCACCGGCAGAACAATTTAGTTTTTTAAGAAGAACGGCTAAACTGTTGTTAAGCATCGGGCGCAATTCCAGACTTGAACCAATTGACATCGCGATTTCGTACCATACTTGAAGTTGCTCGATGTTGTTGTTCATTTCACCTCCAAGCAGCCAACAACAGCAGTTTTGTTGAAAAACTCTAAATAATCTTTTCCGCTGTTGGCAATCTCGCCCAGAGTCAACGCACCAATCAGAGGAGTGCCCTCATGGTACACCGCATTGATCTCTTTCTCAAACTCTTTACCGAGAAAGAGCACTCGTGAGATGCAATCAATAAACAAAATCATTTTCTTATCAGCAGGACCATGATATGCATCGAGACTGAGTGCCAGAGCTTTTCCGGCAGCATTCACAAGAGACGATTCATCTCCCGTCAGGATATCTGACATAACTTTCCACAGGAACTTCTCCCACACAAACGAGAGCGCCATTCTTTTTTGCCATAAGCGGTATCTCGTACGATCATTTCACCGCCGAGTCGTTTAATGCCAAACGGAAAACATTTTGCCAATTCAAAAAAATTCGTATCGGTAAATTTACATCGGGCGGCTTCTTCTACAACCGTTCGATAAACCGAAAAAGCCGGCTGCCAGTCAAGGGTTAAAATCGCATTTCGGTCCGATTCGGTTACTTTGAAAGGACCGCGCACACTATGCCAGCCATGACTCACACCGATGCCGCTTCTTATATCCACCGCAGCAAGAATAGCGCTATCTGCGATAAGACCTTCATTTGTGAACAGACATGGTTTGGGTTTAAAACTCAGGGAACCACAACCACCACCGACGTAATTAACTTCTAGTCCAAAAAAATTAAACAAGCTGTCGATCAGCGCACTAATTCTTTGTGACAATCCATCTACCAAGACGAACAAAGTTTTATTCTGATCATCCTCTGAAAATTTTTGACTGATTACTTCATCATAATCAACCGACGGATCACTCAGATGAGGAATAATTTGCACATTGGGACAAGCGGATAAATCTACAATGATAGTCCCCTTGGTTAACTTGTTTCGTCCATAAATGAGTTCGGGGAAAATACCGCCAAACACGGGAATCGGAATATTCTTTAGAATAGTGTTGACAGTTTCCGGTTTAAAGTCATTGGCATCGCATGCAAAGATCAAAACTCCTGCAACATTTTTTTGAGATGTTTTTTGATTGAGAATCTTTTGAAGACCTTCAATCGTTCCCGTATAATCAACTTGAGCAACCACTATATTTTCTTCCGATTTTTTTACTTTTGAACAATATCTTGACCATTTGCTTTCTTGTACAAAAAAATAAGACAAATGATATGCCTATTCCAACTATGGATTTTGATCTCTTTTTGATGATGCAAGATGTCAACGGTGGAGGATATTCAACAACTGCCGAGATTTATCAACTATAAATGGAATGGCAATTGATAATAATTATCCAAAATAATACATGACTAAAAATATACAAACGATTCAATTAATTCTGAGCCAATTAATTTTCACATCTTGAAAATATTTTATGATGTCCCATGTTCTGTTGAAATTCCCAAACAGTGCGTAGCTGAGAATTAAGCTATGCAGCTTTTTGTTTTGTCAATATCTTTCTGTGCTGTATGTTGTTCAAATGCTGTTACCAACACACTTATCGGTTGGTTAATGTTTTTTCACTTGCAATAATTTTTTCCCTTCGTTCCTTTCAAAATTTTTGCACAACACACAAGCATCCCCACTACAAAGTTTCCTGCCCATCGCAGGTGTACTACTTCAGAGATTCGGTAACAAGCCGAAGGCATAAAACAGTTATTTGAATCGGTCACATGATTTTTTCCCTGCTCTTGTCTTTCGTGCGAAATATTGTTAATTAGTAATGGCGTTGCAGCGGACATCAGTTAATTCCAAAGCAACACCATGCACATATTCAATCACAACTACAAAGCAACAACTGTGTCAGCACAAATTATTGTCGGCGCCCAATGGGGCGATGAAGGAAAAGGAAAAATTGTCGATCACCTGAGCGAAAAGGTCGATATCGTGGCGCGCTATCAAGGCGGCGCCAATGCCGGGCATACCGTTATCATTCCGGGAAAGAACAAAGGCGAAGATCATGAATTCGTTCTTCACCTGATTCCATCCGGCATCTTCCATAAACATGTTACCTGCGTCATCGGCAACGGCGTTGTGCTGGATCCATTTGCCTTGATGACGGAAATCGATCAGTTGAGGAAAGCCGGTTTTAAAATTTCCGGGCGGCTGCTCATCAGCCACAACGCGCATCTTATTATGCCGTATCACAAGTTGTTAGATGCGGCGCGGGAAAAAGGCGCAAACAAAATCGGAACCACCGGCCGCGGCATCGGGCCTGCCTACAATGATAAATATTTGCGTACCGGTATCCGCGTGGTCGATCTGTTGAACCGCGATGTGCTGGCAAAAAAATTGAAATTCAATATCGAAACGAGCAATGAAATACTTAAAAAGCTCTATAATGCCGACTCGCTTAACGTTGATGAAATTATTCAGGAATATGTCGAGTTCGATAAAAAGATCGACGAGTATGTGACCGATACATCGCTGTATTTGAACGACGCTCTGCGCAAAAAGAAACGCATGCTCGCCGAAGGAGCACAAGGCGCATTGTTGGATGTTGATCACGGAACCTATCCGTTCGTCACGTCATCCAATCCCACAAGCGGCGGCGCATGCACGGGGCTCGGCATTCCACCCACAGCAATCGATTCTATTCTCGGTATTGTAAAAGCGTACACCACACGTGTCGGCAACGGCCCCTTCCCGACAGAACTGAACGATGTCACCGGTGAACGCTTGCGCAAAATCGGCGGCGAGTTCGGCGCCACCACCGGCCGGCCGCGGCGCTGCGGATGGTTAGACCTTGTAAGCTTGGAGTATTCCATTCGCATCAACGGAATCCAAACCGTGGCAATTACTAAGTTGGACGTGTTGGACGAGTTTGATGAAATTTGCGTTTGCACCGGTTATAAAGTCGGCAATAAGATTTTAAAAAGTTTCCCCACCGATACGCAAACGCTTGATCAGATCGAACCGCAATATATTCGCTTCAAAGGATGGAATACAAAAATCTCTGATGTCCGCACTTATGCAAAGCTGCCGAAAGAAACGAGACGGTATTTGGAGACTGTCGAAAAACTATTGCGCACCAATATTTCCATGGTATCCGTCGGCCCGCGCCGCGATCAAACATTGTTCAAATGCTAACTGATGATGAAAACCGGTTCGACGATTCGTTCTGAAGCTACGGGTTCCGTTTCGGCAGGCGGAAAATTAAAAATTCTGTTGTTATTTTTCGGCTTCGTCATCATCATCGGAACATTGTGGTTTACGCATCGCATTGTTATTCAACTCAATCAAAAAGAAAAAGAGAACGCCGACCTTTACGCAAAATCTCTTGAGTACGTCGCCAACGGCAAATCCACCGACGGCGGCGATTACAATTTCATTTTTTCCGAGATCAATCGCCGCATCGATTTTCCGATTATCATGACAGATCGGCACAACGCTATCCATTATCCGTTTCAATTCAGCATAAAAAATATCGATCTCGATTCAACCCTCACGCGCGAGCAGCAGGAAGCAGATCTCAACACTTTCGTTCAGCAAATGGACCGATCGCAGAAACCGATTGCTGTCACGTATCAAGATACGATCGTGCTCTCGTATGTTCACTTTGGAGAATCACCGCTTGTTTCGAATTTGCGCAGGCTGCCGTATATCGAGCTTGCACTCGCAGCAATCTTTATTATGATCGGGTATATCAGCTTCAGTTACATCAAACGGAATGAACAAAGCAATATCTGGGTAGGTATGGCGCGCGAAACCGCACACCAACTCGGCACACCGATTTCCAGTATGCTCGGCTGGACAGAATTATTGAAAGATCAATCTGCAGACGATCCAAAAAAATTAGAAACCTTGAACGACATGGAAAACGACTTGCATCGTTTGCAAAAAATTGCAGACAGATTTTCGAAGATCGGTTCCAAACCGGACTTACGGCAAGAGAATCTTACGGATGTCATCGGAAAAGTGATTGAATATTTTAAACGCCGTATTCCACAGACTGGAAAGAAAGTTCAACTTGTTATCGAATCGCCGGAACCTGTTTCAGCACGCATCAATCGTGAATTGTTCGAATGGGTAATCGAAAATCTTACTAAGAATGCACTCGATGCTATCGAAAGCGGTGATGGCAAAATCGCCTATTCTCTTTCCCGACAAGGGAAGCATGTTTTTATCGACGTTTCCGATACCGGCAAAGGCATCGATTCAAAACACCGCAACGATGTGTTCCGTCCAGGATTTTCTACAAAGAAACGCGGCTGGGGCCTCGGGCTGAGTTTATCGAAACGCATAGTCGAATCCTATCATCACGGCAAACTCTCTTTAAGAGACAGCAAATCAGGATTTAAGACAACATTCCGTATTAAATTGAACGCTTAGCATTTACGTACTTCTCTCCTTATCATCCCTTACATAAGGGATGATATCCCAAGAATGGATTCCGTATTAATTTACAGTTGCAAACAAAAAATCACTTCTGCCTTTTTCTCGATTTTCTTTCCATCGTACGTTTCACTACCACCATCGTTACATCGTCGTGCTGTTCGGCATTGCCGCGGAATGTTTCTACTGTTTGTAATATAGCATGCTCAATTTCTTCAGCAGAAGTTGTTCGCATGTTCTTCAACACCGCTTCAACCGGCCCTTCGCCTAATTCCTGCTTCTGTTCATTCATCGCTTCTGTAATACCGTCGGTGTAAAGCAAGAACAACGTATCCTGTTTTAATGGAATGCGGACTTCTTCCAATTGATCTTCGAACACAGGACCGCGTTCCAATCCCAGCGCAATACCGGCGCCTTGAAGAATATGCACCTTGTTGTTTGCAACGATCATTGCTTTATTGTGCCCTGCACGGCAGAGTCGCACTTCTTTTTTTCTGGTGTCGATCAATGCAAGAATCATTGTGATGAAAGATTTTCTGTCGATGCCATCAAAAATGCGGCGGTTAATATGTTTCAACATTTCTTTCGGCGAATTGTACATATACGCCGCCAACTGCACCATTCCCTGAATCTTCGACATATACAACGCCGCCGACATTCCTTTGCCAGATACATCTGCTACCACCGTGAGAATTTTTGTGGGACTGAGCCGGATGAAATCATAATAATCGCCGCCCACACTTAACGCAGGAATGGAAATGCCTGCAATATCAAGTCCGGCAATATGAGGATTCGATTTTGGAAACAACCCTTGTTGAATTTTTCGCGCAAGATCGAGTTCTTCCTTAATACGTTCTTGTTCCAATTCTGCTTTATGCAAACGAGAATTATCAATGGCAATTGCTGCCTGTCCAGCAACCGTTGCAAGCAAATTGATATCTTCTTGTGAATATCCGCGTCCGGACATTTTCGGCCCAATGTTGATGAATCCCACCAACTGATCCTGCAAAAACATCGGAATGGAAAGCACGACTCCTGCTTGCAACAATTTTTCCTTCTCCGCCGAATCAAACTCCATAAATTCATTTGTGCTTTTAAAAGCATACAAATCGATGGGCTTCCTCGTTTTCCGCAGAAGAGCAATTAATCCGCGGTCTGTTTCCTTAAATTCGCATGCTACGGAATCCATATTTTTTGCCACGCAGGAACAATCTTTGATTCCGCAAAGCGTCACGGAAATTTTTTCAATATGCATGGTAGAAGAAATTCGCGTGACGATAGAAGAAAGAATTTTATCAAGTTCCAACAATCGTGGCAGTTCTTGCGTAAATTCCAACAACGCACGTTGATAATCATAGCGCTCGCGATAAAAGAGGCGATCGATGCCGAGTTGAAACCGCTGCTTAATCGGATCAAAGACAACGGCAATCAACGCAAGCGAAACAATATCGATAATATGATTTTCTCTTATCACAAAAAAATATGAGAACAAACTTTTCAAACCGAAAACCGTCACCAAGTAAATTGCAGCCACAACTGCTGTTACCGCGCCGTACGTTAAGCTGCGCCGCACGACAATATCCATATCCATCAATCCATAACGAAAGATGGCATAGCCAAAGAGCATCGGTCCTAGCACCAACAGCATCAACGGGAGTAACAGGATAGGATTTATAAAAAAAGCAAACGGATTCGCCACCACCATAATGATAGTATACAAAACGACAACGATGCCCAAGATTACTCCAAGAAGAATTGGGCGTAAATTTTTTCGTTCGACCACTTTAACTAATTTATAATAACTATGAACAAAGATTAAAAACCCTGCGACATAAAAACCATAACGGAATAATAAAGCTGCACTGATCAATCCCGGCCAGACATCTCCGCGACATAGCATGAAGATAGATGCAAGCGTGATGGATATTACATATAAAAGTATAGTAAGCCACTTTGTTTTTTGCTGGTGGGTAACCGGAAAATAAAAGAAGAATCGTACAAACAACGGCAATGCAAAGATAGTACCAATAAGAAATGGAATGTTGAGCAATCGCATTCGCCACATCGAATCAATGAGCGGATTAATATTCATGAAGGAAAGGCCAAAAAACGACATGGAAAGGATACTGAAGCGAGCAAACATCCGTTGCAGCTTCCCGTTAGGTCTCACCAAGACGACCACGAGTCCGACAATGAGAAATCCAACACCGTACAAAAATTGCGCCAGATAGAAAACGTTTATTAGCTTTAAAATCAAAATATGAGTATCAAACGTACCTACCATTACGTTCAATGGTATACGTAACAATCGAACCAGCTTTTTGATTGATCAACCGTTGTGCTTCGAAGCTCGCCTTGATTGTTTGACCATCGATTTTTACAAGCTCATCTCCATCCTGCAACCCTGCGTGTGCCGAAACGCCGTCATGAACAATATCCGAAATATACACACGTTGGTCTCTATCCATCCAACGGCATTGGTCATTGCCGCTTACACGTTCAAACATCACGACATAAAAATTTAACAGACAGACTGCAAGCACTATCAATGCAGCGGCCGTATATAAAAATCGAATAAGTGCCGGTGACATGCGTTCAGAAAGTCGCTTCATATTTTTTCCTTCCTATCATCTTCTTAAGACTACGCAACAAAAAACAACAAGTTTCCCTTGTGTGGCAGCTTTCATCATTCAGTTTCTTACTGGTGAACAACTCCCGTGATGGGAAAACCGATACTAAAATAGGCCGTTAACGGGCCGTATGTAACGGGATGATCAAATAAATCGGTTCTCAAATAAAATGCTTTTCCAATAGCGAAATCAGCCGGGCCAATAGGAGTATCGAACCCTATTGCCAATCCTACTCCATGAGTAAATGCATTTAAGCTCATTTCCTCCGGCTGCTCCCACACCGCGCCAAGGTCATAACGCGCTTTCAGATATGTATCAAAGAATAATTTGAACGGTAACCGATATTCGTACTCTAAACTTGCTAAAAACAGTTGACGCCCTCGTTCCTCATCGTCTCTGAATCCATAAAAATTATTTTGTCCGCCTAACGAAAATTCTTCGCTTAAGGGTAAATCTTTATCCGCAAATCCGATACTGAAATGAGGATGAATCGTAATCCGCTCTAAGAATGAAATGTAATGATCGTAGGAAAAATACATTTTTGTAAATCCGACGGCGTCGCCAATATTCATCAATGCCGATTCATACGAGACATTCACAACCGTTCCTTCGGTCGGGAATGGAACTTTATCCTGTGTGTCGATATTCGTCATCAAACGGACAGAAGAAATGCCATAACTTTGATTGGTAATGGGAGTATTGTCAGTGTTATAAAGATGATGCCACTCAAGCCGGCCATCGATGGTTGCCGTACCAAGCCGTCCTAATTGCATTCCAAAACCAACCGTGCCGCCGTCACACACATCTTTATATTCACCAATGTTCTGACAATCAAAGAAAGTGGGATCAGTTCCAACAACATTTTTATAGACATCAATATCGCGAGTAAGCGAATATCCTCTGATGCCGAAGGTCAAGTAGGAATTGAAAATTCGCGTCGCTTTTACTTCACCGATCACACTTTGATTACGAGAACCGCCGCCGATATACAATCCCATCTCCACACCGACGCCTAAAAAATTTTCATCCCGTATATCCACTGACGGCTGAATGCCGCGCTCGTTATCGATTCGTAATCCAAAGCGAATCAATTCTGTTTTACGCTCGCGGGCATTGATCGTCATAACATTCCGTTCATCATCCACACCTTCATAATGAATCGTAACGAGTATTTGTTCAAACAATCCTGTGCCGTACACATTTCGAATGCCTTGCGCCACTTGCGAAATCTGAAACACATCGCCGCCATGAAACGGCAGTTCCCGCCAGATGATCCAGTCGCGTGTTTTCTCCGTTCCTTTTATTTCATACCGATGAATAATGCCTTCATCGATTTTTATGGTTGCTGTCTGACTCACTGAATCGGTACCGCACAGTGCGAATGCGGGCAAGAGAATATCCTGCATCGCGGTACAAACTGAGAAGCGACTCCATCGCATGGGTTGTGGTAGTGATGTTAATTGATTGTCCTAACAGCGGTCGAAAGATAGAAGTTAACGTATCTGTAGACATGATATGGTTGCCCGTGAATCGAACTTCCCGCAAAACATTCGTGCCAACGAGTTTCATTTCAATTTGAGTTGAATCGCTATAATTTTTTATCACGGCTTGAACAGAAGCGTACCCGCCTTCATAATACAATTGATTGATAAGCCATCGAATTTCCGGTGCCGAACTCCAGCCGCGTTGTTCCCACACCGCAGCACTGTCTGAAAATTGTTTTGATGGAATTAAATTCCATGAAAACTTTGGCAAGCGATATGTAACATCATTATTTGATCGTTGAGCAGAGTTCCATCGTTCATCAATAATCTGTTGCAAATGCGGAAGGGCTGCTTCTGCAGCTTCTTCACCCAAACGCACCAAAGAATCCAGCTGCGTGAAATCGGATGAGGAGTGATTGCCGAGGTTCGGTGTAATTACGAGATCCGCCTTCTCCCGTGCCCGTTTGTTTGCTTCTTGCATCATGATCGTCGTGATCTGATCAGCCATTGCCCACGGTGTATTCAACTGATCTCGTGGATGCAACGGACTCATTACATCCACGGCGACAACGACATCGGCATGATTTTCCAATGCAACATCCACCGGAAGATTATCCAACAATCCGCCATCGAGCAACTGCATCGTATCACGCTGCACAGGATTGAAGAGCAGCGGAATCGACATGCTGGCTCGAAGCGCCATGGTCATATCGCCATGATCACTGACAATTCTTTTGCCAGTGACCAAATCGGTACTGACAGCACGAAACGGTATCCGAAGATCATCAAAGCTGGGATTGGGATGATAAATTCCTTGCAGCATTAACAGGTTGAGATAATTTGTCAATCGCTGTCCGGTGGAAAATGCCTGCGGGAGAACCGGTTCAAATCCTTCAAATCGCAAGACAAGAATACTTTTATCGTTGGCAAGTTTTTGATCTAAAAACATATCGCGCCGACGTGCTTCGTTATTGAAACTCAATATTTCATTCCACGCTGTTGTATCTGCGATTTGCTGCAATTGATCGACGGAATATCCGCTCGCATACAATCCGCCGACAACACTACCGATGCTTGTGCCGACGATCAAATCGATGGGAATATGATGATGCTCCAACACACGCAGCACACCGATTGCCGAAATTCCCCGTGCCCCGCCGCCGCTCAACACTAACGCTATACGTGGATGCTTGATCGATTTATCCGGCAGAAATTCAGGAACATGAGATTTGATGTTCTCAAAGTCCGGCTGAACAACCGTGATGCTTGGCTGGCTTGGTGCTTGCGCAACACTATACTCAGGCAGCAGTAATAATAAGCAAATAATGTAAATGTAAGGTTTCATTAGTCCTTGTTGCGATCTTTAGTAGAAAAGGGTACCGAAAATTGCGTGGAATTGCAACGAGTATGTGCCGGAACTTCTTGCTTTTCCTGCATCTTCCGTGTACGTTATACTAAAGATAAGGACTAAACATTGACATTTCTTAATCCCGCAGTCTTATTCGGACTTTTAAGTGCTGCAATCCCCATTTTGCTGCACTTATTCAATTTGCGCAAACTCAAAACAATCGAGTTCAGCACGCTTTCGTTCTTAAAGGAATTGCAGAAGACAAAGATCCGACGCATCAAAGTGCGGCAATGGCTGCTGTTGTTCCTGCGAACGCTTTTAATCCTGCTCATCGTTCTTGCATTCTCGCGCCCAACGTTTAAAGGTTCCTTGCCCGGAGCGATTGCCGAGCAGGCAAAAACCACTGCTGTTTTGGTGATCGATGATTCTCCGAGTATGACAGCGAGCGATGCTCACGGTGAGTTCTTCAAGCAGGCAACCGACGCAGGTATTGGTATAACAAATTTATTAAAAGACGGCGATGAGGCAACACTGGTAAAACTTTCAGAGACACGCACCAACACAACAGCCATCCCATCGGCACAGAAAAATTTCTCTATAGTCCGAAGTACGCTGCGTGAGATGAAGCCATCGTTCGTTCACCGTACATTCGATGATGCGCTTCGCTATTCTGCAATGAGTTTGTCCTCGTCAAAGAATTATAATCAGGAAGTGTATATTCTTTCGGATTTCAGAACAGGAATGGTAACACCATCGTCGTCGTTCGTTTCCGATATTGCATTTTCACCGGCTACACAATTTTTCTTGTTGCCGATAGGTGAGCGAGAATTACAAAATATTTCTATCGATACTCTTGATATTCCTAATACAATTTTTGAAATCAACAAACCGTTCACGGTGAACGCACGTATCACCAATCATTCGTCCGTGGCAGTTCACAATCATCTTGTTAGTATTATTCAAGATGGTATTCGCGTTGCTCAGAAAGGTTTCGATCTCGCGGCGGGACAAAGCACAACTATCGAATTCTCCATCACACCAAGACAAACCGGTTTTGTAAACGGCATGGTAGAATTGGAAGATGACGATCTGGCGTTTGACAACCGGCGGTACTTTACGGTGGATGTACCGGCAGAAATTCGTGTTGCTGTCATCGGTTCTGCAACAAATGCACACTATATAAAACTTGCGCTCAACACGCAACTTGCAGACAGTTCGGCATCTCTCCGATTGAATGAACTATCGCTCGACCGATTAACCACCACACAGCTTTCCAACACTGATGTGATCGTTTTGACTAATCCGCATGAACTGGATGCAGTTAGTATCGAGAAACTAACAACATTCGTAACGAACGGTGGCGGCATCATCATCTTCCCCGGCACGCAAACTACAGCCTATGATTTCAACACAACACTTGCATCGACGATGGGCATTTCCAAAATACTGCCACAAGAGCAACAACAAAAGACAGCTTCCACAGAAAGTTTCGTAGAGTTTAGCAAAACCGATTTACGCCATCCGGTTTTTCAAGGAATGTTCGAAGCATACGATGCGGCGCTACGCAAACAATCTTCATCTAATCAGCCGCTGTTGGAATCACCGCGCATTCTGCAATCCATCAATCTGCAACCGTCTCCGAACGCTCACGCAATTATCACGCTATCAAACGGATTCCCTTTCTTAACGGACGAACAAGTCGGCACAGGACACATCTTTATCTTTAGCGTTGCTGCTCTGCCGCTGTGGTCGGATTTTCCTTTCAAAGGATTATTTGTTCCGTTGCTTCACCGTTCCGTTGCATATCTCGCTTCGCCGCAAAGATCAAATCATTCTATCTTTGCAGGCGATGAATATTCAGCGCAAACAGGAAAAGCTTTCGTAGAACGCATCACTATCGTTAAACCGAACAATGAAGCCGTGCTGCTCAATGCTTCAGATCATCAACGAATCATCCGGTTTGTACAAACCGATCTTCCGGGGAATTATATTGTTAGGGACGGCACAACCCATTCAGAAATGTTCACGGTCAATATTGATCCCGCGGAATCAAATACCGTTCGGGCTACCGATCTTCAATTAGAAAAAGCATTACAGCCGTGGAAAATTCCGTCAAACCATATCCATCATATTCGCGATGCAAAAGATATAGAGAAAACCGTTCTGCAGGTGCGGCTGGGAACAGAATTATGGAAATACCTTTTGGTCTTTGCATTGCTGGTGGCTCTTGCCGAAATGCTGGTGGCGCGGGAAACCAAAAAGGAACTTGCGACGTTGTATTCGAACGCTGAATGAATTTATTTGCTATATTGCAGTATGATTGAATTAGAACCGATTGGAAAAGAAAAGTGTATCCTCATCGGCGTTTCCACGCGGCTTGCATCGCGTGAAGATGTGGAAGAATCATTGGACGAACTTGCGCTACTCGCCGATACCGCGGGCGCAGAAGTAGTCGGGCGAATGACGCAAGACCGCGACAAGTTTGACCCCGCCACCTTCATCGGCAAAGGCAAAGTTGAAGAATTACGGCAGTGGATTATCAACGATAAAGTTTTACTGATTATTTTTGATGACGATCTCTCGCCTGCTCAAGTTCGCAATCTTGAAGAAACCATTCAATGCAAAGTGCTCGACCGCAGCGGATTGATTCTTAATATCTTCGCATCGCGCGCAAAAACCAACGAGGCAAAGACGCAGGTGGAACTTGCACAGCTTGAATACCTTCTTCCCCGCCTTACACGCCAGTGGACGCATTTGTCCAAGCAGCTTGGCGGCATCGGCACAAAAGGCCCTGGCGAAACGCAGATCGAGACCGACCGCCGATTGGTACGCACACGCATTAGCCATCTGAAAGAAAAATTGGAACGCATTTCGCGGCAGCGCGTCACACAGCGTCAAGAGCGAACCAATCACACACGCGCGGCGTTAGTGGGATATACCAACGTCGGCAAATCTACGCTGCTTAATTTACTTTCCGGTTCCGATGTCTTTGTCGAGAACCGGTTGTTCGCCACGCTTGATCCGACAACGCGCTTCGTGCAACTCAATTCGGGGACTTCAATACTGATGACGGACACTGTCGGCTTCATCCGCAAGCTGCCGCATCATCTTGTTGCATCATTCAAGAGCACATTAGAAGAAATTACGGAAGCCGATTTACTTCTGCATATTGTCGATGTTTCCAGCAAGCACTTTGAAGAACAAATTTCTGTTGTTCAGGAAACGCTGGAAGATCTTGGCGCCGGCGAGAAACCGACATTGATTGTCTTCAACAAAGTAGATTTACTCAAAGACCGCAGCGCAATTGCAACGATCTCCGAAAAGCATCCCAAGCATGTCTTTATTTCTGCTGCACGCGGCATTAACATCACGGGATTACAAGATGAAGTGGGAAAGATGTTAGAGCAGGAATTTATCATCGAAGAATTTTCTATTCCCCAATCCAATCAGAAAATTATTTCCCAGTTGTACGATGCTGGAGAAATGTTAGAACGCACGTACGAAGACGACCGTGTGCTTCTTAAACTCCGCCTTCACCGCCGCGACCGAGAACGTTTGCTGCAATTAACGAAGTAATCTTTCATTTACACCGTTAAAGGACTACATCATTCGCATGTTTAGTCGAATATAAACCCCGCAATATATTTTTCTTCCGTCTTCGTTTTTACAGAAAATCCTATAGACCAATTCACCGGCGGGCTTTGGGTCGTAAGTGCCGACAATTGCACGGGCTTTCGTTCCACACGGATGCCGACCGTTTGAAGTGCCAGCGCGACATTTTCCGCCTGTGCCTGTACTAAATTTTCTATTATTTCTCGACGCGATTTTTTACTGTTCTTTGCTTCTTCCATCAAATGTGCAATGACTCGGAGTAATTTTCGCTCAACGCCTTGGATACCGACTTTGATCTTCGACTGCGCGCGGGGATCATACAATTCCACCGTGCCGAACAAATCCAACCCTTGAGTTTCCATCACGAAGTCTTCCACAAAATGTTCTTCTTCGACATCGATGACCTGTTTTAATAATTCCATAAAATTCGGCACAACAAAATTTCGCGCTGCTAATTTCAAGCGATTTTCATGTAGATGCTTCTTCACGATACATTGTTCAACTTCTGCGACAAAACTTTCCGGTATCAATGTCTTTTTTACCCATCCTGCAAAAAGAGAATCCTGACGTTCCTGCGAAGGCATCCATTCGGCGCAGGAGATCATCACGATATTTTTTTTCGAATCGAGTTTCTGTATTTTATCAATCAGCAGTTCTGCCTTGATCAGCGGCAATCCATCTCCTATGCAAATCACATCGGGGCGCTTTTCCTGGCAAATCTGCAATGCCGTCATGCCGGAGTTTGCCTCATACACCTCGTATCGATTAATAAAGAGCGAACAAAAAAATGAGCGAAACCGCTGATTGCCATCGACAATGAGTACGCGCAACGCAAAAGGATTCACTTTAACAACATCTTTTTGCCCATCTTTCTTCGGTGTATTCAATTTCTCGATTGCTTTAGCGACGCGGATATTAAAATCTTTAATATCGATCGGCTTTGAGATAAAGCCGGAAATACCGAGTCCCACAAGCTTCTGCACTTGTTCCTTTTCCTGTGTGGCAGTAAATATCAGAACGGGAATATTTCCATACACCGGATCCGAACGTAATATTTCCAAACATTCGATGCCACCCATGACCGGCATGTTGATATCGAGAAAAACAAGATCGGGGAATTCCTCGGCAATAACTTGAAGCCCTTGAAGGCCATCCGTCGCTTCCAGAATGGTGAGACCGTGCTTTTGCGAAAAATATCTCCGTAACAACGCACGAATAGTAACGTTGTCATCAATAACGAGGATTTTCATAATCGTTCGAGCATTAAAGAACTTTTTTCTGTTTGTTGTTCCAACTGCAAGATATAAACTGGTCTTATGAAGTGATAGTATAGGAAATGAATGGGAAGAAAACAACAATCTTCTTTGTCTATGGCTTCTTCTTCCATCGCTTTTTGTGCCTGATCAGGAAATGAAAAAACGCATTTCCGTTTCCCAAATGCATAAATTTTTCATATCTTTTTCTTTGTTGCCGTACGTTTGTTTGGGTGTAGTTTTTTCAAAACATTATTGTCCACAATATTCTACATATACATGTCTATGTTATAAGAATACGATAAAATACGGGCAAAAGAGAGTGGCATCATCATTGTAAAAGGCAGAACGTAATTCACATATTGTTCATTATAAGTAGAGGGCTTTATCATGGATACACAAAAAATTGTAACGTTGCAAAACATCTGTAAAACATGCGTACTTATCTTGCTTGTTTGCGCAGGCACGTATCGTTCTTTTGCACAGGAAATTTCTATCGGCGATTTCCGCATACCGGAAACACGATACCAGAGATTGCTGGGTAGTTTATCAGGAGATTGGAGCGATATTGACAATAATTCTTCTGTTGCTTCGGTAGGTTCGGTTTCATTTTCTAATTCCTATCCAAGAAAATCATCGAATCTTCAAACATCCTTCGATTATATTTTTAATCACTTTGATGAAAACAATTCTCTTGAGATCACCTCACAATTCAACGGCTCCGGAAATTATAGGTCTTCTTCGAACAATCAGGATTCACCTACATATTTTTACCACCAATCTCAATCGGAAACAGAGTATTATGCATCCCTTACATCGTCTATCCTGTATTCAAATTATATCGTTCCCGATCAATGGCACTGGTATGTTTCGGGAGGTGGTGGATACTCTTTTGATCAAGATCGTTACAATAGCAACGGATCTGATTCATATAATGATGTTTCCAATGATTCATCTTACAATAAATCAAATCAATGGAATGCAGCCCTGAGCGTCGGTATCGGGTTCGGAAAACTGCGCGATGGAGCGGCAATCTTTGCGGTACTCCGCATCTTAGATAAACTTACCGAAGACAGCGTGCTGACACGAGCACTAGCACATGATGAAATATTGCAGCTTGTAGATTTGTATGCACGGCAGGTGGAATATTCTTACAGTCAGGATCGGTATGTAAAATATTTCATGAAAGATGTTTTTACCGAGCTGCAAAAGATGGGCGTATTGAAAGACAATGCCGCAACAGCATATTCTGTTCTTCGCGCTGTTGAAGTGCTCTCGGAACAAATAGAACCCCGCGTGTTCGGTTGGAGAACGCAGATCGGCTTGCAGCGGACATTCGACGAACAATGTTCTGCATCTTCCTCTTCAACATCTCCCTACACTGCGCCGTATAGCTGGAGTGCACGTGACTTTTTACGGTTATCTGCCGATTATGGATACCCGATTTCACTCAATGCTCATGTCAATTCCAGTGTTTCATTTAACATTCCCTTTACCGACGCAAACCGAAAAACAAATGTGGACTTTAGTTTAAAAGGTATTTATCAAGTAGGCGAACGCATCGATGCAACGTTATCCTATACATTCGATCATTCTCAGTCATTAGATAATAATGTGGATCAAGATTATTTTACGCGTACGATCCAGCATGAGGCAGCGTTAACATTCAGGTTCTTTATAGAGAACAATGTCAATTTCAACATCACCGGTTCTTATAACCACTGGCAGCAAGATCATTATGAACCGGCATATACGAGTAGCATAATACAAAAAGGGCCGAGCATAAGATTTGGCGTTAATTACCGTTTCATCTGAGCAACAAGCTACCGATCCGATCTCTGGAAGAGATCGGATCGGTAAAAGAAATTTATGAACAACATAAAATATATTATATTGCATGCGACAGTTGTAGTAAAAAATAATTTTGCATCCCGCAGCTTAGCCGCAATCCTGCTTGCTGAAAGTCATTAGATGAGCGACGAAGAAATGACAACAAAAAAGATGAACATATTAGGTATTGGGCCATTACTCGCAATCGTTGGCGGTTTCACTGTTGCAATTCTTGTTCTACTCAAGAATGCAATTGGTTTATCTCTAGCTCTTCCATCTGATCTGTATATGTACAGCCGAATACTTGCCGTATTATTTGTTATCATTGGTTTGTATTTCTGGCTTTCTTCTACCATTCATATCAAAAAAGCATTCCGTTTGCATACTCTGGCAACTTCGGGAGTATTTGCACTTTCCCGCAATCCGATGTATGCAGCATTCATTGTTTTCCTCGTACCTGCGATTGCACTTTTCGTCAACGAACTGTTCATTCTTGTTATATCATTAGCAATGTATATTGCATTCAAGTACCGTATCCGCAAGGAAGAAGAGTATCTTCTCCAAGAATTCGGCAATGCTTTTCAACAATATGCAAAAGAAGTTCCTCAACTTATTCCTTTTTCTAAAATGTTTATATCCTTGTCATCAAGCTCTTCATCAAGAAAACAGTGAATGAGTTGAAGCTAAAAATAGTATGAATGAAAGCGGGGCTTCGCAAGGACATCTATTGATTTACAAATATCCTTATCTTACAAAAGAATGAGATCGCGATGATAAGAAAAAAGTGTATGAAAGGATTGTTATGAACTGGCAAATACTGTTGTTTCCACTTATCATAACAGGCGTGATAGTCTATAACGTCTGCCAAAAAAGTATCCCAAAGAATGCCAACGCACTGCTTGTTATTGCATCGGCATATTTTATTGCCTTCGCCATCAGCGTCATCGCTCTTCTTACACAGGGAAACATGAAGAAGGAACTCTCAAACTTTAGCGAACAGAAATGGCTGGCCATCATACTCTTAGGGTTATCATTACCGATGGTGGAGTTTGGCTTTTTGTATATCTATCGGTTCGGCTGGAAGATGGGCACTACCTCTGTTATTACCAATTCATGTTCTATGATAGGGCTTGCACTGATCGGCATGTTGTGGTATAAAGAAGAATTAAGCATCATCAATATGGTCGGCATTGGCTTAAGCGTGGTAGGAATTGTATGTGTGAATATAAAATGAAAGTCATAGACGAAAATAAATACTAAGATTATTATGCAGAACAAACTCCAGACTTTTAAATTTCTCCCGGCACAATTGATCGTTTCAATTCTTTCAATAGTATTGGTGTTTTTAATTTCCTGTAGAAATCCTATCGAACCAGCACACGATGAAAACAATGATGCACTTCCACCTATCAATATTCCCTGGACACAGCAACAATCTTTGGTTTGCTTTGGAACAAGCTTAACATTTGGATATATCCCCGTATTACCAGTTGGACCAACATTACCTGCATCCATAGTGCAATCCAATCAAAATAGGTTTCCAAAAATATTATTCAGCACAAAGATTGCAGACTCAGATACAATATCCTATCCTGTATTGCTTAGCAAGAAATTAAAGATAAAGATCTTTAACCAAGGATTTGTTGGCGCAACAACACGACAAGCACTCACGCTTGTTGGTGATAGTATATTCTCAAAGAATCCTGCTTTAGTTCTGCTTGAATTTGGGGCCAACGACTTTCTTCAAGGAAATGATTCTCAGGTGGTTGCACAACAATTGGGAAGACTTATAGACACACTGCATTCATTTGGAAGTCAGGTTGTTTTAATTAGTTTTTTGTTCCCTGAAATGATCGCGTCTGTTTCATCGAATAATTATTTTGCAAGTCGCAGACAAGACGCCGTCAACTACCTCTCTATGCTTAAACGTGTAGCCGATAGTCATAATATTTTATTCGTCGAAAAAGCAATGGATGGAATTTATTGGAATTCAGATTTGATGTCCTCCGATGGGATGCATCCTAATATAAAAGGTTATCAAAGAATGGAAGCAAATATATACGGAGCACTTATAAATACATTACAGAAAAACAATATGCTTTTGCGAACACCCTAAACACCGATCCACACAATCAGGAAGTTCACAACGCAATAGCAGCCAGAGGCATAGAACATCTTCTCACAGCGAAATACAAACGTAAAGGACGCGTGTGTATTTTGCAAGCATTACGAATTCACTTCATCGCCTTCTTTACATCTGCAACCCATTGGTACATATCTGCAAGCGGAGTTTGTGCGGCGAGCTTTTGTATCAACGCGCTGCCGATAATCACACCGTCAGCATCACGAGCAATTCTTTTTGCATCTTCCGGTGTGCGGATACCAAAACCCACAAGTACGGCGTTCTTTTTCGCATTGCGTTTAACTCGCTGCACATAACTGTGAATATCACCCGCGCTTGTCTTCCCAGTTACACCGGTTGTTGAAACACAATAGAGGAATCCGGTGGATACATTATCTAATTCCCGTATCCGTTTATCACTTGTTGTCGGGCTAACAAGGAGAATGTCCGCAAGATTGTTTTTCGTTGTGAGTGCAATGTACTTTCCAGATTCTTCCAGCGGCACTTCCGGCAGAATGACGCCATCGGCTCCAGCTTGTGCTGCATCGGTAAAAAGCTTTTCTGCGCCGTAATTTAAAATGGGAGTAATGTATCCCATAAGAATAATGGGCACGGATGTGTGCTTGCGAATCTCTTTGACCTGCGCAAGAATCTTTTCCAACATAATGCCATTCTGTATTGCCTGATGCGAGCTTGCCTGTATCACCGGGCCATCGGCAAGCGGATCGGAATACGGCATGCCGATCTCGATAATGTCCGCACCGGCGTTTGCAAGTTCCGGCACCAACGTAACGGCAGAATCCAACGCTGGATAACCTGCCGTGAGAAATAAGACTAATGCCTTTTCGTTCTTCGATTGTAATGCCGCCAACGTTTCGGCAATACGATTTTGTTGCTGGATGGTTTTCATAATATTCATTTCATTTCACGTTTTTTATCGGGCACGATATATCGTGCCCCTACAATGTTTTAATTGGACGCGATGAATCGCGTCCCTACTGATATTTTTTTTAAACACTCAATTGTTCAATGACTAATGACTCACGACTCAATCCAACCTCTCCATATACGTTCCCATATCTTTATCGCCGCGGCCGGAAAGGCAGACGATCACGGATTCACTCTTCCTTGTCTTCGGCATCAGCGTTTCTAAATATGCAAGTGCATGGGATGATTCCAATGCAGGGATGATTCCTTCCGTAAGCGATAATAATTTTGCCGCTTGTAATGCTTGGTCATCCGTTACAGCAAAATAGGAAACGCGCTTGGTGTCCTTCCACGAACTGTGCTCAGGACCCACACCCGGATAATCCAATCCCGCAGAGATAGAATGCGCCAACGAAACCTGTCCGTGAGCATCCTGCAGTAAATAACTGAGTGTTCCGTGCAGCACACCCGGCGTTCCTTTTGTAAGAGTTGCGGCATGTTTTTCCGTATTCAATCCCAGACCCGCAGCTTCCACGCCGATCTTCTTCACCTTATCGTTAATGAACGGATAAAACATTCCCATAGAATTACTGCCGCCGCCGACACACGCAAGAACGTACGTAGGCAGCTTGCCGAATTGCTTCTTTGTTTCTTTACCGATGATGGATTGAAAGTCACGCACCATCATGGGATACGGATGCGGGCCAACGACGGAACCGATAACATAAAACGTATCGCGCACGTTCGTTACCCAATCACGAATTGCCTCGCTCGTTGCATCTTTCAAGGTCTTGCTGCCGATGGTTACGGTTACGACTTCCGCACCGAGCATTTTCATACGGTACACATTCAATGCCTGGCGGTGAACATCTTCTTCGCCCATATACACGATGCACTTGTAACCGAATTTTGCCGCCACGGTTGCCGTTGCAACGCCGTGCTGACCTGCGCCGGTTTCCGCAATGATGCGCCGTTTGCCCATGCGTTTTGCAAGCAGCATCTGCCCGACGACATTATTAATTTTGTGCGCGCCGGTATGGCACAGGTCTTCCCGCTTAAGATAAATTTTTGCTTTGCCGTAATGCGCAGTCAATCGGTCCGCGAATGTCAGCGGCGTCGGCCTGCCTGCATATTTCTGCAGGATGGAAAGATATTCCGCATGGAACTTTGGATCGCGTTTTGCTTTTGCATATAACGCTTCGAGTTCATACAGCGCACCCATTAGTGTTTCCGGTACATACCGCCCACCGTAATCGCCAAAGTAACCGTTGGCATCGGGAGCGGAATATGGTTTTTTCTTTTTCATTTCAACCTCATGACAATCTTCGTAATTCATCAAATAGTTTTACTAACTTCGCCGCATCTTTTTTGCCGGGCGATGCTTCTACTCCGCTGTTCACATCAATACCGAACGGCTGCACGGTGCGAACAGCATCGGCAACATTTTGCGGATTGAGTCCACCGCTGAGAATAACATTGCCGTACTGCTTTGCCTGTGCGGCAATGCGCCAATCGAATGTCTTACCTGTGCCGCCATAGGATTTGCTGCTGAACGTATCTAACAAATATGCGTCTGCAGAATACCTGCCGACA
This sequence comes from Ignavibacteriota bacterium, assembly GCA_963790045.1. Lineage (GTDB taxonomy): Bacteria > Bacteroidota > Ignavibacteria > UBA10030 > UBA10030 > DATKMP01. The sequence continues at coordinate 34,434 of CAWBMS010000011.1, read as the reverse complement.
ACAGCAACATCGAATGTTGACGAAACGTGGAACGCTTTCCACACCGGCGATGAATATCCCTGCAAATCTTCAGGCGCTTCATCGCCATGAAACTGCAAGCATGTGATACCGGTTTGCCCTATAATAGAGGTGATGACAGATGGCTGCTCATTTACAAACACGCCGACCTTTGTTATGGCAGATGGAAGATGGGAGATGATAGAAAAAGTTAACTCTGGCTGCACATATCGCGGACTCGATGGGACAAATATAAATCCAAGAGCATTTGCACCAAGATCAACTGCTCGCTGTGCGTTTTCTAAGTTCGTTATGCCGCAAATTTTTATGAGCATTTATTTGTTTCGCACGTCTTCTATCAATTGCCGGAGCGCTGCGCCCGGGTCATCGGCACGCATAAATGTTTCACCGATGAGTACCGCATGAACATCGTTTTCCATTAACAAACGAATATCGCTTGCACTTTTGATTCCGCTTTCGCTCACGACCGGAATATTTTTGGGAATGATGCTGCGCAAACGGAATGAAGTTTTCAAATCCACATTGAATGTTGTTAGATCGCGATTGTTAATGCCGATGAGTTGTACCAGATCAAAATCCAACGATTCTATTTCTCGTTCATAATGTACTTCCACCAGCACATCAAGCCCGAGTTCATTTGCTTCGAGATATAATTCCTGCAACTGCGATTTCTCAAGCGCAGCAACAATCAATAACACTGCATCTGCGCCCACGGCTTTTGCTTCTGTTAATTGATATGAATCAATGATAAAATCTTTTCGTAAGATTGGAACATCCACAACACGGCGGACAGCAGAAAGATACGCCAGCTTCCCTTGAAAGTACTGTTCATCCGTCAGCACGGAAAGCGCAGACCCGCCATGCCTGGTATAGGAACGTGCAATAGATTCCGCATCGAAGTCTGCACGAATAACGCCCTTCGACGGCGATGCTTTTTTGATCTCTGCAATAACTGCAACATCGTTCGTGCACAATGCATCTCGAAGTGAATGACACTTGCGCCCGTAATATTCTGCCTGTGTGAGCGTTGAACGTGGCACAAACCGTTTTGCCTGTGCAACTTCTTCCCGTTTGGTTGCGATGATTGTCGAAAGAAAATTCATGCGGCGTTCGTCAAGTCGATAAGTTGTTGAAGTTTCTTGAATGCATTCCCTGAATCAACGGATTGTTTCGCAAGTTCTACCGCGTTCAGCAACGATTCCGATTTGCCCGCGACAAAAATTCCCATCGCCGCGTTAGCAAGAACGGTATCACGCGCCGCGCCTTGTTCACACTTGAGCACTTGTAAGGCGATCTTCATATTCGGTTCGACGCCTGTCGTCTGAATTTCCGAAAGCGTATGCTTCGGCAGCTTGAACGTGGAAGCATCAATATGATAATTGCGGATAGCGTTGCCGCCCTTCACTTCATACACCGATGTCGGGCTGGATAATAATATTTCATCGACACCTTCATCGCTATGTAGCACACAAACATGGTCTGCGCCAAGCATGCTGACGGCACGGGCAAGTTTTTCTGCCACCGGCGCTTCATACGTACCGATCACTTGCTTCTTCACGCCCGCAGGATTGGTGATGGGACCGAGCATATTGAAAATACTTTTAATACCTAATTCCACGCGCGGCTTGGCGGCATATTTCATCGCAGGATGAAAGATTGGCGCGAACAAAAATCCGATGCCGATTTCGTTCACGCATTGCTCCACGCGCTCAATCGGTACATCGATCTTCACACCCAGCGCTTTCAAGACATCGGCGCTGCCGCATGTGCTGGAAACCGAACGATTGCCATGCTTCACAATCGTAACGCCTGCACCCGCTGCGACAAATGATGCAACGGTAGAAACGTTAAACGTATTCAATCCATCGCCGCCCGTTCCGCACATATCGATAGCATTGGGATCGTTCACAGTGATGTGAAACGATTTGACACGCATCGTCCGCGCAAAGCCAACAATTTCTTCCACCGATTCTCCTTTAGCACGCAATGCCACCATCAATCCGGCAACCTGCGATTCGGTCGCATCGCCGTTCATAATCCGTTCCAATGCTGCGGATGATTCTTCGACAGAAAGATTTTCGCCGAACAAACATTTTTCGATATACTGTTTCATAAAATCCCTCTCAACCAATTTTCAATAATTTTTTCACCTGCCGGAGTCAGAATCGATTCCGGATGGAATTGCACGCCGCAAATCGGAAATAATGTATGTTGCAATGCCATCACCAATCCATCATCGGTCTGTGCGGTTACCTCCAGCGCTGCGGACAAACTTTCTCGCGCAACAACAAGAGAATGGTACCGCCCTACGTCAATCGGATTTTCCACGCCGGAAAATATTCCGTTACTATTATGATGCACCGGCGATGTTTTTCCATGCACTAATTTCGGCGCATATACAATCTTACCGCCGAACGCTGCACCAATCGCTTGGTGGCCAAGGCACACGCCGAAGATTGGAATTGTTACGCCAAGTTCGCGGATAAGATCCATCGTAATGCCGGCGTTCTCCGGTCGTCCTGGCCCGGGAGAAATAATGATGCCGTTCGGTTGCAGCCGCTTCACTTCTTCCACAGAAATTGTATCGTTGCGATGCACTACTATATCATTTGTAAATTTTCCGGCAAGATGAACAAGGTTGTACGTGAATGAGTCGTAATTGTCGAGCACAAAAATCATTGCACACCTTGTTCGTTCGAATCGAATTCAAAATTATTCGCAGCAAGTTGAATCGCATCAACTAATGCCTGTGCTTTGGAGTTTGTTTCGCGGTATTCGGTTTCAGGAACGGAATCTGCAACAATACCGGCACCGGTTTGAAGATGCAGTTTGCTGCCATCAGCAATGATGGTGCGAATGGCTATGCACATATCGAGCGTATCATTCAAACCGACATAACCGACAGCACCAGCATAAATTCCGCGACGCGATGGTTCCAGTTCGCTGATAATTTCCATCGCACGTACTTTCGGCGCACCGCTCACTGTTCCTGCAGGAAAGCAAGCTTGCAGTGCATCGATACTCGTCCGATCTGCGCGTAGTTTGCCATGCACTTCTGAAACAATATGCATCACATGTGAATAACGATCGATGCGCTTATTGACTGGAACATGGACACTGCCAAGTTCGCTTACACGCCCGACATCGTTTCTTCCAAGATCGATCAACATGTGATGTTCCGCCAATTCCTTTTCATCAGCAAGAAGTTCTTGTTCTAAAGTGCGATCCTCTTCCTCCGTTGTGCCACGCTTCCGCGTTCCGGCAATTGGAAATAATTCTACTTGCCTGTTTTGAACACGCACCAAAATTTCCGGCGATGATCCGATCAGCTTGATAAAATCGAAATCGATATAATAAAGATATGGCGATGGATTGATGTAACGCAACGCGCGATACACAGGAAACGGATCGCCTGAATATGGAATCGATGTACGGTGTGAAAGCACAACCTGAAAAATATCACCCTCGTGAATGTAATGTTTTGCACGCTCAACCATCTTGACATATTCATCTGCGCCGCTTGATTCGTTTCGATTCAAGTCGCATTGAAATTGCTCCTGCGGCATCGCCGATGAAAATAATCGCTGCAACGATGCATCTAATTTACGTTTCCCTTCTTCGTATTGCTGTTGAAGCGATCGAGACGGATCAAGAAAAACATTTTGGATGATCGTCATAACGAGATTGCGGTGGTCAAACTTTATCGTCGATTCAAATAATGCAAACATTGTATCGGGATGATCGAATGGTTTCTGCGATGGCAGCGGGATGCGTTCAAACTGAGCAACGTAATCGTATCCCATAAAACCTAAAAATCCACCGCTGAATCCTTCCAACTCCGGCAGAGGATATTGATGATACTGCGAAGAATATTTTTTCAACACATCGATCACATTGCCGGTGAATCGTTCTAATTTTTTGTGATTTCGTATTTCAATTTGGTCACCACGAGCCGTTATCGTCATCACCGGCTCTCTGCCAATAAAAGAAAATCTGCCGACACGCTCATTCGGTTCAACGCTTTCTAGAAGAAACGATTGCTTCGTTCCTTCCCGATACGCGAGATACAACGACACGGGCGTATGCATATCCGCCAAAACAGTTTTGGTCAATGGAATGATGTTGTGGGTTTGCGCTGCCGTTTGAAATTGTTCAAATGTTATCATGATTCTTCTAAGAATATGCAGGGGGTGAGGATCACTCACCCCCTGCGATGTTTACTTATTGACCGGTATGCATTTTTCCAGAAAAATATGCATCATAAGCACTCATATCGACGTGACCGTGTCCGCTTAGACAAAACAGAATGGTTTTCTTCGTTCCTTCTGCTTTAGCTTTTTTTGCTTCTTCAATAGCGGAAGCGATGGCATGCGATGATTCCGGCGCAGGAATAATACCTTCGGTACGAGCAAACAAAACAGCAGCATCGAATACTTTTACCTGTTCGTACGCCTGCGCTTCGATTAACTTATCCAGATACAACCGGCTGATGATGGGCGACATACCATGATAACGCAATCCGCCTGCATGGATGGAAGGAGGCATAAAGTCCGAACCGAGCGTAAACATCGGCAACAGCGGTGTCAAGCCGGCCACATCTCCGAAGTCATATCGGTATTCTCCCTTGGTCAGGGTCGGGCAGGAAGATGGTTCAACGGCAATAGCGCGTAATCTCTTTCCTTCAATTTTATCCTTAATAAACGGAGTGGCAATTCCACCGAAATTGGAACCACCGCCGACACAACCGATGACGGCATCCGGATATTCGCCAGCTATTTCCATTTGCTTCTTCGCTTCTTGACCGATAATTGTCTGATGCAGAATTACATGGTTAAGGACGCTGCCGAGTGAATAGTTCGTATCTTCTCTTCCTGCAGCATCTTCTACAGCTTCACTAATAGCAATGCCAAGACTTCCGCTGCAATTCGGATCTTTCGCCAGTACTGCGCGTCCGGCATTGGTTTCATTGCTCGGGCTCGCTACGATTTCAGCTCCATAGGCCTGAATCATCGAACGGCGATACGGCTTCTGTTCATAACTCACTTTCACCATGTACACTTTGCACTCCAGGCCAAATCGATAACACGCAAGTGCCAGGGCGGTTCCCCACTGACCGGCGCCGGTTTCGGTTGCAAGACGTTTGATTCCCTGTTCTTTATTATAATACGCTTGCGCCAATGCTGTATTCAGTTTGTGACTACCGACAGGACTCACCCCCTCATACTTATAATAAATATGCGCGGGTGTATCCAAAGCACGTTCTAATTCGTACGCACGAATCAATGGCGTCGGACGATACATGGTATAGGCATCACGAACCGCATCGGGAATGGGAATATAACGTTCCGTTGTCACTTCCTGCTTGATCAATTCCATAGGAAAAATCGGCGCAAGGTCTTGCGGACCTACCGGCTGTCTGGTGCCAGGATGGAGATCGGGTTCTAAAGGGTTCGGAAGATCCGCCTGAATATTGTAATAGTGCGATGGGATATCTTTTTCTTGAAGCATAATTTTTCGTTGCATAGAGTCCTCCATTTAGGATTGTGATTGTTTTGTTGTTTGTTGTATTAAACTTCGCGAGCAGAGGTTCTCACGATTTTTCAGAAAGGGGTATAAATGAAAAAGGTGAAAACGCTCTGTGTCCACGTTTCCACCTTTCGGTAAAATGAATTTCTAACTAATGAATTACACCAGTAGAAGCGCGGACATTCGCCAGCGCCACGACCAAGCCTGTTGTAAATTGATATGTAATGCATTCTTCATACTACTTTACTATAGTAAATTTTTTCTCATTTGTCAAGAACTTTTTTCTTTCGCCTATCGATAACATGTATTGTCATGAGCAGAATGATGCAGCATCAATGAGAATATTTTCTTGGATATGAGCTTGACATCCGACCATTTAATCATTATAATTGAATAATGATTCATTATTCATAAAGGAACACTATATGAGAAAACGCGAAGGGAATAAAGAACAAGCCATCCTCGATGCGGCCGTTAAAGTATTTGCGCAGCACGGATATCACCGTGCAAAAATTTCTTCCATCGCAGAACATGCCAAAGTCGCCACCGGCAGTATCTATCTTTATTATCGGGACAAGGAAGATATTCTGCTCACCATCTTTGATAATCTCTGGACTGCGCTCACCAATGAATTGCAAATCATTGTCAAACGGGTGGACATCGATCCGACAAAAAAATTAGATTTGGTGATCGATGAATTGTTCAAGGTGTTTATTGCCAATCCTGCGCTCGCCGCAGTGTTTGTGAACGAACAAAACCATCTTATTAAAGATAAACGCGGCAATGTCGCAAAGCACTACGATAATTTTCTCGACATCGCCGAAGAAATTATCCGGGAAGGAGTTCGGAAAGGCCAATTCAATCCCGATATTGAAATAAAACTTTTTCGACATTTCATCACCGGAGGAATTCGGAACGTGCTGCGGCAATGGGCACAACAACCCCAAGTGCTTTCGCTCAATCGTATTTGCTCGAACGTAAAATATTTTAGCAAGAACGGTTTGTTGCTCAAATGATTTGCGGCATTATACTAGACAAGGAATCAATATGCGAATAACTTCATTCTTCTATGGGACATTGGCGATGGCACTTTTTTATGTCACAGTCACGCCAGCGAACGCTCAGCGACTCACGCTCCCTGAAGCAGTTGACATTGCATTGAAAAACAACGAACGCATTCATCAATACGAAGAACGGCTCAAACAAAAAAAATATGACAATAACGAAGCGTGGGGAAACTTCCTCCCTTCTATTTCCTTTAACGGCAGCTACAATCACATGGATGCGCCGTTACAAATGGACTTGACTCCGGTGCGAGAAGCGCTTATCGGAACAACGTTAGGCGGCATGCAAATTATGGGTGCCACGGCAGTACAATTGGCGTATGCAAATTCGGCATTTCAAAAAAGTTTACCGGCGGATGAATTTATTGTTCAACTAAAAAAACAGGATTTTAAGGACGGATATTTTCTTGGCGTGCAACCGATTTTTCTTGGTGGAAAACTTCTCGCTGCAAAAAGTTATGCTTCGTCCGAACTTCAATCCGCGGAAATTGAATTGAAGAAAACGAAAGATGAGGTAACACAGGAAACCATCACCGAGTATCTCGCCGTCGTCCTGTTAAATGATGTTGTGAAAACTCGCGAAAATGTTTTAGCAGGAATGCAAAAGCATCAAGCGGATGCAAAGCGTTTGCTAGACGCCGGATTGATTGCCACCCATCAAGAATTGCGTGCAGAAGTTGCCGTGGCAGAAGCTGAGCGCAATTTATTTGACGATCACAACAAACACACACTCGCCCTCATCGCGCTAAAAAACACTCTTGGGTTGCCGGAGCTTGAACCGGTCGAAGTAACAGATTCTCTCACCTTCGTCAACATTCCGGATTCATTAAATGTTTTTCTATTACAAGCAAAACAAAGCAATCCCATTCTTCAGATCATCACACAGAAAAAAGATGCTGCCGCACAAAAATTCAATGCTGAACGTGCAGAATTTTTACCTCAAGTTGCTGCATTCGGAAAATATGAAATATTCCCGCAAGATTTGATGGTCGGGCTTGAACCACATTGGGTTGTCGGCGTTCAAGTCAGCATTAATCTGTTTAATGGGTTCAAAAAATATTCCCGATTAGAAAGCGCATCGCATTTAGAACGCGAAGTAGAATTTATTGAAGCGGATGCTCAACAGAAAATCGATTTGTTGGTGAATAAAAATTATGCAGACATGACCAACTCGCGCAATCGTTACTTCAAACTGCAAACCAATCGCTCGCTTGCCGCTGAAAATTTTCGATTGATGGATAAGCGCTTTCAGACCGGACTCGGAACATCATTAGATGTTGTCGATGCGCAATTAATCTTGGAAAAAGACGAAGTGGAAAGCAAAAACTCTCTCTTCGATTATTATCGTTCGATGACGGAATTGTACACCTCTACCGGCTGTCCTGAAAAAGTAATAGAAATTTGGAAATCAAAGGAGAAATAACATGAACTCGAAAACAAAACTTATTCTTGCTATTCCTGTTGTCATTGCTCTTATCGCTATAGTAGTGCTGCTGGCAAAGTGGATATTCCCGGATCGTCCCGTCGTGACGGGCATCGTGGAAGCGACCGAAATTGATGTCGCATCAAAAATTCCCGGCCGTGTGGACAGCATCTTCGTTCACGAAGGAGACCACGTCAAAAAAGGACAGGTGCTCGCAGTGTTAGGAAGCAGAGAAATGGATGCAAAAGTTGAGCAAGCACGCGGTGCGATGGAAGCAGCACGGCAACGCATGGAAATGGCAATTCGCGGTGCGCGACCGGAAGAAAAAGAAGCAATTGAAAATTTGTACTTGCAGGCAAAATCCCAGTATGAACTTGCAGAAAAAAACATGGAATCGTATTCAACGTGTTTACAAAGACAGTTTGATTTCCACACAAGAACGCGATCAAATAGAATTCCAGCATAGCGCAGCAAAAGAACAAATGGATGCCGCGCGCGCTAAGTACCGATATGGTCATGCAAGGTGCACGCTCCGAAGAAATTGAAGGTGCAAAAGCATTGTTTCATCAAGCGCAAAATGCATACAACGAAGCAATGGCCTACCAAAGCGAGTTGCGGCTCGTCAGTCCGATTGACGGCGAAATCAGTAAAAAAATTGTCGATGAAGGCGAAGTTATTGCCAGCGGGTATCCCGTTTTTACAGTAACCAATCTCAACGACATTTGGGTGGTGCTGCAAATTAAAGAAGACCAGATGAAAAATATTACAATGGGCGCAAAATTTAAAGGACATGTTCGCGCACTTGCCGCAGAAGAACAAGAGTTCGAAGTCAATTACATTGCACCGATGGCAGATTTTGCGACGTGGAAACCGACCAATCAAAAAGGCGACTTCGATGTAAAGACATTCGAAGTGCATCTGCGCAGCGCTGTGCCGATTGCAAATTTACGTGCCGGTATGACCGTCAACATCGAATTTTAATATGAACGTGGTACCAGACCCATCAACTGGAATCATGATTGAAAGAATCAGTACCCCATGCAAGTATTTATTGAAGCCACACGGCAAGTAATGCAGCGGGAATGGCATCGCATAGCAGAGCGTAAAACGCTTTACATGTTCGCCATTATCGTGCCGTTACTATTGTTCTTTTTTCTGCTCTCTATTTATACCGACGGGTTGATGCGCGATATCCCCCGTTTGCGCTGTACGATGCCGACCACAGTCAGCTTTCGCAATTGATCACGGAATCTATCGAAGGTGCAAGTTCGTTCCGGATTGTTGAATACGAACATTCCATCGATGAAATTCAAGACGCGTACCGCAAAGGGCGGATTCAAGGTGCATTTTACATTCCGAACAATCTTGAACACGATTTGAAGCGCGGGAAACCGGCAAGCGTCGTCGTTTTTAACAACCAAACGAATCTTGTGATCGGCAACACGACGTTGAAAGATGCAACAACGCTGATCAAAACAATTTCCGGCGGAGTGTTATTAAAGAAGTTGCGCTCGAAAGGAATGTCCACAGAACAAGCGATGGCCATCATCAATCCTATTCAATGTTTCAACGCAAATGCTGTATAACCCGAACTATAATTATCTTCACTATATCGGCATCGGATTAATTCCCGCAGTTTTGCAAATGCTGATTATGGTAACAGCTGTGTTGTTGATTACCTCCGAGGTTGCGCACAACACCATGAAAGAACTCATGACTGCTGCACATGGAAATCTCTGGGCAATTTTTACCGGAAAATCTATTCCCCATCTTGCTGTTCACGCAGCAACAACGCTTGGAATTTTTGGAATCATCTTTCCTATTTTCCATGTTTATATCATCGGATCGACATTAGCAACCATCGGACTCTTTTTTTATTTTGTCATCGCATGTTTTGTGATGGGATTTATGATCTCTGTTCTTTCACCCAGCCAGCAAATTGCAACGGAAATATCGTTCATTCTCAACATTCCGGCGTTCCTCTTTAGCGGTTTTGTATATCCGCTCTGGGCAATGCCGTGGCTGCATAACGTGTTTGCACAACTTTTACCATTCACGCATTTTTTACTCGGATTTTTGAAATTGTACCAAATGGGCGCACCGATCAAAGATGTGATGCCGGAATTTCTTCGTCTGACCGTGATGATTGTCGTTTCGGTGAGCATCACAATGCTTGCATTATGGGACCGATTCCGTTCATTACCGGCATCCTCTTCCGAAAACATGGAAATGCAGGAAGGAAATCATTTATCATGAAAACAAATATTCATGGTCTGTGGAAAGTTATGAAGCGCGAAATCAATGAGGTGATGCACGATGTGGATATTGCCATCATCGTTCTCGTTGCTCCGCTTTTCTATTCTCTCTTTTATGGATCACTGGACTGGAATAAAACCGAGCATCAAGTTCCTATTGTTGTTGTCGATATGGATCATTCTAAACTTTCTCAGACATTGATTCGAAATTTGGATGCAGACCAAAATATTCACATCACGGAAGAAGTGCCCGATCTCGCCACGGCACAAACTCGCATTGAACAATTCGATGCACAAGGCGCTATTTTTCTTCCGCCAAAATTTGAAGCGATGCTGAAAAAGGGGCAACCCACAGACATTAAAGTGTATCTCAACACCACACGCTTTCTTGTTTCGAACGACATCAATAAAGCGGTTACGGAAGTTGCACTCACAACAGCGGCAGGTGTTCGGCTGCATTATTTTCAGACTCAAGGGTACAGTTTTGAACAGGCAAAAGAATTGTTCGAACCGTTGCGCGCCGAAATCAAACCGATGTTCAATACCACCGAGACTGTACGGTGACTTTCTTATTCCCGCTATCCTTGCGCTTATCATACAACAAACGCTGTTGATGGGTGTGGCGCAAACATTTGCCAAAGAAGAAGAAGACAATACCTTACGAGAAGCGTACGCTCTTTCGAATCACAGCACACTTGGCACTATTGCTGGCAAGGGTGGATTTTATTTTATTTTGTTCTCCGCATATTCGTTCATGTTTTACACGTTTCATTTTTCTATTTTCAAAATCCCGTTTCGCGGCAACCCCTTTGCACTCGCGGCATTAACGATTCTCTTTCTCACTGCCGTCATTTATTTTGCTGTCTTCATCGGAACATTTTTCCGCCGAAAAATTATTGCGTTACAGGTTCTTGCCTTCACTTCGTATCCTATTTTTCTTACTACAGGGTACAGTTGGCCAATGGCGGCATTGCCGTTCCCCTTAAAAGTACTGGCTCAGACATATCCGATCACACCGTATCTTGCAGCATATACGCGCATCACGGCAATGGGTGCAAGCTGGGGCGATGTTCTGCCGGAATTTTCGCATCTTGCAATTCTCAGTAGCGCTTTCCGTTGCGCTTGCATGGTGGAGATTAAATTCTATTCTTAACAAAAATATCTCTTGATTTTTAAGCAAGTTGGCAGGATTTTATATGTATGAAGGAAATTTTGTCATCTTTTTTTCGATTAAAAAACACGGCGGGGTTTGAGTCTTTTCTCTCTAATCTCTGTTGGATAAAATTTCCATCTGCTCAATTAGTTACTATCACCTCATACATTACTCATTAATTCAGGAAATACGATGAACACATTAAGAAATCTTTTTGCTTCAAGTTCAAGTCGTACCCGGCGAAATTATCTCATCGCGATGCTGATATTTTTTGCCGCGGCGTATGTGTTTCTGCCCGCAGCAGTTCACACACAATCTACGACCGTTGCAACTGAGTCGCAAGGGTTCAAGGCCTTTGCATTATTCTCAGATGCTAAATATACTTCTGTTGAAGTTTTCGCGTTGCTTTCTGTCCTTCTTGTTGCTATTGCCGGTTTGATCTATGCGTTAATGCTGGTCAAACAAGTGCGGCACGCAGATCAGGGCACGAAGAAAATGCAAGAAATTGCAGCCGCCGTTCGCGAAGGCGCAAATGCATATCTTTCCGCACAATTCAAAAAAATTGGACCTCTGATTATTATCATCACGATCCTTTTATTCTTTGCCTACACCGGCAATGTTGATGCATTCCGCTGGGGACGTGCAGGTGCTTTTTTATTCGGTGCACTGTTCAGCGCTTGCGTTGGTTTCGTTGGCATGCGCCTTGCGACCGAAGGCAACCTTCGCGTTGCTGCCGCTGCAAAACGAAGTTATGGCGAAGCAATTCAGCTTGGTTACCGCACAGGAACCGTCACCGGTATGTTGACCGATGGCCTTGGACTTATAGGCGGAACATTGATTTTTATGGTCTTCGGTGAACAAGCGTATGAAGCTCTGCTTGGATTCGGATTCGGTGGAACGTTGCTCGCATTGTTTATGCGCGTTGGCGGCGGTATCTATACCAAAGCCGCAGATGTCGGCGCAGACCTCGTCGGTAAAATTGAAAAAGATATTCCCGAAGACGATCCGCGTAATGCAGCCACGATTGCCGATAACGTCGGTGATAATGTCGGCGATTGCGCCGGTATGGCCGCCGATATTTTTGAAAGCTACGAAGTCACGATCGTTGCAGCTATGATTCTTGGCCTTGCAACATTCGGACATAAGGGCGTTATCTTTCCCTTACTCGTTCGCGGTATCGGCGTTCTTGGTTCCATCATCAGCACCTACACGGTGAAAGCCGGCGCTGATGATACACTCAGATAAAGCATTGAAGAGTGTTCATCGCGGCTTCTGGATCGGTTCCGCTATCAGCGTCATCGGTTTCTTTGCTCTTGGTATTGGTTATTTACACTTCACAATGGAAACCTTCGGCGCAGAAAAAATTGCTGCATTTGAACAAGCCGGTTACTGGGCAGTCAATCCTTACAACTTACCGTGGTTTGCAAACTTCGGCATTGTCGGTCTTGATTTACGTCCCGCAATCACATGCTTAATCGGTGTATTTCTTGCAATCGCTTTAAATAAAGTGACAAGCTATTACACACATACAGGCCATGCACCTGTCAGAAGTCTTGTCAAAGCTTGCACCACGGGTCATGCAACAAACATCATCCAGGGTTTTGCGGTTGGGTATGAAAGCACTGTCGCAGCGCTGCTGGTGATTGCGGTTGCAATTCTTCTTTCCGTATCTGACGTATGTCGGCACTCCTCCGCTCTTTGTAGCGTATGGCGTCGCAATGACCGGTATCGGTATGTTGACCTTAACCGGCAACACGATCTCGATGGACGTGTTCGGACCAGTAGCAGACAATGCGAATGGTATCGGTGAAATGGGATATGATAAGGATGAGATGGAAAAAGAAAAACCGGGAAGCTACAAACGCGCCCGTCAAATTCTTGCCGATCTTGATGCCGTCGGTAACACGACGAAAGCAGAAACAAAAGGTATCGCCATTGGTTCTGCGGTTCTTGCAGCTGTCTCCTTATTCTCAAGCTTCATCGCCGTCATCACTGTCGGTGGCGAAGACAAAATCCGTTTGTTGACAGTCGGTCAATATTTACAGGAAGCCGGAAAAATTACCGCAGCAAATCCGATTGTGTTCCTCGGTATGTTGCTCGGCGGCGCAGTGCCCTTCCTCTTCAGCAGCATGTTGATCCGCGCTGTGGGCCGCGCTGCAGCTTATTATATTGTTAGAGAATGCCGCGTACAATTCAGAGATCAATGAAATCTGGAACGGAACTAAAAAACCGGATTACGGACGTGTCGTGATCATCTGCACAGAAACTGCGCAGAAAGAACTTAATCGGCCCGGGCTCGCTTGCAATCGTTACACCGATCCTTGTTGGTTTTCTTCTTGGACCGTACGCTCTTGGCGGATTCCTTAGCCGGCAGCATTATTGTCGGACAGTTGCTTGCAGTGTTTATGTCCAACGCCGGCGGCGCATGGGATAATGCTAAAAAGATGATCGAAGATGGCGCATTATGGCGGAAAAGGTTCTGAAGCTCATAAGGCAGCAGTTACCGGTGATACCGTCGGTGATCCGCTTAAAAGATACAGCTGGCCCGGCAATCAACCCTTTGATCAAAGTTATCAATATGGTCAGCTTATTGGTGCTTGGACTTGTGCTGAAGTATAACATCGTTGATCCGCGCATCGTCAGTGGCGAATCTGCCACAACCGCACGCATCATCGGTATTATTGTTATTGTGCTTATGGCATCCGTTATTGGATGGGCTGTGGTACGAAGCAAAAAAGAATCAGAAGATATTACCGAACCTGTAAAGTAAACAGAACGGTTCTGTTTTAAATTCAAACGCCCGGCCGAGCAAATCGGTTGGGCGTTTTTGTTTTGTGATTCAACGATACGAACGGCGGCATCACCTCGTGATTGGCAGGGCTCGCGACCTCTTTTGTTAAAGAGTAGTACATTTACCCGCCATCTGTTTGGCGGAGCTCCTTCACAACGCGGGTAAATTTAATCTCATCGCACAATGTCAATTTAACATGATTTCCAATAATCGGAGCGTTGGCTAAATGCCATGCAGTGTATGTTCGGCATATAACACATCGGATGACATTCCATCTATAGGTACTACCACTTCAAAGCCTCTAAAAACAGCACCGCTCGCTGTGTGCAATACTGCACCGTGAGCAGCAGTGCCAACAACCACAACTGATTGAATACCCTTTCCCTTAAGAATATTTTCTAGATCATTTCCAACAAATTTATCTGGACCAGATTCGAAGATTTTTTCATTATTTTGCGGTGCAACATCAGAAAGAATGTCGGAAATTACTGCGTGTGGAAAAATGCTATAAGCAATGAATACGGATTTCTCTCTTCCTATATCCAATAGATTCTTTATCCTTGGAACAGAGGCAGCACAGCGTGGGCGTTTTTCACAGGTACAATTTTGCTTTTGGATATCCAAAATTAGGATAGCGCTTTTTTGGGGATCCAATATAACGGACTCTATCTTAGGCGCAAGAGGAATTTCCACATTTTCCCAGTCATCAATGATGGTTTTTCTTTCAGTTAGATTAGATGCCATGATAATTCACCTTTACCGTATTCGAAATAGTAATTTACAATACTCACCAATTGTAACGTAATTATGCCCAAAGGATTCGCGCTAAGCTTTGCCAACGCTAACTTCCCTTTTCCACAACCGTCGCGCGCAATAAAATATTTTTTATGATGTTCATAAACCTTTTCGCGCGGATTTTACACCAACGCTATTAATTTGTTTTTCGCTTCGCGAAAATGTCATAGGCCTCCGGCTGTCAGCTTGTCACGAAGTGATCCCTTCGGGAAATTGCTGGTTAGGTGGCGTTTTGTCGATTCATTTTGTTGGGAGTGCTGTGTTAGACGGCGTTCGATTTTACTTCATGGACTCCATCAGTTCATAGAAGTACCTTGACTCTTTCGTACTATACAACTTGTACCAAGCAGTGACTGTTTCTTCCTTCATTACTTCGGCTCTCTTCATAATTTCATATGTAAACTCCAGTGGTGCGAACCCAGAAGCGGTTATCAAATTGCTGTCGCACACTGCCGGACTGTCGATATAATTATCGCTCCCTTTATATTCAGGACATATCATTTCTAAGAATCCTTTGCCATTACTCGTATGCTTTCGACTATTTAAAATCCCCGCATTTGCTAATGCAACTGTTGCACCGCATATTGCTGCCACAATAACACCACGGTCAATCAAGTTTTCAACTATTTCAATTACACTATTATGCTCTTCCTCCATCCATGTATCCGCACCAGGAAGAATCAGCAAATCATCTTCAGAAAATTCAACTTCAGATAGTTTCAAATCAACATTAATGCTCATTCCACCCATTGAAGTTACAGGATTTAGGCTTTTAGATACCTTCTGGATAGTTACTTTTCCGTTTTTAAGGAATCTTCCGCTGTTTAGTTCAGCTGTAATATGAGCTATCTCCCAATCAGCCATTGTATTCAATACATATAAATAGCAATTGTTCAACTTTGAATTCTTCATGTCATGCTCCTTCTACTTTTTTGTTTAAAATCGAATGTCGTCTAACTATTTCAAAATGCAACCTAACGGTTGGCAACTAATCCCGATTCGACAGATTTAGCGCAGCTAAATCGTGGTCGAATCGAAGATCCCGCAAAGCGGGAGCTGCGGCAACCTATTTTTTCTTTACTTAATAATTTGTTTTTCTCGTAAAGCATATTTACATGCTCGTTGTTTTTTCTACCACCCCTGTTTCGATTGCATCGAAACTTCCCCTCCTTAGCAAGGAGGGGATTACTTGTCCGCCATTTTTTGCCGAAGGCATTACTTCGTAATTGGCGGAAGGGGTGGTTGTTTTTATATTAAACTTTCATCAGCATAATTACCAACCCCTCTTACTCCCCCCTTCACACGAAGGGGGGAAGGGGGGTTCTGATCTCTCACCGCCATATTTTGTTTGTGACCGTCACCGACTCGGTTCAAACTTTGCAGGTGACGGTCACAGACCTATTGTATTATTCTTCGCTTCTTCTTCTCTCTGCAACCAACCTCTCCGGTCTCTATAAGCGATCGGACAGGAAAACCTTGTCAAAGTTATCCAAGCAAAAGCTCTGTGGACTTTGACAAGGTTGCTTGTTTTTTATTAGGCGTATCGTACCAAAAATTATTTCACTCATCTACTCAAAGACTTACAGACTTATTTCAACATCAACATCTTCTTCACCTGCACGAATGGTTTGCTGCCGTTCGCCGGATTTACAACCATCTTTGCAAAGTACATCCCGCTGGCAAAATGAGAGCCATCGAATGTAGCTGTGTATGATCCTGCTTCTTTCATACCATCCACCAACGTTGCTACTTCTCTGCCAAGCACATCGAATACTTTCAATGTTATCCGTGCATTCACTGGTAGTTGATAATTGATGGTCGTTGTTGGATTGAACGGGTTGGGATAGTTTTGATTTATGGAAATATTAGCAGGTGTATTTTCATCATTGACTATATCTTTTTGTGTCGCTTCAGATAAAGAAAAATTGGAAGCAACTGTTGATGCTGAAAAACTCCCTACACTTACATATATTATGTTTGAAGTCACACTTGTATTATTAGCATCGGTGACAACACATTTGACATCAAAATTTTGAACATCAGAAAGATTAATTGTAGTACTATTTGAACCAACTGCCATCCAAACATTTACGGGGTATAAATTCGGTTTGACGGATGATGCTGTTGCTATAGCGGCACTATTACCAACTTCCATTTTATACCATTGGTAACGATATGGTGGAAATCCGCCAGATGCGTTAGCTGTATAACTACCATTCTGATTTACTTTTAAAGATGCGGAACCTGAGATTAAGATAGTAGGTGATATTGATATAAATTTGCTTAATAGTGGTATCACGATTTCTGATGGAAATTCATCATGGAAATGATTGGAAGTTGATTGAATTACCGTATCAAACTTTGAGATGCCATTAACCAAATCCAATGAGCTTGTATATGGAATAAAGGTCGGATTATTAACTGGATCCCTATCGATTTCCAACATGCCAGCAACAACCCAATACACATTATATGGGAATGAGTTTCTGGCAACTAACGAACGCGGTAAATATGATCCCGAAACTTTATCTTCATCAGAAAGTGAAAAAGATTGACTTTTTGATATCAAATAAATTGATTCAAAATTAATTGTCAGCCATGTTCCACTGCCCGGATTTGGAGATCCATTGGAAAAAGATACACCAATGTTTTGTATTAATTTGGGATATCCTTTTCCATTATTTAAGCTATTCAATTCACTAAAAAAGGAAGAATGAAGGTTGCCATATGTATCATATATCAGTAATTCTTTTGCAGCATCATTATCTAAACCATGTTTTTGGAAATCAGTCGGATCATTGCCCTTTATATAGTCTTGAAAACTTCTAGATGTGATAGCTCCCTGTTGTGGACCATCAATAGAAATAAATTTCTTAAACGGTAAAGGGGCACCATCATTTTCTGCTTTTGTCAATGCATATCTAACAATGACACCACCCATACTGACACCTGCCGCCACCATTTGATTGTTTGAACTAATCGATGAAATATATCGTGATGCCGAATTATAAATTGCCGCGGAGTTTCTCATATCCTGACTATTGAGATAATAGTTAAGAAAATATACTCTGTAACCTGCAGAAATAAGTGGATTGAATAATTGTTGTCCTTTATAGCGCAAGTACTCAGAATATGTATTATTGTACTCATCAAATCCTTCTGATACTATTATTGGTGTGCCTGAGCTACTGCCTTCCCATGAAGTGAGAGTATTGCCATAGTTATCTTTATAGAATCTTGTGCAGGCAGGTACAACATATACATCATAATCTCTGTAATAAGTAACTAGACCTATACTAATCCATTTAACAGACATAGTGTGATGTCCCAGAGTAGAAAATGGTGGCACCAACCAGCCAGAAGCATCTTGGGTGGTGTTGGAAAAAATCTGTTGGTAGCTTCCACCATCATAGCTCACCCAAAGCGCTACCATGTATCCCCAATTCCATGTATGAAAATTGATCTTATAATTGTTAAGTTGCACATAGATTTCTGCTTGCTCGGCTGGAACAACACTAATTTTATCTGCTTGTACAGTGTTTGTGCATTCCGCCCAATTGTATGCCGATGGATTGTTTGGAGTTGAACCAATTGCCACAACTATATCAACCACTCTTTGCGTATTAGGTATCTGCCCAAAAGCTATTAGAAGAGGGAAGATATAAAAACATATAATTATTTTTTTCATTTGCCATTCCCTATTGTTATTATAAAATTCATTCCTGTAAAACTTCTAACAGGATTAATGTTGCCGTATAAACCGATTCCGAGTCCGATCTCATCTAACGGTTTTAAACAAATGCCTGATTCAACATTTACTCCAACAGTAGAAATATTCTCTGTCACAATTGCTCCTGGAGTATTGTCAGAGAGTTTCTTTTTTCCAAAAACATACGATGGACCAATAAAAGCATATCCCATATAAAACCGACTCAACACTCTTTTGCCAACAGAAACATCAACCGTCTTAAAAAGAAAACCGTCGCTATTTAAAACAAAACCACTTGAAAAAAGGGAAGCGCCTCCCTTTTCTGTAAAACCTACTTTAAAATATGTTTCATCGAAAGAAAAACAGTAATTAGCGACAACGGAACCTTCCAAATCATCATCAATCCTTATTCCGCCGGTAAGCCAATATTTAAAAGTTGTAGAATCGTTTTGCGCAAACGCAATATTGAATATACTTATGCTCAACAAGATAAATGTGGCACGGGTTATCATTTTATATCCTCCTTTTAATATTAATCGTGTACCTGTTTAAAAATATAGTGAATGGTTGTTTGGATCAGACTCAAAATCCAGAATGTTGGTTTACACATTCGAAACGAACTCATTATAACATCCCATTATTGAAGTGAATCGAAAGACGCACTTCGGCTAAGGTTCTAACAGGATTTATGTTCCCATACATTTCCAAGCCAACTCCTAACTCATTAATCGGTCTAAAAAATATTTGAGAATTTAATGCAACACCGACCGAATAAAACTCTTTAATCTGGCGAATACCGTTGGCATCAAAGTCATCACCCACTTTTTCTCCCCAAATATATGCAGGGCCAATAAAATTTGCCCAGAATAGAAAGTCCTTAACGCCTACTTGCCCAATGCCTATATTACATGCGTAAAAGCTTAACTCTTTGTACTCTAAACCAGAATATATTTCAGGAGGTTTGCGAGAAATAGATTGATATCCTACTTGATAGAAATTCCCATCCAATATAAAATTATAATTTACACCTAAATTGAATGCTGAAGAATAGCTATCAATTCCTGCACCAATATTCAGCCAATATATATATTGTGGGGCCGTTCCCTGATAGGCAATAGAATCGGTTTGGCCATTCGCGTAATTCATTAATAACGCAATAGTAATTAGAAATTTTTTCATATATACGTTCCTTTGTTTTGAGTATAATATTTTTTCTGTTACACTTTGTAAAACGGAAATATCCATCTATGTGGAAAAAGATAAATATTGTTTTAAAAATTTTCTCTTATAAAATACATTACAGTGTTTATAAAACCGAACGATGGCATGAATTACTATTACCATTGTCAATACCTTAAACAGATTATATTGCTTAAAATATCCTTCTCGTGAAACTCAATCGTTCTCTCTATCATGCCTTAGTTTTCTTTTAGGGGCGAGTTTTTCGGAAACACCGGCAAAAGAGAAAGAACTGAATCCTATTTACTGCTCAACGGCTAACGGCTTAGTGGCTAACCACTCATCTACTCAATGGCTCAATGGCTCATCGACTTACACACTCACTTCGTTGCCGGTGTGGTGCTCGTCGCAGCTGCCGCATTTGTTTCCTCTTTCTTCTCATGCCGCACGCCGAGATTCTTCACCCGCCGTATATCGAAATACGCCGTGTACACATCCGGATACTTTGCTTTCAGCAGCGCCATATCGTGGTCGATGTGGTTTTCTAACACGTCGTTTATTTCTCCGATATCTTCTTCAATCGTTTTCCCTGCACCTTTATGTTCGCCCGGTGCGTTGGTGCTTTTGCCGAGCGATGCAGAATAATCGGTCAGCAGTTTTTGTATCGCCGCAAAACTCTCTGCGGTAATATTGTACGGCGTAAGGTCGGTTAAAATTTTTGTTGCCTCGCTTATCACGGTTTTGCCGAGCGTCTCTAATTTTTTATCATTCATCCAGATCAATTTGGATTCTGTCAATTTCCCAAAGTCCTGAAGCATCACATTATTGTTTTTATGGCCGTAGGAGGCAAGCGCAGAGGTGAGAGGAAAAAGCCCTTCGGCGAATGCAATTTTTGCATTCTTTTTGGTCTTCGTTGTCGGGCTGGTGCCGAGTTCATATCCCTCGGATCGTGTTTCCAGATCGGCGAGCAGCCCGTTAAACTTGTTCACATCATCCGCCAGAACCGGCACCTCGCCGATTTTGGTTTTTTGTTCGTCTAAAAATGTCTGGACGCCTCCGTACATAAGGCGCTCGTTAATAAAATATTGTATCATAAGAAACCTCCTTTTATAGTGATTATTGGATGTATTATGAATGATAAAGAAGTGTTTACAATATTCGTTTTTTCCTCAAAAAACAGCGTTTTATAGTTTAAAAGAGCCAAAGTACGTGTTGAAAAGTGCGTTGTACGCTATCGAAAGTCTGTTGTACGGTTTCAAAAGTATAAAGTACACCATGAAGAATGCAAAGTACGTTGTCAAAAGTCCATCGTACGCTATCGAAAGTCTGTTGTACGGTTTCAAAAGTGTAAAGTACACCATCAAGAATGCAAAGTACGTTATCAAAAGTCCATTGTACGCCATTGAAAGTCCGTCGTACACTATCAAATGTTTGTTGTACGGTTTCAAAAGTGTAAAGTACACCATGAAGAATGCAAAGTACGCTATCAAAAGTCCATCGCACACCATTAAAAGTCCATCGTACGCTATCGAATGTTTGTTGTACGGTTTCAAAAGTGTAAAGTACGCCATGAAGAATGCAAAGTACGTTATCAAATGTCCATTGTACGCTATCGGAAGTGCATAGTGAGCCATCGGATTTCTGTTGTATGCAGCACAGGAGATATAAGAAGATGGCATATTCACAGTTATTCCGACCTTCGCTCCATCTGCGCGGCGGTATCATTCTTCTTTAAACCCCATCCGGGATTTAGAGCCCCTACCCTGCACATCGATTCACACATAACCACCTTACCCGAACTAAATGTTTTGAAACGATATTTTGTGAAATTTGATTATTGCTACCCTAATACAATAATTTCTCAAAAGCAAGTACTTTTTTAAAATACAGATTATTTTTTTGTGGAGACGAACAGCGAACGGGCTGCACAATTTGCTTAGAATGGAAATCGGAAGACGATTGGTTGGGATACCAGATCGTTTTTGCGGGTAGTCAAATGTTTTCCTGTCTGCCGCAGGCGGAAGTATTCGCCGCAAGATAAAAAGCGTTCAGTTATGCAGAACTTTATTCCGCAAATACATTCGGCGATAAATGACACAACCCAGCCAGATCCCGTTCATCAAAAAGAGATTGAGGTAAAGATATAGCCGTAACTGGCCGAACACCGAACACACCATCAACAAAAACAATTCTGTGCCGAACCCTAACAATCCCGAAAGCCGCAGCGCGGTTGTATCGGCATACCAACCGCGGAGTTGCTCATCCGATAGTTGATGTTTCATGCACCAGCGGTCGATACGTAGCATCAAACGATCCTGCCAGCCGTAAATAATTTGGAAGATTTTCTGAAGTACAATTTCCGATTGATCTTTTTGTAAATCTTCTTCGCGCAATTCTTCTGTTACGCGATTCGTTGTGTAATGATTTTGGAGATGAAGATAATTCGTTTGATAAAAGACGTGATACGATACGCGCAAAGAAATTCCGAGCAGTCCGAGCATGGCAAGAACCGGCATCCACAAAGAATGTTCTTGCTGGAACAGTATCCATCCTATTGCCGCAAACACAGCGGCATCGACAATAAAATCTCCGATGGAATCTAAAAATCTTCCGATGCGGCTGTTTTGTTGTTTGGCGCGCGCAAGCTGTCCATCGGCGGAATCAAGAATGTCTTTGAGCGTTACAAATAATCCGGCGATAAGAATGGCGGTGGGTGTTCCCAATAAATATATTGCGGCGGCAGCGAAGCCGACAAGAATAGAAGCGATGGTGACTTGATTGGGAGTTACAGAAGTATTGTAGAGGGTAGAGACAATCACTCCTGCCATCGGGCGAAGCATATACGTGTTGATGAGTTCATCGGCGAGTTCGGACTTTATGGATTTCTTATATGAATACATGTTTCAATCCAGTATCAAGCGTTGCGCCTGCTGATAATCTTTCATTGTATCGATTTCCATAATGGGATGTTCGCTTACATCGACCATAGAATATTCCGAACCCTGTTCAATTAATTGCTGAAACGATACTTCGTAATACTCCGTTCGTCCGCTGCCGGCGCGAACACGTTGTTCCAGCACGGCAAACAATTTTTCGGTTGATGAAGGAGAAAATAATTCAATGCCGACAGATTCTCCTGTCGCACCGGTAATATTCTTTCCGATAGTCGTAATAGTTCCCGCCGCGTTGACAGTTATACCAATTTCTTCATCGTTATGCTCGCCTTGAATGCGGACAGCAATTTTATCGGAAGCATCGGCGGATAAAAAAGCCGGAAGAAGCTGCGAACCGAAGAGTAAATCACTATCGAGCAGTAAAAGATTGCTTGTGATCTTCTGATGATGATCTTCCAAATACTTTTTTGCCAGCAGCAGCGAATATGCATTGTTGGTGGTTGGATAATTGGGATTGAGAATATATTTGAATCGATGCTGCGGAAAAACATTGCGCAAATGCTGATGAATCATTTCGCCATGAAATCCGATAACAACAGCAATGCGGCGCACACCCGCGGCAAACAGGTGTTCGATCATCCGCTGCAAGATTGTTTTTCCCTGAATCGCCAGCAAGCATTTAGGTAATTCGTCGGTTAGCGGACGAAGCCGGCTGGAAGTTCCCGCCGCAAGAATAACGCATTTGGTGTTTTCAATTGATGTTGTATTCATGATAAAATCAAAAGTCATCCTTCGATAAACTCAGGATGACTTTTCTGTAGTTTCATACATGATTAATGATACAAATTTATTCTTGAGCAGCCAGAAATCGTTCGGCATCAATAGCCGCCATGCAACCGCTGCCTGCCGCGCTGATTGCCTGACGATATGTTGGATCGGCGACATCGCCTGCTGCAAACACGCCGGGAATATTTGTCGCGGTGCTGTGAGGTTTCGTCTGCAAATATCCGACAGCATCCATATCCAAAACATCTTTAAACAAACTTGTGTTGGGCTGATGACCAATGGCGAGGAACAATCCATCGCACTTATAATCCGTCAGTGCATGGGTTTTTAAGTTCTTCAACCGCAAACCGGTAAAGTTCTTACGGCCGCTATCGTTCGTTCCGAGCACTTCATCGACAACCGTATCCCAGATAAAATCGATCTTGGGATTTTTCTTCGCACGTTCGATCATCACTTTGGATGCGCGCAGTTCATTGCGGCGGTGAATGACTGTTACACGCGCCGCGTGATTGGTTAAATACGTCGCTTCTTCCATTGCCGTATCACCTCCGCCGACAATTGCCACGTGCTGATTTTTAAAAAAGAAACCATCGCACGTTGCACACGCCGAAACGCCGTAGCCCATATATTCCGATTCCGATGGAAGATTTAAAAGTTTTGCCGTAGCGCCGGTTGCAATAATGACGGAATCGCCAAAATATTCTTCGCCATCGGCAATGACTTTGAACGGGCGTTTGGAAAAATCCACCGACTCGACGGATTTGAAATGCGTCTCTGCATCAAAGCGCTGCGCCTGTTTGCGAAACACTTCCATCAACTCCGGTCCTTGAATGCCTTCAGGAAATCCTGGAAAGTTTTCTACTTCCGTGGTGATCGTTAATTGTCCGCCGGGCTGATATCCTTCAAACACTAACGGCGATAAATTTGCGCGGCCGGTATAAAGCGCGGCAGTAAGACCTGCCGGGCCGGAACCGATGATGATAACTTTTCTATGTTGAGACATTGTATTGGTTTTCGATTTATTGATTTGCAATTGGGTGATTTAAATTTTGTTTTTGTACTGTTCCATGAATGATTTTCAATTATTCCACTTCGCTTTATGAACAAACGTACTATGAAGTCTTTTGAGATTCAAGAATCGCCGCAGCATTGCGCGTAAGTCCTTTGTGCTTCGTCCGTTTTATCGGGCTACGGCGAAAGCGGCGGGAAAATTCTTCCTGATTCATATCCCGCAACTCCATTAATTTCGGTGCGATATTTTCTTCACGCGGCTTGAAAGCCGGTTCTTTCGTTTCTTTCGCAAATCGATTCCACGGGCACACATCCTGACAAATATCACAGCCATACACCCAGCGGTCGAATTTTTGCGTTATGCCGGTCGGCAATTCGCCGCGGTGTTCAATGGTAAGATAGGAAATACATTTGTTGGCATCCAGGATATACTGTCCAACGATTGCCTGTGTCGGGCATGCATCGATGCAGGCGGTGCATGTTCCGCAAAGATCTTCCATCGGCGCATCATAATCCAATTCGACATCGAGAATCAATTCACCGAGAAATATCCATGAGCCGTATTCCTTGGAAATCACATTCGTATGCTTTCCCATCCAGCCGATACCGGCACGCACCGCCCACGCTTTATCCATCACAGGCCCGGTATCGACATAATATTTTCCGTGAACGTTTGGTTGTTGTGATTGAATAAATGCAAGCAACTGTTCTAACCACTTTGTAAGAATAAGATGATAATCATCGCCCCACGCATAACGGGAAATTTTTCCGGTTGCAGATTCTGTCGAATGATTTGTTGAAGAATAATAATTCATCGCAACGCACAGAACAGATTTTGCTTCCGGCATTACCTTCCGCAGATCGATACGCTTTTCAATATCACGATTCATCCATTCCATCGAGGCGTGATAGCCACGATGCAACCATTCACGAAGGTGCGCATCTTCCCCGATCAATTCGTCAGCACGTGCAATTCCGACTTTCGAAAAGCCGAGTTCCAGCGCTTTGGATTTTATCATAGATGTGATCGACATCGTTTTCATTTATATTCAAAACAAACCGAACGGGTGTACAAGTTCCGCTTAGTTATTTTCATCAGAAAATAAAAAAGTCGGTTCCTCTTATGGAAGAAGAACCGACTTTCGTAATGAATGTAAAATTCTTACTTACGGAAATGCGAGTTCGCAGCACTCAGCTCGAACGGCTTTTCCGGATGCAATTGTTTCGCCTTTGCGGCTAACTGATCTTCCGTTTCCGTATGTGACGGATCGGGAACGCAGCAATCGACCGGACAAACTGCCGCACATTGTTCTTGATCGAAATGACCGACACACTCGGTGCACTTTTCGGGAACGATATAATACGCATCGGCCGCCAGGGCATCGAAGGTTTTTCCATTCAATTCATACGATGTGCCGCCGGAATAAATTGCCGTGTTAGGGCATTCCGGTTCGCATGCACCGCAATTAATACATTCTTCAGTGATCTTTGTTGCCATAATTCAATCTCCTTGATAAAAAGCTTTTGCTACGGTTTCTCATTATACGCTCCAACATCGCGCCACCGTCAATTTTTGATCTATGAATATGCGAAAGGAACATCCGAAATGCAAGCAGAAATTCCCGCAATTTTTTGGCGATTTTCTTACAAATACCGGTGTTCGGTGATGTTTCCGTTGCTGTTATACACATACAGCAAAGGCGCTCCTGTCGGAATGTTCAATTCTAATACTTGCTCTTTTGTCAGGTTATCAAGCTGCATCACAATGGAACGCAAGCTATTGCCATGTGCCGCCACGATGATATTTTTTCCGGCACGGATTTCTGGAATAATCTTCGCATCAAAATACGGAAGCGTGCGCGCGGCAGTATCTTTCAAACTTTCGCTGGTCGCATTGGGATTAAGTTCTGTTTTATCTTTTGGAGGCGGCACGTCATAACTGCGGCGCCATATTTTCACCTGCTCATCGCCGTACTTCTTGGCGGTCTCTGCTTTGTTCAATCCTTGCAGCGCACCGTAATGGCGTTCATTCAACGCCTGATCATATTGAACGGGAATATTCGATTGCCCAATGATGCCGAGAATAATTTTCAGCGTATCATTGGCGCGTTTCAGTTTCGAGGTGAAAGCTTCATCGAACTTGAATGATTTCAATTTTTCAGCGGCGGCACGTGCTTCCTGTTCGCCTTTGGGCGATAGTGGAATATCCACCCAGCCCGTGAAGCGGTTCTCGAGATTCCATTGAGATTCGCCGTGTCGGATTAAAATAAGATTTGGCATTGTTGATTTTTCCTTTTATTGATTTTTATTTTTCTGTGATTCAGTTGTTAAAACTACTTGATGTTAAAATATCTCGCTTCCGGGTGATGCACAATAATCGCATCAGTCGATTGCTCCGGCTGCATCATCCATTCATCAGTTAATGTCACACCGATGCGCTCCGGCTGCAAGAGTTCGAACAGCTTGGTGTGGTCTTCTAAATTCGGGCATGCCGGATACCCGAAACTGAAGCGCGAACCTTGATAACCCTGGCTAAATAATCGCTTGACGTCCGGCGAATCTTTTCCGCCGATGCCAAGTTCTTCGCGAACACGCTTGTGCCACAACTCGGCAAGCGCTTCGGTTGTTTCCACGCTCAAGCCATGGAAATATAAATAATCTTTGTATTGATTGGAATCGAAAAGCTTCTTGGAATATTCCGATGCCGCGTTGCCCATCGTCACCATGTGAAATGCCACAACATCCATTTTGCCGGAACTTGTCGATGCAAAATAATCGCTGATACACAAATATCGGTCATCGTTTTGACGCGGGAAGGAAAAGCGCAACCATTCGTTCGGCAATGGATGATTTTCAGGATGATAAATAATTAAATCGTTGCCTTCTGATTGACATGGGAAATATCCATACACCGCTTTCGGCACAAAAAGATGTTCGCGCTTAACTTTTTCTTTGAGCTGTTCCAATTCCGGATAGATTTGTTCCTGCAACAATTTCTGGTATTGTTCAACAGAATTTTTCCCGCGCACGACACGCCATTGCCCACGAATCAATGCTGTTTCATTGATGTACTTGAAGATTTCATCCAACGATACATTTTCTACAATCTTTGTTCCCAAAAACGGCGGCACAGGAATCTTTACATCCGTGCTAACTTTTGAACGTTTTGGAGTTTCGGATTCTTCTTTCAACGCCAATGCAATCTTCGCTTCCGTGCCGGTCAATAATTCGTCATCATCTTCCTGTGCGGAATTTTTACTGTCCGCTTCAGATGTGTTATCAAGCTTACCGCTTTTCACATCTTCCATAAATCGCAAGCCGTCGAACGCATCGTTGGTGTACGTTACGTTACCTTTATAAACCGGACACAAATCCTGCTCCACGTATCGCCGCGTCAGAGCAGCGCCTCCAAGCACAACCGGAAGGCCGATGTTCTGTTCATTCATCACTTCCAGATTTTCTTTCATCACCATTGTGGATTTAACCAGCAAACCGCTCATGCCAATCGCATCAGCGTGATATTCTGTTGCAGCTTCGATCATTTTTTCAATCGGACATTTGATGCCGAGATTGATGACTTTGTATCCGTTGTTCGTTAAAATAATATCGACCAAATTCTTACCGATGTCATGCACGTCGCCTTTCACCGTCGCCAGTACCTAACGTACCTTTTTGCGAACTTTCCGTTTTTTCCATAAATGGTTCAAGATACGCAACAGCAGATTTCATCACTTCCGCCGATTGAAGCACAAACGGCAGTTGCATTTGTCCTGAGCCGAACAATTCACCGACGGTTTTCATGCCGTCCAACAAAATCGTATTCACAATATCGAGCGGCTTGAATTTCTTTAATGCTTCATCTAAGTCGGCGTTCATACCAACTTTATTGCCGTCGATAATACGGTTTTTCAAACGTTCATCAACGGTTGCTCCGGCAACAACGATTTTTTCTGTGCTTTCTTTTTTCTTATCGGCATAATACGCCATAAATTCTGTAAGCGGGTCGAAAACGACTTTACGATTCTCGCCTTCGCCTTCCCATTGACGTTCATCATAAATCAACTGCCGCGCAAGTTCTCTGCCGCGCGCATCGATTTTATAAAGCGGTTGAATTTTCGACGCATGCACAATCGCCATATCCAATCCGGCTTCAACTGCATAATGCAGAAACACACTGTTTAAAACAGTCCGTGAAACCGGCGACAACCCGAACGAAACATTGCTGACACCGAGCGACGTATTGACTTCCGGCAATTCTTTTTTGATGAGGCGAATGGCGTTTAATGTTTCCATTGCTGATTTCCGAAATTCTTCATCGCCGGAACCGAGCGTGAAGGTCAACGCATCGATAATAATGTCATGCGATTTCAATCCGTACTTATTCACCGTTAAATTGTGAATACGTTTTGCAACAGCAAGTTTTCGTTCAGCCGTTTTCGTCATGCCCTGTTCATCGATGGTCAACGCAACAACAGCGGCGCCATATTTTTTGCATAGCGTAACAACTTTTTCAAAACGCTTTTCACCATCTTCCAGATTGACGGAATTCACAATTGCTTTGCCTGCGATATGCTGCAGCGCTTCTTCCATAGCCGGTGGTTCCGTTGAATCGATCATCAACGGAATCGTAACCTGTCGATTGTAGCGGGAAATAATTTCGCGCATGTCATTCACTTCGTTACGTCCGACATAAGCGGCGCAAACATCCAACAGATGTGCACCTTCTTTTACTTGATCGCGCCCAATGGCAACAATGCCTTCCCAATCTTCTTTCACCAAAAGATCACGGAACAACTTGCTGCCGTTGGCATTGGCGCGTTCACCGACAAGTGTCGGCGGATTGTCCACGCGTAACGGAGCGGATTGATAAAGACTGGAAACACTTGGGACAAATTGATATGAACGTTTCTTCGGTGCAAGCGAGCCAACCGATTCGACAAGTTTGCGAATGTGCTGCGGCGTTGTACCGCAACAGCCGCCAACGACATTGACGCCAAGATTGACAACGAAGTGTGTTAAATATTTTGCAAACTCTTCCGGCGTTAAATGATAATGCGCTTTGCCGCCGATGTTTTCCGGCATCCCGGCATTGGGCATCACAAGCACAGGTTTCGGGCTGTTTTCGATCAATGTGCGAACATGCTCGGACATTTCTTTCGGACCGGTGGCACAATTCATTCCGATCACATCAACATCGAACGGTTCAATGGCTGTGAGCGCAGCGGAAATTTCTGTGCCAAGCAGCATCGTTCCCATCGTTTCAATCGTTACAGAAACAATAATGGGAAGTTTGCAATGCGCTTGCTCAAAATAATTAAAGATGCCGTACAATGCGGCTTTGGTTTGCAAAACATCTTGACAGGTTTCCACGCACAATAAATCTGCACCGCCTTCGACAAGTCCTCGTGCCTGCACTTCAAACGATTGCGCCATTTCTTTAAAACCGATATGTCCAAGCGACGGCAATTTTGTCGTCGGCCCCATCGAACCGGCAACAAATCGCTGATGGCCGGAATGAGAATAATCCGAAGCTATGCGTTTTGCAATTTGTGCAGCTTTGAAGTTTAATTCGTATGCACGATTTTGCAGATTATATTCTACTAAAACTATACTGGTGCCACCAAAAGTATCAGTTTCAATGACATCGCAACCGGCTTCCAGATAATCGCGATGCACATTTTCAACAGCGGATGGCTTGGTTTCAACTAAGATTTCATTGCACCCAGCAAGATGTTCACCACCAAAATCGTCCGGCGTTAAGTTTTGTCCTTGCAGATGCGTCCCCGTTGCACCATCGAACACGATGATTTTTTCTTGCAGTATGTCAAGGAAAGTTTTAATCATTTCTATCATTAATTTACGAAAGAATGTTGCGATGAGCAATGTTCAATAGAGCCAAAAACCGGAAAGCCCTTCACATCCATTTGCTGAAGAACAACAGCGAGTTATTGTCTCTACGCTATGGAAACTATCAGTTGGTCGAAATCAATTCAGGAATGGCGCATGTTGTAAAACTGAAAGCGTAAATTTCAAGATTGGGATTCGATGTGGTGAGTTTTAATAGATGATGACTGAACTGTCTATTGTTGATGAGGTTATACATTCGCGGCGTATCGACATGGACCATAACACCGTTCTTTGAAAATACAGTATCAACGCCGCAGCAATCTTGCTCCAATAAATTTCCATCGTGCTCAACCTGTACTTCGCAAGCAGAACCATCACGCGAACGCATCACAGCATGTACTTCTTTCGCTTCATACAACATTATTATCGAACCATGTTCGCCAGCATCACCATCGAACCGCAAACACTCGCGCGCATTCTTCCACTTGCCAACAGCATACAAACGTTCGGGAAAATAAATTTTCGGATCATGGTATTCAATCGTCGATTCAGGACTAATGCCTTCCGAATTTCCCAGCGCACTACGAAGATAACCGAGTTTCATTTCACCCGTTGGATGGTAACACACAGCGCCCGCTTTATCTTCTTCCCGAAGCGGCAGCATCAACTCCGGCAAATCGCTGCGATAGCCCGTTTCTGCCAATAACTGCTGCAACGCGCGTTCGAATTCCCAATAACTTCCTTCGCCTTGCTGTGCAAAACGAATGTAACCATCTTTGTCAACAAGAAACCGCGCAGGCAACTGCCGAACTTCATACGCCATCTTCGCAAGCGCTTCATTGTCTAGCATCACCGGATAAGGAATTCGTAATCGCTCCACCGCTCGCTGCACGAGTGCCGCATCGGTAGCAAAATGGAATTCTGGTGTGTGCACACCGACAACGATAAGCCCCAGTCTCATGATATTTGCGATACCACTCCTGTAAGTACGGCACCGCTTGTAGGCAATCGACGCGCGTGTAATCCCAGAAATCGATCAGTGCAATTTCACCATCCAACTCATGCAAAGAAATCGGTGCACCGTTCAACCATTGGGTTCCGTATAACACCGGTGCATGAATATGTTTGGAGTCGAACGACACTACTTCAACGTTTGCAACACTGCTTTCATTTCCGTCATCAAAAAATCCACGTGTTCATTTTGAAGGATGTACGGCGGCAATAACCGAATCACGGTGTTGTTCGTGCAATTGATAAGCAATCCGCGATTGCGCAGCTCATCCACAAGCGGCTGGCCTTCTCTGGCAAGATCTATACCGACCATGCATCCAACCCCGCGAACATCTTTAATGATATCCGGAAATTCTTTTTGCAACTCTAACGCTTTATAGAGGATGTAGCTGCCGACAACCCGCGCCTGCTTCATCAATCCTTTGTTCACTATTTCCTCCATCACCGCACAACCCGCTGCACACGCAACGGGATTGCCCCCGAAGGTTGTTCCGTGCGAACTGAATGTCAGCACATCGGCAACACGTTCGTTGCCGAGAATCACACCGAGCGGCAAGCCGCCGCCGATCGCCTTGGCAATGACGGCAATGTCGGGATGAATATCGAACATTTCGTATCCGAAAAATTTTCCTGTGCGGCCGACGCCCGCTTGGATTTCGTCTGCAATAATCAAGAAGCCGAATTTTTCCTGCAGCTTTTTCAACGCATCGACAAATTCTTTGCTGACGACATTGATACCGCCTTCGCCTTGAATAAATTCCAGCACAACGCCGGCAGTATCTTTTTTCACTTTCTTTTTCAAATCCGCAATATTGTTAAACTCGATGGCACCGGTATTTTCAAGAAACGGTTCATAGCCATCGCGATATTGCGGGCGTTCCGTCAGTGAAAGTGCACCCATCGTTCGTCCGTGAAACGAATTGCTCAGGCAGAGCAGTTTTGTTTTTGTCCTGCGGTTTGCCCCACTTGCGTGCAATTTTTATTGCGCCTTCAATCGCCTCCGTTCCGCTGTTGGAGAAAAATACTTTTTGATATTTCGTCACCGTCACCAGACGTTCTGCCAGTTCTACAACAGAATCCGCTGCATAGTAATTTGAAAGATGAATGTACCGCCTGACCTGTTTTTCGATAGCTGCATTAACGCGTGGATGATTATAGCCGAGCGCGTTCACGGCAGGCCCGCCGAAAAAATCAAGATAGCGTTTGCCATCTTTGGTATAGAGATAAACGCCGTTGCCTTTTTCAATTTCTAATGGCAGGCGATGATAGGTATGAAAAAAATATTTTTCTTTCCCGTTCAAAGATAGAAACAACCGGAACAACTTCTGTTGCTGCTGCAACCGGCACCGGTGATTCTGTCTTTTTTTCGGTATTTTTTTTCTTATTTGACTTTGACACGTTATTCCTCGTTCACTAAATGTGTTAGTAGAGAATACAAAAATTGCGTATTCCTTGCAAGTTCTTCCAACGAACCGTTGTTCCGAAACACATAATCGGCTTTCACGACCTTCGTTGTTGCATCGGCCTGTGCGTTGATGCGGGCACGAACGGCTTCTTCCGAAGCACTGTCTCGCTGCTGCACACGCTGTACACGCACAACTTCATCGGCATCGACCACCAGCACCGCATTCATTTTTTTGTCAAGGCCGGCTTCATACAACAATGCCGCTTCAACAATGGCCAAGCGATGTCCGGCTTGTTGCAATTTTTCAGCACGATGTTCGATTTCATTTTCCACTTGCGGATGAAGAATCGCTTCTAATTTCTTCTGCAGTAATTTATTGGAAAATATTTTGGAAGCTATAAAGCGGCAATTCAACACACCGTCTGCTGTATACGCTTCGTTGCCAAGTAATATAATGATTTTTTTCTTGATGTTTGGATCGGTTGTGCTGATCTCTTTCGAAATATCGTCAGCAAACAAAACAGGCACTCCCAGCCGTTCGAATACTTCACACACTGTGGATTTGCCGCTGCCGATGCCTCCCGTTACACCGAGTTTAAATATGGACTTTGCCTTTTTCATCCATCATCTTTCACTTCCCCCTGAATAATAATTACTTCGCAACAACGACAGATCGAACTCCCTCACCACAACAACTTTTATTTGTCCAGGATATTCCATTTCCTGTTCGATCTTGTTGGCAATATCATGCGCCAATTGATCGGCAGCGGCATCATCCAACCGTTCGTGGCTCACAATCACGCGCACCTCGCGACCCGCTTGAATGGCATACGTACTGGACACACCGTTGAAGGATTTTGCGATGGTCTCCAATTTTTCCAACCGCTTGATATATTCTTCCACCGATTCGCGCCGTGCACCGGGAGGCGCACCGCTGATCGCATCCGCTGCTTGCACTAACGCCGCAATCGGATGCTCCATCGGAATATCTTCGTGATGCGAGCCGACAGCATTGCACACAATCGGGTGCTGATTATATTTTTTTGTGAGTTCATATCCCAGCAATGCGTGCGGGCCTTCTACACTTTTATCGACCGTCTTTCCAATGTCGTGCAGCAAGCCAGCACGTTTAGCGATAATGGGATCGAGTCCCAATTCAATCGCCATAATTCCTGTAAGATATGCAACTTCGATGCTGTGCTCCAATAAATTTTGTCCGTAGCTGGAACGATACTTCATGCGGCCGATGTGTTTGACAATTTCTTGATGCGCGCCATCCAATCCGATTTCCAGCAACGTATTTTCACCGGTGTGAATAATTTCTTCTTCCAATTCTTTCCGGACTTTATCCACGACTTCTTCAATGCGTGCCCGATGAAGATGCGTCCATCAGCGATCAGACGTTCTAATGAAACGCGTGCGATCTCACGACGAAACGGATCGAAGCCGGAAAGAATCACGGCTTCCGGTGTGTCGTCGACAATTACGTCGATACCGATTGCCGCTTCAAAGGCACGGATGTTGCGCCCTTCACGCCCGATGATGCGGCCTTTCATTTCGTCGCTGC
>CAWBMS010000010.1:0-122734 GCA_963790045.1 Ignavibacteriota bacterium | reverse complement strand
GATGCAATTATCATTTCCTGGTTTGGAGTTCTGATTATTCGTCGGGACTCCTTTTTTTATTCAACCTTTTGAAGGAGAAACTCATATGGATTTGGTGTGCTCGAATTGCGGTGAAGTGTGGTTTAAGGAATATGTGCTGCATGCAGCGCCCGAAGACTTCACTCGAAAGGGTGACGTTATCACTCATTGCCCTCGTTGTCCTAAGGACGAAAGCGAGCCGAGACTCGATGAAATACGAAATTGAAACTCGAAAATGCGTTAGAAATAATCGAATGGTTATCTTGTATGGGCAACAATATGGCATTCGATTGTGATGAAAAGCGGCAAAGAATTTCGCATCGCTGGATTTGATTTTGTTCACATTTTCCTTTCAACCTACTTCCAAGGAGAAATTATATGGATTTATTGTGCACGAATTGTGGGGAACCGTGGGACATGGACCACGTGCTTCATGACTCACCTGAAGATTTTACCCGAAAAGGCGGAGTCATCACCCACTGCCCATGCTGTCCGAAGGACGGAAGCGAGCCGGATCTCGACGAGAAAACGCAAATGAAACTCGAAGCCGCAGCGGAAATCGGTGAATTGCTCGGTGACGATATCGACGGGCTCGCTGCAATGCTTGAGGATTTCGGTCTTGCATGAGAGGAGGTTGAATTATGCTCTCGCGATAATCACATCTGGCCTTTTGCGCAGAAATGTTTTGAATGCAGAAGCGGAGTTGAATGCAAGGATACGGAAAACGGAACTCTGACAGGAATTTCAAGTCAGCCGTTTGCAGTATGTGCGCTTTCTATTACTATTTCGATGGATGCAATTGTGAGTCGTTTGTCGGTAAGGTAAAAGACGAATCAATTGAATCCGCCACAGCGTTTCAACCATCATCGAGGAAGTCTTCAGATTTTTGAGGGCTTCCTTTTTTTATGGAGGAATTATGCCAACCATGAATAAAAAGGAAATCGAATTGTCGCTACACGACATTCAACGAGAAATTCGGTCCTTTCGGTATGATACTTTATGTCAGGACGCGCTAAGTTCGAAGAAGTATCCTGTAGAAATGCTTGTTTTTGAAACCGATAACGACTCAAATCTATCGGTCGGCTCGCAGGTTACGATTTGAATACGAATATCCTCGACGAAACGACCGTCTCTCGGGCTAATGAAGGGTGCGCGGAACGGAAATTTCTGGCTGAAACTCGACGACTATGAGAGTTATTACAGCTCGACCTTTCTGTTCCCCGACGAATATTACGCGATCTTTCAGGTTTTTTCGCCGAACACTCAGAATTCATCGAAAAATCTAGAAAGGTTATTAATTATGGATCATGATTCATTTATGTTCCGATAGTCAGGATCAAACAGGTTTGGCAGTCATGCGCAAAATATAATGCAAACTATTTAGGCCGAATGATGTCATTGAACTTGTTTTTCCTATTTATCGCGGAATAGATAGAGAGGCTTTCGTGGTGGTTGGACTCGATTCGCAAAACACCCCGAACGTTATCAATACCGTCTCGATTGGCACGTTAAACGCCACATGCGTGAGTCCGCGGGAGGTCTTCAAATGGTTGATTCTTTCGAATTGTATGTCGTTTATATGCGTGCACAACCACCTTTCGATTGGTGATTTGATTCCAAGCGAAGCAGATAAATCGGTTACAGGTATCTTATGCAAGGTCGGCAAGATGCTCGACATAAAACTTACCGACCATTTGATCATCAATGCAGATAAACGCTTTTTTTCTTTCAGTTATGCAGGTTTATTGAACCATGAAACAGAGGAAAAAACATAAAGAAAGGAACGCATTATTATGGGCTATTCACATTCGTGGTATCGTGATAAGGAAATCGAAGCGGCTGAAATGAGCCTTATCGTTGCCGATTTTATTCAACTCAGGAAAAGTTTTCCTAAAAAATCTGAGGTGGTCGATGCATCGGATTTCAAGGGAGCAGCTCGGGATATTGCATTCAGGGGAAAATTTGTAACCTGCGAGCCGATGATTTTTTGCCGTGTATCATCCGCAAGGTGCATAACGCAGGAAAGGGCAAGAGAACCGTGGCAAGTAGGCAAATACTTTGAATTCTGTAAGACCGATAAAATGCCATATGACCTTGCTGTCCAATCACTTTTGATCATAGTAAAAAACCGTCTCGTTTCCGGCATAAGAGTATTCACCGATGGCAGTGATACAAATTGGCTGAATGCAAAGGAATTCTGTGATAATTTTATAGGATACGGCAGGAACTTTTTTATTGATGGGTATGAACTTATCAAGTCAGCAATATAATGCCTTATTGCAAGTAATCATGAAGCAAGAATATTACCAAAGTTAATTATTAGATCAAGAAATCCAAAAATTGCGATTAAAAGCGCAGAAAACTTTATAGAACTAAGAATAGATTC
Organism: Ignavibacteriota bacterium; assembly: GCA_963790045.1. Taxonomy (GTDB): domain Bacteria; phylum Bacteroidota; class Ignavibacteria; order UBA10030; family UBA10030; genus DATKMP01. The sequence goes on along the minus strand of CAWBMS010000010.1, from coordinate 120,330 downwards.
CATCGATTGTTCAGAAAGCTCTATTGAATTACCAATAAAAAATAGAATGAAATAATATCCATAATTTCGAAAAAATTGTATCCCAACATTAGTTGAGTTACGAACAATTAATAATATAAAATAAACGTACAGACCCAATAAGAGAAAATACAATTTACTCTTTGGTATTTTTTTTATTAATAGCACAATTAATAAAAAGGCGATCAATTCTTTCCATGCGGCAAATGATTTTATTAAATAATAATTGTCCAAACATTTGTACAAAAGAAAAGTTAATAGATTGTGAAGGGGTAAAAAAACAATCAAGATTTGAATTAATAATATGATTTTTCCATAGTTTTGATTTGACCTCTGATTTATCATGACCATTATCAATCAAACTACGGACTTATAAATATTATAAGTTTTTTTTGCGTTTTCAATCATTGAGAACATACTTGCCCTTGCAATACCTCTTTTGTTATAATATTCTCGCAATGATTTGTCTGTAAGTAGTTTTTCAATAGCACAAGATAATTCATATGGTGATTTTGCATCAACAACAACTGCGGCATCATTACTTATTTCTTCTAGGGCTGGTGTTTTATTGATAATTACTGGTATCCCCAAAGCCATAGCTTCAACTACTGGATATCCAAAACCTTCATAAATAGATGGATATACAAAAAGGTCCGCTAATTGATATATTAGGATTAAAACATCATCAGTCACATGTTCAACATAATGAATAGTTGAGTTAAAATTGGAATTATTGATATAATTTATAACTTCCCCATACAACCATCCTCGTTTTCCTACAATTACTAATTCCTGTTCACAGCCACGCTTCTTTATTAGTTCATACGCTTTAATAAGATTCAATATGTTTTTTCTTGGTTCCAAGGTTCCAACTGAAAGAATATAAGACATTGGTAATTTTATCTTTTTTAGTACTTCTCGACCATCGCTCCTTTTTGCATCAAAAAATCTTTTATCAATTCCGTTATATACAACTATAATTTTTTTTTCGGGAATATTAAAATATCGAATTAAATCGTTTTTTGTACATTCAGAAACTGAAATAATAAGGTCTATAGAATTTAATACTAACCGATACAGAATATTCATATAATTTCGATCACATTTTGTATAATATTCAGGAAATAATTTAAATATGACATCGTGGACTGTTAAAACGACTGGTCGGGAATGTATTATTGGAGCCCGCACTGATGGACAATGTAAAATGTCAACATTGTGTTTTTTTAATAATGTTGTTAAATGATACTGGCCCCACACTGTTTCACTTCTACTTTTCTTTTGAATTATGGAATAACCATAATGAGTAACAATATGAAAATTTTGCTCGTTAATATTGTCTTTTGTTAAAAGAGTAACCTCATCTCTTTTATTAATAGAACAATAACCATCTAAAAGTCCTAGTATGTATCTTCCAATGCCTGTTGTTTTTCTAGCTAAATCTTGAATATCTAAACCTATTTTCATTTTATTTCAAATAAAAGATTATAATGATATATCCTTTATTGATCTTCTATTTATTAAAAATACTTGTCGTTCAAAACGATAATATTCTCTAAATATTTTAAGAAGTAATATATATCTTCTTATTCCGAATATTGCTTTAAAACTTTTTAAAATAAACTCTATAACTTTTAATGATGTTGAAACATTATAATCTTTATGGCTATCATATTCACCTATTCCAGACAGTTTATTAGGTTTAAAAAGAATGTTGTTTTTCTCTAATAATTCATAATAACTATTTTTACCACATAGAAAAGGATCGTCCATTGTTTTTATATCAGGAGCTATAGATCTGTATAGTCTTCTATAAAAATCAATAATTGGAAAACCATTTGCAAATTTGTTATATCGATAATCCAATTTTAAATATCCATAATAGTTGTTATTCAATAGGTGTTCTTTATAATATTCATATAGTGGAATTAACTCAGGAAATTTTAAAAATTGAGATGACGGAGCGCCTTTATGGACAGTTTGAGTGTTCTTAGGATCAAGCCCTGCAAAGTGATAAAAAATCAACGGCGATTTTGTATTTTTATCGTGTCTTAATGCTACATAATATTCTGAATCTTCTAATGTTACAAATCGCTCATGAATATTCCACACAGCTACATTATATCCAATATTTCGTGAAACGAGTAATTCTTTATCATAAAAGCAAATCAAAAAATCCATCCATTTTTGATCAACATGTAAAGCATCAATTTTATCGACATATCCTTTATTGGCCAATCGATTTTTCCACCAAACTAACATGCTATTCGCAGTAACATCATTTCTTAGTCCAATGAATCCTAAATTATACATTCCGACAAACAATAATTCTTCTTCACTCACATGTCCTGTAAAAGATTCCTCCATCGTCAGAATATGAGGAGTAATTACAATTGAATGCGTATTTAAATTTTCGAAAATTATATTTAGCTTATTAAATACATAAATATCTGGATCAAAATAAATAATTTTATTGTACGAGCATGTTTTAAATAGATAATCAAAACAATATGGTTTAATTGCCATAACAGCTCTAATATATTATATTGAAATGCTATTGTATAGAAGTATAAAATATTTATATCTTTCGCCTCAATTACTTTATAGCTGCATGAAGCTATATCGGCATCACCAATTTCATCTGCTAAAAAAATAAAAAAATCAAGTTCCGGGTTGTTCTTTTTTATTGAATCCCCCAACGTTATTGCGCGTGCAAGATAATTTTTTGCAACAATTGTAAAGACTGCCTCCATTTATACCTCAGGATTAAATTGTTTAATAATTTTTGCTGGTACTCCACCAACAATAGAAAAAGCGGGAACATCTTTGGTAACGACTGCATTTGCGCCAATCACGGCACACTTGCCTATGTGAACTCCTGGAAGAATTACTGCACATTCACCAATCCAAACACAATCCTCAATAATGACTGGTCCTTTGGAAACTACTTTTCGTAGTGATGGTGGGATGTTTAATTCTTCATTAGAAACTTCGCCATGTGAATGATCTGAAATATATACCTTACTCGCGAGAAGAACGTTATCACCAATTATGATCTTATTTACACATCCTATGTGACAATCATAATTGATACTGACATTGTCGCCAATAATTATTTCAGGTGTGTACCAGTTGTTAAGGTGTCTTTCGAATGCCTCAAGTCTTAATCGTGCAAAACTTGCGAAATTCTTTCCTATCGTAATATTCCGATGTCCCTCAATAACAAAGGGTGCCTCAATTATTGAGTTTTCTCCAATATATTTAAATTTTCGCCGATGTACATACCACACAATGCTCCCAATCCACTCTTTTACAAAGTCTAAGACCTTGACGGTAAGAAGATATGATATTGCAATGGCGAGTATATCAAACACAAGTCTGATGGTTCTTTTAATATGACTCATGCAATAACTTTCGACCATAAACAAGATATCCGATCTTCAATCATGATCATTTCTTTAAATTTTATTTTATGCAATATAAGAACATATAACACTACAAAAACGATAGATATAAGGAATAAATTTATCGTTGTATATACAAATCTGGACTTAATAATGCCTGACAGTATAAAAACTGAATATGGAGTTATCACCCAATAAAGAGATCCGCCAATACTCACTGATATCACAATAAGGATTAATAATGCTTTCGATAATTCTGCAAGTCGTAATGTCCCTAAATATCTCCTAACCAAAAGCAACGCAACAGGAATAAAATAGAAAAGCTCAACACTTACCTTTGATAATGGTATCCCCAAATACCCATATCGCCTTACCGATACATATGTTGCTATAATCAAAATGATAAATCCGATTGAACCCCAAAAAGATGTCCAACCGGTCTTCTGCATTGTAAAATAAATTCTGGAACATATCTGAAGAAAACAATTTGATACTATAGTTATTGAATAAATCGCAAGACAATTAATTGTTATCAATGCATCACTATCTGTAAATGAACCCCTAACAAAAAATATTGTTACAAGCTCTTTGCGAAATAAAATGAATAACACCATAACTGGAGTTAAGAAAAAGAAAAATATTCTTTGTGCTTCTATGAATTTATTTTGCAGAAGATTGCCATCTTGATGAAAATATTCAGAAAATTTTGTGTTGATAATTTCAAGAACTGGATTGAAAAGTACCAATACAGGCAGCATGTATAGCCGCTGTGCAAAGACTATTCCCGTTAATATCCCCGCTGAAAGTCCAGAAGCACTATAATCCAGATAGTAACCTGCAAACAAAGTGACAATATGGGCAAAAACAAGCGGAGTCGAAACCTTAACAAGTTCTTTATGATATAATGTCCATTCCATCGAAACGATAGGGAGAATATTTTCTTTTAAACAAAAAATGAATACTAATAGGCATTGCACTGCTAAAGAAAATATCATCGATAAGACAAGAGCATTAATCTGAAACAGTCCAGCCATTGCCACTATTCCGACAACAAGAACCGATGATTGAACAACGGTTATCAAGGCGATCACCGAAAATTTTCCCATTGATTGGATATAAACCCTTCCGAATTCGGTTGTTATAGTTAGGAATATAATTGCCGAAAACCAAAGAAGCATGGATCGGTTTTCTTGTAAGCTTTCTATTGGGAAATGAGAAACCAACTTAAAGGTTCCAATAGGATACAATAAGGTCAGCAAACTCACGGCAAAAGAAAAAATCATAAGATACAACAAAACTGATCCCGCAAATTGACGTGCTTCAATAACTGAATGCTTTATTCTTATTTTAATCAGGATCGGCGAAAAGACGCTAATGACTACAATGGTTACAATTCCAGAACAAATACCGGAAAAAGATAAACCAAGATAATAAATATCTGTTTGTCTCTGACTTCCAAAGATATAAGCAACAATTGCATAGGTTAAATAACTAAGCACCTTAGAAAAGAAACCCAGAAAGGTATTTGTTATTCCCGCTCGAAATGTTGAGCCTTCAAGGACTCGTAAAAATGAAGACGGGCTTTTTTTAAATATCACTTTGGATCTTGAGATTTTTCATGCACAAGGAATGACGAAGCAACCCGTTGCAAATTTTTATTTTTTGCTTCTAATAATAATTCTAAATCTTGATAAAATTTTCCAGCAACTTTTTCAGGAGTAAATTTATCCGTTATAAAACGGTATCCTTGTTCTGCGATAATTTCTAATTCATTTTCATGGAACTGATAATATTTAATTTTATCAATTAAGTCTCTTAACGAACCATCATATCCTATATAATGGATTTTATCTATTAACCCTAAATCTTGATACATCGGATCTCTCAATCCAATATAGACTGAGCCACATTTCATACCTTCGACAAATCCAATGCCAGGTAAATCAGCAATTTCTTCAGGTACAACAAACATTTTATAGTCATTGTACAGTAATCCAATATCATAGCTGTAATATTTTTTTTGTTCGGTATCGAATCCTCCCTTTTCATTAATTGGAGAAATTACTGATTCAATATATTTATACAAATTATTTCTGTTTTCGTATATCTTTGAACGCATGGGTTGCAACATGGAATGACCGAAAAACGAAAGGAATACACCATCGTCCATCGGAAAAGTTATTGATCCTGTTGCAATAGCCTTGTTTTTCCTTTCGTTGAACGTCTTTAATCTTTTAAATTTATCTTTTGGAACAAAGGGTAGAAGATAGACATCTTTTTTATACCAACTGAAAGTAGCTTGAAAAAACTTGCTGTTACGGGAAAGGTTGTTTTCAGCAACAAATAAATCTATTTTTGCATTATAAGCGTTAAATGATCCAATATTTGCATGATACATGTAATGTGTTAAATGGACAACTTTAAAAGCATTGCTTGAACCAATAAGATTATTTAATTTTATTCTTGCATCGGAAATATCTCCAAATTGATTTGTAAAATTACCATACAAGAACATAAAGATTATGTCGTCATCTTTTATTTCAGTAATTTCTTTAATTATTTTAAGATGCAATGGATTAATACGATTAAAAATGGCCCAGGCATAAAACATAGTAAATGGAGGTAAAAATTTGCGTATTCCACGCCGCGGCGATAATTTATGGAGATCAATGTAAACGAATACTTCTTTTTGCTTTTTTAAAAAATAGTCTAATAAGTAGGTATACTTTTGAGAATTTCTTCTCCTTCGTAATTGAAAAAAGACTGGTGGTTTATACCAAGAGATCGAATGAGGATTATAAAAAATAAATCGCATATAAATTATATTAAAAACAATTATGATAAATCGACAATTCTTATCAATTTGTTATATTCAAAATTTTTAGATGTCCTTAAAACTAATTTATGACTCCTAAAAGCGATCATGAAAGGCCTTTTATTCCCAAAAAACAGTATTCTGATTAATATTTCCAAGTATATCTTTCTTTATCTCCTCATTATAAACACCGGCCTTCAGAATTACTATTGGCGAATTTTGGTCTTTCAGCTTTTTGGGTGAATGTACATTTAACGACGTACCATAAAGCCGCTTGCCTTGTTTATTGCTGTCATTATCTAATATAGAGTTTATACGGCTTGTATCTAAACCAAAGCCAATTAAATACTGTGCAAAAACATGAGCGCCAAATAAGAAAACATTCTGATGAGTTGAATGCATGTTATTGTTTAACTCTGATATCAGTTTTTCATGATAAAGTATATAATCGTTGTATAGTTTTTTATTTTTTTCGTATAATCCATTGGGAAGTTCATTGGGCTTTAATGAAATGTCTTTAATAGCAGCATAAAAAATACTATGGTCACCCATGAAGTATTCTTTTTTAACAAGACGGAAAGCATGTTTAGCGAGCAGATATTCAACATATGGTTCCGTAAGAAATATTGTGTGCTCAAAATTGATGCAGTTAGTGTATTTTCGTTCCAGCATAATTTGCATATTGGGGATTGAAAAAATCAAATACTTTCCATTATCCATAAAATTGGAGAGATGATTCATGAAATTATCAGGCTCATAAATATGTTCAAATAAATGCGAATGAACCACTGCATCATATGGTTCAGAATATTGAAATTTTTCGTCAAAGAAACCTTTAATAAAATGAGCATTGCTGCCTGATATTGGTACAGGATTTGGTTCCAATATTGTCCATGGAATATTCTTCATCTTACAATATTCATTCGCTAATATTCCATGTGCTCCTCCAATTTCAAATATTGAAGATGGATTAAATTGATAAATAAAATCTGCAAAGGATTTATGGTGTTTACCCCACAGACCACCTATACATCCAGCCCCATGTGACTCTGGATATAGGATGTCCAATGGCAATAATTCGCTCAGTTGTATTGACCCTGAACTTTTACTAATCATCCACACCATGTTTGCCTTTAAGTCGTCGGACTTGTTGCCCTTGCTACACCCCATAAAAACAGGAAACTGTTTAAAAGAATAAAGAGGCTCTAAATCTTTTACACCAGTGAAAGCACAACGATCACGACTAATCATTTGCATATATAGAAATCCTTTCAATGTATAGCGACAACAATTTATACTAATTTGTGAAGCATGCTTTTTCCAAGATAGAATAGAAGCAAACTATAAGGATAATGATGTAATGCTGCGATATTAAGAAATATTATGGCCGTCATTAATTCCACTTTTTTGCTATCATACCCCTTATCTTCGATCCATTCTTTGAAATATGTTTCACATTCAACTAAGTTTTGTTTCCTTAAAAAATCATAGTGCACAGTATTAAGTTTTTGCTTCACTTCAAATAAATTCTTATCAATTAGTTCATGTGAAATAATTAACCCATGATTTAATTTTGCAAAATCATAGTAAATATCCCCATAGTCATTTATGCCACCAAAATCTTGCCGCCAATCAAGCAAAGTAAAGGGACTTTTATCTTCTGAATTTATTAGAATGTTTTCAAAATGCAAGTCACCGTGGAATCTGACGGGAACTCCATTAGTTATACTGTTCCAATCTACTTTGTCCAGCAAATCAAATATTTTGGATATTTTAACACCATTAATTATTTCTTCACTATCAATTTGCTCGAATGTTGCAAAATATTGTTTAACTCTTTTATATGTTTTGTCTTTATAGAAATCCATACAAACAGTTTTAAAATCTTCACCTTGTTTTTTATCAAGATCTTTTTTTATCCAAAACATTTCCATCCAATCAAGGAAATATTTGAATGTGCTTATAGTTGGAGTTTTTGAAAACACTTCACCTTTTATTTTTTTGTATAGATACATGTTCTCTGTTGAAGCAAGAATTTCAGGAACAAATCCTGAGATTTGTTTTGATCGATTTACTCTGCCAGAAATAAATTTTGTATCTACTGAAAATTTGATAACCTTTCCATTGACGAACCAGATTGCTTCATCTTCTTTTTTCTAGAATATTTGCATCTGTATCTTTTCTAAAATATTTTCTGGTCTTCTCCAAAGCATCAATATTTCCGGTATCAAACCAAGTAAATGAAATAGGTTCAATATCTTTTTCAACTAAAAATTTAAGCCCATAACTTTCACCGATTTCTATTGAACCTTGATTTGTGCCATTTTTCATAGCAGCCCAAAATTCCTTATAGTCAAAAATGCCCGCTAATCCTATGTATGGCTTTACATCTCCTTCAGTACCTTTAGGGCAAATCTCTATGACTTTTCTTTTTTCAATTCTCAGACTTCTATATTGATTACTGTCTTCGGTTTGAGCATAACCCATCCAATTATTTTCTGGCACTTTAATTTGTTCAAGAACTATTGTATCATTTGATGAAAAAATAAACGGTAATTGAAGATACTTTTCACATTGCATAATACTGTATCCCAAACCAGAACCCTCACCTTCATACAAATCTACATCAACAAATGTAAATTTTCTTTCAGGATAAGCTAACGTAAGATAATCCTTGATAGTGTTAGCTTTATAGCCAACGGGGATAACAAATTCAACGTCATTTTTAAATTTTTCAATGATATATGATATAGCCGGTTTGTACCACAATTGAAATTAAAGCTTTATTTACATTTTTAGACATGCCCTTTAATCTTCGTCCAAGACCTGCTGACGCTATTAATACTTTATATTTCATACAATTAATACCCAAATGTAGAGAGATGTTTTTTAAATTCGCTTATCTTAATATCAACGGAGATATCCGGTTTAAATATTGTAGAGCTACCGCAAACAAGCATATTAGCCCCTGCTTCCAACATTTGGGGAGCAGTCTCAAAGGTGACCCCGCCATCGACTTCGATGATCATATCTTTATTATCTTCACCAATTTTTTGTTTTAATTGTGATATTTTTTCTATCGCTTTAGGTATAAGTTTATGTCCAACGATTCCTGGATTAATTGCCATAAGTAAAATTAAATCAACTTCATCAAGAATGTAATCAAGCACGAATAATGATGTGGCATGATTCAAACTAATACCTGCTTTTACTCCAGCTTTTTTAATGGCTGTCAGGGTTCTGTGAAGATGTACACATGCTTCTGGATGAACGGTAATAATATTCGCTCCAGCATCGACAAAGACGTTAATATATTTTTCCGCATCAGCAATCATCAGGTGAACATCCATAGGAAGGGATGTGATTCGCCGAACTGCCGACACAATCTCTGGATACATTCCCAGACGAGGTACAAAAACTCCATCCATAACATCAATATGAATATAATCACAACCTCCGGCTTCTATCTTTTTTATTTCTGATTCCAGATTAAGGATATTTGCACAAATCAACGACGCCGATATTTTATAAGTTTTGTTCATTATCAACCCTATTCTAAATTACTATGGCGTGCCCACATTGTATCATGAGTTTCTTTTGTTTTTTCCATTAATATTAAAACTATCGTATCAAACAATAATCCTAGACACTGTTCATTAAGAGTTGTCATTGGTTGAATCGAGGAAAATCCTTCAACTGATTTTGTCTTAGAAGGGGCTTTCATTTCTATTATGATGCCAGCTAATTTTCCAATACGTGAATCTCTATTACCTGTCAAGAGGGCGATGTGTGAGCCGTTATTTTTTCCTAATAGTGCAATATCATAGATGGTTTGTGTTTCACCAGATCCAGAAGCAACAATTAAAAGGTCATCCTTCGCAATAGCCGGAACAGTCGAATCCCCAAGCGTATACGCATTGAATCCAAGATGACCAAGGCGCATTCCAAACCCTCTAATTGCCATTCCAACCCTGCCTGCACCACAGACTACGATCTTTTTGGCTATAAGAATTGCATCAATGAGAACATCAATATCCCTTTCATTGACTGCAGAAAGAACAAAATCTATCTCTTCAAGAATTTTTGACCTGTACTGCTGATACATTTATTTTCCTTTGAAAAACAAAGAATCAATTTTCAAACAGGCATCCAAGACCGCTCCCTCAGCTGATTTCGAAGGTGTAACATAATGCACAACCTTCTTTGTTTCTTTTCGGGCATTTTGGGGAGAAATTGAAAAAAGACATTCTTTTAAAATCTCTACATCATGGATACCATCCCCCATATAAATAGTGTTTTTGAATCCATATCCATTTTTTATAAATTCATAGCGTTCATCTTCGCCAACAACATAGAGTTGTTGCTTCATATCATCGACAATACGTTTTTTAGTTATTGGATATCCCCTTTTATCGGCAGTTATAAATATAATCTTAATTTTATTTTTAAGGAGTTTAATGCCATCGTTATCATGTGGACCAAATATTTTATATTCTTTTCCGTTCTTTGAATATAAAAATTGTCCCGTAGTCATAACTCCATCAACATCAAATACTAAATATTTGGGTTTCAACATTTTCTTCATTTTAACGATACATATATAAAATTAATCTGACCAATTTTTCAATTAAAGTTGTCTATTTACTGTGTATTTTATCTGTTCGTTGAATTACAACGATATTCCCAATCCGCCTGCTAAAATCACAACTTTCATTTGTTAGTTCTCAATTGTATGATAAATAATTTACAACAAACTCTTTAATAAATACAGACAACAACAGAAATTTTTTGTATGAATAAAGGTAAAACAATTTTCCTTTTTATTCTATGCCCAACCCCGCCGCCACTCTTAAAAATTAAGCGGGCGGGAAAACTTCCCGCCCGCTTCGTATTGCGTTATAGGAATGTGATTTACTTCGGCGTTCCGCCCGTTGTCGGCGGTGTCTTCGGTGTATCCGTTGGAGGTGTCGTGCCGCCTGTTCCACTTCCTCCATGCCCGCCGCCCATATCGTGTATCACACGCGCCGTTTTGTAGCCGACGAAAAATTGCGGCTCCTTGTCTTTGATGTTATTCACGATCTCGTCCATCCGCTCTTTCAGTTCCTCATCCGCCTGACGGAACATCGTTTTGAGTGATGAAACGGCGCCCGAGCGTGTATCCAAGCCGGTGGTAAATTTTCCGACAGACGCTTCGAACGCTGTAATCGCCGGCTCCAATGCCGCAAGCTTCTCTGCGGTGGCGCCGAATTCCACGATCTGTTGTGCATATTGCTTTGCCAGCGTGTTGATCGCTTTTGCTTTCTGCACTAACTCGATGTTGGACATCCCTTCCAACTTCCTGCGCTTGATGCTGCAGATCGCAAACACTTCCGGCAATTTATTTTCGCTGGCATAAGCGGCAAGAGCGGAACTCACTTCATCGGCCAGCCCGATCAGCACTTCTTCCGCATCATCGCGCGCATCTAACACGCCCGCCACAGAATTATTTTGTTCGATAACAGCATCATCGATATTACTGGCAATGCCCTGCAGGCGTGTCAACGCCCGTTTCAGTGCAGGCAGCAAATCGAGAATCGCCGTGTATGTCAGCAGATAGGCAATCACGGCTTTGATCATCGCAAGTTTGTTTTTATGATTGTTTGTCATAGTCCCTCACCTTTCTTGTTGGTTGAAAGTTTTGTTGACCTTTGATCCTATAACACAATACGTTGTTCACAATGATCGATGTTTATTCTCTGTTGGGTCCAAAACCCCGATCCCGGTACATTGGGACGTTGTCATTCCCGCATCACGAAAGTGATCCCTTTGGGAAAAGCGGGAATTCAGAACAGGGGATGTTGATTTAATTACACGCGATTCAGCCGATTCTGCTAATCAATTTTTTCTCTTCATTCTGCTCCGTTCAATTTTCACTCTGCGATAATCCAAGATGATGACAAAAACTGTTTTTGCAATGGCTTCTTCTTGCTTCTTATTTACTGATGTTACGCACGGTAAGAACAGCGTCTATAAAAATAAAGTTGTCATGCCCGAGTGCTTTAGTCGGGCATCCAGTTTTCTGGATTCCCGCTATCTGGAAGCATAAGAATGTGTCGTGCTTAGCGCGATACGATGTTAGGCCTCCGGCTGGGAATGACAGTGTTCTTTTTGCGCTTTGCATAACGTGAGTTATTTACATATCTCGTTGAAAATTAAACCTTCTCTTCGATAAATGCAAACATATTTTTTCACAAAAACCGATATTATTTTAAATTATTAATTTCTTATTCACTCCGGCGGCTTTTCTGAAAGCCCATTCCGATTATAATAATGATGCTGGAAGTGTATATATCTTTTTCTTCATTAAAATCGCCATATTTTGGCAAAATTTTGTAATAACAACAAAAAAGCTGCGATTTCAACACAAAAGTTGTAATTACTACAATGAATTTATCAATAACAAAAAATAAGTTGTAAGAACAACAAAAAGATAGTGATTCTAACTTGAAAAGTTGTAATCACTACAATGAATTTTTCAATAACAAGACAAAAGTTGTAATAACAACAAAAAGGTTAGAAGAACCATAATGAAAACTGCATTCTCATCGTAAAAGTTGAGTTGTACAATTCTAAATCGAATTACCGTTGAACGATTCACCATTATTTTTTTCCAGCACACATCAAACCTTGAACGTCGAACGTTGAACTTCGAACGATGAACAAAACAACCATCTAACATTTACCGTTTACCTTCTAACTCTTGTTATTGAATTTACAATTACCAGTCGGCAATAAACCATTTCGTAACGCCTAATCCGTCTTTCTCAAGAACGAATGTTATTATTTCCATGATTCATACGATAAGTGAGGAACTCGTGAATAATGTTTAACATTATTGCTCACCAATATTAGTCCACGGGATAACGCCTGGGATGCAATCATCGTATCCATATCTCCAATCGGTGTTCCCTTCGCCTGGAGATAGGAATCAACGATGCCGAAAGAAACAGCATCGGTTTGTTGGAAGTCAATAATACTAAAGGGCGCAAGGAATGTATTTATTGCTGACCGTAATTTCTCCGGTTGATTACTTCCTGGAATTCCTGATTCAAATTCGCATACGGTAATGACGGAAATCCCTATCTCTCCGAGTGAAAGAGTTTTAAACTTCTCAATAAGACTTTTTGGCCGTTTGCGAATGATATAGGAACAAATATCCGTATCGAGCAAATACCTCATTCAAGGATCCGCCGTTTTTGATTTCGTTGTTTCCTTCTCGCTTTCAAAAAGTCTACAGGAAAATCCTCTAAGCATTTTTCAAACGCTGTCCAGAGGTCATTTTTTTCCATCACAAGAATACCTTCCGGCACTTTCTTGATATATGCTTCTTTCCCTTTGATCCTATACAATCGTGGTAATCGGATTGCCTGGCTTCCACCGTTTTTAATAATTTTTACTGTTTGCATCGGACTCCATTTTATATATACTATTATGTATATACAATGAATATCTCAGAAAGTCAACGGAAAATAACGGGCATTCTCCGAAATAATGTGTTCAAGTAAAGGCACTAAGTTTTCACGCTGGATATTGAGCATCGAACGTTGCACCTTGAACATTGAACGAACCAACCATCTACCATTTTACCTTTTATCTTCTAACTTCTTCACTCATCATTCATCCTTCCCATGGCTTCGCCCTCTCAGTCCCATTTGAGGCCTACAGGGCATAAGTCATTGGTTGCTAACCGACCGCATCAACAAATCAATGATGTAATAATTCGAATGTTTTACTACAACTGTTACAAAGCTAATGTTACTGATTCTTCAGAGTGAAGAGCATCTGAAGACAAACAACCTTCCTTTGTGTTCTGTATAATAATCGAATATCCTATTTCCTCAATACCAACGGCTATTCTTCCATCGGAATATGAACGCAGCAATCTTCCTTTAAATCCTTGAAACGCGCCGCTTGTAATCACAACTTGCTGCTCTTTGTTATACAATTGCGGCACTATTTCAATTTGCGTTTCTTGTAATTGGGCGCGGCGAAGGAATGCGATTTCGCAATCCTGAACGACGGCTTTTCTACCGTTGAACATGATGTATCGCACAGCACCAGGCACCCTCAGCACTTGCTCTCGCTGCAACGGGTTTGGATGGACAAACAGGTACGAAGAAAACATCGGCACATCGATCCATTTTTTGCGGTCGCTCCACTGGCGGCACTGCCGCATCATCGGCAGGAAGGATTCAATGCCCCGTTCACTCAGCTCTTGATGCACAACCTTTTCGTGGCGCGCTCGCGTATAAATTACAAGCCACTGCTGTTGCAGCAAAAGATTGTTGTGTTCCATATTTTTACAGCATTACCCGAAAAAAAATATTCCGATCACTTATGCAAGAAAAAACGCTGCACGGTACACTCTGCGGCATTTCAAAGCGTAATTTCTAATGTGTTAATTCTTCTTCAATACTCCTGTCGCCGTCGGTTACAAATCTGACACCTAAAATTCCAATTTTGCGTTTTTTTGTAACTTTTAATTCTTGTATAATTGTAATTTTTTTTTCGATAAAAATCAACGAAATATTTCGGCTGAGATTCAGTTCGTGCCGGCAATCACATTTTCCATTGAAAATTTCCATCTGCAATCGAAAATTATCAATTCGGCAATTCAAATATATTGTTCCGACTATTGATGGATTTATCATTGGCACGCTGCGGATCGATTTCAACGACAGAAATTCTTTCTTCATCCGTTCCTAATTGTGTAAGAAGCGCTCCATTATGTGCAACAATCTGGCTCATCCCGATAAAATGCAAATCATTCCCGCCACGGTCTTCCCTGCCGATGCGATTTGCCGTCGCAGTGAAAACATGATTTTCCAGACTGCGCGTAATCATTGCCTCGGGGCAATGCGGCAGTACAAGATTTGCCGGATGCGCAATGATCTGTGCACCCTTCAAGGCAAGCGTTCTTGCAGATTCAGGGAAGAACCAATCGAAACAAATCATCACACCGATTTTTCCAAACGGAAGATCAAAGACAGGGAATCCAAAATTCCCCGGCACAAAAAATAATTTCTCACGGTCGAACAAATGCACCTTGCGGTACACACCGATCAATCCATCAGGACCAACGACGGCAGCAGAATTGTATAACACATCAGAACGTTCTGCAAATCCGTACACCACAAAACTTTGATGGCTTTTTGCCCAGCGGTATAAACTCTGGAACGTTGTTCCTTCCGCCGGCTCCGCATACGCTTGTAATTCTTGAGCGTCGATAAAATTATAGCCGCAGTTAAATAATTCCGGCAGCACGTACAAATCTGCATGATCGCGTTCCATCAACGAAAGCGCTCGTTCGATATTTTGAGTCACTGCTCCAAATGCAGGATTCGTTTGAACAACACCAAGTAACATAAAAATAAAACCTATTATTGTGTTTGTGTACGCTTGAGCAAATCCCGAAAACTTGCCTGCGCCACAGGATTATCTACTGACCACCAATACAGAATATCATGATGCACAAAAAAATAATGTGCTTTCCCATTGCCAAGGCATATTGCATAGTGTTCTCCACCTGCATTGATCTTTCGGAAATGTGTGAACACAGCATTGTCGCGAGCTATAGCATCTTCCATCGTGTCACAAGCAGTTTGTGCATCTTTTATTGATCCGTAAAGTGAGATGTAAAGCGTTCCGCTTCCATCCGGGGAAACTGTACGTTCCTATCTCATTTTCTTCGGGTGTAACGTTTTTGCCATGCATCGAATTTATCTGCTGACGTGCTGCTTCGCCATGAATTTCATTCGTTAATGCAAGATGAAGAATGGATGCCGGCAGCAGCGGAAGTTCTTTTTGATGGACAACCTTATACACTGCAATCGCAAGAACAATGACTACCGCTATTGCCGCAAGAATCTTCCATTGGCGTACAAAATATTTCAGCAACGCGTTCATCCTTCGTGTTTCACCTTAAATCCTTTTAACATCCAGCGGCGTGAAAGCCACAACGCTATCGGACTGATGATCGCTATCAATCCAAAAATAAACCACATCGATCCTGTATCCTTTGAACCATCGGCAGGGCAATAGCGTTCCATCATTTGTCCTGAATACAACAGCGGCACAAGAAATTTTGTCAGGAACCAAGGCAATTGCGCGACACCCTGATATTGTCCCGCACGTTCCGGCGGTGCAATCTCGGTTGCGTACTGTAAAAATCTTGCCGACCACATGGCTTCACCCACCGTCATCATCAAAATATATCCGCACAACGTCAACGGACTCGCACCGAGCGCGAGAATAAATGCCGAGGAACTCATAACCAAGGTTCCGATGATCATCATGTTGTACACATTTTTTTTATACGTCAGCGCTGTAATCACAGGCACAAGAATAAAAATTAAAATGGGATTTGCATTGGAAGCAACCTCATAATATTCGCCGATCCATCCGCTGTACGCACGAGAAATATATTGCGGCAGCACAAGCCAGTTGTACGTGAATAACGTTTGCACCGGCATGAGAGCAAAGATAAAGAAGAAGAATCGAATGTCGGAAAGCGGATGTGTTGCCACCCACTTTACGATAGGTGTGCGAAATCGTTTTGGCAAAACCGACACGATAGCGGGAAACAAAATCACCACAGCAGACGCGTAATAACTCCACGGAGAAGGGACGCGAAAAATGATTGCCGCCAATATTCCCGCCAGAACAATCCATGCTGCAAGCGGGACTTTGAGATCATCGTCCGCGATAACAGGTTTTGGTTCTTCCTTCTTTGCGCCTTGCGCAGCTTCAACTTTCTCAATTGCAGCGGTTTCTTCTTTTGCGCTTGCGATTGCTTTTGCAACAGTTTTTCGTGATAGGAAACCAATCGTAACGACTAACGACATTAACGTGAGCACCGTATAGACCCAAAAAGTTCCGTTAATACCCAATCCTAAAAATTTTTCATCGCGGAATAAAAATGCTAGCATCGCAAGCGAAGAACCGGCATTCATCAAAGCGTACAACATTGCATACGCCATCGATGCTGTCTTGGGATTCGTGAACTGTCGCACAGCAGCATACGCCGCAGGTTGATACACACCGTAGCCGATAACAATCAACATTATTCCGGCCATTGTAATCAAATGCAACGGCGACCACACACCGTTCGGCTGCAATCCGAAAATTGTCGGTGCAGCAGACATCAACAATCTTCCTGCAAGTAAAAACGCAAACGAAAAAATCAATGCAAACCGAACGCCGTATTTATCAGGCACAAATCCCAGCACGACCATTGCAATTGCAATTCCTGCCGTCAGCACCATGACCATTTCATGCGACCACACATCGGCATGCGGAACACCTTTGAAAATAAAATCGGAAAAATGAATGGCGAGATACGTAAGAATGCCGAAGGACCGATAATCCTTCAATCGTGTAGGCGAGGTTCACACCCCACAACGCGCGCGGCGCATGAATCAAATCGATAAAGGGTTGCGTGATTTCATTCCATGTTTTTTTAAAAACAGTTTCATCACTTGCAGGTTGGGATGTTATAGGTTCTGACATAAGATATTGTATTCGGATGTTAGTGGAATTGTTAACTGCATAGAAGCATCTCAATAATGTTTTCGAAGCCAATCATTAGAATCCTGTCGAAGATTGACTGGTGCAGGTGTCATCCTTCGGCAAGTTCCGGATGAATCTACCGCTATTTTTGAGATAGGTTCTATTAACTATATAATCTATTCACCTATTTTTTTCAACTTTTATTTCAATACAGCGCTAAACATGTTTCAGAAATATTGCAGCAAGCGGCGGCAGTGTGAGATTGATCGAAAATTCTCTGCCGTGCTGTGGAATGGCTTCTGCGGTTATCGCACCGGCATTGCCCATATTGCTTCCATTATAAAATTCAGAATCGCTGTTCAAGATTTCCAAATATGTTCCGACGTCAGGAACACCGACGCGATAATTCCTACGCGGGACCGGTGTAAAATTACACACAACAATTATTTTATCGCTACCGTTCGCAGACTTTCTGATGAATGAAATAACGCTATTGGGCGCATCCTGAAAATCAATCCATTCAAATCCGCTGTAACTAAAATCCACTTGATGCAATGCGCTTTCGCGAGAATAGACCGCATTTAAATCTTTTACCCACCGCTGCAATCCGCTATGCGGCGCATATTGCAAGAGATGCCAATCAAGCGAGCGTTCATAATTCCATTCATCGCGCTGCCCGAATTCCGATCCCATGAATAACAATTTTTTCCCTGGAAATCCGAACATCAAACCGTATAACAACCGAAGGTTAGCGAATTTCTGCCAATCGTCTCGCGGCATTTTATTCAGGAGCGATGATTTTCCATGAACTACTTCATCGTGTGAGAGCGGAAGAAGAAATCGTTCCGTGAACGCGTACAGTAATGCAAACGTAAGATTATTATGGTGATAGGATCGATACACTGGTTCCTTGGAAAAATAGAGCAGCATATCATGCATCCAGCCCATATTCCATTTCATACTGAATCCAAGTCCGCCGCTTTCGATATTATTCGTCACACCTGGCCATGCGGTCGATTCTTCGGCAATTGTCAATACACCGGAATAATATTGATGGATAAGACGGTTCATTTTTTTTAGGAACGCTATTGCTTCTAAATTTTCTCTGCCGCCATATTGATTGGGAATCCACTCCCCTGCTTTGCGCGAATAATCGAGATACAACATCGAAGCAACTGCATCGATGCGTAATCCGTCGATATGATATTTTTCTATCCAGAACAAAGCATTGCTCAATAGAAAATTTTGTACTTCATTGCGTCCATAATTGAAAATATATGTGCCCCAATCCTGATGTTCGCCTTTTTTCGGATCGGCATGTTCGTACAAATGTGTTCCGTCAAATTCGCCGAGAGCAAACGCATCTTTGGGAAAATGTGCCGGCACCCAATCCAGCAGCACGCCAACGTTGTGTTGATGGCATTGATCGACAAAGAACATAAAATCTTGCGGGCTTCCGAAGCGGCTGGTAGCCGCAAAATATCCTGTTACTTGATATCCCCACGAACCGTCAAACGGATGTTCCATTACCGGCAAAAGTTCTATGTGAGTAAATCCCTGTTCTTTTACATAAGGAATCAAGCGGTCGGCAAGTTCACGATACGTTAGCCAGCGATTCTTTTCTTCCGGTACTCTGGACCACGATCCAAGATGCACTTCGTACACAGAAATAGGTTCGCCAAGATGATCTGATTGGGTTCGCCGTTGAATCCATTCCGCATCATCCCATGAATATCCCTCCAACGCATTCACGCGCGATGCGGTTCGCGGTCGCAATTCCACCTCTGTAGCATAAGGATCCGCTTTGTCTAAAATTATATTTGCCTGCGTTTTAATCTGGAATTTATACAATTCACCGCCGCTTATACCGGGAATAAATATTTCCCATACACCCGATGAGCCGAGGACACGCATTGCATGTCTTTGCCTATCCCAAAAATTAAATTCACCGATCACACTCACACTGCGCGCACTGGGAGCCCATACAGCAAATCGCACACCGTCAATTCCGTTCACTTCCATCGGGTGAGCGCCAAGCTTTTCATAAATGCGATGATGATCGCCGGCATTAAACAAATAAATATCGAAATCTGTCAGCGTAGGAAGAAATGAATACGGATCATAAAATTCTGATGTTACGCCGGATGACCATGCAACTTTCAGTTTATATATAAATATTTCACGGACATTCGGAACGACAACTTCAAACAATCCTTCCGGCATAATTTTTGTCATCGCATATTCTTGCTGCCGAAGAAGATCAAGAACAACGGCTGTCGCTGCATCCGGCAAAAAAGCACGAATGGCAATCGCGGGTTTCTTTTCAACCTCGACACAATGTGCACCGAGAACAGAAAACGGATCATGATGTTCTGTACGAACAATGCGATAAAATTCTTCTATTGCAAGAGAGTGTTTCATGTCGATACTTTCTTTGTTCGACCGCTGTGTTTATAGAGTGATCTCTTTTGAATGTACTGCTCCACAGCCGGTGATACAAGATATTTAATCGATTCACCACGTTTCAGTTGTTCGCGAATCATGGTCGATGAAAGTTCAAACTTTGCACCTTGAAGAAAAACGACGCCATCGTTCAATGATTTTCGATTTTCTTTCACACCTGGACGATGATAGACAACCAGCGTAGCGTGCGATAGAATTTCTTTCGGAGACTTCCACGAATGGAATTGTTGATAATTGTCGCCGCCAAGAATAAGAAACAAATTTGATTTTGGATATCGTTCTTTAAATGCGAGCAATGTATCCACCGTATAAGAAATACCTTTGCGTTTCAGTTCTATATCGGACGCACGGAATTTCGTATTGCCTGCGATTGCTTTTCGTACCATCTGCCAACGATGGTTTGCAGAAACAAAAGCATGATATGTTTTATGAGGCGGAATATTTGCCGGCACAAAATAGACAACATCCAACTGAAGCTGCTGAATTGCCTGCTCAGCAATAATCAAATGCGCGATGTGCGGCGGATCGAATGTACCGCCAAAAATACCGATTCTCATCTCGCCATCCTCCGATATGTTTCCAACGGTTGCTGAGCACAAGGTTCGATTGTCAAATAAGTAGCGACATAACTTTGCTCGTACGGCGTATAAAACGCAGCTAACCAAATTGACGTAATGCTGGTCAGAAGAATATAAATACCGTAATCGTGTGTGCCAATGGTGGTGATAAGTTTAATAGAGATTACACTAAGTAAAAGCGTTCCACCCTGTCCAAGCGACAACCATAATAATTCTTGTAAGTAGCGCCGATTTTGTCCTGAGAATTTTGTACGCCATTCCTTCAGAAGAGGAGAAATAATAGATACACCTTCTTTAAACCAAACCATTATACTGACTTTCTATCGACCGGCTTTGCATAACTAAACTGGATATTTCGTCTCATATATTAGGTGTTACCTTCACTTGTCGTATGCGCCTGGCACTTTTGACCACAATAGTAAAAATAAAATTACTCGTCGTAATTTTTTCATTGACTTCGGGAAGCCGGCCGGTAACAGTTTGCAGATAACCTGCTAAGGTTTCATATTCCGGTGCCGGGGGGATTGCCGTCCGAAATTGTTCGTTAAAATCACTAATCGAAATTGCCGCATCAACTATCACTGAACCGTCGCTTTTTTGTTCTATCGATTTTCTTGTTTCATCGTACTCGTCCAAAATATCGCCGACAATTTCTTCCACGATATCCTCCAGCGTAATCAATCCTTCTGTGCCGCCAAACTCATCGATCACAATACCGATATGATTTTTTCTTTGTTGAAACTCCCGCAAAATCTCGCTGATCTTTTTTGATTCGGGAACAAAATATGCAGGACGAATAATATCGTGCAGGACAATCAACGAACGATGTTCTAGCATACTTAACAAATCTTTGCTATACACAATACCGATTATTTTATCAATCGAACCCTTGTAAACCGGAAGCCGCGAGTATCCTTCTTCAATCACTTTTCGAATCAACGCATCGACCGGCATGGCAATATCCACGGCGATGATATCCGGGCGCGGCACCATAATTTCTTTTGCGGTAATATCGGAAAATTGTAAAACGCTTTTTATAAGTTCGTGTTCTGTTTTATTGATAGTACCGCTCAACGAACTTGCATCGATGACTTGTTCTAATTCTTCTTCCGACAACGGCACATGCAAAACGCCCGCCTTGACTAACACATCACGCAATATTTTTTTTAAAGACTTCATCGTTAAAAACAATCAATACACAATTTCCTCAAGAAACAATCCCTGTGACGGTGCCGACATTCCGGCTTTTGACCGATCTTTAGCTTCGAGTATCAGTTTGAAATTTCGAAGCGGTGTATGGCCGCGCCCGACATTCACCATTGTGCCAACCAACGCACGGACCATTCCATGTAAAAATCTGTTCGCTGTGATTTCAAATTCCAACATCCGATCCGTCTCGTTCCATTGTGCCGAATAAATATTGCACCGATAATGATCAACTTCAGCGATCGTTTTACAAAACGATTGGAAATCATGGTCTCCGAGGATTTGCGATGCACACGCACGCATCGCAGCGAGATCGAGCTGCGAATGTACTTGCCAGCAATAATTTCTTTCGATGGCAGTCGGCGTGCGTGATACTTGATACCGATACCGCCGGGCCTTCGCGCTATGTCTCGCATGAAAATCACCGGAAACAACTGACGCTTTTTTGACGATAACATCATGCGGTGTAACGGCGGTAAGTTGTTTTGCCAGCAAATCTATCTTGATATTTTTTTCAATAAAAATATTCGCCACCTGACCTCTGGCATGCACGCCGGCATCCGTTCGCCCGCCGCCGTGTACGCGCAATTCCATTTGAAAGAGATGTCGAATTGCTTTTTCAAGTTCTTCCTGAACCGAACGTCCATTTTTTTGAAATTGCCACCCGACAAAATTCGTTCCATCATACTCAATATCAAGACGGATATTTGGCATGACGACCGTTAAAATATTTTCGTGAATGACAACCCTATGCCATGAATATTCCCAACATCCCCAAGTGCCAATGCTTCGATGTGCCACGTTTGTTCATCAGCCAGAGAACGATTGTACGCAGCAGCTGCACGTCCGGCCATAAAAGCAGAAATAATATGATTGATGACAACTGCACCGATAAGAAATCGTGAATTATCATACACGGAAGCACTTTGAATGCGCATGTTTTTGAACTGCAATCTATTGGCATCGCTTCCCTGCCAATTCCATTGGTACTGGCTGCCGGTATAAATCAAATTGTATTCTTGATTGCGAAGTTTTTGCTGGTTGTAGTCATCTGTGGTGTTGAAGTTGCCAATGTTTACTTCAAACTGATCGTCCTTGCTGCTAAAATTTGCCGTGGCATGCTCCGTTGCATACGTTTGCGCATCTTGATGCAGCCAGTTGCCGTACACGCGAAAACCGGCATACGTCAACCACAATCCGCCTTCGGCAAAAAGATAATATTTTCCAGTGCGGAAAGAACCGGCATACGTTTGTCCCATTCCCGGCACCACGAGTGAATAAAAAACTGCAAGCGCAACAGATTTTTTTTGATTCCCATCAGAATCAAAACTATAATTCATCACATCCGATGGTGATGCTGTTTCAGATTGTTTTATCAACAAAGAATTTGAAATACGCTGTTGGGAAAACACCAGCGACGAACCACAAAGACAGAGAACAAGCACAACGAGAAATTTCTTTTTCATGTTAGCTCCTACGACGAGATGAGAACTCCGCTGCAAGAATCTTGCGCAGTATGCAAAATTTTTACATGCAGCAATTGATTGGTTATTTCCTGCGCGGTCGCAACATTTACATGGACATATTCTCCTGTCAATCCTGTTACTAATTCTTTTGAATGGCGTGTTTCAAACAACACGTTGACTATTCTTTCTTCAAATCCTTGATAAAACATTTTGCGTTTTCGTACGCTTAATTGTCGTAATCGTTCGCTTCGCTTCGATTTTTCCTGTGGTGATACTTGATGAGCAAATTGCATTGCCGGTGTGTTCGGCCGCGGCGAATAACTGAATACATGCAAATAGCTGATCGGTTGATCGGCAAGAAACGAGTATGTTTCTTCAAATCGTTGTTCCGTTTCTCCTGGAAATCCAACAATCACATCAGCGCCAATGCCTGCGGAGGGAATTGCATGTTTGATCGTTTCAATTTTTCTCGCATACAAATCTGTCAAATATCTGCGGCGCATCGATTTCAAAATCGTATCGGAGCCGGATTGTAACGGAATGTGCCAGTGCTTGCAAAGCTTTTCTTCTGCGAACCAAAATTCCAGCAACTCATCCGTCAAAAGATTCGGCTCGATGGAACTGATACGAATGCGTCGAATGCCGTCAATCTTCACCAACTGCCTGAGCAATTGAAGAAGATTGCTGTCGATGCCTGTTCCATAATCGCCGACATTGACACCTGTGAGTACCGATTTCTTGATACCCTTGATTCGCAATTTCCTGTGCCTGTGTAACGATCTGTGAAAGCGCTATGCTTCTACTCGCACCTCTTGCTTGTGGAATTGTACAATACGTGCAAAGATAATCACATCCATCTTGAATTTTTAAAAAGGCGCGCGTACGATCTTCGAATCCTGCCGATGATGCAAGATGCGTTTCATGAAAATCTTCCACACACGAAACATAGACCTCGGCAGCAGCACGTTTCGTTAAATCACCAAGATGCTTTAAGACATCAAATTTTTCTTTCGATCCCAACACAAGATCGACACCTTCGATATTCGCAATTTCCTGATGTCGAAGCTGTGAATAACAACCGACCACTGCAACAAACGCATTCGGGGAATGACGCAACGCACGCCGCACAAGCTGCCGGCATTCTCGATCCGCGCGTTCCGTAACACTACAGGTATTGATGACAACAACATCGGAAGGTTCATCAAGATCGACCAATTGATAGCCCTCATCCAAAAACTGCTTTCCGATTGTAGCAGTTTCTGCATAATTTAATTTACATCCTAGCGTATGTAATGCAACACGTTTCATAAGAAAAAGGAGTTGCCCGAACAGTGTCCGAACAACTCCTTGAGTAATGCTTCTCGATTTTAATCCGATAAAGTATCAGACAATGTGTCGTCAAGCTTCGGCAACTCTTCTGGAGCTACTGGAGGCGCGGAGACAATGTCCTTCATCGTCATCGGTGAAAGCTTGTGCCCACCGACATATTCATCGACGAGCTTCTGCTCTTTGCCGCGGAAATATTCGAGTACCGAGAGAACGATTTTCTTGCTCTCTTTATCGAACTCAATCACTTTCAACGGTAACGTATCGCCGATCTTGAATGACTCGGTAACATTTTTCACCGGTGTTTGCGACAACTGCGACAGCGGAACAAAGCCATCGACACCGAGCGGCAATTCGACAATGACACCTTTCTCGATAAGACGAACGACCGTGCCTTCGACATCCGTACCATTTTGATATTGTTTTTCAAACGCGTCCCATGGATTATCTTGAACTTGTTTATGCCCAAGAGAAATCCGGCGTTGGTCAATATCGACGGACAAAACGATCACATCTAATTGGTCGCCTTTTTTTACTACTTCACCCGGATGGCGAATCTTCTTTGTCCATGACAAATCGGAAATATGCACTAACCCGTCCACGCCTTCTTCCAATTCGACAAAGACGCCGAAGTTCGTCAGGTTGCGAACGATACCGGAATGTTTAGAGCCGATCGGATATTTTTGCATCAATGTCGTCCACGGATCAGGTTCTAATTGTTTCATACCGAGAGAAATTTTCTTTCCTTCTTTATCGAGTGAAAGAATAATCGCATCGATCATCTGTCCCATGGAAACGACTTGCGATGGATGTTTGATATGCTGCGTCCAGCTCATTTCTGAAATATGGATCAGGCCTTCGATGCCTTTTTCGATTTCCACAAATGCACCGTAGTCGGTCAGCGAAACAATTTTCCCATTGATCTTTGTGCCAACCGGATAACGCGTTTCAATATTTTCCCACGGATGCGGTGTCAATTGTTTCATACCAAGAGAAATACGTTTCTTCTCTGTATCAAAATCCAGCACAACCACGTTGACGGTTTGATCCAACTTCACAACTTCGGATGGATGATTGACGCGTCCCCATGATAAATCGGTAATGTGCACCAATCCATCAACGCCGCCCAAATCCACAAACACACCGAAGTCCGTAATCGCTTTGACGTGCCCTTCAAGAATCTGACCTTTTTCTAGACTATCAAGAATAACTTTGCGCTGACTGGCAAGTTCTTCTTCCACAAGAATTTTGTGACTGACCACAACATTTTCCGACGGATGATTGACTTTGACAATGCGGAGATCCATCTCACGACCGATGAATGCATCGAAATCACGAACAGGCCGCACATCAATTTGCGAGCCGGGGAGAAACGCATCTAATCCGAGTAAATCCACAACGATGCCGCCTTTGGTACGACGCACGCAGCGACCTTTCATGATCTCACCGGTATCGAATGCTTTGACGACGCGTTCCCACACACGCATAAAATCTGCGCGTTTGCGGGAAAGAACAAGATGTCCGTCCTTGTCTTCGATGCTTTCGAGAAACACTTCCACTTCATCGCCGACTTTGCAATCTTTGATGTTGGGAAATTCGTTGATGGGCACGGTGCCTTCCGATTTAAAACCGATGTCGATGCTGACATTAGAATCACCGATATGCACGATACGTCCTTTGACGATTTCGTTGGATTTAATTGTGCCAAGCGTGCTGGCATACATTTGTTCAAGTTGTTTATACTCGGATTCCGAATACCCGCGTTCCTCGAACTTGTTCGCGGTCATGTTTGTATCAGACATTTGTCCTCCAAATCTGTTTCCTGCTGATCCGGGAAACATCCTGTCGTGCGTTGTCGCTGCCAGTCATCACACAGCGTTCAACATCACGTCAGGCACATATTTTTATGTGATGATATGATTATTTAATTTTGACTGTTCAACTATTTTTTTGCTTCGATACTTCCGTATCGTTTTTCAATTTCTTGCTTTACATTTTCCATCAGCCATTGCGGCGTCGATGTTGCGCCGGTAATGCCGACGTTATTCACGCCGGCGAACCATTCGTGCTGTAACTCGGATGCGTCTTCGATAAAATACGATTTTACATTTTCGGTTTTCACGATTTCATATAACACTTTGCCGTTCGAACTATGTTTGCCGGCGACAAAAATAACGACATCGTTATCCGCAGCAAACTCGCGAATCTTTTTTTCGCGTCCGGAAACCTGACCGCAGATCGTATCTTTCGCATGGAAATCGATCGCGGTATCTTCCATCGTCGCAACGACCAATTCATCGATGCGTTTCGATAACGCATCTTTGATCGCATAAAATGTCGGCTTATCCATCGTTGTTTGCGAGAACAAAACCGTTTTGCGATCCAATTTTACTTTTCCAATTTCATCGAGCGAATGAATGATAATCGCTTCACCATTCGTCTGCCCGATCAATCCAAGAACTTCTGCGTGATCTTTTTTTCCAAAGATAACAACCTGATATCCATCTAAATAAAATTTACGGATGCGTTCCTGTACTTTTGTCACGACCGGACATGTTGCATCGATTATCGTGATGCCGAGTTCTTCCGCTCTCTTATATGTCGCCGGCGGTTCTCCATGCGCACGAATCAAAACCGTTTCACCACGCAATTTTTCCAGATCGTTATGCGAAACCGTTTCAAGCCCTTGCTGCTTCAGCCGTTCAATTTCCATCGGGTTATGAATGATTTCACCCAGCGAATATAATTTCGTTCCGGATTGTAACGCCTGCTCTGCTATGTCAATGGTACGGATAACTCCCCAGCAAAATCCTGAGGAAGTATCTATACGAACATTCATACTATTTTGAATCGATAATCTTTTTTGCTCTTGCGACAATAAATTCCACTTGCTCGTCAATTGAAAGATCGGATGTATCAAGTTCTACTGCATCCTGTGCTTTTTTCAAGGGACTTGCTGCGCGTGTCGAATCTTTATTATCGCGTAATTCTATTTCTTGAATGAGATCGATTTCGTTCGCATCGACTCCATTCTTTTCCAGATCATATTTCCGACGGCGCGCGCGTTCTGCCACGTTCGCAATCATAAAGATTTTCAGATCGGCCTCCGGCAAAACGACCGTTCCAATGTCGCGGCCGTCTAACACAACGCCGCCTGTTTCCGCCATTTGCTGTTGTTCATGGACCATCACTTTGCGTACACCATCATAGCTGCTTACCGTGCTGACGGAATGCGAAACATTCGGCATCCGTATGGCTTTGGTAATATCTTCTTCATCCAAAAACACTTTAATGCCATCCTTCGCCGCCAGCAATCGTACGGTCGAATTCTGCGCTAAGGCAACGATATTTTTTTCATCTTCCAACTCTATTTTCTTTTGCAGCACTTTCCAGGTAATTGCGCGATACATGGCGCCGGTATCGATATGAAGATAGCCCAATTTTTCCGCAACAAGTTTTGCGGTGGTACTTTTTCCAGATGCTGCTGGTCCATCAATAGCAATTGAAATCTTCTTCGATATCGTCTTCTGCATTTGAGGTATTAATATACCAAAATATTGATTGGGGAGCAACGTTGTTTATGGGAATGTGAACCGCCCGAAGATGCCTGTTCCACAAGAAATGATCAACTGTTTTGCATAAAAAGGTTTCTCTATCGCGAAACCTTTTCGCAATCACTTCTGCAATAGCGGTTCAAAAACGAATTTCAAGCCCCGATAATACCCTTCGGATTTTGCGCCGGAGTGATACGTATCATCCAGAATACGGAATTCATAGCGAAAATCTTTATAATGTCGCTTCTGTAAAACATTGCCGAAGAAACGGATGCTTTCAAAATATTCCGGCAAGTAGGAAAACTCTTTTTCTGCGCCCGTCATATACAGCGTAACCGGAAGATTGGGATGCTGTTGATGAAACTTTGCTTCCACTTTCGAAAGCCAGCCATTGTCCCAATTGACGGCAGGGCCGATGGCAATGTAAGCATTGAAGAGTTCTGTTTTCGTGAACATCGCATACAAGGTAAAAAGTCCGCCCATCGAATTGCCGCCCAGCACGCGAAAACTCGGATCGACACGATATGTTTTTTCAATGAAAGGAATGAATTCTTTTTCGATCACCTGTAAAAATTGCGGTGCACCGCCGGTCGGTACGTCTCGCTTTTCTGGTGTTGGCGAATAATCGTACATACGCAGTTTATCATAATTCAAGTCTTTGCCTTTGTACGAAAAACCGACTAACAAACATTCACCAATCGTTTTATCATAATTTTCCTGTCCGTAAATACCGGACATCAACGGAAAATCATAAAAGCCATCACAGAAATATACAACCGGATAATGTTTGGTGGGATTCGTTTTATAGCTGTAGGGAAGATACACAATCAATTCATAATCCTGATTGGTAATCTTTGAATGAACTTCTCGAATTTCCGATCCCGCAATCGTCAAGCTGCGCACGGCTTCAGTGGAACCCTGTGTCCATCCAATCGTGAACCAACAGAACAGCATCACAATACTTATCAATGTCCTTCTTATTAAACACATAACCGCTCTCCAATAACTAATTTTTTTCCAATCGTTATAACTTTAATTATTTTAAAAGTAACGATATAACTTTGTCGAGTGTTTGCTCTTTTGGTACATCTGTGCTGCTGATGACGCCGCATAAAAAATGATCGACAACGGCAAACGTTAGAACACCGCTTTTGGGATCGTGAATTCGATAGGTTTCCTTCCCAGCTTGTTGTATGGAATCCGGCCCGACCGCTTGAAGCATGGACTTTGCAATGGCAGCAGCATCGTCATGGATTTTGGGCGAGATGAGAAACAATTTATACATCGCATCCTGCCCATGATACGGCACGACAAAAACGTTGTTCAGAAAACTGTATCCAAGAAAACTTTGTGCAACGAATTGTTCTGCATGGGATATTCTTCCTTCGTCAGGAAAATAGTGCAGCTCGTGCGGAAGTTCATTGATTTGATGCAATCGTGCGGCAATGGCTTGTGCAATTGTCATCATTCCTTGCCGCGGCAGCTCTCCATTCTGGAAAGTCGAGAGTTTGATGTAATAACTTCCGGTTAAAAAATTCAGAATGCCGTCTTGAATGTATCCTTGTGTTCCGACTGAGATATAATTATACAGTGTATCGCGTTCCTGCGAGTACATTCCGAACGCATTGACCGGTGTGTTGTGATGATAGATTTCAACTTTTATTTCTATGCTGTCTGTATTCGTGTACCGCGCAATGTGCAGATTCTTGAAATCCGTACAGCAAGTACAAATCCGCAGCGCCATCGATAATGTCCCAGAGATTGTTGGGATCGTAACGACTTTGGTTCCATCGCAACCTTCCAGCCGGTAATTGCCGGAAATTGCAATTCCTGCGCGCGAAGCGGAAGCATCAATACGCAAAGAATTATTCCAAGAGAAATAAAATATTTCATTGCAGCGATCCTATGATAAAAATTCTGCAGGAACTTGATTCAAGCGCGCAATATCCGTAATGCGGTCTGCAACAGAAAATCCCTGCGAGCATTTCACTGAGCAATGGCTGCAATCACCGCAAGGATTTGCGGGAAGCTGAAGATCGGAGAGCAACGAACGCGCAGCGGCAAGATCGCGATAACCGTAGGTGTACATATACGCGCGCATAATATCCGGCACGGGAAGTTTCTTTGCGCATTCCGAAACGCAATGATCGCAGCCCGGGCAATACAAACTGCCTTCCGATTTTCCGCCGGCAAGATCGTTTTTTTCTTCCTGTGTCATTTCCAAATTATGAGCAACATTGACATTCATCGCAAGCTGATCGAAGTTCGTAATTCCAGGAATTGCTGTCGTTACATCTTTATCTTGCAGGACAAATTTTAATGCCGCTTTGCAATTGATCGGCTTCGTCCGCTCTTTATCGTGGAAACCACCTGCCATTGTTTTCATAGCAACAATGCCGACGCCTGCAGCGTTTGCTTTTGCGATGGCTTGTTTCAATTCTTCATAATGATCCTGCATAAAATTGATCGAGGTTAAAACGACTTCATACACACCGCTTTCGACGGCAGCAAGAATGACTTCGGGTTCATTTCTGTGCGTCGAAACGCCGACGTGTTTTGCTTTGCCGGATTTCTTCGCGATCGTTACCGCCTCAAGCATTGCAGGATGAAGCACACTTTCGCGCCTTCCTATTCCATGAACATACAAAATATCGACATAATCCATTTGCAGGCGCTTCAGACTGATATCTAATTTTTCTAAAAATGCTTTACTGGTGGAAGCGGAACCCAAAAGTCCTGTGTTATTATCGATTTGCTCCGGCCCCACTTTTGTTGCAATTACAAAAGAGTTGCGCGGATAATTTTTTAAAACCGTACCGAGCATTTCTTCATTCTTGCCGCCCTGATATGCATGAGCGGTATCGAAAAACGTGATGCCCGATTTCAATGCTTCGGTTATCAATGCCGGATTATCGGCACGCATGACGCCGAAACTTACAATGGGGACTTCGATTCCGGTTTTTCCCAATGGTCGCTTAATCATGAGCTTTGTAGCATCTTGAGTTTTTGTTTTCGATGTATCTTGTGCGACTGCTTTCGATGCATCCTGTCCCAGAGCGGTTGAAACAAAAAGAGCGCTTGCGCCCCCCAGAACTGTTGTACGAAGAAATTGTCTGCGATTCTGATT
Organism: Ignavibacteriota bacterium; assembly: GCA_963790045.1. Lineage (GTDB taxonomy): Bacteria > Bacteroidota > Ignavibacteria > UBA10030 > UBA10030 > DATKMP01. The sequence continues at coordinate 88,826 of CAWBMS010000010.1, read as the reverse complement.
AAACGATTCCATAAAAACTTTATCCTTCCAATATATTTTGCACATAAGATGGTAAGCAAAATGAAATTGAAATTCCAATGCTCCTCAAAATAATATCAAATCGATTCAATATATCACGTAACACAAAATAAATTTCAGAAGAAATAGTTTTAAATTTTTAAGAGTTGTGAACGCCAACACTCATCTTGGGGAGATCATTATTTGGTAAAACCGCTTCCTTGCAATAAACATCAAAGCCCTGTATCACAGAGCTTTGATGTGGACAGGGACGGGATTGAACCGCCGACACATGGATTTTCAGTCCATTGCTCTACCAACTGAGCTACCTGTCCAAGAAAAATCCCGCATAACATCTGCGGGACTTATATATAAAACTACTCGACTTTTTCCTGAAAGTCAAGAATTGATTTAGAAGCTCACAACACCTTTCTTTTTGATGATGTCGTGCGCAATGATTGTCTTTTGAATTTCGTTCGTGCCTTCAAAAATTCTATTGATGCGAAGATCACGATAGAAACGTTCAATGGGCAACTCACGCGAATAACCCATGCCGCCATGAACCTGCACGGCAAGATCTGCAACTTTGCATGCACCTTCCGAACAGAACAATTTTACTTGCGCCGATTGTCGTGAAACAGATTTACCTGCCTCATACATCGCCGCTGTGCGATACACCAGAGATTCCATTGCGTAAATCGTTGTTGCCATTTCAGCAAGCATAAATTGCACGGCTTCGAACTGCGCAATCGGTTGATCGAATTGTTTGCGTTCTTTTGCATACTTCGTGGAAAGTTCCAACAACTCTTTTGCGGCACCAAGACATGCAGCGCCAAGTCCCAACCGGCCGGCATCCAATGTTTTCATCGCTACGAGAAACCCGCGGCCTTCTTCGCCGATTATATTTTCTTTGGGGACACGAACATTGTCGAATGTAAGTGCATTGGTCATGCTGCCGCGAATTCCCATTTTATGTTCCGGCGGGCCAGCAGTAAATCCAGGAGTTTTTGTTTCGACTACAAAGCCGGTAATGCCGCGCTCGGTTCGTGCAAACACAGAAAGTACGTCGGCAAGTCCGCCGTTGGTGATCCACAATTTTTCACCGTTAATGATCCAGTCATCGCCGTCTCGATGCGCGCGTGTTCGCAAGTTGAACGAATCGGAACCGGCAAGCGCTTCGGTCAAAGCAAATCCGCCGATATATTTTCCTTCCGCAAGCGGCACCAAATATTTTTTCTTTAATGCTTCCGAACCGCCGAGATAAATTGCATTCGCACCGATGGATTGGTGCGCACCGATAAACGTTGCAACCGATACATCGGCACGTCCGATTTCTTCCTGCATCACACAGTAACCGATCTCACCGAATCCACCGCCGCCATACTCTGCTGGAAATGACGCGCCGAGAAAACCCAGTTCAGCAATTTTCTTGATCAACTCACGTGGAATTTTTTCATCTTCATCAATCTTACGCGAAAGAGGTTTGATTTCAGCATTCGCAAAATCACGCGCCATATCGCGCAGCATTTTTTGTTCTTCTGTTAATTCATATTCAAACATATTATTCTTACCATTCTTCGTTATAGTGATTTATTTTGACTAACAAATTCGACAATGTCTTCGCCGCCATCAACTCCGATCACACTGCCGGAAACCCATCCCGCTTCATCTAACGAGAGCAGGGTAATGACTTTGGCAATATCTTCCGGCGTTGTGAGACGGTTACCAGGATTTTTTATTTTTGCCGCTTCGATCATTCCTGCACTGCCTGGAATTTTTCGCAACGCTGGTGTATCCGTAACGCCTGCTAAAATTGCATTTGCGGTAATTCCCAGCGGACCTAATTCCATCGCAAGCTGCCGAATGTGTGATTGCAACGCTGCCTTGGCTGCCGACACAGCACCGTAATACGGAAATGCTCTGTGCCCGCCAGAACTGGTCATTCCAAAAATTCTTCCACCCTTCTTCATCAGTTGGCGGCTGACAAGCCCTTGCACCCAATACACCAAACTATTCGCCATCACATCAAGCGTCATTTCCATTTGCGCTTGTGTCAGCGATTCTCCTGGATTATTTGTAATGAAGGGCTTTAACGATCCGAATGCCAGCGAATGCATTAATACTTTAACGGTCGCATTGGTATCGCCTTCAAACTGTTCCTGAATATCATCCAGTGTTTCATTGCGCCGGATTTCATCTGCGGCATTAATATTATAGAAAACACAATGCACATTGGTGCGTTTAATTTCTTTTTGAAGATTCTGAACCAGCGGCATCGTTGTTTGGCGGTCCAAGTGAATACCGATAATATTCATGCCATGCCGTGCCAATTCCAGAGCCGTTGCTCCGCCAAATCCGCTGGAAGCACCTAACACGATTGCCCATTCGTTAGGACGGAATCTGATATCTTGTTTCATACATTACCTTTGGTTATCCGTACAAATTTTTATAATGAATAAGATAGAAAAAATTTTCATGGGATTCATCCGTCTTATTCAACCGTGACACTCTTTGCCAAATTTCGCGGCTGATCGACATTGCAACCGCGCAATGCAGCAATGTGATACGCCAGCAGTTGCAATGGAATAATCGTGAGAATCGGCGCAAGAAGATCGAGTGTTGCCGGAACAACTATCAGATAATCGGCAAGTTTTTTAACCTGTGTTTCTTCTTCGTTGACAATAGCAATAATGCGTCCGCGGCGTGCTTTCACTTCCTGCATATTACTGAGAATTTTTTCGTACGTGCTGTCGTGCGGAGCGATGAAAACAACCGGCATATTTTCATCGATGAGGGCAATGGGTCCATGTTTCATTTCTGCAGCGGGATATCCTTCGGCATGGATATACGAAATTTCTTTCAGTTTCAATGCGCCTTCCAACGCAACGGGGAAATTATAACCGCGGCCAAGATACAAGAAGTTTTTTATAGCAACAAATTCTTTTGCGATAGCTAAGACCGTTCCATCATGAGAAAGAATGGATTGCAATTTTTTCGGGAGTAATTCCAGTTCCTTCACAAATACAATACCTTCTTCTTTTGTCATCTCGCCTTTTGCCCGAGCCAGAAGAAGCGTCAATAACGCCAATGCTGTTAATTGCGAAGTAAATGCTTTGGTTGAAGCAACACCAATTTCCGGACCGGCATGAATATAAACACCGGCATGGCTTTCCCGTGCAATAGAACTTCCTACCACATTGCAAATTCCAATGACGGTAGCGCCCTGTGATTTTGCTTCACGTAACGCAGCAAGCGTATCAGCTGTTTCGCCGCTCTGGCTGATAAAAATTACAACATCATCTTTTCTTAAAATAGGATTCCGATAGCGAAATTCTGAAGCATATTCCACTTCCACGGGAATGTGCGCATACTGTTCCAGCATATATTCACCAATCAACGCCGCATGCCAGGACGTACCGCAAGCTGCAATAATCAGCCGCGGCGCGCGCTCCAGCGCTTCTTGCACTCCGGCCAAACCGCCAAGCTTCGCATCACCCTCTTCCGGCAACAATCGCCCGCGCATGGAATTGCTGATTGTTTCGGGTTGTTCATGAATTTCCTTGAGCATGAAATGCGCAAAGCCGCCCTTTTCAATTTGCTCAAGATCAAATGTTAATTCTTCAATGTCTTTATGGATTTCAACATCAGCAAGCGTTTTTACAACGACTGTTGTCGGCGTAACTACCGCCATCTCGCCGTCTTCTAAATACGTCACCTTGCGTGTATGCTGAATCAATGCCGATGCATCTGAAGCAATAACCGTTTCCTGATCTCCGTACCCAATCACCAACGGACTTCCCTTGCGTGCAACAACAAGTTTATCGGGTTCATCAGCACAGAGAACAATCAGGCCATAAGTTCCAACGACTTCTTTCAGTGCTGCACGAACTGCTTTTTCGAGACCGTGAAGACGAGAGTAAAATGCTTCTACCAAATGCGCAAGAACTTCTGTATCGGTATCAGATTTAAAAACGTGTCCCTGTTGCAATAGCTTTGTTTTGAGGGAAGTAAAATTTTCGATGACACCATTATGGATCAGAGCAATTCTTCCATTGCAATCGGTATGCGGATGCGCATTCACATCGTTCGGAACGCCGTGCGTTGCCCAGCGAGTATGACCAAGTCCGACGGTGGAAGTAAAGGAAACATCTGCAAGCGCATGTTCAAGATTGGAAACTTTGCCAACTTTTTTGCGAACGATAAGATTTCCTTTGGAAAACAACGCTACGCCGGCAGAATCATAGCCGCGATATTCTAATCGCTTGAGTCCTTCAATAATCAATGGAAGCGCATTTCGATTACCAATATATCCAACAATACCACACATATTTACATCTCCGATTGTTTGTTCTTTTGCATTGCGATCGTTGCCATCATTCGTCCAGACCGATTTCCATCACGCCGAAACGAATGAAATAATTCCGGTTCACAAATCGTACAATGCTGACTTATTTCAATATGCTGTTTTTTGTACTCCGATTTCAAGGAGTTGATGAAAATTTATTTGTTTCAGATCGAGGAATTTTTTTCCATTACGCAATTCGACACATTGATTTTGAAATTGCGATGCCACTTCTTCGCCAATTTCATAGCAACAAACTCCGGCACCGGGGCCGATATAGACGAACAATTTATCAGGATTCGATTGATAATTTTTTATCAACTGTTCCACAGCGTTCCTCGCAATTTGAAAAACAGTTCCTCGCCAGCCGGCATGAACGGCAGCAATAACATTGTGCTGCGGATCGAACATCAGTATCGGCAGGCAATCAGCCACCGTGATGACCAACGCAAGATTTTCCGATTGTGTTATCAATCCATCACAATCAGAATATGTGGTTGGCACATTGATAATCTGAATTTTGTTTGAATGAATTTGTTGGGGAATTGCCAGCGTCGTAATATCGATATTAAGTGAAGAAAAAAATTGTCTACGGCTTTGCTCAACATTTTTCGGATCATCACCAACCGTATAACTCATGTTCATACCAAATGGACGAGCCGTCGAAACTTCGCCGCGGGTACTCACTGCCGCGTGGATATGCGGGAACGATTGAAATATTTCAGGAACAATCACTGGACGCCATGAATTAAAGGTAACTGCAAAATAAATGTTGTGCCAGATCCTTGTTCGCTTTCGCAGACTATTGTTCCGCCTGCATCCTCGATAATTTTTTTTGTGATTGCCAATCCCAATCCCATGCCTTCGGTTTTTGTCGAGAAGTTCGGTTCAAATATTTTTTGAAGCAGTTCTCGCGGTATACCGGAACCGGAATCATTGATACGCACGACGACGACAGTATCAGTCTGAATCATCATATCGACATTAATAGTTCCTTTCCCTTTCATCGCTTGCACAGCATTGCGAAAGAGATTGATAAACACACGCCGCATTTGTTCAGCATCTGCAAGAATTCGATCATCGGCACTGGATGAAGAAAATCGGAATTGAATATCGGTGAGCGGTTTAAATAATTCTGCTGCTTCTTGAATAATGGAATGAAGATGTATCAATGCAACGTTTGTCTCAGGCATCTTAGCAAAATCTGAAAATTCTCCCGCGATCAAAGACAAGGATTCAATTTGTTCTAACAACATACGCGTTACTTGATCAAGAATTTCTTCGCGTGTCGCGACTTTATCTTTAAACGCTTGCCGCACATGTTGCACGGAAAGTTTCATCGGCGTTAACGGATTTTTAATTTCGTGCGCTACTTGTTTTGCCATTTCTCTCCAAGCATTTTCGCGCTCGTGTTGCGCAAGTTCCGCCCGGCTTTGCCGAAGCCGCTGTGTCATCTCATTAAACGAACGCGCTAAATCCCCGACTTCATCATCAGAATCAATCTTTACCAAAACATCAAGATTGCCGTCGCCAACAGCTTGTGCAGCAGCGGAAAGTTGTTTTAACGGTCGTGCAAGCCGCGATGCTAAATATCCTCCGCCCAAAATTACTAATCCAAAAACAATCGCATACGGACCAAAAATGTATGCATTGCGTTGGGCAAACTCATACTCGATTTCTCGTTGACGATTGAGCGTCGGCACGGCAAGCACTCCAACAAGTTGTCCGTTTATTTTTATCGGCGCATATCCAACTAGATATTCAACGTTTCCGACATTTTCGTTTGTCAAAATATAATTTTTATTTTCCAGCACAATACCGGAATACGCATTGCTGTTTAATCGGGAATCTAAAATCGATGCACGGTACAATTCTGATTGCGTACTTGCAAGCAGCGCCGTTGTTCCATAGACGGAAAAATCGGTGCCATATTCGTTTGCCATCGCATCACAAAATTCATCGGTAACGCCCTGCTGAAAATCTTGTTCGTCGGCGACGTAGGATTCAATCCGCACCGCTAACGTGTTCAATTCCCGCTGTACCGATTGCGATAAATCATTCATCACTTTTTCATCGGCAAACATGCGATTGTAATATCCGACAATGATGAGCGGCAATAAAGCAACGACCAAGAACGCAATAAACAATCGTTCGCGAAATCCACTAATATGCACAACAGCACTACGCCTGTAACGTACGACTTGGATTGCCAGCAAGAACAATCCGACCACAAGATAAACCAATATGATTTTGAGAAAATTGAACAGCGTCCATCGAAAATCCGGTTCAACATAACTCGCTGCAACCACACGTGATGGATCCGATGGATCAACACTATAAATCATATTATAATGCACACCATCGATAGCAGCACGAAGATTCACCGTTCCTGATTGTAATCGATTGGTTATATCCGAAGGAAGTTCCTGTGTGAATGGCGATGACCATCCAGAGCTATTCACAAGTGTAGCATGTGAATATTCTGCAATAGCAAGCCCTTGCAATTTATCATTTTGTACAGAGTTTGTAAATTGACGCAGCGGTTCCCACTCTTCGCTGTTAAATAAAGAAGAACGTGTATCATTTACAAGCAGCGCAACACTTGCAAGAACAACATTTCCGGTATCACGAATCGTCATCCATGCTCCATAATGATTTCCCGAAGTTGCCGAACCACCGGAGGGAACAACTTGAACAGCTTCTTCTTCGCCTTCAAATATTTTTGCAAGAACAGTGCGCTGTTCTGTTTTATCAATCCCAACGATAAATCGATCAACTTCATTGCCATGTGCATCGTATAATACAACGGCAGAATTGTATCCTTCACGGCCAAACATTGTTCTGGTCCACAATGCAAATGCAAGATGTTGTTCATGCGCTTGCTCCAAGAAATGTGCCCCCGTTTCCTGCAACAATGTTTGTGAAACAGAATGCAAACCATCAATCAATACATACGATAACCAATTGTCTATCGGTTGCGAAAGATGAAAAACGATGTTGGAAAGTTGCTGATCGCGCTTTTCATTAATTGATTGCTCTAACCATGGAACGGCAATAATAAATGATGCTGCTAACATTCCCCATGCAATTCGAAGATGTTGTTGTTTGAGGATCGATGAATTTGTTTTTTGATATGCAAAAAAGATGGACAAGACAATCATCGATAAAAGAAGATACCACGGCATGACCAATCGTCCATCCAGCCAATAAAAAATGCAAATCGCACACAAAATAATAAGCATGTGCGTTAGCCACTGTTTCCATTTCGTAGATTGAAAAAGAATTCCACCAATCGCTTGCCGTGTAAATTGAGCCAAACGAATGCTCATCCACAACACGGCAACAGTTAATCCAATGATATTGAGATAAATTAAAATAGCAGGAAGAGACGGAATCACTTCCACAGGATTGTGAAAGTTGATGGTGGAGTCGAAAACAAAACTTCGTATCGCAATTGTATAACCACGAAGCAGCCAGAGAATTACCAAATTGATGATGAACGCTATTCCAACAAATCCATATCGCAACCACAACGGGCGAAAAAAATGTTTTGATTGAAATTGTTCAATCGAATTCTTCTTACAAATCACAGCGGCGGAAAGGAATATTGCAACAACACTGATCGCCAATTCACCTAATGATGATGTCAAATTAAAAATAAATGGGGCTGCATAAACAGATGAATCAAACATCCAACCACCGATGATGGCTGACGGAAATTCTAAACACCGCCAACCAATTCTGACGCTCCATATCAAAACAACCACAACAATGTTATAAACAATTTGATGTCTGTTGGATTTTATGTTTCGCTCAATCAAAATAGCAACCAGCATTAGTCCAAGAGCTACAAACAGGGAAAGCAGCCATGAGAGTTGTTCTTGCAATCCGCTGTATCTGCTTTCAAATGATTCGCGCCCGATTACAATCGCTGCAATAGGATGATTTTGAAGATCATTCAATAGGATGGTGTGTGTTAAATCAGTAGAATCATCAACATCGCAAAACTTTAACGGAACATGCAGTTTCGTAGATAATTCGTTTGTGAAACTTTGATTCGAAATAAATCGATTTGAGATAGGATAATTTGTTTCTAAAATATTACTCACAAACATCCAATGCATGCGTCCGAATGGAATTCCAACAGAAAGGAACGTGTGCAACCCGCTGCGTTTTATTTTTACAACAGGAAAGATAGATGATCGATGGAACGAACTATCGGCAACTGATCTTTGTCCGTTCCAAGCAATAGCGGTTCCGTTACTATCTATGATTTCGATGGTCGTCGCGGACGATGTACGCAATTGATTGAGGCGTGTAATTCCTTTTGAGAGAAGTTCGTCATCATCGCTCGTAATAGTCCGCTGAAGTAATGTATCGCGAACTCCATCTTTAGCAATTTGCAATAAGGATTGTATCTTTGATTGAAATTCATTTTCAACAACGTTGCGCGTGTGCTGTTCAAACTCAGAATTATTTATCGGCTGTTGTGGCACAATCGTCGTGGACCACCATTGTGCAAGAAGCACTATGAACACCGCCACTGTGCAAACAAAAATGCCCCAAAGTACGGGGCGATTTTCCATTTCGGATGAAAAAAGATTTTTCATACATCAGTAAATATTAAACTGACTGATTTTCCAATGCGCGTTCTGCAATGAAAGCAGCACATACACCTGTGCAGATTCTTGATTTCCTCTTCGGATAAAAACCAAGCGGCCGGTTGCATAAGGGTTGATAGCAGAGTTCTTGATGCGAGAAAACGAAAAACCAGTAATGTGTCGGCCAGAAAAATATTCCGACAAAATCGCTTTGACCTGATTTGCAGAATACAACCCGCGCTCCACGGTGCCAACCGATAACGACAGAGACGAACCAAAAGCATCCGAAAATTTCTCTACGGAACCGCTTGCAATTCCAAATTCAATGCGATAAAATAATTCATCCGCTTCTTGTTGTCGTTTGATTTCGATTTTCGTACGAATAGTATTTTTTGTCGATGGCACAACCTTACGTTCTTGTGCTTCGACAAGTTGTACCATCAAACAAAGAAAAACTATTGCGGTAAGCTGCTTCATTCAATAGCAAAATATCAGAAAACACAACGAAAGTCAATGAACCGGAGGAAATGGAACAGGCATCGTTCTTTACAATGCCTGTGCGCGTTTTATTTGCTTACCAGGGTACAAATTCCGTTGTTCATTATCCCTATCGCCTTTCCCTTCAACTGCCAGCCGTTGAACGGAGAATTTTTTGATTTCGATTTGAAAGCATTGATATCCACCGTCCATTCAAGTACCGGATCAAGAAACGTTAAGTTTGCAACTGCGCCTTCTTCTATTTTGATTTGCGGCAAGCCGACAATTGCACGCGGCTTCGTCGTGAATTTTTCTATCAACTGATACAGCGTAAGATATTTCTTCTCCACAAGTTCTGTAATCGAAAGCCCGACAGCCGTTTCTAAACCTACAATGCCGAACGGCGCTTCGCTGTATTCAACTTCTTTTTCATCAATCGTGTGCGGTGCATGATCGGTTGCAATCGCATCGATCGTACCATCTTTCAATCCTTGCTTCACCGCTTCTATGTCATCCTTCGTGCGCAGCGGCGGATTCATTTTGGTGTTCGTATCGAAGCTTTCTACAACCTTATCGATCATGGAAAAGTGATGCGGCGCAGCTTCGGCAGTAATATGCAATTTCTCTGATTTTGCGTTTCGGACATGGTCAATTGCATTCGCTGTGCTGATGTGTGCCACATGATATTTTGCTTTAGGAATATATCGCAGCAAAATAATATCACGCGCAATCATCAATTCTTCGGCTATCGGCGGAATGCCCGGCATGCCGAGGCGCGTGGATTCAAATCCTTCATTCATCGCACCGCCTTTTACCATCGTCGGTTCTTCGGCGTGTTGAATCACCGGCAATCCGAACATCGAAGAATATTCTAAAACAAGACGCATCATCTGTGCACTTGCTATCGGAGCACCATCATCAGATAAACCGACTGCGCCGGCTTGCGCCAATTCTGCAATCGGTGAAAGTTCTTCGCCTTTTCTTCCCTTCGTTGCCGCCGCAATGGGAAACACATCAACCAATCCTCCTGTCACGCGTTTGCCGGCATCTCGTACATATCGCACAACCGATTCATCGTCGATGGCGGGATTGGTGTTCGGCATACAGCACACGGCGGTAAAACCGCCTGCCGCCGCAGAAGCACATCCGGTCTGGATGGTTTCTTTGTGTTCATAACCCGGTTCACGAAGATGCACGTGAATATCGATAAAGCCGGGCGTAATAATTTTATTTTTTAGATCGATCACTTCAAAACTTTTATCGGCGGTCAGTTGTTTCCCGATGCGTTCAATTTTTCCATCAACAATCAATAAATCGGTGGATTCATCTTTTCCTGTGCTGGGATCGACGAGCCGTCCCGCTTTTAAATGCAATTTCATGTTCATCTCCTTAGTTTGAAGTTCCAAGTAAATAAAGTACTGCCATACGAACCGCTTCGCCGTTCGTCACTTGTTCGAGAATAACCGAATGCTCGCCATCCGCTAAATCCGATGAGAGTTCGACATCTCGATTGATGGGACCGGGATGCATAATGGTAATCGGTTTCGGCGCACGATCAACTTTTTCTTTTGTTACGCCAAAGTATCTGTGATACTCGCGAAGCGACGGGAATAATCCGCTTTTCTGTCGTTCAAGTTGAATGCGCAGTACATTCAACGCATCGACATGCGGAATAATATCTTCTAATCGATAATAGACTTTCACGCCAAGGTCTTCAATATAACGCGGCATCAAGGTTGCCGGTCCGCAGACGGAAACTTCCGCACCCATCGTCTTCAATCCGAAAATATTCGAGCGGGCCACACGGCTGTGTAAAATATCGCCGACGATACAGACGCGCAATCCTTCCAGCGTTTCGTACTTTTCCCGCAGGGTCATCATATCCAACAATGCCTGCGTGGGATGCTCATGTTCTCCATCTCCCGCATTAATGATGTTTGCTTTCACCACACGGCTGAGAAAATGCGGTGCACCTGTTGAAGAATGCCGTATCACCACCATATCGATCTTCATCGCTTCGATATTACGCGCCGTGTCTTTCAACGTTTCACCTTTCGAGACACTGCTGCCGCCAGCAGCAAAATTCACAACATCCGCCGAAAGCCGCCGCTCGGCAAGTTCAAATGAAATACGTGTGCGCGTAGAGTTTTCAAAAAATAAATTGACGATTGTTTTTCCTTGCAGCGGCGGTACTTTTTTGATCGGACGTCCGAGCACTTCTTTAAATGATTCTGAAGTATCAAGAATCAGCGTGATGTCTTCTTTACTCACGCCTTCTAATCCTAACAAGTGACGGCTTTGCAATTTCATTTTCCATCCTCCTTCGTATCGGCTTCACTGAGATAAATTCCATCCTCGCCGTCCACTTCTGCAAGCAAGACTTTTACTTCTTGCGCAAGAGACGTCGGGATATTCTTTCCGACAAAATCCGCTTTGATGGGAAGTTCGCGGTGCCCGCGATCTGCAAGCACAAGTAATTCTATTTGCGCTGGCCTTCCAATATCCATCAATGCATTGAGTGCTGAACGAATTGTGCGGCCGGTAAAAAGAACATCATCTACCAAAATCAATGTCTTATTTTTAATGTCGAATAAAATATCCGTGGATTTTAATTTAGGTTGATCTAAACGCCCGTGCAGATCATCGCGATACAATGTGATATCCAAAATGCCGACTTGTACTGTTTTCCCTTCGATCTCGTGAATTAACTTTGCAAGACGATGCGCCAGATGTTCGCCGCGTGTGCGAATACCGACCAGTGCAACGCTTTCCAACTCTTTGTTGTTCTCCACCAATTCATGAGCAAGGCGATTGATGGTTCGCCGGACGCCGGCGGCGTCAAGGATTTGTGTTTTCAATGTGACCTCCATAAAAAAACCCTTTCCCGGCATTATCGAGAAAGGGTTTTACACTTTTGCATTGCGTATGAAACACGCTCCGCACGTACCACTTGAAATACTTTTCATTTGCCCTTTCCTACCTCGCCGGATAGGAATTAAAGGAATTGTTCAAAGAACTTTTTTTACTTACGAACTGAATTAAGATACACAACAATTGAAGAGAAATCAAACAAATAAAACTTTGATCATAAATCCTCTTCACGATTGTTTATCAAAATTATTTTTCCGTGAATTTGGCATCCTGAACATCTTGATATGGTTGCTTTTGTTCCGGATGCGGCTGCACAACGACAGGCGGTTTCGTATGGCGTGCTTGTCTGCTACCAAATAATATTCTTGCTATATCTTTGGCTATGAGAAAGACGATATACACAATAAATACATTGATACAAAAACGAAAAAGTTCGTAAAGCACGTGCCTGCCTTTTATTTTTTGACCAACGGATTATAATATTCGACCGGTGCTTTATTGGGGCGAAGAATCTGTTCCAGCAAATCTTCAAAGTGATCGGGGTTGTTCACAAAATCAATTTCCGTCGCCTTCACAATCAGCAGCGGTGCAGATTTATACCGGAAGAAAAAATAGTTATATGCTTCGTTCAATTCGCGGATATATTCATCGGACATATTGCGTTCCATTTCCCGCCCGCGAACTTTGATATTGTCCAACAATCGTTCGACACCAGATTGAAGATAGACAACAAGATCGGGCGGCGGAATACTTTTTTCGATAGCGGTTAAAACATTTTCATACAGTTTCAATTCATCATCACGTAACGTGAGATATGCGAAAATTTTATCTTTTTCAAAAATGTAATCCGAAACGATGTGAGAATGAAACAAGTCTGCCTGATACAATTCCTGTTGTTGTTTGTATCTGCTGAGAAGGAAAAATATTTGCGTTTGGAAGGCAAAGTGCTCTGGGTCTTCGTAAAAATTTGGAAGAAAAGGATTTTCTTCAAATTGCTCCAGCACTAATCGTGCGCCGAGTCGTTCGGACAACATACGTGCAAGCGATGTCTTGCCTGCACCAATAACTCCTTCAATTGCAATATAATGTATTTCAGAAGACAACTGCACGATCTAATTCTCCATTTGCTGATACACAAGTTTTGATGATCGGCGAACAGCGCTTGTATCCGGACAGCAGCGCAATAATTCATCGATCGTACGCTTATGCAGCGGATCAACAAATTCTGCCGCAATTTCTTTTAACGGAATCAATACAAATCTCCGGTTCGCGGCTTCGGGATGCGGCAAACACAAATCGGCATCCTTGAACACCACATCGCCGTAATACAACACATCAATATCAATTTCTCTTGGTCCCCACCGTTCTGTTTTGGTGCGTCCCATTTGTTGTTCTATTTCTTTTGCAACCCGCAATAATTCTTGAGGCGGCGCCTCCGATTGAATCTCGACGACGGCATTGAGAAAAATCGGCTGATCTTTTTGGCCGACCGGTTCGGTTTCATAAACGGACGAACACGCGACCAATCGCAATGCGGGTACGGCATTCAATAATGTTAATGCGTGTTGCAAATACTGCCAGCCGCTCACCGACATTCGACCCGAGACCGATGAAAATACGAGCCATAGGTATTACGATTTCCGTGACTCCGTTATTTCAACTTCCACATAATCAATAACACCTTTCACAGGCGCACCGGGTTTGCGAACGCGCACTATTACTTCTTGCACCAAGGAAAATTTTTCTAGAATTGTTTTTCCAATGGTACTCGAAAGCGACTCGAGCAATAAATGTTTTTTCTCCAGCACAATCGTACGAATAGAATCATAGACACGCTCGTAGTTGACTGTATCTTCCAATCGATCGCTCTGTGCGCCTTTTGAAAAATCACAATGCAGTTCGACATCGACTTCAAATTTTCCGCCAAGGTTTTGTTCGTCCGTCAAAACACCGTGATAGGCATAAAACACGGCATTGTGCAAACGAATAATTCCCTGCATGGTATGGTGCTTTTTGCTCATAATGATATAATGCGCGGATAAATATAGAGAACGATGTAACGAAAAACAATTTATGCGGGAGATATTTTTTCTGCTGCCGTCCGCAATCTTCGCACAACAATATCTTTTCCCATCACCGCCATCATTTCGAATAATCCGGGCCCGGCAGATTTTCCTGATACCGCAAGACGTGTTGGATGGATAAGCTGGCTTGTTTTGATTTGCAACTGTTCCGCTAATGAACGCAGCGCTGTTTCAATCGAATCATGGGTAAACACGCTCAAAGCATCCAAAACATCGGCAAGCTGCCGCACACGTGCGGGCGTTTCTGCTGTCCAATTTTTTTTGATCGCCGCTTCTTCATAATTGTTCGGATCAACAAAAAAATATTCCGCAATGTTCAAAAAATCCTGCGGGAACGTTAAGCGGTCTTTCAATAATTCGATCACCGATGCAAGATAATCATCATCTTCAATCGTGATGCCTTTTGCGGCAAGCATTGGCTTCATCATCGAAGCTAATGCTTCTTTCGTTTTCAAACGAAGATGTTGCTGATTCAACCAATTCAATTTTTCCACATTAAATACCGCACCGGATTTGCCAACACGTTCTAATGAAAATTCTTGGACCAATTGTTCCATCGAAAATATTTCACGGTCATCGCCTGGATTCCAACCAAGCAGCGCAACAAAGTTCACGAGCGCTTCTTTTAAATATCCTTTGTTGCGATAATCTTCCACCGCAACATCGCCCTGCCGCTTGCTGAGTTTGGATTTATCGGGATTCAACAGCAACGGTAAATGCGCCATCACCGGCAACTCCCATCCGAAAAATTGATACAGCAAAATATGTTTCGGGGTGCTTGAGAGCCATTCTTCCCCGCGAATGACATGCGTAATGCCCATAAGATGATCGTCCACCACAACTGCAAGATGATAGGTCGGAAATCCATCGGACTTGATCAAGACTTGATCATCCAGCACATTGAATCCTATCGTTACCTTGCCACGGATAACATCTTCAAACGTCAACTCACCTTCCAATGGCATTTTCATACGAATCACATGCGGCGCACCTGCATCGACTCTTCGCTGCGCTTCTTCCGGCACAATGTTCCGGCAGTGGCGATCGTAGGAAAACGGCAGTTTTAATTCTTTGTTTTTATTCTTCACTTCCGCAAGGCGTTCAGCAGAACAAAAACAGTAATACGCATGTCCTTGTTGGACTAATTCTTTTGCATGCTTTTGATAGATTGGAAGCCGCTGTGATTGAACGTATGGACCGAAACCACCATCTTTGTCTAGACCTTCGTCGTAATCAATACCAGCCCATTTGAGCGTTTGAATTAAATTTTCAACGGCACCTTCAACTTTTCTAGATTGATCGGTATCTTCGATGCGGAGAATAAATTTTCCGTTTTGATGCTTTGCAAAAAGATAATTATACAGCGCCGTACGCAATCCGCCGACGTGCAAATATCCTGTTGGGCTTGGTGCAAATCGCACTCGAATGTCGTTACTCATATTCATTTCTTCTTAACATAAAAAAAGCGCTTCGCTTCTCGAAACGCCTTCACCTATTTTTGTTTCGAATTTCCTTATGAAAGATACTTGGAGATACGACTAAATGCAAGATAGAGAAATTGCCAATTGATGCTCGTGCGCAAATTACAATGATAAGATGTTTTCATGGAGATGCATTCTTTTAAGTTTTTTTAAGGAAATTCATTTACATTTTATGTTAGCTTATTATCGGTAATAGTTCTTTCATTTAATAATATTTATTAATATTCGATTTTTTTTGTTGCATACATAAATAAATAAGGTTATTTTACATTTGAACATAAATAAATAAGGTGCAATAATCACAAACTAAGGAGATCATAAAAATGGGTAAAGAATCGTTAGAAAATCTATTCGCTTCCAACGTGTTCAATGATGCTGTTCAGCGAGCACGCCTACCAAAGAGCACATACAAAGCATTGCGAAAGACCATCGATGAAGGGTTGGCGTTAGATCCATCGGTTGCCGATATTGTAGCAAACGCTATGAAAGATTGGGCAATCGAAAAAGGTGCAACACATTTCACGCACTGGTTTCAACCGATGACAGGAATCACGGCAGAAAAACATGATTCTTTCATTTCTCCGACCGCCGATGGTCGGATTATCATGGAATTTTCAGGTAAAGAATTGATTAAAGGCGAACCGGATGCTTCATCGTTCCCTTCCGGCGGATTGCGTGCAACATTTGAAGCACGCGGGTACACGGCTTGGGATGCAACTTCTCCGGCATTCTACAAAAACAACACCTTGTATATTCCGACGGCATTCGCTTCTTATACCGGCGAAGCACTCGACAAAAAGACACCGTTGTTACGTTCTATGGAAGCACTTTCCAAACAAGCTGTTCGCGTCTTAAAAGTTTTAGGTAATACCACAGCGACAAAAGTAACGACAACCGTCGGACCGGAACAAGAATATTTTGTTATCGATAAAGCGTTGTGCGACAAACGAAAAGATTTAATTCTTACCGGACGTACCTTGTTCGGCGCAAAGCCGCCTAAAGGTCAGGAATTAGAAGATCATTATTTCGGCATCTTAAAAGAACGCATTGCAGCATTTATGTTGGAAGTCGATGAAGAACTCTGGAAGCTCGGCGTTCTTTCCAAAACAAAGCACAATGAAGTTGCCCCTGCACAACATGAACTTGCTCCGATTTTTTCCACCACGAATATTGCGACCGATCATAATCAATTGGTAATGGAAACTTTGAAAAAAGTTGCAAACCGCCATGGGTTAGTTGCATTGCTTCATGAAAAACCGTTCGCAGGTGTCAACGGTTCTGGAAAACATAACAACTGGTCTATGAGCACTAATGACGGACAGAATCTTCTTGAGCCGGGAAAAACACCGCACGACAATGAACAATTTTTATTGTTCCTTGCTGCCGTAATTGAAGCCGTTGATGAGTATGCAGCTGTTTTGCGCGTTGCAGCTTCCAATCCAGGAAACGATCATCGCCTTGGCGCCAATGAAGCACCTCCGGCAATTATTTCCATCTTCCTTGGCGATCAATTGACCGACATTTTAGAACAAATCGAAAATAATGGCGGAGCAAAATCTTCCAAGCAAGGCGGCGAATTGAAACTTGGCGTTACAACTCTGCCTGCGTTGCCAAAAGATTCGACAGATCGCAACCGCACATCGCCGTTTGCATTTACAGGCAACAAGTTCGAATTCCGCATGGTCGCATCCTCTGCTTCCATTGCAGAACCGAATACAGCTTTGAATACGATTGTTGCCGAAACGTTATCGCGCATCGCTGATCGTCTTGAAAAAGCAAAAGACGTCGATGCAGAATCTCAAGCGATTGTAAAAGAAATCGTGAAGAAACACAAACGTATTATCTTCAACGGCAACAACTACGCACCGGATTGGGTTGTTGAAGCGGAGAAGCGGAAATTGCCGAACATCAAATCCACGGTTGAGGCAATTAAAACGTTGATTACTCCTGAAGTCGTGAAGGTCTATGGAAAACATGGCGTGCTGAGCAAAGAAGAATTACACTCGCGGTATGAAATCCACCTTGAAGGTTACACGAAAGTCATTAACATTGAAGCATTGACGATGCTGGATATGGCAAAACGCGAAATTCTTCCGGCGTCTCTTTCTTTTGCCGGAAAAATTGCTGCTGATATTGCAGCATTCAAAAGCGTTTCTGCAAAATCGAGCGCTGCTGAAAAACTGTTGACGGAACTGACGACCACCATCGATTCGTTCTCAAAAAATATCGATGCGTTGACAGCGACGTTAGACGGGGAAATTGGCGACGGCGCATTGAAGCAAGCCGAATATTATCGCGATGTGGTTTTCGTTGCGATGAGTAAATTACGCGTGGACGGCGATAAATTAGAAACTCTTGTGGAAGAAAGCATCTGGCCGTTGCCAACGTATGCTGACCTCCTCTTCAGAGTCTAAGCAATCGTTCGATTACCTTCGAAAGGGAAAACCCGGATTGAGTCTTTCAGTTCGGGTTTTTTATTTATCGTTCTTCCCTTTCTTCCTGTATTTAATAGTTTTCATTATCGAACTTTTTTCTTATACTATTCTATACTTTAACTTGAATATTGAATTGAAACACTTATGGAACCAATAGAAAAAAATGATTTCGTCCGCGAAATCATCGACAAAGATTTAACGACCAACAAATTTAACGGACGAGTACACACACGCTTTCCGCCCGAACCGAACGGCTACCTGCACATCGGTCATGCAAAATCCATTAATTTGAATTACGGTATTGCGCGCGATTACAAAGGCAAGTTCAATATGCGTTTCGACGATACCAATCCTTCCAAAGAAGAGCAGGAATATGTCGATTCGATTATTGATGACGTGAAATGGCTCGGCGGCGATTTTGAAGATCGCTTATTGTATGCTTCCGATTATTTCGATCAGATGTTCGAATGGGCGATTCAACTCATCAAAAAAGGGAAAGCGTATGTTTGTGATTTAAACGCAGATCAGATCCGTGAAATGCGTGGCACGTTGACAGAGCCGGGAAAAGAAAGTCCCTATCGCAATAGGAGCATTGAAGAGAACCTTGATCTTTTCGAACGAATGCGAAAAGGCGAATTCCCTGATGGCACGAAAACGCTTCGAGCAAAAATCGACATGGCTTCCTCGAATGTGAACTTGCGCGACCCGATTATGTACCGCATCGTGCATGAAGACCACCATCGACAAGGAAGCAAATGGTGTATTTATCCGATGTACGACTGGGCGCACGGATTAGAAGATTCTATTGAAGGTATAACGCATTCTATTTGCACTTTGGAATTTGAAAACCACCGCCCGTTATACGACTGGTTCTTAGACGAATTAGGAATTTATCATCCGCAGCAGATCGAATTTGCGCGATTGAATTTGACTTACACGATCATGAGCAAACGCAAATTGCTGCAACTCGTGAACGAAAAACATGTGAGCGGCTGGGATGATCCGCGCATGTCCACCATCGCCGGATTCCGTCGCCGCGGTTATACATCTGAATCAATTCGAGAATTTTGCGACCGCATCGGTGTTTCAAAAAAAGATAGTTTGATTGATGTCTCCATGCTGGAATGGTGCATCCGTGAAGATTTGAATAAGCGCGCACAGCGTGCCATGGCGGTACTCAATCCAATTAAAGTCGTCATCACAAATTATCCCGAAGGACAGGTTGAAGAATTGCCCGCGGTGAATAATCCTGAAGATGAATCTGCGGGAACACATCCTATTCCCTTCTCGCGTGAACTCTATATCGATCAAGAGGATTTCCGCGAAGTACCGCCGCCGAAATATTACCGGATGTATCCGGGCAATGAAGTCCGTTTGCGCTATGCCTACATCATTAAATGTGAACAAGTCATTAAAGACACTCAGGGAAATATTGTAGAATTACATTGCACCTACGATCCGCTGACCAAAAGCGGAACGCCGACCGCAAATCGCAAAGTGAAATCCACGATTCACTGGGTATCGGCACAGCATGCCGTTAGTGCAGAAGTGCGATTGTACGATCGTCTCTTCCTCAAAGAAAATCCGGACGATGTAGAAGAAGGAAAAACATTTCTCGATAATCTCAATCCGACTTCGTTGCAAGTTCTGACGAATGCAAAGTTGGAGCCGCTGCTCGGCAAGGCAAAAGCAGGTGAACGATTCCAGTTTGAACGCGTCGGATATTTTTGTGCGGACGCCAAAGACTCCAAACCCAATGCGCCGGTCTTTAACCGTATTGTAACGTTAAAAGATACGTGGGCAAAAATTGCTCAACAGGGACAGGGAAAGAAATAAAATTTCTTTCATCTTCGAAAATTTAATTGCGCAGACGAAAAACCTCGGAGCATCTACCGAGGTTTTTCAGTTTTACATCTGCTTTCACGAAAATGTGTAATTACATCGTCAGTTGATATCCGATATATCCAGTAATCGTTGCAGCGCCTGATAAACTGTGGCCTAATGAAAACAATAGATGATTTGACTCATTGAAATTTATGAAACCACCGACATTCAACAAAACCGATCCTTCAGAATCTGGTTCGTTGGAAGTCTGGTAACACAACTCTCCACCCAGCGTGAAAACTTTTGAAAAATCGGTACTGAAGTTCCCATCCTGTAAACATCCAATTTTGTTGACCGGGCACGGGATTATACCAAAAACCGCCGCCGCCGTACGTCGTCCAATTTTCCCAACTCTTCTGAACCCAGATGGGAAAATACACTTGAGTTTTGCCAGCACCTAATTGTTTATCTTCATTGCCCGTTGGCAGTTCAACTAAAGGAAATATTCCTATTTGCGGAACGGTTTCCGTTTCTTCAATAAATCGATATTTGACGCCAAGTTCCGTATCAGAGTATCCATAATGTGTTGCCTGCGTAGTGTGTACATATCCCAGTGGAGCGACAAGATGAAGCTGTACAGTCTTGAATAATTCCGTAGTTGATTTCGAAATGAGGAGCAGTAACGCTTGTTCCTTGATGATCGAACTGTTGCATAGATGCGATATAGAACTCCCAGTGCTGAAAGTCAACAGGTTGAGGATCATCAGTTCTAAAAGGCGGGCCGGCAACTGATTTTACAGAAAAAAAAAGAAAGAGAACGATACTCGAAGAAAATAATAAACGCCGATTTTTCATTCTACAATTATCCTAAGATGATCTGGTCAAACCTATTTTTGTTTTTTTATCACCTTATCAAACGAATAAATATACACCCCGGTTCCACCTGCCATTGTATAGGCTGTTGCAAACGTTGACGGTCATCTGGCAATGCAACTTATCTCTCAAAAATATGGTTGTGATAGAAGAACATGAACAAGCACAATGATGAAAGGAGTTTGTATGAAAAAACATATCGTTAATTTTTTTATCGTATGCATTCTTGTAAGCATACAGTTCCTCTCTGCACAAGAGAAACGCATGATTCATAAGATGCCGATGGTAACACGTGCTGTGGCGATTATAACTCCAACCAAAGGAAACGCCGTACACGGTATGGTTACGTTTGAGACAACAGAAAAAGGAGTTCACATTGTTGCAACAATTACAGGATTAAAACCAGGAAAACATGGATTTCATGTCCATGAATTCGGTGATATTCGATCTGAAGACGGTACTTCCGCGGGCGGCCACTTTAATCCGTCCGGTATGCCGCACAGCATGCCGTCAAACCAAAAACGTCATGCAGGCGATATGGGAAATATTGTGGCAGATGAAAACGGCAATGCGCAATTAGATTATATCGATCCCGTTATGAAACTTGATGACACATCTTCCATCATTGGGCGTTCAGTCATTATTCATGAAAAAGAAGATGACTTTACCACTCAGCCGACCGGTAATGCTGGAGCGAGAATTGGAAACGGAGTGATCGGTATTGCAAAATAATCGGACAAAAAAAGTGTCGGATTAAAATTCGATTTCGATTCCGCCAACAGGAAAGAACGCAAACTGGTACACTGTTTCTTTCGTTCCATCGCTTCGATATTCATAATAAAAAACATTTTTCCTGTTCAGAACATTCATCAATGCAATATAAACATTGATGTTCCAATTTTGCATATAAAATCTGCTGATCCATTGCAAATCTAATCTGCTATAATCGGGATATCGTGCCGAATTAATATCGTTCGAAGCAACCCACACACCCTTTGACCATTTGATATTGCCTTCCCATTCTTGTTCGTTCGTGACAAATATATTCGGCGTATATGGCCCGCCAGTTTGATAGCGGTAGCGAAAACTTATTTCCATTTCATCGGAGATAGGTAAAATGTACGATGGATACTTTATAAAGAATGGCTGCTCGTTCAGCCAAGAGCGAGCGCCTTTTGAAATTTTTCCACCGACAAGATTGATAATAACCGGATAATCATATTGCGAGTGATAGGTCTTTACTTCTGGAGGAATACGAGGATCAGTTTCTTCGGTTTGAGAAAGTGAAATGCTTACTGTTCCATAATAATTGGTTGCCTGCTTTTTTTGAAGAAAGAATTCGAGCCCGTACGATGTCCGTTCGCCAATCGCCAAATTTTTATCAGACCAAAACGTATCGATGGCGGAATATATGAATTGTTCGCTGACACAAAGATTTGAGAATTTTTTATAATACGCTTCGACACTTAATTTAATACCGTCATCCATAATGTGCTGCAATCCTAACACCACATGATCGGATTTTGCATTTGCAAGGTCTTTGTTGTATCCGATAGATCGATTGTCGGCATAATAGGGAAGCGGTTGCGTTTGATAATATTCACCGGCCGCAAGTGAGAGAGTCGTTGTCGGCGGAAAAATATCGTACGATATGCATCCACGCGGACTGAATTGTCCTTGGTGTGAATAAGTAAAATAATCATAGCGTAAACCGAATGTCAGCGAGAGTTGTGGAAGAACCGAATAATGATCGCCGGCATAAGCAGAATATTTACTTGCATCGCCAAACGAAAGATCGTTCTGGATATTTCCGCTTGGTGTTGAAGATGGCATTGTTTCATAAACACCGTCATGGTTGAGATCGTATCGCTTTTGTGTTCCGGCAAATGTTGTCAATCCATCCCAATGACTCGTCGTCTGAATTTGTGCTCCGAGAGAAAGGTCATGCTGCGGATGAATTTTATAAAACATATCGTATTTCAGAGCGAGAAACGATTCATCGTCATGGCTATTAAACACCGGCGAAGTATTGAGCATTGAATAGTCCACAACATTTCCCCCACCGTCATACACACGCCGCGTAAAATTATCCTGAACATCAACATGATTTTGCGAGCCAACAGTATAAAAAGTTAAGACCGAATAACCATCTTTGCCCCAGAGTTGTTTTATATTCATGCCGAGCACATATTGCTTGCTGTGATCATCGATGTTTTCGACGCTGCTTGAATCTGTGATGCCTGCTTTTTGCGCATTGCTTTCCTTCGGATCGCCGGCAATATAAATTTTGCTGTCGCCGTATAATCCGCTGATTGATACTTTGGTCGACGGCGAAAGATCATAGACAATCTTTGCCTGCGTATCCCAATACTTCGGAATAGCGGTAAGAGAAATTGCAGACATACCGACAAGTTTATCGATTACTTCAAGCAAACTTTGCCGTGCGGAAAAAATCCACGATCCTTTTCCATCGGCGATCTTCCCTTCCATCAACGTACCGAAACCGGCCATATTGAATCCGCTGTTCGATGCAAAACTTTTTTCTCGGTCACCTTCACGAATTTTCAAATCCATGACCGAAGACATTTTATCTCCGTACTGCACCGGAAAACCGCCCGCAGAAAATTGGACATCATCAACCAAATCGATGTTGATCATGTCTGATAGGACCGGCAGAGTTGAATTCATTCGGATAATGATTGATCGATGGAATTTCCATATAATCCATCACCGTTAAGTTTTCGTACGGCGCACCGCCGCGCACGATGAGCTCATTCACATTATCATTCGAGCTTGCAATGCCGGGCAGATTTTGAACTACGCGCTGAACATCCTGCACAGATCCCGGCTGGCGCTTCACTTCGGCGCGATCATAGTTATTCATACTGATCGGTGCAATTTCATTCTCGCGGCTGAAATACGATGCCTGTACCGTCATACCGCTCGTTTCTATTGCTTGCTCCGATAATTTGATCGCCAGTTTTGTACTGCGCCCGGTTGAAACGACAACGTTGGTCACAATCGTTCCATCATAGCCGATGATCGCAGCTTTCAAGCGATACGTTCCGACCGGAATATTCTTGATCGTAAAATAACCGGATGAATCCGATGATGCACCAAACGACGGTTGTTCCATAATTTGTATATTGACTGCGGGCAGCGGCTCTTGAGTTTTGCTGTCGGTCACAGAACCGGCAATTTCTCCTCGATATTGTTGTCCCCACAACGTTGAATTCCATATCAAGACAAAGGATAAAACACTAATCCATTTCATACTCTTCCTAATTCAGCGGTGAACTTTTTAAACTTCTAACAGGATGACAATAAAAATTCCTCTCGACTATGATGAATGAAGGAATTTTCTGAATATACGATGATGAACATATTTTGTTACATATTCAATATAGAATAATGCGGTGTGATACTGCGAACAATAAAAAACCCGTCGGAATGCAACGGGTTTTTTGTACTGTTGATATGCTAAAAAGAATTATGCTTTGCCTGCACTGCCAAGCACATTGATATTTTTGTGCTTGTATAATTCCTTCAACTGATCGCGCGCTGGCCCGAGATATTTCCGCGGATCGAATTCCGCCGGATTCTCCGTCAACGTTTTTCGCACAGCGGCAGTCATGGCAATGCGTCCATCCGAATCGATGTTGATTTTACATACCGCGGATGCCGCTGCTTTGCGTAATTGCTCTTCGGGAATTCCAACAGCATCCTTCATCTTCCCACCGTTGCTGTTGATGATCTTTACTAAATCCACAGGAACAGATGAAGAGCCATGCAGTACAATCGGAAATCCCGGAATACGTTTTTCACATTCTTCCAGAATATCGAACCGAAGCGGCGGCGGAAGTAATACGCCATCCGGTGTGCGTGTGCATTGTTCCGGTTTAAATTTGTTTGCACCGTGCGAAGTGCCGATGGAAATCGCAAGCGAATCCACATTCGTCTTCTTCACAAAATCTTCTACTTCTTCCGGCTTGGTGTAATGCGTAACAGCACTGGAAACTGCATCTTCAATTCCCGCCAGCACACCGAGTTCGCCTTCGACGGTTACATCATACTTGTGTGCGTATTCGACAACCTTCTTCGTCAGTTCCACATTCTTATCGTACGGATGATGCGAGCCATCGATCATCACGGAAGAAAATCCGGATTCGATACACGAAACACAAAGTTCAAACGTATCGCCATGATCGAGATGCAGCACGATAGGAATTGCATAGCCCAATTCTTTTGCATACTCGACTGCGCCTTTGGCAAGATGCTTGAGTAATGTTGCGTTGGCATATTTACGCGCGCCACTGGATACTTGCAGAATGACGGGCGACTTTGTTTCCACGCACGCAGCGATAATTGCCTGCAACTGCTCTAAGTTATTAAAATTGTAAGCTGGAATAGCATAACCGCCTTTTACAGCTTTCTGAAAAAGTTCTCTGGAATTTACTAATCCCAATTCTTTATAAGATGTCATTGTTCTCACTCTTCCCGTTATTTATTGCACGCCACAGCTTTTAACATGTGCCGATCTCGGTGTGGCTTCTCCGCTTCGGTTTCTTCTATAAAATACTCTATTGTCGCCTTGAATGCAAACCTTCTTTTCATTTCTCTGCGTCTTCAAGATTGGACAGTATGCCTATTTTCTTATACACTTACAACATTGCTACTGCCGAAAAAAGTCCCAAAGACACAATAAATTTGTGGTACACCGCTTGATAAGTTTTATAGAGATATTTGAAAGGTAATTTATGAAACGAATTCTTTTATCATTGATACTTATAAGCGCCATCGGCACACTGCATCAACAAGCGAAAGCAGCACCTGTATCCGAACCGCCTGAAGGCGTGCATGTCGGATTTTTCTATTCATCGCTCAGTCCGCATGGCGAGTGGATCGAAGCACGACCCGGCTTTGTTGTCTGGCGTCCGTTTAACGTAAAACCTCACTGGCGTCCTTATATGTTAGGACGATGGGCTTGGACGGATGATTACGGTTGGTACTGGGTTTCGGATGAACCATTCGGCTGGGTCACCTATCATTACGGACGATGGTATTGCGATGATTATTACGGCTGGGTCTGGGTGCCGGATGATACGTGGGGGCCTGCGTGGGTAGAATGGTGCAACAACGATGCGTATGTCGGCTGGGCGCCGTTACCGCCGTATGCCGTGTTCGATATGCATGTTGGAATTCGTTTTACCACCGAATGGCATGCACCTGCACATTACTGGAATTTCATTCCCTATGCTCGTTTCGGCGGAGCCGTCCGCTATCGAGATTTTGTTCCTGAACGCAATGTCGGCGTCATTATTCGCGGTGGAAATTTTGGACGAACCTACGATGTGCATGGCGAAGTCGTCATCAATCGCGGCTTCGATCGTGCGATCATCGAACAGCGCGGCGGCATTCGCGTCAATCGTTTCGATGTGCGTGAAGTTCGCACAACACAAGGAGAACACATCGGCGGCGGCAGACAGATTGAAGTGTACCGCCCGAACCGTACAGAATTACAGCGCGATAATGAACGCATCGATATTAAACGCGGCGACAGAAATGTTTCTATCGATGTAAAGCATGTAGAACGCGTACAAACAATTCCCAACGCCCGCCCCGCAACGGTCATCGTTCAACCGCGGCAGCGTGTCGTACGAGCTGCTCCGCAACGCCGGCAGGAGTTATTGCAACGGTACGAAAAACAACCGAAGCCAGCACCTGAGCCGAAGCGTGAAGAACGCGAAGGGCGGCGCGAGTAAATTACACGTAAAGTGTCAGACGCCTTTCTTAGTTTTTAACATGGGCAGGTGTCAGACACTTCCCTTTGGAAAAAGGATTTAATAAGGAAAAATGCGATTCGAGGTTGGGATCGCATTTTCTTTGAATGACATTTACTTGATCATAATTTGATCGTTTTTTTCTCCACCGTACCTCATTGAAATTCCATCATTTTTGATTACATTTTAGCAATTGCAATGCTGAAATCACTTTCCATAAAAAATTATGCACTCATCGAATCCGTAGAAGTAGAATTCGAAAGCGGTTTGAATATTTTGACAGGCGAAACCGGCGCAGGCAAATCGATTATCATCGATGCGCTGAGTTTAATTCTCGGCGAGCGCGCCAGTACAGATGTAGTACGCAAAGGAACCGATAAAGCCGTCGTCGAAGGAATCTTCGGTTTGTCTGGAAATAAAAAAGTTAAAATACTGCTTGAAGAGAATGAAATTGAAGTGCAAGAGGATCTGATCTTGCGCCGCGACATTTCTGCCAAAGGACAATCCCGCTGCTTTGTGAATGACACGCCTGTTCCCTTAACGGTTTTGAAAACTATCGGCGATCATCTTGTGGATTTGCACGGACAGCATGAACATCAATCGTTGCTGCGCGCTGAAACGCACATCGATCAATTGGATGAATTCGGCGGCTTGGAGGGATTGATTGAAGAATATCAACAGCCCTATCATCGCCTATCGGCATTGTTCACCGTGTTGCGCGACCTCACGCACAAAGAACACGAGTTGAAAGAGAAACGCGATCTGTATGATTTCCAGATCAAAGAAATCGATGCCGTCGATCCGCATGCAGGTGAAGAAACAGAATTAGAAAACGAGCTGCGCATTTTAGAAAATTCCGAAAAGCTTTTTGAAGCTACATCGCAATTATATCAATCGCTGTATGAAGGCGAACAATCTGCCTACGATGTGTTAGTAAAAGCGCGCAATCAGTTGGAAGACTTAGCACAGATCGACACAGCATTTGAAGATTCTAAAAACGAATGTGCCTCGGCAACGGCCATCATCGACGAGTTGACAAAGTTTATTCAAAATTATAATTCCAAGATCGAATTCAATCCCGATCGATTAGAAGAGATTCGTAATCGCCTTGGACAACTGACGCTGTTGAAGAAAAAATACGGCGGCACCTTGGAAGCGGTGATTGCACATCGAGAAAAAATCGGAACAGAATTTGCCTTTGCAGAAAATTACGAAGCCGAGATGAAAAAGCTGAACGAGCAGATCGATGCAGAACGCAAGATTTGCTCGGCGGCAGCTCAGCGGCTTTCCACAAAACGACGCGAGTTGGTTGCAACGATCTGTAAATCCGTTTGCACGGAATTAGCGAAGCTCGGCATTCCCAATGCGCAGTTCGATGTGAAGATTGAAAACAAATTGATTGCCAAAGACAATGGCGCAGCACAATTTGCGTACGTCAAACTCGGCAAAGATTTTTATGAAGCAGCACCGAACGGCATCGATGAAGTGGAGTTTTATCTTTCCAGCAACATCGGCGAAGATTTAAAGCCGTTAGTCAAAGTTGCATCCGGCGGGGAAATTTCCCGCATTATGCTTGCGCTGAAAACAATTCTAGCCAAAGCAGACCGCCTGCCGCTTCTTGTGTTCGATGAAATCGATGTCGGCATTAGCGGACGCATAGCCCAAGCAGTTGGAAAAAGTTTAAAAAGTTTATCAGAGTTTCATCAGATTATTTCTATCACTCACCTGCCGCAAATTGCCGGCTTTGCCGATTGCCATTTTGCAGTCGAAAAAAACGAGAACAAACAGCGAACAACTTCTTCCATCAAAAAATTAGACGAAGAAGAACACGTTCGGGAAGTCGCACGGCTGCTTAGCGGTGAAGAAGTAACGGAAGCAAGTTTGAACGGAGCGAGAGAGTTGATTGGAAAACGATAGTCGTTGAGTAGATAAGCCGTTAAGTCATTGAGATAAGAAAGAAGAAAAAGGTCAGGAATGAGTTTAGTTTTATATAATACATTGACACGACAAAAAGAAGAATTCAAACCTCTCCACGAAGGATTCGTAGGAATGTATGTATGCGGCCCTACCGTTTACAGCCATTCGCACATCGGCCACGGAAAAAGTTATGTTGCGTTCGATGTGATCGTTCGCTACTTGCGCTATCTCGGCTACAAAGTTCTCTATGTGCAAAACATTACCGATGTCGGACATTTGACGGACAACGCCGATGAAGGCGAAGATAAGATGATTAAGCAAGCGCGCATCAATCGTGTGCACCCCATGCAAATCGCCGAAGAAATTACGCGCAGTTATTTTGAAGATATGGATGCGTTAAATGTTCTGCGCCCTGATATTTCGCCGCATGCCACTGGACACATCATCGAACAAATCGAAATTATTAAAAAACTTCTTGCAAACGGATTCGCATACGAAGTCGATGGTAATGTGTATTACGATGTACAGAAATTTCAGAACTACGGAAAACTTTCCGGCCGCGTGCTGGAAGAATCTATGGAAGGAACGCGCGTGGATTCGCGTTCAGAGAAACGCCACCCTGCCGATTTTGCCTTGTGGAAAAAAGCAGAAGGCGGACACATTATGCACTGGCCGAGTCCGTGGGGCGAAGGATTTCCCGGCTGGCATATTGAATGCTCCGCTATGTCGATGAAATATTTGGGTGAAAGTTTTGATATTCACGGCGGCGGTATGGACAATCAATTTCCACATCACGAATGTGAAATTGCACAAAGCGAAGCTGCAACCGGAAAACCGTTTGTAAAATACTGGATTCACAATAATCTTGTTACCGTGAACGGACAAAAGATGTCCAAGTCGCTTGGTAATTTTGTAACGCTCAAAGATGCGTTTAAAAAATTCGATCCGCTTGTGGTGCGATTTTTTATTCTGCAAAGCCATTATCGTAGCACGTTGGATTTTAGCGATGAGGCGCTTGCCGGAGCAAATGTTGGATTAGAAAAATTGCAGAATACGCTTCGCAATCTCCGCGCCGAAATAAAAAAAGCTGAGACTGAACAGCGCAGCGACGGCGAAACATTAGACGTCCTTCCCTTCCGCAATCAATTCCTCGACGCATTGAACGATGATTTTAATGCACCGCAAGGTGTTGCAATATTGTTTGATCTTTCAAAAGAAATCAATCAGGCGTTGAACTCCGATAAAAAACTTTCGCTGGATGCACTGCAAAAAAGTGAATCGCTGTTCACAGAACTTGGCGGAACGATTCTCGGCATTATCACCGACAGACAGGAAACGACAACAGCAGACGCAGCAACTGAATCAGGATTGCTGGATTTGTTCGTCAACGTTCGCACAGAAGTTCGCAAACAAAAATTATGGGCGGTGTCGGATGTCATTCGCGATGGATTGAAAAATCTTGGATTTACAATTGAAGATAAAAAAGACGGCACAACGTGGCGGAAAACTTCGTAGATTAATTCTATGGCAGAATCGAAAAAAATTATCGCAAATGGATTTGTTTTTACCGGCGATGCACAAAATCACGCGGGCAGAATGTCTCTGCTGCTTATCAATGATCGCATAACTGATGTCGGCAAGCATCCCGATGTCCTCAAACATCTGTATCCCGATGCCGAAGTGATCGACGCTTCAGGAAAAGTGATCCTCCCCGGATTTATCGATGCACATTTTTCCGGCGAATCGTTTCTCCTGCACTATTTTACACTTGGTCATCCGAGTGCAAAATGGAAACGCATACCAAGCATTCGCAAGGCAATGGAATTTTTTTATGAAGTGGCATCGTTAGAAGAGCTTTCCGCAATGTATCGTCTCGCCTACTTTGCTGCGCTGCGTTCCGGTATTACCACGGTAGCAGAATACGGAATGGATCATTTGGACTTTTCTTTCCGCGCCGCATACGATTCTATGCAGCGTGCGGAATTGCGTGGCTTCATCGGCCTTCATAATGCTGATCAAATCGAAGCAGCGCGTACCATTCACAATCCAACAATCAAATTTGCTTTGGTGATTGAGAACGAAGCCGATATTACCACCTACGGATTACAATCGACCATTCGCACGGCAAAAGAACATCAATGGCCGATCATTTTGCATCTGGGACAATCGCCGGAAGGTTTTGAAACCATCAAACGAAATTTTCGTACTTCGATTATTCAATTTTATCATGAATACCGGTTGTTCGATCTTCCCGTTCACGTTGCCCATCTTGTAAGTTACGAAGAGCAAGATTATGATCTTCTGGCAAAATCAAAAAAGCCGTTTATCTTTTCTCCAAATTCAATTCTAAAAAAAGAAACGATGTTTCCACCGCTGGGTGAATTATCCAAACATAAAATTCCGTTTGCGCTCGGAACGGATTGGGGGATGCCTGCTCCTTTAGAAAATATTCGCGCTTATTCATCGATATTGCAATCACTTTCACTGCCTGCTGAAAAGCCCTTTCAACTTCTGGCACTGCACACACGCAATGCTGCTCAAGCGTTGGGCATGGCGGCTGAAACCGGAAGTATTGAAACCGGAAAAAAAGCCGACCTTGTTTTTTTAGATGCAACAGATTTTAGATTACACAGCGCACTCAATGAAGACAATCCAGAAATATCTTTGCGCCTTTTATTAGATGAAGCCGGTTCTCATGATGTATGCGATGTCATCATTCATGGTGAATTTTACGTTCGCGACCGGCATATTTTAACGTATGCAGAAGAAGATTTGATTCGTGAAAGCGATCAATTGTTTAGAACGTTGAATTCACGCATCGTCGAAAAATCTGCCGCGGTGGAAAACACATCGGCAAAAATTCTTCCTATCGATAGCGCTTATCGACAACCAATAGCAAATGAGAATGAAGAACTTCCAATGGAAGAAGGATTTCGTATCATTAAAAAAAAATCGGAAAACCAAGACAACGCTGCAACACCCATCAAACACGATGCGCCTAAACTTCCCAGCACTATAAAACGTATTTTTGGCGATGAAGATGATCTCTAAATTTTTGTTGAACTCTAAGGAGCTAACTATGAAAACATTTTCTACAAGCACATTGATCGGCTTTCTTTTTTTACTGACACCTGTTGCCATGCAGGCACAAACATATGCCGGCGAAAGCGCAACCATCGAGCCAACGATGCTGATCGATAAACCGACAGCAGGATTGTTGAAACGCGGATCGTATTCCGTTACTTCCAATTTCTATCAAGAAGGCGGCGTGCTGGTGGGAGTATCCGTTGGACTCTTTGAACCGTTCTCGTTCGGCATTTCATACGGTGGTACAGATATTATCGGTCAAAATAAAATCGATATGAATCCCATGCCGGGCGTGCAGGCAAAGTTACGCCTCTTTAACGAAAGCTCAACAGCACCTGCCATTGCGGTTGGTTTTGATTCGCAAGGCAAAGAACCCTATCTCAATGCAGACACGTTAAAACGCTATACCATTAAATCTCCCGGTGTCTATGTCGTTGCGAGCAAGAATTATGCAATCATGGGAAATCTTAGCTTGCATGGCGGATTGAATCGCTCGCTGGAACAAACTGATGGTGATGCCGACTTGAATTTTTTTGTCGGTGCAGAAAAATCTTTGGGAAAAGACATTTCCCTTATGATGGAATATGATTTCGCCAATAATGACAACTCCGGCCACGCTTTAGGAAAAGGTAACGGCTATTTGAATTTTGGATTTCGCTGGTCGTGGGGCAAAGGATTAGTTGTCGGATTCAATTTGAAAAACATCACAAGGAATCAAGACAATGTGAACATCGGCAACCGTACGCTCCAGATTGATTATATTGGATTATTTTAATGTGTAGTTTTCAGGACAATGGCGAATAGTTTTATAGACATATTGGAAATTTTCCTGCCCGGAAATGGCAAAAAATGAACTATTTTCGGGTTTATTTTTAATTAAGCCGTGGCAAGGAACTTGAGTCTAATAAGTAGAAAATAAAAAGAGGTAGAAGATGGAACCAATGAAAAAAATTTTAACGATAGCAGTGCCGATTGTGCTTTCGGCTGCACTTTTCTCCGGCTGTTATACGCAGCTTGCTTCAACACGTGATGAAGAAGAAAGCGGCTATAACGATAATAGATCGTATGCTGCTCAGGAGCCATACGATTCTACCAACAATGATAATGGCAACTACTATGACGACGATTATCGTCGCAGTTGTATGGGATATTATTACAGCGTTCCTTCATGGCAAAGTTCATGGTATTATGACGGATGCATTTATCCGACATACTGGTCTTATTGGGATGCTTGGTGGTTCAGCGCGGGATGGGCTTATCCAGCATATTATTACGGCGGATATCATCATCCCTATTACGGTGGATATGGACATGGCTATGGCAGTTATTATGCCCACAATTATTCACAGCCGCATGGAATTCGTTCCGGTGGTTACACACGCGCAAATTTTAATGGAAGGAATGAATTTGATTTTGCACGCTCACAGAATAACAACAATATCGGCAATATGAATTTGCCAAGCGCAGGACGAGTGATGTCATCCTCTGGAAGAACTTCCGGTGCGGTTGCTCCAAGCTCACGCGAAGCAACGCCGCAACCTTCAGGAACATATCGTACTTCTACTGTTGGACGTTCAGCACGCTCCTATAGTCCTTCAATTCAACAGCCACAGTATCGAAATCAATCGAATGGTACAAGACGGAGCACCCGTGTTGCCTCCGGCCGAAGCCATAGTGCACCTGCGACACGTTCATCTTCACCACAACAATCAGCTCCGAACTATTCTCCAGCACCATCGACGAGAGTATCTTCTGCACCCAGTTCAAGTCCTGCACCAAGCCGCGATAACGGCAGCAGCAATGGCAGTGGTCAAAGCGGTGGAGGCCGAAGCGGCGGCGGAAGACGATAATTGATTTTATATAACGATATTGACAGTAAAAAGGAATATAAACTATGAGAGCGACAAAAAAAATAATTGGAATTTTAAGCTTGATAGGACTATTGGGATCAACATTACATGCACAGCTTGCAGAAGATGCATTGCGATATTCCCAATTGGGTCTTGGTGTTGGTGCACGTGAACTTGGAATGGGTAATGCAACAGTTGGCAGTGTGAATGATTATTCCGCCCTGTTCTGGAATCCGGCAGGATTGGCGTTAGAACGTGATTTTGAATTTTCAATTGGACTATCACGGAACGATTACTCCAACGATGCTTCGTATTTTGGAACAACCACCACATCTGATAAAAATGCTATCAACCTAAACAATTTAGGGATTGTGTATCCTGTTCCAACAGCACGAGGAAGCTTAACGTTTGCCTTCGGTTTCAATAGAGCTGCAAACTACACAGCAACCGCTTCAATGAATGCATTCAATCCGACAAGCTCAGTTACATATTCCGATGCGTTCCCGGCTTTTCTCTGGCTTTACGATACGACCACTAATGCTTCGATTTTAAATCGTGGTGTTCAACAAATCGTGAATGTCCTTGAAGGTGGCGGTTTGAATCATTGGACAGCCGGTGGAGCCATGGATGTCGGTCCGAATATATCTCTGGGTCTTTCGTTGAACTTTGCTTCGGGTTCCTATTCATATGACAGGACATTTGAAGAGACTGATTCAAAAAATTTATATACTACCTTCCCGGATGATTTTAGTCAGTTGACTTACGAAAGCACATATAATGACGATATTAGTGGATTCAATGCTTTGTTCGGATTAATGTACAGAAAACCGGGAGTATTTTCCCTTGGTGTTTCAGTAAGGACTGCTACAAAATATGATATTTCTGAAACCTATGGAGATATTGCCCAAAGCAGTTTCAAGAATGGTGATAGTTTTGTATATCCAAGCTCTTATCCTACTCCTACATCACAATCACTCACATATCATGTCACGACACCGTATGTATTGAGTGGAGGTGTTTCTGTTCAGCCGCTTGACTGGCTTTTGCTTGCCGGAGATGCAGAATACACTGATTGGACTCAAATGGAACTGGGTTCAGATAATATTGATTTTTCCAGCGAGAATCATATAATCAAAACTAAAATGCAAGCAACAACTAATTTACGTGCAGGAGTAGAAGTATCGATTTTTAAATATGGTCTCAAACTCCGAGCAGGAATTATTGATAATCCCTCGCCTTACATTGGGGATCCGAGCAGTTACGATCAATTGTATTATACGGCAGGATTCGGTTTACTGCTTGATGAAAGTACGACACTAAATGCGGGTTTTGCCTACGGAACATGGAAACAACCACGCGTCAATTATAGCTATATGCTAGGTGCGACTCCTATCGATGTCACCTCATCGGAATCGGTAACAACGACAACCTTAAATCTCACGGTTTCTTATCGCTTTTAAATCGAAATAGTCGCTTACCTTTTGTGTAAAGCGTACCAAAACTATTTGGTGCGCTTTTTTTTATATCAAAAAAGTGCAACCGATGATTGTTTTAAATGCTGTAATCAATTTGTCCGGTTGCTACTTCCATATCGAGAAGGTCTTGAAGCGTGGTTTTAGTGAGAACATTCATTTGTGCTTCATGAAGTTTCACCCAGAACTTACGCGCCGCACACGTTGCCGTCCTGCTGCAACAATCCGGCGTATCAATACACTCAGAAGGTACAATGGACCCTTCTAATGCTGTAATAATTTGGTACATCGTAATTTTTTTCGGGGAGCGTTCTAATGTAAAACCGCCGCTGGCGCCGCGCACCGTATTAATGATGTGCTGTCCCTTTAAGGTAATTAGAATATTCTCAAGATAATGGGAAGAAATTTTTTGATTTTTAGAGATGTCTTTACGTTTTACCGGCCCCTGTTTATACCGATGTGCGATTTCAATCATCGCGCGTATGCCGTATCGACAACGTGTGGAAAATTTCATAAGGTTCTACCTTTTTCTTTTATATACATTAAATAAGTGAGCGGAGCAGAAAATGGTAGTAATTTCCTGCTCCTGCTCGTGTGGATCATGCCGCATTAAATCTTCGCCAATACGTCATCCAGTGATTCGATGATATCATCGATATGCTCAATCCCGATAGACAACCGGATGAGATCGGGTGTCAATCCGCTTTCACGCTGTTCTTTTTCCGAAAGTTGTGAATGAGATGTGCTTGCCGGATGCAAAATCAAACTCTTCGCATCTCCAACGTTTGCGAGATGCGAGAACAATTCAATATTGTCAATAATTTTTACTGCTGCATCGTACCCTCCCTTAACTCCAAATACAACCATCCCTCCAAAACCCCGTTTCAAATATTTCGAAGCCGTTTTATATGCCGGATCATCTGACAAACCAGGATATCGCACCCACGCAACTTTGGAATGCTTCTTCAGATGCTGCGCAACAGCAAGAGCGTTCTCGCTATGTCGTACCATACGCAAGTGCAACGTTTCTGTGCCTTGCAAAAAGAACCAAGCATTATCTGGAGAAAGTGCTGCACCAAGATTTCGCAGCGGCACGGTGCGCACACGCAACGCAAACGCAATGGGAGCTAACGGTTCAGGAAGATCAAGCGCCCAGCGCAACCCGTGATAATTTTTATCTGGTTCCGTAAATAATTTATGCTTTCCGCCTTTCCAGTTAAACTTTCCCGAATCCGTAATGCTTCCACCGATTGCCGTACCGTGGCCGCCAATCCATTTTGTCAATGAATTAATGACGATGTCCGCACCGTAGTCAATCGCACGCAACAAATACGGAGTGGTAAATGTTGCATCGACAATTAATGGAATGCCATGCTTATGTGCAATATCCGCAACGACAGCAATATCTGTAAAATCTAGAACAGGATTACCGATGGCTTCGATATACAAAGCACGCGTTTTATCGGTAATGGCTTTTTCAAAATTCTTGGGATCACGTGGATCGACAAATTTTGTATTGATGCCAAACTTCGGGAGAATGGCATCAAACTGCGTGTAAGTTCCTCCATACAAATTATTGGCGGATACAATCTCATCACCCGCTTCGGCAAGAGTGATGATAGCGTAAAATATCGCGGATGACCCTGATGACACAACAACCGTGGCAGCACCGCCTTCTAATTGCGAGATCCGTTCTTCCAATATTTCATTGGTTGGATTCGTAAGCCGGGAATAAATATTACCAAGTTCCTTGAGGGCAAATAAATTTGCGGCATGCTCCGTATTTTTAAATACAAACGAACTTGTTCGATAAATCGGGACAGCGCGAGACAAAGTTGTTGGATCAGGATTCTTCTGCCCTCCCTGGACAGCAATCGTTTCAAAACGATATTTTTTTTCAGACATTGTAGTTTCCCTTTTCTTGTTGATACGTATAGTTATAATTGAAATTTTTTTTATTTGACGACAGTTTCTTCTGGCTCTTCAAACAGCCATGTACTCAAATATCGTTCGCCAGTGTCCGGCAGAAATACGACAATAAGTTTTCCAGCATTTTCTGGACGCTGGGCAACTTGTAGTGCTGCCCACAACGCAGCACCGCTGGAAATGCCGATCAACAATCCTTCTTGTTTCGCAGCTGCGCGCGCAGTTGCACCCGCATCTTCTTCTTTCACTTTTATAATTTCATCAACCGCGTCA
This sequence comes from Ignavibacteriota bacterium, assembly GCA_963790045.1. Classification (GTDB taxonomy): domain Bacteria; phylum Bacteroidota; class Ignavibacteria; order UBA10030; family UBA10030; genus DATKMP01. The sequence goes on along the minus strand of CAWBMS010000010.1, from coordinate 51,536 downwards.
GCATGGTAATTTCCTGGAATAAATCCTGCACTAATTCCTTGAATCTTGTGTGGCCCCGGTTGTCCGCCAGAAAGTACTGGAGATTTTTCTGATTCGACTGCAATAATTTGAACACCCTTCTTTCGTTTCTTTAAAACCTCTCCCACACCGGTTATCGTTCCACCCGTGCCAACGCCGCCAATAAAAATATCCACCTTGCCATCTGTATCCTTCCATATTTCTTCGGCTGTTGTTCGGCGATGGATTTCTGGATTTGCCGGATTATTGAATTGCTGGGGAATAAATGAGTTTGGAATTTGCTTCGCAAGCTCTTCTGCTTTTGCAATGGCACCCTTCATCCCTTTTGCACCTTCCGTTAATACTAATTCCGCACCGAATATTTTTAAAAGTTTTCTCCGTTCGATACTGAATGTTTCCGGCAGTGTAATAATTAAACGATAGCCTTTTACTGCCGCCACAAAGGCAAGCGCAATTCCTGTATTGCCGCTTGTCGGTTCAATAATGACTGATCCCTTTTTTAAAACACCACGACGCTCGGCATCCTCGATCAACGACAATCCGATACGATCTTTTACACTGGAAAGCGGATTGAAGCTTTCTAATTTTGCAACAACTTCTGCCTTGCTGTTTGCCGTAAGACGATTAATTCGAACCAACGGCGTCTTACCGATTAATTCGGTAACGTTTTTTGCTATTGTCATTGTTGATCTCCTTTAATGTTGAGTATGTTGATAAACATATATGTAAGATAATAAAAAAAAAGTTGTTGTCAAGAGAAATATGAAAATATTTCAAAATATTTTATCACCATATAGAACATTCGAATCGCATTTTGAAATGCCCTCTTACTTTCATTTGAATCGGCAAAAACATGTATCTTGTAGAAAACAAAGGTAATTGAAACACATATCGAAGCTGGAGTAAATAGATTTGGACAATACAATAAATGGCGTTACAGATTTAATGCCATTGCTTTTTGTCGGGCATGGCAATCCGATGAATGCCATTGAAGATAATAAATTTAGTCAGAGCTGGAAAAAGATTGGAAAAGAGCTGCCAAAGCCGAAAGCCATTCTCTGCATTTCAGCACATTGGGAAACTCAAGGCACATTCATCACGGCAATGAAACAGCCAAAGACCATTCATGATTTTTATGGATTTCCCCCTGAACTTTTCAGCGTTCAATATCCCGCTCATGGCAATCCATCGTTAGCAACAATATTTCAAGATACAATCAAGAAAACATCAATCGCATTAGATCATCAGTGGGGACTTGATCATGGCTGTTGGAGTGTTTTGAAACACATGTATCCGCTTGCAGAAATTCCGGTTCTGCAATTAAGTTTAGACCGCACGAAAAATGCACAATGGCATTTTGATTTCGGAAAAGAAATTGCTTCATTGCGTTCAAAAGGAATTCTTGTTATAGGAAGCGGCAATATTGTTCACAACTTGAGTCTTGTCGATTGGAATAATCCCGATGGCGGATTTCCATGGGCAGAAGAAGCCCGAACAATGTTTAACGATTACATCCGCAACAACAACGTTCAAGCGTTAATCAACTACACGGCACTTCGAAGATCGGCGGCGCTTGCAATTCCTACGCCGGAACATTTTCTTCCCTTACTCTATATTCTTGGTGCAAAGCAACCAGAAGAGCAGCCAACATTTTTCAATGACCAACTTGTCATGGGTTCGCTATCGATGACTTCGCTACTCATTGGTAAATAATCGTGCGATCTCATTCTCCTCTAATAATACTTCAATCACGCTAACGAATTTACCATGGTCCTTTCAATAAAATTACAGGTAATCTAAAAATATTTTAAGCGGCTTTGCGCAAACAACGTGAAATTCATGCTTGAAACAGAAATCATAAATCATTATATTAAAATATATGCATGGGGTCGTAGCTCAGCTTGGTTAGAGCGCCTGCCTGTCACGAAGTTGTCTTCCATTCGTAAACCTTCAAAACCCGTATAAATTTTCTCACTGTGTATGAACTGTATGTTTTTTTGTTAGTTATTTATCGGGTAAAGTTTGTTTTTTATCTGTCTAATCTTCTTTTGTTCTAAAAGAATACCTACAGCTTTTTGCCACGTTGAATTGTAGCCAGTCCCTAAAATGTAGCCGGGCTTCTTGATTACTTTTTGAAGTAATGCCCTTCTTACTTGTGGTGCTTTCATTTTAACATCCTTTCAAACTGTTTTATTGTATCAGTTAGTTAAACAACTTGGTGGATGGTAATAAAAAAACCATCGGTGTCAACCAGTTCACTGTTTTATTTTTAGAATGTTAGTTTTCTGAAAGGAAGCGTTGAATATATTTGTGGATTGTTACAGGAATAAAATTAAATGCAAATTGAAAACAAAAAAGCCCAATACCCTTTCAGATATTGAGCTTTCCGATTTAACACTATAACTAATTAACCATTTATTGAAGTTCTGCCAATGCTTGTTTCAACTGCATGTCTTTTGTTGATTGACTTACAGCATTCGCTATGTTATTACTTTGTAAAGATGCACTCTGAATTCCTCTTTGCCATTTTATATCATCCAAGAGCCGTGCAAGTTCTAATGATTCTGCAACCATTGGAGTAATTTTCAAGTATTGATAATACTGCTTTCGTGCATCTTGTATCTTCTGAGACTCTTCTGCGTTCTTTCCAGTTCTGCTTAATTCCAATTCTAACAGCGTTGAATAAAAATCAAACTGACCTGTAGCTATATACTTTGCCACGTTATACACAAAAGCATTTCGTATCTTTTCATCGTTCAACGATAAATTGAATATTGAGATTGCATTGGCAATCGTTAGCTGACCTACTACAATTCCATTAGACGACCATTTACTTGCTAATCCTGCGTTACTATCTGTAGATAATGGATACATCTTGCCTTGAATCTTAGCGGACAAGCTCACGATAGCCGTTTGCACCATGTCTGTAAGTGAATCCAATTTTAAAAGATATGCACCTAAGATGTTTTCGTATTGAAGTTTTTGTTTTTCATCTTGTAAAGCAGCATTATAATCTGCGAACATCGTTTTTATCCTTTCGCCATCACTATTAAACTTGTTCACTTCGTCTGCAAGATACCCATTATATTTATTGACAGAATCATAGTTACTTTTTTGTTTTGAGAAATCGTATTTTGCCATTTTAATGTCTCCCTATATTATTTGTGTTGTGTTTTTATTTTGTGAATGATACAGCGAATAAATTGCTTCTGTATAATCCTGTGAATCGTTATTTGGAATCTGCATTGGTTCTATCAGCAATTGATAATCTGATTCCCAGTCCCATAGCTCTTCGCGCTTGTTGTGTAAATCCCCGTATATGATATTGTCTGCCGAATCAAAGAATACCGACAGCACCCAGTTTATATTTTTCTTGTTCAATCGTTCTAATAGTTTTGATACGTCTGCAATATCCTTCCGTATCTCTGCCTTACATACGTTTTTCCATAATTATTGTCTTCCCCATACATCCCCCTTGTTCTATTTTACTTCGTTCGTATCATTGGCACAATCCCGTATTTCTTTTGAAAGCAATCCTGCATTATCGCATTTACTGTCTCAACGTTTGTCTGTGATACCAAGAAAGAATCGTGAACAGTGATGAACTTTATGTCTTTTTCTATTAGTATTGGCGCAATCGTATCTATCATAATTTCGGCTTCCACTTTCTGAAGCAGTATTGCCAAGTCTGCGTTGTTATCATTTTTCAGTTCTGCAATCGCATCATAGACAACTGGAAATTCCTCAATGAATATATCTTTCATTTTGAACTGCCAGTGATTCTTACAGAAAAATAATGTCAGCATTTGTTCTTTTACATACTTACGAGTCAATCCGTTGAAGTTCGCAATATAATCGTAGAGCAATCCAGTTTGACAAAGCTTTTGAAAGTGTTCTGTATCTACACTATCAAGCCCAGCATCTTTTAATATGGCAGAGAGAAAGAACGGCTGGCTGTTCGCAACATCAATATCTACAAGCGGCAAGTTCTCAGCATCACGCAAACAGCATCTCAATTCTTTTTTCAGATTGCAGAAGTTGTGAAATAATCTGCCGGTTTGTGGACTAACTGTAAAGAAGAATTCCCTATCCACAATTTTGTCTATACAGACTTTCGCAGAAATATAAGCATGCGTAGAAATCTCCAGCGAATCTAAAATCTGTTCCGCTTGTTGAACATCAAACTGATACCGATACATATTCTGCAATATCTTTTTATGAACCATACTAAGACCGTCCCATTCCCTTTTTTTTAATTCCACTAACTTGTCATTGAACTGTAAATTTTGACAAGCAACCTTTTTGTAAGTGACACCGTTATGATACACTGATGCAAGTCTGTACGATTTTGTTTTTTCTTTTGGCATATACTTGTTATCCACTTCCACAATCTGCAATTCCACACACGTGTCTATAATTTCCTTATATAGTCTTTTCGTCAGCACCTTTTTTAATTTTGCTGAGTGCACCGGCATAAATATTCTCTTTATACGTTTCTTCTCAAAATGTTCTAACTCACTGTATCTCTTATCTATGAATTTCTTTACATAGAGCAGAGAAATAAACCAGTGGAATTTGTCCAAGTGTTTTATAAGTTGTGGTTTGTTGTGTTGCAGTAGAAGTGATTGTAAATCCAGATTATCCGGTAAGTAAAAAGATTGCAGTTCCATACGAGTTTCCTTAAAAAGACAGTAGCTGAGTAAATCCCGAAGTAGCAACTCGTATGAAAAGTATCCTTCGTAAATCTATTCAGCTATCTGGCACAACTAAAAATATTTTGATTCATACGATACTGTTGCTGTGATACAAATAAATATATGACCATTATAATTAAAATCAGAAAAATGCTAAAATAATAAAAATAAAGTTTTCCAGTGCTTCGCCACTTGCGTGGTTTCCATTGAATGTTCATCTTACTTTATTATTTTGCTAAGCAGAAAATACCATAGATAAAAACCACTGGTGTAAATTGCTTCGCCACTACGTGGTTTTACATCTATACTTTTATAAAACCATAAAATATAAAAACCAAGTACAACTGCTTAAAATTCTCTCTATCTCTATACATCTTATGTGTCTCACCCTCTAAAATAATACAGTCAACCACGCAGTGATGCCAATACCTTTCTACTGTATCATCCTATTGGAATACCTTAATTGACAGACACTATATTATATATCAGAGTGTGTCAATCAAATAACTGATTCCTTGATACTATCCAAAAAATGATGACAAGTATGTGAAAAATATCTGTAATAAAGTAGGGCACGTTTCATCTTACTTTTAATCTTACTTTTATTCTTACTTTTATTTTAGAACTGAGAGCAGTCATAATGCTGTAAATGATATACAAAGTTCATATACAGTATGTTCATATCTCTTGAATTCAGATTAATTCAATGAAAAGACAACTTCTTTATAGACAGATGACCTTTAAATTCAGTCAAATATTGATGGATAATTCACTGTATATCGCTTATAAGCAACGTTCCTATTCATAGACCAATTTACACATACAACCACGAGCGATTGAACCTGACCATGTTTCCTTTCGTTCAAACCATATCGGAATCACTTTTATTGATAACAGAGACAAACAAGAACAAAGGGGTGGTTATGCCCCACGGTACCATCGCTAAATTGAAAACCACTGAGAGGGTAGTAAGGAAACTGCCAGCTAATTTTTAAGAAGGGGTAAATTTGAGGAGTGCTGTAACCGCATAAGAAGCCGCTGAGTTTTTCTCAGTAGCTTCTATTGTTAGAACTGGATTTTATTGACAGATGAAACGAGTGTGCTGGGTAATAAGTGGCTGTATGTGTTGGCTGTAAGATTCACAGAACTGTGCCCGAGTATTTTTTGTATCTCAAAGATTGAAACACCACTGGCGCACAGTAACGAAGCGGCACTATGTCGTGTTGAATGGAAATGTAAGTCTTTGTTCAATCCAGATAATCTCACAGCCCTTTTAAAGTATCTGCTCACATAGCTTGCTTCATATTTGTAGCCGCCTTTATTGAAAACATACTCTCCCCTTTGCGTTCTACTCTTTAGAACATTTTTCACTAAGTCGTGCATTGGAACAATTCTGTTTTTGCCTGTCTTCGTTTGAAAGTGTTCATCGTTTATTACTTCAATTACAGATGCTTCAAAGTCCACTTGATACCATTTCAAGTTCACAATTTCTGAAAGCCGTAGCCCAGTCAAACAAGCAACAAAGTATAAATCCTTGAGCGTGTTATTTTTTACTACAGCCAGCAACTTCTCAATATCTGCTTTCTGCATAAACGAAATATTCTTTGCTGGTTGCTTCACTTGTTGTGAATGTTTGAATGGACTTTTTAGTAAATAATCATTGTCAACAGCGTTTTGAAAAACAGACTTCATTGCGCGATAATACATATTCACAGAAGTAGCACTTTTCTTATTCTGCAAGCAGTAGTTTTTGAATCGTTCAACATCTTCAAGCGTGTATTGACTGAGTAACTTATCACCTACAGCAGCAAGAAAATGTCTTTGTGCCAAATTATGAATTTCTAATGTTTTGTACCTGAGTAAATTAGATTTGAGTGACAGATAAAGCCCATAGAATGAAACAAGCATGTGCATTGCTTGTGCTTGTTCTTGCGGTTTAGCTGGTTCGTGTATTTCAACTTGATTAGTTTTAAGAAATGAAAGTGCTTCACTTTTCTTTTTACAGTGAGTACTTTTCCAGTGAATCTTACCATCAGCATCTTTAACCCCGCAATAGTAAATCTGATTTTCAGAACGTTTGCTTATATATACCTTTGACATAATGAACTCCTTTGATGAAAGAAGTCCATACACGGTGAAAATTTGGTGTAGAAAAACTGTAGATAAAACTGTAGATGAAACTGTATAAAAATCTGTATCAGAACCAAAATCAGACTTGAAACAGAGACGAAAAACGTTTATATTTACATATTATATGCATGGGGTCGTAGCTCAGCTTGGTTAGAGCGCCTGCCTGTCACGCAGGAGGTCGAGGGTTCGATCCCCTTCGGCCCCGCAGATGAAAGCCCATCCTCGGATGGGCTTTTGCTTTTTCTATGCCCCGTTATAATTTCACACACATCCCTTCCATCCATTTCAGCATAAAAAAATACCCCCATCATAGCGCGGGTATTTTTCGAGAAACTATTTTGTGTCGTTAGGCGATTCTAAAAATCAAACACCACACTGACTTTCGGCTCTACTCTATCTTGCGTAACAAAATATCCTAACGGATTGCCGTTGGCGTCTCTATCTGAAAATGTTCGTTGATACAGCATAGAAACCAATAAATATTTTACCGGTTTGTAACCGATCTCCGCACTAAGAATCGTATGTTCCGGCACAAACACACGTCCGATATTTGTTTTATCGAACGCACCTCGCACAACAATACCCGCCATATCCGGCAAGCGCAGTTCGGGCATGCATCACGCCTTGATTGTCGTTCGGCGCAGGCGCTTGATACGCACCGAGAATATTGATTGTATTCAGAATGCTGATGACCAACTCGCCGTAATATCCGCTATTCGCTTTTATATATTGTAACGTATCCGATTTGCTGCCATTGAATGTGCTAAAACGATCTAACTCATAGAGCGCATTAAAATATGCCGGCATGTACTCATCGCCATTAAAGCGATACTCATATTTTCCTTTGATCGTCAGCAAACCCATTCCGGAAAACGCCATATTGATGCCGACGCTGGTGCCGCTGCCATAATTCACGATCTTTGCATAATCGAAATACAAGGAAGATTTGATGACCGGATACTGAAGGATCGGCAGGCCAATATCCCATCCCCAAATCGATAAACCGCCGTTGCCCACATAATATGCTGAACCGACTTGTGGCAACACCAACTTTGAAGTTGCATTTTCACTTAAATCACGTGCGTATGTTGCACCGACTTCAAAATTATTAATGACAGGAACTTTAGCAAGCGATGTAAATTTTAACGGTCGAACATATCCACGCATACCGAGTAATCCTTTATCCGTAACGTCGCTATAAACAGATTCGAATCCACCTTTTTCTGTATTGACGTCTAATTCGATTCCGGATTTGCGCAAATCGTAACTGGCACTGTTGTTATAATCATAAATAATCGATCCATGCCCAAGAAGTGAGTAATCCAATTGACCGAAGCGCACATACAATGGATCGCCTTTCTGCGCCCACCGTACGTACCGAATGATGCGCAAGTAATCGCTAAATTTATCATAATCGCCTGGACGAATTTTTCCAGTTGTACTGTTGATGCGCAAATTAATATCGAGGCCAACGCCAAGCTTTCCAAACGAAAGATCCGGCATCACGCTAACCAGATAATATGTTTCACCATCGATAAACGTCGCGCCAAAACCAACCGGCAAACTGCCGCCGTCTTTTTGTCCCATCAATGATGCTGCGGCTTGATTGATCTGCGCCGTTGCTGTGACCGCAACGCAACTGCAAATTATCGCAACGATCATGATACGTATGTTACTCATTTGACCTCCTGTGATATGTGATTGTTATAGACCAAATAATATTCTGCAAATAAATACCGCACCGATCATGCCGGCGAGATCGGCAAGCAATCCGACAGGAACAGCGTGACGTGTGTTTTTGATGTTGACAGATCCAAAATATACTGCCAGCACATAAAATGTCGTTTCAGAACTTCCATACATTGTCGAAGATAAAACGCCGATAAACGAATCCGGTCCATGTGCTTTCATCAACTCTGTCATAATGCCGAGCGAGCCACTGCCGGAAAGCGGACGCATCATCGCCATCGGCAATGTTTCTGCCGGCATACCGATAAGATTCGTGATGGGCGAAACAATTGCTACCAGCACATCCATCGCTCCGCTGGCACGGAAAATTCCAATCGCAAACAGCATCGCCACAAGGTATGGAATAATCCTCACTGCCGTGTGAAATCCATCTTTTGCACCTTCGACAAAAACTTCATACACGCGAACTTTTTTCGCAAAACCCCATCCAAGGAACACGGCAATCATCAGCGGAATTGCGATGACAGAAATAAAATTGATCACTGAGCGGAACACATCAGCCATGGTGCGTTCCTTTCTTTTTTGTTGTCGATAATGGCGAAAGTAATTCTTTCGTTTCCGCTTCTGCATTTATTTTATAGCGTGGAAGTTTTTGCAACAAGCGTGAAGCGGCGATGCCAATAACCGTTGCACACGCCGCACCAAAAATTGAAGTGCCAATAATGATACCGGGATTTGCAGAACCGGATGCAGCACGTACTGCAATCGCCGTTGCGGGAATCAAGACCAATCCACCCGTGTTGATTGCAAGAAAAGTTACCATCGCGTTTGTTGCCGTGCCGGCTTTCGGGCTGAGTTTGTTCAACTCTTCCATTGCCTTTAATCCAAACGGTGTTGCGGCATTGTTCAACCCAAGCATATTCGCTGCCATATTCATAATAATCGCGCCAATGGCGGGGTGATCGGCAGGAACATCGGGAAACAATCGTTTTGTGATCGGCGCAAGCAAACGCGTGAGCACACGTACCAAGCCGGCTTCTTCTCCAATTTTCACAAGCCCGAGCCATAAAGCCATGACACCGATAAGTCCGATGGCAATTTCCACAGCGGTGCCTGCAAAATCAATTGCTGCTTGCGTAACGGCTTTTAGTTTTACAAAGCGGATCGGCTCGAAAATAATTTTTGCTTTCGCCCATCCTTCCCCGTCTGAAATTGTGAGCGATTGGATTGTTCCTGTTAATTTATCTTTCGCTGCCGATGACTTTGCCATTGTTTTCCACATTGATGGCGTCGCATCCGAAACTGAAAGATAAAACGTGCCGCTTCCATCTTCGGCAATCGATAATGAAACAGGTTGATGCACTTCTTCAATTTGAGAGGTGATCCCATAAAAGCTATTGAATTGCTGCGCGGTAAGAAATAATTCCCCTTCCCATTTTGTAATGGAACCCGAAGGCAGTGACGGCGATTTAAAAATAATTTCTAATGGAACATTGTTACGATAAGTATTTTGAATTTCGTCTGCGGCATCTTTACCGACAGCCACAACTATCGCGACAACAATCAGTGATAACCAGATATGATTTAGCATAACAAAGTTCTTAGCAACGCCTTTCTCACCCTAAATTATATCTTTAGGGTGAGAATTCCAAGAGCTTCAGCACGAAATGTGTTGTGCAACACACACATTAGTTACGATTCTAATTCTTTATCTTCTTCCGTGTGCACACGATGTTTGAACCGTTCTTCAAAAACGGTATAGAGTAACGGAACAAAAAACAACGTCAGAGTTGTCGAGAAAGTCAAACCGCCGATAACGGCGATCGCTAACGGTGCTTGTGTTGATTCGCCGCCGAGTCCGATTGCCATCGGAATTAAACCGAGTACGGTTGCAAGCGATGTCATCAAGATTGGTTTCAATCTTGTTCTGCCCGCACGCACGACTGCTTCGTGCAATTCGATACCGGACATTTGCAGATGGTTCGTATAATCCACTAATAAAATTCCATTGCTCACAACGATACCGATCATGACAATAATGCCTTCGAACGAAGTGACCGAGAGTGTGGTATTCGTCAGGAATAAAATCCAAAACACACCGGCAATACCGAGCGGCACCGTGAACATAATGATGAACGGATCGATAAATGATTGAAACTGTGATGCCATGACAACATACACGAGCAAAATTGCAAGCGCGAATGCCATCAACAAATCGCGAAACGTTTTTTGCTGCTGTTCGACATTGCCGGTCATTGCTATTTCAAATGCTGGCGGCACCGTGAGCGTATTCAATTTTTCACGAATGTCGGTTGCAACGCTTCCAAGGTCTCTGCCGGAAACGTTTGCCGTTACCTCCACCAATCGTTGTTGATATTTTCTGTCGATTTGTACCGGCGATGCCGATTTTGTGATCGAAGAAATATCGCCCAGCGTTACTTGTTTCCCTCCGGTTGTGGATATGACAATTTTTTGTAAGTCTTCAATATGCGAGCGCTGTTCTTCCGGCAATTGAACGACGATGTCGTATTGATTTCCGCTCAACGTGTCGATGTATTCAGACGCAACATATCCGTTGATACAGGTATTAATGGTATTCGAGATCGTCGCGACATCGATTCCCAGCATTCCGGCTTTTGAACGGTCGATAGCGAGCCGCAACTCCGGCAAATTATCGTCACGAGAAATTTGTGCATCGACTGCGCCGGGCGTGGACCGAACAATGGCATAAATTTGTTTTGCTAACGCGCTTCCTGCATCCAGATCGTATCCACGAATTTCTACATCGATCGGCGCCGACGAACCGAAGTTCAACAGATACCGCATAATGCCGCCCGGATTCAACATCACATTCACACCGGGAATCTTGGTCAGCTTTTGGCGCATTTGCCTCATAATTTCAAAGACCGAACGATTCCGTTGCTCGGAAGGAACAAGCGCAACCTGCACGGTTGCCATGTGGCTTCCTGAATTACTGCGGCTCACCGATTGTGTATTTCGGGAAATCGGTATGCCGACGTCCGAAACCATTGTCAACACTTCCGGCACATTTTGCTGAATGGTCTGCTCGACTTGCTTTGCCATCTTGTCGGTAATTTCATGCCGTGTACCGACCGGCATGCGCATGGTAATAGTGAACTGGCTTTCATCTTGATCGGGGAAAAACTCCGTTCCCAGAACAAAAATTAACCCGAACGATGCAAGCGCAAAACCGGCAACGCTAAAGATAATTGTTTTACGATGCCGCATAGCAAAACGTAATTTTCCTTCGTACCACGTATCGAGGCGCTCCAGAATATCGTGAGCAACAACACGCACGCGGTCTGAAACAGCGACGGATGTGCGGTTCAATTCTTTTTCCGGCGGAAGGAAATTAAGGCACATGAGCGGCGTAACAGTTCGCGAGACAAAAAATGATCCGAATAACGCAACCGCAATAGTAATGGTCAACGGAATGAACATCAGCTTTGCAATGCCGGAAAGAAACACAATCGGCAAAAACACAATGACCGTCGTCAGGGTCGAAACAAAAATGGGCGACGCCACTTCTTTTGCGGCATCCAACGTCGCTTGAATTTTTGTCTGTCCTTTCGTGCGGCGATTGTAATGCCGCGAGATTGCTTCCAATTCAACAATCGAATCATCGACCAGACGGCCGACGGCAAGCGAAAGCCCGCCGAGCGTCATGATATTCAGCGTTATGTTGCCGAACCGGAACATAATAAAGGTAATCAAAATCGAAAGCGGAATTGCCACCAAGATGATTAACGTTCCGCGGACGTTTCGCAAAAACATCATAATAATGATCATAGCAAGCACAGCACCGAGAACGGCTTCACGCTCCAAACCGGAAATCGTTTGCCGAATGTACGTCGATTGATCGAATGCCACCGTCATGTGAACCGTTTGCGGAATACCGGTTAAATGCGGAATAGCTTTTGTTACACGATCGACGACTTCCACCGTGTTGGCACTGGAAAGCTTGATGACACGCAACACACAACCCGGTTTTCCATCGACACGCAAAATTTCCGTTTCATCCTGATAGCTGTCTTCTACCGTTGCCACATCTCGAATACGAATCGGCACACCGTTGATTGCCTTGATAACGACATCTTCCATCGGCTTCACAATATTAAATTGACTTTCCGTTTTCATGGAATATTCAAACGGTCCTGTCCTTAAATTTCCCGATGGAACAATTAGGTTGGAATTCCCAACAGCATTGATAACAACATCAACCGACATTTGCAGCGCTGCAAGGCGATCACGATTCACGGTGATATGAATTTCGCGTATTCTTCCTCCCGTCACGCTGGCGGAAGCAACGCCGGAAACATGTTCGATCTGCGGTTCGATAACATTGTACGCAAGGTCATGTAAATCACGGCTGTCCATATCACCAGAGACAACGATATTACACACCGGAAGATTGGAGATATCGAATCGCATGACCGAAGGGGTTTTAATTCCGGTCGGCAACGTAGTAACCAGACGACTGACACGCTGAACTGCATCCACCATTCCGACGTCCACATTGGCATCCCAATTAAACATAAGACGGATTGATGAAACGCCTTCACGCGTAGAGGATTGTACATAATCGACATCGTTGACAGAACTGACGCTCCGTTCAATAAGCCGTGTAACAATTTGTTCCATATCGATCGGAGCTGCACCGGTGTAGTACGTAACGACCGTTACCGTCGGAACAGTAATATTGGGCAGCAGGTCGATTGGCAATTGCGTAAAGGAAACAACGCCAAGAATTAAAATCGTTACAGCAAAAAGAAATGTCGAAATCGGATAACGAAGAGCAAGACGAGTTAACCACATAAATTTATTCCATCCTTACCGTTGCACCAGCACGGCACTGCCATCTTTGATAAACTGTTGCCCGGTCGTAATAATCGTTTCGTTTCCGCTGAGGCCGGAAAGAATTTCCGTTCGCGAATCCACTTCTGCTCCGGTTTGAATGCGCACACTTTTTGCTTTAGAACCATCCAATACAAAAATATATGTTCCATCGGCATTTTTCAAAATAACATCAGAAGACAAGGTCAATACTTGTGGGTGAATCGCTTCAACCATCGAAACTGTTGCAAACATACCGGGTTTGATAAGATGTGCACGATTGGGAATGTAAATTTGTATGGGCATTGTGCGCGTGCTAAGATCAAGCGCATTGCTGAAGTGTGTAATGATTCCTTCAAAGGATTGTCCCGGCAATGCATCGATCGTCACGGTCGCTTTTTTCACTTTATAAATTGCGGGAACATCTTTTTCCGGTATATTGACGTTTATTAAAACACTATCCAAAGCCGTCAATGTGAACAAACTTGTTGCAGATGCTGTCACTAAAGCACCCGGGTCTAAGAACCGTTTACTGATACATCCGGCAAATGGCGCGACAACTTTTGCATAACTTAATTTTGTTTGTGCGGCATCGAAATTTGCTTTTGCCACAAGCATCGCTGCCTGTGCATTATCGACATCCTGCCGCGAGGCAAGCTGGCGCTCGAGCATTGTTTTATTTCGATCATACAACAATTTGTCGTTGATATACGTTGCATAGGTCTGTTGATAGGTCTGGAATAACTCTGTCGAGTCGATCACAGCAAGAACATCTCCGCTGCGTACGAAGCTTCCCATATCGACCAGATTTTGTTCTAACGTTCCACCGACTTTTGCGATGAGGGTTGCCTGACGAATCGCCAGCACGTCAGCATTGAGTTGTAATCGTATCGGAAGATCTTGACGCTGTGCAGTACCGGTTTTTACGATCGGCATCATTTGTCGTCGTGCATCGGATGCATTTGCTGCAACAGATCCATGATAGATCATATAACCGATGACAAGGAGACCAAGAGCAATGATACTTCCCCAAATTAATAGTTTACGCTTTTTATTTTCCACAAGTAGTTCCTTTTAACAACACCAACATCCTATTTTAATACTCACTGATCCGCCGATGGCTTTTCCAATTTGTTCATAACCTGAAAAAAAATGAAAAGGGAGAATACTTATCCCCTTCTGTAACAACGGGTATAATGTTATAGAACCAGCGCCGGGGGAATTTATTCCTCAACAATAACTAATGATAACTTCGTTTGCGATTTATTTTTGCTTTCCTCGATCTTTAAACACTCCATGTTGATCCAATTCCTGAAGGTAATCATCATACAATTTATTTTGCTCCGGCGACAACACTTTACGTATCTTGTCTTCTAATGTATCCCGCGTTAAACGGACACATTTACGGTAACATGTCAAACTTTGGGCGATAGGTATCTAAGATAGTATCAACTTGTGCGGCCTGATGATTATCCAGATGTAATCGTTCAGCAAACATTTTGAGAACGTCTTCGCGAGAGGGCGGCTGCATCGGCGCATGGTTACATAAAATTTGGCGGTCAACGGTTACACCGCCGATGATGCCCAGTGTAAAACTGAGCAGAATAAACAAAATTGTTTTCGTCTTGGGTTGCATTCATCATCTCCTCATTTTGTCATCACCGCAAGCATCACATCGTCTTTAGATAGTTCGGTTTGATGCATCAACACAGTATTCGCCAAAGAATCATTGACTCCGGCCGTCAGCAAGTGCTGTACTCCAAATTCTTGTTGTTTGCCGCCGAACATAGTCGCTGCAAACATAATCAGCACCAGCACCGCAAGTGCAAAAACCGTATTCCGGGCAGAGGGTTCAACGCCCATCCATGGCATTTCCCCTTTTTCGTCTTTTTGAATGGAAGCCATGACCTTCGCAGAAAACGTATGATGTAAATGAACGTCTGCCGTAGTACGTATTTCCGATTTCAGTTGTTTTATTTCTTCGAGAAAGTTCCGGCACTCGGAACACGTTTCAAGGTGCGACAACACCGTTGCTCGTTGTGATTCGTTTGCATAACCGTCTGCATACGCAGAGATCAATTGTTGCATTTTTTTATGATTCATACCATCTCCTTGAAATAATCTTTCAAGAGTTCTTTTAATTCTGCACGCGCACGAAACAACCGCGATTTGACTGCCTGAACGCTGATACGCAATGTCTTGGCAATTTCTTCATACGTTAAATCTTCATATTCTCGCAACAAAATAATTTGGCGCTGCTCCATCGATAATTGTTGAAGCGCATCTCGAATTATTTCTTTACGCTCGTCATACAATGTTCCTTCACTTGTCAAAGACGGATTATGATCCTGTCGTTGATTCTCTACAACCTCTTCCGTTAAAAAATCCAATGAAACAACACGCCGGATTTTCTTCTTCCGTATTTCATCAATGCATAAATTTAATCCGATGCGATATAACCATGAAAAAAACGATGCATCGAATTTGAACCTCGGCAGTGAGCGATAGGCTCTAACAAATACTTCCTGCACTAAGTCTTCCACTTCATCACGATTACCCATCGAGAGATAAATTAAATTAGCAATCTGCCGCTGATACTTATGCACCAGCGTCTCGAACGCTTTGTGACTGCCTCCCTGGGCATCTCGAACAAGTATGTAATCGTCTGTCAAAGTTCCTGTCAATTTTCACACAATAAACGAAAGAAGAGCCAAAATGTTTCTATTATCGCCAGCATTTCCTAGTCCTGCACGAATTCAATAACGCCACCGCCCAGCAGATCGTCGCCGTCATACAGCACCACAGATTGCCCCGGCGTTATCGCCCGTTTAGGCTGATCAAAAATGACTTTGATCTTGCCGTCTGCTTCTGCAAACACTTCGGCATCGGCAGCATCATCTTTGTAGCGCACTTTCGCTTGCACGCTTTTCTTTTCACCGATCTGCAATCCGGCAATACCACTCCAGTTTACCTGTCCGGCTATCAATGTTCGGTGATGCAACTCTGCATCCGTCCCGATATGCACGCGGTTGGAGTTGGGGTCGATTTCCGTTACATACATTTTCTGCCCGTATGCGCCGATATTTTTCCGCTGACCGATGGTATAAAACGGATAACCGGCATGTTTGCCGACAACTTTTTCGTTCATAAGAATTTCGCCGCCATTCACTTGCTCTTTTAAATCTGGAACACGTTCGCTGAGAAAGCGCGTGTAATTATCATCCGGCACAAAGCAAATTTCAAAACTTTCCTGCTTATGCGCTGTGCGCAGATCGAACTGCTCAGCAAGCTGCCGTACTTCCGGTTTTGTTTTTTCGCCGAGCGGGAACATCGTCTTTGCTAATGCGTCCTGCGAAACTGCCCACAACGCGTACCATTGATCTTTTTCTGAATACGTTCCGCGCGAAAGGATGTACCGCTGCTGCTGTTCATCGAAACGCAGACGAGCATAATGTCCCGTGGCAATAAATTGCGCACCGAGCGATTCGGCTTTCTTTAATAATGCGCCCCATTTTATTTCTCGATTACAGATGATGCACGGATTGGGAGTTCTGCCGTGGAGATATTCTTCTACAAAATTATCGATGACTTCTTTACCGAACTCTTTTCGGAAATCGACAACATAATGCGGAATGCCGAGTTTCGCTGCCACCATTCGCGCATCGTGCATTGCCGTCAACCCGCAGCAGCTTGTTTCATTTGCTATGTTGCCGCCTACTTCATCGAATTCGTAACGTCTTCATCGTCATGCCGATGACATTGTAGCCCTCTTCCAGCAGTAATGCCGCCGCCACGGAAGAATCCACGCCGCCGCTCATTCCCACAACAACTGTTATGTCTTTTTTGCTGTTCATCATATAATTATTTAAAGATACGAAAGTATTCCTCGTAAGTGAAGCCCTGCTTACAGTTCCTCCAATATTTTGATTGTAGAACAGCGGAAGCTTCTGCTTGGTTGCATGCCTTACTTAAGTGTCGAACACCTTGCAGGTGTCTGACACTTCCCAGCGCATAGCATGTGACCATCACCTACTAATACAACGGAGCAGATGATGGTCACAAACAAAAAATGTTTGCTTCTTATTTGAGAAACAATGATATTATTCTCATTGGTATTTCACAAACAGCATCTTATATATGTAGTTAAAAATGTGGTTGAACACAGAAGAAGGTAACTATGATTATTCTAAAAGATAAAAAATTCATCACAACGAATTTCGCCAACGAAAATGAGATCGAAAAAGTTGTCGAAGCAAATGCTGAATACATTTTTGGGCCAGACTCTATATATCTACCCAAGATGCTGATAAAAAGCCCGGATGGAGTCGGAACTATTCCTGATGGTTTTGCTATCGATCTCGCTTCTCGCAATCGGAATACCGTTGGCAAGATGGATGCTCATTGGATCGTTTGTTCTTGTTGATGCCTGCATGCAGCAATCTGGAAGTCAAAGAAAACAATTAACGGTTGGACTTACTGGAAAACTTCGGATGGAAGTTCGTTGGCACAATTGCGTCTGGATTTAATATCAAAAACAAAATAATCAATTGGTTAATCTATCATTCAAGTTGTTATAAATTTATTTTGCAACAAGCTCTCTTAACTTTAATTTGATAGAAGTAATCTCCCATCTCGACTACCACTTGACATCCATTTGCATGCTGATCTGTTGTAACGTGTTCCCCTGAATTTCATCCCAGCCGGAGCCGAGTGTGCGCACGCCGTTCTTTACCGAGCATGTATATTTTGCATAAAGTTGAATCACCGTTCCAATATCGTATTGCAGTAGCACATACCAGCGTACGCCTTCTCCATACAGCAGCGCATTGGTAAAGGCACCGGGTAATTCATCTTCATAACGGTACAAACGCGAATTGTAAGAATCCGTTTTGTACATCGTTACTTGTAGATACGTATGCAAGTGAAACAGCATTTTCCATTGCACGGATTGTGAAAACAGATACCCGTACTCATCGGTATGTGCAACGATCTCTTCAACGTGAACGCATTCGAGACGAGTCGAAAACTGCGCTGAACGCAATGAAGTATAATTCACGGTCATCCTATAATTCTTTTGAATGCGAGAATCTAATTGCTGAACTGTTCTGCCGAATTCATCTTCCGCAGCACAAAGCTCCGGCGTTGATTTTTGTTTGACATAAAGATCCACTTCGCATCGTCGGTTTAATTGTACTTCTTAAAAATCCCAGTGCATCATTCCCCGATCCTGCAACATTCGTTTGTGCATTCAATTGTGGAAATCGAAACTGATCGTAATAAACAGATGCGCGCAGCCAAGAGAATATTTTGATTCTCGCTGCAGAATAAATTCCACTTTCATTTTTTACATGATCGCCGTGCTCGCCAAACGCCGACGCATGCAAATTGAGAAAGTCTGGCGCGTAATCGCGGGCAATCAGACTCAATTCCAACGAAGGCATTGGCTTTGCGGTTATTCCGGCGATGCATGCGCAGGCATGCTGTGAGAAAGCAATTTCCGAAAACACATCGGTACGAACGGTGGTATAAGAGACATCTGCGCCTTGCACGTTCAGTTGATTGAAGGAGGCAGGATCAGTTGCGGTCGGATGGAACGGATGATCGAATGCAGAATGATACGCTGTCGCGCCAAAATTCCATTCGCGCCATGGATGCCAGTTCAAGCGTCCGCCAACGATTTGCTCGCCTGCACTGTTGCGGTGCGCTTGTTCGCTTTCTGTTCGGAACAACCCGCTTGCATCGAACGAAGTAATAATTCCGCTACTATCAACAGTCGCATTGATCCCGCGGCGAGAATACATCAATTGCATCTGCAAAGTATTCCATTCCACCAATGCAGCAATGCCGCGATTATATCCATTCTCATCGGTTGAACGATACGGGCGAATATTATTCTGATTGTTTTTCAGAGATGCAATAACATCGCTGCTTTTGGAAATAAGAAACGATTGACTGAAGACCAATCCTTCTGCGCTTGCGAATGAATAATCGCCGATGATGCATCGCGTGCGCAATGCAGGAATCCAACATGAAATATATGCCGTAGTAAAATCGATAAGCAACCGCTCACCCGCATCTTTTTCCGTAAGTATGCCAACATCAAGCGCAGTCATTCCCAAAAATATTCCTGCCGTATCCGTTATTGATGCTGTCAAGCGATTGTATTCTTTTAACGGCGAACCTTGATAGACATGATCGGTGTATCCTTTTCGCTGTTCGATTTCGGAAGTGCTTCGCGTACCGATATTGTACGGAATACGAATTTTTATTTTGCAGGAGAAGCATAATGTACGGCTGCATCGTTCTGAATTGTTCCGCTGTCATTCCTTCTACGTTCATCAAATCGGTAATGTTTAACAATGGATGCTGTTGCCGCCACGCCAAAATATTTTCTGCCAGCAAATGCGTAACGCCGGGAATGCGCTGCAATTCTTCGGCGGTTGCCGTGTAAAGATTCATGGGATGCTCGCGCAGCCAATCGAATTCATCGGCAAGCACGCCGCGTTCGTCTTCGGAATTTTCCAACAGACGTTCTTCTTCAAATATCTGCGGCAGCAGAACCGTATCGATATCCGTGTTGTTTTGCGCAGACATCAGTTCAGTCGTACAAAACAGCAGCATTGTTACTTTAGGGATTCTCTTCAACATCCTTTCCCCATTGAATTGAAATTTCTATTTGGTGCGTCCATCCTAATTCGGCGTGGCTGTATCCTGCATAACCGAATTCAATTCCCGCATACTTCACGGCAATTCCCGCCGCATATTTGTCGGGGTTATTGGCAACGCCGAAACGCAGCGACAGAAGATTCAAAAAAGTTTTTTCGATTCCCGCTTTGAGCGATGCGGCATAGCGAATATCTTTTTCGAGTTCTGCTGTTACGAAAAGATCGTTCAACGCCTTCCAACCGGCACCAATAGAAAAACATTGCGGAATGTCATCATCTCCTTTGACAAAAGACGCATTCGTAATATTTTTAAAACAACCGCCGACCACAACCGATGGAAGGATTTCTGCCAGCACGCCCGCATCTACCGACAAAACACTTGTGTTTCCATAACCCGCAATAGCAAGAGAACGATAGTTCAACGTCATACCGCCAAACATACTTGGTGAAAACGCTTTCCCCGCACCGATACTCATGGTTGTTTCATTATACAAATCGAACCCAAAACGGTCGAAGGACGCTCCAAGAGATACATCCTTCAACGGCAGCACCATTGCCAGCGCGGTGGTGCGTAATTCCGGCAAACCAAATTGCTGAGGCACGATGAACCCAGAAATTTCCCCATAAGGTATCCTCGATAAACCCGCCGGATTATATTGAATCGCCCACGGATCATCTGCCACCGCAACAAACGTATTCGCCATACCGATCGCTTTAACGCCTCGGCCGTTGTTTTCCCCTGCTGCATGCATTGATGCCGGCAGCAACAAAAGGATGAATGGGAAAATAATTCTTTTCGCTTGAGACCGCCGGAGAAAATCTTTATATTTGTTCTGTCGAACAATTGATGGAACACACATGAAACGCCTCCTCCTCTTTGTCAGTATCCTCAGCGCAACAGTTATGATCCACGCGCAAGAATTGAATTGTAAGGTGACAATTAACCTTGAATCCATTCCTTCCGCGCAGCGGAACAATCTTAATAATTTTCAAGCCGATGTAGAGCGGTATGTGAATAATACGCGCTTCACAACCGAAGATATGAACGGCGAAAAAATCGATTGCACGTTCGATATCTTTTTCAAATCAGCTACCGGCAATAATACGTATCAAGCACAAGTTTTCATCGGCAGCATGCGCCCCATTTATAATGGGAATGATAAAACGGAACGCACCACCCCCATTCTTCGTATCCTTGACGACAAATGGACATTCACCTACACACCTAATCAACGTATGACGCATGACGATTACGCCTTCGATCCTTTAACAAGCTTCATCGATTATTACGCTTATCTTATTCTTGGATATGATTTCGATACCTATGTTCCTTCATCTGGAAGTCCCTTTTTCCAAAAAGCTGCGAACATTTGTCAACAATCGGTTTCTTCTTCCTCTGTCGGCGACTGGCAAATTGTTCCTTCCGCTTATAGCCGCACCGGCATCGTCGATGAACTGAACAATGCAAAATATGCCGACTTTCGCACATGGTTTAACAATTATCATTTTGACGGTATTGATTTATTGACCTCTGATAAACAAAATGCATTAGCAACGATATTGAAAGCTGTTCAAACTATCAACGATATACGACGGCAAAACGCCACCAGTGTTGTAATCAAACAATTTTTTGATGCGAAGTACAAAGAGATTGCCGATGTATTTTCTGCCTACCCCACAAAAGGCGTATATGATCAACTTATGACTTGTGATCCCGAACATCGTACTGCCTATGAAGACGCTAAGCAAAAATAAAAATTTTCGTATTAATCCGCAAGTCGTAGAGAAAGAATTTTATCGCCGATCTGCAAACGATCGACCACTTCCATTCCTTTGATGACCTTTCCGAAAATCGTATAACGCCCGTCAAGATGAGGCGTTGCCGTGTGTGTGATGAAGAACTGGCTGCCTTCGGTGTCTTTTCCGGCGCTTGCCATACCGCAGCTTCCGCGTTCATAATTTACAAGCGATACTTCCGTTCGTAAGTTGAAATCCGGGCCGCCCCAGCCGTCGCCGCGCGGATCGCCGCCCTGCACGACAAAATTCGGCACCACACGATGAAAGATCAAACCGTCGTAGTAATGCTTCTGAATGAGTTTTACGAAACTCAGCACGGTGAACGGCGCATCGTCTTTCATTAGTTCCAAAACAACCTCGCCTTTCGTTGTCGTCAAAAGTACATGCTGATGCTGTTCGATCTCCTCCAGCAAGTTCCAATCTTTCTTGGAATGTTCTTCATATTTCTGTGGAGGCAATGCTTCTGAATATGTTTTCCCCGTCAACAACTTAAGAGCGGTTGCTGCGTGAACACTGACCGCCGGTTCTCCTGTTCGCACAATTTGATTTAAGAATGAGATAGCATGTTCATTACCGATTACTCCAAGCGCTTCTACCACTGCCTGCATAGTTTCCGTTCCTTCCGGCGTTTTTATTTTTTTACAGGAAGCGATCAACGCATCTTCAACGGATGATGCCAGATGTGCTTTTTTGAGCGGTGCAAAGGCAATTGTATCCGCACAAAAATTTGCTACCAGCGTTGTCACACCAATGTTGTTATAGGAAAGTGCGGTCGCGGCTTTCTTCAAAATCATCTGCGGCAACGATACCGTTTGTGCTGAATCCAATTGGAGGATGGACAACGCGCGCGGTGTGACAAAACTGCGCAGACATTCCCACGCCGTCATCGTAAGCGGCGCATCGGTGTGATCGAGATTTTCAAGAATCAAGCTGAGATTGATCTTGCTGATAATCTGCGAGCGTGCATCGATATATTTTGCTTTCAGCCGTGATGAGGCATTCGACGAATCCGCCAGCACAAAACAATGACGCAATTCATCGGGAAAAAATCTGCCGAGCGCAACGAGTGCTTCGCCGCGAACAGCTTCGGTAATAGTTTTATTTTCCGCCAATGCGCTAATTCTATTTTTCAGTTGCAACACGATGGATGTGTCTTGCCAGAGAGCGGGTGAAACAGCATATAAACTCTGAAGCGCCGCAATCGTCACGTGGTCGTTTTCATCCGGTAAGAAAACAATGTAATCTTGAAGCAATTCATGGGAAATCGTTACTGCAACATCGAGCGCACGAACGAGTGCAACACGAACACGCCAATCGGTTTCGTGAGCAATATCCGTAATACGATTCTTCACAATCCCTACAGCATCATGGGATTGAGAACGTCCGAGCAAAATGATGCAATTCAATCGTACATCGGCATTATGATCACGACTCAACGAATCTAATAATTCCGCATGCTTGGTAATTTCAATATCGAGCAAGCCGTGCGGAGCACAACGCCATAAGGCGTAGAGCGAGTTCACGCGAACAGAAGTATCCGCCGAAGATAGATAGTCAAAACATTTCCAGATGGCTCGTTCCGACTTTACTCCTCGAATAGCAAATCGCGCAACCGAAAGAGCAACATCCGATTGGAACAGGGGCTGTGATATGTTCTCAGAGAACATCAGCACAGAATCCAAAGCTGCATGAGAACCACATTTTCCTAATGCTTCCAGTACACATGAAAAAACTACGGAATCTTGTTTTACATCTAAAACACGGCACAACGCTCGTTCAGCAGAGTCTCCGCCGATTTGTCCCAATGCAAACGCAGTAACAGCACGAACACTGTTTGAACTATCCTTCAACAATGGAATCAACGAGTGCACAGAAGATGTATCCTGTATATTAGCCAAAGCACGGACTGCAAGGCAGCGAAGATGCGCATCGTTGGAATGCAGATATGACACTAATTTTCCCTCGCCAAGCGAACGCTGATCTTGTAACTGAAGAATTTCTTTTTCTTGCGGTTTAAATTGTTGCGCATACACTGTTGATATACTAATGAGTAAAATGATAAAAACTTTTTTCATGTTTCGTTCTTTCAGATCATTCGAGGTTATCATCATTGCAAGAAGACTGTATGACTTGCAATATTTCATGGATTGATACTAAATAATATTTTTGCATTACGCGTCGTCATTGCGGCGACCTCTTCTTCTTTTGCACCGACAACTTCGGAAATTTTCTTTCCAATCAACACGACGTGTGCTGGCTCATTCCGCTTTCCCCGAAATGGTACGGGCGTCATATACGGTGCGTCGGTTTCCAATAATATTTTATCGTAGCCGATTTCTTTTGCGACATCGAGAGCGGTAGATTTTTTGAACGTTATAATTCCGGGAAACGACACCCAGAAGCCCTGTGCACGAAGCTCTTGTGCTTCGCCGGCAGTCCCAGCAAAACAATGAAACACACCGCGTTTGGGAAAACCATTTTGCGTGATATTCCATGTTGGCGCAGATTGAATTGCTTCTTCGACCATTTTCCGCGTATCGTCCATCGCTTCGCGCGTATGAATGATGACAGGCATATTTCGTTTCGCGGCAAGTTGAAGTTGATGTTTGAAAAGCTCTTTCTGTGTCTCTCGCGGCGAAAAATCGTAATGATAATCTAAACCGATTTCCCCTATCGCAACGACTTTGGGATGTTGTAATAACTTTTCTATCTCTATCAGACAATCATCACTCACCTTTGATGCTTCATGCGGATGCACACCAACAGCTGCAAACAGACCATCGTACTGTTCCGTCAAACGAATCGCATCACGGCTGGTATTCACGTCCGTTGCGGGAATAATCATCCATTCTACACCCGCTTGGTGCGCGCGCTCGATGACTTGCGGAAGATCCTTCTGAAATTCCTTATCGAATAAATGCGTATGGGTATCGAAATACGTTATCATATTTTTTTCTCATAAAATAATACGTGATAGTTTTTCGGAATTCAAGTTGTAGGAAAGATCATTGGAAATATTGGCACTGTTGCGTATATTAATTTAATTTTTATCGACGTATGAGAAAAATAGACACACCCCAAAACGGCAATTCTGCATTGCAACGCCGCACGTATGCAACGTCGTACGTGCAATCGTTATTTGATTCCATCGCACAGCGATATGATTTATTAACTCACGTCTTGAGTTCGGGCATTGATATTCTGTGGCGAAAACGTGCAATACGATTGTTGGCAGCATATCAGCCAAAACGTATTTTAGATGTCGCAACCGGCACCGCCGATCTTGCCATCGAAGCAAGCGCACTGCATCCTGATTCCATTATTGGCATCGATCTCTCACAACAGATGATGAAACTCGGAATAAAAAAGATTCAGCGACGCGGCTTATCGCACATCATCACGATTCAATCCGGGAATGCTGAGGCGATGACATTTGCAACTGATTCATTCGATGCAGTCATCGTATCGTTCGGCGTACGAAATTTTTCCGATCTCAAGAAAGGATTGTCGGAATTTCATCGCGTGCTTCATGCAGGCGGCGTTGCCATGATTTTAGAATTTTCGCATCCGAGAATATTTCCCGTTAAACAGCTTTACAACTTCTATTCAAAAATAATCATGCCTCCTCTTGGCGAAGTCATTATTCATGATCGCTCGGCATCTGATTATTTGCCCAGTACAATTTCGGAATTTCCCGACGGCGAAGAATTTTGCAGCATTCTTCGTTCTGTCGGATTCGCACATATCAAATACTTTCCATTGACGTTTGGCATCGCAACAATTTATTTAGCGGAGAAGCTTTGACCTCTCATTTGATTGTTCTAAAGAAAGCAATGTTCATTCAACTATGATCGGTCTTTTTAAAATATTCGACGCACACGTTCATTTTTATTCGAACACGTTTTTCAAATATTCCGTGCGTCAAAAATTGAATCGTGCCGACATCAATTCGGAATTACGCAACCTCGCCGCAAAGGGGCACATCGAAATCCCCGGCGAAGATCCAGTGCAGCTTGCCAAGCGCTGGATCGACATCATCGACAAATGGAAATTAGAACGGCTGACGTTGTTCAGCAGCATTCCGGGCGATGAGGAGTCTGTCATCAAAGCCGTGCAGGCATTTCCCAACCGGTTTTCCGGAATGTTCACGATCGATCCTAATTCTAATTTGCTGATGGAGAACGCCACAAAATGTTTGAAAGAAGACAAACTTCGCGGCGTGTTGTTCTACCCTTCGCTGTATCAAATCAGTGTAAAAGATGAATGGTTGTATCCGCTCTATAATTTATTGGCGGAATGCAAAGCGCTGGCATTCGTACATTTTGGAAAACTTGTTATGCGCCAGCGTGACTATGCCGGAATCCCGACCATCGTCAATGAACAATTTTCCGATCCGCGTGATTTAATTCCTATTGCACAACGATTTCCCGATATTCGTTTCATCATTCCGAACTTTGGCGCGGGAAAATTTGAAGAGACCTTGGCACTCGGTAAACAATGTTCGAATGTTTTTGTCGATACTGCCGGATCGAATTCATGGATGCAAGAACATCCGTCAAAACCAGACATGCGAATGGTCTTTCAAAAATTTCTCGAAGTGTTTACCGCAAACAGAATTCTTTTCGGCTCCGATTCCGGCATGCTTCCCCGCGGATATTCGATACGATATTGTCGATCACCAATTAAAGCTCGTTCAAGAAATGCGCCTTCCCATGGCTGACATCAAAAAAATATTTTTTGAAAATATGGAGGGCTTGGTCGATTCGCAATAATTTTTTCTGTGATTTTTCAACCGCCGGTTATCGTTTCCACCTGGGCTCCATTGCTTCCCCCCACATGTTTTTTTACATTGCTACTGATTTAATAAAGTAACTATGCGAATATCTCTAAAAATTGTCATCGGTGTCGTTTCAACATTACTGGTTGCAGTGCTTGCGGTGACAGCCATCGGCTATCATCTCGTAACAAAATCATTTCCAAAAACATCCGGCACGATTAAAGTTGCCGGACTTGAGAATGAGGTAAAAATATTTCGGGATGAATACGGCATTCCTCATATCAACGCACAAAACGAACACGATGCATTTTTTGCCATCGGCTATACGCATGCGCAAGAACGATTATGGCAGATGGAATTAGAACGCCGCGTCGGCATGGGAAGATTATCGGAAATTCTCGGCGCACCCGCGTTGCCCATCGATAAAATGTTTAGGACGCTCGGATTATGGCAGTATGTTCATAAAATTTCTCCAACGCTGGACGACGATACTCGAAAAACATTGCAGGCATATACGGATGGTGTGAATGCGTACATCGCTGACAACAAAGGACGTTATCCTATTGAATTCGATATGCTGCAATTTGAACCGGAGCCATGGACAATCGAACATTCGCTTCTTTTAAGTCGCTTGATGGCATGGGAAATGAATTTTTCTCGCTGGATGGATTTACTGCTGGGAGAATTAGTGCAGCGCTTCGGCGAAGAAAAAGCAAAAGAACTTTTTCCCATCTGGCAAAACAATGCGCCGTACATTGTTGCATCGCAACGATCCGCTGAACCTATTGTTCCGGTGGACGATCACGCCGCCAAAACAAAATCTACACACTCCAAGAAACACAAACATAAAGGCAGTATTAGCGATCTCAAACCATTCTTCGATGCGGAACGAACTGTACAGAAATTTACTCGACATCAAATCGTTTGAATCGGGCAGCAATGCGTGGGTTGTCTCAGGTGCAAAATCACAGACAGGCAAGCCCATTCTCGCCAACGATCCGCATTTATTGTTGATGTCACCCGGCCGCTGGTATGAATTGCATGTCACCGCACCCAATCTTGATGTTGCTGGAATGACTATTGCCGGCATGCCGTTCGTTATACTCGGAAGAAATCAACATATTGCATGGGGCGTCACCAATGCGATGTTGGATGATGATGATTTTTATATGGAAGATGTCGATTCTCTTCAGCATCCCACTCGCTATCGTTACAACGGTGAATGGAAACCGATAGAAGAAAGTGTCGATACTATTTTCGTTAAGAACGGATCGCCCGTCCTTCTTTCAATCTACAAAACGCATCGCGGCCCTATTGTCAACAAAATGGAACCCGGCGCACAATTTGCGACGTCGCTTGTTTCCATGCGCTGGACAGGATTTGAAATTTCTAACGAAGCTGGTGCATTTTATAAAATCGATAAAGCAACAAACTGGGAAGATTTTAAAAACGCATTGAGACAATATGCCGCGCCTGCACAAAATTTTGTCTATGCTGATGTGGATGGGAATATCGGATATTACACCGGCGGAAAATTGCCGATTAGAAAAACGGTTAACGGCGCAACACTTCCCCATTCCGGCGAAACGAATGAGTACGATTGGCAGGGGTATGTACCGTTTGAACAAATGCCGCATACGTTCAATCCTCCAAACGGATTCATCGCAACGGCAAACAATAAAATTGTCGATGATTCGTATCCGTATCATATTTCGAATCACTGGGAACCACCGTATCGCGCAATGCGCATTAATGAAGCTTTAAATGAGCAATCAAAATTTTCTATCGAAGATATGCAGCATCTCCAAAATGATTATTTTTCTACGCACGCGCGAGAAGTAGTGCCCTATATCTTGCATGCATTTGACAGCGTGACGGTTACAAATCCTGATGTGAAAATCGCTTTGGAATATTTCCGCACATGGAATTTCGAAATGCGGAAAGAAGATGTAACGGCAACGCTTTTCAATGTGACATTCACAAAACTTATCGACAATACGTTTCACAATAAAATGGGCGACCCGCTGTTTACTCTCTTCGATACAATATCAAGCACACCGATTATTGTAACGACACAGTTGTTAAAGAATAATAACTCAACATGGTTCGACGATCCACGAACACCGAACATTGAGACACGCGATGACATTCTACGCAAAAGTGTTTATGATGCGGTGGCAGAGTTACAATTACGCCTTGGTGGTAAAGTGAAAGAATGGCAATGGGGACGATTGCATACCATTACATTCGATCATGTGTTTGGGCAAAATTCTTTGCTGAAATCATTCTTCAGCGTCGGGCCATACGAAGTTGGCGGCGGACATTCTACGGTCAATGTCGGACAATTCTTTTTTAATAGTTCGTATGAAAGTCACCGTGGGCGCATCGATGCGGCAAATTTTTAATTTAGCCGACATCAACGACACACGCGTCGTTATGCCGCCGGGACAATCAGGGCATGTGTTCAGTCCGCATTACAAAGATCAAACAATGTTATGGCTCAACGGCGTGTACCGTACACGGCCGATGGATCAATCGGTAATTCAAGCCACGTGTTCTCATATACTTATTTTGAAACCTGTGAAATGAATATCTCTCCCAAATTACAATCGCTATTAAAAAGCGTTAACTCCATTTGTGTATTGACCGGTGCAGGTATTTCTGCAGAAAGCGGTGTGGCAACATTCCGTGGTACCGATGGGCTCTGGTCAAAATTAAAACCGGAAGAACTTGCCGACTTCAATGCATTCTTAAAAAATCCGGACATCGTTTGGGAATGGTACAATCAACGCAAGCAAATTATTCAGGAAGTAAAACCTAATCCTGCACATTTTGCATTGGCAAAGTTAGAAACTCTCGTAAAAGATTTCACACTCGCAACACAAAACATCGACAATCTGCATTTCCGTGCCGGAAACAAAAATGTGTTGGAACTTCACGGCAATATCGAGCGCAGTTATTGTGTTGACTGCGGCAGATTTGTTGCTGATGTTGTTGTAACGCCTGAGAAGAAAATTCCGCACTGCGAACATTGCGGCGGCGTGATTCGCCCCGATGTGGTTTGGTTTGGTGAAATGCTGCCGGAAGGTGTTTTTGAAAAAGCAACCGAAGCCGCACAGCGATGCGACTTATTTCTTACCATCGGCACATCTGCCGTCGTCTATCCTGCGGCAGGACTTCCACTGACTGCACGCCAGCACGGCGCATATATCGTCGAAATCAATATGGAACGAACGGAAATATCTCACTTAGTGAACGAAACTTTCCTTGGCAAAGCAGGAGAAATTTTGCCGGAATTTATTTCGATCATGGAACAAGAACGGAGGCGCACAGTATGAGCGACAAAAAAAGATTCGGCAAGACCAAAATTGTATGCACCATTGGGCCGGCAACACAATCCGTAGAGCAATTGGTGAAATTGATTCAGGCAGGAATGGATGTCGCAAGATTAAATTTTTCACATGGGTCACATCAAGATCATTTAACAACGATTCAGAACATTCGTGCAGCAAGCGCGCAAACCGGTGAGCATATTTCCATATTGCAAGATTTATGCGGCCCGAAAATTCGCACCGGCACATTGCAGGACAAACAAGTGGAATTGCACGCAGGATCATCACTGACATTCACCACTGAAGAGATCATCGGCACGGCGCAGCGCGTCACAACTGCGTACAAAGAATTGCCTGCCGATGTCAAACCCGGCGATACTATTTTATTAGATGATGGAAAGCTTAGCGTACAAGTAGTTTCCGTGAAGGGCGCAGAAGTTCAATGCAAAATTCTTGTTGGTGGAATCTTAGGCGAACATAAAGGCATGAATTTGCCCGGCGTCAAGCTCAGCACACCATCGATTACAGAAAAAGACATTGACGATTTATATTTCGGATTAGCAAATGAAGTGGATTATGTCGCATTGTCGTTTGTACGGTTGTCGAAAGATATTCGGTCTTTACGTGAACACATTCGCGCTAAAACAAAACATTTTACGCCCATCATCGCTAAAATTGAAATGGGTGATGCCATCAACGCGATTGACGACATTATTGCTGAAACCGACAGTATTATGGTTGCACGCGGGGATCTCGGCGTTGAATTGCCACCGGAAGAAGTTCCGATGCTCCAAAAAATGATCGTGCGAAAATGTAACGAAGTTGGCAAACCGGTTATCATTGCGACACAAATGTTAGAATCGATGATTGAGAACCCGCGACCAACACGCGCGGAAGCAAGCGATGTGGCAAACGCTGTGCTCGATGGTACAGATGCCGTGATGCTCAGTGCAGAAACTTCCATCGGAAAATATCCTATTGAAACCGTTCAAACGATGGATAACATTATTCAAACAACCGAACGACAAATCACAAATCGAACAAGCATCGCCACCATTACACCGAACTACAAAGAGAATGTATTAGATGCTATCGCACATTCTGCATGTGTGCTTGCGCATCAGGTCAATGCTTCTGTCATCGTTTGTATCACGCACTCAGGAGGAACAGCAAAGCGCATCAGCCGATTTCGTCCTGATGCACGCATTATCGCCGTCACTGGCGCCGAGCGTGTGTTACGCCTCATGAATTTAGTGTGGGGCGTTCGCGGGATGGTTGTGAGCGACTATATCGGCAATGCGGACGCGACCTTGAAACACATAAAAGAAAAATTAAAAGCAGATGGATACGTCCAAAGCGGAGATTATATTGTTTTTACGATGGGCATTCCGCTGATGGCTCGCGGTCTTACCGATACCATCAACGTAGTACGCGTGCCATAGACTTTAAAAATTATTTTTTCAATGAAAGCATATTCGAACAAGCATCGACAACGTTTTCAACGGAAATATCTTTCATACATCGAAAATGTTTTTTAGGGCACGATTCGCGTCCGATATGCGAACAGGGACGGCATGAAAGATCGTTTCGCTCCAACACTACCGATTTCGTTCCAACAGGAAAAAATCCGAGTTCCTTCACCGTCGAACCGAAAATGGCAACAAGATTTCGTTTCATCGCTGCCGCAACGTGCATCAATCCGGTGTCGTTGCACACGACAAGATCACAAGACTCCATCACTGCCGCCGTTTCCAGCAATGAATATTTTCCGCATAGATTCTCAGCAAAAGTTTTTCCTGTTGCAGCATTCATTGCGTCTGCGATCTTGCCGCAATAATCTACATCTTCCGATCCGCCGAAAAGAAGAATTTTTGTATTCCATCGTTGTGCGAGAATGTTTCCTAATTCCACAAAATGTTCCTGCAGCCAGCGCTTCGTTCCGTGTTTTGCTGCAGGACACATGCCGATAATTTTTTCATAGTTATTCAATTTTAGTTTTGCGGTGGCGCCGGTAATGAGAAATCGCACTTCGTCGGGAATGTATATGTCCAATCCTTTTCCGTCGTTGTGAACGTCGTATTCCTTTAGAGTTTCGATATAACGATCTGAAACAGAAACGATATTTCGATACACATTCCATTTGAATAACACTAAAAGCGTTCGCGCCAACAGATGTTTATTGATCGTTACGATTTTTTCTGCTATTCCCATCCGAACATATCGGCTACGCAAGTTGTTGTGTATATCGACAACAAGATCGTACTGCTCCGCCCGCAGTTTCTTTTTCAATTCCCGCAGACCAGCGAATCCGCTGGAAGAATCAAACTCGTATGTATCATTGATATTCGCGTTGGAACGAACAAGAGCTGCATATTCACACTTCGTCAGGAAATCGATTTGGGCATTTGGAAATTGCGAACGTGCAACGCGCAATAAAGCGGTTGCCAGCACAATATCGCCGATAGAACTAAACCGAATGATGAGTATTTTTTTCGGATACAGCATACATTTTAAGGTACGAGGATTTTTATGGATGAGCAACCGATGCCTTGCTACTGGAAAAATTCCGAAATAATATCGGAGAACGTCAGCTTCCATCCAAATCCCTCTGGTTTCATAAACCGGTAGGTAACATCGATCCGGAAAAAATCCAGAATGTTTGATATTCCAAACCCTGCCTCGTAATACCAGCCATTCGTATCGTTCGTATGTACTCCCGGAATAACAACAGCATCGCTGGACAGCCAAGACCGCGCTGCACCAGCATAGACGATGAATTCTAAATTCGATTCATACAATGCCTTTATGCCGGATAAGGCAAACGGTGCACGGCGAAAATTATGTTCCACAAAAAGTTCTGCATACCGGTCGCCCCAAAACTCACGCGGCTCGATGCCATGCATCATTCCTGGAATACCGAGATACGACTCATTCGAGGACAATGTGAAATACCGTTGCGGCGGCAGATGTCCCAGTGTCGTCCCGCCTAATACATATATCGTCAACGACGGCGGAAACGCCAGATTCTCATTCATTGTGGAAATTTTCTGGCGGAGTTTCAGATTGAGTTGCGTGAACGAAAAATCGCTTTCAAACAACGGCGACGCATGTTCAATCTCCCATGAAGCATTAAATGCATTCCGCGCTAAACTTACTACCGGCGTCGAAGCGTACGATAACGAAAGCTTGAGCGAGTTCATTTGTCCGTCGGCAATAGGAGGATTATCACGATACAAACTCGAAGTATTAAAAAAAGAATACTCCGTTTGCTTCACAACGGAATGTTCTGTTTCCACACATGCCGTCAATGTCATGCGAGTGCGTGCGATAGGAAGATACGAAAACTCAATATCGCCGCCCTGCTTACGATAATAATCGTTGTCATCCGAATGAGCGAACAACGCCGAAATGCTATTTGTGAAAGATTCATGCAAAACGTTTGATGGATAATCTTCCATTTGATGAAACACATCGAATCCCAACGAGTATATTTTTTCTGTCGTCTGTATCAGTGCTGATCCGAATGTCATATTACTATGCCGATCTTCCCCGAATTGCCATGTAGCGCCAGCATGCCATTTCCAATCCTGATCCGCCGTGCCGTAAGCAACACCGCCTCGCGCCGAAAGATTATTCACCACCGTATCGATGGTTTTGGAAATACCGAGATGTCCGCCTTCCACACGATTGAACGAAAGATCAAGATAACTCAACACACCTGTGTTAAGCGAGTTGAAGAATTTCATTGTCGCGCCTGTTGGGGCAAATTGTTTTTCCAGCGTTTGCGTGCTGTCGAGTTTACGATAGGCGGTATCCTGTTCTGCCGTCAACGGAAGCACGTTATGTGCTGTCCAAAAAGTTGTATCAATTTTTTTTGATAACGAATCGATACTGAAACTTTTTAACGCTCGAATACTGTCAGCCAGTTTCGGATTGACGCGATAATCATAAATGACGACATCCCGCATCACGCCAATCGGCGGTATTTTTATGCCCATAACACTGATTTCAAATGTTCCAGTAAAATGGAAATTGACCGGCAGCCACACCGATTCATTGTAAAGACGAAATGATTGTTGGAACCGCAAGTTTTTGAAACGCACAAACGGCTGAACGTACGCTTCATTCGGTTCGAGATCAGCATGGATGACGGCATACGAACGTTCCGCTATCGTAATCGTTCCTTGGAATAATGGATCAATGCGCGATCTCGGCATGAGTTGAATAACATAGACCTCATAATCATCCATTTTCCGTGTGGAAAGCAATTTGTAATCGTAGTTCTCGAACGCATCGGGAGATGTCGGACCTGTAAATCGGAATCCTCCCATCATAACTGTATCATCATTGAAATTGACAATATTGCCCACACGCGCTGGCTGCATTGTTTTCTGAATATTGCCGGTTTGTTTTTGTTGGGTAATAACTTCACGCAGCGAATCGCCCTGTTGCCAATAGAGTGTTGAATACGATTCAGTAATCGCGGCAATAGAATCTTGGACGCGCATCTCTAAGCGAGTGAATGCTTTCCCCTCGTATGCGTACAGACGCCGCATCCACTTTTTCTTATTCGCAATTGCTTGACGAATTATTTCATAGGCAGGATCTTCGGTAGAGCCCGTTACCACTACGTCTGCCATTTTAATTGCATTCGGTTGTAATCGAAAAAAATAAAATTGATTATTGAGAGGCGTAAGCGTCACCGTATCGGAACTGTAACCGATATAACTTGCAACGATGATTGCAACAGAATCCGAAAGCACATAATGGAATTCTCCTTTTGTGTTAGAAACGGTTCCCTGCGAAGTATGAGCAAGTTTGATGCTCGCCATCGGCAATGGTTCGTTCGTCGCAGCATCGACAATTTTTCCGTGAATAGTGAACGGAATTTGCGCTTGCACAATCGTAAGAAATACGAGAGTGCACAGCAATACTTTTTGTATTGTCATCATTCTATTTGTTTATAGTGATCGAACACCGTTTTGAAAAAATTGACTTCGATTGAAAATTATTTTTTTATTTTACGTTTTCCATGAGCTTAATGTTTCAACAAATCGCAATCAGTATAGAATAATTATACAGAACTCAGAGTAGCATTCCGATTCCTCTTCTCGTTGCTTAATCCAAAAACTCCCAGTTCACGCCGATTCGAATGGCAGCAGGCGGCATGGGATAAATGGGTGTCTGCATATATCGAAGATTCATCGCATTGAGATATGAAAGCGACACGTGTGCATCACCGATCTTCAGAACAAGAAAAATATCCAATGTTGTCGTTCTGCCGAGGTTGAATTCCTGCGATTGATATGCTTGATATGCCAAGAGTGATGGAATGAGCGTCATACCATCCTGACGATTATAAAACGATGAACGGACGCCGAGCCGCACATCGTACACACCCAGCAGTGCTTTATTGCGATAACTGAGTTCACCGGAAAGCAAAACGTCCGGTATCAATGTTTTCAGCGTATCGTTTTGCGTTGTCTTTGTCAATGTCATCGTGCCGTACGCCTCAAACCATTTCCAGCACACGCGCGCACTGCCGGTTATACCGAGAATTTTTTCCTTTGCAATATTGCTGATTATCGTCGCGGCTGTTCCACTTGACGTTGTGCTCGAACTGTAATTAATCGCATTATCAACGAGCCGTTGAAATGCGCCAACGTGTACATCAACAGTTGAATCGTTAAACATTCGCATCCCAATTTGATACAATGTGTGTCGCTCTTTTTGTATCGCCGATGGACGGAGGATTGTTGAATCTGTCCAGTACAATTCCTGAATCGTCGGCAAGCGGTCAAACCATGCAGCATCGAATGAAACGCTGAACCACGAGAGCGGATTGAGCACAACGTTGCCGCCAAAATTTGTCGCCGTTTTTCCGCGCAATGTTTTATATTCTGTTGAGACAGATGAAATTAAAATATCGTCTAACGGCAACGACAATTTTCCAAAGACGGAATTCTCTGTTTCATCAACGATGGGTAATATCCGCGTTCGATCTGTTTGCCGCCGCATGGTTTGCACACCAATCCAGCCGCTCACCGGTAGGAAAAAAATGTTCTGCTGCACGCGCGCACCCAAGACATTGGCACGAGCGAAATCATCGATTGTTCCTAAATCATTATAATAAGCATCATAATAATATTCCGACTTATTGAATTCACGTTCATACGTTGTATAAAATAAACTCATCTGTGTCAATGAAGCAGAATCGGGTAACACTCTCATAATTGCGCTGAGCGATACATCGTTACGCGTTATTTTATCCCACGCAAATGGATGAACTACATACGAACCAGTTCCTGAAAACACGTCTTGCGAGTACGGAACTAAAATATTGACGCCGCCGTTCATATCGTTTATTGCTTGAGTAAAGAATTCCATCAACGAAATATTGAGCCGGTCGGAAAGATCGTACCGTAATCGCGTGCGAACGTTCCATGCATCGAGCGAGGAATTTGTATAAAGCCCTTGCGAAGTGGGACGCTGAAACGCAAACATTAAATTCAATCCGCGCGCAACGTTTTGTGCGAACAATCCATCCAACAAGAGCGTACTTTTCGGATCCTGTACATATCGAATTTTTGTGTATGGTTTTATGGAATTGTACGAACGGGAAACAAAATTCATTCCGACGCCCGCACCATCATCGCCAAAACTCGCCGCTTCCGAACCGGTTGCAATTTCAACGTGATCGACAAATTCTAACGGCATATTGTTCATATTGAATGTTCCAGTAATCGGATCATTCATCGGCAAACCATCTAATAATATTTCGACACCACGGCTATCAACGCCGAAAGCATTCAACTGCCCCGGCTCGCCTGCTTCGCCGAGATCGCGCCAATAAAATCCCGGAACTTTCCACAGCAGTTCGTTCACGTTCTTTGCATCGGTCCAGAGAAATCGTTGACGGGACAACCCATCGCTGGTATCAATTTTTCCCGTGATCGTTCCCATTCTAGGAATATATCGGATAACGATTGAATCGATCACAACAGAATCCCGCTTTGCAAATCGCAGCGAATCTGGAATGATGTGCGACGTATCGAACTTCACAACGCGGAGAGAATCTCGTTGCACAGGCGAACGCGGAACGAACAAACTATCTCTTCGCTCCTGCGCACGGCTCATCAAACTTATTACGATCATCAATATGATTTGAAAATATGTTCGCACGTTATTTCTGCTGTGATGAAAAATTGGGCGGTGTGATAGAGACACGAAACGTTGCATCAAACGATGCTGCGGCTTGCTGCGCTGTCGATTCGCTTTCAAACAATCCAAACACCGATGAACCGCTGCCACTCATCAATGCAAATTGAGCCCCAGTATCAAACAACTTTTCTTTCGTTTGTCGAATCAATGGATAAACTTCAAACACCGATGGTTCAAAATCATTTATAACATCTACGGATAATGCTTTTGGATCGGAAATTTGTTCTGTAACGATTTTTTGTAAATTCTTTGCAGCATAACCGGATTTCCGTTTTAAATTTCCGTACGCCCACGCGGTGGAAACATGCACAGGCGGTGCAACAACTAAAATCCAGAATGGCACAGAAAACGAACAATGTTTCAAAATTTCTCCGCAACCTGTTGCGTACGCACTGCCGCCTTCAATAAAAAACGCGACATCGGCGCCAAGTTTTGCAGCAAGAGAACGAAGTTTATCGTTAGATAAATTCAAATTCCATAAAGAATTCAATCCGCGCAGCACCGCTGCGGCATCGGCGCTTCCGCCGCCAAGCCCTGCACCGATGGGAATATTTTTTCGAAGCTCAATATACACACAGTTTGTCACGCCGGTTGTTTCTTGAAGCAAATGCGCAGCACGCAGACATAAATTGGAATCATCAGCAGGCGCTTCGGTGGAATTAGAAGTCATTTCCAAACGAGCGCTTGGTTTCAATGCAATTTCATCGTACCACTGAATCTCATGAAAAAAAGTTTCTAAATCGTGATAACCATCGGCACGCTTGCCGATAATGCGCAATCCGATATTGATTTTTGCGTTTGCTCGAAGAATCATGGATAAAGTTGTGCTATCTGCAATCAGTTATCAATCGTTTTAGTGCAATTCCAGATTAAAATACTGGAATAACGTCGCAGAAGCAACTTTGATTGTTCTGGCTTTTTTCCGTACAGTTATAATGAAATGGCACAAGCAATGAACCTCAGCGCAATTCTACATGTTCCTTTTGAAAACGTCGGCTCTATTGAAGAATGGGCTGCCACCAACGGACACGCGCTTTTACCAACACGAATGTATAACGGTGAATCGCTGCCTGCGATGGATTCATTCGATGGATTGATCGTGATGGGCGGACCGATGGGCGCATACGACGATCATTTGTATCCATGGCTATCACGCGAGAAAATGTTTTTGCAATCTGCCGTCCAAGAGAAAAAAAAGATTTTAGGAATTTGTCTCGGTGCGCAGTTATTAGCGGCTGTGCTCGGTGCAGTCGTCCATAAAAATCCGTATAAAGAAATCGGATGGTTCCCTATTCGCAAAACGTTTGATGCACATAGGTTATTTCCGGCATTCGCAGCATCGCCGGATCAAACGGTGTTTCACTGGCACGGCGATACATTTGAGATTCCACACGGTGCGCAGCGATTGTTCGAATCAGATGGTTGTAAAAATCAGGCGTTCTTGTACAACAATCATGTGTTGGGGCTTCAATTTCATCTCGAACTTACGGCAAGCAGTTTGGATGGATTGATTCAGAATTGTCAAAACGAATTGATTGCAGATCATTATATTCAATTAGAAGACCAATTGAAGTCGCAGTATCAAACATATTCATCCGAAAACAAACGTATATTGTTTTCAATGTTAGATTCGTTCTTCACATTGTAGAAAGTGCTTTTTTGATTTTATGAAAACAAAAATTGTTTCTATCGGCAATGTACAAATTGGCGGCGGAAAACCGCTTGCATTGATCGCTGGTCCCTGCGTGGTGGAAAACCGTGAGATGATTTTGCAGACGGCGAAAACTATTCTCGGCATCACACTGCGATTGAACATTCCCTTCATCTTTAAATCATCTTACAAAAAAGCAAATCGTACCAGCGGCGATTCATTTACAACGATTGGCGAGGACAAAGCGCTCGCTATTCTTGCTGAAGTAAAGCGTGAATTCGGTGTTCCGATTCTCACCGATATTCACACTACAGAAGAAACTAAAATCGCATCTGAAGTTGTGGATGTATTGCAAATTCCCGCCTTCCTTTGCCGCCAAACAGAATTGCTCGAAGCAGCAGGACGCACCGGAAAAGTTGTAAACATTAAAAAAGGACAATTCCTTGCGCCGGATGATATGAAACTCGCAGCAAAAAAAGTTGCAGAGACCGGAAACGAACAAATTTTATTGACAGAACGCGGTACCACATTCGGATATCACAATCTTGTGGTAGATATTCGTGCGCTGCCGATTATGCAGAAAACAGGATATCCGGTGATCTTGGATGCAACACATTCCGTGCAATTGCCGGGCGGCGCAACAAATCAAAGCGGTGGACAGCCGGAATTTATTTTCCCGATTGCACGTGCAGGCGTTGCCGCAGGCATCGATGGAATTTTTATCGAGACACATCCTGATCCGGCAAAAGCATTAAGCGATGCAGCAAGTCAGTTGAAACTCGATCTGCTGGAAGATTTATTGAAACAAGTAAAAGCAATTGACGACATAGTAAAACAGTTTTAGGAAAATCAATGCCGAAAAAATCTTCCATCAAATCCAAACTCAAACACATCAAACTGTTATTGTTAGATGTGGACGGCGTGATGACCGACGGCGGCATTTATTATTCCAACTCCGGCGATGAACTCAAGCGATTCAATATTCATGACGGTTATGGCTTGCGTAAACTTCGTCTTGCCGGTTTGCAAACAGGTATCATCACCGGTAGAATTTCAAAAATTGTGGAACGGCGTGCGGAAGATCTCGGCATTTCTGAAGTCTATCAAAATCTTGACAACAAAGCAGATGCCTACGAACACATCAAACAAAAATTAAATTTACAAGATCACGAAATTGCATACATCGGCGACGATGAATTCGATCTGTGCGTGTTGATGCAAGTCGGATTTTCCGCAGCACCGGCAAACGCGATGCCTCTCGTAAAAAAACATGTTCATTACGTTTGCAACCACAATGGCGGCAATGGCGCCGTGCGCGAACTCGTCGATCTCATTCTCGACAGCCAGAATAAACAACCGGCACTGCCGAAACGTAAAAAATAATTGGAACCAACTATGGATTCGTCCATCATCGAAAAAGGTAAAGAAGTAATTCGCATTGAAGCCGCTGCCGTCGCTGCGCTCGAAGGACGCATTAACGGCAACTTTGCAAAAGCGGTTGATTTGATTTACCAATCTAACGGTCGTGTGGTCGTAACCGGTATGGGAAAATCCGGCATCATCGGCAGAAAAATTTCCGCCACGCTCAGTTCCACCGGCACGCCGTCATTGTTTATGCATCCCTCCGATGCCATTCACGGCGATCTCGGAATGGTAACACAGGATGATGTTGTCATTTGCATTTCCAAAAGCGGCGACACAGAAGAAGTGCAGCAATTGCTGCCTCGCTTTAAACAGCTCGGCGTAAAAATTATTTCGCTCATCGGCAATGAAAGTTCTTCCATCGGTAAGCAAAGCGATGTTGTATTAGATGTGAGTGTCAAAGAAGAAGCATGCCCGCATGATCTTGCACCGACATCTTCGACAACCGCAACGCTGGCGATGGGCGATGCGCTTGCCATTACACTTCTGCAACTGCGCAACTTCACCAAAGAAGAGTTTGCCTTCTTCCACCCCGGCGGGAATCTTGGAAAACAATTACTGCTCAAAGTCGAAGCGATGATGATAACCGGCAAAGAAATTCCAGTTGTAAATGAACACGTTTCTCTCTCTCAAGCAATCGTCGAAATTTCCTCAAAGCGGCTCGGTGCAACATGCGTGGTGAACGATGACGGCATTATGCAAGGAATTCTCACCGATGGCGACTTACGCCGTTTGCTTCAGCGCACAAGCGACATTGCCCATTTGACCGCTGGTGAAGTGATGACGAAAAATCCGAAGGTTATACAAAAAGATATTCTTGCTGCACGCGCACTCGCCATGATGGAATCATTTAAGATTACGCAGCTTGTCGTTGTTGATGACCAGCACCGGCCCATCGGTATGCTGCACATTCACGATCTTGTAGAAGCCGGACTTCGCGGAGACGCAACAGCATGATTCGTGTTGTGAAAAGCATCATCGTTCTTCTGGTAGTATCATTATTCTTGTTTGGCTGTGAAGAAAAACTAAAACCTTCCGTCATTCAAACAATAGACAGTCGTTTACTTCCTCAGCAAGAAAGCTGGAATAGCGACATCGTTGTCTCAGATTCCGGACACGTGCATGCCATCATTCACGCAGGAAACCTTCGCGTGTTCGAGAATGATCATCGTACTCAATTGAGTAAAGGTGTTACGGTACATTTTTTTAGTACCGAAGGGCATGAAACATCTGTGCTTACGAGTGAAGAAGGCAGCGTGGATGAAACAACAAATAATCTTGAAGCAGATAAACACGTTGTTGCCATATCTACGAATGGTTCACGTTTAGTAACCGAACAGTTGTTCTGGGATAACCAACGACAATTAATTCACACACCGGAATATGTGGAAATCACAACACCCAAAGAAAAAATTAACGGGCATGGATTTGAATCCGATCAAACACTTAAGAACTACAAAATTTTTTCTGTAACCGGCCATGGGCACGCGGAATAGTTTTCAATGAAGCGGCTACAGATCATCGTCGGTTGTTTGTGTATTTCGAGTATTGCATTCGCGCAGGATAGCAAGATGATAGAATTGCGTTCTGCCGATCAACTCGAAGGCAAAGTCATCAATGGCGAAGAAGTACGCGAACTTACCGGCCACGTGCATTTTGTGCAACAGCCGGACAGCGGCGGGCCCGTGCACGTATGGTGCGATCGCGCGCTGCGCTTCGTGGTTCAGAATAAAATGGAATTATACGGCAATGTGAAAATGGTGCAGGACAGCGTTACCATTCGTTCCAAAGAAGGCGTTTATGACGGCAACCTGCGAGTGATGCGCACGCATACCGGCGTTCAGCTTGAGCGTGGAAAATCTGTGCTGACAGCACAGGCCGGAGAATATTTTGTCGAAGAAAAACGTTCGCATTTTACAGGCAACGTTACGTTGATCGATTCATCATCGACTATCTGGTGTGATGAGTTGCAGTATTACCAAAGAGAAGCGCGTTCTGTTGCTACGGGCAATGTGCATGCGCTTCAGTACGGCAGCGCACTGAATATTTACGGCGATTCGTTAGTACATCTCGAGCAGCAAAAGTTTTCTCACGTTTTGAAACATCCGCGGCTCATCAAAATCGATACTGCTGAAAATGGAAAAATAGACACGATGGTTATCATCAGTAAAGAAATGAAGTCGTATAAAGATTCATTAGAACGATTCATCGCCATCGATTCTGTTCAAATGGTAAAGAGCGATCTTTCCGCACGCTGTGCACTTGCTACCTATTACACTTCAGAAGAATCGATAACGCTTCAAACACATCCGATGCTGTGGAGTGGTGACAATCAAATCACCGGAGATTCCATGCGCATTCGTATGGAAAATAAAAAATTGCGATCACTCTGGGTGAAAAATCATGCCGTTGCCATTTCACGTGCAGATTCCATCCACATGGATCGATTCAATCAATTGACCGGCAGAGAATTGACAATGTACTTTCGCAACGATAAATTAGAACAGATCGATGTGCAACGCAATGCGACGAGTTTGTATTACACGTTCGATAAAAAAGATCCGAACGGCGCAAATAAATCCAGCGGCGATAGAATTTTTATTGACTTTGTCAAAGGAGAAATCGACCGCATCAAAGTTGTCGGCGGCGTGCAAGGACAGTATTTTCCAGAAAAAATGATCAACAAACACGAAGCGGATTACAATCTTGACGGATTTCGGTGGTACACCAATCGCCCGGAACGCAAAGGCGTATTTATTATCAGCAAATAGCGAATCATAAAAATCATGACAGACAATATTCTTCATTCTGAAAATCTTATCAAGCGATACAAAAAACGTACGGTTGTTGACCAAGTGAGCGTTGAAGTACAGCAAGGCGAAATTGTCGGCTTGCTTGGCCCGAATGGTGCGGGCAAAACGACGACGTTTTACATGATCGTTGGAATGATTCGCCCAAACAGCGGTAAAGTTTTTTTACAGGGAACCGAGATCAGCAAGAAGCCAATGTATGAACGCGCACGGCTCGGCATCGGCTATCTTCCGCAGGAGGCATCGGTCTTCCGGCGGCTTTCTGTCCGCGATAATTTGATGGCAATCTTGCAAACCACAAAACTTTCTCCGAAAGGGCAGGCAGAAAAGTGCGATCGGCTGATGGAAGAATTTGGACTCACACCTATCGCCAAAAGCAAAGGATATGTGCTTTCCGGCGGCGAACGAAGACGGACAGAAATTGCACGCTCGTTAGCAATTGATCCAAAATTCATTTTATTAGATGAGCCATTCGCAGGCATCGATCCTATTGCCGTGGAAGATATTATGAACATCGTCCGCAAGTTGAAAGAAAAAAATATCGGCGTACTCATCACAGATCACAATGTGCACGAAACGCTTTCCATTACCGACCGTTCGTATCTTTTATTTGAAGGGAAAATA
Organism: Ignavibacteriota bacterium; assembly: GCA_963790045.1. Taxonomy (GTDB): domain Bacteria; phylum Bacteroidota; class Ignavibacteria; order UBA10030; family UBA10030; genus DATKMP01. The sequence continues at coordinate 7,852 of CAWBMS010000010.1, read as the reverse complement.
TTAAAAGGCGGAACAGCAGAATACCTTGCAAATGATCCAGAAGCTCGTAAATTGTATTTAGGTGAAAACTTTAAGTTAGATCGGTATGAATAAGAATACAGAAAATAGAATTTGATTGACAATAACATATTCACACACAAGAGATACGTATTATTATGATCGTCGTTTTAGAATCCAACGCAACTGAAAAACAAGTTGAAGATATTATTCGCGTCATCAATGAACATGGTTTTGACGTACATCGTTCCACCGGTGTACAGCATACGGTACTGGGTGCAATCGGTGTGCATCCGGATTTCGATCACCGGCAAATTGAATTGCTCCCCGGTGTTGCGGAAGTCATCCGCATTACAGAGCCATATAAACTTGCAAGCCATGCATTCAAAAGCGAAGGTTCGGTTTTTAATATCGGCGGCATTGAGATCGGCGGAAATGCAGTCGTTGCAATGGCGGGTCCATGTTCTGTGGAAACCGAGAAACAAATTTTTACGATTGCAGAACATGTTGCAAAATCCGGTGCAAAGATTTTACGCGGCGGAGCATTTAAACCACGATCTTCGCCTTATTCGTTTCAAGGGCTGGGCGAACAAGGATTAAAACTTATGCGCGCCGCTGCAAATGAATTCAATTTGAAAGTTGTAACCGAGGTTATGGACCGAGCCGATATTGCCTTGGTTGAATCGTACGCCGATATTTTACAAATCGGTGCACGCAACATGCAGAATTACACATTTCTGAAAGACCTTGGCAAAGCATCCAAACCGGTGATGCTCAAGCGCGGGCTATCTGCGACCATTGAAGAATGGTTGATGTCCGCTGAATATATTTTATCAGGCGGCAATGAACAGGTAATTTTATGCGAACGCGGTATCCGTACGTTTGAAACTGCAACTCGAAATACGATGGACATTAGCGCCATACCGGTCATCAAGAAGAAAAGTCATTTGCCAATTATTGCGGATCCGTCACACGGCGTCGGCATTCGCGATAAAGTGATTCCCATGGCACGAGCTGCTGTTGCCGCAGGTGCAGACGGCATCATTGTGGAAGTGCATCACGATCCCGACCATGCGCTTTCTGACGGCGCACAATCCTTGTATCCCGATCAATTCACGCAGATGATGAAAGAAGTTCGCATCATTGCCGAAGCAATCGGAAGAACGTTAGCATAAAACGAAGTAATGAAACCCAAACCGACTGCACTTCCCTTTCAGCGCATCACGATTATCGGCGTTGGACTTATCGGCGGATCATTTGCGCTTGCAATCAAGCGGCGATTTCCCGCAACACATATCATAGGATGCGACAAGCCCGCTGTTTTAAAGCGTGCCAAGCAACGCAACGTTATTGATGAGGGAATCACATCCGTCGCACGAGCCGTTGTCCATGCTGATTTGATTATTCTTGCAACTCCGGCATCATCCATTCTCTCGTTGATTCCGAAAATATCATCGCACATTTCTCCCGATGCAATTATCACCGATGTCGGAAGCGTAAAGCAAATCATTACCGAACTTGCTGAGATGTTTTTTCCGAAAGGAAATTTCATTGGTGGTCATCCGATGACAGGCGCTGAATTTTCCGGCATCGATGCCGCACATCCGCTCTTATTTCAAAATGCTGTCTATCTGCTTACACCGACTCGCACAACAAACAAAAAGCATTTCGTCCGACTTTCACAATTCTTGAAAGCGTTGGACACACGTGTGATGCAATTACCCGCAGCCGAACACGACAGCACAATTGCAGCGCTCAGCCATCTTCCACAGCTTGCGGCAGTGGCTTTGATGAACACCGCCGGCAACAAACATCGCACAGCAAGCAAACGACTTGCTCTGGGTGCAGGCGGTTTTCGCGACATGACACGCATCGCTTCCAGCCCGTACACATTTTGGGATGACATCCTGAAACTCAATCGACAAGAAATCCGTAAAGCATTGAAACTGTATATTAAGGTACTGAGTTGGTACGAACGTTCGCTTTCTTCTCGATCAGCAACTTTAAAAAATGAATTCCAATCCTCGCAACGCCTGCGTTCTTCTATTCCCCGTTCGATGAAAGGATTTCTTTCCACTCTCGTCGATATTTCCGTTTATGTGGATGACAAACCCGGACAGCTTGCTCGTTTAACCGCAACGCTTGCCAAAGCAAAGATCAATATTAAAGATTTGGAATTATTGAAGGTGCGCGAACATCGCGGCGGCACATTTCGCTTATCGTTGGATAATCAACGAATTGCCGAACAAGCCAAGCGAGTTCTTCGCCGCGCCGGATTTGAAGTCGGTTCCTAAAACACAAAACCCCGAAGACATTTCGGGGTTTTTCATTTTAAAATAACTCATCCAGCTTATTTAGTTGCTGAAGAATCTGTTTTGGCTTTTGCAGGTGATGAGGGTTCTGTCTTTGCTTTGGACTTCGCCAAGGGCTTCTTTGTGCTTGAGGAAGAAGCCGAGGTATGTGATTTCTTGTAATCCGTCTCATAAAATCCACTGCCATTAAAAACCAAAGCCGCACCACCTGAAATCAGACGCTTCAATGCTGGTTTTTTACATTGCGGGCACATCTTTAATGGCTCCGCTTTTATGGATTGAAGCTCATCAAATTCATAGCCGCACGATTTACATCGATATTCATACGTTGGCATTGGTATATTTTCAACTCCTTTTGTTTATAATATACTCCAAATTGCAACAGATTTCAATGGGAACATGGGGAACGTTTTGGGATTGATTTCAGTTTCAATGGTATCACAAACAATATAAAAGGAGATAACTATGTTAAGCAAACCACTGCAAGATTCCATCAACGAACAAATCAATCACGAATTGTATTCGGCGTATTTGTATTTGTCGATGTCGGCACACTTTGTCATGCAAAACCTTCCCGGCTTTGCGAACTGGACACGCGTCCAATATCAGGAAGAAACCGAACACGCGCTAAAATTTTTCAACTATCTTCATGACCGCGGCAGTACCGTTGTGCTGAAAGCCATCGAGCAGCCGCCGGTAAAATTTAAAACGCCGTTAGATGTGTTTAAACAAATTTTAGAACACGAAGAAAAAGTAACAGGACTGATCAACAAGCTTTATGAACTTGCGTTGAAAGAAAAAGATTACCCCACGCAAACATTTCTGCAATGGTTCATCAACGAGCAAGTGGAAGAAGAAAAAAATGTAACAGAAGTGATTAGTCTGCTTGAAATGATCGGCAGCTCTCCTGTGAGTTTGATTATGGCTGACCGGCAGGTCGGAGCACGGAAAACGGATTAAGTAACTGCATCCATACTTTGCATTTACCCGGGTAACTTTAACAAGGTTCCCTATTTCCTTTTTACTCTAACCGAACCGACCTCTCCAAGAGATCGGATCGATGCAATCAATTTATTTTCGAAGCAACCAGTGTGTGCAAATTCGAAAAAATACGGTAGTCGAAACCTTTAGGTTTCGTTTCCAGAATAATAACGAGGACTAAAGTCCTCGACTACCAGCTTTACATAATTTTCACATACGCTACGAACTTGAAGATGATGATAACCAAAATTATTTCGCAACCGGTTCTTCTTCGTCTTTTTCCGCAAATCGTTCGATACAATGGAATAGATGGTATGGACGAAGTATAAGATACAGCCCGATGACAAACTGAATACCAAAATGAATGATGGTGTATTCATTTTGAATCGATTGCGTTCTATAATATCCAAGCCAGACGATAATGATATTACATAATGAAACGATGGCTCCGATCAATTGCCATACTCCCAAGAGACGAATACCAACAACAAAAATATCTTTCCTCATTTTGGTTCTCCCAATAAAGTGTTTCGTTAATTTATGTTGCCTACAAACTTGTTTGTGACCGTCACCAACGTGGCTTAAACTTGGCAGACGACGGTCACATCTAATGTCTATCAATCTTGGCAAAGTTTCGCAGGCGACGATATATATATCGTCGCCTCCAGATTTTTTCTATCACTCCAATGCTCTGTTTCCTCTTCAGTCTAACCGATCCGGTTTCCCCGCCTATCGGTTTATCCGCCGGAGGTGGATTTATTTGCAGCGGCATAGCACATCTAACTTAATCCAGTTTTATCTCGCTCTTGGAAAATTTCCTTGGCTGCAAACATTCCGTTCAAAGCGGCTGGAAATCCTGCATATACTGCCATCTGAATAATTATCTCGACAATTTCTTTGCGTGAACAGCCAACATTTAATGCGCCATGAATATGCACCTTCAATTGCGGCGCAGCATTGCCAAGCGCTGTCAGTGCTGCAACAGTTGCAATCTCTCTCGATTTCAAGTCTAATCCTGCACGACTGTAAATGTCGCCAAATGGAAACTCGATGGTATAACGCGCCAAGTCAGGCGCAATATCTTTGAGACTCTCGATAACATGCTCTCCTGCTTCACCATCAATTTCTTTAAGTTTTTCTAATCCGCGTTCATACCTATCTTTGTTCACTGAAATCACTCCTTCCTTTATTAGAGATGTACTTTATTCAGATACAACTACGATTCATAATACTTGAAACCGCCTAATAATTTCTTTATTACATAAAACACAACTGTCGTTCTTGCTTGCCCGCCACCTTCTCGGTTTAAGTTATGCAGGTGACAATAACATCCATATTTTGAGTACCGGCAATTCGGACCGTTAGATCAAGTTTTGAATTACCCATGTTCCAATTCTGAATGCCACTTCGATTCCTAATGGAATGAAGAGCCCATCAGGAATGAAGGGAACGCCTGTATAATGCATGGTCAGATAAACTGCCAATCCGATACCGCCAGCGATTGCTAAGATATCCGGCAGCGGAATAAAAATCAAGCCGCCGAGAAGTAATGGTGCTCCCGCAATGATCAAACAATTTAAATAGGTAGCCGAAATCTTGCGCACTCGAAATGCTGCAACGTACACAACAGACTTCAGTAACCAAACGGCAGGAACAAGCATCACAGTTAATATCGGTTGAAAATTCATTGGGTTTCCTCTTTATTTTCTCGCTCCCAAGTCCCGCCAAAACGAGTAAAAGAACTTGAGAACGAGATGAAAAAGTAATGCATTCGGCAGAAATATTTTTATTCATCGCTCTTGACTTTTAACACAGTACGTGGTTAGGCGCACAATTGTGTAGAATGCATAGGTACGGTTTATTTTTCCAATTTCTTCAATCGTTCATCGATGGAAGTAATAACAGAACGTAAAATATATACAATGATGCTCAAGACAATAAAAATTATAAAAATAGGAATCCAGATATTGGAATTATTCCAAGTAGCAAAAGAAAAAATTATTGCCAAGAGAATTAAGCCAATTGATGACGGTAAAAATATTTTGCTGTTCTTCATAAAAACCTTTCTGAGATAATTGATTTGCCCCTTTTGTGCGCCTAGCGACCGACGGCTAAGCTGCGGCACACTGAACTTTCATTTTCCACAACCGTCGCGCAATAACCGATATATTTTATTTTATGCATAAATTTAGTTTCTCATACTCACCCATCTTGGTTCAGGAGTGCATTTATCCGCCATGGGCGGAACTCCTTCACAGCGCGGGCCGGGCTCTTTTTAAAATGGTTAGAACACACAATAGAATGTTCTAAATTTTATTAAATGATGTTTTCAATTTTTTAGCAACTACGAATATTGATGTAGATTTAAATGGAATTGTGGTTGTGTCTGTATTAAAAAAATTGTTGATCACAAAGTCTTTAAGTTTCCCCTTGGGCAACACATCCATCGGAGCAGTAATATATTCAATAGAAATTATATTAAATCCGTATTGTTTAAGTAATTTAACGATTCTGTTTTTTGTATAAATTCTGGCATTTGCATATTTTTCATGTATTCTTCTTGGCAGCCAAGAAAATAAGGGCACTCTGTTCAATCGACTTTTCTATGCGCCAAGCCAACAAACAAAAATGTCGAACTGAATTTGTCTTTTTAAGGGACGACTAATAGTACTTGCTCTTGGTAATCCGCTGAACGAATAGTGATATTTCTTGCGTTCGCTTTCAAAATTCGTTGACTCTCTTCGACTTTTTTAATATATTGTAATACTTAAAAATTATGATTCATTGTGAGGAACGAAATGTACGCAGTTGTTGAAATTTCAGGAACCCAAGTAAAGGTCACTCCTTCATCAAAGGTGTTTGTCCCCAAATTGAGCTCGGATGCAGGCGCAACCGTAAAATTTGACAAAGTGCTTGTCAAAGGCGATGATACCAAAACAACGGTTGGCGCACCGTATATTGCCGGCTCGATGGTGGAAGCAAAAGTTCTGCGTCATGTGAAAGACGGAACGGTGATTGTGCTGAAAAAGAAAAAGCGCAAAGGATACCGAGTTCGCAACGGTCATCGTCAACAGTTTTCAGAAATTGAAATTACCAATGTAAAGTAAGCGGAGAAGTTATGGCACATAAAAAAGGTGGCGGAAGACGAAAAACGGGCGTGATAGTAATGCCCAACGATTAGGCGTCAAACGCTTCGGCGGTCAAGAAGTGCTTGCGGGCAACATTCTCGTTCGCCAGCGCGGCACGAAATTCCATCCGGGTCTTAATGTCGGCATCGGAAGCGATGACACATTATTTGCCCTTGTCGATGGCGTTGTAAAGTTTGAACGTTACGGAAAAGATAGGCAGCGCGTATGCATTCTGCCGCCTACTGCATAAAGTAAATTCTATTTTTTCTAAGCCCTCAAACTTGAGGGCTTTTTTTTACCCCATCCTGAAATATCATTTACGATAATTTTTGTCGTACGGTGAAACTGAATTCAACTTGTAATTGTTCAAGTGATAGAAGATCATAAAACGATTATTGGAGGTTGCTATGAAAATCACCGTTATCGGCGCAGGAAATGTCGGCGCCTCTGCTGCACATCTTATCGCCGAAAAGGAATTAGCAAATGAAGTCAGTACTGGTCGATGTGGTTGAAGGATTATCCAAAGGCAAATGTTTGGATATGTCTGAAGCAACACCCATCGAACACAACGACACAAAAATTATCGGAACAAGCTCGTACCAACTTACCCTCAACTCCAACATTATTTTAATTACTGCCGGTATCGCGCGCAAACCGGGAATGTCCCGCGATGATTTGCAAAATACAAATGCAGCCATCGTGGAAGCTTGTGTTGAACAAGCCGCCGCACAATCTCCGAATGCCATCATCATCGTTGTTTCGAATCCATTAGATGTAATGACTTACGTAGCATGGAAGGTAAGCGGTTTTGATCGCCACCATATCATCGGCATGGCTGGAGTACTGGACTCCGCACGTATGCGGACATTTATCGCCATGGAACTTGGTGTCTCGGTGGAAAATGTTACTGCGTTCGTTTTAGGTGGACATGGAGATTCGATGGTACCGCTTCCGCGTTATTCTACTGTTGCCGGCATTCCGATTCCGGATTTAATAAATCAAGAAGCTATTGATCGGATTGTGAAACGCACACGCGAGGGTGGTATGGAAATCGTCAACCTTCTTAAAACCGGCAGCGCATTTTATGCACCAGCAGCATCTGCTGTTCAAATGATTGAAGCGATCGTAAAAAACAAAAAACGCATTCTCCCGTGCGCCGTTTATCTCCAAGGTGAATATGATATTCACGATACAGTGGTAGGCGTTCCTGTAAAACTTGGCCGCAGCGGCGTTGAGGACATTATACAAATTAAACTCACACCAACAGAACAGGCAGCGCTGAATCAATCCGCAGCCGATGTGAAAACGAATATTCAAAAGCTTACCCTGTAACTTTCTTTTGTACTTCCGCCTTCTTAAATGAATTACGATTTTCTGAATTTAATTTCTGAATATTGCATTTTATTTGCTCATTTATTATGTTTGTAGCGGTTG
>CAWBMS010000009.1:0-215202 GCA_963790045.1 Ignavibacteriota bacterium | reverse complement strand
TCGGCTGTGTCATCACGCTAATATCGCCGACTTCATCTAAAAACAAAGTGCCGCCGTCGGCAACTTCTACCAATCCTTGTTTCGTTTTGATGGCGCTCGTGAACGCACCTTTTTCATGTCCGAACAATTCGCTTTCCAACAACTGGTCCGGCATCGCGGCGCAGTTCACAGCAATGAAGGGATGGTTTTTGCGGTCGCTTTCTTCATGCATCAGCCGCGCAAACAATTCTTTTCCTGTTCCGCTCGCGCCTTGAATAAGAATGTACGCATCGCTCGCGGCAAGTTGTTTCGCTTTATGCAATGCATCTTGAAAGACCGCGCTCTCGCCGATCAGCGTCAGCGGTTTGCCAAGCTGATGCAGTTCGTTTTCGATAACTAAACTTTTATGTTCCAGTGCACGGCGTACTGTTGCGCGCAACTGGTCGGGATCGTACGGCTTGCTGATGAAATCGTACGCCCCCAGCTTCGTCGTTTCAATCGCCGTCTTGACATCGATCACATTGGTCAGCATAATGACTTCAGTGGACGGTGCGCACTCTTTGATGTTTTTTAAAACTTCAACGCCGCTTACGCGCGGCATCTTAATATCTAACAGAGCAACTTCATAACTTTTGGTTTGAATAAGGTTCAACGCTTCCGTACCGTTTAAAGCGGTATCGACTTCAAAGTCGGGAAGGTCTTCTAATTCTGTTTTGAGGAGATAGGTAATAGATTCTTCGTCATCTACAACAAGAACCCGGTGCTTTTGTGTCATACGTTCTGAATACTTCTCAACCCGCCGTTATGGATTGGTGAGCACGCGCTCAACCGTGGTCAATAAATCAACCAAATCGTACGGCTTACTGATAAAATCTTCTGCGCCAAGTTTTTTTGATTCGATAGCATTCTTTAAATCGGCAAAGCCCGTGAGCATTGACGACTTTCGTTTTTGGCCAGCGCTCTTTAATATACTTCAATACTTCAAAGCCGTCCACATTCGGCATTTTGATATCGAGCAACACTAAATCAAATTCGTTAGAGGTCAGCGTATTAATGGCCTCCTGTCCGTCCGCGGCATTCGAGACTTTGTATCCTTCGCCCTCAAGTTCAGAACTCAATACCATTCGCAGCGCTTCTTCATCATCCACAACTAGAATTCGATTTTTTACAGACATTTTACTCTCCTTAGTGAGTAATTCTTATGAACGTTTCAATAGCAAATTTCAACGGAAATAATAGCAAGATTCCATCTCAAAAGCAACCGTTGGCCTTTCTATTTTTTATGTTTGAAATAAACCGCAAAATTTATCTCTTCTTTTCAGCCGTTGACATACCGGACAAGAATTCCGTATCTTTATTTATTGATAGAATATCGTATCAATGTTTCACCATTTTGGACAGGCATAAAAATGAAAACACAGAATCAAACCGACATTTTAAAAATCATGTACGAACGAAAAAGTGTGAGAAATTTTACCGGCGCATCAGTTTCCAACGAAGAATTGCTGGAACTTGTCAAAGCCGGTATGGCTGCTCCAAGCGCGGTAAATTGCCAGCCGTGGGAGTTTATTATCGTCACCGACCGCGCAACGCTCGACAAACTTGGCGATGCACTGCCATACGCTAAAATGCTTTTCAAAGCCGGTGCGGCAATTATCGTCTGCGGCTTACCGGAACTTGCACATCATAAATCATCAGATTTCGCTGTCATCGATTCGACATTGGCAAGTGAAAATATTTTGCTTGCTGCAGAAGTATTAGAACTTGGTGCGATTTGGACCGCAGCATATCCGTATCCTGACCGGATGGAACCGGTGCGCACGATTCTCCACATTCCCGAAAATATCATTCCGCTGAATGTCATTCCCGTTGGACATCCGACCGGCGTCGATGTGCCGAAACAAAAATTCAACGAAAAGAAAATTCGCTGGGAACACTGGTAATCGAACAGCGATAAAATTATTTATAGAATGTCCGCAGAAACACACCGACAAGTTTTTGCGCAGCGATGATGCGTTTTACAATTCCTTTTCCATAGAGAACTATCATCGAACTCTTCAATCCATCATACACTTTTTTATCGTGCGGATACCACCACATATTTTTTTGTACGCCGGGCAAATAATCGTCCACCACACAGCGCGGCTGCGTCATTTCTTCTAGGCCGATACGCCCGTGTGTTCTTCCAATACCGGATTCTTTCCAGCCGCCCCACGGCGTTTCCGCAAGCCCGTGGCTCATCAAATGATCGTTGATCATGACGGAACCAACTTCTAATCGCGAAGCAATCTCATGCGCTTTCCGCCTGTTGCAAGTCCAAACTGACGCGGTCAATCCTAACTGCGATGCATTCGCGCGAGCGATTGCTTCATCGATGCTTTCGACTTTCATCACCCCAAGTAGTGGGCCGAAAATTTCTTCCTGCATCATCAACATATTATCATGAACGTTCTCGACAATCGTTGGCGGATAAAACAATCCTTTCCCTTTCGGCAACGAAGCATTTGCCGAATATATTTTCGCTCCTTTGGCACGTGCGTCTTTGATTTGTTTTTGGATCTTTTGGAATTGCTCCTTCGTCGTCATTGATCCGATTTCTACATTCACATCGGTATCAATACCTTGCCGGAGTTTATCGACTTTTCCTTTTAACAAATTAACGAACGCATCGTACACATTCGCTTCCACATAAATGCGTTCGACTGCTGCACACGATTGACCTGCGTTGGAAAGCCCTGCCCACAATGCGCCGTTTGCTGCGCGATACAAATTCGCATCGCGGCACACGATCATCGCATCATTGCCGCCGAGTTCTAACGAAACAGGAATGAGACGTTCAGACGCTTTTTTCATCAGCTTCTTACCAACAGCAACCGAACCGGTGAAAAAGAGTTTATTGATCCCCGATTCGAGAAATGCATCTCCAGCAATTCTACCCGGAAGATTAATAAACTGAAACAGATGTTCCGGTAACTTTCCTGCATCGACACATTCTTGAATTATTTTTCCGACTTGCAGTGTGTGCGATGCGACTTTGAGAACGACGGCATTTCCGGCAATCAATGCCATGGCAATTTCATGAAACGGAATGGCGAAGGGATAATTCCACGGACTGATGATGCCGACAACGCCTACCGGCACACGATCGATATAGGAACGCTTGTTGATCGTCAACAAACTGCCGCCGGAAAGATGCTTGCGTTTTAGAATTTTTTCCGCGTGCGCTGCGTAATACGTTATCGCCATTGCAACTGAAAGCACTTCCGTGCTCAGCGCATCCATTTTTGTTTTGCCGGTATCCTGTGCAATGACATCGACGATGTAATCGGTATGATCCACAATATAATCGCGGATGCGGAACAAATATTTTGCACGCTGTTCAAAATTCAATTTTGCCCACGCCGGTTGTGCGATCTTCGCTTGTGCAACGGCGTGTTCCAATTCTTCGACCGTATTTTCCGGCGTATAGCCGATTATTTCTCCTGTCGCCGGATTGATGGAAGCAGTTTTCTTTCGCGTAGCCATTTTTTTTTCTTTCGTTTATAAAAGTTCTTCTATCAAACGAATATTTTTCTTCTACTCATCGACTTTCCAACTGCCTTCCCCGCCACGTTTTCATACTTTGCGCGACGCCAAGAACGCGCAACAGCCACTGAAACCATGCATCCGGCAGTGAACGAAGAAACATTACTAATTTCAATGTGTGCGGACGCTTGGGAGAATAATGTTCTTTCTTCAATGCCGATTCAACAATCGCTTTTGCAATCACATCGTGATTTTTTACCAATGGCACAATCCATCGTCCCGGAATGCCAAGCTGTGCGCCTTCAAACATACCTTTCGCAAGAAAACATGGATGAATGGAAGCAAATTTTACGCCGTTCTTTCCGCGATTGTGCGCTTCCATCCGCAATGATTCCGTCAATCCCCACACCGCCCACTTCGTTGCAGAATAGACAGCAAGATTCGGCACACCGATCATTCCTGCCGCAGAAGAAATGTTCACGATGAATCCGAAGTTGCGTTCGTACATATCCGGTAGCAAAGCAGCGGTGGTGTACAAGAGCGAAGTAAAATTTACGTCGATTGTTTTTTCCCAATCTTCCATCGAGCATTCTAAAAAATCTCCGCCTTTTACAAATCCAGCGTTGTTAATCAAAATATCTACTTTCCCCATTTCTTTTTTTGCTTTCGCTGAAAGGTTTACCACTTGCGCTTCGTCCGTCACATCGCAAGGATGTGCGTACACCATTCCGAAATCTGACAGATGTACTTTAGCTTCTTTCAATGCTGCTTTATTTAAATCCCAGATTGTTACTATGGCACCTTCTTGCAGCAATCGTTTTGCTGTCGCAAAACCAATACCCATCGCTCCGCCTGTTACAATTGCGCATGTCTTGGCAAGGTTCATATTCGTTCCTCCGAATTAGTCGTGAGATACTTTGTGCAGCTTCGATACATCAAAGCCAAAATCAATTGCTTGCTTTATGAGATGTTGATAGAGAGAATCTTGCATCTTCGGTGTGCGGCTTAAAATCCATAAATAATCTTTTGTGCCGCTGGTGATCATGGAATAAGAATATGCCGCTGTATCCAAAGCGATCACTTTATAATCGCTTGCGAACGGCCAAAAAAATCTTACACGCAGCAACGCGCCCGCAGTTGAATCAGGGATCCATGCTTTACCGTTTGCTTCCTTCCATTCCTGCTTTTCGACATTCCACCCTTTATTCAATACATCGATGTCGCCATCTTTTCGCAACGTGTACGTTGCTGTTGTTTTTTCTAATCCGTTTTCGAACCAATGCGGCATTCGTACAATTTCGTACCATGTGCCAAGATATTGCGGAATGGAAATTTGTTTTACAGCCGGAATTGATTCTGTATTCATTTCTTTCGATGGTGCACAACCGCAAATAAAGATGCAGAAGAAAATAATACTGTGAGCCACAACTCTTGTTCTTCCAGTTTGCATATCTGCCTCCACATATTTCAAATAATTACTGCGGTTCTACCGGCGGTTTTTTCTTCTTGAATAAACTGAATCCGATGAGTCCGCCAAGCATGGAAAAGATCGGATATAAAATAAGTGCGGTGATGAGCGAGCGAAGAATACCGCCGATGCTATGGCCTTCATGGATCGCCTGTTCGAATTGATCGTGCAATTGATCTACAGAATCTTGCGGCACTGAACCTTGTTCTGCCATTTTCTGGACAAGCCGATCAAAGAATTTACGCAGCATTTCTACTTCGACAGGACCGAACATAAACGTAATGATCGCACTAAGTGTGACCGATGTGACTGCCCCGATAATACCGGCAACGATGCCGAGAATCAATGCATCGGACGATTCCATCGGCGGCATCTCGTCGGTAAATTCTTTTTGATACAAATAGACAGCCATCAAACCGCCGCCAAGAATACCAGCGCAGCAGCAGCAATTTAATAAATTCAATCCGGGCAATCCCGAAATACATCCTATAAGAAGTCCGCCGAACAAAGCAGCGCGCAGCTTACCGGGTTTTTCCAACATACTCAATTTCTCCTGACCTATTTATTTTCTTTTTGATTTTTATTTGATGCATCGCTTCCACAAGCGGCGGAAGAATAAACCATGGCGCAAAGAATCCGAACATTGCTCCGCTCACAATACGGCTCAGCGTCGTGCTGTGCACCAATCCTGTAAGATTCAAACACACATCGATAATCATCGGTGCAACGATAACTAAGAATAATTTATACGACGGAAACGAAAGATAGCGCAGCGAACGAACAACGGGATACAACAACAGCCCGATAAAGTAACTAAAATACAATGCCGTACAGCGAATACACACGCCGAATTTTTCGCCGCACAAATGAAACGAACGTGCATCCTGCTGGTGGCACACGCGGGAAAAAAATGTGTACAGCTCACGCGATTCATTCGCAGCACTGCCGTGTACAAAATACGGCGCGGCAAGAATTCCGGCACACCACAATCCGGCCAATGCTGTAAAGAGGATATAAACATACTTCGTTGTTTTCATGACTGTGAATATAATCGGAACAAATGGGTTCGGAATCAAGATGATAGAAGAAAATTTCTCTTTCAATCATCACATAGAAATCATTTAATAAATAGTGCGTCACATTGAGCTTGTCGAAATGTGGCACATTAATGTCAGGTCAGTCTTCGACAAGCTCAGACTGACACGATCTATGGTATTTTGAATCCTCTTTTATTAATACACAAACGGTATAAACCGTTTCGTTTTGAGCATATACTGCCGATACGAATCGCCAAAATACCGAATGCATTCTGTTTCGTCGGCTTTTGCTGTTGAGATAAGAAAAAATGTTGCCGCCCAGACAAAGCACAGTGTGGAAGCCGTCATACCGGCAAAAAATAATCCCCACGCAGCAAATACAAGCGAGGCATACATCGGATGACGGATGTAATGATAAATACCGCCTGTTACTAACGAAGAAGTCTTTTCAAATTCTAACAGCGAGTTGTCGGTGCGGCGTTCGCCCGGTTTGCTTGCCCGCCGGAGACACAAAAATCCCGCCGCCTGAATAATAACTGCGCCGATAAGCACCATGCATGAAATAGTTTGCAACGGCACTAATGGATACACTAACAGGTTTGTGATATTGCTGATGAACAGTGCAGCGATGGATTCCGCAGCAAAAAATCTGTAAAACCCATGCGAGCCGATGATGAACAGCGACTTGCGCGAGAGATAAATAAACAACATTGTTGTTAAGATGAAGATTGATAGTTTGAGGGATTCGAGATTCATAAAAGAAATTGTTTCTTTGTTCTTTAATGTATTTTGATTTTAGTTGGATTATAAAAAATGTTACATGGCTTTACTAAACCACCACCCAATGCCTTCGGCATTTCCCCTCCTCGTATGAGGAGGAGCGTATAATTATGTGCGCAGAACGCACACCAAAACGAGCGCTTAAAGGGGAGATCGATTACTTTTTTCACGAAATTTTCTTGTTGAAATGTTTGATGATGATACTCTGAAAAGTTTTGATCCTCGCAATCTCCACAGATTATTTACCTCATCTCTGGATTCCCTCGTTCGAGGGAATGACAATAAACGATGAAATGTCATTCCCGTGCAAACGGGAATCCAGAATGCCGTTTCATCATGGGCAGCATTGCACACTTACCCGACATTTTATTTTCGGGTTCTCGCTTGCTTTTCTTTGTCTGTTATTCCTCAACAAGATTTTTATTCAATTAACTCTTCCGCACTTCTGTTTTTTGGGGGGTGCCCATTTTTTGTTCAGGAGTGCAACTCCTTCACAGCGCGGTTAGGTGGCATATTATGTTTTCTGTTCTAAACCCAATCGTTCTGAATTATTTTTATCAAGCAACCCAATGAATTTGAGCGCTGTAGAATAATGAGTTAGCGAACCATGGATTTCTTGTGAACCAACTGAGGCGGTTTTAAGATAAGGTCGCTTCTTAAAAGCATCCCAGTTTATTCCACGTAACTTTGAGAAATCAATACCAATAGTCTCAGCATAGATTGGAGAAGAATGCAGAAATGAATTACGGTTATTAAATATTTCGTTCACTTTTTCACAAAGGACAGATTGATTTTTTAAATCAGAAGAAATAGTTTTTGCGAAACTTATCTTTTTACGAATTGATAGACGACTATATTTTGTGATAAACGAACCGTAAAAAGATCGCGTTTTAGGTTCTTTGATTGAGAGAAGAGGAATGGCAATATACAAATTCAATGCGGCTTCTATAGCGGCAGCAGAAAACACATTGACAATAGTCGCATGGTCACAAAGAATCCCTGGAACACGTATTTCTTTTGCCCTTCGGATGTATTGAGCGTATCGTTTCGCTATTCTTAAATAGCGAGCGACCTCGTCCGACTCAATTATAGTTTTATGGTAAGCCATAAGTTTCTACAATATTTGATATGCCACCTAACTAGTTATTAGATAGACATTGTCTCGCAAAGCGATCACTTTGTGACATATTTCATTACATATACGCATGATATATAGACATGTTTTATAAAACTTTGAAATTTTTTCACAACCGCCTGTCGCATTTTCTTTTTCCTATCGTTTCACCACTCAACGGCTTATCTACTCAACGACTTCTTTGGTGAAACTTTCTTGCAGGAATATTACCGAAACAAATTATGAAACGCAATAGCCGGGAAAACCTTGTCAAAGTTTGGAACTTTGACAAGGTTACTTAAATCATATGTCCCGTTTTCTGGCTGTTTTCTCGGTTTTTCTCACTTTTTGGTCTTTAAATTTCGCTACAGGGCGAAAAACCCCGTTTCATGGCGAATACATTTGGCAACAGGGTTATGAATTTTCGCTTCATGACCTTCCTTCTCGCTGTATGGTCATGGAATCTCGCATCGTCATCATTTTTTCTCGCTTTAGGGTGGTTACATTTCGCTGCATGCCAAAATATCTCGCTTCGGAGTCGTTTAATTTCGTTTCAAACAGCTGCGCTTCGCTGTTGTCTTTCTCATGCTCGTTTCTTCATCGTTCAATTTTGTTTTTCATTGTTGCACCTCGCAACTGTTCAACGAACGGTGGCGGTAAAGTGGTAGAATTTTATTCTTTATTCTTTTTCTCTCGTCGTTTACTCACCACACCGATACCTCCGGCATTTCCCCTCCTCGTGTGAGGAGAGGATTAAGGGGTGGTCGCTTATACTTCATAAATTATTTTCATGACATATCCTTTTGTATCATTTTTTCTATTTCAGAAAAAATATATTCGCACACTCCATCGATATTCGTCAGCACATCGGTATTGGTGCAGCGAAAAAATCGGATGCCGAAGGATTCGATATATTGCTGCCGGATTGCATCGTACTCTTCTGCATCTTTTTTATAATGCGAATCACCATCGACTTCGATGGCAAGTTTTAATCGCGGACAATAAAAATCTACAATGTATCGATCAACGCTGTACTGTCGTAAAAAACGTTTGCCATGCATTTGCCGGCTTTTTAATTTCGACCAGAGAATGACTTCTGCTTTAGGCATGTTATGCCGTAAATACCGGCGGCGTTCTTGAAGATTCTTCTTTGTAAATATTCTGGTCATCACGATTCCCAACCCCTCTTCTCTCCCCTTTTCCGAAGGGGAGAGATAAATGGGCTTGATCAATTCCCCATTCTTACTCCCCCTTCGTAGAAGGGGGACATAGGGGGTTCGACATTTTTCCATGCACCTGTTTTCGGAAAAAAATTTCCACAGTGT
This sequence comes from Ignavibacteriota bacterium, assembly GCA_963790045.1. GTDB lineage: Bacteria > Bacteroidota > Ignavibacteria > UBA10030 > UBA10030 > DATKMP01. The sequence continues at coordinate 205,974 of CAWBMS010000009.1, read as the reverse complement.
TACTTTGGCTTTAGGCATAGAATGGCGCAATGCTTTTCGGCGCTGTTTCATGGAAACTTTATTATAGTGCTCAGCCATTGCTTTGCCCACCACCCCAACGCCTCCGGCGTTTCCCCTCCTCAATTGAGGAGGGGATTAAAGGGTGGTCGAATAATTTGTTTATACGTTTTTGATTAATAAATTTTCTTGGTGATTGTCCAAACCACGAAAATGTAGATGTCATAAATTATTTAATTCTCGTTCTTGCTCTTCTTTAAATGCATCAACGCCCTTTTGCAAATACATCAATAAAGTTTCAACACTACCTCATCATTGATTTTATTGAATATTTCTTTTATCGATGGATTGGTTATATTTGATTCCATTTTCTTTTCGCTGCTTTACCCACCACCCCAATACCTCCGGCATTTCCCCTCCTCGTGTGAGGAGGGGATGAAAGGGTGGTCGGTTATTTTTTTGTATCCGGTGAAGGCGCATTGCCGCCGGTTGCGGGCGGTGTGGTGCCGCCTTTCGGCTTTCGCGGATCGGGTGTATAACGCAACTGCTTTGCTTTTTCAAACGCGGATAAAATTGCCGGTTCGTTGGCGAACTCCATACCCGCAGCACTCTGGATGGAATCCAAATATGCAACCACCGCATCGGTTGCCGCATTGGAAGCGGCAGTGGCATCGATAGCGGATTGTTTCGCTGTTTCCTGCTGCGTATCCATAGCACTAAGCGCAGCAGCGGCAGCAGTGATGGCATCCATATCTGCCGGCACAATTCCCTGATCGGCAAGATCGTTTTGATATTTAGGGAATATTTCGGTTGTATCTTTTGCCCACTTTAATGCTTTTGGGGTAGTGCTTTTCATGTTTTCGCCTTCATGAAAATCCTTTCCCTCAATCGAGCTTCTTCCGAATTTTTTCTTGACGGCATTCAGCACACTTTGCAATAAAATACCAAGGTGATCGCGAAACGTACCTTCTTGCTTGGTGAGTTCTTCTTTCGCGGTTTCAGCATTGGTGGCGGCACCATCTTTTTGGAGCATCACCTCCACCAACCCATTGCCGCTTGTAAGCTTCTCGGCGGTAATATTCCGCTTCTTCAAGCGCTCCAGATATGTTGTGCACAGCCCGCCGGTAACACGATTTTCTTGTTCCAGCCCATACGTCGTTACAGTACTCATACGTACCTCCTCTATTTGATGAATGAATCCCTTTGCTCATCAAGGGATGAATTATAAAAGAAAAACCACGAACTATGTAGATCTTTTATCGTCATCGTTAGAAAATGTGCTGCTGAAAAAAACTCATTTTAACAAAATCATTTTATTGGATAAGACGGTCGTGCCGGCTTTCATCCGGCAAATGTAGACCCCGGATGCTAAGTTGTTTCCATTGAACAGGACAGAATATTTTCCTGCGGATTTTTTTCCCTCTACAAGCGTCGTAATGAAACGTCCGCTCATATCAAATACATCCAACCGGACATGTTCGCTTTGCGGAAGGACATATTCTATCCGCGTTGCGGGATTAAAGGGATTGGGATAATTGGTCAGCAGCGCATACGTATTGGGAATCGATAAATCGTTGACTGAGGTAATATCTTGATGACAATTAGATGTGTGAATACGTGTATTCGCAGTAAGAGCGCTTGTTTTCGTCACCGAAACGGTGAACGAACCGATGCAAAGAGTGGAGTCTTTTGGATATTGATATTTCTTTGCCCACACACGATAGATGACCGCCGTATAAGTTCCGGCCGACAGGCCTGTGATGGATGCCTGCACATCGTAATAACATGTGCATGTTGCATGATGCTTAGACGTATCTTGTTCGGTCACAAGAAGAGAATCATGGGAGCAGGTTACCGAAGCGATATACGCAGAACCACAATCGCTGGTAATATTCACATCCCAGAGTTTTACTGTATCGCCCGCAATACCGCTGCCATACACTTCGTATTGTGCTGATGCAATACTTGTCGATAGAACCATACTCAGGAACAACAATGTTGATTTCATAAGTATCCTCCAATGAATTTCTAATATTATGAGAGCCGCATGGTCATCAACAGAAATACAATTGAACTTGTTTTGAGTTGAAGCATGATGATTTCCTGTATCTTAAGCGATACAGAATTAGGAAATACATTGCATGGAGGATTAAATTGCAACCACGGAAACAATAACTCATCTTTTGTTGTATCATTATACATCCCTCAATGCTTTTCTTCTGCTTCAAAGCAGGAGATACAAAAAAATTCGCTTCTTAAAATATGGTATCGGCTTGAATGTATGCTTTGCTGTAAAAGCTTATCGGTAATTTAATCAATTTTAAATTATTGTCAAGATTAGGACGAAAATAAATTACCGAAGCGCGGAAATATTTAGAAGTGGTCTCAAAAATACCATGTCACTCCCGAATGTTTTTATCGGGAGTCCAGAACTCTGGATGCCCGCTTAAAATCCGCGGGCATGACAGTACGATTTCTATGGTTGACCATTTTTGAGATAGCTTTTAATAATTTCCCTGTCTTTTTCATTGTTCCTTGAGAATACGCATCCAGATGCGCTTCTTTCACGCTTGATTCTCATGGCAATATAAAATACATTACCAAAGAATTTTATGGAGAATGTAAGATGAAAAAAATATGTTTCGTGCTATTTTTATTTTTCATTGCATGTGCACAGGCGCAGGAAGTCAAACCGATTAAACTTCTGCCACCACAAACAGATATTGGCAAACCTGTGATGCAGGCAATGCTGTTGCGGCAATCCAACCGCAATTTCGACAGCAAGCCGCTGCCGTTACAAGAACTATCTAATCTGTTGTGGGCTGCGGCCGGCATCAACCGCCCCGAAAGCGGCAAACGCACCACGCCATCGGCAATGAACCGGCAAGAAGTGGATGTGTATGCGTTCCTTGCAGATGGAACATTTTTCTATAATCCAAAATCTCACACGTTAGAACCTATTGTCGGCAAAGACTTGCGGTTCATCGCTAATCCGAAACAGCCGGAGAAAAAAGACAACGCCGCACCGCCGAGAACTCAGCCCGGTTTGGCGAATGCGCCACTCGTTTTGGTATTCGTCGCCGATGAAAAAAAATTAGGCGGAGCCGGCGACATTCAAAAAATTCAATACTCATCTGCGGCAGCGGGATTCATGATTCAGAATGTGTATCTTTATTGTGCCTCGCAGGGGCTTGCCTCCGTTGTGCGTGCTAGTTTTGACGGTGCCGCCATAACGAAAGAATTGCAGTTGCGTCCGGAGCAGCGCGTCGTGCTGGTACAATCGGTCGGCTATTCGCAATAAATTTCAATTAAAAATGGTCAGGAACAAAAATGTTCGTGTCATGCCCGCGGATTTTAAGCGGGCATCCAGAATTCTGGACTCCCGATAAAAGCATTCGGGAGTGACAATTCGCTTTTGAGATAGCTTCTAGAAGAGAAAATAATGTGCCGCTAAATTTTCGCGGCACGTAATCGTAACGAATTACTTACCACGCTCACCGAACTGAACGCCATCGCGGCGGCAGCAATCATCGGATTGAGAAGCCCGAATGCGGCAAGCGGAATGCCGATGACATTATACGCGAACGCCCAGAATAAATTTTGTTTGATGGTGCGCATCGTACGGTGGGATAACTGTATCGCCTGCACCACATCGTGCAAATCGGATTTCATTAGCGTTATATCCGCAGTTTCCATCGCTATGTCCGTACCGGAACTCATCGCAATGCTTACATCTGCCTGCGCCAGCGCAGGTGCATCGTTGATACCGTCGCCGACCATCGCTACGATTTTTCCTTCCGCTTGAAGTTCTTTTACCGTTGCAGCTTTTGCATCCGGCAGCACTTGCGCCATAACTCGATTTATGCCAACTTGATCCGCAATAGCATGTGCTGTGCGTTCGTTATCTCCTGTCAACATCACAACTTCAAGACCAAGTTGTTTAAGTTTTGCAATTGCTGTTTTGGATTCCGGCAGAACTGTATCCGCAATAGCGAGCACGCCGATCAGCTCTTTTTCTATGGCGCAATACACCGGCGTTTTGCCTTCGCCGGTAATCATCACAACAAACACTTCAGCACTCGCGGTATCGATTCCTTGTTCGTCCATCATCGCTTTGCCGCCGACAAGCATCGATTGGTTATTGATGGTTCCGATGACGCCGAACCCTGTATGCGATTGAAATGATTCGACTTCGGCAAGACCAATAAAATGTTTTTCCGCTTCTGCAACAATCGCCATCGCAAGCGGATGTTCGGAATAATGTTCCAGCGATGCGGCATATCGTAACAGTGTTGCTTCATCAACATCGTTCAACGGAACAATATCCGTCACCGATGGTTTGCCGCGCGTGATGGTTCCGGTTTTATCCAATACTACCGTTTGAATGCGGTGTGCACGTTCTAAACTTTCTGCATTCTTAATCAGCACGCCAAGCGATGCACCTTTGCCGGTGCCGACCATAATTGCCGTCGGTGTTGCAAGCCCAAGCGCACAGGGACATGCAATTACCAGCACAGCTATAGCGTTGATCATCGCCGGTGCAAAACCGATTCCAACAATCAACCATGCCGCGAACGAAACAAATGCAATACTTATTACGACCGGTACGAAAATCGATGCAATTTTATCTGCAAGATGTTGAATGGGCGCTTTCGATCCCTGCGCATCTTCTACTAATTGAATAATGTGCGCCATCACCGTATCTGCACCAATCGCGGTAGCGCGAAATTCCAAACTTCCGGTTGTGTTGATTGTACCACCGACAACTTTATCGCCCGCATGTTTTTCGACCGGCAGACTTTCTCCGGTGATCATTGATTCATCGACGGACGACGCACCTTTGGTGACAATGCCGTCAACGGCAATTCGTTCGCCGGGGCGAACAATGACGATGTCTTTCACGGCCACTTGTTCAATCGGCAGATTAAATTCGTTGTTGTTGCGAATAACGTGTGCGGTATCCGGCTGCAACGCCATCAACGATTGAATGGCTTCGGAAGATTTATGCTTTGCTTTTGCTTCCAGCATCTTTCCCATCAATATTAACGTGATGATGACTGCGGCGGAATCGAAATACACCTGCGTCACATTTACCGACGCTGGAAATACCTGCGGGAACATGACAAGCATGGTGCTATACAAATATGCCGTGCCGGTACCGACTGCAACCAGCGTGTTCATATCCGCTGCGAAATGTTTTGCCTGCTGCCATGCCGCTTTGTAAAAACGTTTGCCGGAAATAAATATGATCGGTGTTGTAAGAAGCAGCAAAATTTTATTCACCTCATCCATCGTCAACGGAATAGCAGACACAAACCACGCTGTCATACTGATCATATTCAAGATCATCACCGGCACGGCAAGCGTCAGAGCGAAGATGAACTCGCGCTTAAGTTGTCGGTAAGATTTTTCCTGTCGGGATTTGAGTGAATCTTCCGAAGTGTCCTTTGTTCCATCTCTGCCTTCGGAAATTTTCTTCGCTGCCGGAAGCACAAGTTTATATCCTGCGTTTTCCACTGCTTCGGCAAGTTTTAGCAATTCTGTTTTTGCCGGATCGTACGAAAGCATTACTGCTTCCGTTGCAAGATTGACATTGGCAACTTCAACGCCATCGATTTTCTTCAGCGTCTTTTCCACGCGCGCAACGCAGCTTGCACACGTCATGCCTTCCACCGGCAACGTGAGCGTTTCAATATAAACGCCAACTTCGCTCATTGCACAGCGACAAGTTTATATCCTGCTTCATCGATCGCATCGGCAAGCATTTTCTGCGATACTTTTTCTTGATCGAACCAGACGCGCGCTTTACCGATCTCCACGTTCTCTACTTCCACGCCATCGACCGTGCTCAACGCTTTTTTCACATGCATCACACAATGCCCGCAGCTCATTCCTTCAATCGATAATTCATGTACTTTCATTTTTTTCTCCTTTATTATTGGATGCTGTTCATCGAAAATTCGATTCACTCACCATTTTCAACGAAACACCGTTCGTGGTAGTTCCGCGAAGCATTTTTCTCATAGTAAATAAGCAATGTTTGAAGTGGAAATCAATACCTCTGAAAAACCTCGAATTCCGAATCAATTCGCATACATTCATCAGCAATCCTGCAACAGCCATCACTGCGTTCCGATAACGATTATTATATTTGCTTTGAACAAATATTTCTGTAATTTTGATTTATGCTTTAGGGTCAATAGTTCACAATGTATTCACTATAATAAATAAGGGTTATACTATGGAACAAATTCCTCTGCCTCCGGCGCCTTCACTGAAAAAAACATTCGTCGATGTCTTCACATCGCCATCTGAAGCATTCGATGGATTAAAAGATTCTGCTTCTTCTGCTGTGCTATGGGTTCTCCCGCTTCTGTTAACTATCGTCGTCGTCATCGGTTCTGTCACCACCATGTTCACGAATGAATCATTGAAAGCAGAAATGCGCGACGTACAATATAAAGCAATGCAGCAGCAGGTCGAGCACGGCAGGATGACCGCTGAACAGTTAGAACAAGCCGAATCCAGAATGGATTCTATGGGAAGCGGCTTAATGGTCGCTATTGGTATTATCGGCGGAGCCATTGGAGGCGCAATTATATTTTTCCTTACAACATTACTGCTCTGGTTAGCTGATAAAATGTTTTTAAAGGCAACCGCAGGGTACGGAAAACATTTAGAACTTTTCGGCATTACTTCATGGATCGGCATCCTCGGCGGCATTATTACCATTTTGATGATGGCGGGATTGGGAACGATGGGCGCAACACCCAGCGCCGCACTTTTCGTGTTCGGCAGTTACGATCCCACACTTACGTCGCACAAAATTCTTGCAGCGTTAAACATTTTCACCATTTGGGAAGCGATTGTTGCTGGCTATGGATTGAGCAAGCTTTCCGGAAAATCCAACGGTACCGGTATCGGTGTTTCGGTCGGTGTCTTTGTTCTGATAGCGCTTGGTTCTCTTGCGCTGGGTTCGATACGATAAAAAATTTTCTTAACGCTCTCTTTTGAAAAATAGAAGAGAGCGTTTTTTATTTTCTAAATTCTTGATTGCATTATTCGATTTCGACCAAAAAATCATTCTTGCTTTTGTTTGAGATACTCCGGATCGAACACAATCGAAGCTTCACCCTTTTTTACAAACATCGGATTAGCACACCCGACCTTTTGCGGATACGGCTTTGCTTCGGGAGCGGTGCCGTTGATAAGGCCTTCGGCTAATTCCCGCATCGTTGTGATGTACGATTTTATCGAACGGTTTTTTGACATAATAATAATGCCCGCAATAAATTTTGGTGATGCCGCTGTCCATCAATGCTTCCATCTTCTTGCATGAATTGACATACGTTTGCATCGGAGCAAGCGGTTTCAGTTGCAGCCACACATCGTTGGACCCAAACGCATCGCCCGAATAGCAATTCCCTGCTTTTCTGTCGAGGAGTACAGATGGAACCCGGTGTATGAGCGGGCATGTGGCTTACTTCGATCTGTGTTCCACCCAGATCAAAAATATCGCCGTCCTTCACAAAATGAATTTTGCCCGTATATCCTTTTCTCAAAATCACGGTATCGGCAGGGTGCATCCATATCTCAGGAAAATAATTGATGTTGCCGGCATGATCGCCGTGTGCATGGGTAATCACGACCATCAACGGTTTTTTGGTGATATGACTGACGATGGTATCGAGGCCTTTAATCTTTGTTCCGGTATCGATCAGCAGTGCTTTGTCTGTTCCTTCCACGAGAAACATATCGGTGTGGTCGGAAGCTTCCAACACCCACATATTATTTTCCAGCTTGGTGGTGGTAACGGTTGTATATCCCAAAAATTGGCATGCAGCGATGAAGCAACATCCCGAACTTAAAAGGAGACCAACAAATATCATAAATTTATTCATATATTTTTCCTTCGATTGTTCCGTGAAGCGAATTTTCATTTATGGATCTAATCTAACGATTAGCCATACGCCCAATGTACAAAATAGATTCACTAATTGGCACTTTCATGGATGACAATTGAGGAATTTCTTGGTGAAAAAAATAAATCATCAGAAAAACAAATTTGTGCTTTAGCAAATGATATGAGTATTGCAACTGAGACTGTTATGTACTGCGACAACTCATAAACCTTTTTCGTATTCAGCGTTTCTCTTGAATATCGTTGAAAGAGATTATTGCAGTCGAATAAATTGAAGACTGAAATTAATAAAATAATTATCTTTGCTGTTTACTCCATCATAGACTTTATCGCTATTATCGTACAAACTCATCTTGCTGCGCAGATTGTACCCTGCACCGATACTGAAACCGATATCGCTGTAAAGTTTCAAATCAAGGCTTGCAAAGAGTTGATGCAGCAGAAAGGTAACGTTATTATACGTTATTGCCTGACCATGATCGGAATAAAATATGCTGTTATTAAAGTATGTTCCATCGCTGTTATTCAATGAACCGTGGTATTGGGCAGAGACACTTACTACAGGGGAAATTCTCTGTCTGATATATCCGAGTGCTTCTGTGGTATACAGAAATTCCATGCCAACATCGGTGTTGGTTAGTGGAGTCCATTCTGCCGCAAATACAGCAGGCGCACCGAATAAGATTTTTAAATCGGTCGACGGCTGATATCTTGCTTGAAAACCAACGACTGGCTGCTCTTTTTTTTGCCCGACCATTTGCCGTTCAAGATAACCGCCTAAAAAGATGAGATCCCAGTGTTCATTGCATTCATATCCGATATACGATAATGCCATAAACTCATTTCCTGTGTTCGCATACAATGTGTTTTCATCGCCCCGGCAGGAAGTCTCGGTCGTTAGGCTGATATTCCATTGTCGATAACGGTTACTGCCATGCAGTCCACCACCAAAGCTGCTGAACAGATTTATTTATATTGGTCTGATCTTCAGATGAAATATCGTATTTGCTGTATTGCAGGCCAAAGATAGAATGAAAATCTCCGGCACTGATAAACGGTATGTAACTCGTGAGCTGTACTTTACTTGGCGTTCTTCGAATCCAGATTCATTTCTGTATTCATAATGGTTTGATACGCCTGTACCGCCAATTTTTGCCGCAGCATCCACAGCGTCCATCCATCCATAATCGTCGGAGATGTGGGACAATTAGGGTCCCAGAAATGATCTTGCGCAGCATTCAGGTTCCAGTATTTCAAACTGTCCTGATCTTGTGACTGTGCGGCGGCAATATACCGAACTGTTGTAAGTGCAAACAATATGAGGATAAAAACTCTCCAGGGTACCATGCAATGACTCGTGGTGCTTTGTTTGTGTTCCATATCTATTCTCCCAGAATGTAATGTTGATGAATCCAAAGTCCATTGTCTTTTTGGAATAGGATCTTATACAAATTTAGGGAGAAGATGGGGAAAACACCCTTGATATAAATCAAGAAATACAGCAGCAAAAAATTATTTTTTTGCCCGCATCCGGCTTAATGTTTCTGCCGTAATGCCAAGATACGATGCGATATAACTGAGCTGGACACGTTGAAAAATAAAAGGATACTCGCGCAATAATTTTCAATATCGTTCTTCCGCAGTCCGAAACTTTACATTCGAAAGAAGCTCCGTCAGTTTTGCGGACAATTCATACATTGTTTTAAAAATAAATTTTGTAAACGCATGGCTTGTATTCAGCAAGAGATCAAGATCGGATCGTTTGATGGAATAAATAACGGAGTCTTCCAGCAGAACGAAATTATATCGGGTGGGTGTGTCTTTGTAAAAACTATCGAGTGCTGTAACAAATGTATTTTCCGGCATAAAGAACGCTGTTACTTCGGTACCATCGGTAGTATTACGGAAAATGCGGACAAGTCCCTTTTCAATAAAAAAAAGAGTGCGGCAGCGTGTACCCTCTTGAATAAGAAAATGCCCTTTGGGTAACACATTTCTCTGGAAGAGCGTGCTAATCTCTTGCTCTTCCTTGGGCGGAATCTTTGCAGTGTCATGTATAAATTGCGGCAAACTCATAGCTGGATTACGATGATGATTCCAAAATGTTGCATTGCTGCCGAGAACCTAATTCAAAAACAATAGCGAACCATTTTGAGCTTGTAAAAGGATAATTTGTATGGGCAACTGAAGAATCTCTCTCCATTTTTAACCATTATTTCCCCTCCACCACGTTTATCTCTTCTTCTTTACCCGCCGAAATGTAATTGTTGGCGGAAGTGCGGGCGGGCGTCAACAGTTCTTCTATTCCTTGTTTTCAACGATTTTAATTTCCTCTTCCGTCAACCCGTACAACTCATACACCGCTTCATCGATTTTGCAACATAAAAACCCCTTCCCCTCTTAGGGGAAGGTTGGGATGGGGTCTGATGTTTTGTTCGGGTTTCAATCGTCTCATAAATCTTTAATAGTACGCCATCTTTATTCCGGAATATTCCATTGTCTGAAAAATGTAAAACTTCAATGTCCTGTTTCTTCAAATATTGATTTCGTTCTTGATCGCGTTTTCTTCCTTCTTCGGTATAATGTTGTCCACCACCAAGCTCGATGTCCAGCTTTGCTTTGGGACAATAAAAATCTAAAACATATTTTCCAAGAGGGACATGTCTTCTAAATTTATATTAAAATTGATTGCCTCGAACCAGCGACCATAATTTTCTTTCGGTCTCGGTCATTGTTTTGCGCAATATCCGGGCAAAGGGAAGATTTGATTTATTATATTCGGATAAATGTTTGCGCATCATGAGACCTCACCCAGACCCTCTCCTAAAAGGAGAGGGAAATTTTATTTCCCCTACACCATTTTTCTTTTTCTGTTACCTTTACTATCTTCAGTGCAGTAATGTTTATGCTGAAACTTTTTTGTCGGCTTTCCATCTCAAATCAATTCCGTTATGAATGTTGATCATCTTTCGGAAGTTCTTTTATTTCAATTGGTTCAAGATTTACTGCTTGTTCAATGAGGAAAGGAAGATTATTCAATTTTTCTTCTCGAATTTCTATGCTGCGATATACTCTATCAGTTACATCTGAAGCTTTTCTCTCATGTTCTTCCGCATTCTTTAATCTATACTGATATTGTTGATAGAATAAAAAAGATTCTTGAAACATTTTTCGTATATCATTGTTTAAAAAAAGATTTTGTTCTTCCAAAAACTTATTGCATTCTTTTGTTATTTCATTTTCTACGTTTGACTGTCCTAATGTCTGGTTCATCTTAATGGCAAGTGTATATGCTTTTTGATGTGCTTCTAATCTTTTATCGAGCGCAGCAAGTTTGAATTTATCTTTCCTATCTATGCCATGAATTTCACGCTCAAACTCTTCACGCATTTTTTGGCGTTCTGTTTCAAACTGGTGTTTTATCGATTCAGAAACAGTCGCTTTGATAAATGTACGAATGTAAACTCCAAAGGCTCCAAGACCCACAAGGATAATTATTACAGCCCAATCTAATGTCATTAGCAATCCTCCAAATTCTTTTTCTGTTCTACCCACTTCCTGTTGGAACTGCCTGTTCAAAATGTAGCAAATCCTTTTGCGTGAAGCAACGGGATGGCACAATTTGAGCGCATTTTATAGCTATAGGTTCAGTAACAAATGAATTTGAGTATATCAAAAACGTTGATTATCATGATGTATTGCCAGTACCAGAAATGTGGTTCATAGAACTGCCAACGGATCATTGAATATTGTATTGTAGAAGATATCAATAAGTTAGGAGAATCCTTCAATGAATAGGAAAACTTTATCGATCAACAGTACCGTCCTTCTCTGGGTTTCAAGAATGATCGTTGTTATGACTGGTGTATTCTTGATGGGAGACGGATGCAAAAATCCTGTGACGTCCGAACAGCTGGAGCAGCAGATTGCCGGAACGTGGGAACTTGCATTATCCTCCAATGCAACCGATAGTGTGTATATCCATAAAGTAATTCTCGTTTTAAAAAAGGACAGTACCAGTTTTTGTTACTGCTTCCTTTTTCTTGAAAGATGATTCGACGCATTCGCAGACGATGGTGGGAACATGGCAAACGGGCGTCCCTCCACTATTTAATTGGTTGTCAGAGTTTCCGAACAGTAATACGATCGAATTATCGTCAGACACAAGTTCACGAGTCTGGGAAGTCATTGGCGATGCCACATCCAAAGAAATGACATGGTACCGGGAAGATAAAACAAAGCCGACGTATACGTGGGATGTTGTACAATAATTCTTTTTCTCTTGATTGAGGACGTTGTTCTTACCAACGATAAAAAAAGCGCTGACAAAAAAGCAAGAAATGAGTCCGACGAGAGAAAACTATTTTTTCACCGGCAGTTTGATGGTAATGGTCGTGCCTTTGCCCATCTCGCTTTCGATCTCTATTTTTCCGTTATGATCATCGACCACTTTTTTTACGATTGACATGCCAAGCCCCGTGCCGTGTTTTTTCCGTACGTCATAAACGGCTCGAAGATGCGGTTCTTTACTTCTTCCGGCATGCCGGTACCGGAATCGGTAAAATCGATGCGCACAAAATCGCCTTCCGCTTTGGTTGTAACCTTCAGCGTGCCGCCTTGCGGCATGGCATCGCGCGCGTTGCCGGCAATATTATAAAATACGCGGATCATTTTATCTTGATCCAAGTTGATCACGCCTTTAAATTGCGCATCGCGAATCAGCTTGACGTTGTTCTTCTCCAAATCTTTTTCGATGAAACTCATCACGCCTTCCATCACGCTGCCAAATTCCACATCTTCAAAATTCGACGCGCTGACGCCGCGCGTGAAGTCTAAAATTTCCTGCGTCATATTCACAAAACGATCAACCTGATGAATCATTTCATCTGCAAGTTTGTTCGCTTCTTCGTTGCCGGATTTTTTCTTCATCACCTGCGCATAGACGCGTAAGGTACCCATCGGATTTTTAATATCGTGAATGATGACGCTCGCCATTCGACCAACGGCAGAAAGCCGTTCGTTTTGCACCATCTCCTGTGCAATGCGTGCATTCTCAATTGCCACGGCAGCGTGGGCAGAAAGCGCATCGATGAAGTTGAATATCATCGTTATCGAAAGCGCCGTCGCGTTTGTTCAGCAGTTGAAACACGCCGATGATTTTTCCGTCTTTATTTTTCAACGGCGTGCACATCATATTCCGTGTGCGATAACCGGTTCGCTTGTCGATTTCTTGATTGAATCGCGGATCGGCGTACACGTCGGGAATTAAAATATTTTCGCCGGTCTGTGCCACAAATCCCGATAATCCTTTTCCAATCGGCAATCGGATTTCCACCATATCCTTGCCCTGCGAAAGCTTCGACCACAATTCTTTCTTGACATCATCGACCAAATACAACGTGCCGCGATCCGCACCGATACTTTGTGCGGCAGCATCGAGAATCAATCCGAGCAGTTTATCGAGATTGAGTGTGGAATTGATGATCTTGCTGGCTTCGATGAGCTTTTGCAGTTTAAGGAACCGGCTTTCAATAGCAATGCGCTGTTCTTCCAACCGCTGCACGATATTGTCATCCGCTTTGCGAATACGCCCGCTCAATTCCCGCAAAAGATTGAAGGCAACGTTGTGATTGTCCTCGAGAATTTCTTCGAATGATTTTTTATCTAACGAAAGGAGAACAGCGTCTTCTATACAGGTTGCGCGCGCTGAACGCGTTTGCCCATCGAGCGATGCAAGTTCGCCGACAACTTCGCCTTGTTTCAAAATATCTAATGTCGTTTCTTCGCCGAAGGTCGTCACACGCGAAACACGGATCGTTCCGCGCTCAATAATATAAACATAATCGCCCGCCGTATTTGCATCAAATACCACAGCCCCTGCCGCAAATGTTTCTTCCCGCATCTTTTCTATGACATCGACAAGCTGCTCTTGTGTTAAATCATGAAACAGAATAGTCGCTTGCAGGTTGCGTAACCGTTCTTCTATCGACATAGGGATCCTTTATGCTCTTGTTCCAAAAGAAATAATACTAAGATTCACAACAGTAATCAAGATATGATTGTGTGAAGTTTAAAAGACGGGATCAATCTTTATTTTGAGCACTTCTTTCATCTTCGCAAAGGATCGCGAACGGTGGCTGATTTTATTTTTCTCTTCCGCCGTTAATTCTGCATACGTGCAGGAAAATTCATCGGGAATAAAAATCGGGTCGTAGCCGAACCCGTTGGTGCCACGCGGCGTTTCTGCAAGCACGCCCGGACAAATGCCTTCCGTCAATTCTTGAATTTCTTTCCCAACTAATGCGAGCACGGAACGGAACTGCGCATGCCGCCGCCGCGGTGCCACACCGCGCATCTCGCGCAACAGTTTTTCATTATTCAATTCATCGGTTGCGCCTTCACCCGAATACCGCGCCGAAACTACCCCGGGACGCCCATTCAAATAAAACACTTCGAGACCTGAATCGTCGGCAAGGGAAAGCAGTTTTGTATGTTCGTACACTGTTTGCGCTTTTTGCAGCGCGTTGTCTTGAAATGTGAAGCCGTCTTCGCGCAACTCAAGGTTTTCGGGAAGATCGTTCAACGTCAGCACTTCAATGGGAAGTTCACGCAAGAATGTTTGGAGTTCAACAGCTTTGTGTTTGTTGTGCGTGGCAAGAATTAGTTTTGTCATGAAATATTTTGATGTTCGATTTGAAAAATTAGATTTTAGGATTTAGGTCTTCGGTATGTTTGAGATTGGGAAATTGATTTTTGTTTGAAAATTGTATTTGAGATTTACTTGTGATTTATATTTTGGAATTTAGCCCAGTAGTTCTTTGATCGCTTGCTCGATGCGATCCACACCGACAACTTCGATTTCGGCGTTTTGTTTGACACCCTTCAAATTATTTTTTGGAATGATGATGCGCTTAAAGCCAAGCTTTGCGGCTTCTTGCACACGCTTTTCAATTTGTCCGATGGTACGAATTTCTCCCCCCAATCCGATTTCACCAACGGCAACCGAAGACGAATCGACAGGAACATCCCGCAAGCTGGACGTGATCGATGCAGCAATTCCCAGATCGACCGCCGGCTCATCGATACGAATACCGCCGGCAACATTCACAAACACATCGTACTGTCCCAGATTGAGCCCAACGCGTTTTTCCAGTACGGCAAGTAATAACGCAAGGCGCCGAAAATCAAATCCTGTACTATTGCGCTGCGGCATGCCGTAACTCGTCGAGGTAACTAACGCTTGCACTTCCACTAAAATCGGGCGCGAACCTTCGATGCTCGCAACAACCGTTGTGCCGGACATTCCGTATTGCCGCTCGGATAAAAATATTTCAGATGGATTTAATACTTCGCGCAACCCGGTATCATGCATTTCGAAGATGCCGATCTCATTCGTCGAACCGAATCGATTTTTCAACGCACGTAAAATGCGATACGAATAATGCGCTTCGCCTTCAAACTGCAACACCGTATCGACCATGTGTTCGATGACACGCGGTCCGGCAATGACGCCATCCTTCGTTACATGCCCGACAACAAAAACCGGAATGTTCCTCGTCTTCGCCAATCGTAACAGCAACGCCGTTGATTCTCTCACCTGACTGACGCTTCCCGGTGCACTTTCCAATCCCGGACGGTACATAGTTTGAATCGAATCGACGATGATTAAATCCGGTTCGCCTTGTTCGATCACATCGAGAATAAGATCGAGATTGGTTTCAGCAAGCAGTAAAATATTTTTTGCAGCCGATGCACCAAGCCGTTCTGCACGCAATTTAATTTGCCGCACAGATTCTTCACCCGTGATATAGAGAACGGCTTGCTCTTTTAAGTTCACTGCTATCTGCATCATCAACGTGGATTTACCGATACCGGGATCACCGCCGAGTAGAATAAGCGAACCGGGCACAAGCCCGCCGCCGAGCACACGGTCAAATTCGTTAAGCGCTGTTTTGATGCGTGGAACCTCTTCCGTCTCCACTTGATCCATTGTTATCGGCGCGAGCTTCGATGCTGTACCAGCTTTGCGGGAAATTTTTAGCGGCGCAGAAATTTCTTCCACAAACGTATTCCATTCCGAACAGTTCGGGCATTTGCCAATCCATCGCGGCGAAACATATCCGCATGATTGACACACATATTTGGTAAGGGCTTTCGACATTGGATTCAATATAGCAATGCAAAGAACAGAATTCAATTCCCTGCATAAAAACGAAAAAGCCCCATCAGATTTCCGACGGGGCTTTGCAGATTGAACATTATGGGGAAATTACAATTTTGCCCAGCGTTGTTTTGCACGTTTTACATTTTTATTCAACGGATATTCTTTCACGACTTTTTCGTATGCTGCTTTTGCTTTGCTTTTTTGTCCGAGTTTTTCATACGCTTGCCCGATCATAAATTGTGCATCGCCCTTTTTCAACGAGTTCTTCATTTTCAGCACGCCTTGAAAATCTTCTAATGCGGTTTTATAGTCTTTCTTTGCATAGTGCGTTTCGCCGATCCAATATTTTGCGTTGCCAACAATATCCTCGCTGGCGCCGCTGCTTGCAACCGCTTGAAATCCTTTTAATGCTGCATCGTACTTCCGCACTTGAAACGCTTTCAGTGCATCATCATAACTGCTTGGTGTAACTGTTGCAGCAGATGTTTCTTCGGGCTTGGGTGTTGCGACAGCGATAGTTTTTGCATTGCTTTCTGCTTTATCTGCGCGATCTTTTTCAGCTGCTAATTTTGTTTCGGTATCATTCAACCGTGCTGTTAATAATCGGTTGTCTTCTTCAAGTTTAACATTGCGCTGTTTTACACTTGTGTTTTCTGTACGCAAATCGCTGATTTGTTTTTCATATTGTGCAAGCTGTGATGGTTCGGGTTGCACGGCTGCCACCGGTTGCTTTGCCGACACTGAATCGGCTTTCTGCTCATCATTACCTAAAAAATTCGTGAGCGCTTTATCCATCGGAACTTCTTCTTTTGGCTTTTCTTTTACTTGTTCTTTGGGTTGCGCCGGCTCAACCGCTGGAGTCGGCTGAACTGCTGCCGGTTCCTGTTGAACCTGTTGATCTGATGTTGCTTGTTCGCTTCCTCCACAACCAACTAACACAAATGCTGTAAAAAGAAAAACGATTATCAAAGAGACTGTTAAACCGGATAATGCTTTGTAAAAATTCACGAGACCCATATCGCCTCCAACCAGTGGCACATAGATAAGTTGTTTTTTAATAGCTTATGGTAAATTATTGATACACTACCTGAAAGTCAAGTGCCAAAACGAAAAGTTTTAATTTATTTCTTTTAGGCCTCATAACAGTTTGAAGGCAGAGTTTTCTATAAAAGTGAAGAGTCGTTGAACAATCGTCTTCACCAAAGAATCCGGAACACCATCTTCATGTCGCGACTGAAATCGCATATCGCACATTTCATTCACATAATCTACCGCAACGATTTTTTCGTCCGGCGTTAGCACCAATTCGGTCGAAAAAAAGTCCAATTTACAGATGTTTTGAATGCTTGAGGTAATAGCGCTTAAACTTGCAAGCCGGTTATCTGCCCGTTCTTCGGCAGTCATTAATGTATAAATATGTGTTTGGTCGTCCCACCAGCACGGAATAATTGCTCCAAATGCGTAGAACACACGGAACCATGCCCGCTTGTCGTACAGCATTGCCGGATACACGGTCTCTTGCAGCAAATATTTATCTTTTTTGTGCGACTGCCGTGCATCGATAATTTCTTTGAGAGATTCCGCTCCCATCACAACACCCAAGCCACCACCAGTGGTATTTGCCGGTTTAATGATAAACGGACGCCCTAACTTTGCCAACTCGGTCAATGACAGTTCTACTTCTCGTCGGTGCTCATACGGCGATACTATAATAGAGTAAGGAACATTGATGCCGTGAGAAAGAAATTCAAGATGCATCGTGGCTTTGTCGGCAGCTCGCTGCTGTTCATCGATAGGATTAATGGAATATATTGTTGGAGATTCTCCGCTGCGAAATCGTTTCAATACCCAACGCGCAAGCGGCTGGAATAATTCGCTTTCATCAGAGGCGCGATCTAACAAGTAGCGAATCTGAATACGTTCTTTCTTTAATGCGTCAAAAATCTCTTCGACATTTTCCTCCCGAATTTGCAGGACGGTTTTATCGGCACGTTGCGTCTCTTCTTCAATCAGCGCAACAAAATCGAGATCATATTCCCACGTCCATGCAACAGCAAGATCGTATATTTTCCCATTTTCCATAGCGGTATGATACTGGACGAAAGGTTGGAAAACAAGTGCGCCGCTTGTATGTGCACGCACCTTTCGATATATTTATAGTATGAAACAACAACGTAAGTATTTTGTTCTCTTTCCTGTTTTCGTAACGGGGCTTCTTGTTTTTGTCGGCTGCAGCAGCAGCAAACCGGTTCTGGCGACCGACTCCGGCGCAGTGGTCATGTCCGAAACATGAGCGAGAGCTACGGCACGATTTTGCTGTGCAAAATTTTATCGATGGCGCGGCATTAGACGCAAAAGGCGTTTATGCCGATGCTATTCTGCAATATCAAGATGCCATCCAAGCGGAACCCAACGGCGCGCTCTTTTATGCCATCTCGCGTGATTATGCTTTATTGCAAAAACATGCGCGCGCTATTGAAACCGCCCGTGAAGCGGTACGATTAGAACCGAAGAATATTTCATTCCACGAAAGTCTTGCGGCAATTTATGTGAACGCAATGCAAACGGATCAAGCGATTCATGAATACGAAACAATTCTAAAAATCGATTCCACGCAAACCAACAGCTGGCTTGCGCTCGCTCATTTATATCAAACAACATCTCCGCGAAAATCCGTTGAAATTTATGAACGTCTGCTCAACGAAGACAACAGCAATTTAGATAATTTATTCCAGTGCGCGAATATTTATGTATCGCTTGGTGAATATGACAAAGCAATCGCTAAATACAAACGGATGCTGGAACTCGATCCGAATAACCGTGCATTGCAAAAACAACTTGCTGAAACAGAAATCAAAGCGGGACATTTGGAAGATGCAAAAGCGATGTTAGAGACGATGATGATTTATGATCCATCCGATCCGGAAATTGCTGCATCGCTTGCCGATGTGTATCTAAGTCAAAAAGAATTTCAACAAGCAACAAAATTGTACGAGCGGCTTCTCAATCAAGGCATCGTCAACCCCGAAATTAAATTGCGTATCGGCATCGGATTCTTCGGACAAACGGAACGCGATTCCACATTCGCACCGCGTGCGCAGGCATTATTCAAAGAAGTGGAACAAGCATCGCCGAACGATTGGCGGCCGTTGTGGTATCTGGGTGCAATCGCCACCAATCAGCACAACGATTCTCTTGCGGCTTCGTATTTTGACCGTGTAACAAAACTTGCCGCTTGGAATGGCGACGCATGGTCGTTTCTGGGAACATCGTTATTCGATCAAGGAAAATATGATGCACTGTTGACAGTCATGGCACAAGCTGAAAAATCTGTCCCAAAAGATTTTCGCGTGTACTTACTCCAGGGCTTGGCATATTCGCGTATGGAAAAGCGAGAGCTTGCCGTTCAAAAACTTCAGCAAGCGTACTCGTTGAATCCGAAAGATATCAACACGTTAAGCACGCTGGCGATGACGTTAGATGAATTGCACCGCTATAGTGAAAGCGACAAGTTGTATGAAGAAGCGCTGCTTGTTGATCCGAAATCTGCATTGCTGTTGAATAATTACGGTTACAGTTTATCTGAACGCGGATTGCAATTGGAACGCGCGTTGCAAATGGCGCAGCAAGCCATCACTGCTGAGCCGAACAATGCTGCCTATCTCGATACGTACGGATGGGTGCTGTTCAAACTTGCACGCTACGACGAAGCGGCAACATACATTGAGAAAGCGATTTCCGTCGGCAATGCCAGCGCTGCTGTTGTAGAGCATTTGGGCGACATCTATTTGAAATTGGGAAAACAAGAACAAGCTGTCGAGATGTGGAAAAAAGCATTAGGGTTGGATGAAAAAAATACTTCGCTTCGCGATAAGATTGCACGAGGAACTCTGTGAAAATTTGTTTGAGTTTTTCTCTTCTGGTTCTTCTTGTCTTTGCGGGTTGCACATCTTCGCATGTTGCGGTAGTTGCCAATCGTCATCTTTCGTACAAAGAAGTGCAGGAAGCAGTTCAGCATCAACAACAATATATTCATTCGTTGTATGGCGAAGGAAAAATTTCCGTCGAAACACCTACCATCGCACAAACAGGTTCCTTTACGTTATTCTTGCGCAAACCGGATTCGGTTTTGGTCAAACTTCAAGGGCCATTCGGCATCAAAGTTGGATTCGCCTTGATTACGCGCGACGAATTTGTTTTTTACAACAGCTTCGAAAACAAACTCATTCGCGGTGCAGCAAGCGAAGAGAATATCGAACGCATTTTGCATATTCGTTTGAGATTTGATGATATGCTCAATCTGCTCGGCGGCGGAACATTTTTTGGAGATGATCGCCGTACACCGGATGAAGCGCGAATTGTAGAAGAACAGTGGACGTTTATTTACAAACATCATGATGTACAACGAACGTACTGGATTGATCCGACAACTAGCTTGATCGGAAAAATACAACAGTGCGATACAAACGGAAAACTGATCTTTGAACAACGATTTTCTAATTTCCAATCCGTCGATGGAACAGATATTCCGTTCAACATTCGCATCACGCAGCCGCGCGAACAACAAATGCTGTCGGTTGTCTATTCCGATGTTTCGTTAAACGCGATCGATTGTCAATTCAATTTTTCCATCCCTTCTTCTGCAGAACAGATACGCTGGTAATGCGGGCACGATCTCTTATCCTTCTCTTTCTCTGCTGTTGCATTGTTTCATTCTTACCCGCACAACGTGCAGACCGGGAGTTGAAGCAGAAGGAGCGAGAATTGCAAAAGCTTCGTGCAGATATTCAAGCGTACGAAAAGCGATTGCAGGAAAGTGAAACCAAAGAGAAAGTTACACTCGATCGGTTGGATGATCTCGAACGCCAATCCAATTTACTTCGCCGACTTGTAAAAAATTTGCAGGAAGAAGAGCAAGATGTCTCGTCGGATATCGATACGGCCAAAATGACAATTGCAGAACTCGAAGCCAAGCTTCAATTTCTCAAGTCGCATTATGCCAACTATGTTCGGTCGGTCTATAAAAATGGGCGCGTGTACGATCTGGAATTGCTCTTCTCTTCTAAATCCATCAACCAGATGTACATTCGCATTCAATACATGAAACGGTTTTCAGAACAACGCGCAAAAGATTTGCAGGAAATTATCGAAAACAAAACCACCGTTGAAGAACAAAGTCGGCAATTGGAAGACAACCTGCAAAACAAACGACAGCTTCTTCAAGAAAAGACACGGGAAGAAAAAAATCTCAAATCTACTTATTCGGTTCGTCAAACCGTATTGAAAAAAATCCGGAAGAATAAAAAAACATATCAAGCCGAATTGACGCGCAAGCAAAATGCGTTTCATCAAATTGAAGATTTGATTGCAGATTTAATTGAAAAAGAACGTATTCGCAAAGACCATGAAGCTGCTGTAAAGCGTGAGCGAGAACTTGCTGAAGCACGAGAACGAGAGCGTTCAAAAAATATTTCGACGCCGGTGCTACCGAAGCCGCCGGAAGAAAAAATCTCATCGACCTTCGAACAACATCGCGGGAAAATGCGCTGGCCGGTTTCCAACGGTTCGGTGCAAACGCATTTCGGCAATCAGGTGCATCCGGTGCTCAAAACAGTAACGCAAAATACCGGCATCAATATCGCAACGCCGGTTGGTTCCAACGTGTATGCTGTTGCCGATGGTGAAGTAGCGCTGCTTTCTTTTATTCCCGGTTTCGGCAATGTCCTTATCGTAAATCATTATAACGGCTATAGAACCGTGTATGCACATTTATCCGAAGTAACAGTGGAAGAATCACAAAAAGTTACAGAAGGTACCGTCATTGCAAAAAGCGGCGATACAGTTGCAGGTTCCATTTTGCATTTTGAAATATGGAAAGAGCGTGAAAAGCAAAATCCAGAACGATGGCTTACAAGTAAAGAATAAATCTCTCCCGTTATAATAACATCGAGTGCATTGCTTCATCTCATTTTTTTCCTTACCTTAAGTAATATATTTTGAATCAACGGGATGTAGCTCAGCCCGGCTAGAGCACCTGCCTTGGGCGCAGGGGGCCGGAGGTTCGAATCCTCTCATCCCGACTCGTTGAAGATATAATCAATACCGGATTGATTATATTATATGTAAAGGAATCATTGGTAATGATTGTGATATATATCACATTGTTGCAAAATGTCCTTTTGTCAAATGAATTTGTAATATCTGCCACGCTGATCTTCCCGTTTTTTCGAGTATTCAGCCGGATTTTTGCAGATAAATTGAAACTACTGGTTAATTTCGCATCGGTAAATTTTTTCTTTGATTTGTTGACAATACAAAAGAAAATACCTACCTTGGTTTTTGAAAATAGGTGGGCTTCGTAGTATTACTATCTCTAACCGCTCCATGAGTGGAGAGAATTATGGCAAAAGGTATAGATACACAAAGAAGCGCGGAACAATTAAAAGAAGTTGCAATATTTCTCAAACAAGCAGATAAACTTGTTCGGGAGGGCAACTATGCGTCCGCTTTGGAAGAAATTGCAAGAGCGCGGGGACGCGATCCGCGTAATTTATATGCGTTAGCATACGAAGAACGGGTACGTTCTCTTTTAACGGCACAAAAAGAGAAAAAGGCCGAGGCCGAAAGCGTTTCCCAACCAGAGCCCTCGGCGCAGCCGATGCCAACAGCGCTTGAGCACATCTCAAATCTTGCTATTGTTGAAGCACAACGGTCTGCCGCTGCGGCTGCAAAACAGGAACAAGAAATCGATCTGCGGAAAAAAGAAGAAACCGAACGAAAAAAGAACGAAGAGCTTCGTCGGCACGCCATCGAATCAAAAATTTCTACTTTCCTCGCACGTGCCCATGATTATGTTGCCAAAGAAGATTTTAACCGTGCATTAGATGAAGTTGCTCGTGCATACCTTCTTGATCCCGCGAACGAGCATATTCATGAATTAGAAGATCATATTCGGAAAGCTCAAGAAGAGGCGCGGCTTCGTGACGAACAAGACCGCCTGCGCAAACAACAAGAAGAAGAACAAAAGCGGCAGGAAATGCTGAAAGCGCAGATTACAAAGTTTCAGCAGGAAAAAGAAGAAAAACGACGGAAAGAAGAAGAAGCACGCAAACATGCGCAGCAACAAAAAATTACACAATACCTTGACCGAGCGCGCGAATTCTTCAACAATGGAAGATTAGATGAAGCACTCAGTGAGTTAGCATTTGTTGTGGTGGTGGACCCGCTGAACGAAGATGTCTTGAATCTCGAACACCAGATCCGTGAGGCACAGGATCACGAACAACAAGAACAATTAGAAATTCTTCGCCGACGCGACGATGAACAGCGTAAAAAACGTGAGGCGATCGTTACAGCCATTCAAAAGCACATCGAGAACGCAGAAAAACTTACTGAACAACAACGATTTTCAGAAGCGCTCCGTGTCATTACGCGTGCCTACGTTTTAGACCCGGTAAATGACGCCCTTCGAGCATGCGAAAAAAGAATCGCCGCAGCACAAGAAGATGCTTTGGCTCGTGCACAAGTGAAACGCCATGTTGAAGAAGAAGCTGTCCGGCGAAGACAAGAAGAGGAATTGCGGCTTCTGGAACAAACAGAGCGCGATCGCGCCACGCTGGGAGAAAACGCTGAATCAGATGCAAAACGACGCACAGACAAAGAAAAAATAATCGCGTATATCACCAAAGCACGCACATACCTTACCCAAGAACGTTTTGAAGACGCGCTCGGTGAAATTGCTTTAGCTTTTATTATTAATCCGTTTGATGAAGACATCAAACATACGGAACAAGAAATTCTCACTGCACAGGATAAGAAAAAAGCTGAAGAGGCAGAAGCCCAGAGTGTTCCTGTAGAGCCGGAAAATGTCCACGATGACAGCGCTGAACGTATTGTTGCTTGTTTAGCCAATGCAGAAAAATTTGCTGAGGACCATGAATACAGTCAGGCCTTGGATGAATTAGCAAAAGCATTTATTCTTGATCCGCTGAATACTAGTATTCAAGAATATGAAACCCAGCTTCAACGTGAATGGCACGAAGATCAAGAAAAAGAACGCAAAAAGACTGAAGAAGAAACTCAGCTTAAAGCGCTTGCCAATCATATACAGCGCGCGCAAGATTATCTGGAACACGGCGCATTTGATGAAGCACTTGCCGAGGTGGCAAGTGGATATGCGTACGATCCCGATAATAGCGAATTAAAAAATCTTGAAGAAAAAACTCAAGCGGCATACCAACAATGGCAAGAGCAACAAGGAGAAAAAGAAAAGAATATCCAAATTCAAGAGCTTCTTCTTAAAGCCAAACAGCTTCTTGTCAAAGATCGATTCGACGATGCCTTAACAATCGTTACGCAAGCTATTGTTCTCGACCCGGAACGCCAAGACATCAAAGAGCTTGAAGTGGAAATTGAAACAGCGCAGAAAGCATTTGACGACCATAAACATGCCGGGGAAAACGAGAAAGCCATCCAAAAGCATCTTTTCTCAGCCAAAGAATTGCGGGCATTGCGAAAATATGAAGATGCGCTGATAGAGCTTGAAAAAGCATTGGTCCTTAATGCTACACGCCAAGACTGTGTAAAATTAAAAGAACAACTTACACACGATATTGAAGAACGCAATCAGCAAAAGCAAGATCAAGCAAAACATAACACGCTTAAAGAGCATCTCCGCCAGGCACGCGAGTATATTGCAAACAAAGTTTATGATGATGCAATGGTAGAAATCGCATTGGGATACACAATAGATCCTGAAAACGAAAATCTTAAAGCATTAGAAGAACAGATTCTACTTGCACAAACGGAACCTGAAAAAAATATCCCATCTCAGGAAAAAGAAACAGCGAAATCCACCTCATCGCCGGAAGAGCAAGACCAGCTTGTGCATATTCACTTGCGTACAGCAGAAGAATACCAAAAGCAGCATGAATTTGCAAAGGCACTGGATGAAGTAGCAAAGGCATTTGTTCTTGATCCGTTAAACAAAGAAATTAAAAAAGCAGAAGTACGGATTCGGCAAAACGAAATTCGACATGCACAACAAACGGGACAAACTTTAAAACTTGTTTATCCGCACGACAAAGCCGTAGGGGATAATTCGTAACCGTAATTGGATAAATACTCTATGGAACCTCAAGAAAAATTAACGACTCCAGAATTTTTAATCACGAGACTGCGAGACCTTCAACCTCACATTGATGCCAATCGATTTGAGGATGCAGTATCGCTTGTAAGACAAGCAAAAGCAGCCGACGCAAAAAATATTTACCTCATCGCGATTGAAAAGCAAATCGTGAAAATGATGGATCCGGCTCTTGTGGTTGAAAGCCGAGATGAGATCGTCAAATCTTTTCCGGCAATGATCGAACGCGCTATTGCCGATACACAACGGCGGCAAGCAGCAGCAAAACCGGCTGAAAATCCTCCAGAGAAAAAGGAAAAAGAAGCTGCACTGGAAAAATTGAAAAGCCAATATTTTCAGCGGGCAGATGATTATGTGGAAAAAGGCGAATATCAACGTGCCTTGGAAGAAATTCGTCGTATTTATATTGTTGAACCAGGCAGCGTCGTTGCAAAAGAATATGAACAAAAGATTGAACAGTTGATCGATGTTCAAGCAAAAAAAGAACAGAAACCTGACGAAGAGAAAACAGAAGTCTCTCAACAAAAAGAAGAACAACAACCGACAACGACATGGGAACCGGAACAAACATCGAAAACCCCCGTTATCATCGGTATTGCTGCAGTAGTTGTTCTCGGCGTTATTGCATGGTTTATTTTTAAACCGGGATCTAACAATAACGAACCGGAACAACAAGCAGCGGAAAAACCCGCAGTCACAGAATGGACCGCTCCTGTGGAAGAACGTAAAGAACCTCTTGCAGAGCAAAAAGCTGTTGCACCCGATGATAAAGCTGCGCTACAAACTTTGGAAAAAATGACGGCTGATGCGAAAGCAGCAGATGCCAAGGCCGCCGCCGAAAAACAACAAGCGCTTGCCAAACAACAAGCCGCCGCAAAAGAAAAACCTGTCGTTAAACAGCAACCTGTCGCCAATCCAGTGGCAACACCAAAATTGGAAACCCCTAATAATAAACAGGCTGTTCCGCAACCACAGGCGGCACCTCCTCCCGTTGTACAACAAACTGCTCAACCCCAACAACAAAAACCGGCAGAAGCTGCACCCAAACCTTTTGTTTCTATCGAAACACCTGCCGAAGTCATAAAGCGCGCGCCCGCTATTTATCCAGAAATCGCATACCGGATGCGTTTACAAGGAAAAGTTGTGGTAGAAATATTGGTCGATGCCCAGGGAAAAGCAGTACAGGCAAAGGTTATATATAGTTCAAATGAAGCTTTTAACGATGCAGCTGTCGAAGCAGCCATGAAATCGGTTTTTAAACCGGCTATGATGTCCACAGGGCCAGTATCCGAAAAAATTTCCATACCGTATATTTTTAACTTGAAATAAAATTTTTTCTGCATGCACTAAATGAACAAAGGGCTTCCTCGGTTTCGAGTGAAGCCCTTTGCATTTTATAACACAGCACAATTTTTTTGGGCTTGCTGTGCGGTCACTATTCTTTTTAGTTTGTGCTGATGGAATCAATCTTTACTGGTGGTTCGATTCTTACTCCTTGTTGCGAATGCTTGAATATAGACGATGGCTTTTTGAAGAAAGCCGGAATTTTTTCCTTCCATTCATCTACTTTCATGTACACCACCGGTACAACAAGCAACGTTAAGAATAACGAACTTGTCAATCCACCAATAAGCACCCATGCTAAACCGGATTTCCATTCGGCACCCGTTGCTGTTGACAGGGCAATCGGCAGCATACCAAAGATCATTGTGAGTGTTGTCATTAGAATAGGACGCATTCGAGATTTGCCGGCTTCGAGCAGAGCATCATACACAGATAATCCTTGTTCAAGCCGTGTTTGATTGGTGCGATCGACAAGCAAGATTGCGTTCTTGGCGACAAGTCCCATTAACATAATAATGCCGAGCATCGTAAAAATGCTAAGCGATTTCCCTGCCGCAGCCAATGCAACCAAGGCACCAACCATCGCTAACGGCAACGAGAACAAGACTACGAACGGATAGACATAGGAATCATATAAGGCGACCATAATCAAATAGATGAACAAAATGCCGACGCCCATAGCCCAGAACAGATCGGTAAAACCTTCACCGCGCATTTTTTCCATACCGAGATATGAAAGCGTTATGCCGTTCGGCAACTGTACACCGGAAATATTCTTCTTGAAGTCTTCCATGATCGTGCCTGTCGGTCGGCCAAGTGTTTCACCATTGACATAAATAATACCGATACGGTCTCGCCGTTCCAATTTTGTCGGACCGGAGGATTGCGTAATTGTGGCAAACTGCTTTAACTCTACCAGCTGGCCACGGTTATTCATAAAGGTAATACCGCCAATATCATCTGTCCGGGTTCTGTTAAATTGATCGAACTGAATGCGGATGTCGTATTCCGTATTCCCATCGCGATACTTCGATTCATCATCGCCCGTTAACGCAATTCGAAGTGTCGAGCCGACATCGGCAACGGACAATCCGAGTTGCGCCATCTTTGCTCTGTCGATTTCAATGTGCATTTCCGGCTTGCCTGTTTCCGAAGAAAGGCGAACGTCTGTCGTTCCGGGAACATGCTTCAACACATCGTCAATCTGATTCGCCGCTTTCGTAATATCTTCAAAATTGGTACCGTTGACCGCAATCTGGATCGCAGCGCTGTTGGCAGTACCAAACAAACCAATCGGGTTCACATACACTTTCACACCCGGGATCGTTTTCAACTTCGCTTTAATTTCTTCACCGACTTGCGTCGTTGTTTTTTTCCGATGTTCTTTCGGTGTTAGCATCACATTCAATTGAGTGAGGTTAGCGCTCGATAACGACAGCGAACCACTTTCTTGAGCCCCAACACCGGTAAATATTTTTTCGATTTCAGGTATTTGTGCCAACGTACGTTCGATTTTAAGCGTTGCACTATTATTCTGCTCGATAGAAGCACCGGGCTCCATTTCGATAGATACGCTAAATTCTCCACGATCTGACTGCGGCATGAATTCATTTCCAATCAAGCCCAATGCGGGAAACAACAGCGCAAGAAGAAAGAGGCCTGTTGTTGCCAAAGCAACTTTGGCTTTATTGACCAATGCCCATCTTAACAACCGCTGATAAAATTCCGTCGATCGATGGTACAATTGTTCGAACGCTAATGCAAATTTTCCGAGCAAGGTACGATCTGTTAAACGTTCTAATTTCGCAAATCGCGACGCCAAGGTCGGCGTAATCGTGAATGACACGAACAAGCTCGTGAGCGTTGAACCGACAACAACCAATGCATATTGCCGTATAATTTGTCCTACAATACCGCTCACTAACGACAACGGCAAGAAAACGACGACGTCCACCATGGTGATTGATAGTGCCGCAAATCCGATCTCATTTCTTCCGCGCAACGCGGCTGTTCGCGGCTCTTCTCCTTTTTCAAGGTGATGGTAAATATTTTCCAGCACCACGATAGAGTCATCGACCAATATACCGATCACCAACGACATACCGAGCAGCGTCATCATATTCATAGAAAAATCCATCGCATACATTAACCCAAAGGTTGTAATCAGCGATGCTGGGATCGCTACCAAAACAATGAGCGAATTTCGAATACTGTGCAGGAACAGCAGCATCACGATGGCAACCATCAGCACGGCTAACAATAAATCTTCTTTGACAGCATTTGCCGCATCCAAGGTAAACGTTGAGCTATCTTCTGCAATATTGAAATTGATTCCTTGGCTTTTAAATTCTTCTTGAATCTTTTTCAATTCATCGCGGACAAGGCGGCTGACCGATACAGCATTGGCATCCGATTGTTTGACGATTTGAATGCCGATAGAAGTAACGCCATTCACACGATTGATTTGTTCATAATCTTTTCTCCCGTCCTGCACTTCTGCTATATCCGCAAGATGAATGTCGCCCCCCTGTCGTGAGCGACCAATCACCAACTGGCGCAAATCTTCAATTGATTTAAATTTTCCGGCTATGCGGACAACAAATTGAGCGTCTGCATCTTTCACATTACCCGTCGGAAAATCCATGTTTGCATTGCGAACCGCCTGCATCACTTGCAAAATGGAAATTCCATATGCACGCGCCTTGTTGGCATCGACATTGACTTTGATCTCACGTTCTTCGCCGCCTGTCATCGCGACTTGCGCAACACCGGCAATTTTTGATAAGCGCGGTTGAATGCGATCTTTCATAAACTGATAAAACACCCGTGCTTCCATGGCGCTTGTTACACCCATACGAAGGACAGGAGTTTCGTCAATTGCAATCTTCGATACCGTCGGCTGTTTTGCATCAGTCGGTAATTGCGAGAGTATTGCATTGACTTTGCGTGAAGCATCCTGCACCACGACATCGATATTGGCATCTTGTTTGAATTCGATAATAACCAGAGACATCCCTTCAAACGAAGTTGCACGCACATCATCGATCTTATCGATGCCGGAAACAGCGTCTTCGATCACTTTGGTGACGTTATTTTCCACTTCATTAGGCGACGCTCCCGGATAGACCGTTGTCACAGTGACCACGGGAATCGACATTTTCGGAAGCAGTTCATATTTCAATTGAAAGTAACTGAAGATGCCCAACACCGCCAGCACCGTGAACGTAACGACGACGAGCGTAGGCCGTTTTATAGATAATTCAGTAAGTGTCATGTGTAAATTCCTTTTGTCCTTGCAACCATTAGTGAACGATTACTTGTGCATTGTCGCTCAAATTATTTTCGCCATCCGTTACCACGGATTCACCTTCCTGAAGTCCCTGCAGCACTTCAACCGAAGTGCCCAATTCTTTTCCAACAAGGATCGAACGCAGGTTAGCAATATTGTTATTGACGACATAGACCTGTGCGTTCTGCGTACTTCCGATGATGGCTTCACGCGGAATCAACAATGCGGTTGTGGAAGCTTTTGGGGTGAACGTCAAATGCACGAACATTCCTGCTTTTAATTCTTGTCTGGGATTGAGTAATAAAACTTCGACGGCATAGGTATGTCCATCATCACCTTTAGAGGAAATCGTGAAGATCTTTCCGGCAAATGTTGTATTAGAAAAAACATCGGTTGTCACATCTACCGCATCGCCAACATGTAATCGAAACACATCTTTTTCGGCAACTTGTACTTTTGCTTTCAAGCGGGAGATATCAACAATGTTGGCGATCTGTGTTGCTTGCGGTGCGCCAACCGTCATCGTCCCTACATTGACATATCGTGCCGTTACAATTCCCGAAATGGGAGTCGTGATTTTGGTATCGGTAAAAGCACGGCGTGCAGTAATATATTGTGCATCGGCACTTTGGTAAGCCCAGCGTGCTTGTTCGATTTGAGTATCAGAAATCGAGTGCTCTTTATAAAGCGTTTCGTATCGTTCTAAATCTTTTTTTGCTTTTTCATAATTAACTTCTGCTGCTTTATATGCCGCTTCTTTCGTCTCGCTGTCCACTTCTACCAAGACCGAGCCAGCTTCTTTATATTGTCCCACTTCGGCATCAACTTTGACGACGCGCCCTTGCGTTTCTGAAAGGTACAACCACATCGTTAAAGCCGTTAAGTGTTCCCACAAGCGAAAATCGGTTATCGATAGATTGCTTCTGCACTTTATAGACAGAGACAGCCGGAGACGTTGTCACCGCACCGGCATCTGAAGAAGCATTCAATTCTATCTTACTTCTTACAATAAGAACGACGAGAATGATTACAACGATACTGCTAATAAGTATGATTCGTGTTTTTGTATTCATGATGATTTCCTTTGTATAAATTCTTATTCACCGATCGCCTTAGACAATTGTGCGATGGCAAGTTCATAATCGACTAAAGATTGTGTTAAGGTTAATTTTGCCTGAAGTAACGCGACTTCGGCATCAAGTAATTCAGAATTTGCTGCAAGGCCTTGTTTGTATTTTCCATCCATCGTGCGATAATTTTCTTCGGCTTGTGTAACTTCTTGCTCCGAAACAATTTTTTGTTCTTTTGCTTTTTGGATGTTGAGATAACATTGCGTTACTTCCAGCGTAATACCGTCTTTCGTCATCGAAAGCCCTTCCTGCGCTTGCGCTAATTGTGCTTGCGCTTGCGTTGTTTGATGTCCCGTTTGGTTCCAATTCCAAAGATTTAACGATATGGAAAGTGTTACATCCCATGTGCCGTTAAATTCATCGGCCGTCGGAAAAATGCGCGTATTCGGCCGGTTATAATTATAATCGCCGACTAAATATATTTGCGGCCACCAGTTTCCACGCGCCGATGTTAATCCCGCTTCACTCGCTTTGATCCGAGCATTCATTCCCAGTATTTCTGGACGTTTTTCGAAAGCCAATTGAATCAATTGATCTGTTGAATCCCACTTTCGATCAAGGACATTGATGGTGGATGCCAATTCAATCTCTGTTTGCAATGGAAGCCCTAACGTATTATTCAACATGTACATTCCTAATTGAACATTATTTTTTGCTTCGATCTGACGGACAAGAGCGTCAGATAATTGAATTCGCACCTTCATAACATCGTTCGTCGTTAACAAACCCTGTTTAAAAAGATTTTCTGCATCGAACGCATGCGATTTCATTTGTTCTACGTTTTCATCAATGAATTTTTTAAATTCGATTGCCCGATACAGATTCCAATATGCTGTCTTGATATTATATAAAACGTCGGCTTGATCTTTCTTTTGATCTTGCTTCGTCGCATCAGCAGAATATTGGGCGGCATCTATTGCACCAGAAATTTTTCCACCTGTAAACAACGGCTGTTGAACTGTTGTTTTCAACGTATAAGAATTTACAACGTTCGCTCCAAATTGATATAAGGTTGGAATTAACGAAACATGGCCAGGCGTGGGATTATTATCCACAACACCACTGGAAGGAAAAGGAATAATTGCAGGATCGACAGCACTTAATCGCGTATAAGCACCCATAAACGATACTGATGGCAACCCCAGCGTATTGGTTTCGCTCGCTTTTGCATCCGCAGCAACAACCTTGAACTGCGAAGTGTGCAGTGTCTTGCTGTTTTCCAATCCCGTTTGAACTGCTTGATCAATCGTGAGCGAAAGCTTTTGCTGTGCGAGAGATGGATATACCAGCACAGAAATTATAAATATCATTTTTGTCAATTGTCTCATCATTTTTCCTCTTGTTTAAAAATCCAACGAACCGATCACCGCTTGAGTGATGCGAATTCAGAGCGTCCACGATCTGTTAAAATCGATTCGAGCAACAAAGTGTTCGATATCTTCAGTGTATGTGCCAGATCGATATTAAATCGTTTTTTCCATGACTCGCTTTCATTATCAAGTCGAGACAAAAGCGCTGTTTCACTCGACCATAGAATGACACCGAGTTCCATAGGATTAAATTCCGGACGCAAGGTACCGTCTTCTCTTCCATGTTTTAAAATCTCGCTGATCACATTCCAGATTTTTTGTCCATCAACATCACAACTTTTCATCATTTCATCAGAAACCTGTTTATGAAATTGGGGCGATTGTAAAAAGTGCACCATCTGAAAATATTTACGATGCGTATTAAAATATTCTTTGTATGTATCTCCAAGTTTTATGATCTTCTTTACCGAAGAAAGCTTGGAAGCTGCAATGCGCTCAAATTCATCATGCAATTCTTCCATCCCTCGCATCATCACGGCAAGGTACATATCTTCTTTACTTTTGTAATAGAGATAAAGCGTTCCTTTGCTCAATTCCGCTGTCTCAGCAATTTCATCCATTGTTGCCGTGGCAAGTCCCCTAGCAAAAAAAACTTTTTGCGCAGCGTCAAGAATTTCTTCTTTTCTGTGCTCTTTTTCGCGTTCTTTACGTTCGACAATGCCCATATTAGACGATCCTTTATTTACTGACTCGTAGTCATTTATTACGATACAGTATAATAAAAGTTGCCCTACTATTCAATCAAATTAGCATTAAGATATTCTAATGAACAAAAATAAATGTTCGATCTTCAAATGAAAATCTACACTAAAATACTATTTGCCGAATAAAATGTTGCAGAAAATTCGGTGAGTGGCGTTTGAGAGTCGGTAAGCTGGAAAAATTGATTGAAAGATTATATTACTTCATAATCGATAACATGACGTTCTGAACGAACATTTTTTATGAAATCTTTTACAGCAACATGAACTGGATGACTTTGGTACAGATTCAATGCTTCTCGAGAATCGAGTTCGGAATACAAGACAACATCAGCACAACCTTCTTCGATGGTAAAATTGATGCCGACTTCTATATAACGCAAACCCGGGATTTTGCCGCGCATATTTTCTATCAGCTCTTTCACCTTTTGAGCGTTCAGATTTTTATTGTTACCTTCTGCAAATTCTTTCAGTTTCCATACCACAATGTGTTTTACCAAGATTGCACCTCTATGATGCGTGTGTGTGATTTTGTAAATACTGATGAATCGTTGCTGCAGCAGTTTTTCCATCACGCATAGCGAGAATGACGGTTGCACCGCCGCGTGTCAAATCGCCGCCGGCAAAAATTCCTGTACGATTGGTTTGCTGTGTTTCACTGACCACAACAGTACTGCGCTTGCTTGTTTCCAGCCCGGGGGTTGTCGCTTGAATGATGGGATTCGGCGCTTGACCGACTGCTTCGATTACTGTTTCGACATCAAGAACAAATTCCGATCCTTGAATCGGAACCGGTTTTCTTCTGCCGGATGCATCCGGTTCACCGAGTTCCATTTTCTGGCACTCCATACCGACAACATTATTTTTTCCATCGGAAAGAATTTTGGTCGGATTGGTGAGCATCAGAAACTCAATTCCTTCTTCTTCCGCATGATGAATTTCTTCCAAACGTGCGGGCATTTCATTTCGCGAACGACGGTACACTAAATATGCTTTTTCAGCTCCAAGCCGTTTCGACGTACGAACGGCATCCATCGCCGTGTTGCCGCCGCCGATAACAGCAACGTGCTTACCAAGACGAATCGGCGTATCATACTCTGGAAATTTATATGCTTTCATTAAATTGACGCGCGTGAGAAATTCATTGGAAGAATATACGCCGTTCAAACTCTCGCCGGGAATTCCCATAAAGTGCGGCGTACCGGCGCCTGTTCCTAAAAATATTGCACTGAACTTCCAATCGTTGAATAATTCATCGACCGTGGCTGTTCGTCCGACAACAAAATTCGTATAAATGTTTACGCCCAATGCTTTGATACGATTGATTTCTACATCGAGTATTTCTCGCGGGAGACGAAATTCAGGAATACCGTACCGTAGTACGCCGCCTACTTCATGCAATGCTTCGAACAGTGTTACATCATAACCATATTTTGCGAGTTCAGCCGCACATGTCAATCCCGAAGGACCTGAACCAACGACCGCAACTTTTTCATTCCTTTTCGTTTCAATCGCTGGAACGGTAAATTCTCCGGACTTCAATTCATAATCCGCAACAAACCGTTCAAGTTTACCAATCGCAACAGGATCGTGTTTTTTCCCGAGCGTACAAACATTTTCACATTGTTCTTCCTGCGGGCAGACGCGGCCGCAAATAGCCGGAAGAAAATTCGACTCGCGTATTTTTTTTACCGCTTCAACAAATTTCTTTTCATTCACGAGCTGGATGAACGATTTGATATCCACATTTACAGGGCATCCCTGCATACAAATCGGATCTTTACACTCGAGACATCTCGATGCTTCCGTTAAAGCCAACACTTCATCCAATCCCAATGAAACTTCTTTGAAATTGTGACTGCGTTCTTCCGCATTCTGTTCGATGGAATGCTGGCGCTGAATTTTCATTCGTTCAGATGGTTTTAATTGATTCGCGCTCATACACTTGCCTCCAGCCGACAAACATGATCTCGTTGTTCGTATTGTTGTAAGGAAGTTCGTTCACTATCCATGTAGGAACGGTTGCGCATCAGCATTTCATCAAAATCCACTTCGTGTCCGTCAAATTCCGGTCCATCAACGCAGGCAAATTTCATTTTTCCTCCAACCGACACGCGGCAGCCGCCACACATTCCTGTTCCATCTACCATAATCGCATTTAAACTGACGTATGTTTTGATGCCATATTGGCGGGTTAAATTTGAAACCGCCTTCATCATTGGCAACGGACCGATGGCATATACCACATTGATTCCTTTACCGCCATCCAACAATTCTTTTAATTGATCAGTAACAAATCCTTTTTTCGAATATGAGCCATCATCAGTTGTGATGTAAAGAAAATTCGAGCACGTGTTCATTTCGTTTTCAAGAATCACCAGATTTTTATTGCGCGCACCGACGATCGAGTGAATCGTATTGCCCGCTTCCTTCAATGCACGAGCAATGGGCAATAATTCCGCCGTACCAACACCGCCGCCGACACATGCAACTGTTTTTCCTTTCACAATTGGCGTCGGATTGCCCAAAGGACCGACGACATCCGACAGCGAATCTCCTGCTTTCATTGTGAGCAACTCTTTTGTTGTTCTCCCTATTCCTTGCACAATGAGCGTGATCGTTCCGGCTTTTGGATCACTATCAACCAATGTGATGGGAATGCGCTCACCATGCTCATTAATACGAAGCATGACAAACATTCCGGGCTTTCGCTTGGGAGCAATAAGCGGAGCATGAACAATAAAACGGGAAATCGTTTCAGCAAGGCCTTCTTTTTGAATGATTGGAAACATAATACCTCATTTAACGTTCGACATAGCTAATCACAAAATTTTATATGCCCTTAAAGTATATAAAAAACTTTCTGTAAAAACAGATTTTTTTGCGATGATTGCCATACACATTAGGATAATGCGCAAAACGATGTCGAAAGTGTACTAACTCCGATGCTTCACAGGAAGCCGATGCGGTGAATTGCTCCTTCCCACTGAAGTATTGGTAATACGCATTCTCACTTTACTGTTCCACCACACTCTCGTCACTCAAGTTCCGTAGATGTTTCAACATCAACAACGACACCATCAACCGTATCTCTTTTTTCCCGCTTTACCTGTTTTTATTACCTCTTTCTTCTTCTTCAGGAACGACTATATAACGGTGCCAGCATTGCATTGTACAATCCCTCCGGCTTCCAGCATATAAACGTCTGGCTTGCTAACGGTTCCATTTGTGCACTAAGGCGATACTTCCAAGTTCCCCTCAAATCTATTATATCACGATCTGCAATAATTGTGTACGATTCGTCTAACATAAATCCACCGTTCACGGGATCATGTTTTGAATCCGCCCAAGCTTGTATTAATCAATCCAATGGGAATGTGGTGTTTTTCATACAATGTTTTTCCGAAAATACGCTGCGGCAGAAAATTTCAGGATGGTTTGCAGGTTGACAGCTGCCCAACTGCCGGATAAACGTATTTTCGGAATTGGCAATTTCTTCTTCATACAACGGGCTGACGCGCTACATCGGTAATTCCATATTCGATTGGCCGGAACACACCCACACATCGCCGATTAAAAACATCATGAATCGTGATAACATTCTTGGCGTTAATTTCCATTATAAATGGACCACCGGCATTTAACCCGGGGAGCAAAACATTCCATTCTCCTTGAACACCTGCTGTCGTCGATAAACAGAATCAATAAAATGAAGTGTAATGTGTTTGTTTGGCGCAGCCCACCCCCTAGATTTTTACATTCGTATTTCGTTGCAACACCATGCCGTCGCTAATAAGGCGGGGCAGATGTACCTGGCCTATGGCTAAAGAAGAAACAATAAAAACAAGTGATATCCTTTTACAAATTTTGTTTTCATAGCGCTGACTTCATTCAAACTAAGGTTGCAGATAAAAAAAATCCCGATTTGCTATGCAAACCGGGATTGACTTCGTAAAGTTTTTTAAATATCTAATTTTACAAAATCATGCGGCTCCTTCTGAAACGAAGAGCCGCATGGTACAACAAGCTATTACTTCATCAGAAGAAGTTTCTTCGAAGAAGTAAATTCATTGGATCCATCTTGACTTCGTGCATGAATACGGTAGATATAAACACCGCTGCTTAATCCTGCAGCATTGAACCGTATATTCTGTACGCTTGCCGGTTGAATACCGTCAACTAAGGTAGTAATCAGACAACCTAACACATCGTACACTTGAAGCTTTACAAATGCACTCTTCGGGAGTGAGTACGAAATGATTGTCGAGGGGTTGAACGGATTCGGATAGTTTTGGTTTAACGCAAACTCTTTCGGTATCTGGCTATTACTTGTTTCAACACCGACAGTCGTTGTGGTGGCAAAGTGCGCCAAACTTCCGAAAGTTCCTTCACCGCCTAAATTGATAGAACTTACTTTCCAATAGTATGTCGTATTGGCTTGTAAAGTATCCTTTATTTGGAATGTCGTATCACTAGTTATGACATTTTCGACCGTATCATTACCGGTAATAACCATAAGATGATACTTTAACGCGTTCACTGCAGAGTTCCATACGAACGTCGCTCGTCGATCTGATGTCGTTGGCGCTTTTGGCGAAACCAAGACTGGTGCTGTAGCTACTTCCGTTACGGTTGTAAAAGAATCTATCGCACTATAGGAGCTTGCTCCACCTTGGTTCCAAGCCAGAACGTGCCAATAATACTTCGCGCGATTTTCTAATAAAGGAACCGTGAATGTTGTATCATGGCTTTTATTAATTGAATCGGTAACCGTTGCTAACCCATTAGGTGTGGAAGTAAAATACTGAAGCACGTAATTGCTGTCTCCAGCCACCGAATACCACTTAAATGTGAGATTTTGTGCAGACACATTAGGTGCATTTTTTATCGGATACAAAAGTGTCGGTGTAGCAGGTACGAACATAACCGTGAATGAATCCACAGCCGAAAATGTGGAAGATCCCGCCGGATTGTATCCTCGTATACGCCAGAAATACTTTTTGCTCGGCTTTAAGGTTGAAGCGATCGTCCATGTCGTATCATAATCGCTTGTCGAATCGTTGAGCATTAATCCACTCGATTTATTTGCTGCTACGGATACAGTATCTCGATAAGCGAATTTATTGAGAGTATCCAGTTGGAAATGATACGTCGAGGCTGTCCCAACATAGCCAACCACCAACTTGGCATTATTCGAGGATACTGTTGTCGAATTAACTGCTGGGCTAACGAGCTTTGGTGTTGTGGTGCAAGCGATAATCTGTGTCCGGAAACTATCGATAGCTGAAACCGGGCTTGGCAAATTATTATCGAACGCCTGTACGCGCCAGTAGTACTTCGTGGATAATCCCATTCTTACTATTGTGCTGTTCGTCGGGTACTGAAGTGATTGTTTTTGCTATCGTCGTGAATGATGAATTTGTAGCAATTTGAACTGTATAGGTGGTTGTACCGCTACCAGTTGTTGCTGCAGTCCATTTCAGTGTGTCCGATGAAGTTAAAGAAGTATCTCCAGCAGCCCAAGATGGCCGTGTAATCACTGGCGCAGTTGGAATAATGGATCCTTCCTGAATCGTATAGTATTTATTGACTGCAAGAGTATTGTTTGCAGGATTCAATATAAATGACTGTTTGTTGCCATCGGGCCATTGAACATGTAAACTATCGACTTTCGTCCTTGTTCCAATACCAAAGTTTGCCCACAAAGTGCCGCCCATACCTTCTGCGCCTGCGTCAGAAGTAATAATACGAGTTTGTTTTACAGTATCGGTAAACAGCGTGAACTTGGCACCGATAGCTGATTGGTTATTACCGCTACCAATAGGTTGGAATCCAATCCACTTGTTTGTATTGTTGCTACTCTTTAACAGCGCAATATTAGTACCCGTGTACGCAAAAATATCAAGGAGACCATCATTATTATAGTCTACAAAACCAATACTTCGCCACGTGGCACTTGGTAATAGTGATAGGTTATCGGCTGTAGTCATATTGGTAAACGTACCGTTGCCGTTATTTTTAAACAAGCAGTTTGTGTTATCGCTTCCAAGAACATCGACATATCCATCGTTATTATAATCACCAGCGGCCCATGAACGAATGTAACTGTTAACTGGTAATCCGCTCGCTACAACGTTGGTTCCATTCCATTTGTAAGTAAATGTACCATCGCCTTTTCCGTAGATGATAACATTGTTATGCGTAGTTTCAAAAGCGTCGCGATTAATTGCACTACCATTCGATGCAAAAATTATATCCATATTACCATCATTGTTGAAATCAGCAACAAGAGCGCAGAGACCTTCAAAGTGTCGAACGGTATCATCTACGATGACACCTGTATCTTTTTTCATTCCAGCATAAATGACTCCGCCAGAAATAGAATCGATTTCATAGATAGGACGATGAAGTGTTGATGAATCCGGAACATAAAATTTTCCTGTTCCATCATTTACATAAAGAATCGTTCCTTTTCTTGTACCATTTCCATTATTCACATCAAATGCTTGGGTATTACTTCGGTAACCTGGCATTAACAAATCAGGATAACCATCGTTTGTTGCGTCAAAGAATGCTATATTCCAAGATTCAAACGTGCGTGATTGATCAATAACCGGAGTGGCAGATCCTCTACCGATACTAGTAAACCCGGATGCACCGTATTTATACATATAAACACCACCATCGTTCGAAGCGGTGGCCGTTGCCGGTAAATTTCCGCTACTCGGCAATCCAGCGTATACTAAAGTCAAATTATTACTGTGGTCAATATCTCCAACAGTTATTCCACCGTATGATGTACCGGTGGCACCTGCACTTCCGAGGTCACCCGTATTTTTTGCTGTAAAGACTCCAGCGTTATTAATCAGCACACTCGGTATGTTTGTGGATTGAGAAAGTTCATACATATCAAGAACGCCATCGCCGTTAAAATCGGCAAATGCTACACCGACTGCATCTGCCCCGGCTGGAATATTCGCAATCGCAGATTGTGTAAATGTTGAACCATTGTTAATCATTAAATTGTTTTGGCGGACCAATACATCCAGATAGCCGTCTTTATTCACATCTCCCCAAGTAAATCCGCCATTGTTCGCTGGTGAACCTAGGGTAATTGTAGGACCTGCTATGAACGACACATCCTGTGCCATTGACATGCTCATTCCTAAGAGGAACAGCATACTGTACAGAACTACACGTATAAAGGTTTTCATATTTCCTCCAAATTGTTGGATATTTAATATTTGTTTATTAATAGCTGTACTACTCTCCGAAAGAGCCCTCCACGGTCCTCGGGAAAACCAAACACCTTGTAATATTCACTGTTCAAAAGGACCATCACAAGATGCCCATGAATGTTACCGATATAATACCGCATTATTTAAGATACTACTATACATTGTATAAAATTAAAAGCACCAATTGCCGATACAAACCAGACTCGACATTCACCTGGCGGACTCCTCCCGTCCCGGTTTCAAAGATCATACATATAACGATCTTCATTCGGGACGAGAGAAGACTTAAAGAAATTGTACTACTTCAAAAGCACCAACTTCTTGGTAACAGAGTATTCACCGGTTTGCAACCGATAGAAGTAAACGCCGCTGGCCAAATTTTTGCCGTCAAACGTAGCAGCGTACTTTCCTGCCTGTTGAATACCATCGACCAAAGTTGCAACTTCTTGGCCAATAAGATTATACACTTTCAGAGACACATGGTTTTTCTCTGGAATCGAATAATCAATTCTGGTTGTGGGGTTAAATGGATTCGGATAATTTTGAGACAATTCATAATTATTTGGAACGCCTGGCTGCTTTTGCACGCCAGTAGAACCTGGATCGGATCCGGTCGATAGCCATGTATTAATTCTTGAATGCTCTGAAGCTTGTTGTTGTGCCCATGAAGCATATTGAGTCGGCCACCAGTGATATAGATCTCCCAGAGGATACCCAGCCATTCCAGCCGCTTTTAATGTAGCATTCGAATATGACAAGTCTTCATTCATCGGCCATAGACCATTAATATCATCGCTAGCATTATATGACCAATCAACATTAGCACCAGTTAACCATCTAGCAATCAAAAAGGTGTCTATACCTGCTTGATTCGTCGGGGCTTGCACAAAACCTGGATTATCCGTCGAATCAAGATTAGCCTTGACAATATATGGATGGGCTTTTTTCCCAGACACAGGATCAATGCCTTCAAAGAAGCTTATTGTCCTTGCGGATAACATAGGCATCGGATGCGGTTTAAATATCACTCCTGCTGTATCGGAATATGCATTACCACCTTTCATAAAATCTGTCAACCATTTTTCAAGATAATAGCTGTTGTTTGCGAATAATATATGGCGATTAGCTTCTACGTTAACAAGTGGAAATGCAGCACTCGTGCTTGCCGCACTTAAGCTGTCGATATTTATCGCACCGCTGAGCTGCCAAGGGGTTTCACGATTTACGATGATATCCCCATACATAAAAATATTCGTATAAAGACAGTTTGTAACAGAAACATATTCCCAGAACGACGGCTCAAGAGCATGCATCATCGTATTAATAAACGTGCAATGATTAAACGTTATGTAATCTACGGTTTCAGGCGTGCCTTCACCTGGTTGGTACCCCATATAGGCATATCCTAAGTTAGAAAAAGTGCAATTCTCAAAAGAAACTGTATCTTGGTGCCAGCCAGTAGTGGCATAAGGGAACGATATACTTCGTCCATAATAACGATAATGAGAATCCGTATTATTGCGCCAGTAGCAACCCTTAAAGACGCCATTAAAATTTGTCGCTCGTATCTCTATTGCTCCGGGAACAGGCGCATAATCAAAAATACATCCTTCGAACACACCTGTATTTTTATGACGGATAGAATCCTCATCAAATTCAACAGGTGTTCCCTTCTGCGTACCTCCGGTATTGGCATACGTTAACCACAGATTTTTTAATGTTACATCTCCAAAACAATCAATAAGGTACGAAAGTGAAACCTGAGAAGTTTCCAAAATCTGAGGTGGTGCCGATGATGATATTGTTGCCTCATCTGCAACAATCGTAAGATGTTGATTGGGCGGAACAGTAATAGCACCACTGAGAATATAATAGCCGCCCGCATCCAGTTTGAATACCGTCGTAGAAAGGTTGGATACGTTGGATATAGCAGTATTCAGCCCTCCTTCGTTGGGCGACACATCACTGTGCACATATACAGTGTCTGCCAAAAGAGCTACAGGGAAGAA
Organism: Ignavibacteriota bacterium; assembly: GCA_963790045.1. Classification (GTDB taxonomy): domain Bacteria; phylum Bacteroidota; class Ignavibacteria; order UBA10030; family UBA10030; genus DATKMP01. The sequence goes on along the minus strand of CAWBMS010000009.1, from coordinate 163,666 downwards.
AATCGCCATAGCAACAATGGACAAAAGAACAAATAATCTTAAAGAATTCTTCATATTTTTACTCCTTTATTTTGTGGTTAAAAATAATTTTATTTCGTACCGAAATTAACAAGGATGCTCATTAAAAAACATCCTTACAATTTTTATAATGTATAGCGAATTCCAAAATTTGCAGTGAGACCATAAAAGTTTTCAGACGTAAAACCATTGATCGACTGCTGTTGTGAAATATTCGCTTCCTTATTAATATTAAATACATCTAAGAAAATCTGCACGTTGGGCCACGGAGGAAGTATGTATCTGGCGGAAGCATCTACCCGGAAATAATCCTTGGTGTACCCATCCGTTTCAGACTGTGAACTGCTGATATATGTAACAGAATTTCCTTGGAACACAAACGAAACTCGTCCCGAGAATCCCTTATAATCATAACCGATATATGCATTCAATATGTCGTTTGGTTGAAGAACCAAACGCGCCGTTACCGAACTATCAACCAACTCAGGTACAGACCTTCTAGGGTTTGCAGGATTCGGCACATTTATGACAAATAAATACGGATACTTTGCTTCCGATGAAATATGCGTGTAGTTAACACCCAGCACTATACCATTTAAAGGAACAGGTAAATACCAAAAACTAGTTTGATAATCTGCTTCGATACCTTTTACTGTAGCATTGTATGGGCTATTAATGTATGTACTTACCGTTGCCTGTCCCGATACCGAACTGCCTTTTGCAGCAAGAAGTGGGAATGATCCGACCGAATCTAACCCTACAGGAATTACAGCGCCGGAGGATGCTGAATAAAGTGAATACGATGTATTGTAAATAAAATGTTCAATTGTTTTGTAGAAATATGAAAACGATAACAATCCTATATAATTATCGTGAATCGTAATTTCCGCGTCATGGTTATATGCCTGCGCAGGCTTCAAATTGGGATTTCCAGCCATCACCGATGTATAGGTTGTATTGATAACATAGTGTGGTGATAACTGCGTATAGTCCGGTCGTGCAAGCGTTTGTGTATAGGAATAGCGCAAATCGCACCAATCCGTTAAATCATATTTCGTTTGAACCTGTGGTAACAGATTATGGCTTTCCGGAAAAGCTGAAACCGGATAATACGGTTGGTTAGGTGGGTTATTGCGAAGATCTACCATGTTATATGCATCATACAACGATTTTGTTTCTTCATATCGCACTCCGCCAACCACTAAAAAACTCTGACCTATATTAAATTGCGTCATTGCGTACGTAGCAAAATATTTTTCTATATATTTATAATCATTAACCTTTTCCTGATAAATACCGTCAAACCATCCACCCGTACTGTTTACCGACGCAAAAGCCGGATTGGTTGATAAATAATCCGTCATTGAACTTAGCAATGTTGGATCTGTAATCCAGCACATTTGACCGAACTTATTATCTAAGAAACTTTTATATAGTTTCGGATCACTAGAAGTAAAATCAGAGCCGGGAAAATACTTGCCGGACATTTTTAAATTAAATTTATTGACAAGGGCGCTAACGATGGCCGCATTAATATCCGATCCATTCAATGTTCCCGATGGACTAATATATGGTGTGCTCTGATGATTGGTATGTAGATTATATCTGTAATCGCCACCAAATTGGAAATATCCTGAAATGTTTGAACTTATATTAAATGGCATTTTAAAATCAGCTTTGTATTCCTGATCATTTTCTTTATAATCCGCACTATAGAGATTTATATTTTGTAAATCGACTAGTGTATCACCTTTATATTGGGCATTTTTCACTACATCTTCAGGGCGTTCATTAGGCAATGAGGTTGCGCTCCCTCCTGTTTGCATAAACGAATATGAATGCGAATTAGGTCGATTGTTACGAGAATACGTGTTCGCCGCCTTTAAATTCACAGACATAAATCCAAAATCGTTTGTAAGGTTTAAGGAATTAACCGATAGATCTGTATTGGTTTCGCCATCGTTAAATGTGAAATTGATATTATGATCAAAATAAAAATCATAAGTAGTGTTATAGTCCTTATAATTCGAATTCAATCTGCTGAACATATTTACCAGTTGTATGGAGCCGGATGGCAGTGTATAGTCAAGAATTAAATTTGCTCCGTACCGCTTTCTGGTCTCGATGTGGCGATCAAGTGTCACACTCGTCGAATTTACTGGTCTATATCCTGTTACCGAATCATGAACACTACTGGAGGTATTATAACCTGCGCTAAGATTATCTGCGCTGCGATCGTAATTTTCTGCATTCGCAAGAACATAGATACCTAATTTATCATTGAAGAAGCGATCACTTGCAGAAACCATTGCTCTATAATTGCCATAGGTGTCACTCATCTGTGTGTATCCGGATTGCCATACTACATCGGTTTTCAATCCCGAAGGAGCTTCTCGTAATTCCATATTTACAAAACCGCCGATGGCATTTGCATTCATATCGGGAGTTAACGATTTAAAAAGCTGGATCGTTTTAATCATGTAAGGCGTTACCATGGTGAGATCGACACTTCGATCCTGAGAAGCAACACCGCCACCAAGCGAAGTGATACCGATTTGGTTGCTCCCTGTTGATGCGAGTGAAATTCCGCCGATAGATATGTTATTGTACTGCGGAGCCATACCACGAATCACAACTTTTTGTGCTTCACCAGAACTCTGTGTAGTTGAAACGCCCGGAAGGCGACTGATCGCCTGTGCGGCATTAAAATCCGGTAACTGCTGAATTCTCTCTTCGGAAACAATATTGGTGATTTTATCCGAACTAATTTGCTGGTTGATCGCTTGCAGTTGACCATGTGCCTGTCCCGTTATAACGACTGCCTCACCTTCGATCTCGGTGCTTTTGAGATAAATATTTTGTGAAATAGAACTGTTTTTCGTTACATCGACCTTCACCGTAGTTGGAACATAACCAACATAGGAAGCAACAATAGCTTGTGTGCCGACAGGAACATTATAAAGAATATATGTACCATCAATATCGGTTGAAGCTCCCAAACTTGTTCCCTTAATAACGACGTTTGCGCCAGGTAATGGATCCTTTGTTTGGCTATCAAGAACTTGCCCTTTGAGAGAACCAGAGCCTTTAGCTTGATTTTCTTGCGCTTGCTCCTGAGTAAAAACAAGAAGACCACTTTCTGTTATTGAATATTGAATTTCCATCCCCAGAAGTATTTGATCAAGCGCCTCGGACAGTGATGCTACTTCAAGAGTAAGATTGACTTTTTTATCCTTCTTAATAAAATCATTGTCCAACACTGGTCTGAGATGAACTGCCATAGCAACTTTTTTAATTGCGCTAATCACCGGCTCATTCACTAACTTGATTGAGATAGGTCCATACACCGTCGATGAATATGATAGAGCAGGTTTTTCTACTGTTTTCGATACACTAGCCTGAACTTGCATAGATGTTTCCTCTTGGGCTAGTACTATTTGACTTGAAAGCACAATAATAAAAAATAATATGATCCTCATCTTAGAATAACAATTCATATCATTTCTCCTAAATTGAAAAAGTTTATGATAAGTTTTAATATTTTTCGCCGTTCATTCAAAAGAATAATAAAACAATGATTTACACTGACTATTATGTACTTATAAAAAATTTTACGATTAAGAATCTCGATGAAGGAATAACGACACAATTTTTCCTTGTTGCTTATATTCAAACCGGAGAGACAAAGAAAGCGACTGTATAATTTGAGATAACGATTCATTACTGTACGTTGCCATAATATGTCGGTTCAACAGGCTTGGATCTAGAACTTTAAACTCTACATCAAACTTACGGGAAAGTAGTTTGATCACTTCTGCTAACGTCGCATTTTCAAAAACCATTTGGTTCTTCAGCCATGCAAGATACTTATCTGTCCTGATAACCTCTGCTGTGGAAGGAGCCCCTCCTTTGACAACACAGCTTAACTGATTGCGATGCAGTAATACCTCGTCTTGTTGTTTGATCCCTCCAAATGCAACCTGTCCCTCGGATACAACTACCTGTGTTTTATTGTCTTCTGAATATGATGTAACATTAAAGACAGTTCCCAGCACACGTATATTTGCATCGGCAGTGTGCACAATAAACGGAGAGGTCTCCTTATGCGCTACTTCAAAGAATGCCTCACCATCTAAATAGACTTCGCGCTTTCCCTTGGCAAATACAATAGGGAACCGAATTTTAGTTGCAGAATTTAAATGGATACTTGTGCCATCACTGAGGAGCAGTGTAGATCTCTCGCCTTTTTGCGTAAAATATTCCTGATATGTCGATTGGTAGGCTAACTCTCTTTTTTCTTGAAGCTTCTTAAAATAAACAGCTGTCCCCAACGATCCGCCAAGAATCAATAGTGCAATCATAGCTAGCCTAAAAACATATTGCGCCAGCGATTTGTTTATACCAAAGCACCATTGCATTACTACATAAATTGGCCATAGAACGATATTCACATCTGGTTTTGGCTTAGCTTCATCGGGCGATTCGGCTTGAGACAGAGTTATGCCTGCCTTGGATGCGAATTTATCCCAAAGTTCATCTTCATCCCATTGAGTGAGTTGGAGTCTTGATTCATGAAGTATTTGTTCCAATGTCCGCATGAGTTGTTTATTCGTTATGTCGTTCTTCAACCATCGTTCTATTTTCTGTTTTTCTTTTTCTGTCGCCTCGCCTAAAATAAACCTGATTAAAAGACGTAGGGCTTGTGGATTCTTGCTCATTAATTGACCTTTGTTCATTATTAAAAATTTGGAGCCTTAATCATTCAATAGTAAGACAATTGAACTTGAAGAACTCCCTATGGATGTGGATTTACAATGTAAAATTTATTGAAGACGGACGGTAGACCGGAGACTCTTTACTGCATTGACCATGTGTGCATCGACTGTTTTAACAGATATTTCAAGTATTTCTGCTATTTCAGCATATCTCATATTGAAATATCTGCTTAAAATAAAAACAATCCTACAGCGTTCGGGTATTTTTTCCAATGCCTGCGTTAGCAAAACATCTGATTCTTGTTGCACAGCGATCTCGTAGGGGGTAACTGTCGGCAGCAAAAACAACCTCGAATATGTGTCTATACTGTTTCGATGGATTGTTTGATGTTTTAAAAAATTCAAGGAAAGATTACGAACAGAAGTAAAAAGATAGGTCTTCAGGCATCCATCAATACGAATAGAGTCTCTGCGTTCCCAGAGAATAAGAAAAACATTCTGCACAATATCTTCAGCTGTGTCAAAGGATTTTACATAGTATGCAGCAAATATACAAAGCTCTTTCACATAGGAGCGATATATTTTTTCAAATGCAGATGTATCGCCCTTAAGTGCTTTTTCTAAAACTTTTTTTTCCTCTATATTCGTTAACTGTTTTTTTTGTTCTGAGTTCATACCGATTATGGTTAAGGAAAAAATATATTGTATTCCAATATTAACACAATGAACGACAGCCTATGAATGCAAGATAAATGTTTTCTATTTATTTCGCAATTTGATAATATGATATTCCATTAAAAATATTTTTCGGCGAAGCATTAATGGAAGGACATAAAGCAACTATGAATTCGCCTTCTTTGTTGTATCATATTCCTTCTATTTTGTTATCGTAACATAATTTTCATTACATCAGCGTGTTAAAGCGGCATTATCTTTAATACTGTACGAAAAATATCGCAATCCATGGACATTTTTCATCAAATCGCTATAAAGTTGTTGTACGATTGCTTTCTGAATTGGTGGAGGTTGGATTCGTTCTTTTGTAGATGCAAAACGTTATCGCGAAGAAAATGACGGCAGAAGACGAAAAATAGCCCTTGTATAAATCAGTCCGGAATATCGCCGGTACAACAATTGGGAATAATTCAAAAGGTTTAATTCTTTAATGGTTCAATTAAACTTGGAGGAGAAAACTCGATTCGTTACCAGCATCGTTTGAAACTGAAGCCATACGCTGTTGATAGTAACGTCAGTAGCTACCTTGACTTCAAGAGGTTCACATTAATGCTACTAATATTGTAATTATGTTACAAAATCAACTTTCTCATCTGTCATTCTTAAAAAAACGCTTGCCTAATATTTGCTGTTCCTTCCAATATCTTCTTAATTGAAATAAAGAAAAATTTGTCTTGTCGATACTATCTATATGTTTTCCGCATAGATCACAACAACCATCATTTTACCACAGCATCGAAAGCCGGTTTCGGCTTTCCATCGCGGCCAAACAACAATGGATAATTGGTACGACCTCTTGTATTAAGCCATGAGTTGCCATCGGTAACGCCCCAAAACGTTACACGCGCGATTTCTTTATGACGACAAAATTCAACGAAAAGATCAGCATAGCGTTTCGCAAGAGCTTGCTGCACGGAATCCGGTAACCCGGCGGCATACACATCGGCATTTGCATGCCGTTGGTTGTTCAACGCCAGGTCGCCACCGCGATTGGCCTGCGTGGCAGGCACAACATCAATGTCTAATTCCGTAATCATCACGCGCACACCAAGCTTGCCAAACTCTTCAATCGTTGTATCGAGTTGTGCAATCGTCGGCCAATCCAATTTGTAATGTCCTTGTAATCCGACTGCCGTTACCGGAATACCTTCCTCTTTCAGCTTTTTAATCAACTTTAGAACGCCGTCGCGTTTTGGCTTGTTCTCTAATGAAAAATCGTTGTAATGAAGTTCTGCCGACGGATCGGCTTCGTGCGCATATTGAAATGCTTTTTCAATATAATCTTCACCGATAATTTTCAGCCAGCGGCTTTCGCGGAGCGTGCCGTCTTCGTTCACCGCTTCGTTTACCACATCCCACCCATGAATTTGTCCTTTATACCTACCGACGACCGTTGCAATATGATCGTGTATGCGTTTCAATAATGTTTCGCGGTCCACGGATTTCCCTGTGCTGTCTTCGAAAACCCATTTCGGCGTCTGATTGTGCCATATCAATGTATGCCCAATGATAGCCATGTCATATTTTTTACCAAAGGCAACATAGCGATCTGCCACTTCGAATTCGTAATGATTTAATTGCGGATGCACACGATCCCATTTCAATATATTTTCTGGCGTGATGGAATTGAACTGCGTCGAGATAATCGATCCCGCTATTGTGTCACGTTCATAAATCTGGTTTTGATTGATTGCCGCACCGACCAGAAAATTATTTTTAAATATTTTTTTTAATTCCGGTTGCGATTGCGCAGAAGCAGAAAAATAGATTATACTGAAGAGGCAAATCGTACTAAGTATCGGGAATAGAATTTGTTCCAATATATTTTTCACTATTTTATTCACACAATGTCAAAAAAATTAACTTGCCAGAGCATACGCTTTGCGCCGTTCCGCCAGATCGTCCGAGATTTGAATTTCCATTTTCTTGTTAATGCCGTAGAAGCATAAACAAAGAATACAAACACCGAAGGCGATTGCAGAATACACACTCATTGTCATGCGAATACCGGTCAGCGTTTCAATCGATTGAGCGGCATTAGGAACATAGCCGTATTTATCAAGCACAAATCCTGTGATGGCTTCACCAAATCCCAAGCCGGCTTTTAAAGCAAAACGTACAACTTTTCTTCTCTATAACAACTCAAGCAACGTTTTATAAATGTTATACAAAGTCAAGAGTGATGATGAACACAAAAACACCCCCCTACAAGGAATGCTTTTCCTTCAATCGCTTTAAGACATCATCCAACGTTCCTTTAAAAGGCCCAGGGGTTTCCATCTTGATTGACACTAACGCCGCTGCAAATTTCAAGGATTCGTTTATGTCATGATTCAACCGCCAAGATAGATACGCTGAAAAGGTTGTATCTCCGCGACCCGTTCTGCCTGAGACATTGCTGTTGGAAAACTTCTCATAATACGTTATGCCTTTCACACGTGCGAGGACGCCCTCCGAGTGCGTGATCATAACTTCCGGGCATCCCCACGACTCGACGATGACAGCGGCTTTCTCCAGATCATCTGTACCGGTCAATAGACGTGCCTCTACAATGTCTAGCTTGAGCTTATCCATCATCGCCACGATTTCTTTTTTATCGGCAACGTCGCTGAACTCGTGGTCGTGGCTCACCGGGTTGATATGGCGAACAAAACTTTGCATATCAACCGACAGGCTGTTGTAGGATCTGGACTTCAAACCTTTCATGAGCGGCATGTCGAATTCGGTGTCCGATATCCCCGCCAGATGGACGCACGTCGAATCCAGAGTTGGAACGTCATCGATGGAAATCAAACCGGCAGATTTGATGAGCGTCATTCTACGTTCATCGACGTTCGCGGAATAGTGCAACACTCTATTGTACGATGTCTCCTCACTCGGGATGAGATAGGTATCAACACCGACGTCTTTCATTGGCTGAAGGATAGCTTCATCCTTCTTGGCCATCTTCACGACAGCCGCTACTTTTTTACCAATTCGGGCAGCTACCATCGCACCGCATAAAACGGCGCTACCGGGAGCAACACGAGGTTGCCCTCCGAATGGAATAATCTCGTCATAGCACATGTGACCGATGAATGTAATATCGTACTTCTTTGGCATTTCGATTGAGTCCTTAGTTTAGAAAAATATTATTTGATGTTTTCCGTACCGTTCAGAAGTTCAGAGAATAACGGAATCAGGTCTTTCGATTCGACAATCTTGGACTTGGTTTTTTCCTGGATCGTTTTGATGCGGTTCAATACCAGATGTGTCCACACCGCGCCGGGCCGAGGATAGGCGGCAACGATGTAATGTGGTCCGGGAGCAGACTCACCCATTTCTTTTTCCATCTCTGCCCGAAGGTTGTCTGGGGTAATCATAGAATTGCCGTAATCGAAGACGACTCTGTCCATATGCTTGTAAACGTCCTTGCTCTCTTTGACCATGCCGTAGTAATCTAGCAATTGGGCAAAGACATAGTTGGAAGTCGTATAGACGTCCTTCCCCTGGTCGGACTCCACAGGTTTGCCGCTTTCGGTTTTGCACATTGCCCACCCCATAAAAGAGTGGTTGGTCCGATATATCGTTTTGAGAATCTTCTTCACACGGTCCTCCGGGATGAGCGGTTCTTCGCCAATGGCAAGAAGGTACCAAAGTGCATCAAGCTGGTTGGTCCAGACATCCGTGTTTTTCTTTCCAGTCTCCGGATCGAAAGCGGTGACGTAATATTGAAGCTTCTCGCCCTTCTTGTTTTTTCCGTCCCGCCATAGCTTTTCAAGAGCTTCCCAGCCCTTATCGAACGCCTGCTGGATGCGATCCTTGCCGGCTTGATCGCCGACCATGTCGGCCATCTTGATCATGGCCTGGCAACCACCGAGAAACTGTGTTGCATCGTAAGCGTCGGCGCCAAAGACGACCAAGTTGTCGAAGGTGTTTTTCACCTCGTCGGGGTAGCCCTCAGGTATGCCGTCATTATCGAAATCAAGTTTAAGCAGAGAATCCAAACCGAACTTGAGCGTTTCCCAATTCTTCTTCAGAAAATCGATATCGCCAGTGAATTTCACATTGCGCAACACCCGCATCATCAGTTTGGGGAACAAGTCCACCCAATAATTATTGTTATACCAAGCATAATCACTCACATTGCGCAGAGGATACCCCTTGGGCATAGCTCCCAAATCGTGGGCGACGCTGCCTTTTGTCTTGAAGGCATCGCGAATCTGCGTCATTGAAACACCTTCGTACGCATCGGGATGCTCTTGGAAATGTTTTCGGGCTTCGACATTCGATGCGTGATGGTGATACCAGCGTGGTGTGGAATCCTCGGCAAGAATCGAATCAATGAACCCTTGGCACAAATCTTTTTCCACCTGCGGGAAAAGCATCAAAAGCACCATCGAATACCAATCCACGTCGGAAGGATCAATGTATGCATAGTCGAAGCATTCCAGAAACCTTGCACGTTCATTCCCGTTTTCGTCCTCGACCCAAACGATAGCGTTCGACAATGGAAAATGGAGTTCGTTCAGTATCAACCTTGTCAGGCGCAATGCACTGGCACGATCGTTTTTGTATGAAGGACTAGACTGGATCGAATCGAAAATCCGTTTCTGGATTGCGACGGTCCTGTTCCACCAAGTCGGATAACTGTCGAGCGCGAGTTTTACCAAATCGATGGTCCGTGTTTCTGGGTTAGTAAATTTTTTGACGTATTTACGTTCAAAAGTTTTTCCGTCGATATAGACCTGTATTGGGAAATCCAGTACAATGACTACTGGGATTCTCATGGATGACTTCGGAGCTATAGTGCAAGTTAGACTGATGGCCGCTCCATAATCGCTGCGGAGAACTGGCTGGCGTTTTTCATAGAAGCTTCCATCTGCATTCAAAAGAAGATCTCCCGTATATTTGTTCAGGCAGAAGTAGGGCTGAATATCAACGGTGACACCCGGAAGTTCGGGCACGGCCAATGCCATGCGATTGTCGGTTTCCGTGCTACCCATGATCACACCACGAAATCCTGCATACTGAAATTCTTCGTGCTTCTGACCACGAACCGCCGCTGTACTAATGTAAACACTGTCTTGATCTGTTGGTTTGAGTTCCTTCTCCTGCAAATTGACAAGAGACGGCCTGGGTATCACGAGTGTGATCTCCTGAGCATCTGCCCCAGTGTTTTCTATCTCAAACTCTTCGACTCCGAATGGCATGAGCGTCTGATCGTTTCCCGACAACAAAGGAGAAATAATCCGCCGGATAATTTTTATATTTTCCAGCTTATAGGCGATCTCCAACGATGGCGTAGCGATGGTGAGGGAAACATTTTTTTCAGCAATTGGTGGATGATAATAACTTTTGAGTGCTGGGATATTGTCCGGTAATTCGGTCTCGTCTGGTTGCTTCTGTGTCAGCATTGTACAAGTCTCGTCGATGCGGACATACGGTGCTGATCCAAATTGGACGGGCTTTTGGTTCAACATGATGAGCCGACCGGCATCGTTCAAGCGGTTGTAAAGACCATACGGAGAAATTCCGATTGAGCATGTCGGCGCTCCCTGGATTGCCACCGTCTGCGGAAACTGTAACGTCTTGGACATTCCTTGAAAGTGAACCGTCATTTTATTTTTTTCGTAAATAGAAACTATTTCAGGTCCCGTGATGGTGTAAATATCGTGCAGGTCGAACTCAGAAGATTTCATTAGCATATTCCTCTCGCTCTTCGTTTGGTTGTTCAAATTTGTAAAGAATGTTTGTTTTCAAGTATCAGAATTTTTCCTGTGTTGGCTCGGAATATTATGTGCACCACCAACAATTGGAACGAACTCTTCAAGATGCTATCTCATAGAATGTTGAGATTTAAAACTATTGTTTCACAAAAAACCGCAAAGGTGTAAAGTTTGTTTCCTTTACGACCTTTGCGTTTTTCCGTGAATATTTTTAAGACAGTCCTTCCTTTTTCAGGGAAGGACGTTTATTATTAGCACTTTCCCGCCCACATATTGGCTGCCGGCTTTTTTCCTGGCTTCAATGGAACAAAGGGTTCGTCTGGAATATTTGCCTCGGCACTCAAATCAATCGGCATCTTCGTTGTAGGACATGCCTTGACTGCACCCCAGAGAAGATCTGCCGCAGCCCGGATAGAATCGGGCGAACCAGAGAAGTTACAGACCACTGCGTCGGCTTCCTTGGTGACACCTTTTCGGTACGGGAAGTTCGTCACAACAATCACCGTGTGTCCCGCCGCCTTCAACGCCTTGACCAGACGTTGATTATTGCCTTTCTTCTCGATGCGGGCAAAGTAGTTCGTCATGACGACCAGATCTGCCTCTTTCGCGAGTTTTAGAGCTTCCTCCATATCCTCATCGGAGGCATAAAAGCCGGTGTCATCTAAAATGAGGTTCATCGAATGCTTGGCCATCTGCTCGCAGAACATGTGCGGATGACTGTACAGATCTTTACCCAGGAAGGAGTAGGGCATGATCTGCTCGACGACCAATATCTTCTTATCCTTGGAGAGGGGAAGAAGTTTCTTGTTATCGCGGACAACCAGAAGAGCTTTCTCCGCAACTTCTCGCGAGAAGCCCTGGACTTCCTTGCTGTGTACATGGATGTGAGTTTTTTCCGGATCCATTTTCCCGGCTTTCTCGAATAGACCTTGGTCGTACTTCATGCACAGGAGCCGACGGACCGCATCGTTAAGCCGATCCTCGGAAAGTTCGCCGCGCTCGACGGCACCCTTGATCCCGAAGAAGCACTGCGAACGGGATTCATCATCCGCCTTGAGAAGGATGGTGTCTACGCCCGCCTTGATTGCCATGGCGCACGCTTGCGGCAGCGGCCATTTTTTTAGGATGGCGGCCATACCGATGGCATCCGAAACGACGACGCCCTTGAATCCCATTTCCTTCCGCAAGAGATCGACGAGGATCTTCGAGGAGAGTGTGGCTGGAAATTCTTTATCGTATGCCGGGAAGATTGTGTGTGCCGTCATTAAAGCTTTCGCACCCGCGTTAACGCCCGCCTGGAATGTAACCAGTTCGACTTCCTTCATCCTTTTTAGGTCGCCCTTGCAGACGTCCAGTGTTTCGTGCGCATCGGTTGCCGAATCACCGCGGCCAGCAAAGTGCTTGATGGTCGCCACGATGCCCGCATCTTGATAACCGCGAACTGTCGCATCAACAAACTTTGCACATTTCTGTGGATCGTCGCCGAAGGAACGTACACCTATTTCGGGGTTCAAAGGATTGATGTTGACATCGCAGACTGGATGGTAAAACTGTGTGATGCCAATCAGCGCCATTTGCTTACCGAGTGTATTCGCCACCTTATAGGCGAGATCAAGGTCGCCAATGGCGGTGATGCCCATTGGGGGCGGAAATTGGATAACGTGACCAGAGGCGTAGTCATTCTTGAAATCGCCTTCCATGTCGATAGTGATGTGTAATGGAATTCCCGCGGGGCGACCCATTGCAATTTGCTGAAGTTTGTTAAGCGCCTCGGTGAGTTCTTCGGGAGTCACGCTTACGCCGAAGCTACGGTCGTCGAAGTAGGTGTGTGCGATATCGAACCAGTCTTTCGGTCTTTTGAAAGTGGAATCGACTTGTGAACGTCCCCAATACAAGTTCTTGCATGTCTCCAACGCGTAGGGTTCCAAGCAAAGACCGCCGGCATGCAACCGGGTGATCTGTTCGAACCCTGAAGGCGTCAAGTAGGCGCCGCGCCATGTAAACGTGAGAACCTGACCGCATTTTTCCTCCAGGGTCATTTTCGCCAGCTTCGATGCAACAAAATTGTCTCTTTCAGTTGACATTGTGTATCTCCTCAAGAATTATATATATTTTGGATTGTCTATACCGATTAGTGTGATGAATTGTAAGAACATGTTGAATAATGCCATCATCTGATAGAGGGCACGATTGATTTTTCCATATTCAACTTATTCAATTAAATTTTTGTATTTAAGTTGAAATACAAGTTAAAAATGTAGGATTACAAAAGCAAGCAAAAAATAATTTCTTTATATCGAGTTCTTTTTTATAGACCATTGTTCATGCCGGTTCTCTTAAAAATTATCGGACAAGCCATTTTTTACCGATATTGAAATTTTCCCTTGCTTTGCCATATCAATATGTCAAATCTATTTTTTCTTTACTTGTTAAATGCGTATTTTATGTTTATAAACAATTTATCTTTATTGAGCACGATGTGAAATATAGAATTTAATAGGAGTAGTCATGGAATATTTAGAATCTCTTTTCAACCTTAAGCACAAAGTTGTCGTCATCACCGGCGGCGGCGGCATTCTTGCCAGCGCAATGGCAAAAAGTTTTTTACAAGCAGGTGCAAATGTTGTTTTACTCGATATCAGCGAAACAAATCTTAAGAATAAACTCGATGTTCTTCAAAAGATTTCACCCAATATTGTTGGACTCAAATGTAATGTGCTGGATGAACCGAGCTTACAAGAAACACGGAAAGCAATCATAGACAAATTCCAGCGCATCGATGTCCTCATCAACGCTGCTGGTGGAAACATGGCAGGCGCAACCATCGGTGTAAACCAGACTATCTTCGACCTACAGATGGATCAATTTAAAAAAGTTTCCGATCTGAATTTGAACGGTACGGTTTTACCGACATTGATTTTCGGAAAAACCATGGTCGAACAAAAAAGCGGATCGATCATCAACGTTGCGTCCATGGCTTCGTACCGCGCTATCTCGCGAGTGGTCGGCTACTCTGTCGCCAAAGCAGCCGTCGTCAACTTCACACAATGGCTGGCAGTAGAAATGGCAAATAAATACGGCGGCGCTATTCGCGTCAACGCGATTGCACCGGGCTGGCTGTTGACCGAGCAGAATAGAACACTACTTTCAAATCCTGATGGTTCGTTGACCGAACGTGGAAAAACGGTTATCGCGATGACGCCGTTCAAACGTTTCGGCGATCCCGACGAACTTGTGGGTACGATGCTCTTTCTTGCAAGCGATGCATCGAAATTCGTTACCGGTATCACTATTCCGGTGGACGGCGGATTTAGTTCCAACAGCGGTGTTTAATTTTTTGGTAGAATTTGTTTTTGTAAGAAAGAAACATTCATGGCGTTTGAACAAACGTGGAGATGGTTCGGGCCTAACGATCCAATCTCTTTAAAAGAAATAAAACAAACCGGAGCAACGGGTATTGTTACGGCACTTCACCATATTCCCGGCGGCGAAGTGTGGACCATCGAGGAAATTCAAAAGCGGAAACAGATGATCGAAGCGGAAGGATTAACATGGTCGGTGGCAGAAAGCATTCCGGTACACGAAGACATTAAGAAACGAATTCATGGATATCAACACTTCATCGAAAATTATAAAACGTCGATACGCAATCTGGGACGGTGTGGAATCGATACCGTGTGTTACAATTTTATGCCGGTCCTCGATTGGTCGCGTACCAATTTGCAGGTAACCTTCAAAGATGGATCCATCACGACGCGGTTTGAGGCAATTTCTTTTGCCGCGTTCGATTTGTTTCTTCTAAAACGCCCAGCGGCAAAACAAAGCTATACCGATGAACAACAGGCACACGCCGCGGAATATTTTTCACACTTGAACGAAAATCAAAAAGAAAATTTGATCCAAACAGTGTTATTAGGATTTCCCGGTTCAGGTGAAACATACACGCTGGAAGGATTGCAAAATGCCCTTGATGAATATAAAACGATCGGCGAACAGGAACTGCGAAACCATTTGTATCTCTTCATCAAAGAAATTATTCCTGCTGCTGAAGAAGCCGGCGTGTATCTTACAATTCATCCCGACGATCCACCGTGGCCGCTGCTGGGGCTGCCGCGCGTGTTGAGCAATCGAAGCGATGTGGAACAATTATTTACTGCCGCCGATTCACTTCATAATGGATTAACATTATGCACCGGTTCGTTCGGTTCCAGCACTTCCAACGATCTTGTCGATCTTGCCGAACGATTTGCGCATCGCATCAACTTTATTCATTTGCGCAATGTCAGCAGAACGAGCGATGGAAATTTTTTAGAAGATAATCATCTTGATGGCGATATTGACATCTATGGGGTTATCAAAACGTTGTTGGTAGAGCAACAACGCCGCATCATCGCTGGACGAAAAGATCATCGTATGCCGATGCGTCCCGATCATGGGCACTTGATGTTGCCAGATCAAAATCGGAAAGGTATTTATCCCGGCTACTCATTGTTTGGTAGAATGCGCGGGCTTGCTGAATTACGCGGATTAGAGTTGGGAATTCGACGGTCATTAGGATTATAAGGAGCGTGAACAAGCTGAATAAGTTCATTTCTAAAAAGCGATATTTTGCCTTAGTAATTTTTCTTTCTGTATTTATAAATACCAGTATTCATGCACAGCAAGAAAAAAACATTCCGCATTTACGTACACAAGGCACTGCCACACAATTAATAGTGGACGGGAAACCATTTCTCATTCTTGGTGGCGAATTGGGAAACTCTACCGCATCAAACCTTGCAGACATCAAACCATTTTGGGAAAACTTTCAGAAGGTGCATCTCAATACCATTCTGGCTCCTGTGTATTGGGAATTGATGGAACCGCAAGAAGGAGTGTTTGATTTTTCTCTCGTTGATGGACTTATCAAAGATGCACGAAAAGCGAACATCAAGTTGGTACTGTTGTGGTTCGGGACATGGAAAAATAGTATGTCTTGTTATGCGCCGGCTTGGGTCAAAACCGACCTTGAACGATTTCCCCGCGCACAAGAAAAGACCGGCAAGGGAATGGAAATTCTCACTGCCTTCAGTCGCCACAATTTAGAAGCTGATAAAAAAGCGTTTGTAGCTTTGATGAACCATTTGCGATCTTTCGATCAGAGCGAACAAACTGTTGTAATGATACAGGTGGAGAATGAAGTCGGCAATATTCCCGATGCTCGTGATTATTGCCGTCAGGCAACAGAACTATTTCACTCGCAAGCCCCGCAGCAATTGATGACATATCTTCAAGCGCACAAAGATTCACTTATACCGGAATTTAAAACTTTTTGGCAAACAACGGGATATAAAACATCAGGCACATGGGAAGAGATTTTTGGAAAGAGTTTAAGTACCGATGAATTATTTATGACTTGGCATTATTCAAAATATGTCAACGAGATTGCAGCTGCCGGTAAAGCCGAATATCCTCTGCCGATGTATGTCAATTGCGCATTGAATAAAGATGGATATGTACCGGGACAATATCCAAGCGCAGGTCCGTTGCCGCATCTCATTGACATCTGGAAGGCAGGCGGTTCTTCGATCGATATTTTTTCACCGGATATTTACTTCCCGAATTTTGCAGATTGGTGCACCAAGTATCATCGCTCTGGAAATCCGTTATTTATTCCAGAAGCAAATGGAATTCATCAATGCGCTGCCAATGCATTATATGCCTTTGGGCAGCACGATGCAATGGGATTTTCTCCCTTCTTTATTGAATCGCTTAATCCAGAAACACATCGTATCACAAAAAGTTATGCGTTGCTGCAACAACTTACGCCTTTGATCTTACAGCAGCAAGGGTTAGGCACGATGGCCGGTGTATTGTTGGATAAAGATCATGCTCAGGGAACGATTTATCTTGGAAATTATATCCTTCATGCGACTTTTGAATTAAACGATAAATATGCAACGCCAGCCACTGATGTTGATCCACGAGCAGGCGGCCTGATTATACAAACTGGAGCAGACGAATTTATTGTTGCAGGAAGTGGTATCATTATCACCTTTGAATCGAAAAATCCTTTGCTTCCACTTGCAGGATTCTTAAGTGTGGATGAAGGAAAATATGTGAACGGTAAGTGGGTTGCTGGACAACGGCTTAACGGCGATCAAGACCATCAAGGAAGACACGTAAGATTATCATATAGCGATTTTGAAATACAGCGAGTGAAACTGTATCAATACAAATAATTGTCGATTGTTTCAATTACGAATATAAGAATAAAAGGCGTTACTCATTGAGTCAACGCCTTTTTTATTTACCGTCAATTTTATAAAACACTACTTTTTATATATCTCATCGTCTCCCTGGTATTCAAACCAATCGATGTATGCTGTATTGCTGCTGGGCTTGCCGAGCGATGTTGCATACATCGCATACATACAACCGACAAATCCTCCCGCTGTTCGTGTACTTAAAAATGTTCCGTCCACAGCGTCTTTTAAAGTTATCCATTGATGGGGTTGAAATCCAAACGCAAAGGCATAGCGATCTCTTTTGGCTTCGATCTTCAAAAATATTTTATCGCTGCTGTTTGCTGCCGGAATTTTCTGCGAGGCAATTAATTTCATTTTTTGTTCAGACTTTTTTTCATTCGCCGATTGATACAATTGGATGACAGCATCGTTTTCTTCCAGTGATTTACACAACAGATAAAAATGTGTTTCATTTTGAAAAATCAACAAGCCGCCCTTTTCATTCTCAGCAGCCGGTGCAAACTCCATCGCGATGCTCGCCGCACTTTGCAAATGCTGTTGACGATGTCCGAGAAATGTCGGATTAGATGTACCGGCGCAATCTTCCGGGCGAACTTGCAGTGCAAGATAGCCGCTCTTCTTTTTCAAGTCATACCACATGCTGTGTGGCGTTCGTAAAAATATCCAATTGAGATCAAGTGTATCGGAATTAAAATCATCACGTACAGTAAAATTGCCGCTGTACGGACTTCCCGTGGATGTTTCTGATTCCGGCGCTGGACTTGGATAAAAATATTGTACTTCTTTTTTTCCGGGATTGATCACCGGCCAGCCGTTTTCCCATGTTACCGGAGCCATAAACGTTTCGCGCCCTGTGTTATAATATGCCGCTTCCAAAGAATCGTAGGGCCTGCATCCCAAAAATACTGCCCACCATTCTCCGTTGGGTGCTTGAATTAAATCTGCATGCCCTGTCGATGTAATAGGATTTTTTCGGTGTGGATTCAAATCTCTTTGTGTTAATATAGGATTATGTTGGTACGGTTGATACGGGCCATCGATTTTGGCGCTTCGAAAAACAACTTCCGAGTGATCTTCTGCTGTTCCTCCTTCCGCCGCACAAAGATAATAGAAACCATCCTTTTGAAAAATATGCGGACCCTCGATCCACACTGGTTTTTTCGTGATATCGACACCGCCATTGACAAGAATGTGTTCTTCATTGCTTGCTTGGAGATGTTCAATATCGAATTCGCGAAGACGAATGGTTCGATGTCCTGAATACAGCGGCTTGTTTTCCGGTGCATCGCTGTTGAAGACGATGTATGCCTTTCCGTCGCCATCGAAGAATAACGATGGATCAATGCCGTTGACATTTCGCAGCCAGACAGGATTCGACCACGGTCCGGCAGGATTCGTCGCCGTCACAACAAAATTTCCGCCTTTATCAACCAAGGTACATGTTACATAAAATATTCCGTTATGATAGCGAATGGCCGGTGCAAATAATCCGCGCGAGACTCCGGCGTTGTCTAAATTCAATTGCTCCGGACGATTCAAGACATGCCCGATTAATTTCCAGTGCACCAAATCTTTGCTATGAAACACCGGAATGCCGGGAAAGTACGCAAAGGTCGAATTCACCAAATAATAATCTTCGCCCACTTTACAAATACTCGGATCGGGATAAAAACCGGCGAGGATGGGATTAGTGAACTCCTTCGTTTGAGCAACCAAGGACGAAGAGAGGATTCCAACACACAACATCAAAAAATAATTTTTCACGGAACTATCCTTTTAATATTTGAACGTCACTTTTCAGTAAGATGAAGAACAAAACCATCGTTCGGTTTTAATATGATTGTCAGCGATTGAGCAACATTGACAGCATTATTTTTTATTTGAAATGACCGGGGAGTGTCGCCGCACGTTATCAGTACACTCTTGCTGATGTCGTTTAGAAAATTGAGACGAACTGTTACTTGCTTTTCAACCGCTTCTCCATTGATTCCGGCAACGTACCAATCATTTCCCGTCCTTCGTGCCAACACAACATACTTTCCGGGATACCCATCGATAAACTTTGTTTCATCCCACGCAACAGGAATATCCTTCATCATCTGTTTAACTTCCTCCGGCACTTTCGCCATGCCTTCCGGAATTTCAGCATAATGCTGGACTCCGGAAAGAAACATGACCGCTAACGCTAATTCAAAACTATTGGTTGTGCGGCGCTGTTTATTCGGTATCTCACTAAAACAGACCGGAGTGAAATCCATCGGATCGAATAAATTTCGCGTGAACGGAATCGTCGCGCTGTGGCTCGCTTCCTGATCTGTATTGCTCTGATCAAACGTCAGATACTCGAAACCTTTAATTGCCTCCATCGAAGCAAGATTGGGATACGTTCGTTCCAAGCCACGCGGCAAACTTGCTCCGTGACAATTCACCATCAATCCGAACTGAGCAGCATCCTGCAAAATATCCTGATAGTACGCCATCATCGATTGTCCGTCGCCGCCGAAGAAATCTACTTTGATTCCTTTGACTCCAAGTTTTTGAATCGTAGAAAATTCTGCAATGCGAAGTTCATGCGTTAACAATTTGTTGCGCGGAGTTAACGGTGTTGTATTCCACGAACCGGCAGAATTGTACCGACAGAAGAACGCCGACATTGCGCGAAGATGCATACGAACAAAGCTCGCCGATTTTCTCATAACCGATTTGCGTATCCCACCCTGCATCGATAAGGCAGTATTCCCATCCCATATCTGCCGCATAATCGATAAAGCGTTTTTGTACTGGATAAATGGTAGAATCATCTTTCAGCAGCACCCAGCTCCACGAAGAACGTCCCGGTTTTACAAACGCAGCTTCCGTCAGGTACTGATGGTTTTGCAAGATCGGTACCGAGCGTCGATTCCACCAGTGTGCCAAGATTATCGCTTACCACAAGAATTCTCCACGGTGTTGCCCATGGTGTTGTGGATTCAGGATTCAACGCTCCACCCGGAATAATTTCTCCTGCCTGCGGGAAGCCGATGCGAAAGGTTGTTGTTGCGCTGTCGTGCATTAAACGGCAACCGCAATAATTTTTGTCCGGCGCTGTTTCTGATACAGCGATCCAATTTTTCCCCGACTTAAACAATGCAGGAAATACCCAACCCGGTTCATGCACCGGCAATGCTTTCACGCCAACTTCGCGATAATAATATTCTTCATACGATGGATTCGAAGCACACCATCCGCTTTTTGCAGCATCAATGGGTTGAATCCATGCGCGAGTAGAATCGTTGAAAGAATATCGAGTCGTTTCGCTTTCAATTTTCTTCACATCGCTCGATGTATCGGGGAAGGAATATCGGAATGCGACGCCGTCATTCGATACTTGGAAAATAATATCAAGCGGCTGTCTTGCTTGATTGAAGAAATGAAATGTTTTTTTGTTGGCTTGATATTGGCATTTCAATTTTTTGCCGTAAAGAAGCGTATAATTATCATTCACAACATCCAACGAAGAAACAGAACGTAAGTGCAGATGTTTTGAAAAATCAGCGTCCTTCCTTTTCAATCCTAAACAATTATTTTCTATCACGCTTTGATCTTTGAAGAACACATCAAACAACGCCGTTCCATCAGCCGCAAGATGGATCGTTACCGAAACATTTCCATCCGGACTTGTAATAGAATTTTGCTTGCCTTCACCGCAAGCAGTAACAGCCAAAAACAATATCCCCAAAAGACACCAACAATATTTCATCATATTATTTTACTCACACATGTTTTTATTTTTTAAAGCGAAAACTTTCCGGCGGCCCCAAATAACTTGGTTTAACACCGCCCGCATCCACAACAATTTTTTGAAGAACAACTGCCGGGTCCACTGCCCAAATCTTTACTACGTGTACACCTGAATTTTTAAGATGATGCGTTGAAGTTCCAATGACAATATTATTGGCAACGGATTCTCTCCAAACTTCAGCGGTAGGATTGGTGCGTAACGTTACCATAATCGGTTGTTCATCATCAACCGAAACGGCATATCGTAATCCATTTCCTCCATGGAAATTGAGCGTTGGGCTACAATACACATTAACCTTTACCGGACCGTTTTGAAATAAATACATTCGATATTCTAAATGCGGATTGTTGCCACCGGGCGTTTGTTCCGCCGCTGTCACCGGAAGTATTGTCATACTGGATAGTGTTCGACTCAAATCAGGAATTTTTTGCCACGCAACGGATGCGGTCGCCACCGCCGAAGTGTAATGCTCCGCTTCCATCGACACATATCCCTTACTTTCCACAAAGCCGCTAAAAGTTTCCGGTCTCGGCATATCAGGATTATTCACGACAGCATACACAACAATTTGTTTGTTGTCAGAACTTTTGATGGTGATTGCAGCACGATGTTCACCGGTAGGAACCTTTGTCCAATCGATTGAAACATGCAGCCGGCGTTCCGTTTCGACTGTCCCTTCTGTAGAATCGATAAGCGTCCATGGCTTTTCTGCCTGCGCTGAATAGGTGAACGATTTACTGCCGCGATTAAAAATATCGATGTAATGTGATTGGCGATTGAATGTATCGAACTCCGGCAACTCTGCAAAATTTTTCTCATCAGGCCACCACTGCGACAAACCTTCGACGGCAATGCCCATCTCAGCAACCAAGGGGAGCGTGACGGTTTGAACCGCCGGCATCACATCCTTCTCCGGCTGCTGCCAGTACGTATAACTGATGTGCGTTTGATCCATCATGTGATTCCATTTTCCATCTGTAATAACATGATTGTACGTGTAGGAAATGATGCTATCGCGTTCAAATAATTTTCTTGCTTTCTCTGCAAGAACGTTTGTTGCTGCTCTTCCCTGGTTTGCGTAGAGATGATTTTTGCCGACCGTTACCCAAAGTTCGTTGAGATTGGAACAAGCAAGAACAGGATGCAAAACCAATTGGAAATATGCATCTCGATCTTCGACCGGCAATTCATCAGCAATTCGCCGCGCCTTCGCTGCCAGCGCTTTGTATTCTGCCACGATCGTTTCTGCTTCGTTGTAATTCGTTAAGCTGTAGGTATTGGGAGAAAGCAATTCCGGTTTGCGGCGCGCATTAAACTTAGTATAGTGTGTTAGAACATCCGCAATGTCCGCAGCGTGCTCCGTACCAAATTGCTGCTCTGCCCAGCGCTGCGTGTATTCGGGCAATTGTTCGGCATTCCATTGATCGGGATTCCATGCATAATCCAAGAAAAATGAAATCGGAAATTCCATCGGTTTAATATCGCCGACATTCACAATCCAGACTTGCTTTACGCCGTATGAATAAGCGAGATGCATTTGTTCCCACGTGCGCTCAATCTGATTCGTGTTGAGCCATTTATAATTTCGCGGATCGCCGACATAATCGAAGTGATAATAAATACCGTATCCGCCGCTCCGAGGTTTCTCATTTAACAAGGGAAGTTTCCGAAGATTTCCCCAGTTGTTGTCGCAGAGTAACAGAGTAACATCATCCGGAACACGCATTCCTTTTTCGTAATATTCCTGCACTTCTTTATACAGCGCCCACATTTGCGGGATCGATGGAACATCTTTACCTGTAACGTTAGAGAGGATTTGCCGCTGGTCTTTGATAATTTTTTCAAGAAGAGAAATATTTGAGGATTCACTCATCGGCATATCGCCGTCGCCGCGCATGCCGATGGTGACAATGCTTTCGTGCGTTTTCATGTTCTGAATCCCTTTTTTCCAGAACGCCCGCAACACGGAATCATTTGTTTGATAATTCCATGCACCGGAACCGTAGCGCTTCCATTCCTGTTGCGCCCGCAGCATCGGCTCGTGGTGCGATGTCCCCATTACGATGCCGTACTCATCGGCAAGTTTTGGGTTCAGCGTATCATCGTCATTAAACGCATTGCCCCACATCGCGGGCCAGAGATAATTTCCTTTCAATCGTAAAATCAAATCGAAAACTTTGACATAAAATTTACTGTTGAGTCCATGAAATTTTTCTTTTGCCCATCCAGAAAGCGCCGGCGCTTCATCATTAATAAAGATACCCCTATATTTTACGGCTGGTTCGCCCAAAGTATATCGTCCTGCCGGGACAAAAAGATTTGCAGATTTTTTCACCGGCACATCCGCCCACCATGTCCACGGCGACACACCGATTTTTTCAGACAATTCATACATACCGTAAATCGTACCTCGTTTATCGCTTCCGACAATCACCAACGCTTTGGCAATGTTGGGGAACGGATGATCGATTGTTTGAATAATAAATTTTTCCCACCTGCCTTTGACATCATCGACATTGAGTTTTTTTTCTTCGACAAGTTTTTCGATCAATGGATTTTTTCCAACGGTACCGATCAACACGATTTCGTCGGATGCGGGAAGAACATCGGCATACAACGCCGACTGTGCATTCGTTACGCTGTCAATATCATCTTGAAGCTGTTTCACGACGCGTACCACGCCGGGATAATCCTGCGAACTATAGCACAGCGGCGCCGATTTGCCCGATGTTGAAAGCGTAAAACTTCCGGAAGATTTTTCCGTTGCAATGAACGACATTCGATCAACCGCAAACAGATTTACGGAACACAACACGACAAACATTAGCAAGTTAAGCAATACGCCAAAATGATTTTTCCTAAACATAATTACCTCTTTTCACAACACCGGTGTCTAACTTTTTATTTGAAAGAATGAACTACCGGACTATACACTCTAAAATTTCCGCTGACTTCCAGCATTCCCAGCATATACAAGATACCGTCATAATAACGGTACTCGCCGGTCGAAATTGTCGCACTCCATAATTCTTGCACGAATTCTGTTCGATGCGTATTCGTCGATGCAATCGACGCAACGGCGTTCATTGCTACTAATCCTGTGCTGTGGTTGTTCACGAGCTTTTTCCCTTCCAGTGTGTACACGCTTCCGTATGTCTTCAGGCCTTCGGAATAGAAAAATTGCTGCACGCGATTGCTCAGTTCGACCTCCGTCCCGTCTTCGGCAAACCATGAATAATCCATAGCGATATTTGTTGCAACACGCCATGCATCGTACTGAAAATTTTTTGTATTGTTCGACCATGGCGAAGCGGGTGTTCCGTCAAAGTGAGAATAATCCGGTGCCAATCCTGTAACAGGATATGCGGCCTTTTTGAACAACGCTCTACTCGCCGCGGCAGCATCATACCAAAACTGTGCGTCCTGCTTCACCCATCGTGCCCAGAGTTCATAAAAATGCGGAAGATGGTATGACGGATCGGTAAATCCCGATGCTTCTTTATTCGGAACAAATACAACTTGATGTTCTTGGAGGTTGAATAAATTTGTTGCACTTCCGTCGTTTTCCGGAGCCGTTTCTTTATGCAGCATGTTTTCAAGAATCGCTTGCGCTTCCGCATTGTAATTATATATTCCCGTGTCGTTTCCCCATCGGCCAGACGCAAACAAAAGCGCCATCGCTGTCCATTCATCACCATCCGCCGCAGCACTATTGTCGATGATTGTTCCGTCCGTTTTGCATTGCCATGCAAAATATGTTTTCTGCGGGCCGCTTCGATGCTGCATATACGTCTTCATCCATTTCCAGAGACAATCGAATTCATTTTTTTTATCCAACTGAACCGCTATCATCAAACCGTAAGACATGCCTTCCGTTCGCACATCCTGATGCAGCACATCTTCGATGTACGCCATATCGCTGCCCACCGGAAAATAAATACGCTGCGTTTTATCATCGCCATAAAACAATTGATGGAAGATGCTGTCGAGTTTTGCTTGAACAGCGTCATGAGAAATGCCGAGTAATTCAGAAAATAGGTTGGGGTAGATACCGGTTTCACGGGCGCCGGTATGCGTCGATTGTTCCAATGCATTGTTCGTCGTTGACGCAGATGCAGTTCCGAGAAGAAGATTGAAGGATACGATGATAGTGAAAAACCTGTACCTCATAAGCGGGAAGTCCCTATATTACCGTGGAACATATTCAGGTGTTTTTATAATCAACCACCATGGAAACAAACAAACCATCGTTCGGATAGTCAATCCGAACGATGGTTATTCAAGAGATGAAATTTCAATCCGATTTATTCAAACGGATTTTCTGTCGGGTACATCATGCCTTTCGGCTGATTGAAGAATGCTTCTTCAATACCGAGCATTTTGCTTGCGGCAAACAACGTTTTACCGGCATGCTTAAATGCAATTGCGGTATGATGCGGGAACCGCTTTTCGATGAGCACGTGGCGGTAGAATCTTCCCATTTCGTTGATAGCAAACACGCCGATGGAACCAAATGATTTAGGATTGACTTTCAACACTTCGCCGTTTGCAACGTATGCGCGTAATTTTGCATCGGCAGTGGATTGTGCACGGAAAATGGAAATCGGCCCGGCTTTGATTTGTCCTTCCAATGTGCCGCGTGTGACATTCGGTTCTTTACCCGGTTCCTGCAAGCGGTGCATAATGAGCTGATACTGCATCGCGGGCTGAATCATGCATGCAGAAGACGTATTGCCGCAATGGAATCCCATCCAAAGATCCGTTAACGTATAATTGCCGATCGCTTTTTTATTTTCTTTATACATATCTTTCGGCACGGTGTTGTTGATATCCAAAATGGTCGGCGGCAATTCTGTGGCACAGATGACCATGTATTCACTTAACGCACCATAGATATCGGTTTCGCATGCAACCGGAATTCCGCGCGCTGCTAACCGGGAATTAAGATAGCACGGTACGTGACCGAAATATTTTTCAAATGCGGGCCAGCACTTGTTCGCAAACGCTGCATAACTCGATGCCCCAAGATTGGCATTCATAAATTTTTCCAAGGCATATTCGTACTGCGCAAGTTTTTCTAACAAATCAGGATACGTATTTCCTTTTCCAAGTTCGGATGCCATTTCTTTGGCAATGCGTTTCACCTCAGGATTATTTTTTTCCGCTTGAACGATATCGTATAAATCGAGTTCACTGTTTTCCATGATCTCAACGCCAAGATCATACAACGGTTTGATCGGTGCATTGCATGCCAGAAAATCAAACGGGCGTGGGCCAAATGATAGAATTTTTAAATTCCGCACACCGAGCACCACGCGGGCAATTGGAATAAAGTCTGCAAGCATGCTTGCAACATCTTCCGGATCGCCGACTGGATATTCGGGAATATACGGGTTCAACTTCCGTAAACCGATATTATATGAGGCATTCAACATACCGCAGTACGCATCGCCGCGTCCGCCGATCAAATCTTTACCCGTGTCCTCTGCGGCGGCAACAAACATCACCGGGCCGCTGAATCTTTCTGCCAGCATGGTCGTCGGCCCTTCGGGTCCGAAATTGCCGAGATAGATCGCAAGAGCGTTAATGCCCTTTTGTTTTATTTCATCTAATGCTTTGAGCATATCGCGTTCGTTTTCGATAATCGTTTCGATTTCGACGACCGGGATATTTTTCTTCTTGCAAGCCGTGACAACATTTTGTCGGCGCTTGCGAGAAAGCTCGATGGGAAAACAATCGCGGCTCACCGCGATGATGCCGAGTTTTACTTGAGGAATATTTTGCATAACCATTCTCCTTTATTTTTTTTGACCGTAATATGCATTCGGTCCGTGTTTTCGTTGATAATGTTTTTCCTGAATATATGCAGGCAGCGCAGCAAGTTTCGGATTGAGCTGCAACGCCCCAATCGCCATCTGCGCAACTCGTTCAAGGATTAAACTGTTTTTCATCGCATCAATGGCATCGTGTCCCCACGCAAACGGCGCATGACCGCCGACGAGCACACCGGGCATCGCAAGGGGATCTAAGTTCTTAAATCGCTCGACGATAACAACACCGGTATTACCTTCGTAATCTTCAGCAACTTCTTTTTTCGTCAGGAATCGTGTCACAGGAATCGAACCATGGAAATGATCGGCATGTGTTGTGCCAAAACATGGAATCTCTCGCCGCGCTTGTGCGAATATCGTTGCATACGTGCTGTGCGTGTGAACGATGCCGCCGATTGTTGAAAATGCGTTATAGAGATAAATGTGCGTCGGTGTATCGGATGATGGACGAAGATTCCCCTCCACAATGGTTCCATTCAAATCGACGACCACCATATCAGATGATTGCATAGTCTCGTAACTTACACCGCTTGGCTTAATCACAAACAAACCGCTGGCACGATCGATACCGCTGGCGTTTCCCCAGGTGAGTGTGACGAGGCCCTGCTTCACCAATTCTATGTTGGCATCGAACACTTGTTGTTTTAAATTTTCAAGCATACAGTTTCCTCGTTCACATCCGATGCAGCCAAACTTTCATCGTTCCCGCTCCGCGATTCGCCCATACATAATACGGAATCGCTGTCATCTTCATCGATCCGTTACCTTCTTGTTCTGGAACATCCGCCGTAACGACGTTGACGCCTTGGAGAAGATCGCTTCGATATTGTAATGATAAAATCGCGTTATCGGGAAGCGATAGTTTATCCAATCGATTTTCATTATCAATTCCTTCAACACAATAAACGATAGGACCGCATTCAAGCGCGACAAGATTTTTATCGTCGCTAATGTTTTTATTTGCAACAACCCGGCGAACGTTCATCGGAAAATCGAGTGTGATACGATCTCCTTGTTTCCATGTCCGGGTAATTTCTGCATATCCATGATTCATCGTATAATCGATCTTGCTGCCATTGAATTCAAGAGAGACCTTGTTGTGGATTGTGTCGATATAGGAATACAAGTCACTCGGAAGAACATCGTTTTGCGCCCAGCCAGGAATTCTTAATTTGAGTGTGAAGGTGCTTGTATCAACGGGACTGACCTTGACAACGACATGCCCGTTCCAAGGATATGAAGTTTGTTGTTCGATTTTTATTCGTTCATGCTCCATCGTTACTTCAGCAGTATTAGAAACATAGAGATTGACAAAGACATCTTTGTTTCGTATAGCATACATCAGTCCCGGCAGTGAAGGAATAAAGCGCATCAAATTCGTCGGGCAACAGGAACAATCGAACCACGGCTGGCGCGTATCCGCACCGCTGTTAAACTTGAATTTGCCATCGGACTCCAGCGGGTTCACATAAAAAAATTGTTTTCCATCGAGCGATATCCCGGATATTAATCCGTTATACAGCGAACGTTCGATGACATCAAAATATTTCGCATCGCCCGACAACATAAACAGCCGTGTATTCCAATACACATCACCGATGGAAGCACAAGTTTCACCGTACGCGGTTAAGTTCGGAAGTTCATAATCGCGTCCAAACGCTTCACCTTCATGTTTGGCGCCAATGCCGCCGGTCAAATACATTTTCTTGCCGACCATGTTATCCCAGATTTTTTTGACGGCGTTGAGATACGCTGCATCATTATACAGTGCTGCAATATCCGTCATCCCGGCATACATATACACGGCTCGCACCGCATGACCAACCGCTTCTGTCTGCTGAGTTACCGGGAGATAATCTTGATTATATTCGCCATACAATTTGTGCGTTGTGGAATCGCCGCGCCAATCTAAAAAATATTTTGCCAACTGTAAATATTTTCCATTCCCCGTCGCGCGATACAATTTAACAAGCCCGGTTTCGATAATTTGATGTCCGGGCGGAATGGTCAGTTTGCCCGGGCCGAAATTTTGCACTAACAAATCGGCATTCTTGATTGCGATATCAAGAAAATTTTTCTTTCCCGTAGCAACGTAATGTGCGTATGCTGCTTCCAACAGATGCCCGCTGTTATATAACTCATGGCTCGCAATTTCACGCGTCCAGCGGTTTCCGGATTTCGGCACCCACGATGCCGGTGGATTATTCGGATCGATGGTGAACCACGTCGTCAAATACCCGTCCGGTTCCTGACCGATTTTAATGATCGCAATAACCGAATCAAGATATGTCTCTAATTTTTTGTTCGGCGAGCTTATTAAAGAGTACGATGCACCTTCGATAATTTTATAGATATCCGTATCGTCAAACGGCATTTTGCCGCAAACTTTCCCTTGTTTCTTTTTACCGGCAAGAAGGAAATTATCCAAGCGGCCTTCTTGACAGCATTTTTCAAACCCTAATGCTATGGTTGTGTTCTGGATGGTTTTGATTTTGGGAAGCCAAAAATCATCTGTGAGTTCAACATTTTTAATATCGACCATCGACAACGGATAATCAGAATGTTCCTTCTGCTGCCCCTGCGATTGGATGGTGATAAGCAGAAAAATGAGAGAACTATAAAAATATCGGCCTCGAAGAAATGTATTCATTGAGAACCTAAACAAATTTATTTACCGTTCCTTGCCTGGTCGCGAATTGCAAGCAACTCTTTCATAACGTTGAACATTCCGCCATTCCATGACTTCGTACCAAAGCCATCATGCAATTGACGGTACAACGTATAAAGTTTTCTGTAAGTTTCGTGATGCTCCTTAATCGGTGAATAGACCTTGCCCATGCCGGTCATTGCTTTGCGAGCTTCATCAACAGAATCATACCCGCCGGATTTTTTTCCGGCAACAACTGCAGCAAAAATTCCTGCGCCGAGCGCCGGTGTTTGCTCACTGCGGGAAATTTTCATCGGCCGCCCGATGATATCGGCATAAATTTGCATCATCAAATGATTTTTGATGGCAAGCCCGCCGCAATTCACCACTTCTTTTACCTGCACACCATATTCTTCAATGCGATCGATGATTGCGAGCGCACCGAATCCCGTTGCTTCAATCAACGCGCGATAAATTTCCGGAGCCGTTGTGTGTAATGTCTGTCCAAGCAATAAACCCGTAAGACGCACATCGACAAGAATGGTACGATTGCCGTTGTTCCAATCAAGCGCCAGCAAACCGCTTTCACCGGGCTTCAATTCGGTGGCGTCGTTGCCGAGATTCTTAAACTTTTCATCCTGCGTTGCACCATATTGATCTGGAACCAACTGATTGACGAACCAGAGAAAAATATCGCCGACGCCGGATTGTCCCGCTTCAATTCCATAGTATCCATCCATTACCGAACCATCCACAATGCCGCAAACGCCGGGAATATCATTCAGCGATTTTTCATGAGGATGAATCATAATATCGCATGTACTGGTGCCGACAATTTTCACCAATGTTCCGGTTGAAATGCCTGCACCGACTGCACCCATGTGTGCATCGAATGCACCAACCGCAATTGCCACAGAAGTTGAAAGCCCTAATTCCTCTGCCCACTCTTTTGATAAATGACCGGCAAGATGATCAGCTGTGTATGCTTTATCGAATAAACGTGAACGTAATGCACCGAGACCGGAAGAGAGTTTTTCTAAAAATTCAATATCCGGCAAACCGTTCCATGCAGGATGAAACATCGCTTTATGTCCCGCTGCGCAAACGCTTCGCTTCACCTGCTGCGGTTTCATAGCGCCGGTAAGAACGGCAGGAATCCAGTCGCAAATTTCTATCCAGCTTGCTGCCGCTTCAAAAACATCCGGGGCGATATGTTTGCAGTGAAGAATTTTACTCCACCACCATTCGGAGGAATATGTTCCTCCAATTTTCGAAAGGTACTGCGGACGAATTTGCGAAGCAAGCTCCGTAATCTGCGCCGCTTCGGCATAGCTTGTATGATCTTTCCAAAGCCACACCATCGCCGCGGGATCATTTTTAAATTTTTCATGAAAACACAGCGGCTGGCCATCAGTATCAACCGGCAGCGGGCTGCTTCCCGTTGTATCGACGCCGATACCGATAACATCAGAAGGAGAAAACGCCGGTTCAAGAGTTTTCGCTTTCTTCAGCGCCTCACTAATCGTGACCTTTATGCCTTTGATATAATCTGCAGGATTCTGCCGCGCGACATTCGGATCGTTGACATCAATGATGACGCCATCCTTTCCCGATGGATAGGGAAACACATGGCTCGCTAATTCTTTACCATTAGAGACATTGATAAGTAACGAGCGGCAGGAATTGGTGCCATAGTCCAATCCGATAACATATTTGTTCATAGTTGTGCTGAATTTTTTAAGATTGTAACAACTGCATTATCTGCTGCCTGATTATTCGCAGGCAGCAGATTCATTGCAGATTGAATTATGCTTCTTTATTCTTCCACGGCCGGAATCCGATAAAATAGACCAAGCCAATAATAATTAACAATGCACCCCACCAAACGCCAAAATGTAACTCAGACAATACGAATGTATGAGTTTGTGAAGGTGAAAAATATTCATACACATTCGAACTGAAGATGATGACTCCATAAATCAATAAAAGCGAACCGATAAAAAACCAAATCGATATTCTGTGTTGAGCAGACATAGTATTCTCCTACCAAAAAATAATATTCAAGGCAATAAACACAACAAAAATGAGGGCGGCCCAGAAAATGGGACGCTTGTAGAACGGCATATCGCCCTCGGAAGGTATTTCAGTACAACCTCGCACCAAGCCAACGAGTTCAGATTCCGTTTTCGGTTTGGTCATATAGCTCACGACGACCGTGACGAAAATACAGATCAACCACGACCAAAGACCGCGGTACATATTTTCCGCCATGTCTTTTGCGTACGGAGAAAGTGCAATGTATTTCAAAGCGCTTGGATCAAGTTTTACCCAAGCCCACATCGCAACAGATGAAGCGATACCCACAAACAATCCCCAGAATCCGCCTGCTTTCGTTGCACGCTTCCACAACATTCCAAGAATGACCGTTCCGAACAGCGGCGCCACAAAGAAACTGAAGAGCGCTTGGACATAATCCATAATGCTGGCAAATTGCTGCACCAGATATGCTGTGCCGATACTGATAAACACACCGATGATCGTACACCACCGGCCGACCTTCACATAGTGTGCATCCGGTCCTTCACTCTTTGCTACTTTAAGATGCAATGGCTTGTAAATATCGTATGTCCATACGGTTGCGAACGCGCTTACGTTGCCCGCCATACCGGACATAAATCCGGCAATAAGCGCGGTAACGCCAAGCCCCAACAATCCAGGGCCAGCATAGCGCGCAAGCATGAGCGGAAGTACTTCATTATAGCTATGTGCACCTGTTGCAATCGCTTCCTTTTCTCCAACAAGACCAGGCAACACTGCCAATCCCAGCAAACCCGGAAGGATAACGATCAGCGGAACAAACATTTTAAATCCCGCTCCGATTATGGGAGCAAGTTTAGCAGAGCGCAGATTGCGTGCAGAAAGGACCCGCTGCACAACGAGAAAATCTGTCGTCCAGTAGGCAAATGAAATAACCATTCCCAGTCCGAAGACTATTCCTGTCCAGTGAATTCCCATCGGATTATCTTTAAACGATCCCATGGTACTCCACAAATGCGTGTAATCTCCTGCGGGATAATTTTGATGAATCCGCGCAACCATACCGCTCCAGCCGCCGGTTTCAATCAGTCCGACAATGGGGACTAATAATGCTCCGAGCCAGATCAACATAAACTGCAGCACTTCATTAAAAATTGCGGAAAGCAATCCACCAAGCACCACATACACCATCACGGTCAGTGAAGAAACCCAGATACTAAAATTAATATCCCATCCGAGAACTACTTTCATCACAATAGCCATCGAATACATATTGATACCGCTCATGAACACCGTCATAAATCCAAATGAGACTGCAGAGACCGTGCTTGCGCCTTCACCAAAACGCAGTTTTAAATATCCCGGTACTGAATGTGTCTTACAGATATAATAGAACGGCATCATGACGATACCGAGAAACAACATTGCCGGTATGGCACCGATCCAGTACCAATGCGCTGCAAGAATTCCGTATTGATATGCCGATGCCGCCCAGCCCATCAATTCTAATGAACCGAGATTGGCGGCAACAAACGAAAGCCCGGCAATCCACGCCGTCATTTCGCGACCTGCCATAAAAAAATCGTCGCCAGTTTTTGTAAATCGTAGCAAATAATATCCTATTCCCAATACAAACAGGAAATAAATTGCAACGAGAAGTGAATCGACCCAGCCAAGCGACATAATACTGGAAGGCCCAGCAAATAGCAAGATGAGATGTGAATGAAGATTACTTAACATAGTGCTCCTTGTTCTTCAATTAAAATACGAATGGGGTTACTTAGTAGTAAATTGATAAATCGTTGTTTGATGATACACCTGTCCGGGTCTGAGTGTTACGGAAGGGAATTGCGGTTTGTTAGGCGTATCGGGAAATCCTTGGGCTTCCAGACATAAACCGCTACGGCGCCGATAGGCAACACCATTTCCTTTGTCGTGGCCATTTAAAAAGTTTCCCGTATAAAATTGAATACCGGGCTGATCGGTCAACACCGTTAACACGCGACCGCTTTTTGTATCAGAGACTTCGACAACTTTGCGTACTTTGCCATTGAAATTCCGCAGCACCCAATTGTGATCATATCCGCCTGCAAGCAAAAGTTGATCGTTTGGTGCATCGATGCGTGCGCCAATTGCAGTCGGGGTTCGGAAATCCATTGGAGTATTTTCGACGCTTGCAAGAGTTCCCGTCGGAATCAATCCTTTGGCAACCGGCGTAGTGCTATCGGCTTCTATCATGAGTAACTCATCAAGAATCGTGTTTGCAAGATCGCCGGATAAATTGAAGTAGGAATGATTGGTCGGATTAAGAACCGTTGCTTTATCGGTCGTGCCGCTGTACTCAATTCGCAGTTCATTTTTATTGGTGAGTGTGTACGTAACATTTCAAGGTCACCGTACCGGGGAATCCTTCCTCGCCGTCCGGACTGACATATTGTAATTCCAGCGATGGCTCGGCATCATCTTTGGCTGCCACAACTGTCCACAACACTTTATTAAAGCCAATTCTTCCACCGTGTAAGCAATTTACTCCATCGTTCGCGGTAACGTGATATGTTTTTCCATCGATCGAAAATTTTGCATTTCCAATGCGATTGCCGTAACGTCCAACGATTGAGCCAAAGAATGTTGTTCCGTGCATATATCCTTGTAGCGAATCGTAACCAAGCACAACATCTCCCAATTTCCCGTTTTTATCTGGAACAATCAGCGCAACAACTGCTGCACCGAAATTCGTAATTTTTACCTGACTGCCGGAAGCATTTGTCAACGTGTACAACAATGCTTCACGTCCATCGGCAATTACGCCAAAAGATTTTTTTTCGATCATAGTTTTTTCCTTTGCATAAGAATCACATGAAATGATGACAACAAAAAGCAACAACCCCAATATAATTTGTTTCATACGAATACTCCTTTTTCAAATAAGACGTTATAGTTTATGAAATATTTCCGAGAAAGGCATTATTTTTTTTGTAATGAATCACAGATAATTTCCGCAAAACGTTTGCGCTGTATTCCGGCGTTAGATCGCGCTGCGGTTCGGCAAGCAGTTCATAACCAACCATAAATTTTTTAATGCTGGCAGAACGTAACAGCGGCGGATAAAAATGCATGTGGAAATGCCATTCAGGATATAGTTTACCATCGGTCGGTGCCTGATGCATTCCCGCAGAATACGGAAACGATGTCTGAAATAAATTATCGTACTTAATCGTTACAACACTCAACACATTGGCAAAATCTTTTATTTCTCGTGATGTAAATTTAACGATGTTGGCACGCTTGCGCTTGGAAATAACCATCGTCTCGTACGGCCAGACAGCCCAGAATGGAACAACGACTGCGAATGAAGAATTTTCATACACCACTCGCTCTTGCATTTTCAATTCCACTTTTAAATAATCGGCCAGAAGCGTGCGGTGATTTTTTGCGTAATGTTTTTTGAATTGCTTCAACTCTTTTAGCGGCTCGCCGGGAATACTGGACTGTGCCCAAATTTGTCCATGCGGATGTGGATTGCTGTTGCCCATCATCGCGCCTTTGTTTTCAAATATCTGGATGTGCTTGATATGCGGGTCGGCACTCAAAGTACGAAATTCGTTTTGCCAGACTTCGACCACTTTGACGATAGCCGCTTCATCCATTTCGGCAAGCGTTACATCATGGCGCGGAGAAAAATTGACGACCCTGCATTTGCCGCGTTCCGATGTTGCAAGCAACAAATCGGACATATTATAATGAGCAGAAGTTGTATCGTTTAGAAGTGCAGAAAAATCGTTCGTGAAGACAAACGTGCTTCGATATGCCGGATTAATCTCGCCGTTCGCACGTTTATTGCCTGGACATAAGTAGCAATTCGGATCGTGCGGTGGACGTATCTCTGCCGCCGCTGTGGAAAGTTCCCCTTGCCATGGACGCTGTGTTCGGTGGGGAGACACGAAAACCCATTCTCCCGTTAAAATATTTTTTCTCCGGTGCGGGGCATGCGCCCATTCATTTTGCTTCATTACTTCGTCGAGAACCGATCATTGTATGGGGTGTAACAATTCTGTCAGCACGTGTGAACTTCTTGTCGGATAGAACCGTGGCATTTACGTTTCAAGCGATTCCAATATAATAATTTGTTTCAGAAAAAAAAGACCGGTAAGAGAAGCCAAAAAAATCCAACGGTACGACGTTGAACTTACAATATTTCACAACAACCCTTCACACAAAAAATATTTATCAATTTGTGTGGACGGCTTCTCTCTACCGGATTTGTTTTTTACATATACATCGTCAGCAGCTGTTCGAACAATTCTTGCTTGCCGCTGATTTGTTTCGGCTCGCCAGCTTTCACTGCAATCGCTTTTAAATCTTCCAGCGTTAATTTGCCTTTTTCAAACTTTGCGCCATCGCCTGTATCGAACGAACTGTAGCGTTCTTTGCGCATTTGTTTGTAGCTTGAATCATTCAAAATTTTATCTGCCACAATCAATGCATGAGCAAACATATCCATCGCGGTAATATGAGCGATAAATAGATCTTGAGGATCGGTAGAATTTCTTCGGACCTTTGCATCGAAATTCACGCCGCCTTTGCCGAACCCGCCGGCTTCAGCAATCACCAACATTGCTTCAACCAGTTCATATAAATTGACAGGGAACTGATCGGTATCCCAGCCGTTTTGATAATCGCCGCGGTTCGCGTCGATGCTGCCCAACATGCCGGCATCGGTAGCACATTGTAATTCATGCTGGAACGTGTGTCCGGCAAGCGTAGCATGATTGACTTCGATGTTCAACTTGAAATCTTTATCCAATCCGTATGCGCGTAAAAATCCGATAATCGTTTCCGCATCGAAATCATACTGATGCTTCGTTGGCTCCATCGGTTTTGGTTCGACAAGGAACGTTCCTTTGAACCCATTCTTCCGTGCATAATCGCGAGCGAGCGTCAAAAATTTTGCCATGTGTTCTTTTTCGCGCTTCATATTCGTATTCAACAGCGACATATATCCTTCACGTCCGCCCCAGAACACATAATCATCGCCGCCGAGAGCAATCGTTGCATCTAAGGCACGCTTCACTTGTGTAGAAGCATACGCCAGAACTTGAAAATCCGGATTGGTTGCTGCGCCGTTCATATAACGCGGATGCCCAAACAGATTGGCGGTGCCCCATAACAATTTTACGCCGGATTCTTTTTGCTTTTGCTTTGCATAATCCACCATCGTTTCCAGCCGTTTGTCGGATTCCTGAATCGATGCACCTTCATCAACCACATCGGCATCATGAAAACAATAAAACGGGATTCCCATTTTGGTTGCAAACTCGAACGCCGCATCCATTTTTGCTTTTGCACGGGCAATGACATCGGCTGAAGCATTCCATGGCAATACTTTTGTTCCCGATCCGAATTGATCACCGCCGGTCGCGCAGAAACTATGCCAGTAGGCAACGGCAAATCGAAAATAATCTTTCATCTTTTTACCGGCAACAACTTTATTTTCGTCGTACCAGCGAAATGCTAATGGATTTTTCGAGTCCGTGCCTTCGTAATTAATTTTTCCGATCCCCTTAAAAAATTCTTGCTCTCCAACAATATACTTCATATCGATACCCTTTCTAAATATTTATATTAATGAATAAATTCGTGACTATAGGTTATAACGACGCATTCAGTCTCGTCAACCATCTATTATAGGCCTCTGCCACGGCCACTGACTGTGTTTTGCTCGGTGCAATTTCTTGAATTTTCTTCAACGTTCGGAACGCTTCTTCAAATGATTTGTAATATCCTGCGCCCACAGCACCGCCGCGTGCAGCTCCTGCGGCACCGTCCGTGTTATAAAGTTCGATTGCTGCGCCGGTTACTGTCGATAGCGTTTCCGAAAAAATCGGACTCAAAAACATATTGGCATGGCCTGCGCGGATTACTTTGATTTGTAATCCCATTTCCTTCATAATATCGATGCCGTACTTAAAGGCAAACGCAATTCCCTCCTGCGCTGCTCGCAGCACATGAGCTTTCGTGTGACGATTGAAATCCAGACCATCGATATGGCTGCCGATGTTTTTATTTTTCAACACGCGTTCAGCGCCATTACCGAACGGCAGCACCACAACGCCATCCGATCCAACAGGAACCGTTCCAGCGATTTGATTGATTTCATTGTAAGATAAATTCGATGCAACATTCTTTCGTAACCACGAATTTTGAATGCCTGTTCCATTGATGCACAACAACACGCCAAGCCGCGGCTGTTCAACCGTATAATTGACATGCGCGAATTGATTGACGCGCGAAAGTGGATCATATTGATACTGGTCGATGATACCGTACACGACACCGGAGGTGCCTGCGGTTGCCGCAATTTCACCCGGCTGCAAAACGTTTAACGAAAATGCATTGTTGGGCTGGTCGCCAGCTCGATATGAAATGACCACATCTTTGCTCAGTCCAAGTTCATTGGCCGCAGATGCGCTAATCGTTCCTTGATTGGAAAATGTGGGACGTACAGGAGGAAGCAATGCTTCATCGATGCCGTAATGATTTAAAAGTGCTTTTGAAAGTCCGTTGTCTTGATAATCCCAAAAAATTCCTTCCGATAATCCCGAGATTTGTGGAAGTAATCTCGCCGGTCAGCTTCATCGCTATAAAATCGCCCGGCAGCATCGCTTTATAGATTTTCTTAAACAGATCCGGCTCGTGCTGTTGCACCCATCGCAATTTGGATGCAGTAAAATTTCCTGGTGAGTTTAACAGATGCGGCAGACAATATTCTGAGCCGAGAGATTCGAACGCTTGATCGCCTATTTCAACAGCACGGCTGTCGCACCAGATAATGGCGGGCCGAAGCACTCGCTGTTGTGCATCGACCAAAACTAATCCGTGCATTTGATACGAGATACCAATCGAACGAATGGACTTTGCATCAATCTTGTTGCTTGAAATTAATTGGCGTGTTAACAATTTTGCATACTGCCACCACACTTCCGGGTCTTGTTCCGCAAAGCCGGGCTGCGGCGAATTAATTTTCATTTCTTCGGAAGGATAAAATCCCTGTGCAATCGTGGCACCACTCTCGATTTCAATTATCGAACATTTCACGGACGAACTTCCGACATCATATCCTAATGCGAACATGCTTTTTCTTCTCCATTATACAATCATCATCGAACAACCGTACGGCCAGCATCTTTGTCCTGGTTAGTGTCTATATTACACTTTAATACTATAAGATGCAAGCCGTGCGTGTGTCATTTGATTAACACAACGGCTATCGGAATATTTTGCGAATTAACGATAGTCTCTTTCCAAAATTTTTCTTACACTACACATGAGAATTTATTTTCACTGAGAGATGTTATGTCACATATTTTAAAAGATATTGTACGCAATTTATCAATCGACTGCGTGATCTTCGGATTCGAACATTCGACGCTAGAAGTATTGCTGATCAAACGTGACATTAAACCGTACCGCGGCAGATGGGCGTTGCCCGGCGGCTTCATCAAAAAAAAAGAACGCGTCGAGCATGCCATTTATCGAATTCTCGATGCGACAACGGGTTTAGACAATATTTACCTCGAAGAAGTCGGCGTGTTCGATACTGTCAATCGGTAACCGGTACTGGCGCGTCTTCACCATTGCTCATTTTGCTCTTGTCAGCCCGGAACATTATGCGTTAAAACCCGGCGTCGATACCAGTGCGGCAAAATGGTTTAAGATTCATGAATTACCAACGCTGCCGTTCGACCATCAGGAGATCATCGATACAGCACTTCAAAAATTACGAACGCGCGTTCGCCACCGCCCCATCGGATTTGAATTGCTGCCTCCGAAATTTACATTGCCGCATCTACAAAAGCTGTACGAAACTATTCTCGGTAAAAAGTTAGATAAGAGAAATTTTCGAAAGAAAATTTTGAAGATGGGGCTGTTGAAAAAATTAAAGGAAACCGACCGTAGCAGCAGACGGCGTGCAGCAACATTGTATAAGTTCGACAAAAATATTTACAACAAATTGAAAAACGAAGGATTCGTGTTCGAACTTTAACGCTTGGCCGTTTCATCTTTCGTTAATGGTACCTTCTGTCTCGATACCTTTTTCCGTTTTTTCCACAGACAATTCATTCCTCAATTTACCCGTTTCAGTCTTTAGATTTTCCTTCTCGGCAGATTTTCATTTTGCTTGCAACGCTTATTCTGTATTTTGGGCGTGGTTGTCAAGAGGTATTGTACAAAATGAATGCTGCTATCATAGCTGCCGGCGAAGGTTCCCGGCTCCAGACAGAAGGTGTCGCTACGGCGAAGCCGCTTATTCCTGTTTGCGGGGTTCCGTTGATCGACCGATTGATTCGATTGGCCGTTCGATCACATGCCGAAAGTTTATCCATCATCATCAACGAAGAGATGACAGACGTCCGACGGTATTGTGAAAATTTATCGCTGTCTATTCCTTTTAATCTCCTCATTCGTTCAACGCCAAGTTCCATGCATAGTTTATTTGCGCTTGCACCGTATCTCAACCATGCGCCGTTTTACCTCACTACCGTTGATACAGTTTTTTTAGAACCAGAATTTAAAAATTATCTCGCCTTTTCTCAGCAGCAACAGACCGATGGTGTTCTTGCTATTACGGATTTTATCGATGACGAAAAACCATTATGCGTCAAGTTAAACAAGCAGCAACGCATCACAACTTTCAGCGATTCAAAAGAAGGGTATCGATGGGCAACCGGCGGCATCTATTATTTTTCTCCGCGTATCTTCGATCTTATTCCCGACGCACTGGCTACCAATACAACACGCTTGCGAAATTTTTTACGCTTATTATTGCTGCACCGCTACACGTTGCATGCATACGCATTTTCTAAAATCATCGATGTCGATCATACAAAAGATATTGCGATTGCAGAAAAATTTCTCACTTCGCATAACGAGCGTCCATGAAAAGATTTATCCGCTTTATACAACTTTTAGAAGACTTCACACTGCTCGTTCGCGATGTCTTTCGCAGTTTCAGTGTGGTTCATCGATACCTTCGCGAAAGCATCGAAGAAATGTATTTGATCGGCGCGCAATCGTTTCCGTTAGTGGCAATCGGCGGATTGTTTATGGGAATTATTCTCTCGCTGGAAGTCGGCCACCGGTTTGAAACATTCGGCGCAAAAACTTTAGTGGGTAGAACCGTGGCGCTGGGCATGATTCGGGAATTAGGTCCTGTTGTCAGCGGCTTGCTGCTTGCCGCGCGCGTCGGTGCAAAAAATGCGTCCGAACTCGGCTCGATGAAACTCAGTGAACAAATCGATGCATTGCGCGCCTTCGGTTCCAATCCTGTGCACACGCTTGTGCTTCCGCGTACCGTTGCATGCTTGATTATGTTTTTACCGCTCGTTCTCATTGCCGATGCCACCGGTTTATGCGGCGGGCTGATTGTTGCGCAATCATCGCTCGAATATCGATCCATCCTTCTTCTGGAAAACTGCCATCGATGGTTTGCAGATGAAAGATCTTTTTGTGGGATGTGTGAAACCTGTTCTTTTCGGATTTTTTATCGCCACTATCAGTTGCTTTTACGGTTTGAAGACATCCGGCGGAACGACCGGTTTAGGGCGTTCGACCATCGATGCAGTTGTTTCCTCATCGTTAGTCGTTCTGTTGTTAGATTTTATTTTCACCAAAGTCGTCTGGGAAATTATGTAAATGAACGCCATCGATCTTCAACATGTTTCTCTTTCTTTCAGCGATCACACAATTTTGACGAACATCAATTTGTCTGTCGAACAAGGAACAACGTCGGTCATTCTCGGTCCCAGCGGCGCGGGAAAAAGTTCAGTGTTGAAAATTATTCTGGGATTATGGCGGCCAACATCCGGCAATGTTTTTATTAACGGCACCGACACCACGGCGTTTACGGAAGAAGCACTTCTTCCGTTCCGGCGCAAAATGGCGATGGTGTTTCAAAGCAATGCGTTATTTGATTCTATGACGGTTGCGGAAAATATTGCATTCTTTTTGCGAGAACATCGCATGCTGAATCGTCAGGAAATTCGGGAACGCATTCAAGAATCGCTCGCCTTTGTCAATCTGGAAGGAACTGAACGTATGCATCCCGAAGAACTCAGCGGCGGCATGAAAAAACGTGTTGCGATTGCGCGTGCCATCGCCTTCCATCCCGATATTATTTTGTATGATGAACCGACGACCGGACTCGATCCGATCAACGGTAACACCGTAGTGGATCTTATTCTCCGCTTGCAAAAACGCGGCACGACATCGATCATTGTTACGCATCATTTGAAGAACGCTTTTTCTGTCGGCAATAATTTTTCCATCATCATCAATGGCGCCATCACCGCGGCAGGAACGGCGAGCAATATTCTTGCTTCCACCGATCCATTTGTTGTGGAATTTCTGGAAGACCTTCACGAACACAAGCCCTTCACCACTCATTGAGCGCGAGCACGTTATGAAAGAAACATTTCAATCACTCAAAAAGTTGAAAATCGGATTGACGGTTTTTATCGGCATCGCCATTTTTATTGTTTTGATGTTTGTTGTCGGCTCGGAATCCAATACGTTCGCACCGACTTATTCGATCAAAATGTTCTTGCCCAACATCGAAGGATTGGCAAATGGTTCGATGGTTTCTCTCGGCGGATTGAAAATCGGTTCTATTACATCGATGGATTTTGGACAACAAAACGGGCAGACTGGCATCACGATCACGATGAAACTCCGCAAAGAATATCAATCGCAAATCACAACAGGCTCCTTCGCCGCCATCAAAACCATTGGTATGCTGGGCGACAAATATGTCAATATCAGCATCGGCACCGCATCGGAGACGCCCTTAACAGACGGCAGTTTCATTTCTGTCAAAAGCAGCAAGGAATTGAGCGATGTGATGGATCAGATGACCGACATGATTTCCGATATTTCCGCAAGTGCAAAAAATGTTCATGCGATTACCGATACAATTAAACACGGACACGGTGCAGCTGGAAAAATTTTGTGCGACGATCAGTTCGCCAAGGAACTTTCCGGTATCGTGCAAAAATTAAATACGATTGCCGCTTCTCTTTCAGAGAAAAAGGGCACGCTCGGCAAGTTAATGCAAGACGACGCCTTGTACGCTAAACTCAATCGTACCGTTACAAATTTATCTTCTATCACCGATTCCCTTCATACAGGCAAAGGCACGGCGGGAAAATTATTGATGAATGATTCGTTGTATGTTTCTCTGCAATCCATCTCGCATCGTATCGATGTACTGCTGACAAAAATGGACTCCGATTCTTCGTCGGTTGGACCGATTCTGAACAGCAACGCCACCATTCAACAGCTCAACGCGCTCGTTGTCAACATCAACGCTTTAATTTCCGACATCAAAGAAAACCCGAAAAAATATGTTCATCTGTCTCTCTTTTAAAAAATCAACTTTCGATTAATTCTATGGCATTAAAATTCGCAGGTATTAAACGTAAAACAGATTATTCGCCGAATCACATCAGTAATGATCTTCAAATCATTACGTTGACAGCGCAGGCATTAAAAGGCATGGGGTGTGAAGTAACGTTGTACGATGAAGGCGATATGACACCGGGACAAATTCAGCAGCCATTTATTTTTTCGATGACGCAGGGCCCGGAAGGAACGTCTGTTCTCAAGAAAGTGGCAAAGCATGGTTCGGTGATTATCAATTCGCCGGAAAGTGTGGAAAACTGCTGGCGATTTAATATGACGCGCTTGCTCACAAAATGTGGTATTCCATTTCCAAAAAGTATTATCATTCCGACCAACGAACCGATTTCCACCATCACTAAACAATTTGCACCGAAGAAACTCTGGGTCAAGCGCGGCGATGTGCACGCCGTACACAAGGAAGATGTTACACTGACCTACACCATCGACGAATTATCCACCACACTGCAAGAATTTACGGGACGCGGCATCCAACAGGCGGTGGTACAGGAACATATCGAAGGCGATGTCGTTAAGTTTTATGCAATCCGTGAATCGGATTTTTTTTACTGGTATTAT
The DNA here is from genome assembly GCA_963790045.1 of Ignavibacteriota bacterium. Classification (GTDB taxonomy): domain Bacteria; phylum Bacteroidota; class Ignavibacteria; order UBA10030; family UBA10030; genus DATKMP01. Next base: position 119,913 of record CAWBMS010000009.1, on the reverse strand, counting down.
CTCAACGGTGTTAATCATACACCTTTCCGTCAAAAACAATTATATGAATTAGCGCAGGCATCTGCCGAAGCGCTGGGATTATTCGTCTTCGGCGGAGATGCTATTATCGCACCGGACGGATGGATCACCATTATCGATATCAATGACTGGCCCAGCTTTGCTCCCGTACGGGATATGGCAAGCCAGCATATTGCACAACTTCTTTACCGAAAGGCAACAACCCATGGCAGCAAAACAAAATCGTAAGTATGCTCGGATCGTTACAAATATTCCCGGGCCGCAATCAAAAAAATATTTCGATCTTGATCAAAAATATATTTCTCCCGGTATTCAAACCATCGCAACGTCATCGCAACTCACCATGGAAAAAGGCGAGGGCTGCGTGATGGAAGATGTCGATGGCAACCGCTTCATCGATTTCTTTGCCGGCGTCGGCGTTGCAAGCTTGGGTTACCATCATCCCAAATATACCAAGATGATGCAGGAACAAGTTGCAAAAATTCATGTCGGCAGCTTTACTTCCAAAGTGCGTGCAGAACTTTCGCAGCTTCTTGCAGAACATGCACTGGGAGATTTACGACGAACACAATATTACAGCGCCGGCGCCGAAGCCGTTGAAGCAGCATTACGCCTTGCAAAATCGTACACAAAGAAAAATGAGTTCATCGGATTCTGGGGCGGCTTTCATGGAAAAACCATGGGTGTACTTGGATTGTTGAGCGGCGATTTCAAACATTCACTCGGGCCACTTCCCGCCGGTGTGTATGAAACGCCGTATGCCGATTGCCGTCATTGCCCGTTCAACACATCGTATCCTGGATGTAAATTTGAATGCGTCGATTTTTTAAAGAAAAAAATTAAAAATGAAACAACCGGGAATATCGCTGCCATCATTGTCGAGCCGATTCAGGGAACTGCCGGTAACGTCATTCCTCCGCCGGAATTTTTAAAGCATCTCCGGCAGGTTGCAACAGAAATCGGCGCGTTGTTGATTTGCGATGAGATGATTACGGGATTCGGCAGAACAGGAAAAATGTTCGGCACGCAGCATTTCGATATTGTTCCCGACATCATCACCATTGGAAAAGGATTCGGCGGCGGGTTCCCAATGACCGGCTTGATGTCCCGCGACGAAATCATCAATGCCAAGCCATTTGCAAATCCCAGCGGAAGTTCTTCCAGCTACGGCGGCAATCCGTTTGCATCTGCGGCAGCGCTTGCCACAGTGCGTACAAATTCTCGAAGACAATCTCGTAGAAAATTCTGCAACGGTTGGCGCGTATATGCTGGAACGGTTTGAAGTATTCAAAAAGAAATTTCCGTTCGTCGGCGATGTGCGCGGAAAAGGTTTGATGATCGGTTTGAGTTTGGTGAAGAAAGCCGGTTCGAAAGAAAAATTAGATAAACAATATGCCAACATGATTTTTCAGGAATGTTTGAAGCGCGGATTGATCATTATGGGGTACAATCCTGAAATCCGCATCAATCCTCCACTTGTTATTACAAAGGAAGTTGCAGAAGAAGGCATCGATATTATGGATGAAGTCTTTACGTATGTCGCAGATAAAATCAACATATAAATCCGCTGAGACGGAAGAATTCTTAGACGTTTACTTCTACCGTCCCATCGGGTATGTCTTTGCGGTCGTGAGCCGTTCGTTGCGGCTCACGCCGAATGCTGTTACATTCATCGGTGCATTCATTGGAATTATCGGCGGACATTTGTTGTACTATAATTCGCTGACGATCAATCTCATCGGCATTTTGCTGCTGCTGATTTGCGAATCGCTGGACAGTGCCGACGGGCAGCTTGCTCGCATGACCGGAAAATTTTCTAAAGCAGGAAGAGTTTTAGATGGCATCGGCGACAATTTGAAATTCGTTAGCATTTATGTTCACATCACACTTCGCATCATCGGTAACTCCGGCGCGTGGTGGCTGTTTGGCATTGCATTGCTTTCCGGTCTCAGCCATTCAACACAAAGCGCTATTGCAGATTATTTCCGGACAAGTTACTTACATTATGTTGTTGATCCGACCAAGGGCGACATTGAATCGCTGGAAGCTTTGGAATCGTATTATCAATCGCTTTCGTGGTCGCATTCGTTCTTCGATAAATTGGTCGGACGCCTGTATCTCAATTACACGCGCCAGCAGAATGTGTTTGTCGGAACTGTACCGCAAATTATTTTTCCGCTGCACGGTATGGTACGGGCAAACAATTCCGACATGGTTTCGCGAGCTTTACCGGCAGTACAATCAAAAGCAAATCAAATATTATAACATTTTGACAACGAACACGCGAATGATCGTACTCTTTATCGCCGTCATCTCTCAACATCTCTGGCTGTATTTTTCGTTTGAAATAACTGCGCTTAATCTGTTGCTTGTGTATGTTCTGTGGAAACAGCGAAGTATCGGCAAGGCGTTGTGGAACAAATTAGATTTGGAAAATAAGGAACACCAAAAATGATTCATGGCATTATACTCGGCATGGGAAAAATAGCGCAAACCGGACACATGCCTGCCTATCAAAGTGCTGCACTGGAAAACATAATTTCCATTTCGGCAGTTGTTGAACCCAGTCCGCAAAGTCGTGCAATGGCTGTTCAGCGATTCCCACATTTAAAATTTTATGATACGCTTGAGCAAGCCGTGTCTCAAGAACATCCTGATTTTGTCGATATCTGTACGCCGCCACACACACACACGGCATACATCGAAGATTTAATTTCACTCAAACAAAACATATTGTGTGAAAAGCCATTCGCTATCGACGAAGCATCGGCGCGACGATTGGCAAGTTTATTGAAAAGCAATTCAGATAATGTATTCATGGGTTGTCATCAATATCGCTTTTCGCCTTTGTGGAAACAATTTTATGATTTCCGGAAAACGCTGGACGATCAGAGTCGTTTCTTGCTTCAATTCGATATTACCGAACAGAAGCAGATCCCGGATTAAAAATCAGTTCAGAAGTCTGGCGTACAAACAAACACATAAGCGGCGGCGGTATTCTCGCAGATACCGGCATTCATTACTTATATCTCTGTTACTGGCTGTTCGGCAAACCGCTGAGCGTTACAGCAAGGACACAAACCTTGCTGTACACAAACTCTTCGATTGAAGACACCGCAACTGTCATTCTGGAATATCCCCATGGTGTTGCACAAATCAATTTAACATGGGCGGCAGACCGCCGATTGAATAGCGCGCGCTTCGTTACTCGAAATAAAAGTTTACAGGACCGATGGAACTTCGTTAGGACCATTTACAGGCGATAAATCTGAAGTGCTGCAAGTTCCAGATGCGGCAGATAAAACCACATACATAAAGATGTATGCGGATTTGTTTAAAGAATTTGCGCTGCAAGTGGAATTAAAGAAGCAACGCCAGGATTGGATTGATGAAGCATACGAATCTGTGCACGTCTTACAAACATGTTACGCCTCTGCTGCAAGCGGCAAAACCATCCCGATGAGCTAAGCGCGTGAATGCACGAGTAAAATATATTGTCATGACGGTCGGCTTTTTGGTCTTCAGTTATTTAGTGTACAGTTATGGCATTACGAACATCTGGCAAAATTTGCTCCGTACCGGCTGGTGGTTTTTACCCGTTGTGCTTGTATGGGCAGCAGTGTATTATTGCAATGCGTGGGCGTGGTTCGTCATTCTTCGTGATTATCATCCTGATATTCGTTTCAGTACCATCTTATCGACTCACGCTCACAGCATTCTCGCTTAATTATGTAACGCCGTTTCTCAGTCTTGGCGGCGAGCCATATCGCGTCGTTGCTTTGAATAAATCAATTGACAAGCATCGCGCTATTTCTTCCGTCATTTTATATAATATGATTCGGTGGATGGCGCATTTTTCTTTTTGGCTTTCCGCCATCATTATCGCATACGTCACCGTATCGCTCACACCGGCACTCGCAATCACACTGGGAGTTATATGTTGTGTGCTGATACTGTTCATCTGGTTTTTCCTTTCGCGTCACAAATATGGAATTTTTGAATCGCTTCTATCATGGATGTCACGCAAGCAATTTCTTCATCGCTATCTACAAAAATTAGAACCGCATCGTGCGGCATTGCTTTCGATTGATGAGCAAATCAAACAATTGTATCAACATCAGCGGAAGACATTTTACACATCTATCGTATTCGAATATTTGTCGCGCATCATCGCTTCGTTTGAATTTTTCTTTATTCTCAAAGCGCTGGGGTACACGCCGACATTTTTAGAAGCGTTTTACATTAACGCAGCGACGTCACTCATTCTCAACATGCTGTTCTTTGTTCCATTTGAACTCGGCACGCGCGAAGGCGGGTTATATTTTGTAATGCAAAGCATCGGCTATGTGCAAGGCATTGGAATTTTTATCAGTCTCGTCAATCGTCTGCGGGAATTGGTGTGGACATTGATCGGTATGGCATTGATGCTCAAGACAGACAAACAGCCATCGACAGATTCATTTTTAAAGATGATGGAGGACGAGCAGAAGCAATGAAAGCAATTCTTTTTGATTTTGGCGGAACATTGGATACGAACGGCATTCACTGGAGCGAATATTTTTGGGATGCGTATCAAGAATTGCACATTCCCATCGCAAAAAATTTATATGAGCAGACATACGTTACTGCGGAACAAACGCTTCCCGGCAATCGCATTCACCGCGCCGATACGTTTTCAGCAACCATCACAGCGCAAATATCTGCGCAATTTGATTTTCTTTCCACGCTCGGGGATTATTTCGATCATTCCTTATCCATCGAATTAGCGCATCTTTGTTATGCGAAAGTAGAAACAAATGTTAAGCAGCAAATACCGTTCATCAAGAAACTTTCAAAACGGTATGCGCTGGGCGTAGTTTCCAATTATTACGGCAACTTAAAAGCATCGTTAAACGAATTGGGAATCGCTTCCTTCCTTCAAACGGCCATCGATTCGACTATCGTCGGCTATTCAAAACCCGATCCAAAAATATTTCAGATCGCGTTAGATGAACTTCATGTGCATGCCAGTGAAACGTATGTCGTAGGCGATTCGTACGAACGTGATATTGTTCCGGCGAAACAATTGGGCTGTGTAACGGTCTGGCTTCGCGGACGCAGCTGGAAAGAAACATTGGAAACATCGAAAGCTGATTATGTCATTCTTTCATTACAAGAATTATCATCATTAGTTAGGATTTAACAAATCACTATTACGTTTCAGTAATACGAAAGGAACTCTTATGAAAAACAAAACCCAAATACAACCTGCCAAAGGAAAGTTGGGTGTCCTCATTCCCGGTATCAACGGTGCAGTAGCGACCACATTGATTGCCGGTACACTTGCCGTGCGCCGCGGATTAGCGCAGCCCATCGGTTCGTTGACACAAATGGGAACAATCCGTCTCGGCAAACGAAGTGAAAATCGTTTTCCGATGATCAAAGAATTCGTACCGCTCGCCGACCTTAGCGATATTGTCTTCGGCGGATGGGACATTCGGAATGAAGATTGTTATACATCAGCACAGTATGCAAAAGTTTTGCAGGACAAAGATATTGTCCAAATCGCCGATGAATTGAAATCCCTGCGCCCGATGAAAGCTGTTTTCGACCAGCGCTATGTAAAACGTCTGGAAGGAACGTGGGTGAAAACCGGAACAACAAAATTCGATCTCGCTATGCAATTGCGCGATGATATTCGCAGCTTCAAAGTGAAAAATAATTTGGATCGCGTTATCGTGTTGTGGTGCGGCAGTACGGAAACATTTATTCCGGTTCAAGACGTCCACAAAGACATCAAGAAATTTGAGCAAGCGATGAAATCCAATCACGATGCAATTTCTCCAAGCATGCTGTTACGCGTATGCGGCAATTTCCGAACATGTTCCGTACATCAACGGCGCGCCGAATCTTGCCAACGACTGCCCGGCATTAGAAAAACTTGCAACCTCTACCGGCGTTCCAATTGCCGGCAAAGATTTCAAAACAGGACAAACGCTGATCAAAACAGTTATAGCACCAATGTTGAAAGCACGGATGATCGGATTGAGCGGTTGGTTCTCAACGAATATTTTGGAAATCGTGACGGCGAAGTGTTCAGACGATCCGGAATCATTCAAGAACTAAAGAAGAAAGCAAACTTTCAGTTCTGAGCGGGATTCTTCAGCCAGAGTTGTATCCAACCCTGTACGGAAATTTTGGACCATAAAGTGCACCATTAATTATTATCTGCCCCGCGGCGATAGTAAAGAGGGCTGGGACAACATCGACATCTTCGGCTGGCTCGGTTACCGATGCAATTGAAAATTAACTTCTTGTGCCGCGATTCTATTCTCGCTGCGCCGGTTGCGTTGGATTTAATTATTTTCTATGGTACCTGCACAGCGGTGCCGGCATGAAAGGCATTCAGGAATGGCTTTCCTTCTATTTCAAGAGTCCGATCCACACTGTCGAACGGACGCCGGAACATGATCTTCTTCATTCAATTGATGAAGTTAAAAAATACACTTCGCCATTTGATGGGAGAAGAAATCGTAACACATCTGGAAGAAGTGGAAACCGAATCCGAAACCATCGAACAAATGTTATATTCATAATTATTTCTGCAGTGATGGTCTCATAACAATTGCCCCGAAGAGACAGGTTGTCCTCTTTCGGGATTTTTTTTCGAGATTCTATTATCGGCTTATCATAAATGTTTATATATTGAAGATCAAGATTCATAAGATCGTGTGGTGACGTATGCAGGAAAAACGGTTCGGAATGTGGGTATTTATTCTCGGTGTGCTCTTAACGTCCGGCATCGAATATACCGTTGAATCATCGTTCATGTTTCCCGTCCTTCTATCATTACACCGCACAATTTTTTTCCCTTCAACATTACCGCAGCGGTTATGATCTGCCTGTTCACGGTTGTCGGCAGTTATGGCATCAACAAATGGTTTGAACAGCGTAGGCGAAAATGAAAACAACCGCTGCAGCGAATTGCTTTTCAAGGGATGCTGACACTTGTGTATTGCATAACGTTGGGAATATTTTCTGTTCGTCTCTCTTCTTTCTTTTTTACGGAACATGCATTTGTCGCCCGGGTATTTACAATTGACTTTGGTCATCAGTTGCACCATTTCCATTTTATTAAGCTCGGCATACACAGTGTTTTTTTATTTCACGCAATGGGAACAATCATGGCGTGAATCAGAAGATTTAAAAAATGAAAATTTGCAGTCGCAGTTCAACGCGCTCAAATCGCAGATCAATCCTCATTTCCTTTTCAATAATTTAAACACGCTCAGCGGACTGATTACAGAAAATCCGGCAACAGCAACCGACTTCGTCCAAAAGCTTGCGAACGTCTACCGTTATGTTTTGCAGGCAATGGATAAACGTTTGGTAGAACTGGAAACCGAATTAAATTTTTTAGATGCGTATGTGTATTTACTGAAAATGCGCTTCCAACATGGATTGAATGTTACGACCTCCGTTCCGGCAAATGTGTTGCACTATTCTATCGCGCCGCTAACGCTGCAAATTTTAATCGAGAACGCTGTGAAGCATAACATCATTTCAGCAGAACATCCCTTGTCCGTATCCATTGCGTATCACGAAGGCGGATTCTTGGTAATCTCGAATAACATTCAAAAAAAACAATCACACGAAGCCGCTTCCACGAATGTGGGCTTGCAAAATATTTACCGGCGGTACCGATTTTTAGAACAGCGCCAAATAGCGATCGAAGAAACAGCATCGGAATTTATCGTACGTATTCCCTTAATTGGAAAAGACAATCTATGAATGTACTTGTTATTGAAGATGAATTGTATTCTGCACGGCGATTGGAAAAAATGTTGAAAGAACTGGCGACAGAACTTCACATTCTCGCATTGCTGGAAAGTGTCGCACAAAGCGTTCGGTGGCTTACAGAACATCCCGCGCCGGATTTGATCTTTATGGATATTCAATTATCGGACGGTTCCAGTTTCGAGATATTCAGCAAAACAACAGTGACGTCGCCGGTCATTTTTATCACGGCATACGATGAATACGCTCTGCAGGCATTCAAGGTGAACAGCATCGATTATCTTCTCAAGCCCATTGATAAAGCTGAACTCGGCCGGAGTTTGGAAAAATTCAAACGGCTGAACAAGCATGCTACGCAGCCGTTAAGCCCCGATGTTACGCAAATTATCAAATCGCTGCAAGAAGCAAGGCCAAATTACAAAACGCGTTTTCTCGTGAAGACGGGACAAACCTTTATTACGATTTTTACACAAGACATTGCCTATTTTTTTGCAGACCACAAACTTGTCTATCTTGTAACGCGGGAAGGGAAAAAACATCTTATCGACCAGACATTGGAAGAGTTAGAGGATCAGCTCGATCCGAAAACTTTTTTCCGGTTGAATCGGCAGTTTGTCGCTTCCGTTAATGCCATTGCCAAACTCCATAACTATTTCAATCACAAATTGAAAGTAGAATTACTTCCTCCGACGGATATTGAAATTCTTATCAGCCGGGAAAAAGCTCCCGAGTTCAAAACGTGGTTGAATGAATAACGCAATCAATCAATATCGAGTTATTCCTGTATAAGTGGTGAATTGTTTTGCAATTTTATTTACCGGCTAAGTTCCACAGCTTTGCCGTTACGCGTTCTAATTCCTCGCCGATGAGTTTCGGATCGTGCGTTTTCTCCGGCATGTTCTCGAATGCGACATAGGGAATTTTTATTCCGTGCACATCGATGAAGTTCGGATTTTTCTTTTCCAGCGTTTCCCAGTCGTTTGTCTTATAATAGAATTCCATTTTTTCATCCGGCAACGAATGATACAGAATGGAATCTTCCTGCCCCGGGCGTGCACGGCGGCGGTTCTTGCGAACGGATTCTTCATACGGTACTTTGATATATATCAATGAAGTTCGTTTCAACATTTCGTCCGTAAAAAATGTCAACGCGTGATGAATCGCATCGTCGCCACCGCGCGCAAACTCGATGAGTGTCGTCATCTTATCGTGATATGCAGAATCTTTTAATACTTTCTTCCGGTAATCCAGCGTGAGCCGTTCCATATACAAATCCCAGATGTATTGATCTTTGAACCAATATTTTTCATCGCTCCAGATACGCGGCTTGCTCATCTTGGTCATCAAGTTGTCCAACTCGAATGTCTCCCACACGTACACAAAGTCGTCCAATTCTTCAAAGTTGGCGATGTGAAATTTTTCCAATCGAACAATCGGATCACATTTTTTTAAATAGTCGATTACTTCGGATTTTCCTGCCGCCGGCCTGCCGGTGATAATCAGAATGGGAAAATGGCTGCTCATAACGTTCCTTTCAACAAACTATTGAACTTTTTTAATTCTGTTTTCAATCATGGAAGAAATTTCTTTCTCCGTACGGATTTTTTTCTCGACGACAGAAAAGAGCGTTTCGTCGAAATACGCAGCTTTTAGTTTGTCGATGCCGAAATATTCTTTCGATGCGCCAATCATATAATCGCTTGCTACTGCCGTATAGATTTTCTGATCATCGACGGGCGCTCCGTTCACAAGAAATTTTTCAAAATCCACACCGCCGTTTGCTGCGGTCTTCCATTCCACCTGCAAACCGGAAAGCTGAATGGCGGAATGCTGCGTAAGATAATAAATCACAAGGTCTTTCAATTGCTTGCCGCTGATCTCGAACGTTGCAAGCAAATTGCGGAACGGCAGCACTTCAAACAAATCCTGTTTGGTCAACGGCCCCGCGGATTTATCTGCGCGAATGCCATGGGAATTCATAAATCCAACGTCGGCATGAACTGCTTCGCGCTGCGCATCGGCAATAAAATTACCGACGCCGCTTTCGCCGCGCCCGCTGCCTCGTATCCAATCGGTTTTGAGTGTGCCGATCACTTCTGCATAATCATGCTTGATGAACGTTTGAATGGAATCGATAAAATGCGAAAGCTTCGTTGGGGGACGATCTGCACGGTACCACAGAGGAATTAATTTTCCATTGTACGAAATCACTTTATGCTTATCAACCGTCAGTGTCAACTCGCCGAGATTTTCACAATTCGATCCCGTTTGAACAATAATGACGTTGTTGACATATCGCGGCGTTTTCAATCGTGTGTGCGAATGCCCGCCGACAATCACATCGAGTCCGTGAACATTCATCGCCAGTACCGAATCATCTTGCACACCTTCGTGCGTAAGGGCAATAATTAAATCCGTTTGGGGGCGCAACTCCGTTACAAATGTTTGCATTGTTTCAACCGGCGGCAGCAGTTTGATACTCTTGCCACTGTTGTGGCTGACTAAATTATAAAAATCACTCGACATCAATCCGATAATGCCGATCCGCAATCCATCTTTATTGATAATGACGTACGGTTTGTTATTGACCGGATAGTTTCCGGCAAGGTCTTGAACATTGGCGGAGACCGTCGGGAAGTTTGCAATGTGGGCAAGTTTGTTCAGATTGGCGACTGAAACATCAAAATCATGATTGCCGACGGTCCACGCTTCGTAGCCGATCTGATTCATCATCTCAAACAGCGCTCCGCCGTCCGCGCCGCGGTATGAATATTCGGTAATCGGATTTCCCGTCATCACATCGCCGGCATCGAGTAGCAGTGTATTTTTTTCTACACCGCGGATGCTATCGATGATAAGCGAAAGTTCATTCATCCCACCGACGAACGGTTTTGGATCTGACCGCATCCATGTTGCTTCGTGTGGAATAAAACTGGCGTGCATATCGTTGGTATGCAAAATGGTGATGACCTTCGGCTGCGCCGAAAGCGGCATTGACCATATCGCTGCAATGATAAGACAACTGCTTATCCGGTGTTTCATGAAACTCTTCATACATAACTCCTGCATAAATAATATCGTTTGTGAAAACAAGATACAGAGAATTAACTTGTTTCGGAAGCCGGAAGAATAAAGTGAAATCATTTTTCATACATTCATAACATACACAAAACAAGAATTTGTCATTCCAAAACTGTTACCGTCAAGAATCATCCGAAATGGCATACAACAAAAAAGGGCGGACATTGGTCCGCCCCAGCTTACTACTCAAAGACATAACGACTTACTTGAGCATCAGTCCCGTGGTACGGGACTTCGTTGAATTGACTTCGTCACTTCAACATCAGTCCCAATGGGATTTCTGATAAAATGATTTCATCATTTTATCATCAACATCTTCTTCACCTGCACGATAGGTTTGCCGTTTTCTGAGTTCACGATGAAGCGCGCGAAATACATACCGCTTGCCACACGCGATCCATCGAAGGTTGCTGTGTATGCTCCGGCTTCTTTCATTCCATTCACTAAGGTTGCTACTTCTCTTCCAAGAACATCGTACACCCGTAAGGATGTATGGCCATACGTCCCTACCGTATAACTTATGGTTGTGGTGGGATTGAATGGATTGGGATAAACTCCGTTTAATCCCGTCGTCGATATACTATTCTGTAATGATAACGATTGCGATGTTGCATTGATATTCGCATAATCGTTCAGGTCCGTTAATTCATTGATGACCGAGGTTTGCAAGCTGTCGATGTTCGTATCGAACGTTATTTTCATTCGTGCCGTTTTACTGCTAAGTTTCTTTACCGCTGTGGTAAAGGATGTCAATGTGTATCGCACTTTATATTGGACGAATTGTATTTTTTCTGTTTGATAATTCCGAGCGATGTATTGTCGATGGATCGACTAACTCGACTTTGTATGAGAGATACTCATTCTTATCAAAGCTCTTCAATGCCGAGGCTGAATCGATAAAGCCGGATTGCTCATCGAAGGCAAGCGTTGTTCCATTACTGATAGCAAATGGTTCACTGAACAATACCTTATTGATGGTATCCATCTTCGGATGATCGGAATGAGAATTGATTAAGAAGAGATCGTTTGTTCTTCACCGTATCGAAGCCCTGCCGGATGATTGAAGGTCTCCGGTATATCCACAAACTTGATGGCTGTGTTATTGACCGTCAGGTTCTTGAGAGAATAATCAAACATCAAATTTCCTTTTGCTGCATTCATGCCTCTACCATACGCGTTTTGCACTACGGCAGTCGTTCCTATTTCTTTCGATAAGCCGCCGCTGCTTGCCATAACGTTGCTAAAATAATACGGCAGAGACGACGGATAAAAGGATGCAACAGACATAGAAGATGTTGCAGGGCCGTTGCTCAACTGTACAAATTGCCCTGTGGTGCCAATCCCATAAAATGATGAACCATTACTGACAATGTTCTGCCATGTAGAGTTGTTCGTATTCTGAGCATACGTATAATAGGTGCTGGACGAACTGTCTTTAATATTTAGAGACACAGAATTCACCATATTGCCGGAATAAGTATAAACCGATGGGGCTTTTGAACTCCGGTACACTGCATTGACATAGTTCGGCGTGTATGATCCGCCGCCGTACAAATCACGAATCCAACATACTCGTATACTACTATCCGGCATCTGTACCATGGATGGCTTGTAATTCAAATAACCGGACATACTGGAAACTGTTGACCAATCGTGCAGAGATGGAACAAAACTGCTTCCATTGGAAGAACAAGAAACTTCCACATCCATAATAGTACTACCGACACCGGCAACTGTTTGATATACAACATCAAAATATGAACTATTGGTAATACTCTGTTTATTCATTGCGATCGTCGCATTGGTGGAACTGCTCGATGTTCCGATAATCAATAGTGGGGCATTAGGAGCGGGATAGGACTCTACACCGCCTTCAGCGATATAGCCACATTTCAAATAGATGCCCGGCTGCATACCGCCAGCTGTGCTTTTTCGTTCAAAACATAAGGTGAATTTGTAATCGTTGCCCCATGCAATATTCGGATTGGCGTTGACCGAATAGGAATCGCCTCCCGTTGGTTCGGTATATAATGGTGCGGAAATATTACAAGCATAGCTGCCATTGGTATTGACAAACACAGCATATTCAATTGCGTATGTGCTGTTGAAGGGTTGTTGAAATACAACAACAATGGCGTATTCGCTTGTATTATTTTGATCCCAGGGGTTGTAATGCCAATCGATACTTGGACATTTTCCACCGCCATTATCCAACGGCTGACCGTTGTTGCCGAGGATCCATGTCGTACCATTTGTGCTTTCTTCAAGCCAGACATGCCCCATACTTTCATACACCTGATGATACCAGCCGTCTTTTGTTCTCACAATCTTTCGTTGGCCGTTATCGGAAAACGTTGAAGCATTGCTCGATAAGTGGATGCCTTTGTAGTTGGCGGTAACGGTGTTACTGGCATTAGTAAAGACCACACCTGTTTGTTGTGTGTTTGCATTTTGCAATCCCGCATTCGTTCCTGTCCAGTTATAAAATGCTCCCGTATATGTTTGACCGTTGAAAGTAAATGATTTCGTTGCCGGCGCGGAGACGGAGTAATAGCTCGTAGCACCTTGTGCTGGATCAAGTCCCAAGAACACGCCTTTGTGGTTATCATTCGTATTGGGGACAGTACTAAAGTTAGGTGAGAAAGGAGCTGTGCGGTTTTTAAATATTGCATTCATTCCACGATTGAGCGGTTTACTTCCATGCAACGCATCGGTAGAATCAATAAGCCACGGATCTTTAAATTGTACATTACCGCTGTAACTTCCCGGTCGTTCGAGTAAACTGATCCCTATAGCACTGCCTTGCGTGGTAGTTTGGAAATGCGAGGTCAATGTCGCTGTGTTAGAACGAATACCAAAGCCATGATGATTGGTTACATCCGGATCAACAACTGAATTCGCATCCCAGTTGTTATACTTCTGACTTGACAGCGTATCCTGTTTTGCGCGCAAGTATTCTGTATATGTTGTTGAAAGCACAAGCGGTACCGGCGCTTTATATTTTACAAAATCCGGCCCGCCTTCCCAGTGGCCAATGCTATCAACTGTCTGGTTGTTACTTAGTTTTTGGTCGACGGTGACGGTAATAGCGGTAACCGAATAATTTGCTTCATACGTTGTGCTTTGTGTTGGCGTTGCTATATGGGGATTTTCGTTCCATACCTGCCCTGTTGTTTTATCCGTCCATCCTGTCGGTGTATATGTTGTACCGCCAATTTTAATTGTTCTTGCAAGAAGCGTATGGCTAGTAACTGCTTGTCCAATTGAAAGAAGACGGTGAAGCATATTTAGTTCCATCGACAATGACGCTGTCGCCATTGCCCGGAGTGCCGTTTTGGACAGTGACACTGATGGGAATGGTATAGTTCACCGTCAGTTTTACTTGTGAAAGTGAAATAGAACCCACTGCCGGTGTGTTTACATCATTCCAGGTTTCATCTCCTTCCATCATTAAGGCAATGGAAAATTGCGAACCCGCATTTATGACGCCTGCAATATCAGAACAAATACTATTTGAAGCAGCGAAATCAATATATTTATATTGAGTTCCGGACCCCGAGGTACTGATAAACGAAGAATAATTAGATGCACTTTTAATCGCTGCCCATCGATTAGATGCTCCCAGATTATATTGGTAGGTCAGTAATTTCTTAACATCGATCGTATATCCGCTGCCGCCGGTGTACCAAAACTCCAGACGCACGCTGGTAACGGTAAGATTTGTAATTTTGTTGTTCGTAAAATCCCACTGATATGCTGTTCGCCCGCTATAATCAAATGTACCGGTAAAAAGATTGCCCGGGTTACCGATATTAAATTCACCGACGGCACCACCGCCGTCAGCATAATTTTTTACAGGAACATATGTTCCATTAGCAGAATCTTTATAAGCCCACGTGTAATACATCTCAGTGTTTTTAGTGCTTTTATTATTAGCCGAGTATTGTTGTGCCATCACGTTTACCGATAAACATAAGGACACAAGAATAATCCATACTATTAAATACCAATATCGTGTTTTCATAGCAATCATTTCCTTATAAAAGTTTTCAATTTGTTCGATTAATGTTTAATGCTTACTTTGAAAAAGAAAACGGCGCCGCGGTCCCGCTTATAGCGGGAAAAGCACACGGCAGCACGTTTTCGATGTGTCCCGTTCGGTGCTCGTAACACCGGGCGGGATTTTGTTTTATCAAGGCGGAGAACGTTCGTTGTTGAACATTATTTTTATCTTTTTCCAATTGCTATCGCTGCAAGAGGATTGTTTTCTCCAACAGCGATGACTAAATTGTTTTTTATTGCGACTGAACCATACACCCCGTTGCTCCCCAAACCGACTTCCGATATAAAGCTCTTCCATGTCGAGCCGTTGTAGTGTAATAGTTCACCGTACAAACCGCCAACAATTACATCGTTTACGGCGTTGCCCCTAATTTTTGTCGTTGCATAATGCGTGATATCCAAAGGGTTGTTTCGCCACGCTGTATCGGATAGTAAATTCTTTCGATAAATCCCGTCGCCGATGACATAATATTGCTCGCAAGGCATGAACCACACACCGAAATATTCTTCAACCTCATCGATGGGATTTGATGAAATTTGTGTTGCGGTATTGCCGTTGATACTGAAAATTGCGTGACCAGCCGGAAGGTTCTGGCTTGCAACCGCAAGGATTTCCCATTGTTTGCTCGAAGCATTGTAGGCCCCATAAATATCATGAAGGTCTAGTGTTATACCACTTGGAATACTCGTCCAACTTGTGCCGTTGTAATGAACGATGGTGCCGGCTCCTCCTACACCATATAAATCCGAGCTTGAACTTCCCCATAGTTTTATAACGGTTGCAGAGTTGTTATTTAAGGTTAATCGATTAAATGAAAAGTCTGTGAGTGTATCTTTTCCATTCCAATGGAAAACACTTCCCGGGGCAAGCCAAATATCAGTGTCATTAAATGCAACAATTCCATTTATTGAATACAATGGCATTGTTATACCATAGCTACTATTGTAATAATAGAGTCGTTTCAATGTCCATTCTTTTCCATTCCATTGGGCTAAGCAATATGGAATGGATCCACCCGAATAAATTTGACCTACAGCATACGCAAGCGTATCATTTATAATCGCAATATCATACAAGGTACTGCTACTGGTGCCATCACCAAGCGCATAAGTTTGCCAGCTAAAGTTATGGCTGGTGGTATCTGTTGGCGGAGATGGGCAGGTGGGGCAATTATCCTTTTTACAGCAACTCAGCAAAACAAGTAGGAGCATGCCAAACAACATCGTTATGTGAATGTGAAAATATTTCATCACCGTTATCCTTATTATCAAAACACTATCTCAAATTATCATAAAACATCGTGTACAGTTTTCGATGTGTCCCGTCCGGTGCTCGTAACACCGGGCGGGATTTTGTTTTATCAAGGCGGAGAACGTTCGTTGTTTCGCATTACGGTTATCTTCTTCCAATGGCTATAGCCGCAAGAGGATTGTTTTCTCCAACAGCGATGACTAAATTGTTTTTTATTGCGACTGAACCATACACCCCGTTGCTCCCCAAACCGACTTCCGATATAAAGCTCTTCCATGTCGAGCCGTTGTAGTGTAATAGTTCACCGTACGAACCGCCAACAATTACATCGTTTACGGCGTTGCCCCTAATTTTTGTCGTTGCATAGTGCGTGATATCCAAAGGGTTGTTTCGCCACGCTGTATCGGATAGTAAATTCTTTCGATAAATCCCGTCGCCGATGACATAATATTGCTCGCAAGGCATGAACCACACACCGAAATATTCTTCAACCTCATCGATGGGATTTGATGAAATTTGTGTTGCGGTATTGCCGTTGATACTGAAAATTGCGTGACCAGCCGGAAGGTTCTGGCTTGCAACCGCAAGGATTTCCCATTGTTTGCTCGAAGCATTGTAGGCCCCATAAATATCATACATATTCAATGTCGTCCCACCATTCGTAGTTTTCATTAAAGAAATATTATTATTGCCATTTAAAAATGCAAGAAATGCGTTTCCGTTGTAATCAAAAAAAGAAACAGAATTACAGAAACTTGTGGCATCGTTTGGTGTATTGTCACTAACCGACCATGAGGTTCCTCCATTAATAGTATAGTAATGTGAAATTTGATGATTGGATGCAGTTGATGAAATTATGATATTCTGAGAATTTGTAGGATTGATTGCGATTGAATTTTCAACATGAGATATTGCCGAATTAGTAATCTGTACATCCGTATGATCTTGTAGTTGACCGTACGTTTTTAACGAACACAGAAATATTGCTGTGAAAAATATTTCTTTAATATACTTTGTCATAAGACTTCCTCCTTTATATTTTTGATATTGGGTTAATTAGATTTATACGATATTTATCGGCTTCCTATAATAGCAACGGCTTGAGAACCATTATATCCACCGATAAGGACTATATTCCCTTTAATAGATATACAACCGAGCGCACCATTCTGAAAAAATACTTGATTATGATAATTGCACCACGTTACACCATTAAAATGAAGCAAGTCCCCAAATGATCCTGCAACAAAAACATCATTAATATTTCTACCTCGAATTCCACCTGAAGAATAACTCGTCACAGTTCCGGCGGGATACACACTCCAAGTCGGACTTTGCAGATTATGTTTCTGTCCTATTCCATGACCAACGATATAATATTGTCTTCCCGGAACAAACCATACTCCGCCAATTCCCCAATTCAATCCATTTCCATTGATGTTCGTAGCTGTTGTACCATTTAAACTGACAATAGCATTCCCGTTATTAATATCGTATTGTGAAGCAACTGCAAGAATTTCTGTTTGATTAGTGCTTTCATTCACTCCTCCCCAGATGTCTGAAAAATCTAAACTCGTTCCACTATTGATACTTGTCCAACTCGTTCCGTCGTAGTGAACAATCAGTCCCCCATATCCGACAAAATATAAATCAGTCGAACTGTACCCCCATATTTTATTTGCTGAACCTGCTCCAGCACCTTGGAATTGTTCCCATCGGATTCCATTCCAGTGTTGCACTGTTCCTGCTGCTATCCAAATGTCATTTTCATTAAAAGCAATTATGGATCTAATTTGATAAAAACCAATAGTATCTCCAATCGAATTTGGCCATAGTATTTTATACGATAACAATACTCTCTCATAAGACCAATTGGATCCATTCCATTTTGCAATATTGTATTCAGTGCCACTGTTATAAAAATCACCCACTGCATAAGCAAGAGTATCATTTATTATCGCAACATCATAAATTGAACTACTTCCACCGGAAATATCACCGATATTATATGTAGTCCATATAATATTATGGTTCGTGCTATCCATGGTTGTTGCTGTTGCGGTCTCGGTTTTGTTATCAAGCAATGCGGTGTATTGGTACGTGTGTGCTGGTGCAAGTCCTGTATCAGCAAACGTGGTATCGGTTGTCGTTAAGAGAAAAGTATCAATTACTGCATCGTTGCGTTTCAAAATAACGGTAGTGTTATACGCAGAGGAATAGCTCAGGTGCAGCCATGCTTCCGTGCAACTTACATCCGTTACCGAGAAGGATGGCGCAGATGATTCTGTCGGGCTATGTTTGCAGTCGGTGGCAACAAATGCCATCATCAGTGGAACCGCAGCAATAATCCATCGTATCAAATTCTTTTTCTGTATCATAAATGTTCTCTTATAACCTTTTTTCTCGTTCTGTTTGTGTTGTGCCCGTTTTGATGGTACCAACACCGGAACGGGTTTTTTGTTTTATTTTTCTTTTCCATCGACCTCCTTTCTTTAATTCCGTTTACCAATTGCTACGTTGGCAAAATCTCCAACCGCAATAATAAGATTTCCTTTCATTGCCACTGAATAATAATTTCCATTAAACCCTGTTTGCGATTGAAAACTCTTCCAGTTCACGCCGTTAAAATGTACAACTTCACCATATCCTCCTGCTGCAACAATATCATTTAATCCATTTCCCCTAATCGAAAATATATAATTTGATGTAATGGCGTGAGGTTGATTGTTCCACTGAACATCCGATAAGATGTGTTTCTCATATATTCCGCTGCCTGCGACATAATAATGTCTTCCCGGAATAAACCAAGCACTACTTAAAGCCCAACTAATAGGATTATCGGAAAGCGATGTTGTTGTCGTCCCATGAAGTTGTATAATATTTCTATCAAAGCTGCTGAAAGGATTACCCGCTATTGCCAGAATTTCTGTTTTTACCTCTTGCCCATAATGATTAATGCATTTTGGCCTGTTTGTCCGACAGCAACCATAAGGTTGCCATTAATGGAGACACTGCCAAAGACACCGTCTCCATGGGGTAGTTCGTTCATATAATTATACCAGCTAACTCCATTATAATGGGACATATCAAAATAATCGCCGACAATAAAAATGTCATTTTGATTTGCTCCACGTATGCTGATTGAACCACTTTGTGTAATGGTTCCCACAGAATAATTTACCCACCCTGTATCACTCAAAGTAGTTCTTGAGAGCACACCATTGCCGACTAAATAATATTTCTCTCCCGGAACAAACCACCCACTTGAATAGGAAGTGGGAAGTGTATTACCTACTTGTGTTACCGTTGTACCATCAATTCGTAATACCTGTGTTTGAATAGCAAGCGCTGGATTGGCAAGATTAGTAGCCACAGCCAATATTTCAACTTTCCCAGTACTTGAATTAGTTGCTCCGTAAATATCCAGAATATCCAAACTTGTCGAACTCGATAACTTCTGCCAGCTTGAACCATCAAAATGAGCAATACCACCACCTGTTGCAACAGCATATAAATTATTATCTGATGTTCCCCATACTTTCTGGACTATCTGACCTGAATTAAAAAGTGTATTATCTGGTTTAAGAGCAGAAGGACAAATCCAGTATGATTGGATAATTTTATTACCATCGAATTTATAAACACCTGTTCCTTCTGCTAACCAAATATCCGTGGGACTGAATGCAATAATTCCTAATGGTTTTAAATATATTCCACTGATACTTGTCGGCAGTTTCACCAACTTCCAACTCGATCCATCCCAATGTGCGGCACCATAAGGGCTCGTTATCTGGTTGCCACTGGAATCATATTCTAATAATTGTATTTCTCCTACAGCCCAGATATTTGTATCGCTTAAAATAGTAACATCGTGTAAAAAAGAGGAACCGTCACCACCCCAGCTATATTGCTGGAAGGTAAAGGCGTGGCTCGTGGTATCAAGTGTGGAAGTATTTGGACCTACAGGGTTGTGCTTGCAATCGGTATTTAAAAATGCCATAAAACAAAAAGCGAGAACGAGAATATAAAATGGTTTTGTCATAGGCGTTGGGGTTTAGGAATTAGGTGTTAGGTACGAGGAGGTAAAACGGAAAGACGGAAAAAGGTAGAATGGCAGCAGAAAAACCTGTTCTGCCGCAAACTGAAAAACTTTCAAATCTTTTTTATCCAACCTATTTCTCCTTCTTATTGTAAAGAGTAAAAGAGTAAAAGAGTAAAAGAGTAAAAGAGTAAAACTCAAACGATCTAATTTAAGTTAGCTTGCATTTTTGTTCTTGTCAAGTTAAAACCATTGTATTGCAAAGGGCTGTTTGCACCCTCTTCACCAATAGGAGTTAAACAATACAAAATAATTTGTCTGTAGTATTTTTGCCGGTTTTCATGTAGTATTTTTACTACAAACCGTGTCGCAAAATGTCGGTTTTTGTCCGGTATTTTTATGACAGAAAAATTGAGCGAAAAACGGAGGATTTTGTCACCGATATAAAGCAAACGGCAGCAGCGGACTTGTCTCATTCCTTTCCTTGCCGTATCTTATAGCAAACTTTTCCAGGAAACATATTGTTCTGTTTTTACGTAAACGAGGTTGTAGTTTTTTATGTCTCATAATATACAAGGTATTCCCATGAACCCACTTGCAAAATTTGCTCTGCCTCTTCTGGGGCTGACGCTTGCTGCTCCGGATTTTTCGGCAGCCCAAACTACTGAACGCAGTACCGATTCCCGATCACTACAAATGGAATCTTACCGATCTCTATCCTTCCGACAATGCGTGGAAGCAAGAGAAAGAAAAGCTTGTTGCCAAAATTCCCACCATTGCGCAGTATGCCGGCACGCTTGGTTCGTCGGCGCAGCAATTGCTCGGCTGTCTCGATCTCACAACGCAATTGAATAAAGATTTTTCCAGATTATCTTCCTACGCCAGCATGAGTTCCGATCAGGATACGCGCGTATCGGGTTATCTCGGCATGCAGCAGGAGGTCAGCCAGATTGGTTCCGATTTTTCAGCAAAGGCAGCATTCATCGAACCGGAAATTTTGAAGATCGATCCTGCCAAGGTTCAGAAATTTTTAACGAGCGAACCAAAACTCGCCATCTACAAACATTATTTGGATGACATTCTCCGCCGCAAAGCGCACACCGGCACGGAAGGCGAAGAAAAAATTATTGCCGATGCCGGATTGATGGCAGATGCACCGGATAATATTTATGGAATTTTTTCGAATGCCGATTTCCCCTATCCTGAAGTAACATTGAACGACGGCAAAACGGTAAAACTTAATCAAGCGGGATACAGTTTGTACCGCGCTTCCACCAATCGCGACGACCGCAAGAAAGTGTTCGAAACATTTTTCGGCAAGCTCAATGATTTCCGCCGCACGTACGGCACAGAATTGAATGCCGAAGTGAAGAAAGATATGTTCTACAAGAACGCGCGCAAGTATTCTTCATGTTTGGAAAGTTCGTTGGATGCCAACAACATCCCCACCAAAGTATATTACAATTTGATCGAGAGTGTGGATAAAAATCTTTCCACCTTCCACCGCTACCTGAAACTGCGCAAACGCATTCTCGGTGTCGATACGCTGCATTATTACGATCTCTATGCACCGCTGTTGAAAGAAGTCGATCTTAAATACACCTACGAAGAATCGCAGCAGCAAATTCTTGCAGCATTAAAACCGCTTGGTGCCGAATATACCGATGTTCTTAAAAAAGGTTTTGCCGAACGCTGGTTAGATGTCTATCCGACAGAAGGGAAACGTTCCGGCGCGTATTCGCAAGGAGCCGCGTATGATGTGCATCCGTATATGCTGCTGAATTACAACGGCAAGTACGATGATATGAGCACCGTGGCGCATGAGTTCGGGCATTCGATGCAAAGTTATCTTTCCAACAAAACGCAGCCGTACGCAACATCACAATATCCGATTTTTGTTGCCGAAGTTGCCTCGACCTTCAACGAAGCGCTGCTCATCGATTACGTTTTGAAAAATACGAAGGATGATGCTGCAAGGCTTTCGCTGCTCGGCAGTTACTTGGAAGGCATTAAAGGAACTGTGTTTCGTCAGACGCAATTCGCGGAATTCGAATTGCGCATCCACGAGATGGCAGAAAAAGGCGAACCGCTCACCGGCGATGTGCTGAATAAAACCTACGACGAGATCGTAAAAAAGTATTACGGACACGATCAAAAGGTTTGTATTGTGGATGATGAAATTCAAGCTGAGTGGATGTTCATCCCGCATTTCTATTATAATTTCTATGTGTTCCAGTATGCAACATCGTTCACAGCGTCGGCGGCATTATCCGAAGAGGTCATGGCAGGCGACAAAGCCGCGACGAAAAAATATATCGAGTTCCTTTCTGCCGGCGGTTCGGATTATCCCATCGAGCTGCTGAAGAAAGCCGGAGTCGATATGACGACCTCCGCCCCATTCGATCTCACGATGAAAAAAATGAATCGTGTGATGGATGAGATGGAAGAAATTCTCACGAAGATGGGAAAATAATTTTTAGTACCCACCCAGCACCTTCCCCTTAAAGGGGAAGGTCGGGATAGGGTCATTACCATGTTCATCGGCCACACCGCCATAGCTCTTGCAGCAAAAAAAGCAGCGCCGCAGGTTCGCTTCGGTACATTATTGTTCGCTGCGCTGTTTGCGGATTTGCTGTTCCCTATTCTCATTCTCCTCGGCATCGAGCACGTTATGCCCGCACCCGGCATTACCGCCGTAACGCCGTACGATTTTTACGACTATCCACTTTCGCATAGCTTATTAACCAACGCAGCATTTGCGTACATCTTTGCGGGAATATTTTTTCTCAAGTACCGCGAGTGGAGCGGCGCAATCATACTGGCGCTTGTTACGCTCAGCCATTGGCTCTTAGATTTTATTTCTCACCGCCCCGATATGCCGCTCGTTCCCGGAATGCATGTATTTTACGGATTAGGATTGTGGAATTCCGTTCTGTGGACGGTGATTATTGAAATGCTTCTGTTCATTCTTGGTGTTGTTCTTTATCTCCGCACCACCACGCCGGCAGACCGGCTCGGCTCCATTGCCTTATGGTCATTCATCGGATTGCAGTTAGTAATGTATGCGGGGAATATTTTCGCCAACATTCCCGTCGATGGCCGTACAATGGCGATGGGTTCGCTGCTGCAATGGCTCTTCATTCCGTGGGCGTACTGGATGGATCGGCACAGATTTATTCGTACCAGATAAAATGCATTTCGATCTGGGAAATGCTATGTTATGCCAAGGTACGGTTTATTCATAGAAGAGTTTTTTAGATTGTATTAATAGCTGCGTGGAAATGTAACGCACAATAAAATGAATTAAATAGTTTATCAAGGTACAATATGCCAGATTGGTATATTAGACGAAATAGTGTATAGTTAGTGTGCATTTATGAGTCACAATAAAAAATATTCCGAACACATTCGGATTATTCAAAATGATAAAATTTTCCCTGCTTTGATGTCGCATTGTATGGACAGTGCTTACACAATTATTCTAAAACTAATTAAAATAAATATTATGAAAAGAATTCAATTACCTATAGTTTTTACTCTCTTATTGGCTTTATTAGTCGCATGTAACAATGCTCATAGTTCTTCAAAGTCGGATGACTTAGCTAATAATTTAGCTTTGCCAATGATAAAAGAAACTAAAGGTGTTAAACAATTGTATGTAAACAATGAACCATTTCTAATTATTGGAGGTGAGTTATTAAATTCTTCTGCCTCGAGCATTGAGCATATGAAAGATATTTGGGCACACATTCGGTCACTGAATGTAAATACGGTTTTTCTACCTATTAACTGGCAGCAATTTGAACCGGAAGAAGGTACTTTTGATTACTCGCTTATCGATAGTCATATAAAAAGTGCATCTGATAATAACCTGAAACTTGTTATTCTATGGTTTGGGAGTTGGAAAAATGGCGAGTCAAATTATACTCCTGATTGGGTTAAGACAGATATGAAACGTTTCCCACGCATGCTTTTTAAAGACAGGAAAATTTCTACCGCAATTTCCAATATTAATAGAAATTGTTTAAATGCCGATTTGAAGGCCTATAAAAAGTTAGTGGAACGAATTGTTCAGGTTGATAAGCATGGCACTGTGTTAATGATGCAAGTTGAGAATGAGGTTGGCTTGTTAGGAGGTACAAGGGATTTTTCACCTGAAGCTACTAAACTATTTGAACAACAAGTTCCCGGTGAATTGATTAAATACATTAACAATAATCTTAATAAATTAAAACCAAACATTTATGGGCCATATGTAAATAATGGTTCCAAAACGCAGGGCACATGGGAAGAGGTTTTTGGAAAAGCACCAAATACTGATGAAATATTTATGGCATGGAATTATGCTAAATATGTAAATGAACTTGCAAAGGCGGGTAAGGCTATTTATAATCTACCAACATACGTAAATGCCTGGGATGCCTCTGGCGGCAATCTTATCCCAGGTGTTTGGCCCAGTGGAGGGCCAAATTACCTCATGCTTGATATTTGGCAAGCTGGTGCACCTGATATTGATATTCTTGCCAACGATAATTACTCACCAACATTCGGATTATCGGCTGCAAATTTTATACACAACAAAAACCCTTTGCTTTTACCTGAAGCTTGTGCGATCTGGATGAATGATACATTAAGTGCTGCTTCAAAAGCGTTTTTTTGTTTTGGACATTTCAAAGCAATGGGTTTTTCGCCATTTGGTATTGATCATCATATTTATCATAGTAACCATCCAATAAAGAAAGCATATGAAGTACTCAATAATCTTAAGCCGTTAATTACCAAAGCCCAGGTTGAAGATCGAATAAACGGTTTTATGGAAGGTGATAATGCATCACCAGCGTCTTTTCAACTTGGAGACTTTATCTTTAAGCCTGACTATAACTTGCAAAAGAATTCACTTATTAAAGGATATGGGTTGATCATTCAGATTTCTGAAAACGAATTTATTGTATCCGGAAATGCTTGTCATGTTGGGTATGAGTCTGCTGATTCCAGCAAACCAAATTCTCAACTCCTTTCAGTTGAAGAAGGAAAGTTTATTCATGGGAAATGGGTAAAAAGGAGGACAATAAATGGAGATGAGTTTGGAATAAAGCTACCACCCAATCCGTATAATATAGCTTCAGATGTTTATCTTGATGATATCAGCATACTTAAAATAAAACTTTTTAAATATTAAAAGGTAACTATTCGCTGCATGGATTAGATTTATTCTTAATAAGATGAATATAAGACAAACGCACCCTAACACGCGCTGTGAAAGAATTGGCTTGCCCGATTTCTTTATGGCAGGACTTCTGAACTTAAAAACTTCGCACCACCCCTCTCCATAGTCCCCCATTTTTGTAATCTTTACAATTCATGCAATATACCCTATTTAAGGTATGGACAGGAAAATAAAATAGCAGTATCATAGCATCGTCACTGGAAACTGTTCTTTCAATTTTATGCTGAAGGACAAACACGGCATCAGAGGTGCAATGAACAATACGATTCAAAATAAAAACATTGGGGACCCCCGAATCGTATCACACAAACAATGGGGATCCTTCATAATCTTAAACATCAATTTTATGGAGGTGCATCATGGCACAACAAAATCTTATTTCGTACGCTCTTTCTTCGGAGGAGAAAACCGCTATCGATTCCGCGTTGACGACGCTGGAAACGACAACGAAAAGTTTCGTCGTGGCGCTAACGCCGAAACAGAAAAACGGACTGCTCAAGCCGGGCGATAATTTCAGCCCGCTTATCGATAAAGCCGCAAAGGTGCTGGACGAATTTCCGCAGCTACTGCCGGGCACGTTCGATACCGGAGAATTCCGCAAAGACCTTCAGCTGCGAAGCGACTTGAGTGCGTTTCGTAATAGGTTGATTGCACTCGCCGAATCTATCGATAACACCTTGTACGCTGTCAACAGCGATTGCTATGTGCAGACGCTGAAAACGTACGGCTTCGTTGAAGCAAGCAAGGAAAATGTTCCGGGTATCAACCAGATTGCAGCAGAGATGGAAGCGTTTTTCACGAAGTCGAAAGCCGCAGAACCGGAGCCGTCTGCAAAGACAGATGCAGCGTCATCATCCGCAGTAAAGTAACTCTTGAACACCATGCCGCCGCTGTGCCTTATGCCGGCGGCGGCCGGTATTATTTTTCAGACCCGATAGGCCATTCGTAAAGCACTCAAAAGTGCCATAAAAACTCAGAAATACACAACAAAGGAACAACAGAGCACAAAAACGGCAGTCCGGAGTGTCTCCGAGGTGCTTCGGACCACCTCATGGGGTGGTCGGGAGTGCCTTTTTGGTGCTTCGTTCCACCGGAAAGGTGCTCCGGAGTGCCATGCTGCCGCTTCCGACCACCTTGCATGGTGGTCACGACCGCCATCGAGATGCTCCGTTGTGCCTCAGAGGCGGTCGGTTGCGCCTTATCGGCACTCGCAACCGTCGCAGAGGCGCTTGCTGTAAGGCGCGGCGGTGGTAAAATAATGCAGGCGATGTTACGCACTTGCTCGACTTATGTTTGTCGGGACATCGCCTGCGATAATAAATTTCGTGTTACTTCATCAACAGTATCTTCTTCAGGTGTTCGCTCGTTGCTTTTCCATTTCCTTCTTTGCATATTGCGCAATGTCGATTCACCTCAATAATCCACTGCTTCTTGCATCACGTTGGCTGCTCATCACACTTGGTGTTGTTATTGGACTTGCCTTTGGCATTGGCTGCTACACATTCATCTACGCAAGAGGATATTCTTATCTGACCGATGATCCTGCCGCATGCGCAAACTGCCATTCGATGAATGAACAATACAGCGGGTGGATGAAAGGCAGCCATCGTTCTGTTGCAAAGTGTAATGATTGCCATACACCTTCCGGCTTTATCGGCAAATATATCACGAAAGCATCAAATGGATTTTGGCATTCGTTTTATTTTACGACCGGCTGGTATCCGGATAATATTCAGATCAACAAACGAAACGTTGAAATTGCGGAAGCGGCTTGCCAAAAATGTCACCAAGATATAGTCGATGCCATTGATGGGCCGCATCAACACGCCAATAAAACACCATGCATCCAATGCCACACGTCCGTAGGGCACATGGAATAATTGTGAATCTTTAAAGGAATCACTTATGGAAACATCATCCCCACAACCACCAACCGCCAAACCGTTACGTTTTATTGTTATCGTCGCCGGAATAACCGCGATTGTTTCTATCGGCATCGCTGCATTGCTCATTAATATTTTCGAGCATAAGCAGGAAGCACGCAATCCATTCTTTCGCGTGGTCGAATTAACCGACACGACTGAAGCGCCGGAAACATGGGGAAAGAATTTTCCTATGCAGTACGATGATTACCTGCGAACAGTTGACCAGATACGAACCAAGTACGGCGGCAGCGAAGCTATGCCGCGTACACCGACAGATGCCGATCCTCGTTCTGTCGTCTCGCGTTCGCGGTTAGAAGAGGATCCGCGGCTGAAAACATTCTGGTCAGGATATGCCTTCGCTGTTGATTACCGTGAGCGACGCGGACATGCCTATATGCTGGACGACCAAACATATACCGAACGCCAGCATGTTGTGAAACAGCCCGGCACGTGCATGCATTGCCATGGTTCTATTTATGTTCCATATAAAAAAACTCGGGAATGGCGATCTCATTAAAGGATTTGAGAAGATGAATCAGATGCCATATTTTGAGGCGCGCAAACTCGTAACACATCCTGTTGCATGTATCGATTGCCATGATCCGAACACTATGCAATTGCGCATAACACGCCCGGGATTTATTGAAGGCATCCGCGCACTCAAAGCATCGCAGGGAATAAAAGATTACGATGTGAACACGATGGCAACGCGGCAAGAAATGCGGTCTTACGTGTGCGGACAATGCCACGTAGAATATTATTTTAAGGGAACAGAAAAACGATTGACCTATCCGTGGGCAAAAGGATTGAATGCCGACAGCATTTTGGCATACTACGAAGAAGTAAAATTTAAAGATTGGATCCATGCAGAAACCGGAGCAGAGATGCTGAAGCTGCAGCATCCGGAATTTGAAATGTGGAATCAGGGTATCCACGCACGCTCAGGTGTTGCTTGCGCAGATTGTCACATGCCGTACAAGCGTGTCGGTGCACAAAAGATTAGCGATCACCATGTTCAAAGCCCGGTTCTCAATATCAACCGCGCGTGCCAGACATGCCATAAGTGGAATGAACAGGAATTAAAAGATCGGATTGAAATTATTCAGAACCGTACCTTCAACCTGCGCAACAAAGCCATGGATGCTTTAGTTGATCTTATCCATGAAATCAAGAGGGCAAAAGAGAGTGGCGCCACAGATGCGCAGCTTGCCGATGCGCGCAAGTACCATCGTAAGTCCCAATTCTATCTTGACATCATAGAATCTGAAAACTCCATGGGTTTTCATGCACCGGAAGAAGCATTGCGTATCCTTGCAGAGTCTATCAATTATACGCGTATGGGGCAAACGTCATTGAGAGATGCCCTTGCAAAAAAGTAAAACAGGGAACCTCCGGTATTGTAATAAATGCCGGAGGTTTATCAACGCCCTTCACACTTAATCAACTGGTGCTATTTCATCAGCAACATCTTTTTCGTTTGCAAGAAGCTACCGGATTTCAACTGATAGAAATACACGCCGCTGGATAACCTGGATGCATTAAACGTAACGGTGTTCACCATTCCAGCTTTCATCTCTCCATTCACAAGCGTTGCGACTTCTTTTCCAAGAACATTATAAACCTTCAACGTCGTAAATCCATCTTGTGCAAGTGTAAATGTGAAAGTTGTCGTAGGGTTAAATGGATTCGGATAATTCTGATTCAATGCAAATACTTTGGGAATGGAGATCGTTACTTCCGTTTCGCTCGAATATTTGTATGTTCCGCCATTATCGATTTGCTTCAGACGATACGCATACGTGCCCGAAGAAGTATTGGCATCGGAATAAGAATATGTATGTTCGGTATTGCTTGTTCCATTACCCGCAACAAATCCTACCTTACTCCATTCTACCTTCTCCCCTTTACCGTCTCCCTGTATGACTCTTCTCTCAATCTCAAATCCGTAATTGTTTATTTCCGTCGCTGTCTTCCACGCAAGTGTTGCTGTGCCATTTGCTGTGGAAGCAGTAAACGAAGAAAGTTCCACCGGCAAGGCATTTCCCGTAGTCGATGATGCGAGTGCATATTCAGCGTTTCCCTGTCCTGATTTCGTCAGAGTCATAGCCGTGGTGTTCAGTGTTGCACTTATATCCGTCCATGCATCAACAGATTGATTCCCGCGGGTCGCAAGTGCGAGCGTAGTGGCATTAGTTATTCCATGGTGGCCGTTATAGTTGTATGTAACAGTATAAGTTGGTGAATTACCCGTTATAAACACTCCCCAATACCGAGATCGGTCTACGGTCCATCCGGCCGGTGCTGTCGCACCGGATCGCATCGCAGTTGCATCTGTACGATAGACTTGAATTCCCTGCACTGTTCCGCCGTCTCCGGTAGCAGCAACATTATCTCCGTCTGTAGATGCAAGCGAGGCAGAAAAATCTGAAGCATTCGTGCCGGTATAATCGTAAGCGCTCGCATCTCCAACAGGAGCGCCTGAACAAATCCATGTAGGTGAGTTTTCCAATGTGAGTGTGCAGCCACTATACCCGGAAGCAGTTGCGCTATTCGCGATGGTTGTTCCTGTTCCTTCATCGAACTTCCAGTAGATCACAAGACCTGATTCTGAACCGGCGAGCTTTTTGCACATATTCGATTGAATCTGATCCTGCGTCCGCGCTGTGTTCCAGATACGCACCTCATCGACGCTGCCGTTGAAATTCGGCCCTACATAGATATAATGATGGGCATTTGAAAAAAGCGGTGTGCCGCTAAACGTTCCCGTTCCCTGTTGAATCCCATTCACATAGAGAGTGTATCCTGTTGTGGTAACCACATACGCCACATGGTACCACTTATTCAATTGGTACTGGCCTCCATCGGCACTGGTCGTCAACCATGAAGTTCCATTGCCAATATCGCCATGAAAATGCAGTGAGGAAAATTGCATGTCAAAGCTGGCATCCGATGGACTTCTGGTGCTGATAAATTGTCCGTCGCTATTCGCCGATGCCCATGCTTCAACGGTAAAGGGAGCCGTGATTGTCGGCGGCGCTTGGCAAACAGCGTCCTGATTGGTTCCATTGAAACTCAAGGCTTTTCCGGGTGGGGACACAGATGGAGATGCGATGGCAAAACGGCTTTCACCACTCACATACGGATGTGTACCGGTGCATGAAACAATATAATAGTAGACAACACCCGGCGTTAGTCCCGTTATACCGGCTGATACTGTAGCAGAACTGGTAGAAGTCGAGACAACCGGGCTTTGGCTTGCTGTAACCGTCTTGGTGTACGGACCGCCGCTTGTGGTTCCGTATTTAAAAACAACCGTTGTACTTGGAAGGGTTGTGAAAACAGATCCGTTTAAAGTAGCAGATGAGCTTGTTAAGTTTGTCGCCGGAGATGTAATGGCACATGGATAATTGTATGTCGCAACCGCCAATGCAGGGTAGCCATTATTGATACACGCATCTGGCATACTCCAGGTTCCTCCTACATCTGGAAACACAAAGCTCCAGCCGCTAAAACTTGAAGCAACCTTCATCTGCGCATCGGTTAATCCGCTGTTGCTGGCATCCCACGATGCTTCATTGTAACTATACCCGCTTCCGCCGCTTGTCTCGATATCCCAGTGACAATGATCGACACTACCTTGATTCCCTCCCGCGAAAGCAGCTACGAAATAGCCCGTACCGCTCACCGTACTGACAGTATAACAATAATTGACGGTTCCTCCACTTGAGCCATAACCATTGTTCCCAATAAAACCGCCAACGCATTTTACTCCGTTCACAGCTCCGGCACTATAGCAATTGCTGACAGTTCCTAGATCGTTGTCTCCCATGAATCCACCTGTGCATCCCTCGCTGCCGTCAGTGCCCGTCACGTGACACTTGCTAAACGAATAATACACGTTGCCCTGCATGTTGGAGCCAATGAGGCCACCGACGCTGCAGACACCGCTGACAGAACCTGTGCTAAAGCAATAGCTTACATAACCATAGTTCAACCCGACCAAAGCACCTATAATTGAGTTTCCAGTAACAGTAATATCGACAAGACCAAGGTTATGAATGCTTGCACTTGCGTCGGCACATCCACAGAATCCTATGTAATAGGTTGCAGAGCTGTTAATATGTAGATTATAAATGATATAATTGTTTCCATCGAAGCTTCCGGTGAAGCGGGATGATTCAGTTCCGATTGGTGTGAACCCTGCCCCGCTGTTTTCTGTTGCAGAAGCAGAAGCATCGATATTGTTGGCAAGTTTATAGTTTGCACTCAATGGATACTTTGTGCCGACCGCTTTCAAGTCCGCATAGTCGTAAATAATGTATGGATCGCCGCTCATCGTGCCGCCGGTGGAAAATGCAAATTGTGGAAACGAAGAAAGAACAACGAAGAGAAATAATCGTCCGATGTGTTTACGTGTGGACGCTATTTTTTGTACTCATAATACAACCCTCATAGTGTTAGTGTCGATGAATAAAAGATTTATGACCCTTGAAATGTCTTAATTCTGTTACTTAATCTCAACAGAATTACCAGTTTCAACTAGTTTAAATTGCAAAGAATCTTTGTCAATGTCAAACATAAGATTTCATCGATGGCTTAATAATAAAGAAGGGCGGCCAGTTTTTTCCAGCCGCCCTTCTTCAGATTTGATGAATCAAACCCTACGATTATTTCATCAACACCATTTTTCTTGTTTGCAGATAGTTTCCCGTTTTCAGTTGATAGAAATACACGCCGCTCGAAAGATGGTTTGCGTTAAATGTTGCCGTATATGTTCCGGCAGATTTATATTCATTGACCATACTCACAACTTCACGGCCCAGCACATCATAGATTTTTATACTGACATTACCGCTCGACGGCAATTGATACATGATTTTTGTCGATGGATTGAAGGGATTGGGATAATTCTGTAAAAGTAAAAAAAATTTAGGTGTAACACCTATTACTCCTTTGACAGATGTTGCTATGCCTGAGGCAAAATACGGATAACCGTTATTGATGTTTGAATTAATAGACCATAGGGTTGTAAAATCCCAACCGCTAAAAGAACTTTGCAACTTCATTTGAGCGGTTGTTAGTCCGGCTCCGGAAAATGTACCTCCATCTGTGATGGTACCGTATCCGGCAGAGATTCCCAAAGTCTGAGTATTCCAATAACAGTTACTGACTTTTGCAGAATCATAAATCTCTCCTACAACGCCTCCAACTTTATCGCTGCCTGAAACGGTTCCAGTTGCATAACAGTAAGCAACGGTTCCGCCATTACCATTCAGTCCCGCAACCCCGCCGACATCGTTGACGCTTCCAGTAATGCTGCCGGTTGCATAACAATTGGCGATGAATCCTATATCGTTATCCCCCACGACACCACCGACGTAATAGATGCCGGTCACATTTCCGGTTGAGTAACACTTGCTGACTAAGCCGTCACTATATCCCACGATACCGCCAACATCGTTAGCACTACCGGTAATAGTACAGCTTGAGTGGCAGTTGCTGATGGTGCCGACATTCTGTCCCGCAATACCGCCAACCGAACCATAACTGCCTGATACGTTTCCGGTTGAGAAGCAATTGGTGATCATTGTGCTTGAGAGCCCCACAATCCCGCCGACAAATTGACGCCCTGCAATATTTTCATCAATCAGTCCCAAACTGTCAATCGATGCAGTCCATGCACATCCAAAAAGCCCGACTTGATCGGTGTCGGAATGATTGATATACAGGTTTTTGATGACGTGTCCCGCACCATGGAACGTACCGGTAAAACTATGAGCATAACTCTCGCCGATGGGCACAATGCCGCTATCGCCGTGTTCCGTTGACGAAGCTGAAGCATCGATATCGGCAGTGAGACGATACACCGCACTAAGCGAGTAAGTCGTCGTTGTTCCGACAACTTTCAAGTCGGCATAATCGGCGATCAGAAATGGATCGTCTGTCGTACCGCTGCCGGCAAGATTGCCGCCGGTTGCATACAGCATCGTTTGTGCTATCAACACCAAAACGAATGTTGATTGTAAAAGTCTTGCATACGTTTTCATTTTTTTCTTTCGTGAAAATATTGAAGGCAATTGCCTTTGAAACTATTTAAGCAGCACCAGTCGTTTGGTTTCTGTAAATGATCCAGATTGTAATCGATAGAAATATACGCCGCTGGGAATATCGTTTGCATTAAACGTTGCGGTATATGTTCCAGCAGGTTTTACTTCATTGACAAGCGTTGCTACTTCCCGTCCAAGCACATCAAACACCTTTAAGGACACGCGGCTGCTACCCGGCACTTGATACGATATTTGAGTCGAAGGATTGAACGGGTTGGGATAATTCTGAGATAGTGAATATTTTTGAGGTGTATGGTTTGCAGACGACGTGCTGATGCCGGTTGTTCCGTAACTTATTAGTTCGCTCGTATTTGCCTGGCTATCTGGCACTGTTCGCACATTTTTCACCATCCCGATTCCATAAGCATAATAATGGTATTCGCGGAAGACAACGGTTCCGCTGCTATTGAATTGCGATTCCATTATCTCTATGCAATTGGGGAATGTTCCCGTAGTTGCATTGACGGTTTCGGTAACACTTAACACCGAATCTTGGATTGTAACATTTCCCCAAGGATTCGATACAGAAAATCCTTTCGTAAGAAATCCGTTGGGAAACCAATTTCCTGCATTCACAACCATTGCAGAATCAACATTCGACGACATGTTCGATGTATTCAAAGCGCCCAATACCACATTGCCAACAGAATCTTTCCGAAGCCAGAACACACGGAAGACCGTCGTATCTCTGGTTTCATCCATCACATCGATTGCCCTCTCTCGATAAAACTTCCGCCCAATGATTGAATCGGCTCCTTCAATTGTATAGCTTGTTGTTCGAAATCCCCATCTGGAATTCGTCCCTATGCTTACCGTGTGCAAGGTAACGTGATTGCCTATACCGAGCGGCGTATAGTAATCCGATGCAGTTTGCGAAAAAACCGTTTCACTTGTCAAGAGAACAAGGGCAATAAAAAAAAGTATAACTATTCGTTTCATTAATTTTCTCCATTAGTAATACATACAGGTTCACAACGTTAACAATCTTCAACCTCTCCGACCGCTTTTAGCGATCGGAGAGGTGCAGCAATAAAATTACTTCATCAACAACATTTTCTTCGTTTGCAGAAAGGTTCCGGATTTCAACTGATAAAAATACACGCCGCTCGAAAAACTGTTTGCATTGAACGTTGCGGTATATGTTCCTGCTGCTTTCACTTCGTTTACAAGTGTGGCAACTTCACGTCCGAGAATATGGTACACCCGTAGGGAAACAGCATGCTGTGTCCCTACAGCGGGGATTTTGTAAGTAATGATTGTTGTGGGGTTGAACGGGTTGGGATAGTTTTGAGACAATATAACTTGTGAAGGTCGTCCATCTTGTTTTTGAACAGCGGTTACTCCACCGCCGTTCGTCGTATGGCCGATTTTTCCTGCGTCCGTCGTGAACCATCCATTATTCGCATCCCAAAAGAAAATGCTCCACACATTATCGGAGTTTTCCGCGCCGGGGAATGATTGCGTCGTCCATGATGCGCCACCATTCGTTGTATAAAGATTAATGCCTTCATCGCTGGAGACCGGCATGTTGACAATCTTACTTCCAATCCAACCGAAATTGGCGTTCACAAAGAAAATACCTTTCGATCTAAAGTTCGAAGAAATTCCTGTGTTGGTGATCGGTGTCCAAGTACCGCCGCCATCCGTCGTTTTCAGAATTTTACAACTGTCGCCAACAACCCATCCATGATTGAGATCGGTGAATTGTATGGAATTAAAGCCGCCGGTACCAGCGCTTGTATATTGCAGCGACCAATTACCTCCCCCATTTGTCGTGTGATAAATTTTTGTTCCCCCAATAGACCAACCGTTATTCGTATCGACAAAATAAAAAATGCCCGACGTTGCAACCGAATCCCAAGTATTTCCACCGTTAGAACTTCGGAAAGTTCTCATATTCCCGCTGGAATAATTATAAATAGATGCCCAACCATTGTTTGTATCGACAAATTGAATTTGAAAGCCCATCTCGCCCGCTACCGTTGAAAGAACATTCTTTGTCCAGCTATTGCCGCCATCGATTGTTCTTTGAATCACCGCGCCATGTGCATCGGCAAAACTTGTCCCCAACCAATTTATTTTCCAGCCATGGTTTTGATCTGCCCAACACATGGAATTTGCTGGATCCGTCATCGATGTGACGGTATCGGAGGGAAACGGTGTAACGACGGACCAATCGGTTCCTGCGTTTGTTGTATGCAGCATTCTTCCATGTGCCTCGGAAATCCAACCTTCGGTAGAACTGACAAATTGAATTTTTCCTAATGCACTGTCCGCAATCGGGTTGGTTTGAAATGTCCAAGCGGATTGCGCGTTCAAGGAAGTATTTGATAATCCGATAAGGAACAGTCCTAACACTGTAAATATTTTTTTCATGATGATGTGCCTTTATTTTAAGAGAATCAGTTTTTTGGTATTGATAAAGCTCCCAGCTTGCAAACGATAAAAATACACGCCGCTCGGTAAGTTTGCTGCATGAAATGTTGCCGTATAGCTTCCTGCTGTTTTCACTTCATTCACAAGCGTTGCAACTTCTCTACCCAACAAATCATACACGGTTAACCTTACAACGCCGGTACTTGGTACTTGATAGGATATTTTGGTAGATGGGTTAAATGGGTTGGGATAATTCTGAGATAAAGAAAAGTTTGACGGTCGAATATTTTTATTTGTTTCAACAGCCGTTGCTGTTATGCTGTATGCCAGCAAGGTGTTGTTATTTTCATTATAGTACCACGACATGGAATTAAAATAGATGTTCGCTGCCGGTATATTATAGCTTGCAAGCACTGTCCCGTTTGACGGGTTCAATTTCTCCACGCTATTCACGCTATCATTTCTCGACCAGAGATATCCATCTCCAAAACATAACGATTTTATCGTACCGTTGTGGTGGAATAAAAGAGATGACGGCAGTGCGATGTTTTGCGCAGGAGTAATTTTTATAATTCCATGGACATGACCCGAATCAGCGGAAACGTACAAATTGGTTCCGTCGCTTGCCAGGCCATTATCTAATGTCATTCCAACCGTTGAATCTACCCGTATTTGGTTCGAGGATGTAGTGTTTGTAATATTGACTTGAAAAACTCCTTCGATGTATCCCGACCCTAACGGATCTCCGTATCCGCCTGTTGCCCAAAGAGCAGAGTTGTGAAAAACGAGACAATCGATCCAGCTTATACAATTTGGTAAACTTTGCAATGTAAGTTTGTACACCGTTGTTATTGATCCTGAAGACGGATCAATTTTATATATTTTTGCATTTTCATCATTCGTTGTATCGTGTTTATAAAGATAGATGGAACTGCCATCATACGCGAGCGTCGCGCTTGTCCCGTACTTGGTTGTATCTGAAAGTTGTATGGTTCGTGTGGGTGAGGCATAGCTTTGGTAAAACGGATTGGGCTTTAATGCTGTTCCATCCACCAATGTTATATTAATACCTGTTACATTGCTGCCTCCAGTAATAACAACAGGAACATATTTTCCTGCTGATCGATACGCGCCATAAGGATCCATCAATTGTATATTATCGAGATCCTTCGTCATCAGAGAAAGGATATAATACGTTCCATCCGAAAGTCCCGTGATGGAATAACTACCGACAGAATCCATGGTTATGTAGGAGGAAGGTTTTCCACTGAACGATGTATCGGTAAAAGCAGCAACAACTACTTTTCCAGTGGCGCTTCCACTATACGAAATAGTGCCGGAAATATTGGCGGCAATTGTTTCGGTACATAGTGTAGCGAGTAAAAAGATAAGTAATAGTTTTGATGGTAACGTATTCATCATAGTTTCTTTCATGTATTGTGATTATTGATTGCATTCATCTAAGAAAGCATGAAATAAAATGGTGTTGTGCCGTAGGACAAATTGCTTGCGTACAACCGAGGAAAGGATTCCCCAAATTACATCTTAAGACGATGAAAATATTTCATACATCCTCTATATTTTATCGCCTCGTTGTTCAGTTATAACATACCATGAAAGAAGGGCAATAGCAACTTTCAACATCACACCTATGACACTGGTCACATCGAAAATTATTTATGTGTTACCGTTCCATGTTAATTTTCGCAAAATGGTTTTCTCATCTGTGTGCTAAAAAGAGTTTTGAAGAACCGGTACAAAAAGAAAATTTGCGGAACGGGATTCCTTTCCATTTCGTTATGATAGAACAATGAGTATATTTAAGGAATGAAGCAGTAACTATTTGATGTATCAATAAGCAGGAGAACTAAGTTTATGTACCGCACCATACAAGATTTTTTAGACGACTGGAAAAACGAAAGTGCATCCACCTTGAAAGTTATGAATGCATTGAACGATGCATCCTTGCAACAAAAAGTGACGCCAGAGGGGCGTTCACTCGGATTCCTTGCGTGGCACATTGTCAATACACTGGGTGAGATGGGATCGAAAGCCGGATTGAAAGTGAATGCCCCGGCGGCGCATACTGCACCACCAACGGCGGCAGCAGCCCTCGCTTCCGCATACGATCTGGCTTCAAAATCAATAGCACAAAATGTTCAAACACAGTGGAACGATGCTATGCTTCCCGAAGTGTTAGATATGTATGGCGAGAAATGGTCCCGCGGCGCCGTGCTCTATGCCATTATCAAACACGAAGCACATCACCGAGCACAAATGACCGTGCTGATGCGTCAAGCAAATCTCAAAGTACCCGGCGTGTACGGACCATCGAAAGAAGAGTGGTCGGCAATCGGCATGAAAGCGCCGGAATAAATTTCTAACAGACGGAAATCATGATGGCAACATTGATCGAACACCCGCAGATTATCGAAGCGGCAGGAACAAAGAAAAAAATCATCGAAGAATATTTCGGCATGGTCACCAGCAAAACCGGTGAAACGAGCATTGCGCGAATGATCAGCCCCAGCGGATGGGAAGAACCGGCTCAGCGCCCCGATTTTAACGAATACACAGTAGTGCTTAAAGGCACACTGCGAGTGAAAACCAAAGAGAAAACCTACGATGTTAAAGCTGGGCAAGGAATTCTTATTTCAAAATCCGAATGGGTGCAATACAGTTCGCCGTACAACGGCGGCGCGGAATACATCGCCGTCTGCTTACCGGCATTTTCACCGGATACAGTTCACCGTCAAGAATAAAAAAAATCCTTGCCACCATTTCTCAAGGGCAAGTAAGAAATGAATGACAAGGATCTTCGATACGACTTTTAAGTGTTGTTACTCGTATCTCAACGCATCAATCGGATTAAGCATTGCGGCCTTACGCGCTGGGTAATAGCCGAAGAATATTCCAATCGCAAGTGAAAATCCGAATGAAAGAATAATAGAAAACGGCGTAATGATGGCTGCCCATTGGGCAAGGCGGGAAATCAACATCGAACCGGTAACACCAAAAATTATTCCGATTATTCCGCCGACCAAACTCAAAACGAGCGCTTCGATTAAAAATTGTGTCAGAATATCTCTTCCTCGCGCACCAATCGACATACGAATACCGATTTCTCGCGTTCGTTCTGTAACCGATACCAGCATAATATTCATAATGCCGATACCGCCGACTAATAATGAGACGGAAGCAATACTTGCCAGCAATAACGTTAAAATTTTTGTCGTTGCTTCTGCAGTACTGGCAAGATCATTTTGATTGCGGATCGTAAAATCATCTGCATCACTTCCAACGAGGCGATGCCGATTGCGTAGTAAGTCAGAGATCTGATCCTGTGCAATCGTCATCAACTTTGGTGTCGAAGCCGAGGCAAGAACGTACCGCAAAAAGGTGCTATGCGTCAATCGTTTCAGTACCGTGGTATATGGAACTATGATAATATCGTCCTGATCCTGTCCCATCGCATTTTGACCTTTTTTCTTTAAAATGCCGATCACTTTGCATGGCACATTCCGAATGCGAACCGTTTGATCGATGGGCGATGTTCCCGGAAATAAATTATCGGCAACCGTTTGTCCGAGCACACATACTTTTGCAGCAGCTTTTACATCAGCTTCTGAAAAAAAGTCGCCATCCGAGAGGCCCCACGAACGAATACTCAAATAATCCGCACTGCCGCCTTCGATACCTGTCGCCCAGTTTAAATCTCCGGCAAT
Organism: Ignavibacteriota bacterium; assembly: GCA_963790045.1. Classification (GTDB taxonomy): domain Bacteria; phylum Bacteroidota; class Ignavibacteria; order UBA10030; family UBA10030; genus DATKMP01. Next base: position 80,325 of record CAWBMS010000009.1, on the reverse strand, counting down.
GACCTGTGCATTGGTTCTTGTGCCCGGTGAAACGTAAGCGACTGCAGGACATTCTTTGGGCATGGCAAGCGCATCATCTTCGGTGAGCGTTGTCATCGTCCCGGCGCCGGAACGAATACCGCCCTGCTGCTGTGATCCGGGAAAAATCATCAACACGTTGGTGCCCAATGAATTGATTTGATCTTGCACCGACGATTCCGCTCCCTGGCCGATCGCAAGCATAGCGATGACTGCGCCGACTCCTATAATAATTCCAAGCATCGTTAAGAACGATCGCATTTTATTGCGCTGCAATGCTCGAAATGCCGATAACAAAATATTCAGCGTTTTCATTCTTCATCATCCTCATCTATTGCAGGTAAATCTTTTAACACTTCCGCAGCATTTTTGCGCGAGGTGTTGAACCGGTCTGTTTTCACTCTGCCGTCTTTAAAAATAATTTGTCGACGGGCAAAATCTGCGATGTCCGGCTCATGGGTAACCAGTAAAACCGTGATGCCTTTATCATTCAGTTGCTGAAAAATATCCATCACTTCAACACTTGTTCGGCTGTCTAAATTTCCCGTCGGTTCATCGGCTAAGATAATGCTCGGATCATTGACCAGCGCACGCGCAATCGCAACGCGCTGCTGCTGCCCACCGGAAAGTTGATTCGGATAATGATGCACACGATCACCGAGTCCGACCTGTTCAAGCGCATGGACTGCCTTTTCAAATCGTGTCTTGCTTGGAGTCGTTCCGTACAACAACGGTAATTCGACATTTTCGATGGCGGATGTTCGCGAAAGCAAATTGAATCCTTGAAAAACAAATCCGATTTTATGATTACGAATTTGTGCAAGCTCATCCCGTGCAAGCTGCCCGACATCAAGACCATCCAAAATATAACTTCCTTTCGTCGGCTTATCAAGACATCCAAGAATATTCATAAACGTCGATTTTCCGGAACCTGAAGCGCCCATGATGGCAACAAATTCTCCTTTGTTCACTTGCACGGAAACACCGCGCAATGCATGAACTTCCACATCACCTAACAGATAGGTTTTTGTCAAGTGATCAACTGAAATAACACGTTTTGCGTCTGTCGATGCATCCATTAGGTTCTCGACGGCTTTTTTCATCGCGGACCTCCTCCTGGACGTCCGCCCATACCGGGCTGCTGGCTTTGAAACGCACTGCGCATTTGCTGATTGGATGCGTCGTCCAACGAATTCACGCTTAACGCAATTTGATCACCGGCCTGCAGTTTCGTTGTCGTAATCTCCGTAAATTTCCCATCACTTAATCCAGTTTGCACATATACCGGTTCAAATTTCTTATCGGCGTTAAGAATCCACACTCTGCCGAATCCGCTTTGATGATCGACCACATAAGGACTCTTTTCATATTCGGGGAATGTCTGAGTAATTCCGAAAGTTGTTGATGTACGTTTCCGGGTTGCAATAGGAACTGATTTCTTTGCACCGTTCATGTGTTTTGCAAAATATTTTTGCATCTCGGCACGCATGTCTTCCTGGCTGAGATATCCGCCATGGACTTTTACAAGGGAATCACGAACCGCACGTAATCTTGCACGGTCTGCATCAGAGAAAGACGGGAATCCGCCGCCAGCTTGCATGCCTCCTTGCGGTGGGCCACTTTGAAACGTTGAAGCACCGGCTCCATTTTGATTTTGCATAAATGGTCCGCCGCCCGGACGGCGCATAACTTTTGTTGAATCGATAAGTTCTGCCGGCGGTTGAAATCGCAATGCAACATTTGAAACGCGGAGAGCATTGGCACTGTTGCCGACAAGAAGTTTGACATTCGCCGTCATTCCCGGCATAAGTTTTAACTCGCTGTTATCGACATCAATAATGACGATGTAATTCACGACATTCGAAACGTTCGTTGCTGCTAAACGAATTTGCGATACCGTACCGGAAAATTTATCATCCGGATATGCATCGACCGTGAAATTCCCCACCTGACCAATCGATATTCTGCCGATATCGGTTTCATCCACCGTTGTTTCGATCTGCATTTTTCGCAAATCGTTCGCAATCGTATATAATGTCGGCGAAGAAAAACTTGCAGCAACTGTTTGTCCGAGATTCACTGCTCGATTGATGACAACCCCATCGATGGGTGCATAGATCGTTGCATAGGATAAATTGACTTTGGCACGATCTAATGCCACCCCTGCTGATTTTAACGATGCTTTGTTCGATTCATATGTTGTCAATGCTGCATCATAATCAGCTTGGGATGCAAGCTGTCGATCCAGCAACGCTTTTACACGGTCATATGTCCGTTTGCTATCATCTAATTGAACTTTTGCTCTTTCTAACGAAGCTTCTGCGTCATGAACAGACTGAATCAATGTGATTGTATCAATGACTGCAATGACTTGGCCCTTATGAACAACTGAATTATAATCGGCATACAGTTTGGAAACGATTCCAGAAACCTGTGTACCAACATCGACCGTTGCCACCGGGTTAATGGTACCTGTCGCCGTTACATATACACTAATATCACCTTGCGATACTTTATCAAATCGAAAATCGTATTTAGGTTTCGACGTATGAAAAAATAAAAAATAGGCAAGAATGATGAGCACGAACGCGCCTGCACTTGAATAAATTATTTTCTTCTTCATTTCCATTATATCCCTTTTTTATCAAGTATAATTTTAATTTATCTTCTGTTAGTTTGACGTCTATCGGTGCATTTGGTTTCACTTATTTGTCTATGTGTATATGAATATTCTTTCATAAAAAAGCAGCGAATTCTTTCAATCTCAAAGTAGGTGCTATAGTATATAACATCTTATACAAATTTTAGTTCTCAAAAGTTTTAAGTATTTTAACGTATGGAGGAAAAAAGAAATGCTCTATGCCGGTGAATTAAGCGCCCTTTTAACAGCCGCATTGTGGACAGGAAGCTCAATGACCTTCGCCGCTGCCACGATGCGTGTGGGCTCGATGTACGTCAATGTCGTTCGCCTTATTATGGCGGCGTTGCTGCTGCCGCTGATTTTGTTTACGGCAGGAATTTCTATCGCTGTTTCGTCATCACAGTTTGGTTTTCTTATCCTTAGTGGTTTTGTCGGATTTGTGTTCGGCGACACATTTTTATTCAAATCATTTGAATACAACAGCGCTCGCATTTGCATGCTCATCATGGCATGTGCACCGGCCGTGACGGCGATCTTTGCATTTTTCGTCCTTGGCGAATCTCTCTCTCTAATGGGCTTACTCGGTATGATCGTCACGCTCGCGGGAATTGCCCTTGTGGTGTTGGAACAACCGGAGCATGCTTCGCATCATACACCTGTTTCGTGGATTGGAATTTTTTATGCATTCCTTGGCGCTGTGGGACAAGCCGGAGGATTGATCCTCGCGCGCTGCGCGTTCGACCGCGGCCCGGTGAACGGCATTCTGGCGACGTTCATACGCGTTGTTGCAGCAACCGTCGTTATCGTTCCGCTCAATTATTTTACGGGAAGATTTTTGCATCCAATCCAGGTATTCAAGCAAGACAAGCGCGCGTTATGGAATACATTTCTTGGCTGTATCTTCGGGCCCGTCGTCGGAGTTTCGTTCAGTCTGATTTCTATTTCTCTTACCAACGTGGCTGTCGCTGCAACATTAATGGCAACGACACCGATTATGATGTTATTGCCGGTGCGATTTATTTATCATGAACATTTGACATGGCGCGCCATTACTGGAACCATAATTGCTGTCGGCGGTGTCGGGATTTTATTTTTGCGGTAAGAATTAATCTTGCAGAGATGAATTATTCTGCCGTTTGAAATTCGCCATCTGCAGGTCGCAGATCGTCATGCATCCGGCGCAATGCTTGAAATGCTTTCTCGCTTCCACGGTGCATTGCTTTTTGATAAATGCGGAACGCTTCGCCTTTTTCTTGCGGAACACCGATTCCTTTTTCATAGCAATAAGCGAGTCCCAAATCAGAGAGTATCGAACCGTTTTTCGATGTCCGTCGCAAAACAGATAAGGCCGTATCGATGGATTCCGTCTGCAATTCACCGACAACATTTGCGGTAGCAATCCGAATATCTGCTTCCGTTTCACCTTCCACAGATGCGTGGGTCCAAAGTTCTGACGCTTTATCTTTGTCTTCCTTTACCCAACGCCCTGTGATATAACACAATCCCAACTCAATGATAGAAGGAAGATGGCCTGCGAGTGCTGCCCGTTCTAATAATTTAACCGCCTGCTCACCGCTGAGCATTTTATTGAAATCGATCGCCGTTAATCCCGCCCACACATACAACGCATCGGGATCATTTTTTTGCGAACGTGTTTCCAGCGCTTTTTCAAATTCTTCGGTACGCATTAATTGCCAGAGCAATGCCGGTGCACGAGTCGATTCTACACGCAGTGCACGGAAATAATATTCCCCAGCAAGAATTAAATCTTTTTTTACACCCGACCCTTTTTCATAACAGCGTCCGAGCATACACAACGCTTCGGGATTTGCCGATGCGGCTGCAAATTTTACCGCAGACCGAGATGCAGAGTCGATTTCGCTTGAAACAGTTCTTTCTATCTTGCTGGAATCTTTTATTGCGGGCAGCGCTTGATATGCTTCTTTGATTAGCGTTGTATCCGCAACCGTTGTTGACGTGTCGGTATGTTGAAAATCAAGAAAGACAAAACTGAATGCCGTATCTTGTTTGGTAGAACGCGCAGCTGTGTTATGCGGACGCTCTTTGCCGGGCGCAACGATATCTTTCGTTTCCGTCGTATCCAATCCGCGCTTGAGTAATTCCTTTTTAATTTCTTTTGCTTCTTCCAAGCCCTGCTCGGCGGCACGGGAAATATATTTGTACGTCTGCGGCCAGTTGCGCGGTACGACAAAATTTTCCGCGTACATAATTCCCATCACATATTCCGCTTCCGGCATATCGTCTTCTGCAGCTGAACGAAAATGTTTGAATGCTTCAAACGGATTCCACGCAACACCCACGCCTTGCATATACAGAATGCCGAGATTATAATGCGCCATGGGAAGATCATGCTCGGCGGCTTTGGCTAACCAGTACACGGCTTTCGGTGTGTCGGCGGGAAATCCGCGCCCCAGTAAATAGCGAAGCCCCAATTCATGCTGTGCTGTCGGATCGCCGCCGCTTGCTTGCTGCATCAGAATAAATGCTTCCAGCAATTGATAGTTTAACGTATACGGAACCATCAGCGGCAATCCAGTTTTGCGAAGGTTTTCCCGAAACGCCTGCACGTTTTTGCGGTCCTGCGCAAATGTTGACAGTGTTAGCAGTAACAGCAAACTTATAAAAGATATGCGGCGAATAAAAGCTCCATATAGTTACCTGAAGAACAATTTCGTATATTGTCTTTAGAATTGCCAATAAGAAATATTTTTTTTATTGGACGCAACCGGGAACAAATTGGTTCTCTTCATGAACACAAAATCTTAAAATTCATTTTACGGTAAAAATGTATGGCTGAAAATAAAATTATTTTTTCCATGGTCGGCGTCGGCAAGGTCATCAAGCCGAACAAACAAATTCTCAAAGACATTTATCTTTCGTTCTTTTACGGAGCAAAGATCGGCGTGCTTGGATTGAATGGCGCGGGCAAAAGTACGCTGCTGCGCATCATTGCCGGAGAAGACAAAGATTTTCTCGGCCAGATCACCGCACAAAAAGGAATTACCTTCGATTACTTACCGCAAGAACCTGTGCTGGATCCGACCAAAACCGTTAAAGAAATTGTTGAAGAAGGCGCGCAGGAAACCGTCAATCTGTTAAAAGAATACGAATCCATCAACCAGCAGCTTGCAGAACCGGATGCAGATTATGATACGCTGTTAGAAAAACAGGCGAAGCTGCAAGAGAAGATTGACCACTTGAATGCATGGGATCTGGAAAGCAAACTTGAGCAGGCAATGGATGCATTGCGATGCCCGCCGGGCGATTCGCTGGTCAATGTGCTTTCCGGCGGTGAACGCCGACGCGTTGCGTTGTGCCGATTGTTGTTGAAGGAACCGGATGTGCTGCTGCTCGATGAACCGACCAACCATCTCGATGCTGAATCTGTTGCATGGTTGGAACATCATTTGAGCCGTTACAAAGGAACCGTCATTGCCGTAACGCATGATCGCTATTTCTTGGATAATGTTGCAGGATGGATTTTAGAATTGGACCGCGGCGAAGGAATTCCGTTTGAAGGAAATTATTCTTCATGGCTCGATCAAAAAAAACGCCGGTTGGAAGTAGAAGAGAAACAAGAATCCAAACGCCAGCGTGTCTTGGCGCGGGAATTGGAATGGGTGCGCTTGAATCCCAAAGGACGCCACGTGAAAAGCAAAGCGCGTATTGCTGCGTACGAAAAGATGCTCACCGAGCAATCCGAAAAACGTGACGATGAATTGGAAATCTTTATTCCGCCCGGCCCTCGCCTCGGCGATGTCGTCATCGAAACGCACGGCGTGTCGAAATCCTTCGGCGAGAATTTGTTGTTCGAGAATATGGAATTCGCATTGCCTCCCGGCGGCATCATCGGCGTTATCGGTCCCAACGGCGCCGGAAAAACCACGCTCTTCAAACTTATTACCGGACAGGAAAAGCCGGATGCGGGAACTGTCACCATCGGTGATACGGTGAAACTTGCGTACGTGGATCAGATGCGCCCGCTCGATCCGAACAAAACCATTTGGCAGGAAATTTCCGGCGGCGAAGAATTGTTGAAACTCGGCGCGCGCGAAGTGAACTCACGCAGCTACGTTGCACGATTCAACTTCAGCGGCACGGATCAACAAAAATTACTCAGCACACTTTCCGGCGGAGAGCGCAATCGCGTGCATCTTGCCAAAGTGTTGAAAGACGGCGCGAACGTTTTGTTGTTGGATGAACCGACGAACGACCTTGATGTGAACACGCTGCGTGCATTGGAAGAAGCTTTGGAAAATTTTGCCGGATGCGCTGTGGTCATCTCCCACGACCGCTGGTTTCTCGACCGTGTGGCGACACACATTCTTGCCTTTGAAGGCGACAGCGAAGTGGTCTGGTTTGACGGCAACTATTCCGAGTATGAAGAGTACCGTATGAAAAAGTTAGGTATCGCCGAAGACCAGCCGCACCGGATTAAATACAAGCGATTAACGAGAGAGTAAAAGTGTTCAGGTGACGATATATATCGTCACCTGTCATGTCTTGTAAAGACGTTTTGTCTATTTGTCTTTGCGGTTTTCCGGCAGTCCGTATTTTTCTAGAACGAAATCGACATCCTTATCGCCGCGCCCGCTCAGATTGACGAGTATCGATTTCTGCGGTTCTTTCTGAGCAAGCTTGAAGGCATACGCTACTGCATGGGCGCTTTCCAACGCGGGAATAATTCCTTCCAGACGGCTCAATTCGTAAAACGCATCGATACATTCCTTGTCGGAAATAATATCGTACTTTACTTTTTTCATGTCTTTAAGCATGCAATGTTCAGGGCCGACTCCGGGATAATCCAATCCGCTTGCGACCGAATACACCGGCGACGGTTCTCCTTTTTCGTTCTGCAACACATAGCACTTGAATCCATTAATCATTCCCGGTGTTCCGAACGACATCGTTGCTGCATGGTCGCCAAGATTTAGCGAACGGCCCGCCGGTTCGACACCGTACAGTTCGCATTCATCTTCTTCAAGAAATGCGGAAAAAATTCCCATCGCATTGCTTCCGCCGCCGACACAAGCAACAACTTTATCCGGCAGCTCGCCGGTCATTTCCAAAAATTGTTCTTTCGCTTCGATGCCCACCACGCGTTGAAAATCACGAACCATCATCGGGAACGGATGCGGCCCGACCACCGAGCCGATACAATAAATTGTGTTGACGGGATCTTGTAAATATGCTCCGAACGCTGAGTCAACAGCTTCTTTTAATGTCTTAAGTCCGGCCGTTACGGGCACAACCGTTGCGCCCAAAATTTGCATCCGTACCACATTGGGATGTTCTTTGGCAATATCCACTTCGCCCATGTGAATTTCGCATTCAAGCCCAAAGTACGCTGCGGCGGTTGCAAGAGCGACGCCATGCTGTCCGGCACCAGTTTCGGCAATCAGTTTTTTCTTTCCCATAAATCTTGCCAGCAGGGCTTCGCCCATGCAATGGTTTAGTTTATGTGCGCCGGTATGGTTCAGGTCTTCACGCTTCATATAAATTCGCGCACCGTATTTCTCCGAAAGGCGATTGCAATAATACACCGGCGTCGGGCGTCCCTGATAATGTTTGCGGATGCTTCTCAGTTCGGAAATGAAATTGTGCGACTTGCTGATGGCAAGGTACGCATCATAGATCTTCTTCATCTCCACTTCAAGCACTGGCGGAACGAATGCTCCTCCATAGTTTTGAAAGAATCCTTCGTTGTTGGGATATTTCTTAAAATAATTTTCTGCCATAATTTTCCTGATTTGATAAATGATGTATGAAAAGATGATTACACGATGGGTAAAAACTTCTGAAAGCAGAACACGGATTTATTTTTTCTCTAACTTTACAACCAGTTCCTGTAAAAACGTTTTCACTTCTACAATCTCTTCACGGATTTCGTCATCCTGAATTTTCTTTTTGATCGGCACATCAATCAGCATCAATTGCTCGCCGCTGTCCGCTTCCGGCTGAAAATCTTTCATCACCTGTTTTGCGCCTTCGATGGTGTACTTCTCATCGCGCAGCAACTGCTTCAGGTGCATAATCAGTTTAATATCTTTGTTGGTGTAGATGCGGTTGCCGGCACGATTTTTCGCCGGTTTCAATTCATCGAACTCTGTTTCCCAATAGCGCAGCACATATTGCTCCAACCCCGTAATTTTACTGACCTCGCTAATGGAGTAGTACAGTTTTCGAATGCCCGTATGCTTCATGCTTGCCTCGTCTATTTGAAATGTTTTCTTGCACAAAACATAGCAAAAGTTGCAGTGAGTTGCAACCGCAAATGTATTTCTTCCCGTGTGTTTTAAGGAGATTCCACGCGTTGCATTTCCTACAATTTTTGGCTTAATTGATATAGTCAAAGATACAACAGGCGGCTCATCTCGCATCAACAATATAGATTCGAGATATGGCGATGATAACAACATAACTTTTAATTATTTTTGGAGAAGATCATGCAAACGATTATAGATGTGTGTGCACGTGAAATTTTGGATTCACGCGGCAATCCGACAGTCGAAGTGGAAGTAGAATTGGAAGACGGCACGCTCGGACGCGCAGCGGTTCCCAGCGGTGCATCCACGGGCGAAAACGAAGCAGTAGAATTACGCGACGGCGACAAAGCGCGCTTCCTTGGCAAAGGCGTACTCAAAGCGGTCGAAAACGTAAATAAAGTTCTTGCAGATGAAGTGATTGGATTCGATTCCACCGATCAAGTCGGCATCGATAAGTTGATGATTGAACTCGACGGAACACCGACCAAAGGTAAACTCGGCGCCAACGCTATTCTCGGCGTTTCACTTGCCGTTGCAAAAGCATCGGCAATCTCGTTGAACCTTCCGCTCTATCGCTACATCGGCGGCACGAATGCAAAAACGCTGCCTGCACCGATGATGAACATCATCAACGGCGGTTCGCATGCCGACAACAACGTCGATTTCCAGGAATTCATGATTTTCCCGCTCGGCTTACCGACGTTTGCCGAAGCGCTTCGCTGCGGTGCAGAAGTGTTTCATAATCTCAAAAGCGTGTTGAAAAAACGCGGGTACAACACTGCTGTTGGCGATGAAGGCGGATTTGCGCCGAACCTGAAATCGAACGACGAAGCTGTCGAAGTGATTCTCGAAGCCATTACGAAAGCCGGATACAAACCGGGCGAGCAAGTGTATATTGCACTCGATCCTGCAGCAAGCGAATTCTATGACACCGACAAAAAGAAATATGTGTTTCACAAATCAGATAAATCCGAAAAAACTTCTGCCGAGATGGCAAAGTTCTGGGAAAACTGGACGAAACAATATCCGATCGTTTCACTCGAAGACGGTATGGCAGAAGGCGATTGGGACGGATGGAAATTATTGACCGATGCCGTCGGCAAGAAAATTCAACTTGTCGGTGATGATGTGTTTGTCACGAACGTTGAGTATCTCTCCAAAGGAATCAAGATGGGCGTTGCGAATTCTATTCTCATCAAGGTTAATCAAATCGGTACACTAACAGAAACACTGAATGCGGTTGAGATGGCAAAGTGCGCGCATTACACAACGGTTTTCAGCCACCGATCAGGTGAAACGGAAGATACAACACTTGCCGATCTCGCGGTAGCAACGAATTGTGGAATGATTAAAACCGGTTCCGCAAGCCGCACCGACCGTATTTGCAAATACAACCAATTGCTTCGCATCGAAGAGGAATTGGGAACGAACGCAATCTACGGCGGTAAATCAGCAATCAACGCAAAATTGTAAGCAGAAACATTCACTAAAAAAGCTGGAAGGGAACAACGTCCTTTCCAGCTTTTATTCTTTTGTGAGGAAATTAACAAATGAGTACACCGAAAATTAAATTCGGAACAGATGGATGGCGCGGAATTATCGCCGCCGATTTTACTTTCGACAACATAGCCAAAGTTGCTTTAGCAACGGCGAACTTTTACAAGAAGCATAAAAAGATTAAAAATGGAATTGTGATCGGTTACGACTCGCGATTTCTTTCGAGAGAGTTTGCAGAGAAAGTTTCCGAAGTGATCGGCAATCGCGGCATCAACGTAATTCTCTCCGATAATATTTCTTCCACGCCAATGGTTTCACTGCTGACCAAGAAGTTGAATGCGGCAGCAGGCATCATCATCACCGCAAGCCACAATCCGGCAAAATATAACGGATTTAAAATCAAGGGTGATTTTGGCGGGCCGGCATTCCCGGAAGCGATTGCGAAAGTGGAAAAAGAACTCGCAAAGGTCATCAAGAAAAATGTTGAATGCAAAAAATCGTTTGCACAGTTAGTAGAAAAAGGAATTATCAAGAAGATCGACTTTACTTCTATTTACATCGAAGACATTAAAAGCAAAATCAACATTGATCTCATTAAGTCTGCCGGAATTAAAATCGCGTACGATGCCATGCACGGAGCAGGACAGGGTGTGATGGATCAAATTCTTCCGCTCAACAGTTCCATTCGCGGCGATTTCAATCCGTCCTTCGGCGGAACTCATCCCGAACCGCTGCCTCAAAACACTCCCGGATTGATTCAAGCAATCGTAAAATCCGGCAGCGACATCGGCATTGCCACCGACGGCGACGCCGACCGCATCGGCGCGTTTGATGAAAAAGGAAACTTTGTCGATTCACACCGTGTTTTTGCACTTCTCTTGAAATATTTTGTCGAACAAAAACACATGACGGGAGAAGTTGCAAAATCGTTTTCCGTCAGTCAGGTCATCAACAAGATGTGCAAGAAATACAATTTGGTATTGCACGAAACGCCGGTGGGATTTAAGTATCTCTGCCAGTTGATGATCGAGCGCAACATTTTGATTGCAGCGGAAGAAAGCGGCGGGCTTGCTGTTAAAGGACATTTGCCGGAACGCGACGGTACGTATATTGGATTGCTGCTTTGCGAAATCATGGCGACACGCAAAAAGAAATTGAGCGAGCTTGTCGAAGAAATTATGAATGAGTACGGCTGGTTCTATTACAATCGCAACGATGCGCGCTTGACAGAAAAAGAAAAGAACCGCATCATGGCGGCATATAAAAAAGGTGTGAAACAGCTTGCCGGATTTTCTGTGCAGCGTGTTGAAACGAAAGACGGTTACAAACTTTTTCTCGAAAACGGTTGGGTGTTGGTGCGCGCATCAGGAACCGAACCGCTGATTCGTTTCTATGCCGAAGCGGAAACACCGGAAAAAGTTGAAGCATTGCTGAAAGCCGCGCAAGCGGTGTAACGATACACTCATTATTTTTGTATGGAAGTACTGAAACCTCCGATGCGTCGGAGGTTTTTTATTCTTCGATGGACAATGGAAGAAACAAAACAATTACGACGCGATGACGAATTGACACTGGAAATATCAGGATCAGCATTTGAAGGCAAATGTATTGCGAAACATGACAAGCTTGTGGTGTTTGTCGAAGGCGCTGTTCCTGGCGATGTGGTAAAAGTCAAGATCCTGAAATCGAAAAAGAATTTTGCCGAAGCAAAAGTCGTAGAAGTCATCACACCCTCAGTGCATCGCGTGCAGCCGCGCTGCAAATATTTTGGCGTGTGCGGCGGATGCAAATGGCAGCATGTGGAATATTCGGCGCAGCTTGAATTCAAACAGCAGCAGGTGAAGGATGCCTTCGAGCATCTCGGAGGATTTTCTGATTTCGAAATGTTGCCGATCATTGGTTCGGAAAATATTTATTTCTATCGCGGCAAAATGGAATATTCGTTTGCGGAGAAACAATGGCTTACTGCACCGCCGATAAAATCGGAAACAGAAATACCTTCCGACAATACAGAAGGCGAACACAATCCCATCTCCCACTTGCCATCTCCCATCTACCTTGGGTTACATGTTCCCTCACGTTTCGATAAAGTGCTCAACCTTGATGAATGTCATCTTCAATCGGAAGTTTCTAATCGTGTTTTAAATTTTACACGGCGATTTGCGAGAGAGAAGAATCTCACGATCTATGATTCACGCACCGAGTCGGGCATTCTTCGCTTCTTAGTGATTCGAGAAAGCAAGCACACGAAAGAAGTGATGGTGAATCTTGTGACGTTTAACAACTTGCCAGATTTAATGCGCGAATATTCAGTGGTATTGAAAGTTGAAGTGCCGGAAGTTACAACGATTGTCAATACAATCAATTCTAAAAAAGCACAGATTGCGTTCGGCCAGGCAGAGCATGTATATCTTGGAGACGGCATCATTCACGAACAGATGGACAATCATCAGTTTGATGTTTCTGCAAGTTCGTTTTTTCAAACAAACGTCTTGCAGGCAGAAAAATTATATCAGGTCGCAAAAAAGTTTGGGGAATTCAAACCGACAGATATGGTGTATGATCTTTATTCCGGCACGGGAAGCATTTCGATATTTATTTCCGATGTCGTCAAACAAGTCATTGGCGTGGAATCTGTCGCAAGCGCTATTGAAGATGCAGATCGCAATGCCAAAGAAAATGGGATTACGAATTGTACGTTTGTGCTCGGTGACTTGAAAGATCGTCTGACGAAAGATATTGAATGGATGTCGTCGCATCCGAAACCCGATGTCATGGTGATCGATCCGCCCCGCAGCGGTATGCATCCGAAAGTGGTAGAAGAAATTTTGAAGATCGAACCGGAACGCATCGTCTATGTCAGTTGCAATCCCGCAACACAGGCGCGCGACGTAAAAGCGTTGTGCAAATCAAAATATCGTTTGGTAAAAATGCAGCCGGTGGATATGTTTCCGCATACATATCACATCGAGAACGTGGTGCTTTTGCTTCGGGTAAATAATTAAAAATTATTTTATGACACACGTCTTTCGGATTATTGTTTTCGGGAGGACATTGGTCCACTGTTTTTCAATTGTTACCGGTTCAATCATCTCGATATAATTTGCTTCGGTTGTTTCAACAACGCTATCGCCGCGCACAACGGTGAAGCGAACCGGAATAACTAATGCTGTATCCGGAATAGTTTCCCATCGAATAGAAACACTATGACCGGTAATCGTTGCCGTGTATGGTGTGAACACATCTTCGATCAGATGTGCGCCTGCTGAAAAATCGAAATTTAAAACATGCGGACGATATTTTGAGTGAAGATATATAAACACATCAAATGTTGTCATAGAGTCATGCCGCGTTGTTGTTACGGTACGATCTTCATGCAACCAAAGGGATTGCGGATTCGTCGTAAATTGCTTCAATAAAATTTCACGGTCATAATTCGTGATAAGTAAATCTTTATTGTCGAACCGAACACGGGCATTTCTCATATAATCATTGCTCTTCAGTGTAACGATACCGCTTCCGTTGCTGCCATCGACAAATTCTTCCACGCTGATCGTTTGTCTCCACGAATCGGAATATGATGGAATAAAAATCAACACGATGACGCAGACAATAAATGCAGAACCAGTTATAATGAATCCTCTCTTTGAACGCCAACGTTTCAACCACAGTAAATCGATTCCAGAATCAAAATAGACGGCTGCAAATCCCAGTAAGAACGGGAACGAGTACAAAGCAAACATAACAATATACAGCACGTGAATTACGGCGCTCATACGTATACTGATAAGCGTGTCAAGCGCCAGCATACGGCTGAACAATGTGAATCCTTCTGAGAAGGCAAGACGAAACATCAAATGCGGGGACAGAATCCACAAAACAAATTTCAACCACGGTCGGCGCACTACCATTGCCAACGAAAGCAGCAACAACGCTGATGCAGGATAGATTGCCAATTTGATGCCGCCGAAAGAAAATAAAATCACAAAGACCAGAAGCCATGCTGCTGATCTCAAATACCATCGATACGGATCGCAGCTAAGTTTTAATTCCGGCGTGACATATAGCGATACAACGATGCCCATCAATGCCGCAATAAATCCAAGGACAAAAAATCCTTCAGGATGAGAAATCCACGGATAGCGCACGCCTTCTACAAGACCGACAATGTTTTCTGAAAGCCAGACGAATACTTGAACGATGATCGCAATAAACAATAATTTTACCGCCGGAAGTTTGGGAGATTTCTGCCAATCTGTTTCTGTACGGCGTTTGCGTGTTTGATACACGCCGAATATTGTAATCAGCAATACGAAAGCTATGAAGCTGTATAAAAGAACGAATGGAATAAAAATTGGAATGTGTCCGATTTGAACAAGATAATAATGATCGGTCTTTTCCTGCGGAACACCATTATCAAATCGTTGAACAAGATTGTACACCAGATCGCCGCTGCGTTTTAATCCCGAAGGTTTGAAATGTTCGAAATCATCCTGCGGCGTGTGAATCGGATCGTTGGCATCGGAAGTAAAATCGATTGCCGGAATTCCTTTTTGCAGAAACGGTTCGTGATCTGAACCTATGCCGCCGGAAGGCAGCGCATAATTCTGCACGAAGAAATCTGTCGGATATCTCAATCCGGAATAACCGAGTTTATAAAATTCTTCGTACCGATGCCTGCACCAACCAGTGAGGCGCGCTGTGCGTATGCACGTCGCACATCGGCATCAGCCAATCGCTGCCGTTTGCCATATCGAGTTGCAGCATTAACGCAATGCTGTCGAGATGGGGATAATTTTCCACGAATGCTTTCGAACCGCACAACCCCGCTTCTTCTCCGCCCCACAAACAGAACATCAGCGTCGATTCGTGCTGCTGTTTGGAAAGAACGCGGGCAAGTTCGATCACATCGGCAGCGCCGGAGCCGTCGTCATTTGCACCGGGAACGAACGGCGATGCAGAATCGATGTGTCCGCCGATCAAAATTGTTCTGCTGCTTTTTCCCGGCAGCACACCGACAACGACACCGCTATTGGTATTGTAACCCGGATGATATCCATTTCCATCCACAGAACGAATAGCCATAACATAGGTTGTAGGAATTCCGAATTCTCGAAATTTTTTAAGGCCGAACTCCATCGCACGCCGTTCGTTCGGCGAACCGAATGTTCTTGGCCCAATATCGACAGAAAGAGTTTTGAGATAGGATAATGCGCTATCGGCAGAAAACGGTGTTTGTGCACAGAGTGTTGACAACAGGAAAATAAAAACGAGAAATAGTCTTTTCATGACTTTTTGGGGGAAGAATGTTTTTTGGAATAATATGCTGCCGTTGGTTCGCTAATTCTAAAGCCAATTGGATTTTTGGGCTTCTCTGGTGGTTGGAGTAATTGATGAATAGCATCGACAATCGCTTGAATTTCTTCATCGTGACGATCTATTTTCTTTTCGAGCAGTTGCAGTTTTTCTGCCAACTCTCTATGGCTAGAAAGAATATCCCGCAAGCGCACAAATGCCTTCACAATTAAGATACTCATCTTTATTGCCTTGGGGCTTTTGATAACCGTAGCAAGCATCGCCACACCATGTTCACTAAAAGCAAACGGCAGGGTTGAAGAATGTTTCAACGATTCGAACCGGTGCCAATTTGTCACCAGTTCGTTGCGTTCTGATTTTGTAAGTTGAAAAACAAATTCATGAGGAAACCGTTCACGATTCCGTTTGACCTGCCGATTCAGATATTTTGTTTGCACACCGTAGAGATCGGCAAGATCACGATCGATCATAACTTTCAAACCGCGGATGATAAAAATCCGTTGCTCAATAAAATTGACCGGTACGATGGTTTTGGTTTTCATAAAAACGATTCTCTGAACTGTTATACCAAATACTTTTCAAAGAAGGATACTAATGCTTTTTCATACATAGCTCCACCGATTTCCCAGACATTATTGTGATCGGCGCCAGGGACGATAAGTAATTCTTTTGGTTCGTTGGCAGCTTCAAAAAGTTTTCTGGAATATTCATTCTTGATGAACGAATCTTTTTCTCCATCGACAAGAATCGGCACGTGTATTTTTTTAATGTCTTCTATCGGCGCGACCAGACGTGCTTTAAAGTTCGCCATTTTTTGTGACTGCACCAGAGCAATGTTCCGTAAAAAATGCCATGGCAGTTTGACAATACGCGTTTGGTAATCGACAAAAATGGTACGCAATGTTGAAAAACTTCCTTCTGCGACCACCGCTGCAATGCGATGATCGATTGCCGCCGTTTGAATGGCTACCGCCGCACCCATCGATGTCCCGAACAGACCGATTTTTCCAATCGCTACATCCTGTCTTGACAACAGATAGGTAATCACAGCAGCAAGATCATGTTTTTCATAAAAACCGTACGTGCAATAATATCCTTCGCTTTCGCCATGCTCGCGCGAATCGTACAAAAATATATTAAAGCCGTGTTGATACATGGAACGCGCAAATTCGACGCCGGCGATCTTGCAATCACCGACACCATGTAAATAAATAATCGTTCTTTGCGCTTTTTCCGATTGCGAAACAAACCAGCCCTTCAATTGCAATCCATCAAATGTTTCAACAGTCACATCTTGCTGTGGAAGACCTGCATCACGGGGCTCCAACAAATTGGTAAAGCGCGCATACCACCCGGATTTTCTGCGAACCGGTTTTAATAAAATGAGCGGGCCTGTTACTAACAGAACAAATGCGGCTTGAATCAAAAACAATACTGCGATAATGAGTAGATCAAAAACAAACATTTTGTGTGAATATTTTAGTATGCATGCTTTCTTTTGTTGTCAATATACAAACGTGACTGACAGCATGCAATGTCCGCGGAAATATACTGGAAGGATTTTATGAACCGAGGATAGATATTAATTACGCGATTATGCCGGCAGTTCTGTGTGGACGTACCGATGAAAATTCTTGGGAAGTTTATTCCGCAACTGCAGCATCATCGCAACTAAAATTTTAAACGGCGATGCTAAGCGAATGCGTTTGGAAAATACATCGTACTGTGCGCGTTCGATGCGCAGCAACAGCAAATAATAAATATTGCCCATGGTACGCGCAGCCGTGAATAAGGGTTTATCCTCTTCTGCAAGACAAGATTTTGCATGGCGATAATATTCATGCGCACGTTCACATTCAAATTTCATCAACGCAATAAATTGTTCGTTATAGGTTGAACTCAACAATTCTTCTTCCGAATAACCGAATCGAAGCAAGTCTTCCAGCGGAAGATAAATTCTTCCCTTCTTGGCGTCAGCTTTGATGTCGCGCAAAATATTGGTTAGCTGCAATGCAATACCAAGTTGAATAGCATATTCTTTCGTCTTCGCATTCTTGTAACCAAACACTTCCGCAGAAACCAATCCCACCGTCGATGCGACACGATAGCAATACAACTCCAATTCAGAAAAAGTACCATACCGCTTTTGCGTTAAATCCATTTCCATTCCTTTAATCAAATCATAAAAATGTTCGACAGGAATTTGAAAATGATTAATGATCGCAGATAATTTGTTTAACAAGGTATAATGTGAAACGCCGTAGAGCGAACGCTTCAACTCATCTGTCCATTGCAGCAAACGGGCGTGATTTTCTGTTTCATCGCCGCCTTCATCGACGATGTCGTCGGTGACACGGCAAAAGGCATAGATCGTTTCAATCGCATCGCGCTTGATGCGCGGCAAGCTGAGAAACGAATAATAGAAATTACTCTTTCGGTTCTGAGAAAACTCAGGCAGATATGGTGTTGCAGTATGCACGGATTAAAGGTACATAGAAAATGTTCGGAAAAGAAGTCTTACTTTGTCGATGAATGATAACGTGGGGCGTTTAGCAAAAACGTCGAAGTTTTGTTTCTGAATTTTTTCAAGAATCTGCGTGCCGCCTTGCCATGTTAAGGCAAGTTCTAAAGACAACGGCTTTTTCACCATGGTAAGTAACGGTTTTCCTGCAAGAAATAAGTCCATGGTACGGCGCATCTCAAACGCCAATAAATTCCGGAAACGGTCGTCAACTATTCCCTTGAACAAATCTTGTTCGGTGTAATTGAATTCTTCCATATCGTCTTGTGGAATATAAATGCGATTTTTTTTTACATCCACGGAAATATCCTGCCAAAAATTTGTCAATTGCAGCGCGGTGCAAAGAGAATCCGACAACTCCATCAAACGTTCGCTGCGATAGTTGAACAGCATCAGCATCAATCGTCCGATGGGATTGGCAGAATTGCTGCAATATGCTAAGACATCGTCAAATGTCTCATAGCGGTTTGTCGAAAGATCGGAACGAAATGCTGCGAGAAGATTTTGAAATAGTTCAACAGGTATTTGAAATCGTTCCACCGTTTCGGCAAGCGCTGCAAAAACACGATGCGATGGATTTCCATTGTACGCTTCGAGCAGTTGTTCTTCCCAGCAATTTAAGTTGTCGATACGTTCGGCAAGTGTATAGCCGGGTTCATCAGCAAAGTCATCGGCGGTACGTGCGAATGCATAAATCGCCCATACATATTTGCGAAGGTCTTTCGGAACGAAACGGGATGCGACAGGAAAATTTTCGTAATGTTTCCGCGCAAGGGATTCGCAATAACGAAACCCGTCTTCCGACAACCAATGCGTTCCTTTGATGTTGAGTAACGGCGCCGACATTTTTCTGACCACAATTCCTCTGTTGTTCAGAAGTAATATCTATATTGCCAACGCCAAAATCAAGTAGATGTTTGTGTTTGTTCGTCCACCGGAACGGTGTACACTTCGACGGGTGTATCAAGGCCTTTTACTAAAATATTTTCGTGGGGAATGGTTGGAATTTGATCTTTGATTAAATCGTACGTTCGGCGCGAAATCATAATGCCTTCGACTGGCGCGTTCGATTCAAGCCGGTTGGCAAGATTGACGTCGGAACCAAGCACAGTGTATGAAAGCTTTTTCGGCGTTCCCATATTACCCACAACCACTTCGCCCGTATTGACGCCGATGCGAATGCGCAGCGGGAACAATCCTTCCCTTACCCATTTCTCTTTGAGCTCACGACATTTATGTTGCATCTCAATTGCAGCACGAACACAGCGCACGGCATGATCCGGCTGCGGCTCCGGTGCACCGAAGAACACCATTAACCCATCGCCAATATATTTATCGACGGTGCCTTCGGTACTTAAATACGATATTGACCATTGCTTCGAAATATTCCGCTAAAAATTTTTGAATTTGATCCGGCGTCATCGTGGAAGAATAAGTGGTAAAACTTTTGATGTCGCTGAACAAAATGGTGAGTTCTTTTTTCTGTACTTCTAATACGGTTTCCGGATGCGCCATCTGGCGTTTGACGACCGACGGCGGTAAGTACGATTCAAACGATTGCCGCAACGATTCTTTCTCACGTTCTTCGTTGATAAACCGGTACGCCAGCACACCAAAAACCGCAACGGTACAAATGACAATTGGGCGTACAATATTGATGATAAGATTGCCATACAGAAAAACAGCCAGTGCAATCAGTACATAACTGATGAGCAACGCTAATGCTCCCATCCACATGCCGCGCGACGAAAACTTGATCGTGAAGAATACAATGAAAGCAAGCAACACGAGTTCAATGCCGAGCATTGCCCATGGATTGATCTCATGCAAAAAGTTTTCCGTCAGAATAGTATTCATCACATTGGCATGTAATCCGCCCAACGGGTACCAGCTTTCTGTCGGAACAGATTGAATATCGGAAGCACCAGTCGAAGTTTCATTCACCACAACAATCTTTCCTTCAAACTGCGGCTGCCAATCGAACTCCATCGCATCGCGATCATCGGAAACGTGATAAAGCTGCAGCATCGTGTAATGCAGCATGCGATTCCACGGACCGACAAAATTCACAATCAAGTTACAGTGTTCATCTACAGGAATGATGATATCATGCGGCCGCTGTCCCGGACGATACGCACCCTGCAGTGTAATACTTTTTCCCGGACAAAGAATAATATGCTGCGGCGGTACATGCAAATAATCGCAAATTGCATGAAACGGGAAACTCGGATAGAATGCATCTTCGAACCGCATGAGCAACGGTGCCCGGCGGAAGATACCGTCTTGATCATACTTTACGTTGATATAGCCCAACCCTTGTGCCGCCGATGCCAGTTTGGAAAATGTAGTCAATGGATCAGTTCCAATGTACATCCGGCTTACATCGCCTGCAACCTGTACGTACCACTTTGTTCTTGAAAGATATTCATTTCTTGGCGATGATTGCTTGGGAATTTCTTCTTTAGGATTGAGTTCAAGTCCGTAATACACATTCCCCGCATGCTCGTTGCTTTCAATCAATATCGAATCTTCTTCGGTTGAAAGCGGATTGACAAAAATATAATCCCACACTTGCATCGCGGTTTTCAAATCACCAAGGTTACGAATAATTTGTGAATACGGTTTGCGTGTTGTGTAGGAACTTGTCAGCACTAATTTTGTGCTGTCCGTTTCGCACACGTGCACGATCGTGCTATTGTACGGAATACGGGAAGGAAAATACTGCGAGCGGAGCACAAACATTTGGTCCGCAGCTTGACCGTTCCATGTCCGGAACACTCCGGGAAGCAGCCAGAAAAGAAAGTGCCCGAGCGCTAGAGCGGACACGCTGATGATCAGCGTGTCCCTCCACGTTCGTGTTTTATTGGTGGTCAATGGTAAAAGTCTTGCTGTAGAAATTTTTTGCAGTAATTTCTGTTGCAATTTCCGAAATATCGTGGCGGCGTTTTTCTTCTATCTTATCTGTTCCGCGAATATTTCCTCCAATCGAGATCGGTTTTTCCGCAAGCGTTGCGAACGTTGCATAATGTTTTCGGACGGCGCGAATATCGGCCACAAGTGCTTCCGCCATTGCAGGTTTTTTCGATGAGTCAGCAGAAATGTAATCGCCATACTTTGCTTCGATTTCCAGTAACCGCTCGGTGGAAGCAATCAAAAAGAAAGTTTCTTTTCCAGGATTTTTATCTAATTCAATCCACGTACGGCCCGCGGGAATATAATAATTTTTTTCAGCGACATAGTCATCTTGAAATTGCCGGAGTTGTACGGAAATAATAACTGCACTTCTTTATTTGCACCGTAATATAACACGTACACAAAACATTCTTTTGTCAACTGCACCATCATTTTTATTTCATCGCCGCTTTTGAGTACCGTATCGCGCGTGATCGAAACAAATTTTTTATCTTTTCCGATCATCGCACCGAAGGCCCATTGAAATCCGACATTAGCATCATTGTCTTGATACGTCGCCGTTGGAGGCGCGGATGATTTTTCCGTCGAATGAAATCCAATAAAAAATATACATACGACGATTGCAACAATAAAAGAGTATCGCATAAAACGTTTCCTCATATTAGTGCGAAATAGTTGATATAGTCATTTCTTTATCATAATCCGTTTGGCTGCGTGTGGGATTTTGCGAGCCATGCGTTTTGCGTTTTACTTGTTCTTCCACATACTGCATCAGTTCATTGATTGTAACGGTGTAATCGTTGTTGTAATCCGCTTTGCCTTGCATACCTTCCAACAAATAATAGGTGAACACGCCATGGCCAATTTCTGGATATTCCTGCGAAACTTCTCCCGCAGCGCTCGCGGTAAACACCACGATACCTTCTTTGGTCTTTGAAAGATCGGTGAGATACTGATTCACAAGATTTTGCTCTGTCACTCCTAAGCCGCGTGTTGCAAAATTTACGCTGATGTTTCCGCTGTGGCATGCATCCGTGAACACCACAACGCGTTTTGCATTGATATGCCGCGCTAGTACCGTTTGAATATCCCACATCGGAAAAGCCGTAGTGCCGAGTTGATTGGGATCGCTGTCATACGTGAGCAAATACATGTTTTGCTGACGCGCCGGTTCCGGCGAACCATGCCCCGCGAAATAAATAATCACTAAATCGATATTGATGGCCTGTCCTAAAAAATTAATGAGTGCATCCTTGATGTTGGGAAGCGTTGCATCTTTGTTCAACAAGACGCGCAAGTGGTCGGAATCATAGCCGCCGCCTTCAGGAGTACGTAAGAAGTTTGCAAATGCATCGGCATCGCGATCAGCATATTTCAATCCAGGAATTCCCGCACTCTGATATTCCGAAACACCGACGACAACTGCCCATCGTTGCGGGCCGCTGCTTTTATCGCGCTTAGCACTCGGTGCTGACGCTGTGGAAGCATTGCTTGCAACGCCTGTTTTTCGATTGACACCGATGGCTCTGGTAAAAATTTTCCCGGACTTGCTTGTGATTGACAATTGAATTTGATTGTATCCAGAAACCATCGGTATGTCTTCAACAATCAAATCGCCTGCAACTTTAAATGCCGGCACTTGCCCGCTTACAATTTCCGTCATATTCACCGAAATGGAATACGATGCAATATCGAACCACGTTCGAAATTTTAACGGTACGGATACCATATCGACATCAGCATTGTTCAACGGACTTTCGACTTCCACTGCTTCATCATCCGAAAGCCGCTGAATCATTCCTTTCACTGTTGTCAAATGTTTGTATGTATCTTCTGCTCGGACTTCAAAAGAATTGTTTCCCACAGAATCCAATTTTATCGTTGCCGTAAAATGCTTTGCAACTTTCATTCCGGCAGGAACACGAACCGTATCCGATGCTGCACGAGAAATTAATTGAACCGTTATACCATTGATTGTTACCGTTTTGATATCCGAATCATCAAATGCCCAGCCGCGAATTTCGTATTCCGTACCAAACACTCTCAGCGATGGCGTAGCAGGTTGTTCGATGGTGATTGTTGGATTGGTCGTATCAGGCGGCGCAGGTAGCACCTTCCAGCTTTGAAGCATACCCTGACTCGTGCCTGCTACCAAAGATTCATGGTTAACAAATGAAAGATATGTTATATATCCAGAAATATTTTTTATTTTTTTTCTTACAACAGATGTTGCAACATCGTAAAACGTTAGAGAGCTATCGATAGAAGCGCTTGCCAACCACCGCGTTTGCGGATCAAAGGCGAGGGCTTTAATGAGTGTCGGTTGTGTCATGGTGGTTTTTAAAATACCTGATTGCATATCCCACACATAGATGGC
The DNA here is from genome assembly GCA_963790045.1 of Ignavibacteriota bacterium. GTDB lineage: Bacteria > Bacteroidota > Ignavibacteria > UBA10030 > UBA10030 > DATKMP01. The sequence continues at coordinate 56,755 of CAWBMS010000009.1, read as the reverse complement.
GCCGCTTGCAGTTCCCGCTGCCAACAATTTTTCATCCGGACTATAGGCAAGCGTTAAGATTCCCGATTTACTGTCTTTCCAAGATAACAACGGCTCAAGTTGCTGGGCATTAAATACTTTTACTTCACCAGTGGATAACCCTATTGCAAGAAATTTGTTGGATGGAGAAGCGATAAATGCGGTAAGGTCTTCTTCCCCCAATGACCATGTTTTAATGTTGTTGCCTGTAACAGCATTTGTGATTTGGAGAAGATGATCGTTGCCCACCGTGTAAAGCAAGTTTTCGGAAGTGCTCAACCGTAATCCGATTATGCTACTGGTATGCACAGAAAATGTATTTTTGATTTCGCCCGTTTCCGAATTCAGCACATACACATTTCCATCGGCGCCTCCCAGAAAGGCAGTTTGTCCCGCTGCTGAAAATGAAAGTGAACTCATGCGCATCGGCAGCTCGGCTACCGATAGTTTTTCTTTGAACGTGGAGACATCGAATATTTTGAATGCTCTTCCGGATGACACAACGCCGAGTATGTTTGCACCCTTACAAAAATCGCCGCCAAAAATTGCCGACTTGAATGTCTCGACGTTCTGCGTTTGTTCAACATATAATTCTGACTGCGCCCATGCGATGCCCGCAGTAACCGCAATTGCAACTAATAGAGTAACGATGCATCTACGAATATTCATAACTCCTCCTTCCACTCAATGTCAGTATATCAATACATCTTTGTTTCCGCTGTGTTGCAGATCATACATTTACCATGGTTGCGCACAGGCCTGCGTTTGTTCTTTATTGCTTTTTTATTTAATGTTCGAGTTTTTTCAAGTGAATGTCAAGCCGTGGCAACAAACTCTCATACCAAAGTATTGTTTTTCTTGACTGTTGTAAAATATTTCTATCGCTGTTTCTTTTTCCACCATGCATTCAGACGTGCGCGGAAATCTTTTTCCCTGCCAAATTCACCTGGCTTGTAGTAAGTTTTATTCTTTAGATTATCGGGAAGAAATTGTTGCTCAGTAAAATGTCCTGGAAAATCATGGCTGTATTTGTATCCTTCGTGGTATCCTAATTCTTCCATCAGTTTTGTTGGAGCATTACGAATGGGCAATGGGACGGGAAGATTGGGAAGATTGTGCACATCATTCAACGCTGCATCGATGGCAAGATACGAAGCGTTGCTTTTGGGGCACGATGCAAGATAGGTTGCCGTTTGCGCAAGAATGATGCGCGCTTCCGGCATGCCAATGTAATCGACAGCGGTGAAACACGAAGTGGCAAGCGTGAGCGCATACGGATCCGCATTGCCGATATCTTCGGATGAAAGCACAATCATGCGCCGTGCAATAAATTTCGGATCTTCGCCGCCGTCTAACATTCGCGCCATCCAGTAGCACTGCTGCATCGGGGTCGCTGCCGCGAATGCTTTTAATGAATGCTGAAATAATATCGTAATGCTGCTCGCCTTCTTTATCGTACAGTGTGAACTTTCGCTGAAACGCTTCCTCAATTTTTTTCTTTGTGATGGTAAGTGAATTATCGGGATGGGGTTTTGTTAAGCGGATGGCGTTTTCCAAACCGTTCAACAGTTTGCGTGCATCACCGCCGGAAAGCAAAAATAAAAAATCAGCATCTTGAATTTCGATTTTCTGTTTTGAAAAAACTATATCCGTTTGCAGCGCGTGATCTAAAATTTTTTGCAGCGCTTCCTTGCCAAGTGATTCCAGCACGTACACCTGACAGCGTGACAATAGCGGTGAAATGACCTCGAACGACGGATTCTCCGTCGTCGCGCCAATCAATGTCACCGTTCCTTCTTCCACCGAATGCAGCAGCGCATCTTGCTGTGCTTTATTGAATCGATGAATTTCATCGATGAATAAAATCGTTTTATCATTTCTATTTTTCTCCGCGCGACCGATTACATCGCGGACATCTTTGACGCCGGCAGCAACGGCATTCAATTGATAAAAATCTGCTTTGATGTAGTGTGCAATCAAACGCGCAAGCGTAGTTTTGCCGACACCCGGCGGCCCCCACAAAATCATCGATGCGAGTTCGCCGTTTTCCAGCATCAACCGCAACGGCTTGTCTGCGCCGACAAGATGTTCCTGTCCGATAAAATCATCCAGCATTGTAGGTCGCACGCGTTCCGCCAACGGTGCTGAACTCGACACACGTTTTACAGAATCATCATTTGAAAATAAATCGGACATAAAAATTTTGTGACGGTATAATTTTCGATCGTTGCTTGACGAATTTAGTCCCTAAATCCTAAGACCTAACATTTTTTATCATTTATCTTTCTTCACCTGATACACCGTTTCGCCTTCGCGCACCATACCATACCGTTCGCGCGCAACTTTTTCCAGTGCCTTCTTGTCGTTTTCTAACGCTCTTATAGAATCTTGCAGCCGTTTGGTTTCAATGCTGTCAGCTTTCACTTTTTGAATCCACTCTGCTCGTTCATGTTCCAAACGAATGCGCTTGAGCACGCCTTTATTGTCAAACACAATATACAGCCCGACAAACGTCAAGAGAACAAGAATCGCGGTTCGCTTCTTGTTCTTCGATGCTTTCTTCGCCATTTTCTTCAGCAGTTTTTCCGGCTGAAGGTTTCTAAAAAACTGATCGTCCATAAAACTTTATCAACGGTACCAGGTATTTTTCGGCTGGTATGTAGTTTGTAATTTGGATTTTTGTGCGTGGCGTTCTAATGCAAGTTGAATCAATTTATCCAACAACTTGGGATACGACACGCCGGTTGCTTCCCACAATTTCGGATACATGCTGATCGACGTAAAGCCGGGAAGCGTATTGATTTCGTTCAAATAAAATTTGTTCGTTTTTTTCGAAACAAGGAAATCGACGCGTGCCATACCGGAACAATCCAATGTTCGGAATGCTTCGACCGCAAGTGTGCGGATTTTCTTCGCCGTTGTTGCAGGAAGTTTTGCCGGAATCACGGCGTTCGATTTTCCATCGACATACTTTGCGTCATAATCATAGAATTCATTGGACGGAATGATTTCCCCCAGTACCGGATGCTTCCGGCACGTCGTTGCCTAACACCGCACATTCGATTTCACGCGCTTCCGGCACAGCGCGTTCTACCAAAATTTTCCAGTCGTAGTGCGAAGCCATTTCAATTGCTTCTTCCAATTCTTTTCTGTTATGCGCCTTGGAAATACCAACGCTGGAACCGGAATGCGCAGGTTTTACAAACATCGGATATTTGAGCGACTTCTCTATCGTTGCAATTAATTTATTCTGTTGCTGTTTGTATTCATCGAATAAAAACCACACCATCGGAGCAACGGGAATCTTTGCTTGCAGCAGTAATTGCTTCTGCACGATTTTATCCATCCCGACCGCCGAACCGAGCACGCCCGCACCAACATACGGCACATCGGCCAGCTCGAATAATCCTTGCAGTGTTCCGTCTTCTGCGTATGTTCCATGCACTGCAGGGAACACGACGTCTAATTTCGATTCCATACCGGCGGCACCGTTCATGCCAACAAGTGCACGTTTGCGTGGATCGGGAACGAGGATTTGTTCCGGTATTTTTTCGAGAGAAGTTTTTTCCTTTAACAGTTTCAGTGCATCGCCGGAGCTAAGCCAGTGTCCATCGGCGGCAATGCCGATAGGAATCACTTCGTACAGTTTCGGATCGAGGGCGTTCAGGACCCGATGCGGCAGAAACTAACGAGACCTCATGTTCCACCGAACGTCCGCCGAAGATGACGCCGACGCGAAGACGTTTGGCATGATATTCTGTATTGGAAATTTTGAGATGTTCTGTCTTTGATTGGGGAGTCATGATGTTTCTCTTTTAGATTCAAAAATAAATTCTTTATAATGATACCGAAAAGAGTGCAGAGGTGCAACGCGGGATTTTCATTGCGTTTCTGTTGTAAACTCTGTATGTTTTATTACTACCAAGTATTTGAAATTATAGGATGAGCGTGGAGACTACTGAATGAGCAATTCTTTGTTTGATAAAAAACCATTTTCGTTGTTGATGGAAGAAATGAAAGGCGAGAACCGGTTACGCCGTGTGCTCGGACCCGTTTCGCTAACAAGTCTCGGTGTCGGCGCCGTGATTGGCACCGGTATTTTTGTATTAACCGGCGTCGGTGCGCACGATAAAGCAGGCCCGGCATTGATTCTCTCATTTGCCGCCGCTGGAATTGCGTGCGTGTTTGCTGCTTTGTGTTACGCAGAGTTTGCATCGATGGCGCCGGTAGCTGGTTCGGCATATACGTACGTGTACTCAACGCTCGGTGAATTATTTGCGTGGATCATCGGCTGGGATTTAGTGCTGGAGTATGCCGTCGCCTCTTCCGCTGTTGCTCATGGCTGGTCGGCGCACTTTCAGGATTTGCTCAAAAGTTTCGGCATTTATTTGCCGCATCCGTTTGCGTCCGCTCCGTTTGATTTCGATACGGCAAGTGGACATTTTTTTGCCACCGGTTCGTACCTTGATCTTCCGGCAATTCTTATTACCGCTGCCATTACATATATTTTAGTACGGGGAATAAAAGAAAGCGCGGTGTTCAACACAGGAATGGTTATCGTCAAACTTATTATTGTGCTATTTGTGATTGTTGTCGGAGCATTTTATGTCGATCCGAACAACTGGCATCCGTTCGCGCCGTACGGCTATACCGGCATCAGTTTCTTCGGCCACACGCTGTTCGGACAGACCGCAAGCAACGGTGTACCGCTCGGCATGCTTGCCGGCGCAGCGGTCATCTTTTTTGCCTTCATCGGTTTCGATTCTGTTTCCACGCACGCCGAAGAAGCGCGCAATCCGCAAAAAGATGTTCCCATCGGTATCATTACGTCATTAATACTTTGCACGTTGTTGTATATTGCTGTCTCAGCCATTATTACGGGTATGGTGCCGTACAATCAAATCGATATCAATGCGCCGGTAGCAAATGCGTTTGCACAAAAGGGCTTGCCGATGGCGCAGCGGTTGATCGATATTGGTGCGATCACGGGCATTACGTCCGTGCTGTTGGTGATGATGTTGAGCCAGCCGCGTGTTTTGCTGGCGATGGCGCGCGACGGTATGGTGCCTGTAAGTTTCTTCGGCGCTATCCATGAAAAATTCCGCACGCCATGGAAATCCACCATCCTCACAGGCATCTTCGTCGGTTCGATGGCAACGCTGCTTCCCATCCGCATACTTGCAGAGCTTACCAACATTGGTACGCTGCTGGCGTTCATCATCGTTTGCACGGCAGTGTTGATCATGCGCAAAACCAATCCCGCCGCGCCGCGCCCTTTCCGTGCGCCGTTCGTTCCATTCACACCGATTGCCGGAATTATTTGCTGCTCGATTCTGATGTTCTCGCTGCCGGTAGAAAATTGGTGGCGGTTGTTTATCTGGCTGGGAATCGGATTCGTGATTTATTTCAGCTACAGCCGACGCCATTGCGTCACTGCACGTATTCGTCGCGGAGAAGTTATTGTGCCGAACGAGGAAACGATAAAATAAATTGAAAGGATGAGGGAATGACTTTGTTGGGTGAACCAATTGCCACTTGGATATCGATTGGTGCTTTTCTTATATCTCTCTCTACTGTAATCTTGGCTCTACGAAAGCATCGAAAAGAAGACCGAGTATTCCTTGCAAACCAGATCGCAGACATAAAAAGAGAATATGGCGGTCAACTTCTTGTTGTTGAGCGAGCACTCGATTTACTGAAGGAGATATACCCTAAATCTCTTCAGTATCAAAAGTTTTTAGAACTTAAACAAGAAATGGAAAAACTGTATAAAATGCTTGGTCATCAAGACCTGAAAACAGTCGATCCCGTTATACTTTCATCAATTGCAATCGAGAATAAACAAACTAAAGAAAGGGTTGAACAGTTTCTTGATGATATTAGCAGGTACCTAGAAAAAAATCGAAGAGTTAAATCCAAAGAATCACGAAAAAAGAAATCCGTGTCGCTGCCTAACCAACCGTTCAAACATGGCCATAGAGGCGCAGTATAAAATTGGAAACTGCCAAGCTGTGAGGAAGACATTCTCCCAAACAACGAATGAATTACGATCTCTTTCCCCACTGCTGAATGCTTTGAATGATGTCTTCATCGTTCTTGAATTCCGAGGTGAGATGGAACTGAATGTCGCGAAACATTTCGCGTGCGGCGTTGAACGACCATGTGCCTTCGGCAAGAAACACCGGATACTCTTCTTTATCGTACGCAATGTGGAAACTTTGCAGCGACTGAAATTTTTCTAATTGCTCTTGGTTGGCGGAAGTGAACCAGAACGCTTTGTAAATATTCATCGGCTGGAGTTCGCACTCAGCATTATACTCGTGCAGCAGCCGGAATTTAATCACTTCAAACTGCATCTCTCCCACCGTGCCGACAATTTTCACATTCCCTTGCTGCTGCAAAAATAATTGCGCAACGCCTTCATCCGAAAGTTCGTGAATGCCTTTGTCAAGCTGTTTCGCTTTGAACGGATTTTTGTTCACAAGTTTGCGGAAGATTTCCGGCGAGAAACGTGGAATGCCTTTAAAGAAAAATTGTTCGCCTTCCGTCAGCGTATCGCCGATTTTAAAAATGCCGTTGTCGAACAATCCCACCACATCGCCCGGCCATGCTTCGTCGATAATATTTTTTTCATTCGCCATAAAACTGGTCGGCGTCGCAAAGCGCACATCTTTTTCCAATCGCGTGTGGCGGTAATATTTATTGCGTTCGAATTTTCCGGAACACACGCGGCAAAATGCAATTCGGTCGCGGTGGCGCGGATCGAGATTCGCATGGATTTTAAATACAAATCCGCTGAAGGTATCTTCGTCCGGTTCCACGGTGCGCGTCGAAGTCGTGCGCGGCTGCGGCGATGGAGCGATGCGGACAAACGTATCTAACAATTCTTTTACGCCGAAATTATTAATGGCACTGCCGAAGAACACCGGCGCAAGATACGCGCCGCGGTAATGCTCTTCGTCGAACGGCTCGTACACGCCTTCGATCATCGCAACATCTTCGCGTAGTTTTGCCGCGGAACTTGTTTCGATATGCTGCTCCAGCATCGGACTTGCAATATCGTCGATCTCGACAATGTCGTCCGAGATCCGCGTTTTGTTCGGAGAAAACAACAGAAGCTGCTTGGTAAATAAATTATAGACGCCTTGAAAATTTGCACCGCCGCCGATAGGCCACGTGAGCGGACGCGTATGAATACCGAGTTCTTTTTCCAATTCATCTAAAAGCGAAAACGGATCGCGTCCTTCTCTATCCATTTTGTTGATGAACACAATCACCGGCGTGCTGCGCATCCGGCATACATCCATCAATTTTCGCGTTTGTTCTTCAACACCCTTCGCACTGTCGATCACAAGGATCACGCTGTCCACGGCGGTCAGTGTGCGGTACGTATCTTCGGCAAAATCTTTGTGCCCCGGCGTATCAAGAATATTGATCTTGTAGCCGTCGTATTCAAATCCCATCACCGACGTTGCAACGGAAATGCCACGCTGCTTTTCAATCTCCATAAAATCGGAAGTGGCAGTCTTCGTAATTTTGTTGCTTTTCACCGCGCCGGCGGTATGAATTGCGCCGCCGAACAATAATAATTTTTCTGTCAGTGTTGTTTTACCGGCGTCCGGGTGGCTGATGATACCGAATGTCCGGCGTCGTGTAAGTTCGTTTTGTCTCATGAACAATATCGTCTAAAAATGTTGCGTTCGTTTTCTGAATTTGAAAATAGCGGGACATCTGCAATGCCCCAAAGAATGGAGATGACGTTAGCGATGAATCGGAAGTATGTGCAAGACGTACATCATTATCGTACAAACAAGATACGAAAAAATGAATCGAGAGCCAAAGAGTTTTTTCTTGACATTAGACTTTCTCCTCTTTATTATAGTAAAGTGCTGTTCGTGTCAGGGAGTGCCCGTTTCTTCTGAACTCGATCCAGCTTTTAAAACTGCACGTATGCTTCAGCATCATGCGGTGTATCAACGGTGTTGCCCTTGTAGTTGTTCACATTATTTTAAAGGATAGAGTGCTATGTCTGATTCTCTGATTAAATTTGCCAGCGGTGAATATGTCCCTTTGGAAATGCATAAAGTACGTGTTGTTCAGAAACTGAATTTATTACCCGTCAACGAACGGCTGAAAGCCATCGAAGGCGCGGGATTCAACACGTTCCTGCTTCAAAACCGCGACGTGTTTCTCGATATGCTGACCGACAGCGGCACAAACGCGATGAGCGATCAGCAAATTGCAGCGATGATGGTCGCCGACGATGCCTATGCCGGTTCGGCGTCGTTTGAACGCTTGCAGGAAGCAGTGGAAGAAGTATTCAATAAAAAATATTTTCTGCCTGCACATCAGGGTCGTGCAGCAGAACATATTATCTCACAAGCGTTTGTTAAAAAGAACCAAACAGTGCCGATGAATTTCCACTTTACCACGACAAAAGCGCACGTAGAACTTGCCGGTGGGAAAGTATCAGAACTGTATACGGACGAAGCGTTGAAAATTAAAAGCACGGTTCCGTTTAAAGGGAACATGGACATCGAGAAATTAAAAAAATTGATTGCCGCCTCCGGAAAAGAAAATATTCCCTATATCCGCTTTGAAGCTGGAACAAATCTCATCGGCGGTCAGCCATTTTCGATTCAAAATATGCGTGAAGCCCGCGCAGTGGTGGAGAAAGTCGGTATTCCGATTGTGTTCGACGTAAGTTTAATTGCTGAAAATCTCTATTTTATCAAACAACGCGAAGCGGAATTTAAAAATAAAAGCATCAAAGAAATTTTGCACACCATGTGCGACCTTGCCGATATTATTTATTTCTCCGCACGCAAAGTGAGTTGTTCGCGCGGCGGCGGTATCGCAACAAACAATCACGATTTATATTTAGCCATGCGGGACTTGGTTCCGTTGTTTGAAGGATTTTTAACCTACGGCGGAATGTCTGTTCGTGAAATCGAAGCGATGGCAGTTGGATTGCGCGAAACGCTCGATGAAAATATGATCAATCAATCACCGCAGTTCATAAAATTTTTAGTCGAGCGATTGGATGCAAAAGGAATTCCGGTCGTCACACCGGCAGGCGGACTCGGCTGCCATCTCGATGCAAAAGGATTTTTACCGCACCTGACTTCTTATGATTATCCGGCAGGAGCACTTGCAGGAGCACTGTTCATCATTTCCGGCATTCGCGGAATGGAACGCGGAACAATTTCGATGGACCGCGACGCCAACGGCAACGATGTTCCTTCGGAAGTGGAATTGCTGCGCCTTGCCCTTCCCCGCCGCGTCTTCACACTCTCACAAATAAAATTTGTGGAAGATCGCGTTACGTGGCTGTATGAAAATCGCAATCTCGTCGGCGGATTAAAATTTGTGGAAGAACCGAAAGTGCTGCGTTTCTTCGTCGGGCGCCTTGCACCAACCAGCGACTGGACACAGAAGCTTATTGCGAAGTTTAAACAAGATTTTGGCGATAGTTTATAATTTTAATTTCAGAGAAACGACAACGCCCTCTTCTTGAGGGCGTTCTTATTTTAACCATAGTCTCACCGTGAGACTAATTAAATTTGGAGGGTTGTATGAAAAAAATTATACTGTTCATTGTTGTTTTTTACTCAATCTCATTTACACAAAATAATGATAAGGGCGCGGAATTCTATAAAAAGGAATATAAATGCAAGGCGTTTAATGTTCATCTTATTGTTCAAGACAATTCTCTCTATGTCGTGGGAAAAATAAAAAATTCATCGACAATAAATTTAAAAACAATAGCAATCATCATTAGCTTCTACAATAAAGATGGATATAAAGTTGGAGAAGTATATGCTCCAGCTTATAATGTTGGACCGGGAGAAACTGACTCATTTCGAAAGTCAGTTTTTGTGCAAGCAGGTCAAATAAAGAAAATAAAAATATCTGACATCTGGTCGTCTGATGCTGAACAATATATTTTTAACAAAGAAATAGATGAAACAAACAAACGCCTCGAAGAATACGACAACGAAATTCCACCCGCACCAGATTATTAGTTTCACTAGTGAGACTAATTAGGGTTTTAACGGGAAGGTTTAATTATTGATTAACGTTTTATTTAGTATCCGTCACCGCAACAGCTTTAACAACCATTGCCACTATTGCACCATGCTCGATTATTTTTTCATATTTCGTTCAACATATTGAACGAAATATGAATATATTTAATAAAATGAATGTTATGGAATTGCAACAACGATCATGCAGCGAATAAACTCATTATTACAACATCACAACACGATTGTTGTTAAGATCGGCACCAATCTCCTTGCGGATAAAACACAAGGCATCAACACTGAACGCATCGGCACAATTGCAAAAAGTGTAGCGGTTCTTCGTGCAAACGGCAGCCACGTTGCGATTGTTACTTCCGGCGCCATCGGCGCAGGTGTCGCCGCATTGCATTTGCCAGAACGGCCGAAAACGATTCCCGATAAACAAGCAACGGCAGCCATCGGCCAGCCGTTATTGATGGAAGCGTACGAGAACGCCTTTCGCAAACAGCATCAACCCATTGCCCAGCTGCTGCTGACGAAAGATGATTTCACAACACGCAAGAGATTCGTCAACGCGAAAAATACTTTTGCCGCACTGTTTGAGAAAAATGTTGTACCGGTCATCAACGAAAATGATACGGTCGCTGTGGAAGAAATTAAATTAGGCGACAACGATAATCTTTCTTCCATGGTTGCAACGCTCATCGAAGCGGATGTTTTGGTGATTTTGACAGACATCGACGGATTTTATTCCGACGATCCGACAAAAAATCCTGACGCAAAGCTTATTCCGATTATCGAAAAAATTACGCCAAGCATCGAACGATTTGCAAAAAAATCGAACACAGAATTAAGCACCGGCGGCATGGCGACAAAAATACAAGCAGCAAAGCGCTGTGTACGCGCGGGCATCGCCGTTATCATTACGAACGGAAAAAAAGCAAACGTGCTGGATGATATTTTTTCCGGTGATGTTGACGGCACCGTGTTTCTTCCTGCGGAGAAAAAATTATCCGAGCGAAAAAACTGGATCGGATTTATTTCCCACACCGCCGGCGGTATCGTTATCGACGATGGCGCGAAGAACGCGCTGCTCAAGCAACATAAAAGTTTGCTTCCCTCCGGCATTGTCGAAGTGCGCGGAGAATTTAAGGCAAAAGAAATTATTTCTATCGCAGACGCAAAAGGTACGGTTATCGCAAAAGGGATGACACATTACTCCGCAATCGAACTTGGAAAAATTAAAGGCAAAAAGAGCAGCGAGATTGAAACGATCCTGCACAGGAGAGCGCCAGCAGAAGTGATTCATCGCGATAATCTTGTTACGCTGGGAGAAGAATAATGGCAGCAACACTCGTTCAGAAAAAAGCAGAATCCGTGAAACGCGCAAGCACTGCCCTGTACAATGCACCGACAGCAAAAAAAAATGCGCTGCTGAAAGCACTTGCGCTGGAATTGAAGAACGAAACACTTGCCATCGTTCGTATCAATCAAAAAGATTTAATCGCAGCAAAACATGCCGGCATTTCTGAAGTTTTATTAGATCGACTGACATTGAACGAAAAACGCATTGCTCAAATGATTGCCGGCGTGAACGATGTTGTCAAACTTCCAGATCCGGTTGGCACTACAATAGAGCGAACGAAACGCCCGAATGGACTCGTCATCGAAAAAATGCGCGTGCCGCTCGGGGCAGTAGGAATTATTTACGAAGCGCGTCCAAATGTCACCATCGATGCAGCAGCACTGTGTTTGAAGGCCGGAAACACCGTGCTGCTGCGCGGCGGTTCCGAAGCTATCCGCACGAATAAATTGTTGGTGCAGATTGTAAAGAAAGCGTTGAACGTTGTCAGGCTTCCTTCCGGCTGCGTAGAATTTATCGATACAACGGATCGCAAAGCGGTGGTGGAAATGTTGAAGCAGGACAAGTCGCTCGATGTGATTATTCCGCGCGGAAGTCAGAAATTGATTTCGTTCATTCAAGAACAATCCAGCGTTCCGGTCATCGCTCACGGCGAAGGAAACTGCCACGTCTTCGTCGATCGTACGGCGGATTTGAAGAACGCCGCAGCAATTGTGGTCAATGCAAAAACGCAGCGTCCTTCTGTTTGCAACGCGGCAGAAAAATTATTGGTGCATCAAGCCATCGCGAATAAATTTCTTCCTGTTGTAGCTGAACAGCTTCGCAGCGCCGACGTGGAATTGCGCGGCGATGCGCAGACAAAAAAAATTCTCTCCGGCGTTGTTCCGGCTACGGAATCGGATTGGTATCACGAATATCTTGATCTCATTATCGGAATCAAAGTTGTACGAGATGTGAATGAAGCCATCGCACACATCAATAAATACGGCTCGCATCATTCCGATGCGATTGTGACCGGCACAAAAGCCAACGGCGAGACATTTCTGCGCGAAGTGGATTCCGCCGCCGTGTATGTGAATGCGTCCACACGCTTTACCGACGGATTTGAATTCGGCCTCGGTGCGGAGATCGGCATCAGTACACAGAAATTGCATGCTCGTGGGCCAATGGGACTGGTCGAACTTACGAGCACAAAATTTATCATTCACGGCAAAGGACAAGTGCGAAAGTAGCTAATAAAGGCGAGATATTGAAGATATGAATATCTTCAACGTTTAAGATGAATTTGAAAACTTAAAGGAGAAATTACATTTAAACGGCGACTCTTTGAAGATAATGAGCGAATCTATCTGACAAATCAGTATAATGTTTAAACTCTAATTCAAATGGAAAGGATTCGCGTTGCTCAACTGTTTCAATGACAATTTCTATAGGAACAGTAAAATAATGTTTAAAATCTATAAATAAATTCGGGAGAACATGACTATGATCGGCAAGGAAATGGTGTCTAAAATCTTGCCCAATTTTAATTCGTGAGAACACCGCCGTTTCAATACTTTTTATCTTTTTCCCATATTGTTTTTCAAGATGGGTTCCAGATTTAAAAGATTCTTCTTCAAATGCTGGAAGCAGTAAAACTTGAGTTATTAGTTGTCTATTGTATGGTTCAGAAGGATTTTTTTTCTGATCGATCAATGCCTTATAGTAACTCGCGATATGGCATGCTTGTGTAATTATGATACTATATGGGAATACACTAAACTCTTTTCCCTGTTCAAGCTTTGAAAAAATAGGTAAGTTAAGAACTAAACAACCAGTAGATAATTTTTTGTCAGCTTTTTGTTGCCACATCCTTCTTTGAAAGTCTTTCTCTAATTTCTTCTATTGAAAACTGTAGCATATCACTATTGTTTGGATATATTTTTTCCTTATCTTTTGTCTCATCAAGAGAATCTTTTGTATAACCATCGACGGATTTGGCAATAATCTCTTCATAACTGTCATTTTCACAGTATTCGTTGGGCATGTTTTAATTTCCTATTAACTTTGTTTCTAATTTAGGCATTATGATTTGTCTGAATAAATCGACGCATAATATATTCATTTTAGGTAGACGCTCTTGAAAATCGTTTGTTCCAATAATCATGTCTGAAATAAAACAATCAATATCTATAATAAATTGATGATCTATAATTTTCGATGGAAATTTATCATTCCACAATCCAAAATTTAGGTTGATCATGTATTCTCCGTCTGATAACGCAAGATTATTCATTGATTTTCTAATCGTGAATTCATTATAATTGTCAATTGTATCTTCATGTGAGGGAAGTAATTCATTATAAAGAGGAACAAACGGTGGTTTAATAAATGTAACCCAGTCGTTTATTTTTTTTACTTGTTCACTTTTGATGACATTTATATAACGCAATCCTATTCTCTTGAATTCTGAAATCCCTAAAACATAAGCACAAACACTGAGTCCATGATTAAAGAGTGTCTTAAAGGATAAAAAATTTGAATAATCATTTAACTCAAGGCAAAAATAATCATTTTGTAAGATAAATCTACCCTTCTTATCTGTAAATTCAAAGATTGCCTGTAAACCACTAACTTTGAGTTCAGAAGATTGATTTGTGAGATTTATATTTACGTTTGCAACCTTCTTCTCACGAAATTCAAATTTACAATCAGTAAGTTTTGATTTTATTAGATCGACATTTTCATGCGTTAAATTATCAAGTGGATGAGAAAAATCAACTCTAAGTATTGCGCCAGTAATAAAATTGTTCTTGTAATGAATTTCCGCGGTTCCCATCGAAGCACCTAAATCTTCCATATTCGTGTTAATGTTAATTAACTATTTATTCTCTCAATTTCAAGTTTAGGTTTTATACGTAATCTTCCCCTGCATTGTTCCTTTCTCCATTTTCTGCTACATTGAACTCAATAAAAATGTTCAACAGGAGTCGCTATGAGGAATGTATTCATGATTCTTTCATTCACACTTTTATTCATCCCGATGCTGGCGCTGGCACAGGCAAAACGCGCGATCACGTTTGATGATATGATCGGCATGGGGCGCGTGAGCGATCCGCAGATTTCCCCGGACGGAAAAACGATTGTCTTCGTCGTGACGTGGCAATTGAAAGATGAAAATAAATCTACCAGTAATATTTATCTTGTACCTGTCGGCGGCGGCGCAGTTAAACAATTGACAAATGCAAAAGGCCAGAACAACAATCCACGCTGGATGCCGGACGGAAAATCCATCGCATTTATTTCTACGCGCGACAACAAATCGCAGATCTGGATGATTCCCACGGACAGCGGCGAAGCGAAAAAGATTTCCAACATCGCCACCGAAGCATCCGGCCTCGTGGTTTCGCCGGACGGTAAAATGTTCGCCTTCAACTCCAGCGTGTTCCCCGAATGCAAGGACGAAGAGAGCAATGCGCAGAAATTGAAAGCAGTGGAAGACAGCAAAGTAAAAGCAAAAATCTTTACGCGTCTTCCTTATCGCTTTTGGAACGAATACAAAGATGGCAAGCGCAATCATTTACTTGTGATGCCTTCGGAAGGCGGTAAATCACTCGACCTGACGCCGGGTGAATTTGATACGCCGCCCGTCGATCTTGGCGGCAGCGTGGATTATGCGTTCTCACCGGACAGCAAAGAAATTATTTTCACGCGCAATCCCGATGCGATGGTGGCGACGAGCACGAACAACGAACTGTATGCGATTCCCGTCACCGGCGGCTCGCCCGCCGCGGCGGGTGAACCGAAGAATATTTCCAACAATCCTGCGAATGACAACCAGCCGATGTATTCGCCTGACGGAAAGTACGTCGCCTATCGCGCTATGCGCCGGCCCGGATTTGAATCCGATAAACAAGAACTGACATTGTATGAACGCGCGACGGGAACAAAAATCCGTCTTACCGAAGATCAGGATTTCAGCGTCGGCAACGTGGTGTGGTCGCCGGATGCAAAAACATTATACTGGACGGCGGAAGACAAAGGAAACGTGTCCATCTTCAAAACAACCGTCAAAGATCGCAAGACAACAAAACTTTCTAACGAAGGATTTGTTTCCGGATTGCAAATTACACCGGACGGCAAAACGCTTGTCTTTGTCAAAGAGCGTTCAACATTGCCGACAGAAATTTTCTCAATGAATGTCAAAGGCAAAGATGTACAACAACTTTCATTCATCAACAAAGAAAAAACCGCAGCGTTAGAAATGAATCCCATAGAAAATTTCTGGTTTGAAGGCGCGGGCGGAACGAAGGTGCATGGATTTTTGCTAAAGCCGCCTGCATTCGATGCATCCAAAAAATATCCTCTCATCTTCCTTGTGCACGGCGGTCCTCAAGGCGCATGGGGCGATGAATTCCATTACCGCTGGAACACGCAGATGTTTGCCTCGCGCGGCTTTGTCGTCATCGCTATCAATCCGCGCGGCAGCACGGGCTACGGGCAGCAGTTCACGGACGAGATCAGCAAAGATTGGGGCGGTAAAGTGTACGAGGATTTAATGAAAGGCCTCGACTTCGCGCTCGCATCATATCCATTCATTGACGCAAACCGGATGACGGCTGCGGGCGCATCCTACGGCGGGTATATGATGAACTGGATGCTCGGCCACACGGATCGGTTTAAAGCAATCGTCTCGCACGACGGCGTGTTCAATCCGTTCAGCGCGTACGGCACCACGGAAGAATTGTGGTTCGACGAATGGGAAATGGGCGGCACGCCGTACGACCATCCCGAACTGTATAAAAAATTCTCGCCGATGGAATACGTGAAAAATTTTAAAACGCCGACGCTCGTCATTCACGGTCAGCAGGATTATCGCTTAGACGTGAGCGAAGGATTCCAATTGTTCACCGCATTGCAGCGCATGGGTGTGGAATCCAAAATGCTCTACTTCCCGGACGAATGCCACTTCGTAACCAAACCGCAGAACTCCGAGCTGTGGTACAAAACAGTGTTAGACTGGATACAAGACCATACGAAGTAAAAATCTTGTGAAAAAAAATTTTCAAGGAGGAAGAAAATGCGACAGAAGAACAATACATTATCGCAAAAGCAATTTTTCACAATGCTGGTCTGTTGCATATTTCTTTCGATGGGATTAAGTGCTTGCGGATATACTGTCATTCAATCAACAGCCAGCACGCAACAACACCCACAAATAAGCGATTCGCTTCTAAAAAGTTTATATCAACTTCCTAAAATACATTATTCAATGCCGGAGCAAAGACCGACAAATTTTGGATTTATTTTTCATTTTGATTCACGAAATGTACTCGACACATACGACCATACCTTCACAAAAGACATGGTGTGTGGAAAAGACATAACTGTAAATTTTTATCTGACGCAAACACAATTAGATACTATTTATACTATGATGAATACAATAGATTTATTCAATTATCCAACTTTTGTTGAAGACCCTTGTCCACGAAAAGGTTTCCCCAACAATATTACATTCGATATTCACGCTGACACCGTCCAACGATCAATACACTTTCATAAATACAGCTATACTTGCAGTGAGCGAGTAAAAAAGGTAAGTAGGCTTGAAAATTATATTGAAAGTTTAATTTACAATTCTGAAATATATAAAAAATTACCTCCGCCACCTTGCATGCGCTTATAGTCATTCTGCCGCAACCACATTCCCTGCGCTGCGGCAGAATTGTTTGCACCTCTCCCCGGCATCTCCGGCAGCACACTTATTCTTGAGTGCGGACTAAGAAAAGAAAATTACACCGCCGGTATGCTCTCTGCATCCTCCGCATTCGTTCTGCGCCGGATGAACTCCGCCTGCCCCCGACGAATTGAAATTGCACCGATAGGATTGTAATTTACATTGACCGATTTGCAGTTGACAGCGGTCGAATTGTTTCTGCCCTGACAAAATTACAAATTACAGAGACCGAATTGCAACTGCATTGCCGAAATTGTTTTTTACAGAAACAATCTTGATTCTGCAGCGGCGCAAATTGCAATTTACGGGGATAAGATAGAATCTGCACCGGAAAAATAGCGATGTACATCGACCAAATCGCATTTGCACATGCAAATTTACAACCTACATTGATAAAATAGATACTTACATTGAACAAATCATATCTTACAGCAACAATTTTACTTTTGCGTTTACAAAAATATAATTTACATAGACAATATAATAATTTATATTGTCAAAAACTAAATTTATATTGAACAAATAGTGATTTACTTTGATTATTTTATACTATATGATGTCGAATATTGGCAAAAAACGACTATGTTGCATTTTTTAAAACAACTCTCGCTTAAAAATCGATTGAAATTGATGTATGCTGAAATTGCGCTGTTTTTGATGCTGAGTGAGATGGTGAGTGAGATGGTGAGTGATTTCGTCAAGCGAAAAACCTTGAAGGATCAGAGGTGAGAGGACAACGGACTGCCGCCTGTGAATGTGCGGAAGTGCAGATCACGTTCGCTATGTTGCTGCCTCTCCACGTGGAATATATTTCGGATTGATTACAGGTGGCTTGGTACCATACAAGACCACGAATACATGCCGGTAGATTTTTTACATCCTTTTTTCTGATACCATTTTTTACTCGACTTTACACATAGCAGGCACACTCGTTATACTATAGATATAGAAAGAGAATATGAATAAGAAACAACTTTCAAGTAACCTCATACAAGCAGGAGGAATTGGAAAACTTTTTATCGCTCTTCTTCATTTTGTTTGGCTAATCCAATTGGTTCAATTAGGTGAATATGCTAATCTATCAACGGACTACAAGGACTTTTTGGTTCTTTGTTGTCTTGCAATAGGATTATGTATGACCGTTTTTGGTGTCTTATCTCTTCGCGCCGCTAGAGGGCTTATTGTGGCAGAAAGATGGGCATGGTTCTTTGGCATTAGCCAGGGTATCTTATGGATAATAAGAGCAATATTCGAAATGGCATTTCCTGTCCGCATCCCTCTTTATTTCGTAACGAATCCAACTATCTTGGTTCTTCCGTTTGCATTATTGTTGGGATTACTGTATTTAATTCCACTTTTAGTTTTTCACAAGGAGTTCACCAGAACATGGAAAAGTGATAGTGCTGCTTAATCATTTTAAAAAGAACTGGAAGCACAAATTATCCCGCTATGCGGGAGCATCTCATTGTAGGGTGTCTCTGCCATTTATGTTTTGTGCAATATAGAAATCGTTAGAGCGCGTTTCAAAATAAAGGACAATCTTATTGAAGATAAAGAATAAAGTCAGGTCATTCATTATAGGATTAGCGATACTTGGTTTAATGGCTTTTTCGTATCAATTATTATGGGGAACATTATTTCCTTATTCACCTGTAAAAATTGGTTTTACGAAACAGAACTTATCTAATGTGGTAATCTACATTCAAAACGGTTCCACATATTATGATTACAATAAAATCGATACACTGATTTTCGCAGTTGAAAATTTTCATGGCCTAAACTTTATTCGTAAACCAGAAATATTATTCTTCCGCGATTCAGATAGCTATTCACAACGTTCTATAACAAAGGCACGCTTTTGTGCATATCCCAATGGTAGTTTAGTCGTATCACCCTGGGCTGTTCAGGAAGCTCTTGATGGTAAAATATCAATGGAAATTTATCTGGGTCATGAATTGTCGCATACACTCTTATATCAGCACATGGGGGTTCTAACTGCGTATTTTTTTTATCCCCGTTGGCTTTTAGAAGGAATTGCCGTCTACAGCACAAATCAGATGGGAACATCATGGTATCCAAGCAAAAAAGAAACATACAATTATATACGACAAGGAAATTTTCTGCCACCGGAATATTTTAATACAACAAGAGAAGATGAAGTCAAGCTCGATGTAAAATATAAGATAACGTTTATGTATTCAGAATTTGCCTGTATTGTTGACTATCTCATTGAAAATTATGGAAAAGAAAAATTCATAAAATATATGACACAACTTTTAGATAGTTTTCAGCATAACAACGTGTTCAGAAATGTCTATGGAATTGATTTCGATCATTGTCTCGATAATTTTAAACGCCATGTCATGGATTACCGCTAAAACGCCACAAAACCATGATAAAAAGAACTGGAAGCATAAAAATGTTTTTGCACAATTTGTCCTGAGCTTGCCGAAGGAAGTGCAAAACAAACGCATACAAGAGCAATCCCGCTGCGTGGAATTGCGATAAAACGAAAACAATACATCATAAAGGAAGCATCCATGAATGATAAAAAACTCTATTTAGTCGTCGGGCAATTTGCCTTGGCAATCAGCATTCTTCTTAATCATTTTGCAAAAGGAAGCGATGTAGTTTCATTTACCATTGGCCTGCTTACGGGTTTATCCATAGTCTTTAATATTACGTACGGTTTGAGTTTACGGAAAAATAAATCGATATGAATTCACCTCGGCACAAAAAACATCCAACGCCCTCAAGCATTAAAGAAAAGATTCGTGCTTTGGATAACGTCTTGAAAAAATAAAATGCTTTCTCTGCTGGGAAGAAGTTTCAACGAAGCGTAACCCTCATGAACAAAAGAGGTCATGCAGTACAACATATTCCCTGCTTAGTACTTTACCGCCGGAGTTTTTTAGTGCGCGCCTTCGCCGCGCGTATCGCGCCCCATGAGATCAAGTGTGGCCTGCCGCGGGTTCTTATCTTCAAATAAAACCTTATAGACTTCTTCCGCCATCGGCATTTCAATACGATGTTTGTGCGCAAGCTGGTGCACGGATTTTGCTGTCGGCACGCCTTCCGCAACCATCTTCATATCGCCCAACACATCGCTCACACTTTTTCCTTTTCCAATTTCTTCGCCGACAAATCGGTTGCGACTGTGTCGGCTCATACACGTCACGATGAGATCGCCCATACCGGAAAGTCCAGCAAAAGTAATCGGCTGCGCGCCCATCTTTGCACCGAGCCGTGTAATTTCGTACACACCGCGCGTCATAATGGCGGCTTTGGTGTTGTCGCCGAATCCCGCGCCGTCGCTCAAGCCCGCGCCGATGGCGATAACATTTTTAATCGCGCCGCCGAGTTCCACGCCGCGAACATCTTCGTTGACATACACACGAAAGTAGTCGTTCATAAAAGCATCTTGGACAAACCGTGCGGTTTTCATATTGAAAGATGCAGACACAACCATGGTTGGAATTTTGATGCTGACTTCTTCTGCATGACTTGGGCCGGAAAGGATGGCAAGGTTTTCTTTGCGCTCGTACATTAAGACATCCAACAACACTTCGGACATTGTCATCAGTGAACCGTTTTCGATTCCCTTCGCCACGTTACAAATAACCGTACGGGCAAGATCAAGATGGGCGATGCGCTGCAAGACTGAACGCAGAAATTGCGAAGGCACCGCGGCAACGATCATATCCCGTTGATTGCATGCTGCTTCAATATCGGTAGAGATGAACAGTTCCGGCGGAAATTTCAAACCGGGAAGGAATTGGCATTCATGTTTTTCACGCATCCACTTAGCTTCCTCGGCGCTAAATGTCCAGAGGTTCACTTCGTGCCCATTATTGCGCAATACAAATGCGAGCGTCGTGCCCCAGCTTCCGGAGCCAAGAACGGTAACTTTCATAGGAATGTACTTCGTTGTTGAAAAGCAGATTTCAACAGACGCACTTTAGAGATGTACTTCTTCTGTTCGTCCTTTGAAATTGGTAATTTTCTTTTCTGTGCCTGCCCATAAACGCTTAATGTTGGCGCGATGCGAATAAATCAAAAACAGCGCAATGCCTATACTGAAAAATACCAGCGTTTTATAACTGTGGATTTCATCCGATAAAACATTGTACCGAATGATAAGCGTCAACGGAAATGCAATTGACGCCATAATGGAACCAAGCGAGACATAGCGGAATGCAAAAAAGAAAATAATAAACACAAGAACCGAAACAATAAATTCTGTGGGGGTAAGCCCGAGGAGCATACCTGCTGCCGTAGCGATACCTTTGCCGCCTTTGAAGCCGGCAAACATCGTCCACACGTGACCAACGATGGCGGCGCCGCCGCAGATCATTTGTATAATCGTAAAGTCATCAAACGGTGTGTGGTTATAAAATGGAAGCGTGGGATCCCAAAATAATCGAGAGATAACCGATGTGGCAAATAATCCTTTCAACAAATCAATAGCCATGACGAACACGCCGGACTTCCAACCGATGTACACGGAATACATTCGTACTGCCTGCATTGCCGCTTCCTTTTGTTCGAATATCAAATCCATGTCGCCATTTGGAAAGTATAATTGCTGTCGGTATCGATCCCACCGCGTAACTCAACAGCACCACAAGCACCATATTAATCATCGATTCAACCTTTTCATTGTCTCTTACTCTATCAACGTATATTTAATATAGAACTTTCCACAGGAAAAATCAAATGATTGGGATGAATGGATCATCAATAATAAGAAAGATGGGCGAATTGAAGAATAAGAGCCAGCGGTGGAAAAAAATTATTACTACTCAATTCCTTTTGCAGTCCAGCGGTCAAGTATGAGCGTTCCCAATTCCAAATCTTCCGCAGTCGTGATTTTGATGTTGTCGTAACTTCCTTCAACGATACGCGCTTTTATGCCAAGCCGTTCTACCAATGCTGCTTCGTCGGTGGAATAAAATTTTTCCTGCTTTGCTTTTTCAAATGCCTTCAATAACACTTCGGCACGAAATGCTTGCGGCGTTTGAATAAGCCAGAGGGCATTGCGATCCAATGTTTGATCAAAAAAATGTCCGCCGGTAGAACGACGTACGGTATCTTTCGGCTGCACGGCAAGCACTGCTGCGCCATGCTCTTTGCACATTTTGATTAAATGGTTGATGCGCTTGCGTTCAACAAACGGGCGAACGCCGTCATGCACCAGCACAATATCTTCCGGCTTCATATCCAATCGGAGCAGCGCGTTGCCAACTGAATCCTGTCTCAGTGTACCGCCGATAACAACTTTATTTACTTTATGCAGACGATACCGTGACACTAACGATTCCACCTCCACAATCGCTGATTCAGGAACGGCGACAGCAATTTCATCCACCTCCGGACAAAATTCAAATCGTCGCAAGGTGTGCACGAGAATCGGTTTGCCTTTGAGGGGCAGAAATTGTTTCTTGACCGCGCCGCCAATCCGTGTACCGGAACCCGCTGCAGGAATAATCGCAAACACTTTATGTCTTGTTCGTGTCATTCGGTTATTATTTTTTATTGATGAAAAAATACGAGGGAATTTTATCGCCGTACACTATTGCCGGTGTAAAATTCCCTCTTCTGGCCATGCATAATGTTAGAGTATCAACATGGCATCACCGTAGCTATAGAAACGATAGCCGTCTTTGACTGCCTTCTTGTACCCTTTCATCATCAAATCATGCCCGGCAAATGCACTCACGAGCATCAGCAATGTCGATTCCGGAAGATGGAAGTTGGTAATTAAATGATCCGCCACTTTGAAATCGTATGGCGGGAAAATAAATTTATCCGTCCAGCCCTTTGCCGGTTTCAGATGCCCATCTGCCGTCACGCTGGATTCTAATGCGCGGCACGTACTCGTTCCCACAACAAACACTTGATGTTTCGCATCGATGGTTTTATTGACCATCTCCACCGTGCTCATCGGCACTTCAAAAAATTCCGAATCCATTTTGTGTTTTGTCAGGTCTTCCACTTCCACCGTACGGAATGTCCCGATGCCGATGTGCAGAATTACCGGTACAATTTTGACGCCTTTGGCTTCAAGTTTTTTCAACAGCGCTTTGGTAAAATGCAGTCCGGCTGTCGGTGCTGCCACAGCGCCAACGGTGTTTGCATATACCGTTTGATAACTTTCTTTATCTTTTTCCGTCGGATCACGCTTGATGTAATGCGGCAGCGGTGTTACACCAATACGATCGATCAATTTAAACAGATCGCCTTTATGATTAAAGCGCACCGTACGTCCGCGCGATGTCGTGTTGTCGATCACCTCACACCACAGTTTGTTGTCGTCAAAATATATTTTGTTGCCGATGCGCACTTTTCGCGCCGGGTCAACGATCACATCCCAAATATTTTCTTCGTGATTAAGTTCGCGGAGAAGAAAAACTTCGATCTTTGCGTTCGTTTTTTCTTTTTTGCCGTACATCCGTGCTTGAAACACTTTCGTTTCATTCACGACCAGGCAATCGCCCTTTTGAAAATAATCAGCGATTTCATAAAACTTCCGGTCTTCGATGGAATCATCCGTCCGGTGCAGCACCATAAGATTTGAGTGATCACGCGGACTCGCAGGATGTTTCGCGACGAGATTGCGCGGAAGCGGATATTTGAAATCGGAGAGCTTCATGCTCATATCCTTTCCCTAATAATAGTAGAATAAAAAGAGGCGGCGGATACAATCGCCGCCTCTGTGAATTAATGAATGCACGAATTACTTTTTGCGTGCTGTTTTTTTCTTTGCAACCGCTTTCTTGGCGCTTGCTTTCGCTTCGAGCACTGCTTGTGCCGCTGCCAATCGTGCGATTGGTACACGGAACGGTGAGCAGCTTACATAGTTCATACCAACGGAGTGACAGAACTTTACGCTCTTGGCTTCGCCGCCATGCTCGCCGCAAATACCGACCTTCAGATTCTTGCGAGTGGAACGGCCTTTTTCAATTGCCATCTTCACTAACAAGCCGACGCCGCTTTGATCCAACGATTGGAACGGATCGTCTGCAAAGATCGCTTTGCCGCCGTCTTTTTCGCTCTTCACATAATCCGGCAGGAATCGTCCGGCGTCATCGCGCGACAACCCGAGGGTCATCTGCGTTAAGTCGTTCGTTCCGCAGGAAAAGAATTCTGCGTTTTCGGCAATCTTATCGGCAAGCAGCGCTGCGCGAGGAATCTCGATCATCGTGCCGACCATATACTTTATTTTGGATCCGGCTTTTGCAATCAACGCATCAGCAACACCACGTGTTTGTTTTTCAAGAATTTTGAATTCTTTTTGATCGATAGTCAACGGAATCATGATTTCCGGTTCAACCTTCAATCCTTTGTTCGCGATATTGATTGCCGCTTCGATAATCGCGGTCACTTGCATATCGAGAATTTCGGGATACGTGATGCACAACCGGCAACCGCGATGGCCAAGCATCGGGTTGCTTTCATGCAATTGATCGCAACGGTGGCGAATTTTTTCCGGACTTAATCCTGTCACAACAGAAAGTTTGTTGACACCGGCGTCATCTTTCGGCGTGAATTCATGCAACGGCGGATCGATCAAACGAATCGTGACCGGTTTGCCTGCCATCGCTTCAAAGATGCCTTCGAAGTCTGCACGCTGAAACGGCAGCAATTTGGCAAGCGCCTTCTTGCGTGTTTCAACATTCTCGGCAACGATCATTTCCTGAATCGCCAACCGTCGTTCCTCGGTATCGAAGAACATGTGTTCGGTACGGCAAAGGCCGATACCTTCGGCGCCAAGCCTGATGGCATTCTGTGCATCGTAGGGCGTGTCCGCATTCGTACGAACTTTCAACGTGCGGATTTCATCGCACCATTTCAACAGCGTACGGAATTCTTCAGACTGTTCCGGCTTAATCAACGGCAATCCGCTGAGGAACACTTCGCCGGTGGTGCCATTCAAGGTAATTTCATCGCCTTGCTTCACGACCTTTCCGCCGACTTTCATCTGCTTGGTATTGTAATCGATATCCAATGATTCGCATCCGACAACGCAACATTTTCCCCAACCGCGAGCAACGACAGCCGCATGACTGGTCTTTCCGCCCGTTGCTGTTAAAATACCCTGTGCCGCATGCATACCACCGACGTCTTCCGGCGAGGTTTCTTTGCGGACCAAAATAACTTTTGCGCCGCTCTTTTCCATTTCTTCCGCTTCAGCAGCAGTGAACACAACTTTACCAACCGCTGCGCCCGGAACTGCATCGATTCCTTTTGCAATGAGAAGCTCTTTCAACTTCGGTGCACCGACCGTCTTCACATCGATGATCGGATAGAACACACCTTCGATCTGTTCCGGTGTAATGCGTGAAACAGCTTGTTCTTTGGTGATAAGTTTTTCACCGACCATATCGACCGCCATCTTAAATGCGGCAGCCGGCAAGCGCTTGCCGGTACGGCATTGCAGCATATACAGCTTTTCGTCTTCGATAGTGAACTCGAGGTCTTGCATTTCTTTATAATAGGATTCGAGCGTCTTACGAACTTTTGTCAATTGCTTGTATGCAACCGGCAGGCGGCTTTCCAACTCGATCAACTTCATCGGTGTACGAATACCGGCAACAACATCTTCACCCTGTGCATTGATGAGGCAATCGCCATAGAAAACATTTTCGCCGCTGTTCGGGTCACGCGTAAAACATACGCCCGTACCGGAATTATCACCCTTGTTCCCGAACACCATCTGAACAATATTCACGGCTGTTCCGATAAGGTCGGTGATTTTTTCGACGCGGCGATATGTAACAGCTTTCTCTGCTTCCCAGCTATTGAAGACCGCCATAAGAGCGCCCCAAAGTTGTTCGATCGGATCCTGCGGGAATTCTTCGCCTTTCTTTTCTTTATAAAATGCTTTGAACTGATTGCACAATTCTTTTAATTTTTCTGCTGGAATTTCAGGATCGGTCTTCACACCGATCTGCTGTTTCATGCGGTGCAGCATGTCTTCCATCGGTTCTTTAGAAAGTCCCATGGCGGTGGTGCTGTACATTTGAATGAAACGGCGATAGCTATCGTATGCAAAACGCGGATTGCCAGTTTTTGCAGCGAGACCTTCGACGGATTGATCGTTCAAGCCGAGATTTAAAATTGTCTCAAGCATCCCAGGCATCGAACGCGCAGCGCCGGAACGGACAGACACAAGCAACGGATCTTTTGCATCGCCTAATTTTTTCTTCGTTGTTTTCTCAAGCTTCTTCAACGCATCGAGAACTTCTTTCTCAAGCCCTTTGGGAAGTTTGCGATTGAGTTTGTAATATTCCGCGCACGTTTGAATTGTGACGGTGAATCCTGCCGGTACGGGAAGTCCGATAGAGGTCATCTCCATCAGGCCGGTGCCTTTACCGCCAAGAACATCTTTCGACAGTTCTGCGCCTTTAGCTTCGGCTTTGCCGGCGCCAAAGAAATAGACATGTTTCGTTTTTGCCATGATTAGTTTATCCTTTCAGTTATCGTTGGTATATTGTTCTTTATTTGCTTATAGTTCTTTGCCTCGCGCAAAAACATCAACGCGAGTTTGTGTGACAATAAATTTTCTTTTGTTCGTTCGGGATGCCATTGCACTAACATCAAAAACGGCATGCCATCTTTCAATATCCACTCAGCAGCTTCGATCACTCCATCAGGAGAAACTGCCGTCGCCATCAATCCGCGTCCAAGCCGATCCACAGCTTGATGATGAAACGAATTCACGTCTGTTTCATTCGTGCCCGTCAACGCATGCAGCAGCGTATTCGGTACAACGGAAAGCGCATGCTGAATCGGTTCTTCGCCGCCCGTATGTGATTCGAATCGCGAAGAAATCAAATCCACAATAAGCGAGCCGTTTAAGCACACATTCATTGTTTGCATGCCGCGGCAGATACCGAAGATCGGCATTTCAAAATCAAGCGCTTGGTCGATCAATTCGAACTCGAACGCATCGCGTTGTTCATCAACATTTTTTGCATTGTTCTTGATGTCGTGATGGTTGTAATATTTCGGATGCACGTCACCGCCGCCGGTTAATAACAAACCGTCCAGTTCTTGCAATTCATCAGTGCTGCTAAAGAGGTACGAAAGTTTTACGCATTCCACCGCGCTGTTAACTGAATACAACCAGTCATTATAATTTTCGTAAATATCTCCGCTCAATGTATCCGTTATTCCAATACGCATTTTATTTTTTGTGTTGAATCGTTATAGTCCGATTCAACAATTCATCTAACAAATTTTCACCGGCAAGAAATTCCTGCCGAATTTCTGCAGCATACACCGGTAATCGTTTCACGAACGACTCCGAATATTCATCCCGCAATCTCACCGCATCTTTTTCTGTGGTAATGATATAATCAGCTTTCTGTTTTTCAAAAGTGTTTTCAATTCGCCTCATATCTTCATCTTCGTACCAGTGGTGATCTGAGAACACAAAATGTTCAATGATTTCAGCACCAGATTGTTTCAACATTCCTTCAAACGATTCGGGTTGACCGATTCCGGAAAAGGCAACAACACCTTTTCCCTGAATTTCTTTAACTCCTTTTTTCTGATCCGACAAAACACGATTGAAAGATTTTAATTTCGTTTGAACACCTGCTATTGGTTTTACAAATTGTTTCAACATCATTTCCACTGAATCAAATGTCGCGCGATCCTCACAGCGAGAAACGATGATAATATCTGCGCGCTGTAACGATGACATCGGTTCACGACGATTGCCCGCAGGAAGCAGCCAATCGCCATCGAGAATTTCTCTCGCTGTTACAACGGCAATGTCGAGATCGCGATGCAAATATCGGTGCTGAAATCCATCATCTAAAACAATTGCTGTTGCGCCAAGTTCGATCGCTTTGTGCGCTCCACGCACTCGTTGTTCATCCACAACAATAATGGCGTTTGGAAATTTTCGCGCAAGCTGGCTTGGTTCATCGCCGGATTGATCAATCGGCGCGAATGTTCCTTTACTGTCATTTACAACGACTGTTCCGCGCGATGTTCTACCGTATCCTCTGCTGACAACGCCGCATTGGCATGACGCAGAGATTTTTTCAATCAACAATTCTACCAATGGAGTTTTTCCGACACCGCCGACAGAAATATTGCCGACCGAAACAACCGGCACGTTGACCTTCGTCGTTTTTAAAATTTGTTTTTCAAAGAACCAATTGCGAACAACAACCGCTATTCCATAGAACAAAGAAAACGGCAATAAGAGTGTTCGCATTTTCATATTACTTCACATTCAATACATATTCCGCAACGCGCTTCGACGCGCCGGCAGTGCCAAGCAAGCTCTTCACCGTGGCAAGATTCTGCCTTCATCGCAGCAAGTTTTTGCGGATCGTTCAACAACTTCACTGCTTCGCGCGCCAGTATATTTCCCGACGCACGATGCTGAATAAATTCCGGTGCAATCGTTTCACCGGCAACAATATTGACTAAGCCGATATGCTTCAACTGAATCACCGCTCTGCCGATCAAATATGTGAGCCACGATGTTTTATAAACGATGAACATCGGCGTCTCGAAGCACGCTGTTTCTAACGTTGCCGTACCGGAAGTAACAAGCGCAAAATCGGCATTCGCCATCACTTCGTATGTCCATCCTTTTATCAACCGGATGCCTTCCACGGAATACAACGTCCTAAGATATTGCTCTTCCAATGTCGGCGCAACGCCGATCACAATTTCTACATCGCGCTTTTTGGCAATCTGCTTTGCAGCCGAAAGCATTTCCGGAAAGATCGCTTCAATTTCCTGCTTCCTGCTTCCGGGCAGCAGTGCAATGATTTTTTTCTTTTCGTCGATACCGAAGAGTTTACAAAAACCTTTTCGGTCAAGTTTTGATTCCAGGACTTCTAACAATGGATGCCCGACAAATTTTACTGGAATTTTTTCCGCTTGATAGAAGTCCACTTCAAATGGAAAAATCACCAACATCGCATCGATGAACGCACGCATTTTTTTAACACGCGATTTGTGCCATGCCCATACCTGCGGGCTTATATAATAGACGATCTTCACACCATAGCGTTTCGCAATACGGGCAAATCGTAAATTAAATCCTGGATAATCGATCAGCACCAACACGTCCGGCTTTTTGAATTTGACGATCTGCTCCAGCGTATGCTCCATCGTTTTGAGAAACGGCAAATGCTTGAGCACTTCCACAAATCCCATAAAGCCAAGTTCGCGGATATGGTAAATCGTATCCATGCCCGCTTGCTGCATGCGGTCGCCGCCGACGCCGAATATTTCGACCGACGGCTGCAACCGTTTTAATTCGCGCACCACGCCGGAGCCGTGCAGATCGCCTGACGCTTCTCCGGCAATGATCATCACGCGCTGAATCATTGCTATCTCACAAGCCAAAGAACAAGCAGGATCGCCAGCACCAACGCCAGCGCCTGAAACGTTCGCCGTTCAGATTGTGCGGCTTCTTTCCAATTCGGCAGTTGATGCTCCTGCGCCGCAGTTTTGTACGGAACAAGCTGCGGGATAAACCGCGGAACATTTTTTTTGAATTCTAAATATGCCTCACCGAATTCTTTTTCCAAGAATTCCTCTTCAGCCATCACAATTTGATAATACTGAAAGCTGAACCACACTAACGCCGCAAAGACAAGCCACGGAAACAATGCGTTCGACATAATACCGATGCCGACGTACGTGAGCATATTGCCGACATACAATGGATTGCGCACGCGGGCAAACGGCCCGGCAACAATCACTTCCGGCGCACCGACACTGCCGGTGACGCGCGTTAAACTGCCAGCATACGCCACGCCGTAAAAT
This sequence comes from Ignavibacteriota bacterium, assembly GCA_963790045.1. GTDB lineage: Bacteria > Bacteroidota > Ignavibacteria > UBA10030 > UBA10030 > DATKMP01. Next base: position 26,826 of record CAWBMS010000009.1, on the reverse strand, counting down.
CTGGAAAATTCTCCGAGCGCGACAAGACAAAACCCCAACAACATGGTTACGGCAGTCGGTTCAACAAACACGATCATCAACAATAAAAATGGAATCGGCGTGTAACTGCGCATGGTAAATAATTTTTGTCGTAATGCTTTCAATTGTTATCCTTGCATAAACACATCACGTCGTGCCATCGCTGCTTCTCGGCGGTGACGAACGCGTTTGCGTTGTAAAACTTCTTCTAACTTTCTCTGTACGTCTCCGAAGTTTTGAAATTCGTGATACGAAATATTCTGCTGCTGGCAATGTTTGATGAGATGCCGCTTTGCAAACACAACATCAGCATATTTTACGGGGCAGCGATCCGAAAATCCATCGCCGACATAGACGACCAAATCTTCATCGGCAGATTGTGCCAGCATGTGATTGCGTTTACAATTGCCGCATAACGTGCATTCCGCGTCGGTATGCGGAAACGAAACGGACAATTTCGGCGTTCCATTCACCGCAACAAATTCTGCATGATTGGCAAAGAACGGTACACGGTTCAATCCGGCTTTTGTAAGCACTTGTTCCACATACGCATCAAGTCCGTCGCTGACAACGGTTACAGAAGCACCGCGCTCTTCAACAAATTCCACGAACGGACTAAAATGCGGATCAACAATATACTGATCGACAAACATTTCAAAACTTTCTCTGCTCATTGACGGAATCGTGCCGCACATCCGTTGCAGCCATTGCTGCGAATTGATATCGCCGCGCAAGAGTTCATCAACCAATACAGTTACCGATTCACCGGCGAACGCACGAAAAAATTCTTCGCCGATGTCGCGTGTGCACACTGTCCCGTCAAAATCACAAAAGATACGAACCATACTGTTCACTAATTTTTCTGTACCTCTTCGTTAAAGCGCACAGAAACCAATTTCGAAATTCCTTCTTCTTCCATCGTCACGCCGTACATTGCATTCGCCGCCTCCATCGTCCGCTTGTTGTGCGTGACAATGATGAACTGCGTGTCGATAGAGAACTTGCGAATGATGCGCACAAAACGGTCGATGTTCGTATCGTCTAACGGCGCGTCCACTTCATCTAAAATACAAAACGGACTGGGCTTCACAAGATAGATGGCAAACAACAGTGCAATTGCCGTCAAAGTTTTTTCCCCGCCGGAAAGCAAATCGATCGATGTCGGACGCTTGCCGCGCGGCTTTGCAACAATTTCGATGCGCGCTTCTAACGGATCGATATCTTCCTGCAGCCGAAGATCGCATTCATCGCCTTCCTCAAACAGTCCTTTGAACGTCACGATGAAATTTTCTCTGATCTGTTCAAAGATGTCAAGGAATTGTTTCTGCGCTGTGGTGTTGATTTCCTCGATGGTCGTCAGCAACGTTTTTTCGGATTGCTCAAGATCATCGCGCTGTGACGACATGAAATCTAGACGCTCTTTTTCACTTTTATATTCATCGAACGCAGCGAAGTTGACAGCACCAAGTTGTTGGATTTTCGTTTTCAGCGTATGCACTTCTTCGCGTGCGGCTGCAAGATCGTATTGTTCAGCATCGGAAAAATCTTTCAATTGCATTTCAATATCGAAATCCTCTTTAGCGCGCGTCTTCAAGTTTTCCGATTTCATCATCAATTCTTGAATTTTCATTTCAAGATCATATGCGGCTTTCAGCGACCCTTCCTGCCGCATCCGTTCATCTTTCAGCTTCAGTTCGATCTCATGCATCCGGCTGCGTTTGGTAGAATAATCTTGATCGACGTTTTTTTTCTGTTCCAAAATACTTTCGTACTCTTTTTGAATTTCTGCCAGTGCTGCATCTACTTCTTGCAATTGTGTTGTCAGCGAAACGATATCGCCTTTTGCCTGTTCAATTTCGGATGTGCGTAATTCCGATGTTGTCGCTATCGACTGCAATGTCGATTCGGCATGCTCAATCGATTGCAGTGTACTTCGTTCTTCACCTTTTAAATTGAGTACTGCAAGATTCGCTCCATTGGCAATGTTGGAATATTCATTCCACAACGCATCCATCGTTTCCACCTCGCTTGTCGCAGCACCAACTTGCTGCTCGGCATTCGCCTGGCGCTGCTCTAATTCTACAAGCGACGGTGCAAGCGATTCAAGCTCTGTCGTCAAGACGGCAATTTCGTGCGAGAGTTTTTCGGATTCCGCTGCCGTGCGTTCGACGTTTTCCTGTGCACGTTTTTTCTCAAACTCACTTTGCGCCATGCGGATTTCAACGGTCGTTTTTTGCTGCTCGATCGTGCGTGCTTCGTCTGTTAATTTTTTCAGATCAACGGTATCAAGCTCGTTCGTTTTTTTATTGAGATCGAATTCGATACGTTTGTGCCGTTCACGTAATTTGTTGACTTCAACCGTTAATTCTTCCAACTGCGATTTTTTGCTGATGTGCCCGCCTTCATCCTGCCGCACACTTCCGCCGCGCACAACACCCTTGCCCGTGACCACTTCGCCATCTAACGTTATGCAACGCACATTCGGATATTCTTGAATGACATTCAACGCAGATGCAACATCATTCACGATCAACGTTTCATCCAATAAAAAATTAAACAATCGCTCATGCTTCGTTTCAAATTGTACCACATTGCTCGCCCAATCGATGATGCCGCGCATCGACAACGGCGCACGATGATTGGAAATTTGTGGCAACCGATTTAAACAGATAAAAGTAGCTTTGCCTTTTTTGCTTTGCTTCAAAAACTCCATCGCCGCGTACGCTTCTTCGACATTTTCGACAACGACGTATCCCATCGCTTCGCCGAGCGCAGTTTCTATCGCAACACGATATTGCGATGTTGTCTGTACTGCTTCGCCGACCGTGTTCTGAACTTTTGAACTCCATTCATCACTGGTGATGAGATATTTTGCGCCTTCGGAATAGCCGTCGAAACTTTCGACCAATCCTTTGAGAAAATCGATGCGCGCTTGTTTGCGTTCCGTATCGCCCAAAATATCGTAATCCTGTTTGCGAAGCTGCTCAATTTCCTCTTGCAGCTTTTGTTTATATTCTTCCATTTGATTGGCGCGCACTTCAGCTTCGGCAAACGCGAATCGCAATTGCCGATTTTCTGCACCCAGTTTCGCAATTACCTCTTCATGTTTTGCGACATCGGACTGAGAGGTTTTGTTTTCTTTCGCAAGTTGACTCATGCGCCCGCGAATATTTTCGATCCGTCCCTTCACCTGATTTTCACGATTGCGAAGTTCGGACACTTCATGCAACAGGGCAATCACTTGCTCTTGATTCGATTTCAATTCACCGCGCTTTGTGTTGAGTTGCAATTCAAACTCATCCAGCTGCATTTTTTTTTGTTGATAGACTTCTTCTGCCATAACAACGCGCGTGCGAAGTTCTTCGAGCGATTTGGTGAGTTCCGCCTGCTTTTGTTCGAGTTCGACACTTTGCTGTGCCAGATCGACCTTTTCCCGTTCAAACCGTTCAATGTTTGATTCCATCGAACGGCGGCGTTCATGCGTCGCAGTTTTTTTCTGCTCTAATTCGTGAATCGCTGTTTGACGTTCAGTCAAATCTTCCTGCGTTATCGTCAATTGATGCTCTAATTCTTCCAGCTCTTGACGCAGAACATCTAACAGTGTTTCTTCTTGCTTCACTTCAACTTCTAATTTATTTTTTTCATCGACAGCAATACCGAGTTGTTGGCGCAACGGATCGAGCATGGAAATAATATTGGAATAATCCCGATGCAGCAGATCAATTTCTAATGTTTCTAACTGCTTTACCAGCTCGTTATATTTTTCCGCTTTTTGCGCCTGGCGTTCCAACGAGTTCACTGCTTTTTCGACGCCGCGAATAATATCGTTGACGCGCGTTAAATCTTTTCGCACATCTTCCAATCGCCGGTTCGCTTCTTTGCGGCGATATTTGTATTTCGTCACGCCCGCAGATTCTTCGAACAATCGTCTGCGTTCATCCGAACTATCGCTTAAAATACTTTCCACCATTTTCAATTCGATGACCGAGTACGCATCCGATCCCATGCCGGTATCCATAAACAAATCGCGAATGTCTTTCAAGCGGCACAGCGTTTTATTCAAATAGTATTCGCTTTCACCGGAACGGAACACGCGTCGCGTCAGCGTCACTTCGGTATATTCACTCGGCAGAATGCCTTTCGTGTTTTCGATGGTGATGGAAACTTCCGCCACATTTAATGGCTTACGCGATTTTGTGCCGTTAAAGATGACATCTTCCATTTTATCGCTTCGCAGTATTGTCGGTTTTTGTTCACCGAGCGCCCAGCGAATCGCATCCACGACATTGGTTTTGCCGCAGCCGTTCGGCCCGACAATCGCCGTCATTCCGGCATCAAACGTCAGGTTGACTTTTTGTGCGAAAGATTTAAAACCGAATATTTCGAGTTTCGATAAATACATTAACCGATATTCTGTTCTAAATGAAAAAGAAATTTGATATACGCACCGAGCGCGTTAACAGAATCAGAATAATAGTACACTCCGCCGACAAACAGAATTGCGACGATGATACCGCCAAGATATACTTTTACAGGGTTTGATTCAAAGACAACAGAAATTCCTTTTAAGATGCGAAAGAATGTCCACACCAAAAATAAAAGAATCAACAGAAGCGATGGAAGAACGTACGCCGAATTTTCCATAATCTTCGACATACTCATTGCTGCAGGGCTGAGAAACACGATCGGAGCCGCCGCCCACACCGAAACAGAATACACATGAATCAATGAAACTTTTGTTTTCACAAACAACGCAAAGAATCGCAACACCAATGCCATCGCCCACGCTGCCACAAAAAAGACTGCGCTAAGCACAAGAATGCCCCACAGCGGATGCCATGCCGCATGAAGGAATTGCTGTTTCCACGGATTCGATACCAGTACCAATGTCACCATGTAATCGAAAAATTTATCGGTGCGATAGTGATACATCACACTGGAAAAAACACCTGCAAGCGTTATAGATATCGTCGCAGCAAGCATCAAGGTATGCAAAATGGAAACAGTGTGCAGGTTGCGCAGATCAGAATAAAAATTGTACGAACGCAGCAACGCGCGCCGCAGCGATTCGCCAAACCGGCGATTATATGCCGCTTGATATCCGATTAAAATGATGACCAATAATCCCGTCAGCACATGCACAACAGGAAAACTCCCGCGAAAATTTCCGGCAGGAATTGCACCGATACGTTCATCCATATAGAGCGCATGAATAATATCGTATGCCAAGCGTTTTTCTCGCCACGCACTGACAAGCCCGACAGGATACATGAAACGATCTGCTGCATCGACACTCATCAACGGATGGGTGCCGCGCCAATCGGCAAACGCAAGGACGAAACTTCCAGAATAATTTGCATCTTTGATGGCAGCGTAATATTGCATGAAAAATCGCGCTTGCGCTTCTTGTGAAAGCGGATCGCTGTATCCATTGTGATCGTTGTGTGTTACTTCTTTTCCGTACGCGAGGACAAGCGCAGGTTGATCAGGATGTTCTTTTTTCCAATCGGCTAAGATGCTCCGAAAATTTTTTAGCTCGGCTGATGGCGGAATGAATCCTACAAAATCTACTAACGAGCTACACACATCGTGCGTCAACATTTCTGAACCATAATACACCGGGCGGCTATCCATCGATTTCATCACTGCCGTCATCCGTTTAACAAAATCGACTGCGCGTCCATCGGCAACATCAAACAAATCGCCGATGCCCCATGCAAGAACACACGGATAATTTGCATCGCGTTCTACCATCTCGTGTACTTGTGCTTCAGCATTGGTTTGAAATGTTTCATCGCCCAGCATTTCTCCCGGTACATTCCACACCGGCGCTTCTTCCAGTACTAATAATCCGTACCGGCTGCACAAATTAAGCATGTACGGATGCGGTGGATGGAATGCAAAGCGTACGGCATTGGCACCGAGCGATTTCATCATCACCACATCTTTTTCCATTTGCTCGTAGGTCAAGGACGCGCCATGCTTCGGCGAGTCTTCATTCCAGACAATACCCCTCAGAACGACCGCATTACCGTTCAAGTAAAATCCATTTTTATCCACACGCACCGATGTGAACCCGACATTGACATTGTATTGATCGACAAGCGTTCTTTGTTTTCCATCGACAACAATGATGGAAGTTTTGAGTAAATACATTTCCGGCGAATCCGGCGACCATAACTTCGGTGCGTTGACTTGCAATTGAAGATGTGCTTTCGTGTCTTTGTTCTGTTCGACAGGAATCGGTGCCGAAGTAATTTGGGAAACTAATGCATCGGAAAACCGTTCGTATAATTCTGCAGCCAGAATGTAGGAAACATTTCTCGGCTTCGTCGAGCGTGCGCGCGAGTCACGATGAAACCCTGCAAACGCGCGCGCACTCAGAACAGCATCCACGGAAAGCGAGCCCTGACTAAAATTTCCATTCAACGATGTTTGCGCATGCAATTTATCGATCCACAACCGCGGCGTTGCAACCAAGAACACATCGCGCAGCATGCCGTTATAATTTTTCCATCCCCACACTTGCTGGCGCACCGGCAACGTGGTGCGTCCATTCAGCACGTTGTTCACGATAATCGTAATAACATTCTCGCTGTTCGACTCTAAAATTTCTTGCGGCACCTCTAATTCAACGTTGGAATAGCCGCCGGCATGTTTGCCGACAAATTGTTCATTGATGTACACTTCGCATTCATAATTGATGCCGAGTGCAACGAACTTGAACGACGACGATTGGATCAGCGCGTTGTCGATGGTGAACTTTTTACGGAAAACAATTCTTCCTTCATAGTCGATGGAAGCAGGAACCTGAACGTTTGTCCACTGGTTTTCATCCAACGAAAATGACCATGTCCCGGCGAGATCAATTTTTGTTCGAGTATTGGACCCAAGATATGCTCCAGCATCCAAACCGTCCATTGTCGGCTGACCGTTCGCGTAAGCAGTCGGCTGGGAATGGATTTGAGATGAGAAAATAATTGCGAAAGATATAAAAAACGCGAAGAATATGCGGGAAATATGAGATTTGTGTGTCAATTCAATATATTCGATATGATAAACAAAAAGTGCCGTATTGTATCCGACGGCACTATTCAATGTCGGTGCAAATATACCACAAAAATGCAGCGAAAGCAATGACAAATACTACAAAGAACTGAACAACCAGTGGTTTTTCATCGGAAACTTCGTTACAATTTACTAATAAAATGGCAGATTGGGTGCCGAAACGGCATTTAAAAATAAAAAAGACTGCGGAGACTATACTGTGACAAAACCAATTTTATCTTATACCGTAACACCTTCCATTCCTAAAAAGCTTCAAGCGCTTCAGACCATCGCGTACAATCTATTATGGGTTTGGGATTTTGAATTAATGAATCTGTTTATGCGGTTGGATTTTGATGCGTGGGAAGAAACCCAGCATAATCCCGTGCTGATGTTGGGAAAAATTAAGCAGGAAAAATTAGATGAATTAGCCAACGATGGTGCGTTCCTTGCACAATTAGAACGCGCCGTTGCCCGCTTCGATGCGTATCAGGACAAGAGCGCGTCATGGTTTCACAAAACGCATCCGAACGCAACCCAATCATGTTTTGCATATTTCTCCGCAGAATTTGGATTGACGGAATGCTTGCAAAATTATTCCGGTGGTTTGGGCGTACTTTCCGGCGACCATTTGAAAGCTGCAAGCGATCTCGGGCTTCCACTTGTCGGCGCCGGCTTGTTGTATCAGCAAGGATATTTTCATCAATATCTAAACGCCGATGGTTGGCAGCAAGAACGCTATCCCGACAACGATTTTTATGCGCTGCCGTTACAATTAGAAAAAGATTCTGCCGGCAACCCGATTACGGTTTTTGTCGATTTGCCCGGGCGAAAAGTGTTTGCACAAATCTGGCGCGTGCAAGTTGGGCGCATTTCGTTATACTTGCTCGACACCAATATTTCGCAAAACAACCATGAAGATCAAGATATTACCGATCAATTATATGGCGGTGATACCGAAATGCGCATCAAGCAGGAAATTTTACTCGGCATCGGCGGCTACCGCGCATTGAAAGCCGTCGGCTTGCAGCCCGCGGTATGTCATATTAACGAAGGACATTCGGCGTTCTTAACATTGGAACGCTGCCGCGATTTGATGCAAGAATACAAAGTGAATTTTTCCGAAGCACGCGAAGCAACAATGGCAAGCACCGTGTTCACCACACACACTCCCGTGCCAGCAGGCAACGATTATTTCGATCCGAATTTGATGGAACGTTATTTCGGGCAATATTATCGCGAGCTTGGATTATCGTCAAAATTATTTTTCGGACTCGGTAAAGAAAATCCGGACAACGACGGCGAACGATTTTGCATGACCATTCTTGCACTAAAAATGTCGGAACGCAGCAACGGTGTCAGCAAATTGCATGGTGAAGTATCTCGCACGATGTGGCAAAACGTTTGGCGGGGATTGCCGCTGCAAGATGTTCCGATTACCTACATTACCAACGGCGTGCATGCACCTTCGTGGGTTAGTCCGGATATGAGTGGATTATTTGACCGGTATCTTGGACCAGGTTGGCGCGAAGATCCGGAACAGTACGGCATCTGGAGCCGCGTGCATCATGTTCCTGATGAAGAACTATGGCGCACTCACGAGCGCCGGCGTGAACGACTTGTCGCATTTGCACGCAAGCGACTCCGCGCACAATTTGAAACGCGCGGCGAAACCGCATCTGAAATTGCGCAAGCAGATGAAATTCTCAATCCCGATGTGTTGACCATAGGTTTTTCTCGCCGCTTTGCAACATACAAACGCTCGACTTTGCTTTTGCGCAATCCTGAACGGCTCATTAAACTGATGACGAATAAGGAACATCCTGTACAATTTATTTTTGCCGGCAAAGCACATCCGCATGATAATCCTGGAAAAGAATTGATCCGGGAAATTATTCACTTCGCACGTCGTTCTGAAGCACGGCGGCGAATGGTCTTTTTGGAAGATTACGATTTAGTCGTTGCACGGTATCTTGTGCAGGGCGTCGATATTTGGTTAAACACACCGCTCCGTCCGATGGAAGCAAGCGGCACCAGCGGCATGAAGGCAACACTGAACGGCGCGTTGAATGTCAGCGTGCTGGACGGCTGGTGGGCTGAAGCATGTAACGCCAATACCGGATGGGCAATTGGCAAAGGCGAAGAATATAAAGACGTAGAATATCAAAACGAAGTCGAATCCAACGCGTTGTTCGATTTATTAGAGAAGGAAATCATTCCGCTCTTCTATAATCGCACGGCAGATGATTTACCGCGTCCGTGGATTGCAAAGATGAAAACGGCGATGCACGCCATCGGGCCGGAGTACAATACCAACCGCATGGTACGGCAATACACGGACGAAATGTATGTGCCCGCATTGGAACAATATACTTCGCTATTCGCGGATAATTTAGCCAGGGCAAAACAACTCGCGGGCATGGAAACAACATTTACGCACACATTGGAATAAAACTAAGGTGTTCGATATTAAATTCGATCACAAAGATGAATTCAAGGTCGGCGACGCGTGTACGGTGAGCGCATGGATTTCTCTTGAAGATTTGCAACCAAACGATGTGCGGGTTGATGTGTATTACGGCCCTCTCAATGCCGGCGGTGAAATTGCAATTCCACACACAGCACCGATGGAGCACACTGGTAAAATGAAAGACAATGCATTTGAATTTCGCGGCACAATTAAATTGGAATCCAGCGGACGCATGGGACACACGATTCGTGTTATGCCCAAACATGCCGATATGGATAATGCGTTCCGCGAAGGGCTGATTTTGTGGGCATAACAACGCCTGCCTTGTTCGTCTGTGATTGCTCTTATCCTAATAAATGTTACCAAAAGTAAAAAACTCGCCGTGGTTTTCGTGCAAATGAAAACTACGGTTGTATCTTGATAATTTCATTCACCATGAATATAGGTCCAATGTGAATCGTTTTCTTTTTCTGTTGCTCTCTTTTTTCTTGATCGCTTCGATCTCCAATTCACAAAATGTTTTTATGTTCATCGCCGGAAAAGATGTTCCAGCAACAACCTCCGGCGATGCACTCCATCAATATGAATATCGAATCACGGTCGATTCCTCTTCACAACCTGCTGCGCTCGTTATTTACGATGCAGGGCTTGGCGGCAAAGCCGATTTCATCTCATCGGTCGGCAACACGAAAACAACATTTCAATTGTTTCCCGCAAACGCAGGCAGCAACGCTCAACCGCTGCAAATATTGACGACTGGCAGCGAGCAAAAATTTCACAATCGCTGGTATAAATTTGCTACGCTGAATCCAACCGCCGCACATAGCAATTGGATCTTACGCGTGAGCACTTCCGATGGCAATGACATCAACGCTTTCAAACTTGATATCGTGAACAGCAGCGATTCTTCCCTGCTTGGAAAAACATGGAACATTACGTCCTCTCATCTTCCTATCGCTTTAACAGGATTGAACGACAACGAAGAAGTGCAATTCCGCCTTTACACACCGCCAAAGAAACAACTTATTTTTTCCCTTTCAGGAAGAACTTCTCTACGAACCAGCTTACGCAATTCGTTCGGAGTAACATCTTCTCTCACGACATCAAATGATTTTTTGAATTCCAACGTCTTCGGTATTACAAATGAGTGCGGGCTTATCATCACCGGCTCATCGAAACGTCTCAATACATTTGTCATCGTCAACAAAAATGATTCTTTGGTGATGTGGGAATGGGATCCTATCACCATCGAGCGGCAGCACACATCGTTCATCAACACAGTACAGCAACCGGGAGATAAAACGAACTCCGTTCAACTTCTTCTCGCCGATGCGACAAAGCGAGAATTGCCGGACGCTTCACCGCTCTGGATTTTTGGCAAGACCATCGTGAGCGGCAATCCCGTATCGATACAATTTGCAAAGCCCGGCAATTATGTCGTCAAAGTTTTAGTCCCGACTCACGGCACCTATTTCCCTCAATATTTTTCCGGCGAGTGCAAAGTGCACATCAATACGCCACCGGTTGCCGTCATCAGCGGTGCAGAAGGCGTCGTCACGCCCGGCACCGCGATCAATCTTTCTGCGCGTGAATCGCACGACGCAGATAAACAACAGCTTCGTTATCGGTGGTTCGTGAATAATGAATTCCGTGGTGCACAGCCGTCATTTCGATTTTCTCAATCGATTTCCGGCGCATATCAGATTCGTCTCATTGTGGACGACGGAACAGCGAGCTCTGCATCTTCAACTTCCATCGCCACAAAAATAATTCATGTCAATGCGCAGCCGTACGCAGAGATCAGCGCACCGCGTATTATCGCAAGAAATACGCCGGTCAAATTCATCGCGAAGAATGATTTCGACAGCGATGGCGATGCATTGAAGTTTACATGGAGCGGCGCAGGAATTTTCGGCGATCCGCACGGACGTTCGGTGACGGTGAAGCAAGAACAACCCGGCAATTTTCAAATGACATTATTGGTCGATGATCAAACAGAAACTGCTAATGCAACATATTCCTCTACGGTGAACTATCAAGTCAATGCCGATCCGGTATCGATGTTCAAACTGCCGGAACGTGCTGCTGTCGGCGAAGAAATTCTTCTTACACCGATTAAACAACCAGGCACGGAAAATAAAAATTTGTCGTACCACTGGAAAATCAGCGACGGCAATGAATTGAAGAGTGAAGAAGCGTCGCTTTCGTTCGATACGCCCGGCGATTATCAAGTCTCACTCATTGTGGATGACGGCGAAGGCGTTGAAAATTCCTTGCAAACATTTACACGCACGCTTCACATCAATGCGCCGCCGGTGATTGTCTGGAATATTTCGGCAACCATCGCGCTCGGCGATTCGCTCATACTCAACGCGTCGCGATCGTCCGATCCCGATGGATCGATTATCGAATACGAATGGAAGTTCGACGATAAGGTTGTCGGCAAAACGGCAAGTGTTTCATTCCCGACAACCGTTGCCGGCACACACGCCATTGCGTTGCGCGTAACGGATAATTCCGGAACATCATCACGATCAGTTTCAAAAACAACGACTGTTCGCATCAATTCCAAACCGATACCTGTGTTCACGCTTCCGGCTTCAGTGTACGAAGGCGAAGCGATTACGCTCTTTCCGGGGAAATTAATCGATCAAGATGGTGACACGTTAAATTTTCTCTGGACTGTTGACGGCGCGCGCACTGATGGAAAATCTGTTTCCTTCACAGCGGGCAATCACACCATCATGCTCGTTGCCGATGACCGACGCGGATTGAGAAACTCTATCGACTCCTTGCAGCAAAAATTATATGTCGTTCCCAAACCGAATCTGCAATCGCTCGAAGTTCCGAAAGATTGGCTGCTCGGCTCGGACATTTCCATTTCGTCCATCACAAATGTTTCGCACATCGGATTCTTCGTGAATGGAAAACTTTCATCAACCATTCGCATCGATACGGCGGGACAACAATTCATCACGCTCGGCTGGGCGCCGCACACAGATGTACTCGCGCAGGAACGTTTCACCATTCAAGCGTGGCAGCCGTTGGAATTTGTTTCGAAAAGCGAACCGCAAAAAATTCCCTGGCGTCCTGCAAATCCGACAATTGTTTTGACCGCGCCAAATGTAAACCGTCCCGATACGCGCAAAGTTAAATTCGAGTGGCGTTTCGGTAATACACTTATCGGTTCCGGAAAAATTGTAGAAGTGCCACTCAATGCCGGTAAAAATAATTTCACCGTGCAGGCAATCGATCAGGATATGCTCGGCGCACGTTCGACTTCGACAGAAGTTATTGTGAATTGCGAATGAAAGACTACATTAAGTTCTAAATGATTTTTTAACATTCTTTTTCCCAGCTGTTGCGCCTTATCGCTTCGGCTGTTCGTTGCCATCCAGACAGTCATATCATCTTCTGGCGGAAAGGGATTAATGGTGCAGATGTGGGGAGTTCCGAGTGAATCGATCGTCACGAGTGCACAATATTTTTGACTGCCCATAATTTCCCATCCGGCAGCAATAATGGAATCGCGTTCAAAAGAAGTTTTTTGTTTTTCCTGCGATGCACATTTCGCAGATAGTAATCCCGTCGTCAGAAACAACGCAAATAAAAAATACATTCCGTTCTTCCACGTCGTTTTTAGAAAATTATTCATGATAATCCTTGACGTGTTTAATTGTTGATACATAACGTTATCGGGTAATTGAAAAATATTCTTTGTGAAAATACTAATGCCATATTATATCATACTGATTGCCTAAGATATCGTCATACCATACATCCATCTGCCAGAGTGTCGATATATCTAACGGTGTTTTGAAGGTGTAACTGGTAAAGCTTGTTTGGCTGGTTAATCGATCCTGATAGTTGCCGAAGATGACAGTATGGTTTATGTCGAAAAGCTGTATCATAACATCTGTCAGCAGATTTGCTGGATTGACAGGCGTACCATTCGGAAGTTTATATTCAAATGTGAGAGAAGTTAATTTTCCTGTGCTGTCGGTGTGCGCCGTGGGAATAACAAAAACCAAATTGTATTTCATATTCAAATTGGAATAATTCAACGTGTACGACCGGCTGCCATCAAGCGTTAACGTATATGTTCCTTTTTTAAACGGAAGAAACGTTGATCCCCATGGGGCGCCCATGGGAGCGGCAACTTCTCGTTTGAACGTAGCTAAAAATCCCGTGTTGCTGGATGGATTGATCATTGAGCCGTGTAATGCTATATCGGTATAGGGATATCCTACCAGGGCCTGATAATGAAACATTGCCGTTGCTAAAGGTTAATCCCGTACCGCCGGCAAAGCTTAACGTGTAGTTAAAATAATAATTTGTGGTGTCTGTCCATAAAGCAGGAGTATTGTTGCGTCCCCATGTCCCGACTGAGATCGCAAAGATGGTATTTATAGTTATTTGTGTATTGGTTAAGACGTCGGGGATTCCATCATTATCGGCATCGATGTTTTTGGCTAATGATTCATAATACCCGCTCACTTCTTTTAAGCTATTGATCTCTGCATTCGTGACGCCGATTTCATCACCAAGCGGGTTATGAGCGGCAGCAACATTATTGCCGCTCATGGTAAGTGTGGACAGGTCGATCGTCGTGTTCTCACCATCCTTTAAGCTGACAAGGGGTAAAACATTCAAACCGCCGATGCAAAGATTCCCGATATAATTATTATTGGTATCTAAGAACGCCAATGCAGTAGCGGTTCCCATTTGGGCATTGGCCGAAAACGAACCGTTTACGATATCGAAGAGATTATAACTGTTCCCGTTGAATACCAGCACTTTTTTTGCATCGGATAATGATAATGAACCGGTAGATTTCGATAAGGAACGTTTGGATAAATTACTTGCAGAAATTGTCCCTTTAATAATTATTCCGGCGTTATTGTTTGAGTTTTGATTGGAATTGTTGTTGTTCCCCGGGTTATTGTTTGGGTCCACGCTGTTTTTTTTACAACCCGTGAGAATGATGGAGAGGATTAGCAAAAACAATACGTTTTTCATAATCTGTTCACACTTTCATAGTTGGACCGAGTCCATTAAGTTTTCTGATGCATCTCTGCATCTGCGATAATGATTATCATATAATGAGGTGTTGATGTTGTATGTCTCGGAAACGAAATCAGGATGGAAACCCTACGCCATGAGCTTTCGTCCGAATTCGATCAACCTTCAATTGTATAATTACGGGTTTTATTAGTGAGAAGCAAGAAACAAGCAGTGCCGTGCATCACCTGTTTGTCGTTATATGATGGACTGAAAATATTCTTGCAATTGTTCCTTCATATCATCACGCACGCGGCGGAATTCTTGAAACACTTCATCCGGCTCACCGTCGATTTTAGTTGGATCGGGAAAGCCGATATGAATTCTGTTCTTCACCTTGCCGGCGAACACCGGGCATGTTTCATTTGCATGGTCACACACGGTGAGAACATAATCGAATGATTGTGTAAGAAACAGATCGACACTTTTCGGCGTGTTCTGAGAAATGTCGATGCCAATTTCTTGCATCGCACGAATCGCCCTGCGCGAAACGGCGGAAGCGGGAAGTGTTCCTGCAGAGAACACTTCCCATTCCGGTTTGAATTTTTTGAGAATTCCTTCCGCCATCTGGCTGCGGCAGGAATTGCCGGTGCAGAGAACAAGAATACGCATTTAGAGTTCCTTCCTTATTTCATTAAAAGTTCATCGAGCAATACGATGGCTTCTTCGACGCATTTCGTACACACCGTCGTTCTCAGCTGGTGTTCTTTGTGGTACCGCCTTCCTTCTTCCGTGTTGAGATCGCATTGCAGCAAATCACGGCATTCGGTTGTTCCATGATGCTGCATAAACCGTTGTGTGAATTCATTGACGAGCGCATAAGTTTTCTCCCGTGCGGGATCGTCTTCCTTCAGATATTTTCCATTTTTCAGGCCGATGACCATATAAGCTCCCGTTACTGCTCCACATGTTTTTTGTTGATGTGCCATGCCGCCGCCGAATCCACAGGAAAGTTTCAACGCCGGTTCTTTGTTAAGCCCGAACTCTTCCGCGTATGGTACAAAGACCGCCTGTGCGCAGTTGAATCCGGATTCGAATAATTCCTTTGCACTTGTAACATGGTTCATATTGTTTTTCTCCTTAAAAAAGAATAAAAAATTAATTGAAGTACTTAATTGTCAGCGGCAATCCAACTCACGGTGTATTCCATGTCGTCCGGTTTTTGAAGTATCGGTTCATCAATCACCCAGCGGCCGGACAAATTGAGTGAACGGGCCGTGAGTTCAAAAATGGCACATTGCAATGCCCATATCGACTCGCTGCAGATCGGCGAGACGGAGAATGCGATACATCAATGTTCCCTTTCCATATCCTTTTGTTCGCTGGAGATAAAAATGCCATCGGTCGGTGATTCGAACGATACGCCACGGCTGTTTATTGGATGCAGAAGGAGCACGACGAACCATTTCCAGCGGTTGCATATATGCACCGGCTTTTTCTTTTGTCAATGGAGTGCTGAATGAATCTTCAAAAAATAATTTTCCCATCGATAGGCGACGATGATCACTTAAATGTTTCTGAACCCGTTCTTCATTGTATTTATAATCTGCGCTGTATCCCAATGCCATAACAGCGGGAATTACTTCCGTATCTCGCAAAAATATTTTCTTTGCAAAATTGCTTTTGGTGAACGTACCGCCAAGCCAGCACGTTCCTAAACCAATATCGGTTGCAGCGATAACCGCATGTTCGAAAAGATATCCGTAATCTTCCAGGTTCTTTGGCCCTTGTTCAAGCGCACCGATAATAAATCCCGTTGGATTCTTGATATATCCGTAAGTGCCGAGCCCTTTCAGTAATTGTCGATCTTCGTTTGTTGCGGCAACAAGCTCAAAACGTGCATGCGATCCGAAAGGTCCGGTTTGCAGTGTCTGTATGAATTTCTTCAGTGCTTGCTGGTGCGTTTCTTGGATCGGCTCAGAAAGATACGAACGGCAGGAATACCGCTGTTTGATAATTTCTTGAATGGGCTGATTCATTATAATCCTTTTAGACTTCGTTCATATGCAAAGCTTTAATTTGAGTAGGTCAGAGCGAGACATTCATCAGCAAAATTCATTGTTTATACCGACAAAAAATCTTTCACCACACGGAGCATATCTCGGTTTATCCATATCCTTTGATGGACATGTCCTTTCATCAATACCAAATTTAATTTATCATTTACTTTTTTCAATCTCAACGCATTAGAAACCGGTATCCCTATATAGCGTTGATTATCTACGATGATCGTTTTTGTTGATCTTGCAGGCGCGTCGCTCTGAAGTGCGCGATTGCGGAGGTCATAATGAATAAATATTGACTTGTCAAGGGAATAATTCTGCTCAGGTTTTTCAGTGATATCAACAAATATTTACAGAAGACTTGACATTAATTTTTCGTTTCACTATCATGTTGATATGATTAAACATATAAAATCATTGACATATTATTGCGAACATCCTGAGGAGTGTTCGGATTTATTTCATGTCCTATCGGATAAAACGCGGCAGGATATCATTATGCTCTTTTCGGCAAAAAAAGAGATCGGTGTAACAGAGATTGCCAATAATTTTAAGCTAAGTCGGCCGACCATTTCACATCATTTAAATCTCATGCGGA
Organism: Ignavibacteriota bacterium; assembly: GCA_963790045.1. Lineage (GTDB taxonomy): Bacteria > Bacteroidota > Ignavibacteria > UBA10030 > UBA10030 > DATKMP01. The sequence continues at coordinate 9,629 of CAWBMS010000009.1, read as the reverse complement.
GAGCAAAATATTTGAATTCACGGAAAGAAGGAAAGGAGATATACTATTCATTGAATAAAGATTCTGTCATAAATGTGTTAGAGGCTATACTTAAAAGCCTTCGAAATTGTTGTTAACTTTTTTAAAACTATATATGTCGATGTGTGTAAACATATAACAAGGAGAACACAAAATGGATAAAGATGAGAATAAATGCATGATCGAGGTTCCGGTCAATGATACAAAGGTCATTCAGAATGCGTTCGATATGTGGAGCTGGCTCTATAAATTTACCGCTGCTCCGGCAGAGAGAAAGCCGCGGTTGCGAGGATTGGAACTGGCGGCCATCCAGCCGAAAGAAAAAGTGCTCGAGGTAGCTGTGGGAACGGGTGCAGCGTTTCTGGAGATATTGAAGCGAGTAGATAAAAGTAATGTCGTCACCGGTGTGGATTTATCATACAGGATGCTGGAAAAGACCAGACACGCAGCGGCAAAAGCGGGCTTTACAAACATCGATCTGCATCAAAATGATGCACGTTCACTTCCTTTTAAGGATAATTCCTTTGATGTAGTTTTCAATAATTTCATGTCTGGACTTGATCCCATTTGATGATATGCCTATCATCTTAAAAGAATTCTGGCGGGTGCTCAAAAATAGCGGACGGTTGGTTTTAGTAAATATGAGTAAAGATAAGAATGGGATGACATTCTATGAGAAAGTATATCAAGCAACTCCGGTTCGGTTAGTTCCGTACCTTTATGGCGGATGCCGTCCAGTTTTGATGGCTGAGCATACAAGACAAGCCGGTTTTCGGGACGTGCAGCGTGAGTACGTTAAAAATATATTTCCTGCTGAAGTTGTCGTGGGAAGAAAATAAATATGAAAGTTTTTCTTCCAGCACAACCAATATTATTTCCCTCTCCCGTGCTCATCATTGGAACATACTGCTCCGATGGCAGGCCTAATATTATGAATGCAGCATGGGGAGGAATTGCATCGAGCAAACCGCCTTGTATAAGTGTGTCTCTAAGGGAGGCGACACTGAGTTATCACAACATCAAACAGACAGAAGCATTCACAGTAAATATTCCTTCTGAAAAATTTCTCAAGGAAGCTGACTTTGTCGGCATGGTGTCGGGAAGAAAGTGCGACAAATTTAAAGAGACTCGCCTCACTCCAGAAAAAAGCAAACTGGTCAATGCTCCCATCGTAAAAGAATTTCCTTATACTCTTGAATGCAAACTGATCAAACAGCTCGATCTTGGCTCGCATACAATGTTCATTGGAGAAATTGTCGGAATAGTTGCTGATAGTGATGTTCTAGCTCCAAACCAACTTCCCGACATCGAAAAGGTACAGCCAATGCTGTGGGGTTCATTCGGCAGTATGGCATATTACAATATCGGCAACAGACTTGGTGATGCATTTTCCGTTGGAAATGATTTACTACGAAACTAATGAAGTATACAAATGTTACTTAGAGTAGGTTCGTCTTATAACGTTTTATAAAATATGTCTTTTCAATCCAAAGTGAAACATTTACCAAACTGATGAGAACCGGCACTTCGACTAACGGACCGATCACAGCTGCAAACGCAACGCCGGAATTGATCCCGAATACTGCGATTGAGACTGCTATCGCCAATTCAAAGTTATTACTTGCAGCAGTGAATGAAAGCGTTGCAGATTTTGCATAGTCGGCTCCGGCTTTCTTTGCAAGATAAAACGAAATGAAAAACATAATCACGAAATACACGACAAGCGGAAGCGCGATGCGAAGAACATCTAATGGAATTCTAACAATGTATTCACCCTTCAAAGAAAACATGACGACGATGGTGAAGAGAAGTGCAATCAATGTTATTGGCGATATTTTTGGAATGAACTTCTGCTCGTACCATTGCTTGTCTTTAATTTTAAGAAGAACAAACCGCGTGATGATGCCTGCAAGAAACGGTATGCCGAGATAGATAAACACGCTTTTTGCGATTTGTCCGATGGTGATATTGACGGCAAATGTTTTTAAGCCCAGCCACGACGGAAAGACCGTGAGGAAGACGTATGCGTACACAGAAAAGAACAGCACTTGGAAAATTGAATTGAAAGCAACCAATCCTGCTGCATATTCGGTATCGCCCTTTGCAAGTTCATTCCACACAATGACCATGGCAATACAGCGAGCAAGCCCGATCATAATGAGTCCCGCCATATATTCCGGATAGCCGCGGAGAAAAATAACGGCGAGAATAAACATCAGCACCGGTCCGACAAGCCAGTTTTGTATGAGGGAAAGAACAAGCACTTTCGTGTTTTTAAACACGTCGCCAAGCTCTTCATACTTCACCTTTGCCAATGGCGGATACATCATCAAAATCAAACCGATGGCAATGGGAATGTTGGTTGTGCCGGATTGAAAGGAATTCCAGAAGTTTACAATGCCGGGAAAGAAATATCCTGAACAAACTCCGAGCAGCATGGCAAGCAATATCCAGAGCGTTAAAAAGCGGTCCAGAAAAGAAAGTTGTTTTGTAAGAGAAGTCATAAATGTTTATTCAATGTGAATGATGGGATGAATTTTTCATGTAGTATCGTTCGTTACAAGGATCCTTTATGGTCGATATCAACCAGCACACCTTCGTTTTTACATGCAGAACATTCAAATTGGAACGTGGGATGATTAATGCCAAAGCGATGTTCTAATTCCTGTTCCAACTGCAAACTAATTTTATTGCCGTCGCTGATCAATTGATCATGCACAACAATGTGTGCGCTTAATGCTCGCACTCTGGAAGACAATCCCCATATATGTAAATGATGAACACTTTCTACGCCGGGGAATGACTGGATAAACGCTGCAACTTTTTGAAGATCGATACCCTTCGGGGTTCCTTCGGTTAGAATGTGCACGGTTTCGGCAATGATACTCCATGCACTCTTGATGATAAACAGCCCAATGGCAATCGAAACGAGTGAATCAAGCACGCGCCAATCTTTCCATGCAATGATTCCTGCAACTACCATCACAGCGAGTGATTCCAAAGCGTCCGTCAGCAAATGCAGGTACGCGCTTTTCATGTTCAGATCGTGATGTGCGTGCGGCTTTAACAGCAGCGTCGCTGCCAGGTTCGCAACAAAACCGACAACGGCAATGATGAGCATCCAGCCGCCGGCAACCGGCTCAGGATGAGCAAACCGCAGAACGCCTTTATAGATCACATATAATCCGATCAGCACGAGCGCCATGGAGTTGATAAACGCAACGAAGATTTCAACGCGCACGTAGCCGTAAGATTTTTCGGAGCTCGATTTCCATTGAATGACTTTTGAAGCCATATAACTCAAGATCAATGCAAAAAAGTCGCTGAGATTATGCAGCGAATCGGAAATAAGCGCAAGACTGTTTGTTAGAATACCGCCAGCAAGTTCAACAATGAAAATAATGGCGTTAAGAGCAATAGATATACCGAGGCCTTTCTCTCGCTTCTGCTGTTCTTTAACTTGAGTGGAATAGTGGTGTTCTATTGTATGATCATGATCGGGCATGGGTTAGTTCCTTAGAGAATTTTTTTCATTCCTATTAATTACAGCACGTTTCATTGTCTGGTCCGCCGCAGGTTGGCACGGTACCTTTAAAGGCGCCCTGAATAATTCCCGCTGCACATCCACATCCGTCGCCCACATCCATCTGGATTGCTCCTTGCGGGCAATTTCTTTTGCACGCGCCGCATTCCATGCAAAAGTCACGTCCTGTAATGTGCAGTTTTTTATCGATCATCTCGAACACTTCATGCGGACATACTTTCACGCACATTCCGCAATTGTTACACTTCTCCTGAATCAGTTGGAGTGTGATTGTTTCAGAAAAATATTTTAGCTGTTTCATAAAGCGCCTTCAATGAATAAAATTATTGAGGATGGATAGGACAGCTGCAATCGTTCCTGTTGCAATCTGCATTGGTACCGCGGCTTTCATTTCTTTCTTCACGCCAGCAAGCGAAGTGAAAGTTGATGCGCCGGTGAAATTCATAGCCAGAAAGGAAGAAAAGGCGGAAGCGAAAAATACTCCGCTGATATTTGCTATAAGAGTGCTTCCGAAAGCCCCTGTTAAAAGGAATGGCACCGAAACGATTGCCCCCACAATAAATCCTTTATACGAAAAACTGCGGAAAGGAATGTAGGGAAGCAATAGTGGCGTAAGAACGATCCCTGCCACGTATCCTGCTGCAATAATTTGTGTGATCGACAGAAATTTGGAAATAGCTTGACGGAGAGAAAACCCATCCGTGTTAATTCCCGCGAGCATAAAGAAAATAAAAAACGCTATTGCAAAATAGCGCAGATTATATCCAAGATCGTTCGGAATGAGTTTCAGGCGATCGTACCAATCAAAATTCACTCGGCGCATTGCTTTTGTCGCTTTGTATCCTGCTTGCACGAATGCCTGAATATCCGTTGCCCGTACTGGTCCGTAAATAACCGTAAACCCGGATGCTTCTTTAACAAGATGCGCAGCAACGCCTGTTGCGCCAAGCTGCGGCAGAATCATCCGGCGATGGAGAACAATTTTCTCTAATGATGTAAGCTGGATTCGTTTTACAAGCTCCTTTGTACCAAAGGTTCCTTTGCCTGCTGCACACCAGACATTCACACCTTTCGTATCCAACACGAGAAGCCAGGCATTCATTCCATTTAAGTTCTTCCGGTACTAAATCGAATGTGAGCTTATAATTGGCTGTAACGAAGACATCCGAACGCTCGTTTGGTGTGCCGACAGCATATACGTCCGGTTCAACGCGATAATGATTTCTGTTGATGCCCCAGCGAACTTTGAAAGCTCCAAGATAATCCTTCCATTTAAGTTGGGTGGAGATTTGCGGAATCATTCCCGCTGTTGTAAAAGCGCTGCCTATAATAAAATGTCTTTTAGTCGATGGAAGCGTTGCTTCATTTTTATTGCTCTGGCATCCGCATGTGTTTCCCGACTTTTTTTCACGAATCGGAAATAATTCTTGAGAATTACCTGTATTGTAATTTTGTTCTGAACATGCCACAGTAAAGACCTCTATTCAATAGTTATGTTAAAAATTATGTTCAACTTTTTAATTTATTATAAAGAGATGTCAACCTGTTTTGATAAAATCCTTTGATGATGGTTTCTTCTTCTGCCAATGGTTTTACTGGAATCAAATTCATCACTTCAGCCGGTGTTAATCCGGATTCATACATCATCTTCACAACACCGCTCAGCATTTTCGGCAGGCCGTCTTTTATAGCATTCGGCGATATACCGAAAGATTCGATAAGTTTCTGCATCTCATAGAGTTGGAACCAGAAATACGTCGGCCCCATAGCGGTGAACAGGGCATATGCTTCGAGCAAATCTTCCGCCACCTCAGGAATTTCTCCAAGAGGACGGAAGAGTTCTAACACTGCCTGTTTTGCTTCCGTACTTATTTCCGGCGAGAACGCAACGGGATTGTATCCTTCGTTTATGATGGAAGGCGCATTTGGAATAATGCGGGCAACGTTCTTCAATCCTCCTAATTCCCCGGAGAGTTTTGTGATAGATATTTTCGGTGCCAGCGACACCACAATGGTTGACGGTTTGACAGCCGATTTAATTTCTTGCAAAATTCCGCCGATCATGGGAGGATGAAGTCCAAGGAAAACGACGTCGCTTTCGGCGGCCAACGATGAATTGTTCATAACCGTGTTAATTTCTGGAAATCCTTTTTTAAGGTTCTCAAGAATATCTGTGTTTGTATCTGTTACAACGATGTGAGCGGGAGTTACATTCGCTCGTTTCCATCCCAGCAACATAATCTTTACAATTCTTCCACCGCCAATAAAACCGATTGAGTGAGTAGTCATTGTGTATCCCTTTTCATTTTATGATATATAAAGAGTATAAACGCCACCGAGAATAACGAAAAATCCAGCAACGCGTTTTATCCAGACCACTGCTTGAGTTCGGCTTGTCCAATCAAGATATGATTGAACACGAGAAGCAAGACCGCCTGCCACGACAATGACGATACAATGTCCGAGTCCAAACGAAAGCAGAAGCAAACCCGCTAAAAATACATGGGTATTGGATAATTGGAATACAACACCGAGAACCGGCGCCATAAATGCAAATGTGCATGGCCCTAGAGCAATTCCGAAAATCAATCCTAAACTGAATGCCGAAAAGAAAACATTGTTTATGCCGAAAGGTCGTAATTTCAATCCGGTATCCGGCAGGCGAAGAATATCCATCAGATATAACCCGACGATGATGAAGACAATCACGATAGCATATTTTCCATACGGACCGACATCGCCCATGATTCTTCCTAAAGCCGCTGTGATAATGCCGATGACGATAATTGTGAAAAATATTCCAACGGCAAAAATGAACGCAAGAAGAAAGCCGCGTGAAGTTTTCTTTTCACCTTGCGCGGTAAGAAATCCGATAATGAGCGGGATGCTGGAAAGATGGCAAGGGCTAAGAAGGATGCTAAGGATGCCCCAGATAAAAGAGGCAAGCAGTGCAAGCGAATAACTGCCATAGAGAGCTTCTGTTAGCGATGTGAAAAGAGATTCCATGGATTATCCTTTATCGTTGGAATGAGGTTTCAAACCTTTCGATTGCAGAAAGCTATCGATCTCTTTTTCCGGAAAATATCCTTCGTGGCGCATAAGCTCTTTGCCGTTTGCATCAAGAAAGACTTGCGTTGGTATCAATCGGATATTGTAATCCTGCGCATAATGTGCTTGTTCTTGTTTCCAGACATCATAGAAAACAATCTTCAACTGACTGACGTATTTCTCTTCAACGGACTTCATCACCTTTTGCATGGCTTTGCAAGGAATGCAATTGACTGAGCCAAGCTCAACGAATGTGATGGTGGATTGGGAAATAATTTTACTTGAATCCTTTATAGCTGTTACCGGCCTCGCCCGCTTTGAGGATTTCTTCGACTGAGCATTTGTATATGTGCAAACCATGATGCTGAGTAGGAGCGTTACAATAATCTGTTTCTTCATACCTTTTATCCTTTCATCCATTCAAGAAGTTGGTTGTCTTTAGGGATCGATCCAACACTTTTCAAGACACCATCAACAACCAAACCGGGTGTCATCATAATTCCGTACTTCACCATTTCCTGGAGATCGGTTACTTTTTCAACTTCAACGGGTAATTGATGTTTTGCGACCAATTGCCTGACGCGTTCTTCAAGTGTTTTACATTTAGCACAACCGGAACCAAGAATCTGTACTTTCATATTGTCCTCATTAATACACGAAGTTGAATATATAGCCGACTATGATAATACCAACTGCTACAATGCCGACAAAAGCGAAAATGAGTGGTAATTTTAAGACTTTTTTCAAAATGATTGTTTCAGGAAGTGACAGACCAATGACTGCCATCATAAATGCAAGCACCGTTCCAAGTGAAGCACCTTTTTCAAGCAGAGCTTGCACAATAGGAATAATCCCTGCTGCATTTGAATACATGGGAACACCGATCAGCACAGCAATGGGGACCGACCACCATGCGCTCTTCCCCATGATGCTCGCCATAAAGTTTTCCGGAACGTATCCATGAATTCCAGCACCGACCGCTATTCCGATGATAATATAAATCCAGACCTTTGACACAATTTCAACTACAGCATCAACACCGGCAGAAATTCTTTGCTTGAAAGGGAGCTTTTCTTCTTGCATCTCCGAGTGCCCGGCTTTCACTTCATTGACCCATGGTTCAACAAAGCGTTCCAACTTAAGAATGCCGATAATGTATCCAGAAACCATTGCAATGATCAATCCGGTTGACATATACAAAAGTGCCGTCTTCCATCCGAACAGACCGAAGAGCAAAACAAGCGCAACTTCGTTTATCATTGGCGCAGCAATCAGGAATGAAAATGTGACTCCAAGCGGAATACCGCTCTCTACAAATCCAAGAAACAATGGAATTGCAGAACAAGAACAGAACGGAGTAACTACACCAAGCAGACTTGCCAACACGTTACCGACAAACAGCTTTTTGCCACCAAGTATCTTCCGCGTTCGTTCAGGAGAGAAATAGCTCCGTATGATTCCAACCGCAAAAACGATGAGTGTAAGCAGAAGCAGCACTTTGGGCACTTCAAACACAAAAAACCGGAATGCTTCGGTGAGGTGAGTCCCTTGCGCCAGTCCTGTGGCCAGAACAAACGAATCGGTGATAGATTGCAACGACATATAGAGCAAAACCCAAAGAGGAAGCAGAATTGCAATCATGCCGAGCGGGTATTGTTCAAACCATTTCTTCATTATGCCCCCTGATAAGCCAGAAGAAGCTCTTTTATTTTTTCTACTGTCGGCACAGATCCGGAAATAGCAACCTTTTCATCGATCACCAATCCAGGCGTACGCATGATGCCGTACGTCGCAATTTGTTGGAAGTCAGTTACTTTTTCGATCATCCCTTCGATGTTTAGATCTTTCATTGCTTCTTCGGCTCGCTTATGCAATGCTTGGCAATTGGCGCAGCCTGAACCTAATATTTTGACAATCATTTTCTTCCCTTTCATAGATTACATTTTACATATTTTTATACGGTTGACATGATCAAGTTTCTTTCTATCTTTTTGAACCGCCTCATCATCCTCAAAAGAACATTGTATGAGGGCAATAAGCGATCGGACAAATTTCTGTTCTGCTTTGTTGTTTAACTGAAAATTCACCCACTTCCCCTCTTTTGAATCCAGAAGAAGTTTGGCATCCCTGAGAATTGACAGATGCTTCGATACCGTCGAGTTCGAGAGGCCGAGGATTTCTCTAATTTCGCACATACACAACTCCCGCTCGCCGAGCATCTTTATGATGCGAATTCGATTCGGATCGCTCAATGCTTTAAACACATTCACATATTCACGTTTCATAGTTACTCCTTCATTTCGTCAACTAACGAAATATATATGAAAAAAATTTCAGACGCAAGGGAAATAAAAGTTTCGTGAAAAATTATGGAACAAGGAAAAAGGGGTGAGCGGTTAAACGCCCTACACTACTACAGAAAGGAGAATAAAAATAAAATCATCGCAAAGTGGCATCGCGGAGTTATATCCATTACTGGCGATGCAAGAGGCGTGTTGGCATCGACAGCTATCCACCAAGACGGTGCCACTCGCGATGAAAATATTTATTGCTGCGGTTGCGCTCGCATTTGTTGCATTCGTGCACGACGGGCATTGACTAACGCATCATATTTTTTTGATTGTTTCGCTGTCAACACGGTTTTGATCTGCGCATCGGATTTCTTTTGAATTACTTGCATCGAATCCCGCATGGCATCACGATCGCCATTATTTTGCGACATCAGTGTGGTCATTTCTTCACGCGCGTCTTTTAAAATCGTTGTGACTTTTGTCGTTTGCTCATCCGTTAAGCCCAAGCTGTCTTTTAACGCTTTTGCTTGGTCTTCAGGCGACATTCGCATACGCTGTGCCTGTGCGATGCTGCAGAACATGAGCGTGCATCCGAGAATCATCATCATAACAGAAAGTTTCTTCATATCGGTTCCTTTTTTTTAATTTAAGATACTACATGTTTTTGACGTACGAAAGGGTAAAAATGTTAAATCGGTCTAAAAAATTATTTAGCGGTTTTTTCTCCA